>OZ254140.1:0-1496323 GCA_965267775.1 Candidatus Nanopelagicaceae bacterium | reverse complement strand
TAGGACCCTCCAGACCTGGATTTAAGATATCCACAAAGTTATCCACAGGGTGTGGTCTAAAGTGCGCCTTGAGGCTTCACTTCCGACCCATTTCGACGGATACCTGTGGAGAACCCGCAAAGTAGACCCTTTTCTGAGAATTAGCAAGTAGTTATCCACACCTTTACCACCCCTGACCCCGATCCCGCGAGTTTGACCATCACCTATCCACACCCGTACCGTTGCACCCTCGCTTCCCCCGTATTTCTGACCTGATCGACTACGAGGCCTATCTGCAGATAAGCCTCTCTATATTTTGGAGTTCTCATGACAAAGCGCACCTACCAGCCAAATACACGCCGCCGCGCCAAGAAGCATGGCTTCCGTGCACGTATGGCTACACGCGCAGGACGCGCAGTTCTCTCAGCTCGTCGCGCTAAGGGTCGCTCACGCCTTTCAGCGTAAGCAACCACTTAAAGACTAGGTAGAGCTGAACCGGATCTAGTACTCGTGCTGCCACTTTCTGCACGTTTAACTTCACCGCAAGATTTCGCTCGCACAACAAAGAGCGGTCTTCGAGTTACCACCGAACATTTCGTTGGATATTTATACGTTAACCCTGCCTCAACCGATCACCCACGCGCTGGTCTAATCATCGGCAAGGGTGTCGGCAACTCAGTTCGCCGCCACCGGGTATCTCGTCAGATTCGCCATGCAATCTCTCCAGTACTTTCAGAATTTCCAGAAGGCTCACTGGTTGTTATCCGTGGGTTGAAGCAGGATGCAACAACAGATGTTGCTCGTGAGGTCAGAGAAATTTCCACACGACTTATTAATAAGGCGGCGAAACGATTGGCGGATTCACAATGAAGCGCATCGCAGAGTTTCTTATTAAGGGATACCAAGTTTTCTCATCAATGCGCGAGCCGCGTTGTAAGTACTACCCATCTTGTTCAAATTATGCAGCGACAGCAATCCACCGTTATGGATTGAAAGGTCTACTCATGGCGAGCTGGCGTTTACTGCGTTGTAACCCTTGGTCTAATGGCGGCCTTGATTACGTTGATTATGAACTCGATAGCGCAGATGCCCTTGCAAATATGCGCTCCACAATGGTTTCAAGCAATACAACAGAAGGGGTCCTCTAATGGGCTTTATCTTAAATCCGCTCTATAACATCGTCTCTGGAATCATGATCGGATTCCATAAAGTGCTCTCGCCACTTTTTGGTTTTGATTCAGGTGTGACATGGTCTCTCTCAATCATGGGACTTGTGATGCTCATCCGCACAATTTTGATTCCACTCTTTGTTAAGCAGATTAAGAGTCAGCGCGCAATGACAGCGCTGCAACCTCAGATCAAAGCTATCCAGGCGAAATATAAAGATGATCGCCAGAAGCAATCTGAAGAGATGATGAAGATTTACAAGGAACATAAGACAAACCCACTTGCATCATGTTTCCCAATTCTTGCGCAAGCTCCAGTGATGTTTGCACTCTTTACAGTTCTAAATGGAATTGCAAAGAACAAGCCACATGGATTTATGAAGGGCGAATATTTAACTTCAGCTGCACAAGCGAAGTTCTTTGGTTCACCAATCTCAGAGACTTTCTTAGGTTCAGATAAGTTAACTGTAAAGATTGTTACAGTGATTCTTATCCTTCTTATGTCAGCAACAACATTTACAACTCAGAAACAGTTGATGACAAAGGGCATGCCAAAGATGGATGCAAGCAACAATATGATGTTGCAACAACAGAAGATCATGCTTTATGTATTCCCACTTATCTTTGCAATCTCAGGTGTGAACTTCCCAGTCGGTGTTTTGATCTACTGGTCGACAACAAACCTCTGGACATGGGGTCAGCAGTTCTATGTCATTAAACGAAACCCAACGCCAGGATCACCTGCCTATGAAGAGCTCCAGCGAAAGCGCGCCCACAAGGCGAAGCTTGAAGGCAAGGAGATTGACCCAGAAGGCATATCTCCAGTTGAGGCGCCAAAGGTCGAAGGCCAGCGCCAACAGCCAAAGAAGGCTAAAAAGAAGAAGAAGTAACAAATCAGACATTTACTATCAATAACGCATAAAAACATATAATTCACCCAACAAATGGAGAACGAAATGCCAGAGTCAACAGAAGTTGTAGCAGAGACAGTAGAAGTTTCAGGAGAGCCAACAAAGAAGGCTCCTAAGACGGTAGCAAAGCTTGAGGAAGAAGGCGATATCGCAGCCGATTACCTCGAGGCGCTCCTTGATATCGCAGATCTCGATGGAGATATCGATATCGATGTTGAAAATGGTCGCGCATCGCTAGCTATCGTCGGTGGCAAGCTCAACCACCTCGTCGGTAAGGATGGAGAGGTCCTCGACGCTCTACAGGAGCTCACACGCCTCGCTGTTCAGACCTCTTCAGGTGACCGTAGCCGCCTCATGCTCGATATCGAGAACTTCCGCGCCAACCGCCGCAAGGAGCTGACCGCTCTTGCAAAGAAGCTCGGCGAAGAGGCTAAGACAACAGGTAAAGAGATCAAACTCGACCCAATGAACGCCTTTGAGCGCAAGATCATCCACGACACAATCCAGGATATGGGCCTCACCTCAGAGTCTGAGGGCGAAGATCCACGCCGTTTCGTCGTTATCTTCCCTTCCTAATAGGTCTGGTTTCACGTGGAACCAACGCTCGATGAGCTGATCGCCCGCCACTTTCCTGAAAAAGAGGGGGCCATCCGCGCCTACGCCGATTTCCTAAAAGGTCCCGGTATTGAGCGTGGCCTCATCGGCCCCCGTGAAGGCGATCGAATTTGGGAGCGCCATATCCTCAACTCCCTCTTTGTCTGCCAATTACTACCTCAAGGAGCATCCCTCTTTGATATCGGTTCAGGGGCAGGTCTACCTGGAATTGTTATCGCTCTAGCCCGTCCAGATCTCAAGGTCACGCTCATTGAGCCCCTTGAACGACGTGTGGAGTTCCTCAAAGAGGCTACAGAGGGCACCGAGATCCAGGTGATCCGTGGCCGCGCCCAAGATGTAAAGAAGAGCGCTGATTACGTCACCGCTCGCGCAGTAGCTGCCCTCGATAAGTTAAAGAAGATGAGCTGGCATATGCTCAAGTTGAATGGATCCCTCCTTGCAATGAAGGGGGAGTCTGCCGCCAAGGAGATGGAGGCAGTTCCAGGCTCAATCTTGCATGAAATTACCCTTGAAGGTATCGGCCTGGGCCGTGTAGTTGAACTAAAGAAGCTCCCGAAGGTCCAACCGCAGTAATAGCGCTCCCATAATGGTGGTTGAATACCCCTGTGGATGATTCACGTGAAACAAATGGAAAAGTGATAGGCGTCCGTCGCCTTAAAGAGGCGATGGCTAAGCCTGCCTCTACCCGTATCTTCACAGTGGCCAACCAGAAGGGTGGGGTTGGAAAGACGACCTCCACCGTCAATATCGCAGCAGCTTTAGCTATGGGAGGCCTTCGAGTCCTCGTGATCGACCTCGATCCCCAAGGAAATGCCTCTACCGCCCTCGGTGTTGAACACCGTGAGAGCGCCGGCGTCTATGAGGTCTTGATGGGTACATCTCCCATCGCAACAGTTATTCAGAAGGTGGCAGGTTTTCCTGAGCTCGACTGCATCCCATCCAATACATCTCTAGCAAATGCTGAGATCAATCTCGTTTCAATGGTGGCTCGCGAGCTCCAATTAAAGGAAGCGATCGATGAGATCAGCGTTAACTATGACTACATATTTATCGATTGCCCACCATCACTAGGGCTACTGACAATCAATGCATTTGCCGCATCACGCGAGCTGATGATTCCAATTCAAACTGAGTACTACGCACTTGAAGGTCTCTCTCAATTATTAGAGACATACACTCTTGTAAAGAAGCGACTTAACCCAACACTTAATCTCTCAACAATTATTTTAACGATGTTCGATTCACGTACTCGCCTCTCTAATGATGTTGCTGCAAATGTACGTGCACACTTTCCAAATGAATTAATCGATGTGCCAATTCCACGTGCTGTACGTGTATCTGAAGCACCTTCTTACAATCAAACTGTAATGACTTACGATCCACTATCACCTGGTGCGATTGCATATATGCAGGTTGCTCGCGAGATTGCAGAACGCGGAAAAGCGAAAGAGCCAGATCTATCAACTGAATTTAATTCAAATGTAGTTTCAATTAATTACAAGGATGGCATTGCATAATGGCAGCAAAGCGCGGTGGACTCGGTATTAATTTAGATTCACTTATTCCAACATCACTTACCGTTGATGATGTTGTTGTTGCTACACAGAATGAAATCCCATTAGAGCAGATATCGCCTAACCCACGTCAACCACGTACAGTCTTTGATGAAGAGGCTCTCAATGAATTGATTTCATCGATTAAGTTATTTGGAATTTTGCAACCACCTGTTGTTCGTAAAGTTGCGACAGATAAATATGAATTGATTATGGGAGAGCGTCGCTTCCGTGCAGCAAAGGCTGCAGGGTTGAAATCAATTCCTGTCATTATTCGTCAGACTCCAGATAATGAGCTGCTTCGCGAAGCTCTCATCGAAAATATTCATCGCAGCCAACTCAATCCACTTGAAGAGGGCGCTGCCTATCTTCAACTTCTCACCGACTTTGGCTGTACTCATGATGAGTTAGCGCTCAAATTAGGACGTTCACGTCCACAGATTTCAAACACAATCCGACTTCTTAATTTGCCTGAATCTGTTCAACGTAAAGTCGCTGCAGGAATTTTATCTGCAGGACATGCTCGCGCACTTCTTGGATTAACCGATGCAAACGATATTGAGAAGCTCGCATCTCGCATCGTTGGTGAGGGACTCAGTGTTCGTGCAACAGAAGAGATCATTGCAACCCATAAGCCATCAAATGCTAAAGGTAAGAAGGCAACACCTAAGGGCGTATCAGGAGCGGGACTTGCTGCAGCTGAGTTGCTCAGTGATTACCTCGATACCCGCGTCAACGTTGAACTTGGCAAAGGCAAAGGCAAGATTGTTATTGAATTTGCAGGGACAGAAGATCTTCAACGTATCGTTGATTTGATCGAAAAAAATTAGTTGAGCGCTGTTCCGCGGCGCTTCATCTCTCCCTTAATCACTCCACCGAGAGCCTTCACACCTTCACGGATGCGCTCTGGAGTTGGGTGGCAATATGAGAGACGCATCGACCAAGAACCGAGGCCATCTGCATAGAAGGCATTTCCTGGAACATAGGCAACCTTGGCAACGATCGCCTTTGGCATAAGAGCCTTTGTATCAATCTCTGCTGGCAAATTTACCCAGACATAGAATCCGCCGCCAGGCTTTGTCCATGTCGCCTCTTCAGGGAAATATTGTTCTAGTGATTCAAGCATCGCATCGCGACGAACTTTGTAGAGTTCACAGAAGCTTGCAATCTGATCGCGCCATGGCTGATCTGCAAGGTAACTAGAGATTGTAAGTTGAGTAAAGTTTGATGGGCAGAGAATTGAAGACTCTGATGCAATCACCAACTTATCTTTCAGCGATTGTGGAACGAGAGCCCAACCCACACGAAGACCAGATGCAATCGTCTTAGAGAAAGATCCGAGATAGATAACATTTTCTGAATCTTCTGCGCGCATCGCATTAGGTGATGGCTTATCGAAACCAAGGAGACCGTAAGGGTTATCTTCAACTACAAAGATCTCTGCATCACGGCAGATATTTAAGATCTCAGTGCGGCGATCTGCTGGAAGGCAGACACCTGTTGGATTCTGATAATTAGGAATCAGATAGAGGAATTTGATTTTGCGACCTGCTGCACGAACGCTCTTAATCGCATTACGGAGCGAATCAGGAACCATTCCATCGTGATCCATCTCTACATGGACAACTGATGCCTCATATTGACGGAATGTTCCAAGAGCTCCCACATAGGAAGGAGCTTCAACGAGAACAACATCGCCTGGATCGATAAAGATTCGAGAGATGAGGTCTAGAGCCTGCTGTGAACCAGTTGTAACAACAATATCGTCGGGATTTGCGCGGATACCTTCAAGGGCCATCACATCGCAGATCTGTTCGCGGAGTTTGGGGTGCCCTTGGCCGCTTCCATATTGGAGGGCCTCTACGCCATTGGTAAGGATCAAATCATTAACAACGCCAGCCATCATCTCCATTGGAAGAGCAGAGAGATTTGGCATTCCACCAGCGAGTGAGACGATCTCTGGGCGTGAAGCAACAGCGAAGAGGGATCGAATTTCAGAGGGCAACATTCCGGCGGCTCGCGCAGCAAATCTCTCTTCGAGATTCTGTGGAGCACCTGTTTGATAGCGAATATTTACCTCTGACATGGGATGAATCTTCCCATACCGCCCTACAAAGTCGGTACTTAATTAACGATGAAAGTTAATTACGTCGAATACCGGCGCTACGAAGGTCTGAGATTCGCAAAGTACCTGTCTTGGCATCATCTTCGGCCGATAGATAGAGGCGTTGAATCGCAATAATGAAACTTTCAGCGAGGGTATCTCGAAATTCAGGGCGAGCTAAACGCTGTGAATCACCAGTATTGGTGAGATAGCCACAATCGACGCGGATTGCCGGACATTCAGTAAGGCGCAAAATATCCCAAGTCTTTGCATGTGTACGACAGTTGAGGAGATCGGTACGCGCAGAGATTTCACGCTGTACCAATGATGCAAATCGCTCACCCACAATCGAGTGAATTCCATGTGCATCACTTCCATAGAAGAATGTTGCAACACCTTCTGCCCGCGGATTTAAATCTCGATCAGTATGTAATGAGATCAAGAGATCAGCGTTGTTCTTATTTGTAAATTCAATACGTTCATGTTCTGTCGGATTATTTGTCGCTCCGCGAACAAGAAATACAGTTGCACCAAGTGCAAGTAAACGACCTTCAATACGTTGTGCAATATCGAGAGTGATCTCTTCTTCACCATCGGCCGAACCTGGATCGAGAACAATTACCTTATTTGCAAGAGCTGGTCCGCGATTCTTATGTTGCGCACTTTCGCGGAGGGCGGTCGGCGCACCACCAGAGATTGTCTTTGTTAAACGTAAGAGAGCAATAATTGTTGCTGGTCCGCACTTTCCATCAACCTTGGCGCCAACAGATTTTTGAAACTCTTTGACTGCGCTCTCAGTCGATGGACCATATATTCCATCGACACGTCCGCAGTTAAATCCCATCTCTGTCAGGCGAGCTTGAAGAGTCGCCACATCATCGCCACGCATCATCGGAGATGGTTGGAGATTGAGTGAGCGATCACCGAGCTTCCAGCGCGCCTCTTCTAAGGCGCGCTTGGTCGCATCGTTTAATTCACCGGTGACATGGAGTCCACGCTCTTGTTGAAATGAGCGAATCTCGTCGGGAGATAACTCCTTCATAAGAGATTTAGATGAAGCCTTCGAGTTCCTTCAAGAGTGCTGGCTTTGGCTTTGCACCGATGATGGTCTTTACAACTTCACCATTGACATAGACATTAAGCATTGGAATTGAAGTCACGCCATACTTGATAGCAATAGCTGACTCTTCATCTGTGTTGAGCTTTGCGATTGTGAGCTTATCTCCATGCTCTGCAGCGATATCGTCCAAGATTGGAGCGATTGCGCGGCAAGGACCACACCATTCTGCCCAGAAATCAACGAGAACAGGCTTACTGCTCTTCAATACAACCTGGTCGAAATCAGCTGTCGTTACCTTGATTGGTGCGCTCATTACTTGCTCCTATATATCTAGTTATTTGTATGTGAAATTTAGTGGGCTAAGAACTTCTCGGCATCGATTGCCGCCTGGCAACCAGAACCTGCAGCTGTGATTGCCTGTTGGTATGTGTGATCGACGAGATCACCACATGCGAAGACACCAGCAATATTGGTACGTGTTGAACGATCTTCAACCTTTACATACGCCTCATTATCAAGTGCAACCTGAGTCGCAACGAGTTCAGAACGTGGAATATGTCCGATGGCAACGAAGAGACCAGTAAATGCTCCAGTTGATTCTTCACCGGTCTTGGTGTTCTTCAACTTAAGACCTTCAACTTTATTCTCACCGAGAACATCAATAACTTCTGTATCCCACATCATCTCAAGCTTAGGATTATTGAAGGCGCGCTCCTGCATAATCTTTGATGCGCGCAATGAATCACGACGGTGAATCAAGACAACCTTCGATGCAAACTTTGTAAGAAACGTTGCCTCCTCAACTGCAGAGTCACCACCACCTACAACTGCAATTGTCTGATCGCGGAAGAAGAATCCATCGCATGTTGCACACCATGAGACACCGCGACCTGAGAGACGCTTCTCATTCTCAAGTCCGATCTCGCGATATGCAGAACCCATTGCAAGAATGACAGACTTTGCCTTCACGACATTACCTGAACCATCTTTAATAACTTTGATCTCTGATGTCAGATCCATCTCAACAACATCATCTGTAATCAACTCTGCACCAAAGCGCTTAGCTTGCTTACGCATATTGTCCATAAGGTCTGGACCCATAATTCCGTCGATGAATCCAGGGAAGTTTTCGACCTCAGTGGTGTTCATAAGTGCGCCACCAGCAGTCACCGAGCCTTCATAGATGACAGGCTTGAGATCTGCACGAGCTGCATAGATAGCAGCGGTATATCCAGCAGGGCCAGATCCAACAATGACGACTTCGCGAACTTCGGTGCTCATAAGCGCACCTTATCGCGCCTTTATCGCTTGAGCTTGGCCGAAACAGTTGTGGCGAAGCTTCGAAGACCTGCGATTTCAGCCACTTTGAAGCGATGGGCGAGGAAGAGATAGCCACAGCCTGCGAAGGTCAAAACTCCAGCCAATCGAATTGCGCGAGTGATCAGCGGCGCTGAATCATCGGCCCAACCAAGATAGGTAGAGAGTGCGAATAGGGGCACCATTGCAATAAGTGATGCGGCAAGGAGTGCAAGGTGTTGGCCTGCGAAATCTGCGAGTTTGAGGCTACCAACATGCTTCTTGATTAACTTTAAAGTAATTGAGAGACCGACGATATAACTAATAGAGAAAGCGATTCCGAGACCAACAGTGACGACATCGCTAGCAAGTTTCCATAAGAATATATAGGAGAGCAAGACAGAGATAACGTTAATTATCAGAATAGAAGTCACTTGAGTCTTTGTATCTTCAAATGCATTGAAACCTCGGACGAGAATCAAGTTGATACTAAATGGAACTAGGCCGAGACCGAGCGCGGCAAGTACATATCCGATATAACGTGAATCATCGAGTGAGATACCCATATAGAGAACTTCTGTCATCAGTGGACCGAAGAAGATAAGTGCTACAGCGCTTGGAACAGTGACAACTCCGACCATCTTGATTGCACGAATTAGCTGAAGGCGAACATCCTCAACCTTCTTCTCAATTGCCAGCTTTGAAAGATGTGGCAACAACGCTGTCACGATAGAGATAGTCACAATCGAGTACGGCAGGAGCATGATGTAGTACGCACTTGTATATGGCGTGAAACCAACGCCAGTTGAAATTCCAGCCTTTGCGCTTCGCACTGCAGCAGCGGTTGCAACGTTGACAGTAACGAGATATCCAAGCTGGGAAATTAATACATAGATAAGCGTCCATCCAGCGAGCGAAAATGACTTACCTAGCCCTTTAACGCCAAAGATAGGGCGGATCTTGATTCCCGAACGATGCACGACAGGGATGAGGATGAGAGCTTGAATGACAACTCCTGCTGTTGTTCCCCAACCCAAGAGTTGAATCTGGAAATCGGTAATAGTTCCCACTGCAATGTTGTGCTGGAAGGTGAGGAAGCCGCTGAAAACAACGATAACTACGAGGTTATTAGCGATTGGCGCCCACATAAGAGGTGCGAAGGATCCGCGAGCATTTGCGACCTGACCCAACATCGTAAAGAGGCCGAGGAAGAATATCTGCGGAAGGCAGTAGCGGGTAAAGGCAACTGCAATCGCGCGCTCATGTTCAAAACCAATTTCAGAGAATTCTGGCGCATAGAGGCGAACGAGAAGTGGAGCAAAGATAACTCCAATGACAACAAGTACGAAGAGAATTCCTGAGATCGTAGTGACGAGGCGGGAAGCGAAACCATGACCGCCATCTTCATCGTTAAATGATCGAACTAACTGCGGTACAAAGATTGCGGTAAGCGCTCCACCAACAAGTAAGTTGTAGAGAATATTAGGCATTGTATTTGCGACGTTATATGTATCGGCCAAGAGAGCGGTTCCAAGAACTGCCACTGCAAGAATTGCGCGGAAGAATCCGGTGATGCGAGAGAAGATGGTGCCGATCGCCATGATGGAAGATGCGCGGAAGAGCTCATTATTTTTCATTACGGCTCCTCCGGATTCGACGGACTGATTGAGCAATTGCTCCCAAGAAGAGAACGATGGCAGCAGCTGTTGTAAACCAGGCAACGCGTGAATCAATGACAGTCATTGTGAGATTTAACTTTGATACCTCACCGACGCGGGTTCCCTGTGGCGTCATTAATTGAGCAAGTACAAGAGTTGAACCAGATGCAATGACATCGAAGGTGACAGCAATCTGAACTTGGGATTTAGGTGGAATCGTGATGTTGTTGACGTTCTCAACCTGTACTCGTGAATTCATTGGAATAAGTGAGAGATTAACAGTCGTTGCAGTTTCAAATTTATTTACAAGGGTCAACGGAACCTTTGTCGTCTCAGATGTTAATTGATAACGACCAGAGACAACTTTCAATTTTCCAGCAACCTTACGGACAGCATCACGTGCAGAGTATGAAAAGTATGCGCGATCTTCAACGCTTAATTGGGGGTTGAGAACAAGGCCTAGCTTCTCTCGAAGGTTTGTAATTTCAGGGGTGGTGATTACCTTGCTCAGACCAAGGAGAAGAGTTCGCTCACTGCGGTAAAACTCTTGATATTGGCTATCTAGGCGCGACTTTCCGCTGCCCCAACCATTCTGTGAAATAACAGCGCGGCCGAAGAATGTTTCTAACTTTGATGCACCTAGCGCTGAATAGAAATTGATCTCACTCGGCGCCAATTTACGGGCCAGTGATGCATCAGGATTTCCGTAAGGAAGTGCGACGATGGGATTTCCAATAGTTGCAATGCGAAGTTGCTGTAACCAGATCTTTGCAATGCTAGTGCCGACCGGATCTGCCTTACCTTCAAAGGTATATCCATCGGCCATATCTTCGATCTCATCGATGAGATATGCATCAATGACCCATGTAGCAGCTGAGTTAGATGTAAAGAGTGCTTTACCAAGACGTCCATCAGGAGTCAGAGTCTTTGATAGCTCATTGTCGCGAAATGTTCCATCAAAATTTCGGTGAGGAATATCTACAACTCTAATAACAGGTGTAGCAGCAATTGCTTGCGGTAGAGGTGCGATCAGGGCAACGGCTGCAATGAGCGAGGCAAATACTTTTCTCATATCGCCTCAAGCTCTGATGTTGCGTTAGTACGTGCAATTAACTTCTTCTCATCGGGATAGGCAAGCTTTTCAATGATCTCCGTTAACGGAAACCATGCAACCTCATCGACTTCACTCTCTTGAGCGGCAAGGAGTCCACCGCTCTCGCGGAAGAGATAGTGATGAACGGTCTTATGAATTCGCTTTCCACCTGCCATAAACCAGAAGTCGATGATGCCAAGGTGTTTCTCAATCTGAGATTGAATCCCAGTCTCTTCCTCAACCTCGCGAAGAGCGGCCTGCTCAGGAGTTTCACCCTCTTCAATATGTCCCTTAGGAAGTGACCAGAGAATTTTCTTGCCGCTGGCATCCTTCTGATCGCGACGACCAATAAGTAGGCCTAACTTTCCAGTGGTATCTACAACGAGTCCGCCAGCGCTGACCTCATCTACACGCTTTGCATAGGTGCGGGCAGGTGAAACCTTCTTTGCAGGGGTCTTCTTCACTTGCTGCCCACCGTTTTCGGTAGGTGAATTCTGTGGGGAGCGATGCGCCGGGCGCTTGCGCCTACGCTTCTTCTTCGTACCTTCGCTGCCCGCACTAGGTGCCGGGGTCATAGGAGCAAGGGTACTCGTCTACGCTTATCTATTGTGAGCGATGCGAAGACCAATTTAGGACGTGAACTCGCTCTTGCGACCCTGATTGAGCGGGCGCCATTGGCTAGCTCCCTCGCCGCTGCCTTCAAAGAGAAGGGGTATCGCCTCGCCCTTGTTGGCGGCCCAGTCCGCGATGCAATTCTTGGACGCCTTGGCAATGATCTCGACTTCACAACAGATGCGCACCCACTTGAGACGAAGAAGATTCTTAAAGGTTGGGCAGAGAATGTTTGGGATACAGGAATTGAATTTGGAACGATTGCTGGAAAGCGCGGAGATACAACCGTTGAAGTAACAACATATCGCACAGAGAAGTATGACGAAGATTCACGTAACCCAGATGTTGAATATGGTGATGATATTGAAGGCGATCTCTCTCGCCGTGATTTCACCGTTAACTCAATGGCACTTGAATTAACCACCGATACTCCAGAATTTATCGATCCCTTTGATGGAATCGGTGATTTAGCATCAAAGGTATTGCGCACACCAGCTAGCGCAGTCCAATCTTTCTCAGATGATCCACTTCGCATGATGCGTGCTGCACGTTTTGCAAGTCAATTAGATTTCACACTCGATAGCGAAGTCGTTGAGGCGATGGAGAATATGTCGGGCCGAATCTCGATTATCTCTGCAGAGCGTATTCGTGATGAATTTGTAAAGATGTTGATGTCGCCGAATCCACGTATCGGAATCACAATTCTTGTCGATACTGGAATCGCAGATCATGTGCTGCCTGAGATTCCTAAGTTGCGACTTGAGATTGATGAACACCATCACCATAAAGATGTATATGAACACTCAATCACAGTGCTTGAACAAGCAATCACACAGGAAGATCGCCTCGGTGGTCCCAACCTTGTCAATCGCCTAGCTGCTTTACTACATGACATTGGAAAGCCTAAGACTCGTAACCTCATTGAAGGTGGCGGAGTCTCATTCCATCACCATGAGGTAGTCGGTGCACGTCTTACAAAGTCTCGAATGAAGGCGCTCCGCTTTGATAATGAGACTATCGATGCAGTCGAAACGCTTGTATCTCTCCACCTTCGTTTCCATGGTTATGGAGATGGTGAGTGGACTGACTCTGCAGTGCGTCGTTATGTACGTGATGCCGGTGATTTACTGACACATCTCCACGTTCTTACACGTGCAGATTGCACTACCCGCAATGTAAAGAAGGCAGAGCGCTTATCTCGCACCTATGACGGTCTAGAGGCGCGCATCGCAAAGTTGATGGAAGAGGAAGAGCTCTCAAAGATTCGCCCTGATCTCGATGGCGCACAGGTAATGAAACTTCTTGGAATCAAACCATCGGCAGATGTTGGTAAGGCGCTCGATTTCTTAATGGAGCTTCGTATGGAACATGGTCCACTCGGTGAAGAACGTGCAACAGAGGAACTTATGGAGTGGTGGCGTTCTCGCCGCCATCCTTAAGAAAGAATTTCTGTGGGCGTAATACAACGCCTGCAATCAATAAGTAAGTCACTGCCACAAGGGTTGGCACAAGCCATGAATCTCCGCTCTGTGGCAGCAACAACGCTGAGATGATTGAGAAGGTCACGATCGAACCGTTGACTACAACGTCATAGACAGCAAATACACGTCCACGGAACTCATCACTGATCTTCGATTGCACAAGGGCATCATTTGTAACTTTCACGCTCTGACCGAAGAGTCCGGTTGTAAATGCAGCAGCGCAGAGAAGTATCTGGTTGCGATCAATGACAAGAATCAAAGTTCCAATTGCTGCTGCAAACATTGAGAGTCTCATCCAACGATGGCGCCCGGTCCATCGCACACCAATCGGTGCAATCAGCGCGCCGATAGTAAAACCGATTGCTGCACATGAGAGCGCAATACTTAAACCAGCTAACCCCGCATCACTGTTGCTCGGATCATTAAATGTATTTCGCTCTAGTAGCATTGCAGTGAGAGTGAGAGCTGTAATTCCACCGCGATGAATCGCAGTTGCCGCGATTCCACGAGCTGCATCTTGATGAATTCTTAAGAATTTAAATCCTTCTCGAACTTCAATAAATCCTTCAGCTAGAGAGGCCTTCTTGATTTGATGGGCCAGCGGACCAATCTCAGATTTCTTCATCATTGAGGCAAAGAGCGCTGCAAGGAGATAACCAGATGCTGCGGCAAGGATGAGGTAGCCATCGGCGTGATCTGCAGAGGTAATTGCATCTGTAAAACGCCTTATTAATAGCCCCATTCCGCCGCCGAGAACGACCCAGACAGAACCACCAGTTACGGCAAGTGCATTGGCTGCAATAAGAGAGGACTTAGGTGCAACGAGTGGAAGTCCTGCCGATAATCCGGCGAGGATTAATCGGTTCACTCCAAATGCCACGAGAACAAAGATTGTGAGTTCAACTCCGGTTCGCCCCTGAAAAATAAGGAGCGCGATAAAGAGAAGAGTTAATGCACGCGTTAAGTTTGAGAAGAGAACTGCTCGCTGACGTGAGAATCGATCGAGGAGCGTTCCCACCATTGGTCCAACAATCGAATATGGAAGGAGAACAACAGCAAATGCGATAGCTGCATTGAGCGCAGATGCCTGGCGCTCTGGCGAGAAGAGAACGAAAGATGCGAGTGCGCTCTGGAATATTCCATCGGTGAATTGCCCAGTCCAACGCGTACGCAATAGCGGGCGGAGCCGTCGGTCACGGATTAACTCCCAGAAGGTGAATCCTCGTTCTAGCACGTCAGTAAGCGTAGGGCCAAGAAAGCGAATATTCTTCTCGCCATGGCGGCGCAGACAAGAACTCCCAATCCTAGATCGATGAGGGGGTTCATCGATTATTCACTCGATAAGCGCGCGACCCTGCTCGCCCTCTTCCGTGGTGTAGTTGATGCATGCGATGCCGATCCGTACTTGATGCGCGCAGCAAAGTTTCACGGTGAGAAAGCTGGCCGTAACTGCCCTGTCTGCAAGAAGGATTCCCTTGTAGAGCTGCGCTACACCTTCGGCGATCAATTAGGTCAATACTCAGGACGTATTAAATCTCCAGCTGAACTTATTGAGATGGAGAAGGAGTTTGGTGAGTTCGCTGTCTATATCGTCGAGGTCTGTCGTGATTGTTCATGGAATCACCTCTGTTCTACCTATTTATTAGGCGATGGAACTCTTCGAAGGCCACCACGGCGCCAACGCACCCTCGAGGATGAAGACTTCAGCGGTAACCTTGGAAAGTGATTAAAACCAAGCTCATTCGCGCAGGCATATTTCTCGCTGGTTTTGGCTTTGTTGCGGGAGCGACTCTCTTCGCGCTCGCTTGGTTTACAGTCGATATTCCAGATCCAAATGCCTACGTCAATAGCCAGGCAACTGTTATTCAATATTCAAATGGCCAAGAGATCGGCCGCATCGGCGCACAGAATCGCCAGATACTTCCATTAGCAAAGATTCCACTGCGCCTTCGTTATGCAGTGATGGCGGCGGAAGATCGCAACTTCTACTCCAACCGTGCATTTAGCATCACCGGTCTAGCGCATGCAGTTCTCTCCAATGTATTGACCTTCGGCCAAGGGCGCGGTGGTTCAACAATTACCCAGCAATATGCAAAGACTGCATTTTTAACTCCAGAGAGAAGTATTCAAAGAAAGATTAAAGAGCTCGTCATCTCTCTTAAATTAGAGAATGCAATGACGAAGGATCAGATTTTAGAGAATTACCTCAACACAATTTACTTTGGTCGCGGTTCATATGGAGTACAGACTGCAGCTCAGCAATACTTCAATCGCAATGCAAACCAACTTTCGATTTCTCAATCAGCGGTGATTGCATCAATTCTTAGATCACCTGGACTTTACGATCCCTATTACGGCGATAAAGCTCAGAGAGCTCGCAACCTCGCACGTCTTGAAGGCCGCTTTAAATATGTAATTCAAGGAATGCTAGATGAGAAATGGATTACCCCTGAAGAGGCGAAGGCTGCAAAGATGCCATCGATCGCACCGCGCACGACTGGCGGATCACTCAGTGGTCCTAAGGGTTACATCATCGATGCAGTTCAGAAAGAGTTGAGCAAAGTTGGATTTAAATCTGAGCAGCTGATGGTCGGTGGTTATGTCATTAAGACAACGCTCGAACAGCGTGCACAACAATCTGCAGTCGATGCCGTAAATAAGTTATATCCAACGAAAGCTCCAACAAACCTTCACATTGGTCTAGTTGCTATCCGACCAGGTACCGGTGAAGTAATCGCCATGTATGGCGGAAAAGACTATGTAGTACGCCAACTTAACGATGCAACACAATCCATCGCCCTTGCAGGCTCTACCTTTAAACCATTTGCACTTGTTGCAGCTCTTGAACAAGGAATTCCACTGACTTCGATGTGGAATGGCGATACGCCACAGACATTCGATGATCTCGGAAAGCCTTACATCGTAGATAACTATGGTGGAGAAGGTTGGGGCCAGATCGATTTGATGACTGCAACCCAGCACTCAGTTAACACTGTCTATGTGCCGCTCGGTATCAAGGCTGGTCTTGATCGCGTTGTTGATGTCGCTCGTCGCGCCGGAATTCCAGAGAGCGTGGCGATGATGCCAACTCCATCTGTCTCACTCGGTGTTGCAAGCCCACACGTAATCGATGTAGCAAATGCATATGCGACATTTGCAGCAAATGGAATTTACGCAAAGCCATACATGGTCGCTCAGGTCATTGGACCAAATAAGGGCGTTCTCTATGAGGGGAAGCCTCAGACTCAAGAAGTATTTAGTAAAGAGGTTATGGCAGACCTGACCTATGCACTTAAATCTGTCGTCAACGGAGGAACAGGTTCTGCAGCTCTCGCACTCGGTCGCCCCGCTGCAGGAAAGACTGGAACTTCTCAATCAAATGCCTCTGCTTGGTTTAGCGCCTACACACCACAACTTGCCGCATCAGTCTCACTCTTTAGAGATAGCGCATCTGAATCTCTCAATGGAATCGGTGGCCTTAACTCAGTTACCGGTGGAACCTTCCCTGCAAAGATTTGGACAGCATTTATGAAGGGTGCGCTCAAAGATCAACCAATCATGGATTTCCCAGCACCTGCAAATATCGGTGGTCTCGATCCCATCGTGATGACTAGTGGTGGCAAGCAAACGATGAAGAAGAAGTAATCGGTAGATTGCTATGCGCGTAAATACTCGCGTCATAATCCTGCTTGCAATCATCGCCTCACTCTTCTCTTTCGCGAAGTTCAGCCATTGCGAAAGTTCAGTGTGGGCGGGGCCAGATCAATATATTCACGCCTGTTATAGCGATTTCCCGGCCCTCTTTAGCGAACGAGCATTCGGAAAAGGTGAGTGGGCATTTAGCGGTGGAGATCAAGCAGTTGAATATCCAGTGCTGCAAGGCGTTGTCATGTGGGCAACTGCAAAGGTTTCACCTGATGGCCCAGTAAGTTACTTTAACTTCAGCGCAATTTTAATTGCACTTCTCTTTATCGCATCTTCATACCTTGTTTATCGCATCAAACCTGATAACGCACTTCTCTACACGCTTGCACCTACTGGAGCTCTTTCGCTCTTTATCAATTGGGATCTCTGGGCGATTGTGACAACTCTTCTTGCAATTTACTGGTTCGATAGAAAACAGGATCTTGCAAGCGCTGCAATATTAGGTGTTTCGATTGCAACAAAATTCTTTCCCGTTGTCTTACTGCTTCCTATTCTGATTATCCTTATCCGTAGAGAAGAGATTAAGAAGGCAATCACTTACTTAGCAATATCTCTGGGAACTTTTATCGCAATCAATATTCCATTTGCATTGACTACCCCAACAGGTTGGTGGCGCTTCTACGATCTGAATCTTCATCGCGAAGCTGATTGGGGATCGCTCTGGTATGCCTTAAGTGTCTTCGGAGTAAATCTCAACCACATTAATTACCTAGCGATTTTAACCTTGCTCATCGGTATAACAGTCGTTGCAATATTCTTACTTCAAACTCGCGAGATATTAACACTCGCTGAGAGCTCACTCTTCATATTCATCGTCTTGATGACAGTGAGCAAGGTCTATTCACCGCAATATGTATTGTGGTTGACACCGCTTGCAGTTCTAGCACTTCGCGATAAACGAGATCTCTCATGGTTCTGGGGCTGGCAGATTGCAGAAGTGATTTACCACTTTGCTATCTGGCAACACCTTGCACTTCTGACAGGTGCGCATTTCGGTCTTCCGGTTAAGGCATATGCAGTTGCTACCGTGCTTCGAATAGTTGCAGCCCTGGCGATGGCAATTGCCTTCGCCCGCCGCCATCGATCAGCTGGCCTCCTTGAGGCTCAACGTTGGCCTGAATTACCCCTATAACCCTGCGTAAATTTCTCCTTTTAAGCGCGCCCAGTTACCCTTAAGCCTCCTGATTCGCTTGGCCACCGGCCATATCGATGAAGGTTTTTAACCCTCCTGTCACGGAAATACCGTGGCCGTCTTAGTCCAGAGGAGGTCGGGTTAACACATGCGTCACTATGAACTCATGATCATTCTTGATCCAGATCTAGAAGAACGTACAGTCACACCATCACTTGAGACATATCTCAAGATCATCAAGGACAGCGGAGGCGCAGTCAACAAGCTCGATGTTTGGGGC
Organism: Candidatus Nanopelagicaceae bacterium; assembly: GCA_965267775.1. Lineage (GTDB taxonomy): Bacteria > Actinomycetota > Actinomycetes > Nanopelagicales > Nanopelagicaceae > Planktophila. The sequence goes on along the minus strand of OZ254140.1, from coordinate 1,477,678 downwards.
AAGCGTCGCCTATCGTTCGAAATCAATAAGAAGGCTGAAGGCATCTACGCAATTGCAGATATGAATTGCGAACCTGCAGCAATCAAGGAGCTCGATCGTCAGCTCAACTTGAATGAATCAATCCTTCGTACAAAGGTAATGCGTCCCGAGTAATCAACAACTTCGGGATTTCTTCCCGGAATTGTCGCTCGAGACGAGTAACTTATAAGCACGGACTCAACCAGTAGATAACCCCAGAAAAGAAGGTAGAAAAATGGCAGCAGGAGATACAACAATCACACTAGTCGGCAACCTCGTTGACGATCCAGAGCTTCGCTTTACCCCATCGGGTGCAGCGGTAGCGAAATTCCGCGTTGCTTCAACCCCTCGTTACTTAGATAAAGCCACGAACGAGTGGAAAGATGGCGAGAGCCTCTTCCTTCAGTGCAATATCTGGCGCCAAGCTGCTGAGAATGTTGCTGAGTCATTGACCAAGGGAATGCGCGTCATTCTTACTGGCCGTCTCAAGCAGCGTTCATATGAGACAAAAGAAGGCGAAAAGCGAACAGTCTTTGAGGTAGAAGTTGATGAAGTAGGTCCATCACTTCGCAATGCAACAGCTAAGGTCACACGTACCCAGCGCGCTGCAGGCGGAAATACAGGTGGCGGATTCTCAGCACCAGCTGCTGACTTCAACGAAGACCCATGGGCTGCAGCATCGACTTCACCAGCCGGTGGTGGATGGGGTTCTCCATCTACAACCGACGAACCACCTTTCTAAACAACCAACAATCCATTCCTACTATCTAATAAATAAGTAGGGCCCGAAAAGGAGCACCATAATGGGAGCAAGAAATAACCGTAACCTCAAAGAGGTTAAGAATAAGGGCGCGAAAGCTGCTGCTCTTAATAAGAAGTTCAAGAAGAAGCCTTGCAGCTTCTGCCGCGACAAGGTCACATATATCGATTACAAAGATATTGCGACACTTCGCAAGTACATCTCAGATCGCGGAAAGATCCGCGCTCGCCGCGTCACAGGCGCATGCACACAACACCAGCGCGCAGTAGCTACAGCTGTTAAGAACAGCCGTGAAGTAGCACTACTGCCTTACACATCTTCAGCGCGATAAGGAGAACTGACTACTATGAAGCTCATTCTTACTCGTGAAGTTGCAAAGCTCGGCACAGCCGGTGACGTTGTAACAGTAAAAGATGGTTACGCACGTAACTTCCTCCTCCCACGTGGTGCAGCAATTGCATGGACACTTGGTGGAGAGAAGCAGATCGAGGGCATCCGCCGTGCACGTGCTGCACGCGAGGTCCGCGATATCGATCACGCAAAGGAGATCAAGGCAGCTCTCGAAGCAGCTAAGGTCATCGTTGCTGTTAAGACAGGTACAGCAGGACGTTTGTTCGGATCAGTAACCGATAAGGACATCGCTGCAGCTATCAAGTCTGTAACAAAGATTGATATCGATCGCCACGCGATCAAGACAACAGGTCACATCAAGAAGACAGGCAACTACTCTGTAAAGGTTTCACTCGGACACAATGTTGTCGCGACTGTAGCTATCTCAGTAACAGCTGCTTAATTCTTAAATAAGTAAAGCCCGCTACCAATTGGTGGCGGGCTTTACTTATATCTCAATATTAAAGCCAGCCAGATTTCTTAAACTTTCGATAGAGGAATGCTGTAACGATCAGAAGGCCGCCAACAACCATCGGGTAGCCATACTGCCAACGTAGCTCGGGCATCGTGTCAAAGTTCATTCCATAGATACCTGCAACCATTGTGGGAACAGATGCGAGTGCAACGTATGCAGTTATCTTGCGCATATCTTCATTCTGCTGCAACTGTACTTGTGCAATCTCTGCCTGTAGCGCTGATTGCAGTAAGGAATCTAAGCCAGATGCTGCATCAGAGGCACGAGCAAGGTGATCCAAGGTATCTCTAAAGAACGGTGTGAGATCTGCTGGAATATGTCGAGCACCGATACTTGCGATGTTCTGAAGTGGTGAGAGCAAAGGATCGATTGCATGGCGGAACTCGATTACTTCGCGCTTTAAGAGATAGATCTCTTGCGATGCACTGACGCGAGATTCACTAAAAACCTTCGCCTCAGCTTGATTGACGTCAGTTTCAAGCTCGATAGAGATATCGATATAGCAGTCGATAACATGATCGAGAATTGCGTGGAGCACCGCATAAGGACCCTTTGCTAATTGTTCAGGGCTTCGTTCCAAATTATGGCGAGTATTTGCAAGAGGTGAACCATTGCCGTGACGAACTACGACGATGAAGTGCTCTCCGATAAAGCAGAAGATTTCTCCCGTAGAGATCAAGCTGCCTTTCTCTTCATAGAAGGCGGTCTTTAAGACCATTACTTGAACATCTGGAAACTCTTCATACTTAGGACGCTGATGAGCAGCGACAGCGTCTTCTACTGCGAGTGGGTGAAATTGAAAGTCTCCCATGATCTTTTCGAATTCAGCGGCAGTTGGCTCTGCTAGACCGAGCCAGACAAAGCCACCCTCCTGCTTCGCCTTGCTAATGAGCTCACCTAAATTTGATGGCTCTTTATAACGGAGGCCATTTTGATAGAGGGCGTAGTCGACGATCATGGGGCAATCCTGCCTGCCTTTGGTGAATAAAGAGTAAAGCCCACGATATGAGATGTCGGTGAGGTAATTCCCTCCACAGATTTCTACGCTTAAATCGGGAGTTATCCACCTATATCCAGAGTTATCCACACTTTATCCTCACCCTTCCACACAGGAAAAGGTGAGTTACACACACCCTTATACACATAGCGAGTAGTAATTGTCAGAGGTCGAAGCCACTATTGCCCACGTGAGCATCGCAGAGTTTCCTAGCAATAGCCCCCGCCAAGAGCGCGGGCAACAGAACACTGTCGGTGTCGAATTTGAACGCACTCCACCGCAAGATTTACAAGCAGAACAATCTGTTCTCGGTGGAATGTTGCTCTCGAAAGATGCAATTGCAGATGTTGTTGAAGTATTACGTTCACGAGATTTCTATCGCCCTGCACACGAGCTAATCTTTGAAGCAGTTCTTGATCTCTATGGTCGCGGTGAACCAGCTGATGCAATTACCGTCTCTGCCGAGCTAACAAAGCGCGGAGAGATTGCACGTGCAGGTGGTGCTCCATACCTTCACACACTTATCTCATCTGTTCCAACAGCTGCAAATGCAAGTTACTACGCAAAGATTGTTCTCGATCACGCAATCATGCGCCGCCTTGTTGAAGCAGGAACAAAGGTTGTACAACTTGGTTACGATCAAAATGGTGAAGTAGATGATGCTGTAGATGCAGCACAGGCTGAGATTTATGCAGTTACCGAACGACGTTCATCTGAGGATTATGTTCAATTAAATACTTTGCTTCCACAGGCGCTCGATGAGATTGAAGCAATCTCTAAGGGTGGCGGTGTTGAAGGTGTGATGACTGGTTTCCGTGATCTCGATAAGTTAACTCATGGTCTCCACCCAGGAAATATGATCATCGTTGCAGCGCGACCTGCAGTTGGTAAGTCAACGCTCGGACTTGATATCGCACGCTATGCATCAATTCATGAGAATAAAGCTGCAGTGATCTTCTCTCTCGAAATGTCGAAATCTGAAATCACAATGCGTATGTTGTCTTCAGAGGCTCGAGTTGGTCTTAACAATATTCGTTCCGGCCAACTCAGCGATGACGAATGGGCAAAGCTTGCACGACGTATGGGTGAAATCTCTGATGCACCACTCTTTATCGATGATTCACCGAACCTTTCAATGATGGAGATCCGTGCAAAGGCGCGCCGCCTTAAGCAACGCCATGATCTCAAGTTAATAGTGATTGATTACCTGCAGTTGATGACTTCAGGTAAGCGCGTTGAGAATCGTCAGCAGGAAGTATCTGACTTCTCTCGCCAGATTAAGTTGATGGCAAAAGAGCTTGATGTCCCTGTTATTGCTATCTCTCAGCTCAACCGTGGACCTGAACAACGTACCGATAAGAAGCCAATGCTCTCTGACCTTCGTGAATCAGGTTCTATCGAGCAGGATGCCGACGTTGTAATTCTCTTGCACCGCGAAGATATGTATGACGCACAGAACCGTGCGGGCGAGGCAGATCTCATCGTCGCTAAGCACCGTAATGGTCCAACTCGTACGATTACAGTCTCTGCACAACTTCACTTTGCGCGCTTCTTCGATATGGCTGAGAGCCAACAGCCTCGCGATTGGAATGAGTCAGCATCGACTCCAGCGACAGCTCCAGCTGGCTATGTACCTAACTCTCCCTATGGTGATCAACAACCATCTGAATCCGGCGATGGTGGTTGGAACGAATAGTTCCGCGCGTTGAAATCTCTAGGGAAACTTTTTAATTACTTGTTGCAACTGCTTTAGATCTATCTGCGAGATAGATTCCAATTAATACAATTGCTGCGCCTACCAACTGAATTGAATCCCAACTCTGGTTGAGCCAGATCCAAGCGAAGATTCCAGCAAGAACTGGTTCTAGCATTCCAATAACGCTGCTCTTTGATGCACTTAATAGTCGAAGTCCGCTGATCACAAAGAGGTAAGGGACGATTGTTCCCATTACGACTACCCAGAGAAGAAGTAACCACCCTGGAAAGAGATGTCCGGCGAGATAGCCATGGATATCCATCTTCGCGGTAAAAATTGCCGTCGGAAATTTCCAGATCGGTAGGACAATCGCCCAGAAAGTACCGGCGATACCGAGTCCAATAATTGTTGAGCTCATCGGATGGCGGCCAGTTCCAAACTTTTCGCCGATAAGAAAGTATCCGGTGAGAGCAAATGCGCTACCGAGTGCGCCCACTAATCCGAGGAGATCGAAGGTAAAGCCATCCCAAATCTTTGTCACGAGCAAGAGGCCAAGGAGTGAGAGCGCAATTGCCACCCACATATCTCTAGCAACGAAACCTTTTCGTACATATTTGATCCAGAGCGCGATCCAGATGGGCGCAGTGAACTCGAGAACGAGGACCAGACCAAGGGGTAATCCACGCTCAATTCCGAGGAAATAACCGACATTGACGAGGGCAAAGCCGATGATTCCGTAGGCGATTGCAATCGGAAGTTCGCGTTTGGTGATTCTTAAGAGTTCGCGACGGAAGATAAGTGCGAAGAGAAAGAGAATTGTAAATGCAGAGATTGCGCGAATCTGAGCCAAGCGGAACGCTGACATATGCTCGAGTACAACTGTTGAGAAGATGCCATTAACAGAGAAAGTGAGAGCGCCCAGGAAAAGATAAAGCTCGCCGCGGTGTTTCATCACCGGGCGAGCCTATCCTAACAATCTTGTATTAGATTGAAATCAAATTAGAAAGCACCCTCTGGAAGATCCATGATGGTGTTATCTGTTGCTTCAACAATCTTGCGGTCTGCTGTGATGTGAGGCAGAACGTTATGAACGAAGAAGTTCGCTGCTGCAATCTTGCCGGTGTAGAAATCCTTATCCTTACCAGTTGCAGTTGGAAGCTTCTCTGCCGCAATATCAGCCTGGCGAAGGAGCAACCAAGAGATGATGATGTCGCCGACAGCCATCAGCGCACGAGATGTATTGAGACCCACCTTGTAGATCTCCTTTGGATCTTCCTGTGATGCCATTGCATGTCCTACAAGTACACCGATGATTCCATTGAGATCACCGAGGGCCTTAAGTAGAGCCTGCTTCTCAGCAGCATTGGTTCCACCAGCTTCTGCAAATGCTGCAATCTCTTTACCGAGAGCACCAAGGGCCTTGCCGCCATCCTTAACAACCTTACGGAAGAAGAAGTCGAGACCTTGAATTGCAGTTGTACCTTCATACAAAGTATCAATCTTTGCATCGCGTACATATTGTTCTAGTGGCCAATCTTGTGTGAAGCCTGAACCACCAAATGTTTGCAAGCTTTCAGTTCCAAGAAGTGTCCATGCTCGCTCTGAACCGAAGCCCTTAACAACTGGAAGCAAGAGATCATTGAGCGCTTCTGCCTTCTTCAAACGATCTTCATCGCCTGCAGCGCGTGCAAGTTCTACCTCATCTTGTTGAGCTGCAGTGAAGAGAACAAGGGCTCTCATGCCTTCTGCATAGGACTTCTGGACCATTAATGAGCGACGTACATCTGGATGGTTGATGATGGTCACGCGTGGTGAAGCCTTATCGTTCATCACCTTCATATCTCCACCTTGTACACGTGACTTTGCATATGCAAGCGCCTGCATGTAACCAGCTGAAAGTGTTGAGATCGCCTTTGTTCCCACCATCATGCGAGCAAATTCGATGACCTTAAACATCTGTGCAATACCTTCATGAACATCACCGAGGAGGTAACCAACTGCTGGCTCCTTCTCACCGAGATTCATCTCGCACGTTGCAGAGACATTGAGACCCATCTTGTGTTCAACATTGGTGACATAGACACCATTGCGCTTTCCAAGATCGCCTGTCTCAAGGTCGAACATAAACTTTGGAATAAGGAAGAGCGAGAGACCCTTTGTTCCTGGTCCGCCACCTTCACGACGAGCAAGCGTGAAGTGCATGATGTTCTCGTAGATATCAGCATCACCTGATGTGATAAATCGCTTTGTACCTGTGATGTGCCATGTTCCATCTGCCTGCTGAACAGCCTTTGTGCGACCTGCACCAACATCTGAACCTGCATCAGGTTCTGTCAATTGCATAGTTGCGCCCCAGTGGCGATTGACCATGTGGCCCGCCATCTTCTTCTGATCTTCTGTGCCGAGCGTGTAAGCAACCTGTGCAAATGCATAACCAGATGCGTAGATGTGAATCGCTGGATTTGAACCAAGAACCATTTCAGCAATTGCCCAACGAAGTGATGGAGGAACTTTTGTTCCACCAAGTTCTACTGGAGCGTCGAGGCTCCACCACCCCTGATCAACGAATGCTTTGTATGACTTCTTAAAACTTTCAGGGAGCTTCACATCGCCAGTTGCTTTATCGAAGATTGTTCCGATGCGATCGCCATCGACAAATGATGCAGCGAGATCATTTTCGGTAATGCGCTTGATCTCCTCCAACATTCCCATCGCTGTATCGCGATCGAGATCTGAGTAGTGAGAGCTACCCAAGACTTTGTCGCGACCGAGGAGGTCGAAGAGGCAGAATTCAATATCGCGGAGGTTGGCTGTGTAATGGCTCATGGCGTAATAGTTCTACCCACCAGTAACTTATGCAAGTGGTGGCGAAGAGTATTTTTCCGCGCCCCAATAGATAAGGTACAGCCGTGCTACTTAGTGACCGCGATATCCGTGCCCAGATCGAATCTAAGCGTGTAGGCGTCGAGCCTTTCGCAGAGTCGATGATCCAGCCATCCTCAGTCGATGTCCGCCTCGATAAGTTCTTCCGCGTCTTTGAGAATCACAAATATGAAGTCATCGACCCAGCGCTTGAGCAGCCAGAGCTGACTCGCGAAATCATCGCTGAAGATGGCGAAGCATTTATTTTGCACCCAGGTGAATTCGTTCTCGCATCAACATATGAGGTCATCACACTTCCTGATGACATTGCAGGTCGCCTTGAAGGAAAGTCATCACTGGGCCGCCTCGGTCTCTTGACTCACTCAACTGCAGGATTTATCGATCCAGGATTTTCTGGCCACATCACTCTTGAACTTTCAAATGTAGCCAACCTCCCTGTGAAGTTATACCCAGGTATGAAGATCGGCCAGCTCTGTCTTATTAAGCTCTCATCAGCGGCAGAACATCCATACGGTTCAGCGCAATATCTCAACCGTTACCAGGGACAGCGTGGGCCAACCCCAAGCCGTTCCTTTATGAACTTCCACCGCAGTACTATTAAATAGCCACCCGGGAATAACGCCCGGAGAAAACGGGTTAAATTCATCATGGACCTCACTCTCATACTAATTCTCGGCGCAGTAGCGCTTATCGCACTCTTTGTTATCGCTCAATACAACCGCCTTGTCCGCCTCAACATCACCGTCGATGAGGCATGGGCACAGATCGAAGTTCAACTCAAGCGCCGCGCAGATTTGATTCCTAACCTCGTTGAGACAGTTAAGGGATATGCAAAGCACGAGCAATCAACTTTCGATGCAGTTGTTGCAGCACGAGCAAAGGCTACGAGCGCATCAACAATCGGTGATGTTGCAGCAGCAGATGGTGCAGTAACAAGTGCGCTTCGTGGTTTGCTCGCAGTTGCGGAAGGCTATCCAGATCTCAAGGCGTCAGCAAACTTCTTATCACTTCAGGAAGAGCTCTCAACAACAGAGAATAAAGTTTCATTTGCTCGCCAGTTCTATAACGACAATGTGCGCTCGCTCAATCAGGCAGTTGCAACAATTCCTACAAGTTTCTTCGCAGGGCTTGCAAAGGTCAGCGCTCGCGCATTCTATGAAGTAGAAAACGCAGCAGATCGCAACGTACCCAACGTTAAGTTCTAATAATGGCTAGCAGCTCTAACTTTCGCGATCTCCAATCGGCAAATAAGGGAAAGACGTACTTTCTCTTAGCCTCTATGGGTTTATTGACAGGGCTCGTCGCCTTTGCAGCACTTACCTATTTCGGCGCCGGAACTACAACATTTGTCGTTCCACTCGCTGTCGGTATCGCGTTAGTTGGAGTCTGGGGTTCATATTACGGCTCAGATAAATTAGTTATCACAATGACGGGTGCAAAGCTCATCTCACGTAAAGATGCACCCGAACTCTTCAATCTCATCGAAGAAGTCGTTATTGCTTCAGGTCTACCTATGCCCAAGGTGGCAATCGTTGAAGATAGCGCCCCAAATGCATTTGCTACAGGTCGCGACCCAGAGCATGCGCTAATTGCATTTACCACTCGCATCCTTGAGGTCATGGATCGTGATGAGCTACAAGGCGTGATCGCACATGAGATGAGTCATGTCGCTAATCGCGACACCTTGGTATCTGCAGTTGCGGCGACAACAGCTGGCGCAATTGCAATCTTGTCTGACTTCCTTACCCGCATGATGTGGTTTGGTGGTGGCCGTGATCGCCGCGACAATAATCAGAATCCCGTTGCGCTGATCATCTCTCTAGCAGTTTTGATTCTCGCCCCAATTGCCGCGATACTTCTTAAATCTGCGATCTCACGTAAGCGTGAATCTCTCGCTGATGCGACTGCAGTTCAATTCACTCGTAACCCAGCAGGGCTACGTAAGGCGTTGGAAGTTTTAGCTGCAGATACAACTGTCGTTCGTCAGAAGTCGAATGCCGTTGCACATATCTGGATTGAATCACCACTCGATGGAAAATCAGTCTCAAAGTTATTTAGTACTCACCCACCTATTGAAGAGCGCATTGCAACACTTCGCGCGATGGAATCTCTCGGCCCCGCCAATTAAGCGTTAAGCAGCAATAGGGAAGAACAAGGTAAAGGTCGCACCTTTTCCGAGCTCTGATTGAACTGTCACAGAACCACCATGAGCCTTCATCACAGCATCAACAATCGAAAGTCCTAGACCGCTTCCTTCGCCATCAACACGGACGCGTGAAGTATCTGCGCGATAGAAACGCTCAAAGATCTTCTTCTGATCATCTGCAGATAAACCAGGTCCGTTATCTGCAACGGCGATTCGAATTCCATCTACATCGCGGTGCAGTGAAACGACAATTTTAGTACCAGCAGGTGTGTGCGCGCGAGCATTGGCAAGTAAGTTTGCAATCACTTGATGAATTCGCGCCTCATCACCGAGTGCAAATAAATCTTCATCGTTTCCGGTAAATGTCACTGGATGATCTGGACCTGCAGCGCGTGCAGAAGCGACAGCAGATTCAACAACTTCGCCTAAATTCACTGGTTTAGATTCCATCTCGCGCGCCTGATCGATGCGAGCTAAGAGCAAGAGATCCTCAACGAGAGAGCCCATGCGCTTTGATTCGCCTTCGATGCGGCCAATAAGTTCGCGCGTTGGCTCTTCACCAGAGACCGCACCTTGGCGATAGAGCTCAGAGAAGCCACGGATTGCAGTTAATGGAGTGCGAAGTTCATGGGATGCATCTGCGACAAATCGACGGAGTTTATTTTCGCTCTCAGCGCGAGCATCAAAAGATGTCTCGATACGTGCCAGCATTGAGTTCAGTGATGTTACGAGGCGGCCTACCTCTGTATGTGGATTGGCATCTGGCATACGGGCCGAGAGATCACCGGCTGCAATCTGTTCAGCGGTTACTTCAACATCTTCAAGTGGGCGCATACCAACCTTAATAACAATACGTGAGGCGATCGCGATCAGAGTAATAAGTAGTAATCCAATAAGAAGAAAGAAGAAACCAAGTTTCCCAACGGTGCGATTAAGACCAGCGAGAGATTGCGCTGCAACAACAGTTCCCGCGCCATTAGGCAGAGAGAGCGCTACTGCTCGAAAATCAGGGCCTTCTGCCTTAACAGTGAAGGCTTTACCTTGATATGCGGCAGCATCTGCAGGGGTAAATCCAGCTAAATAATCAGTAACAGAGGCTGCGTTGAGGTCTCCACCGAGACCTGCCACTACCGCACCAGTTGCGTCGAGCAAAGTTACCGAAGTAGAAGTTGGAATTCGTTGAAGTGGAGTACGCGGAACATTGTCCTCATCAGCACCTCCGCGAGGGCCGCTCTTTCCTGCAACAAAGTCATCTTGATCTCGCGCAATACCCGCCTCTGCAATTCGAGGAAGAGAACTTCCAGAGAGCGTTAAGAGTTCGGTATCCACCTGCTGAATCAAATATGAGCGGAGGGCTTGTTGCGCAACAACGCTTGAGAGAATAAAACCAGCAGCGCTCAGAAGAACGACTCCGAGAACCAAACGGCTACGGAGTGACCAGGTGCGCAAGGGGCTCTTCATAAGAAAAGCCTATTACTTACTTGGTGCGATACGGAGTCGGTAGCCAACGCCGCGCACTGTATGGATCAACGCTGGTTCGTAGATATCAATCTTCTTGCGAAGGTAAGAGATATAAGTTTCAACGATTCCTGCATCTCCTCCGAAGTCGTAATCCCATACGTGATCAAGGATCTGCGCCTTAGAGACAACGCGATCTGCATTGATGAGTAAGTAGCGAAGAAGTGTGAATTCAGTAGGGGATAACTCAATGAGATTTCCCGCGCGACGCACCTCGTGTGTTGCTTCATCAAGTTCGAGATCTGCAAATGAAATCTTCTCATCATCAACGTTCTGCTCGACCACTCCAATACGACGAAGAAGCGCCTTAAGGCGCGCAACGAGTTCTTCCAAGCTAAATGGCTTTGTCATGTAATCATCGCCACCGATTGTGAGCCCTTGGACCTTATCTTTCATCTCATCTTTTGCAGAGAGAAAGAGAACGCCGACTTGATGACCTTCATTGCGAATCTGGCGACAGACTTCAAATCCATCGAGATCGGGCAACATGACATCGAGAATCATTGCGTGAGGTTTGAACTCTTCAGCAATTGCGAGAGCCTGTGATCCACTTGCAGCTGTGCGGACATCGAAGCCGACAAACTTGAGTGAGGTAGCGATGAGATCGCTGATGCTGTTCTCATCGTCGACGACGAGGATGCGCTTGCCTGTGGAATCTGTGCTCATGGGTTAATAGTCGACCCCGAACCTGTGTCTTTGCTGAGAACGGCGCGGGAATGGCCGGGGAGGGTGAAATCACGCTCAAAATCACTCAACCCCAGAGGGAAGGCTCGGAGGCGGGCTCAAACTTCGGGATTTCTACCGTCCAAGGCTTTTGACGGTATTTACAGATTCCATTTACCACTAGGATAATTGCCTGACCCGAGGAAATCGGGCACCTGAGGCCTTTTGGGGCCTTTTCGATAAAGCCAATGGAGGCTCGATGAGTGAGAAGAAGCAGGGCTACGACGCCTCTTCCATCACCGTCCTCGAAGGCCTAGAGGCGGTCCGCAAGCGCCCAGGTATGTATATCGGATCTACCGGAGAACGCGGCCTCCACCACCTCGTCTATGAGATCGTCGATAACGCAGTCGATGAGGCGCTCGCAGGTTATTGCACCGAGATTCAAGTAACTCTGATGGCAGATGGATCGCTACAAGTTATTGATAACGGTCGTGGAATTCCAGTTGATATCCACCCAATCGAAAAGAAGCCAGCTCTCGAAGTTGTTCTTACAGTTCTTCACGCAGGCGGAAAGTTCGGAGATGGTGGTTACTCAGTCTCTGGTGGTCTTCACGGCGTTGGATCTTCAGTTGTTAATGCGCTCTCAACCGATTTACATGCAAAGGTAAAGCGCGATGGATTTATTTGGACACAGGAGTACAAGCTCGGTGTTCCAACCGCTCCTGTAAAAAAGGGCGAGGCAACAACAGAGACCGGAACGACAATTCAATTCTGGCCATCTGCTGAAATCTTTGAAACAGTTGATTTCTCTTTTGAAGTTCTCTCAACGCGATTCCGCGAAATGGCATTTCTTAATAAGGGACTTATCTTGTCCCTTACAGATCTTCGCGATGGCCATGTTGACGAGAAGGGCGAGCAGCTTGCAGTTCGTTACCAATATGCAGGCGGAATTACAGACTTTGTAAAGCACCTCAACTCAACCCGCGGCGAACTTCATAAATCAGTAATTGCTATCGAGGCGGAAGATAAGAAGGCGCGCCTCTCACTTGAGGTATCAATGCAGTGGAACCAAGGTTTCTCTGAATCTGTCTACACATTTGCTAACACCATTCATACCCATGAAGGCGGAACACACGAAGAAGGTTTCCGTACCGCTCTCACATCGGTCGTAAATAAATTTGCTGAGGATCAGAATCTGATCAAGAAGAAGGAAGATCGCCTCACCGGTGACGATGTCCGCGAAGGTCTCACTGCAATCGTCTCAATCAAACTTGGCGAGCCACAGTTTGAAGGACAGACAAAGACAAAGCTTGGTAACACTGAAGCAAAATCATTTACACAGAAGATTGTCAATGAACAATTAACTGCATGGTTTGAACAGAATCCTGCAGAAGGTAAAGACATTATTCGCAAGTCGATTGATGCCGCATCTGCACGTGTTGCAGCGCGAAAAGCACGTGATTTAGCACGTAATCGCAAGGGTTTGCTAGAAGGCCGTGGAATGCCTGGAAAGCTCGCTGATTGTCAGTGGACAGATCCTGCAAAGTGCGAGCTCTACATCGTTGAGGGAGATTCAGCGGGCGGTTCAACAAAGGGTGGACGTGATTCTCGCAATCAGGCAGTTCTTCCTATCCGTGGAAAGATTCTTAATGTTGAGAAGGCTCGTATCGATCGCGTCTTGCAGAACAATGAAGTTCAGGCGCTTATTACTGCGCTCGGCACAGGTGTTCACGACGACTTCGACATCGAGAAGCTTCGTTATCACAAGATTATTTTGATGGCCGATGCTGACGTTGATGGACAGCACATCCGTACCCTTCTTCTTACGCTTCTCTTCCGCTTTATGCGCCCGTTGATTGAGAATGGTTTCGTCTACTTTGCTCAACCTCCTCTCTACAAACTCAAGTGGGCCGGTAAAGAGTCAGTCGAGTATGCATTTAGCGATCGCGAACGCGATGCGATGATTAAAGATGGAATCGATGCCGGTAAGCGCCTTCCTAAGGATGACGGTATTCAGCGATTTAAGGGTCTTGGTGAGATGCCAGCTAAAGAGCTCTGGGATACAACGATGGATCCAGATCACCGCGTTCTCATCCGAGTCACACTCGATGATGCAGCTGCGGCAGATGACTTATTCTCAGTTTTGATGGGTGAAGATGTTGAGAAGCGTCGTGCATTTATTCAGCGCAACGCTAAGGATGTTAGGTTCTTGGATATCTAATGAGCGATGAAAAGATAAACGAAGCTGGTTTGAATCCGGACTCATCTGGCGCAACATATGACCGCATCGAGACCGTTGACCTCCAAGTTGAGATGGCGCGTAGCTACCTCGACTATGCAATGTCAGTTATCGTCGGTCGCGCGCTTCCAGATATTCGTGATGGTTTAAAGCCAGTTCACCGTCGCGTCTTATATGCGATGTTCGACGCGGGTTACCGTCCTGATAAGGGTTATTACAAGTCATCTCGTATCGTCGGTGACGTTATGGGTAATTACCACCCACATGGTGACACTGCGATCTATGACTCTGTAGTCCGCTTGGCACAGCCTTGGTCTCTTCGTTATCCATTGATTGATGGAAACGGTAACTTCGGCTCACCTGGTAACGATCCAGCAGCTGCGATGCGTTATACAGAAGCTCGTTTAGCGCCTCTCGCGATGGAGATGATGCGCGATATCGATGAAGACACCGTCAACTTCTCGCCTAACTACGATGGCCGCTCACAAGAGCCAGATGTATTGCCTTCACGTTTTCCAAACCTTCTTGTAAACGGTTCTGCCGGTATCGCAGTTGGTATGGCGACAAATATTCCGCCACATAACCTTCGTGAAATCGGCGAGGCAGTTATCTACACGCTCGAACATCCAGAACAATCGACTGAAAACCTCCTTGCTCACCTGCTGACAGTTGTTAAGGGTCCTGACTTTCCTACAAAGGGCCTCATCGTCGGCCGCGGTGGAATTGAAGATGCTTATCGCACGGGTCGCGGTTCGATCACGATGCGCGCAGTTGTAAACGTTGAAGAGATCAATAAGCGCACATGTCTTGTTGTCACAGAGCTTCCATATCAAGTCAACCCAGATAACTTGGCTCTTAAGATTGCCGAGCTCGTAAAAGATGGCAAGATCAAGGGCATCGCAGATGTGCGCGATGAAGGTAACGAGCGTTTAGGTCAGCGCCTTGTCATCGTTCTTCAGACCTCTGCTATTCCAAAGGTCGTTCTCAATAACCTCTACAAGCAGACACAGCTGCAGGACACATTTGGTGCCAATATGTTGGCGCTCGTTGATGGCGTCCCTCGCACACTTCGTCTCGATGAATTTATCAAGTACTACATCGAACACCAGATTGAGGTCATTGTTCGCCGCACCAAGTTCCGCTTGGTTGAGAAAGAGAAGCGCGCACATATCCTCAAGGGGTACCTCAAGGCGCTCGATGCACTTGATGCAGTTATTGCTCTGATTCGCGCTTCAAAAACACCTGAAGAAGCACGTACTGGGCTTATGAAATTGCTCGATGTTGATGAAGTACAGGCAAATGCAATCTTGGATATGCAGCTTCGTCGTATTGCAGCGTTGGAGCGCCAGAAGATTAATGATGAGTATGAAGGCCTCATGGCGGACATCATCGAACTCAATGCGATCTTGGCTTCAGAGGCGAAGCAGCGTGAAATTGTTAAGACAGAGCTTTCAGAATTAGTCACTAAGTATGGCGATGAGCGTCGCACACAGCTCGTTGCATCTGAAGGCGACTTCTCTGCAGAAGATTTGATTCCTGATTCAGATGTTGTTGTAACTATTACACGTGGCGGATATTCAAAGCGCACAGCTGCTGACCTTTATAAGTCGCAACGTCGTGGAGGCCGTGGCGTAAAGGGTGCATCGCTGAAGCAAGATGATGTAGTTGATCACTTCTTTGTTGCATCAACTCACGACTGGTTATTGTTCTTCACCAACCAAGGTCGCGTCTATCGTGCAAAGGTTCACGAACTTCCAGATGCAGGACGCGATGCTCGCGGACAGCATGTTGCAAACCTCTTGGCATTTAAGCCAGAAGAGACAATTGCACAGGTCTTGTCATTTAAGGATTACAACGCAGCACCATTCTTGATCCTTGCAACAAAGGGCGGTCTCATTAAGAAAACTCCTCTCGTCGAATACGACTCACCTCGTACCGGCGGTTTGATTGCAATTAATCTCAAGGGTGATGATGAAGTTGTCTCTGCAACATTGGCTGCAGATGGCGATGAGATTCTTCTCGTCTCACGTAAGGCGATGTCAGTTCGCTTCGTCTGTGATGATGAATCACTTCGCTCTATGGGCCGTTCAACATCTGGTGTGATCGGTATGAAGTTCCGCGAAGGCGATGAACTTCTCACAATGTCTCGCGTCGATGGCGAGAACTCATTTGTCTTCACAGCAACCGATGGTGGCTATGGAAAGAAGACTCCAATCGAGGAGTATCGCCTTCAGGGCCGTGGTGGAATTGGTATTAAGGCGGCAAAGATCGATGAGGATTCTCGAGGAACTCTCGTCTCAGCCCTCGTCCTCGTAGATAGCGATGAAATCCTCGCCATCACCAGCGCAGGAACTGTCATGCGCACACAAGCTTCAGAGATCCGCCAGACCGGCCGTGACTCAATGGGCGTTCGCCTCGTCAATCTTGATGAAGGTGCCACCCTTTTGACTGTCACTCGTAGCCGGGAAGGTGAGATTTCCGAGGAAAAGTAGTACTGTCTGCGCCTGTAGCTGTAGGTCGAACGCGTTTTGGCTACTTGGTGAAAATCAAGTAATCTACGCATTCTGCAAATGAACGAAAGTTTATCTGCGGGCCTATAGCTCAGCCCGGTTAGAGCGCTTCCCTGATAAGGAAGAGGTCGATGGTTCAAGTCCATCTAGGCCCACCCCGCACTAACAACGGGGACCTAGCTCAATTGGTAGAGCACCGCCTTTGCAAGGCGGGGGTTAGGGGTTCGATTCCCCTGGTCTCCACTGAAGAACCCGTCACGTGTGGCGGGTTTTTTACTATCCAAATGAGCGATTGGAAAAATCAATGACAACAGCAACTTTACATACGACTCTCGGTGACATCGTTATCGAGCTCTTCCCAGATCACGCACCAAAGACCGTGAAGAACTTCGTTGATCTTGCAACAGGTGCACGTGAGTGGACTGATCCTCGTACAGGCAAGCCATCAACAGAGAAGCTCTACGACGGAACAGTTTTTCACCGCGTTATCAGCGGCTTCATGATTCAAGGTGGAGATCCACTTGGTCAGGGCTTCGGTGGTCCAGGTTATAAGTTTGAAGATGAGTTCCATGGTGAACTTCAATTCGATCGCCCATACATCCTTGCAATGGCTAACTCAGGACCAGGAACAAATGGTTCACAGTTCTTCATTACATCTGCACCAACTACATGGCTTAACCGTAAGCACACAATCTTTGGTGAAGTTAAGGATGCAGCATCACAGGCTGTTGTAGACAAGATTGAGTCAACACCAACAGGTGCACAAGATAAGCCAATTACACCTGTGGTTATCAATAGCGTCACAATCGCATAAGTAAGAAAAAGAAATTCGAAGATGAAGAAGCCACAGAGCATCGTTCTCACATTGATAACAGTGATCTGTGGCTTTTATCTTTGGGAGCTGATCAACCCAGCGATTATCGATACTCTCTCATTACAACGGATGGAATATCTGCGCAGCAGCAATGAGTGGTACCGACTCTTTACAGTCGCACTCCTGCATGACACATCGAGCACGCTGCCATTCCACTTAGCTTTCAATATGATGGCGTTACATCAACTTGGTACGCCACTCGAATATGTATTCGGCAAGGCAAAGTTCCTCGTAATCTTCCTAGTTTCACTTCTCTCAGGATCAATCGCCTCAGCCCTCTTCTTGCAGGGTTACTCCATCGGAGTATCTGGAGCAGTCTTCGGCCTCTTCGGAGCATTTATCGCAGTTGGCAAGCACATCGGCGTAGAGGTAAAGAGCATCTACGCAATCGTCGCTATCAACTTTGCAATTGGTTTCACCATCGGCGGTGTCGATTGGCACGCCCATCTAGGCGGCCTTATCGGCGGCTGGGTTATTACAAAGGCTATTGCTTCTTCACGCTCCTAAGCAGAACCTGAGCAACATCTAGTACCTCGACGTCGGATTGACGCGCTGTCATGCCATCGCCCACCATGATGCGGCAGAAGGGACATGCAACTGCAACTTCAGGTGCACCTGTCTCGATCGCTTCATCAACGCGGTTGAGGTTGATACGTGAACCAAGTGTCTCTTCCATCCACATACGACCGCCACCGCCACCGCAGCAGAATGAACGCTCTTGATTACGTGGCATCTCTTCGATGTCACAACCTGAAGCTTCAAGGAGCTCACGAGGTGGTGCATAGATCTGATTGTGGCGACCCAAGTAGCAAGGATCATGGAATGTAATTTTCTGATCAGCCTTATGTGGTGAAGTCTTTAGCTTTCCTTCCTTCACCAAAGTATTGAGAAGTTGTGTGTGGTGCAACATCTGTAGTTCGTAACCACTCTGAGCATAATCTTTACCGATTGTTGTAAAGCAGTGAGGGCAGGTAACAACAACCTTCTTCACACCACGGTTACCGAATGTCTCTTTAAATGTTTCGATATTTTCAGCTGCAAGAATTTGATAGAGGAATTCATTTCCAGCACGTCGCGCAGGATCTCCTGTACAAGTCTCGCGCTTTCCAAGGACAGCAAAGTTAACGCCAGCCATATGGAGCAACTCTGCAACAGCCTTCGTTGTCTTCTTTGCGCGATCTTCATATGCACCAGCGCAACCAACCCAAAATAGATACTCAACATCTTCTGGAAGTTCTCCGCTAACAACTTTGACAGGGAAGTCGCACTCTGCGATCCAACCTTCACGATCTTGCTTATTGGCACCCCATGGATTGCCAGCCTTCTCAAGATTTCTAAATGTCCCACCGAGCTCTGTTGGGAACTCTGATTCCACAAGAACCTGGAAGCGACGCATATTGACGATGTGATCGACATGCTCGATATCGACAGGGCATTCATTGACGCAGGCACCGCATGAGGTACATGACCAGAGAACATCCATAGAAACTGGTGCTTTCTCGCCGACAAGGTTCTCTGTATCGACAACCTTTGCCATTGCGTGATCGCGCATCGCCATGATCAAGAGCTTTGGAGAGAGCGGCTTATCGGTATGCCAAGCAGGGCATTGAGATTGGCAACGACCGCACTCAGTACAGCTGGTCATGTCGAGAAGGCCCTTCCAAGAGATATCTCCACGTGTTCCAAGGCCGAAGACATCATCATCTGCAGGATCTTCAAAGTTAACCGGCTTACCGTGTGACAACATCTCTGGAAGCGCACCAAGTGATGGCTGATCGATATTGCGCTTAAAGTAAATATTGAAGAATGCCAAGAAGCGGTGCCATGCAACGCCCATTGTTAAATTCGATGCAATGACAATAAACCACAACATCGAGACAAGAATCTTTGCCGTTGCAACTACGACTATTGCGCTCTCAAGGGAGGATGTTGACCACCCTGAGAAGAATGTAACTGCAGGCCATGAGATTGCGTAGTGAAGTGACCAGCTCTTCTCACCAGCAAGTGCGCCCTCCAAACCACGAAGTGCAATAACGCAGAAGACAACGGCGAGAATCGTTGCTTCAACATAGTAAGCGCGACCTTGATTCGATCCTGCAAAACGAGAAGTGCGACCCTTATGCCAGAAACGAGTTGCCTGGCGAATTCCGATAAGAGTCACGATTCCGATGCCAGTGAGTGCAGCAATTACCTCAGCGAAGAGTTCGTAACCAACAAAGTGGCCGATGATAGGTAGTGCGAAATCTGGGTTGATGACCTGACCGTAGGCTGTGATCAAAGTACCGAAGAGCGCACCGAAGCCGACCATGACAAACCAGTGGGCGATACCTGTTCCGGTGAAGTTGAGCATCTTGGTATGGCCAAGTACCTCTTTGAGCATATTGGAAAGTCGTGCACCGCGATTGCCTGAGCGAGTGGGATCTGGTTGCTGCTTCTTATAGATCGCGATCAGCTGGCGAGTGCGAAGAATAAAGAGGCCAACGGCTACGACGGTTACAAGGTATGAGAGCGCTGCGAGTACGAACATAACCGCAAGGGTAAACCTACCCGCGAGTTATTTTGAAGTGTTGGTGAGTGATTTAGAAGAAACTAGCGCCACTTAGTCGCGAGGCTAAAGCCCACTGCGATAAAGCTGAAACCAATAATCATGTTCCATGCGCCGATTCCTGAGATAGGAAAACGGGTCTGGCTGACGTAGAAGATAACGATCCAGACGAGGCCGACGAGGAAGTTTGCGACCATTACAGGTGCGAGCCACTTTGGGCTCTCAGCAAGGGGAGTCTCGACAGCGTGAACCTGCTCTTCGTGAGCGTGCTGTGCTTGAACCTTCTTACGCAATTTCGACTTTGGCATAGGGCATAGATTACAGGAGAATTAGGCCGTGGCCCGCATCCTTGTCGTCGATAACTACGACTCCTTCGTCTTCAACATCGTGCAATATCTCGCACAGTTGGGGGCTGAGTGCACCGTTCTCCGCAACGATCAGGTTGAAGCAGCCGAGGCTGCTAAATACGACGGGGTCTTAATCTCTCCCGGACCCGGCACCCCCGATAAGGCTGGCGTCTCGATTCCGATGATCAAGTACTGCGCCGAACACTCAATCCCACTCTTCGGTGTCTGCCTTGGACACCAAGCAATCGGTGAAGCTTTCGGTGCAACGGTTTCTCGCGCACCAGAGTTATTACATGGAAAGACATCTGTTGTGCACCACAACGGTAAGGGAGTGATGGAACACCTTCCAACACCATTTACTGCAACGCGCTATCACTCACTTGCAGTTGAGGTAGATACAGTTCCTGATGTTCTTGAGGTAACTGGTTCAACAGATTCTGGAGTGGTCATGTCACTTCGCCATAAGACGCTGCCGATTGAAGGTGTGCAGTTTCATCCTGAATCAGTATTAACAGAACATGGCCATAAGATGCTCGCAAACTTCTTGGTCACCTGTGGAGATAAAGGCGCGCTCGCTAGAGCTGAAGGTTTATCGCCTGTTGTAAATAAGTAATTCTCTACGGCTGTTTATTAATTGTAATTGTTACTGATTTACCGATTGTCTGTGTTGTTCCAGCATCCGGTGC
Source organism: Candidatus Nanopelagicaceae bacterium (assembly GCA_965267775.1). Lineage (GTDB taxonomy): Bacteria > Actinomycetota > Actinomycetes > Nanopelagicales > Nanopelagicaceae > Planktophila. The sequence goes on along the minus strand of OZ254140.1, from coordinate 1,456,931 downwards.
TTGTCGAATAACAACTCCAACTGGCTGAGTTGAGTCATAGTCATAGAACTCTTTAATCAAGAATCCTGCCTGAATCAAAGTCGTCTTCGCTTGGATTGCTTCGACTCCAACAAGATTTGGAACAGTTACTTCACCGCTTGCGATTGTTAGAACAACGCCACTTCCAGCTGTTGTTACAGAGCCAACAGGTGGGCTTACCTCTAGGACCGTTCCCTGTGGTTGATCTGATGGCGCTGCAACTGTCTGTGAAACTGTAAGACCCACTGCAGTCAACGCTGCACGTGCATCGATCAGAGCCATGCCAACGAGATCATCAGGAACGATTGCATCACCAGGTCCATCAGAGATTGTCAGAATAATCGAAGAACCCTTTGGTGCATGAGTTGTTGCAAGCGGGCTCTGGCTAGCAATGCGATCTTTCGGAATAGATCCATCATGTGCACGCTTAATTGTGATTACATAACCATCGAGCAAATTACGCGCCTGCGCCTCAGATAAGCCCACAACATTGGGAATAAGTGGTCCACTCTGCTGGGTACCGCTCAGCAGGAAGCCAGTAATAGATAGTGCAATGGCTGCAACAAATGAGCCGCCGTAGATAAGGGCGCTGCGACGGGTAAAGAATGGTTTTGATGCAACCTTTGTTGTTACAGCTTGCCCTTGATGAACGCGAATCAAATCATCGAGCATTGCTTGCGCACTCTGATAGCGATCATCTGCTTTCTTAGAGAGTGCCACTTTAAGAATTGTGTCGATATCCGCAGGAAGATCTGGTTGAAGTGCTCGTGTAGATGGAACTTCGCTCGATACATGTTGATATGCAATAGATACAGGTGTCTCGCCTGAAAATGGCGGCACACCTGTGAGAAGTTCGAAGAGAAGGCAACCTGTTGAGTAAATATCGCTGCGTGCATCAGCAATATCGCCAACCGCTTGCTCAGGTGAGAGATATTGAGCTGTACCTACAACGTTCCATGTACTTGTAAGCGTTGCACCGAGATCATCCATCGCACGTGCAATACCAAAATCCATCACCTTGATATCACCACCACTTGTGATCATCACATTTGCAGGCTTAATGTCGCGGTGGACGATATTTCGCTGGTGCGAATATTCAAGAGCTGCGAGAGTTTGCTCAACGATAGAGAGCGCATCATCAAGTGAGACCCGCTCACCTTGGTGAATCAAAGAACGAAGTGTGTGGCCAGAGACGAGCTCCATAACAATGTAGGGAGCAGGTTCTTCTCCCGAGTCATAGACAGCAACGATGCCAGGGTGGTTGAGTCCTGCCGCAGCTTTTGCCTCTTTGCGAAAACGTGTAACGAATGCGGGATCTTTTGCGAGATCGCTACGAAGAATCTTTACTGCAACTTCACGCGAGAGTCGTTGATCTTGTGCAATATAAACATCGGCCATTCCGCCGGTACCGATCATCTCGCCTAAGAGATAACGATCACCAAGGAGCTTTGACATCATTTAGCCGCTCCTAACATGGTGAGGGGTTCCTGAATATCGTTATCGAGGACATCGGCAACAATAACGGTGACATTGTCTGGTGCACCATTTATATAAGAAGCATCAATGAGCGCGTCTACTGCAGCTCCTCGAGCCTTTCCCTTAAGAATTGCCTTAATCTCTTTATCGCTGAGAGCTGTTGTGAGCCCATCGCTACAGAGGAGAAAACGGTCATCTGCCTTTACTTCGTAGATAGAGAGCGATGGTTGATTACGCCCATCTCCCATCAATACCTGTGTCAGAACTGAGCGTTGTGGATGTGTTGCAATATCAGCCTCTGTGATTGCACCTTGATCCAAAAGCTCTTGGATGACCGTGTGATCGGTGGTCAATTGTTCAAATGCGTTACCGCGAAGTCGATAGATACGTGAATCACCGATATGAAGCGTTGCAACTGCACCATCACGAAGAAAGAGAGCAGAGAGCGTTGTTCCCATCCCTGCAAGCTCAGGGTTCTCAGTCGCATATTCAGAGATAGTTGAATCGATGACGTGTAGTGATGATGAGAAGAGATCGTCTGCAGATTCAGAATCAATGTCATTACTTGTAAAGACTTCAGATTCCTTAGCAAGTGTTGTGATTGCAAGGCGCGAAGCGACTTCGCCTGCTGCATGACCTCCCATTCCATCTGCAACTGCCACAAGCGAGCGAGATGTCAGAGCGGAATCTTCATTTCCTGCGCGCACCAAGCCAACTGCAGATTTCGCCGCCGTCGCAAAGTAGAAGGTGCTCATGTACCAATCGTAATGGGCCAAGGCCTTTGCTACCCTCACCCTTATGCTCATCTACGCACATAGAGGCGCAAGCGCCGACTATCCAGAGATGACCGAGAGCGCCTATAAAGCGGCGATTGATCAAGGCGCCGATGGTTTTGAATGCGACCTTCGCTTAACGCGCGATGCGGTACCAGTTCTCTGGCATAACGCATCAATGTTGGAACGCGCAGGCAATCATGGGCTTATTGCGGAGATGAACTTTGCAGATGTGCAACGTGCCTACCCGCAAGTGCTTACCCTCGATGATTTCCTCGATATTGCAATTGCAGCCGATAAAGGCGTACTCATTGAAACTAAACATCCTGTCATCAGTGGAAATCGCGTTGAAGAGATTCTGACTGCTCAACTAAAGAAGCGAAAAGTCCTATCAAAGATTGATGTATCTGTGATGTCATTTAGTTGGAGCGCGATTGAAAAGGTAAAGCGAATTGATTCAAAGATTCCAACAACCTTTCTGATGACAGCTCGAACTCTCTGGCCACAAGTCAGATTCTCATCTGCGCCGGCAATAGGACCTGGAATCAATGAGGTACGTGCCAATCCAGAATTAATCGCTCGATTGAAGAAACTTGGGAAATCTGTCTCGGTGTGGACAGTCGATCACGAAGCAGATATCGAGCTCTGCAAGGAATTAGGCGTAGATATCTTGATTACAAATACGCCGGCGCATGCACGTTCATTCCTTTAGTATCCTTAGCCAATGCACACATACGCCTACTTAGGGCCTGCGGGTACCTTTACAGAGGGCGCTCTTAAGAAGATTACTTCTTCAGATGATGTACGTGTTCCATATATAACTGTCACCGCTGCTCTTGATGCAGTGCGCGCCGGTGATGCTGACTATGCCTTGGTGCCGATTGAAAATTCAGTCGAGGGTGTTGTCGCTCGTACACTCGATGAGTTGGCAACCGGTATACCTCTTACTATTGCAGCAGAGGTAACACTTCCGGTCTCATTCGATTTAATGGTTAAGCCGGGTACAACAACGATTAAACGTATTGGCACACATCCCCATGCAGAGTCACAGTGCCGAGTATTTCTCTCCAAGAATTACCCTCACGCTGAAGTAATTCCAACGAACTCGACAGCTGCAGCAGCAGAGCTTGTTGCAAAGGGCGATCTTGATGCAGCGATTGCATCGACATCTGCCGCGGAGAATTTCGGCTTAGAGATCACAGCATCTGCGATCGGCGATAACCAGGTTGCAGTCACGCGATTTATTGCAGCTCAGAAGCCAGGATTTATCCCAGCGCCCACAGGCCACGATCGCACCTCACTTGTCGTCTATATCGATATCGACCATGCCGGTGCTTTGCTTGAAATCCTCTCAGTCTTCGCAAAATATGACGTGAACCTCACCTTTATCCAGTCACGTCCAACAGGTCGCGAGCTCGGTCACTACCATTTCATTATTGATGTTGAAGGCCATATCAACGATGAGGCAGTAGCCAAGTCGATGGATGACCTCCGCGAAATCTGCGACGACATTAGATTCCTAGGTTCTTACCCTCGAGAGGTGCGCTCATGATTGATATCAAGTACTTACGCGAAAACCCAGATGTAGTTCGCGCATCTCAAAAAGGACGTGGCGAGAACGTTGAACTCGTTGATCAGATTCTTAGCATTGATGAGATCAAGCGCGCTGCTATCGCAGAGTTTGAAGCGCTACGTCAAGAACAGAACATCCTCTCTAAGAGCGTTGGCGCTGCAAAGGGTGATGAGAAAACTGCGCTCCTTGCAAATGCAAAAGAGCTGGCAGACAAGGTAAAGGCTGCCGATAGCAAGCGCGCCGAGATTGAAGAGCAGGCAAAGCAGTTGGTAATGCAGCTCTCAAACTTGCTCGATAGCGAAGCTCCTATTGGTGGAGAAGAAGATTTCGTAACTATCGAACATATTGGCACACCACGTGATTTCACCAAGGATGGTTTCGAGCCTAAGGATCACGTTGAACTCGGTAAGTTGCTCGGAGCAATTGATACAGAGCGCGGTGCAAAGGTTGCGGGTTCACGTTCTTACTACCTCACAGGTGCAGGAGCGATGCTCGAGTTCGCACTCGTTAATTATGCAATCTCTAGCGCGCTGAAGAATGGTTTTACTCCAGTTATTCCACCAGTGCTTGTGAATCCATCTGCGATGGAGGGAACAGGTTTCCTCGGACAGGCTGCTGAGAATGTTTACCGAATTGAGAAAGATGATGTCTACCTCGTAGGCACATCTGAAGTTCCACTTGCTGCAATGCATATGGATGAGATCTTGCCAGCTGATAAATTGCCGATGCGATATGCGGGTTACTCATCATGTTTCCGTCGCGAAGCAGGAACATATGGAAAAGATACTCGTGGAATTATCCGAGTTCACCAATTCGATAAGGTCGAGATGTTCTCATTCTGCAAGCCAGAAGATGCCAAGGAAGAACATAAGCGATTACTGCAGTGGGAGAAGGATTTCCTCAATGCGATTGAGATTCCATACCGAGTGATTGACGTTGCTTCTGGCGACCTTGGATCAAGTGCAACTCGTAAATTTGATATCGAAGCGTGGATTCCAACACAGGGCGCTTATCGCGAGGTAACAAGTACATCTAATTGCACCGAATACCAGGCGCGACGCCTCAATATTCGTTACAAGGATGCAGATGGAACAAAGGCGATTGCAACACTTAATGGAACCCTTGTTGCGATTCCACGCATGATTGTTGCAATCCTTGAAAATCACCAGAATGCAGATGGAACTGTAAATGTTCCTGCTGCACTGCAACCATTCCTTGGAACTGCAAAGTTAGAGCTCGTGTGATTAGACCTAAGTTAATTGCAACAGATCTCGATGGCACAATTGTTAACCATGATGGCCGTATCTCCGAGCGCACAGTTGCAGCATTTACAAAGGCGCGCGATTTAGGCGTTGAAGTCTTCTTTGTAACAGGGCGACCTCCACGTTGGATGCCAGAGATCCGCGAAGCATTCGGTTTCGGTCAGGCAATCTGCGGCAATGGCGCAATGTTGTATGACTTGATGGGCGATAAGGTTCTTGAAGAGTGGCTTATCGGAGTTGAAGAGCAATATGAGACGGTCAATCGTTTGCGTAAAGCTATCCCACAAGTTTCATTTGCAGTTGAATCACATAATTACTTCCATCGCGAGAAGGCGTACATTCCTCGTTGGGATGTTGGACTCGACAATGTTGGCGTCAACACAATTGAAGAGGCGATCAAAGCGCCTGCGCTGAAGATGCTTGCTCGTTGTTCGCAACAGAATCTCTCTTCAGATGAAATGTTGGAGATTGCTTTAATCGAACTCGAAGGATTGGTAACCGTCACACATTCCAATCCTCACGACTCACTTCTAGAAATTTCTGCACTCGGTGTTTCAAAGGGCGCAACGCTTTCTCGGATGGCAGAGCGTCTCGGAATTGGCGCAGCCGACTGCGTCACCTTTGGTGATAACCCCAATGACTTCTCAATGCTTGAATGGGCGGGCCGTTCCTATGCAATGGCATCTGGCCACCCTGATGGAGCCAAGTACGCCAAGAGCATCGCGGGTCCATGCGAGGATGATGGAGTCGCCATCGCCATCGAAGCCTTGCTCGATCTCCCCGTTGCCTAAACCTTTCGATTTTTGAAAACTCCACCACCTCTAGTAGCCTCTCCCACGGAGGACTCGCATAGCGGCCGAGTGCACCGGTCTTGAAAACCGGCAGGTGAAAGCCTCGTGGGTTCAAATCCCACGTCCTCCGCAGTAAGACGAAACCCGCCTCATGCACTGGGGCGGGTTTCGCATTTCTCCGTGGTTGTGGCTGACTTCATAAGCCTTAAGCGGGCTTCTATCTAGATACTTACCGCCAATGAGCGCACACTTACACCTATTAGATGACCCAATAGCGAAGCTATCTGGGTTTGAATAGTGAGTGGCCAACGGTGGCCAAACGGGGGAGTATCAATGTCCGGAGTCTTTTCTCCAACGCGCGCCAAGATTAAAGAGCGCACTCTACGAACAGATAAGTGGTGGCTTGAGCCAGCGATTACCTTTGGAGTTCTCTTCTCCTTCGTAATCTATGCAACCTTCCGCGCTTTCGAACGTGCAAATTACTTTGTCGAGCCGCTTATCTCACCTTTCTATTCACCATGTCTTTCTCAGGCATGTGACGAAGGTGCAAAGCTATTCGGGTGGGCACCGGTCCCAGCAAGAATTTTCGACTTCCCGCTTTCGCCAGCGCTAATTATTTTGATCTTCCCACTTGGTTTCCGTATGACTTGCTACTACTACCGCAAGGCTTACTACCGTTCATTCTGGTTCTCACCTCCAGCATGTGCAGTTGCAGAACCACATACAAAGTACACAGGTGAAACGCGCGCACCACTGATTTTGCAGAACGCACACCGTTGGTTCTTCTATGCTGGTTTGGTATTTAACGTATTCCTTACTTATGACGCAGTTCTTGCTTTTAAGAATAACGATGGTCAGTGGGGACATATGAGCGTTGGAACTCTCGTGCTTCTTGTGAGTTCAACTCTGCTCTGGTTCTACTCACTCTCATGCCACACATGTCGCCACACAGTTGGTGGACGTTTGAAGCACTTCTCTAAGCACCCAGTGCGTTACAAGCTTTGGTCAGTCGTTTCAGTGCTGAATACAAAGCACCAGCAGTTTGCTTGGTTCTCACTTGCAGCAGTTGCATTTGCCGATATCTATGTTCGCCAAGTTGCAACTGGCGCCTGGACCAACTTCTACTTCTTCTAAAAGGGAAAATAAATGCCACAGAACCTTACGAAATTAAAGTACGACGTTGTTATCGTCGGTGCAGGTGGAGCAGGTCTTCGCGCCGCTGTTGAGGCACGAGAAGCTGGTCTTCGTGTTGCAATCATCTGTAAGTCGCTATTCGGCAAGGCCCACACTGTTATGGCTGAAGGTGGAGCTGCAGCATCAATGGGAAATGCCAATAGCAATGACAATTGGATGGTCCACTTCCGCGACACAATGCGCGGCGGTAAGTTCCTTAACCACTACCGCATGGCAGAGCTTCATGCGAAAGAGTCACCAGATCGCATCTGGGAGCTCGAAATGTGGGGCGCACTCTTTGATCGCACCAAAGAAGGAAAGATTTCACAACGTAACTTCGGTGGACATGAGTATCCACGCCTTGCACACGTTGGCGATCGCACAGGTCTAGAACTCATCCGAACAATGCAGCAGAAGATTGTTGCGCTGCAGCAGAAGGATGGTCGCGAAACAGGCGATATGGAAGCAAACCTCAAGGTCTATGCAGAATTTACAGTCACTGACATTCTCAAAGAGAATGGAAAAGTTGCAGGTGTCTACGGATACTGGCGCGAAAATGGCGATGAGATTCTCTTTGAAGCACCAGCAGTTGTCATTGCAACAGGTGGCGTCGGTAAGGCATTTAAGATCACATCAAACTCTTGGGAAGGTACTGGCGATGGCCATGCACTCGCTCTCAAGGCTGGTGCAAATCTAAAGGATATGGAGTTCTTGCAATTCCACCCAACAGGAATGGTCTGGCCTCCATCAGTTCGCGGAATTCTCGTAACTGAATCTGTTCGCGGTGAAGGTGGAGTTCTTACAAATAATCTTGGTGAGCGCTTTATGTTTAAGTACATCCCAGATGTATTTAAGGATAAGTACGCAACAACTGAAGAAGAAGCTGATCGTTGGTATACAGATCAGGACAATAACCGTCGTCCGCCAGAGTTGTTGCCTCGCGATGAAGTTGCGCGCGCAATTAACTCAGAAGTTAAGGTAGGACGCGGAACAGAGCATGGTGGAGTATTCCTCGATGTTTCTAAGCGCTTGTCAGCTGAAGTTATTAAGAAGCGTCTTCCATCTATGTGGCACCAGTTCTATGAACTAGCTGGCGTTGACATCACAAAGGAGCCGATGGAAGTTGGCCCAACTTGTCACTACGTCATGGGTGGAGTCGATGTAGAGCCAGATACAGCTGCAGCAATTGGAGTTCCAGGACTCTTCGCAGCAGGTGAAGTTGCTGGCGGTATGCACGGTTCAAACCGTCTCGGTGGAAACTCACTTTCAGACCTTCTCGTCTTCGGTCGCCGCGCAGGTGCGGCAGCTGCAGATTATGCAAAGGCAAATGGCGCAAACCCTGTCTCTGATGCAACTCTCGCGAAGGCGGCAGATCGCATCGAAGCCCCATTTAAGAATGAGGGCGGCGAGAACGCTTACTCATTACACGCCGAGCTTCAGGAAGTTACACATAACTTGGTCGGAATCATCCGTACAGGTGCAGAGATCAAGGAAGCGATCGCAAAGATTGCAGATATCCGCGCTCGTAGCCAGAAGGTAAGCGTTGCCGGAAATCGTCTATTTAACCCTGGCTTCCACCTTGCATTCGATCTCGACAATATGTTGCTTGTCGCTGAATCAACTGCGAAATCTGCTGATCTACGTGAGGAATCACGCGGTGGTCACACACGAGATGACTTCCCAGGAATGAATAGCACATGGCGTCAGGTCAACCACATCTCAAGCTTCGATGGATCTAAGGTGACTGTAAATGCTCGCGCATTACCACCAATGCCTAAGGAGCTCTTCGATCTCTTTGATGTTCACGAGTTGGAGAAATACATGACACCGGAAGAAATTGCGAAAGGCGGTTCAAACTAATGACACGCAAACTCAATCTTCGTATCTGGCGTGGTGATTCAACTGATGGCGGACTTAAGGATGTTGTCGTTGATGTTAACGAGGGCGAAGTTGTCCTCGATGTAATCCATCGTGTTCAAGCAACACAGATGGGCGACTTGGCAGTTCGTTGGAACTGTAAGGCTGGTAAGTGTGGATCTTGTTCAATGGAGATCAACGGTAAGCCACGTCTTGCATGTATGACACAGGTTGCATCATTTGATGAGGACGAGACAATTACTGTCACACCTCTTCGTGCATTCCCAATCATTAAAGACCTCGTAACTGACGTCTCCTTCAACTACAAGAAGGCGATGGAAATCCCAGCGTACGAGCATCCAACGGATCTCGCACCAGGTGAGGCACGTATGGAGCAAGTAGATGTTGAACGTTCACAAGAGTTCCGTAAGTGCATCGAGTGCTTCCTCTGCCAGAACACATGTCACGTTATCCGTGACCATGAAGAGAATAAGAAGTCATTTGCTGGCCCACGATTCTTTATCCGTATTGCAGAGCTTGATATGCACCCATTGGATCGCATCAAGAACCGCAAGCGCACAGCACAGGAGGAGCATGGCCTCGGAATGTGTAACATCACGAAGTGCTGTACTGAGGTTTGCCCAGAGCACATCAAGATCACCGATAACGCAATCATTCCTATGAAGGAGCGCGTAGTCGATATTAAGTACGATCCAGCGCGAATGTTTAGCGGGCTGCTTCGTCGCGAGAAGCGCGACTAAGAATGAATCTAATTATCCGATGGGCAGTTCTCGCATTCTCAATGTGGGTGGCAACTCTGGTCGTGCCTGGAATTACAGTGCACGGCCACTTAGCAACCTACCTCTGGGTGGCGTTGCTTTTCGGGTTAGTTAATTCAATCTTTGGTTCAATCATCAAGGTACTGACCTTTCCCGTTTCGATTGTGACCTTTGGTCTCTTCCTCTTTGTGGTGAATGCCGCAATGCTGACTCTGACTGCAAACTTGTCAGATAAGTTGGATGTAACAGGTTTCTGGTCAGCGTTCTTTGCATCGTTGATCATCAGCACAATCACCACCGTCTTTAAAGCGAGTAAGAAGAAGGCAACGCTCTGAAAGCAGTACTGCTTGTCAGCGCAGGGGGAGTCTTAGGCTCCCTCTCACGCTTTCTGCTTTTAGATTTCTTTGATAGCTATCGTCATGCAACGACTGCAGCAAACATTCTCGGTGCAGCGCTAGCGGCTCATCTACTCGTTCTTATGGAACATCGTGGCATCACTGAGCTGCGCTGGTTCCTCATCCCTGGATTCTGTGGCGGACTCACAACATTCTCTGGCGTCACTTATGAGGCGATGTTGCACCCTCATGAAAACTGGGTATTTCTTTCGGCAAACGTGGCTTTCTCTCTCATCGCTGTAGCAATTTCAATGAAGCTCTCTCGTAAGTGGATCAAGGAGAAGGCATGAACGAACTCCTTGTTGCGCTAGGTGCCGCTTTCGGCGCACCTGCGAGATTTCTCATTGATAATCAATTCCGGAAATATACAAGTAAGCCCTATGGAATCTTTGCCATCAATATTCTTGGATCATTCCTTATCGGGCTAACTGTCGGAAGCTCAGATCATTGGCACAACTTGATTGCCGTTGGATTCCTGGGCGCATTCACAACTTGGTCTACCTTTATGCTCGATCTCTATCTCGCATTTCGATTGAAGAGATATCGCGAAGTCGCCATCAACCTCGGAGCCTCGTTGGTCTTTGGACTTCTTGCAGCGTGGGTTGGGCTACAACTAGCGCAGTAACTGCTTCATCCATTTTTCAATGGAATCTGGGTGCCTAGGGATTGCCTCGCTGAGATTTCGACAACCATCTGCAGTTATGACGATGTCATCTTCGATTCGGATGCCGATTCCACGGTATTCAGGCGCAAAAAGCTCATCATCAGGCTGGATATAGAGCCCTGGTTCAACCGTGAGAACCATTCCTTCACGGAGTTCACCGTCTACATAATCTTCACGGCGAGCGTGGCCACAATCGTGCACATCTAATCCGAGATGGTGGCTCACGCCATGCAAGGTCCATCGGCGATGTAGTCCACCTTCTGGCTTGATTGATTCCTCAGCGGTAATTGGCAGGACTCCCATATCTTCTAAACCCTTTGCCAATACTGCTTGGCAAGCTTTATTTATTTCAGAGAATTTCACTCCTGGTTTCGCTGCAGCAAAGCCTGCAAGCTGTGCTTCATAGACAAGCATGTAGAGCGAACGTTGCGCAGGAGAAAACTTTCCAGAGACCGGAAGTGTGCGGGTGATATCTGCGGTGTAGAAAGAATCTACTTCAACACCTGCATCAACAAGAACAAGATCGCCAGTGCGGACATCACCATCGTTGCGAATCCAGTGAAGCACACAAGCGTGAGAGCCCGCTCCGATAATTGTGGTGTAGCCGAGGTCATTTCCCGAAACACGTGCACGACCATAGAAAGCCGCTTCTAGAACGCGTTCGCCACGTGGTGTTGCAACTGCGGCAGGAATTACAGAGATAACATCGTTGAAACCAAGTGCTGTTGCATCAACTGCCTTTTGAAGCTCATTGATCTCATACTCATCTTTAACAAAACGTTGCTGCGATGTATATGAATTGAATTCAATATCGCGTGCATGAGATGGAATAACTGCGTCAACGCTGAGATCTGCGCCACGGATAGTCAGAGTTTCGCGACCATCTTTGAGAAGAGTTGATAACTCTCCTAAATGGCGCGTATCAATCTGATAGCGGGCTTTAGCTTCGCTCAATGTGTAACGACGTCCGACCCAGAGTTCGCCATATTTTGCATCGCGGTAGAAAGCCTCGGTGTCACGTGTAGAGCGTGGATGAATATAAAGATAGGTGAGATGCCCGCCTTCAGTTGGTTCCATAACAAGAACTGCATCTGCAGTTGCATCGGGACCTTGCACCCCGCTGTAGTAAGCGAATGCGCTATGTGGGCGGTATTGGTAATCAGTATCGTGAGAGCGAACTTGGAATGGACCCGAAGGAAGCACAAGGCGCACACCAGGAAATGCAGCTGAGAGAACTTGGCGGCGAGCAAAGGCGTAGGTCACAACTTCCAGTGGCTCGAGGCCGGTGAAGTCAGAATCTGCCCATCCTGTCCGCATGAATTCGGCATATTGTTCTGAGGGCGCCTGATCGTGGATACGCTTCTCAGCCTTGACGCCGGCAGTGTCTTTATCGCTATTGCTGCTCATAAGGTCAGTTTAAGGGTCTTTATATATATAAGGTATATCTACCTTAGACTTTCCCGATGGGCTCACGTAAACATCACGCGAATCTCGCGGGGCGTTTCATAAAGCGCATCTCCCGCTTCCTTGTGTTGCCCCTTCTTGTTGCCGGCATCTCATTACCGTCAATCGCTACTACTCAAGCGGTCGGTTCAGTTCCCACCATCACCACCCTCTCTTCTTCTTTCAGCACCGTTAGTAGTGGAGTTGTAGGCGGTCCTCTCACTGGGGGAAGCACAGTCACGATTACTGGTACAAATTTGACCGGGATCACAGGTGTAACGGTGGGGGGCGTCGCCTCCACTAGCGTGACATTTATCAGTGATACCTCAGCAACATTCGTGACACCCGCCGGCGATACCAACACCGCCAAAAATGTTGTCGTTACGACAAATATTGGTTCAGTTACTAAGACGAACGGGTTCACATACCTCTCTGCCGTGGCATGTGGGACAAGTGGAAACTTCTATATTGGCGCTAATCAGGTTACACATAGCGTCAGCTGTGTTGGTTCAATCGTAATTCCCGAAGGTGTTACATCGATTGCTACTGCTGCATTCTGTAATAACAACGGATCTTGCTATCTAACGGGTAGCGCTCTCGGAGCTATCACCTTGCCGTCGACTCTTCTGACAATTGGCCAGTGGGCATTTATGTCTAGTAATGCGGCATCAGTTTCAATCACCTTGCCAAGTAGTTTGACGACAATCGGTTATCAATCGTTTACCTATACGGGCATCACTTCGATAGTGATTCCGAAGAGCGTAACAAAAATTGCCGGAGCGGCATTTTATAAAGCATTCTTACTGTCTTCAGTAACTTTTGAAGAGCCAAGCTCGCTCACGTCATTAGGTGAAGATGCAGGTCCAAACGGCCTTGGTGTCTTTTACCAAACAGCGATTAAAACAATGTCACTACCTAGTTCACTAACAAATATCGGGTTTTACTTTAGAGATACACCAGTTACAAAATTAATTGTTAATAGCAATATAACAAGCATGAATACGCCTCCACCATCAAGTGCGGCTGGCCTCACTGCCGATGGACTGGTGTGTATCGTTAATACAACTAATGGCGCGTACGTCAATAATTTTGCATACGCTATTCCGCCCCCATTGATCGTTACTACAGAGGCTGGCTGCGTACCCCAGCCCACAATCACCTCCCTCTCTGTCGCCACAGGTTTTACTACCGGCGGTACTTCAGTAAGGCTCACTGGAACAAACCTCACTGGAGTGAATAAGGTCTGGGCTGGAAGCACGCTCGCAACAAACGTCACCGTTGAGTCAAGTACCTCACTCACCTTTACAACACCTGCAGGAACTGCTGGCGCTGTTGCAATCTCCTTAAGTGGACCTAGCGGCCCTGCCCTTAAGTCAGGCTTATTCACCTATGTAAGTTCTTCAATAACATCAGTATCTCCAAGTACCGGTCTTACAACTGGTGGAACCGTAGTTACGATCACTGGAGATAATTTCACTGGTGCCACCGGCGTTAACTTTGGAACAACGGCGGCGACCTTTGCGGTTGTGGATACTTATACGATTACAGCAACATCTCCAGTCGTTGCACTCGGCGGTGTCGTAGATGTCAGAGTCGTGAAGTCATCTGGTACTTCACCAGTTGTAACAGCTGATCGTTTTACCTATGTAAGTAACAACCCAAAACTTTCAGCACTCACTCTCAACAGTGGAGCGACCCTCTCTCCAACGTTTTCTGGCACAACGACTTCATACACCGCATCAGTAGCTGACACAGTAACTTCGATAAATGTCACGCCAACGAGCGCCGCTGGTGCCACAATTAAAGTCAACGGTACGACAGTTGCATCTGCAGGAACGACGACGGTAACTGGTCTCGTCACTGGCCAGAACACAATTAGGATCGTAACTACTGCGCAAGATGCAGTTACCTTCGAAACTTACACAGTTGTCGTGACGAAGGCATCTTCGAATTCAAATGACGCAAAGCTGTCGGCGCTGACGCTTTCTAGCGGAACCCTTTCGCCAACTTTCGACAGCGTCACTGCTATCTATTCGGCATCTGTCGCGAACGCCATCTCATCGATAACAGTCACACCTACCGTGAACCAAGCCAATGCAGTAGTAAGAGTGAATGGCACGACCGTGGCGTCGGCTACCGCATCCGGAAGTATCAATCTCAACGTGGGCAGCAACACCATCACCGTTCTTAATACTGCTCAAGATGGCACGACAACGAAGAGCTACACAATCACGGTTACTCGTGCGCCGCCTGCACCTACGATCACCAATATTGATAATTCCACCCCGAATTACGGTTCAACGGTAAGAATTACTGGAACAGACTTCACCGGCGCGACTTCAGTACAAATTGGTTCGACGCCAGTAGCCACCTTTAACGTCGAAAGTTCAACTTCGCTCACCTTTGTAGTCAATTCTCGTTGTTGTACCGCCGCCACGGTCTCGGTTACGACTTCTGGAGGAACAGGCACTTCAGGCACGACCATTACCTCACAGCCACAGTTGCTGATCATCACAAGCCAGCCACAAGCTGCGACTAGATCGGTTGGTCAGAGCGTGACCTTCACAGTGGTTGCATCAACCCCCGCCGATACCGGGACTGTGACATATCAATGGTTCAAGGGGGCGACTCTGATTGGAGGTGCGACATTAGCGTCATACACATTTACACCTGCGGCCCTGGCTGATGCAGGGGATTATTCAGTAGTTCTCTACAACACTATTGGCGGTACAACAGTTTCGACTGCTTCATCTGCCGCAGCTCTGACAGTTAACAAGGGCACACCTTCCCTAAGCGCATTTTCAGATATGACGAAGGCATATGGAGACAGTAGCTTTACAGTTACAGCTCCTACGTCATCAGTCCTTGGTACTTACTCTTACACATCAAGTGACAAGAGCGTTGCCACGGTAAGTGGTTCAACAATTTCAGTTCTTTCGCCGGGCACATCCACCATCACGGCAACATTTACTCCACAAAATACTTCCGACTACAACTCAGGCGGAACTATCACCGCCATTCTCACCGTTAATAAAGCATCGCAGAGCCCAATTACCGTTACTTCAATCGCCGGAACTCTCGGTGTAGCGCTCACACTGACATCCAGTGGGGGATCAGGAACCGGCGCGGTTACTTATTCAACATCTACCGCAGGGTGTTCGATCTCTGGAAGCGCTCCATACACATTGAGTTCCAATGCTGAAAGAACTTGTGCAGTGATTGCCACAAAGGCATCAGATTCAAATTATCTATCAGCGTCGTCAATTTCTACCGGCGTTGTCATCACTGCTATTCGATACACCGTTACTTATAACGGAAATCTCAATAGCGGTGGTAGCACACCGTCGGATACCGCCACCTACATAACCGGTGAGACAATCAACGTACTTGGCTCTGGATCACTTGTTCGTACTGGGTATACCTTTAATGGCTGGACAACAGATTCAGCAAATACAGATTCTCTACTAACAAATTCATCAACTGTGACGGTGAATTCGGCAAACGTGGTTCTCTATGCAGCTTGGACAGCGAATCAATATGTTGTCACCTACGATGCCAATGGTGGAACATCAGAGACAGCGACAGCGACATTCACAACCGGGACAACTCCACTTCGTCTTCCTACGCCAACTCGGAACAACTTCACATTTAATGGTTGGTTTACTGCAACTACGAATGGAACCCTGATCGGATTAGCGGGCGCAAATTATTCACCTACCGAATCATCGACTGTTCACGCTCAATGGACTCAGAATTCCTTAGCCGGCCTTCCTGCTGGATCACTATCTTTCATCAACTCTTATCAAGTCTCACAATTAATCACCGTTACAAGCACATTTAGTACAGCAGGAAATACAGTGACCTTGGTAGTGCCAGCTGGCGCGCTACCAAGTGGAACATCAGTTACCTACTGGTTGCTCTCTGATGCAGCACAACAAGCTGCCCCACTGCCTGGACAAAATGATTATGTCCTCTCGATGGTTGTTTCATGGCTCAATTCAGATGGCACAGTCCCGGATGCAGCAAGTGGCAAACCGCTCTCGATGACAATTAGCAATAGTGCGATTAAGGCTGGAGCGAGCGTTTACAGTGTGGTCGGAGGCACCGCCACTCTGCTTGGAGTAGCAACGCATGATGGTGATGTTTCGGTAGAGCTTATGAGCGATCCGCAGATTTATGTCGTGCAAGCAAAGACTGTCGTAGCAACGAATGTTGTGAGCAGCTCGTCACCGAGCGCGCCGATTCAAAGTGTAAAAATTACAAGCAAGGTAGTTGAAACCGGTCCTACAGCCGGTGGAAATACTCTAAAGATCGCTGGAACTTTTGCAATCTATGGTGATTGCCGAATCACTGGCATCCTCATTGCTAGCCAGCCTCTACTAATGAGCGATTGGTCTGTTACTTCAACTGAACTCTCCATCGTGATGCCAGCCAATAACGCTGGCCTTGTCACTATTGAAATTCTTAATGGCTGCGTGCCAACGGTGACAAAAATTGATTACCTCTACGCTGAAGCTATTCCAGTACCAGAAACTCCAATCGTGATCGTAACTCCAACTCCGGCGCCCGTTATGAATCTTCAACCAAGCGCTTCGATGAAGAAAATCGCCACTTATTTCTTTGCTAGCGGTGCCATTAATCTGACTAAAGCTCAGATCGCAGAGCTTGCTAAATTGGCGAAGAAAATCAATGCCACTTCAGCTAAGACAGTCTTGGTCTATGGATATGCCGATTCTATGCCAGGTGCCAATAATTCAGCGCTCTCCAAGAAGCGAGCAAGCGCTGCTCAAGTTATCTTGAGTAAATTGATTAAAGGCAAGACGCTGCGCATCGGTTGGTATGGCTCAAGTAAGCCATTGGCGCCAGGAAACTCACCTAAAGATAATGCGAAGAACCGCCGCGTTGAAATTTGGACTAAATAGCCCGTATTTAACTGTTTTGTAGATGCTCTTCACAACATGTAAACTCACGCCTGCAACTCGGAGACGTCGCATAGCCCGGTCGAGTGCGCCTCACTGCTAACGAGGTAAGGGGTTAAACCCTTCAGGAGTTCAAATCTCCTCGTCTCCGCTCTGATTTAACTGAACGAGGAACTGATCCCAAGTTCACGACGCTCTATCGGTCCGGACATCTCCGCTCTGTTTCAGCCAAGGCTGATCCATACCCATTTAAGCCGTATGTGTTTTTTGTGTAGAACTCGTGAATATTATTTCGGCCAATTGATAGCTTCCCAGGATTACGTTCTCCTCGTAACTCCAAGAGAGGAAGAATTATGCGAAAAACATTTATTTCACTTGTTGTAGCTATCGGAATGATCATGGGAAACGGCGTAGTCGCGGCAACAGGTGCTCAAGCAGAAACTAGGACCATCGGGTCGACATCGTTTACATCCCCGATCATCGCGAAGCCAAATTTTGTTCCACCAACCGATGGCGGAGGATCAAAACCTCCATCACTCGGCGAGCGAGTCTGTACGGAAATTCAATATGTCTCAGGATGGGTGGATGTATTGGAAGTAGTGGGAAAGGTGAATAAATGGGTCAAGGTAGCTGTTTACAGCTCAACAATATTCTGCACGATTGTTTACCGGTAGGTGATTCTAGGGTGACGGATATTCTTTGGAATTTACTCATAGTGGTAAACATGATGTTTGCCGGGCAATTCTTCCTTAATATGCTGGATGACTATCTCAAGAAGAAGAAATGGCTCAAATATAGAGAGAAGGAATAAAGCCTTATGTGGGAGGTTCGCTAGACTCTCCCCATGCGCTTCATCACTGAACCTCAATTCGACCTGACCTACGACGATGTCTTTATGGCTCCTTCTGCTTCAGAGATCTCAAGCCGTATGGAGGTCGACCTCGACACCGCCGACGGTTCAGGAACCACAATTCCGTTGGTCGTAGCGAATATGACTGCCATCGCAGGTCGCCGTATGGCCGAAACAGTTGCTCGTCGCGGTGGACTTGTTGTCATTCCGCAGGATATTCCGCTAGACATCGTTGCAGATGTCATTGCCTCAGTGAAGGCAGCCCATCCATTCTTTGAAACACCGATCACTTTGACTCCGCAGCAGACAGTTGCCGATGCAGCGAGCTTAATCAATAAGCGCGCACACGGTGCCATCGTTGTCGTAGAAGGTAAGAAACCAGTCGGAATCATCACTGAAGATGACCTTCAAAGCGTTGATCGCTTCACTCAGTTGGGTCAGGTCATGACTTCAGAGCTCACCACAATGCCTGACACTCTTGATCCACGCCAAGCATTTGATTTCCTCAATGAGAAGGTGCGCACCGTTGCGCCAGTTGTCTCGTCAAAGGGTGAACTAGTAGGAATTGTTACGCGCACTGGCGCACTCCGTGCAACTTTGTACAAGCCAGCACTTGATGCAAAGGGTCACTTGCGTATTGCTGCAGCGGTTGGAATCAATGGCGATATCGCTGAAAAAGCGAAGCAGTTAGTAGCTTTTGGAGCAGATGTCCTTGTTGTTGATACGGCACATGGTCATCAGAAGAAGATGATTGAAGCCTTGCAGATCATTAAGAAGCAAGACCTTGGCGTACCAATCGTTGCAGGTAACGTAGTTACAGCAGAAGGTGTTCGCGATTTAGTAGCTGCTGGCGCAGACATTATTAAGGTTGGCGTAGGACCAGGCGCAATGTGTACAACACGGATGCAGACAGGTGTTGGTCGCCCACAGTTCTCTGCAGTTCTTGAATGTGCAGCAGAGGCAAAGAAGCTTGGAAAGCATGTCTGGGCAGATGGCGGTGTCCGACATCCACGCGATGTTGCACTCGCTCTAGCAGCAGGCGCTTCACAGGTAATGATTGGTTCTTGGTTTGCAGGAACATATGAGTCACCTGGCGACTTGCTTCGCGACAGTGCCGGACGCCCATATAAGGAATCTTTCGGAATGGCATCAAAGCGCGCAGTTGCTGCACGTACATCTAAGGAAGATGCATTCGATCGCGCACGTAAGGCCCTATTTGAAGAGGGAATCTCTTCATCAAAGATGTACTTAGATCCAAACCGTCCTGGTGTTGAAGATTTAATTGATGAAATTATTTCTGGACTTCGTTCATCGTGCACTTATGCAGGTGCACGATCACTCGAAGAGTTCGCAGAACGCGCATTAGTAGGAATTCAATCTGCATCTGGTTATGCAGAAGGACGTCCGCTAAGCCAAAGTTGGCGCGGTTAATTACTCATTAATCGATAGCCCACGCCTCGAACGGCATGGAGCACTTTAATATCGCTGAGCTCTTTGATCTTCATTCGAATCCGTGACGCATGCGTATCGAGTAGATGGTCACTTGAGTACTCGACGGAAGTTCCAATCGCCTCTGCAATTTGCTCGCGAGTAAATACTCGCTTGGGGTTGCCGATAAGTAAGTGTAGGAAGTCATACTCAGTGCGAGTAAGCTCCATCTTTTTCCCTTCAACCGATAGCACGCGAGTCTCGGTATCAAGCGAGAGTGGTCCCGCTGTGATGATTGCACCTTGCACCTTGGTGTTGGCTGCACGGTGGCGCAATTGGGTAGTTGTGCGGAGAGCGAGGATTCGCGCAGACACTGGCTTGGTAATGTAATCATCTGCCCCAGCGGCCAAGCACATTGCCTCATCCATCTCTTCATCGTGACTTGTTAACATAATGATTGGCACAGTTGAAACTTTACGGATTTCACGACAGACCTCAAATCCATCAGGCTGGCCAATCGAGAGATCGAGAATAATTACTGAAGGTTCTGCCTTACGGAAGATTTCAAGAGCTTGTTTACCGTCAGCAGCCTCGATAACTTCGAAGCCTTCAGGTGCGAGGGCAGCGCGGACAAAGAATCGGATATCTTCATTATCATCGACAATAAGTATCTGATCCTTAACCATTTTCTCCACCATCTACTCTCTCTAGTTCCCTTTTCATATTCTGTAATAGCCGATTCTTCTCAACTGCAAAATCATGGAGCGGAACAACTTCATCGCCACGCGAACGTGAATAATCAACAATCTCACGCCCCAATTTCTCAAATTGATAGAAGCCAATAGCCCCACCAATTTCATGTGTTACGGCTCTGATGCTCTCCGGAGTAGCTCGTTCAAGTTGCTCGATGGAACGTCGCAGAACATCCCCACGCCTTTGGAGAATCATTCTCTCTTCGCCAGATAAGTAGAGTGGGATTTCAACAGTAAATGTCGTTCCGTGGCCTACTTCGGAGGTGAGGTGAGTAAGCCCATTGTGACGTTGGAGGACTTGAGAAACAATCGCCAGACCAAGACCAGTGCCGGGATATTGGCCAGAATCAGCGTTCTTTGCGCGGAAGAAACGTGTAAAGAGATGCTCGAGATCTTCTTCTGGGATTCCGATTCCTTGATCAGCTATAGCAACACGCGCATATTCCTGACCACTGGGATCCTTACGTGTATCGAGTGTGATGTTGATTGAAGTTTGTGGGGGACTAAATTTAATCGCATTCCCAAGTAAGTTGATAAAGACTTGATTGAGTTGTTCTGCATCACCTTGCACGAATAGTTCTTCAGATGCCTTAAATGATACTGAAATTGCTGTTCTTTCATTTGCTGGCTTCATTACAAATATCGCGTTATCAATAATTTCATTTATGCAGACTCGATCGCTCGACAATTTGCCAGAAGCCGCATCAATTTTGCTGAGTGAGAGCATGCTCTCGACTAAGTGAAGAAGAATCTTTGCATTACGGTCTAGAACATCAAGATAGGTAATAAGAGCGCTATTTCCTTCAACCATATTCTCGTCTCGAATTACATCAAGATAGCCAATAATTGAAGTCAATGGTGTGCGAAGTTCGTGGTTTACCGTAGACATAAAAGCGTTCTTAGTCTGATCGAGATCCTGAAGTTCAGCGACAGTTGATTGTGTTCGCTTCAATTCCGCAATTGTTTCATCGAGACGTCGCTGTTCCTCATCGAGAGCAACACGCGCAAGACGATAATTTGCGAAATTGGTTCGGACATTGAGAAAGAGGAATAGCCCTCCAGCCATAAGAAAGATATAGAAAAAGATGAGGTTGAGATGATCGCGCGATGCGGTCTTCTGAGCCGCGTCGACCATCTCTTTATCTACTGAACGTTGGTAAGAGACAACGAGGCGACGAGATTCTGCAAGGATTCTATCGACGACAGGTGCGACTTCAGCGCTAAATTTCATATGGATCGATTCAGGAAGCACTCCGATAGGCGCTGAAGCGACAATCTGGTCAGACTTCCTGAGAGCATCCCAATAGCTGGCCTGTGCTCTGCTGCCCATTGATCTCCCGCTGGTATCGATTACTACCAGACGTTGGGCGAGAATATTGCGCGCGATTTGAACCTCTCGCCGCGTCGTTCCGCCATTTGCCCACTGAGCTAACCTCGTCGCATAGACCAGAGATTCTCGCTGGGTAAAGATGATTGAGGCTGCCGGAGTCTCGACATCGCTGAGGATCTTTGCCTGCTTTACCGTTGAGCTAGATGCAATAAATGATGAGAAACCTAGGCCCAAAATTCCGACAATCGCAATAAGAGCCAAGACAAATTGGCCCTTGGTAACTTGAAACTTCGCAATTGCACGAAGTTGTTGTTGCGCTTTATCAGGAGACATTCTCTTACTTTACTAAGATTGATTCGAGGGACCAGTTCCATGCATCAAGATTCTTAGCCCACTTACTCTTATCAGCGAAGATAAGGCGGATAGGACCTCCTTGGTCGTAAGGGATATCGAGGCCATTGCGCTTAATAGCGATATAAGTGCCGGCTGAGATGAATTGAGCGGCGGTATTTGTATAGATGTAATCGTTAAGAGCTGTTGTTGAGACCTTATCGTTACCAGATATTCCAACTAGGGAGAAGAATGTTTTGATAGGAATCACAGTGAAGCTTTGGCGCTTCTTGATGAAGGGTTCGTAGATTGAAATTACGGATGACTTCACCTTATTGAGCTTGCTCGTCGTAAAGAGAACCTTCTTGCTTCCCTTTGAAATTGTAAATACTACCTCGTTAGGACCTGCAGGATCGATTGTTGAGGTGCCATAAGGGTTGGCACTCTCTGCAGCCTGTGCAACTGGGGTAATCGAGATGGCTATTGCTGTCGCAATAAATACTGCACTTAACTTCTTCATTTTCTCTCCGTACTCTCTTTAACCGTTGAAGGGTAGATCTAAAATTGAGCGGACCTTCTCGCGAATTGTCGTTCCGCGAAATGGCTTTACAACATATGAATTAGCACCAAGCGCTAGGGCTTGATCGATATCGTCGGTAGAAGATTTTGCAGTGATCATCATGACGGGAATCTCACGAATTTTCTTATTGGATCCTGAGCGAATCTCTTTCAAAACCTCAAGTCCAGATTTTCCTGGCATCATCACATCGAGAAGTACAAGGTCGACAGAGTTACTGTTGAGGATAGCGAGAGCATTCTCTCCGTCTACCGCTGCATAGACATGGAATCCATCGGCGTTGAGGATGTGGACCACGAGGTCTCGAATATCTTGGTTATCGTCAACGACGAGAACTTTCTGTTCTTCTTGACCCATTTGTGAGCCTCCCTTTACCTTTAAGTGATGGCCTAAGAGTAGGTGGGTTATAGACCCAATCCCACCAAAAGTAGCGAAATATATGCATTGTGGAGCACAGACGATGAAACTGTGAGGATATCGTGAGGTTTACAACCTACCTTCACTACATGAGCAAAAAAGTGAGCAAGGGACGCAAGGTTCGCAATTATGTATTTATTGCGATCACTATCTCTCTTGCCGTAGCTCCAGCAATCCTTACAAGCAAATTTGGATATGGATTCTCCCCAATTCTTACCGGTTCAATGAAACCTGCTGCTAACCCAGGGGATGTATTCCTTACTCGCTTGGTTGCCTCTACTTCATTACATGTTGGTGACATCATCGCAGTCAGTAATCAATCAACCGGTGTCTACTACTCACACCGCATCGCCGAGATTCGTGATTTCAGCGGTGCACTTCGCATCATCACAAAAGGCGATGCAAATGATTCTGCCGACCGCGACCCATTTATCGTCTCACCATATGCAAATGTCTCTATGGTCGTGAGGACGATTCCTTACATGGGTCGACCAATGGTCTATATGAATACTGTCCAAGGTCGCCAGACAGCGGCAAGTTTCTTGGTCGTTGCCAACATCCTCGGCCTCTTTGCATTCCTCTTCCGAAAGAAGATTGTTGCATCGCTGACCCCGGAGCGCGTCTATAAAGAACTTTACATCGAAGAACGTCGTAATAACCAGCAGTACAGAGAACTTATCGATAATTTGCAAGAGTCTCTTGCGATCGAAAGAGAAGAAAAGGTAGGGAGCAACTAATGAACCCAATGACAACAGTGCTATCAAAGAGCGCCGGCAGCATCGCACTCAAGATCACCATCGTTGCTGCAGCTGCAATTGGCGGTGCGGGTATGGTCTCCTCCAACGTCTTCGCGGCTCTTACAGCGACTGCAACTAATACTTCTGGTGGACAAGTCACCACAGGTACTTTGAAGCTCACTATGGCCCCATCTGGTGTATCTGGCATCACCAACGGTTTTACAACAGCAATCGCAAATATCGGACCAGGCGATACATATAACCGATATGTAGATCTCACCAATGGCGGAACTCTCGATGGAATGACACCTACCTTGCAGCTCGTCACATCAGATACCAGCACTTTATCCGAAAGCACTACTGCTGGCCTTCAGATCGCAATCGCAGGATGCTCAATCGCCTTCACAAACACAGGTACATGTGGCGGAACACCAACAACGGTACTTGCGAGCACCTCTGCAAAGACTTTGAAGACTTCTGCTACATCGATCACACTTCCAACACTCTTGGCAGCTGGCGTTAGCTATCTCAAGGTTTCAGTCTCACTTCCAGCGAGCACAGAGAATGTTCTCAATGGAGTCTTGCCATCCGGCACAATCCAGGGTCTTAGCGCTAACTTGACTTGGACATTTATCATCACGGATTCATCTGCCGTACCTGCAGGCGTTAACTCATAATCAAAAGTTAACGAAATAGAAATCACGGAAACAATTGGTGGAAGGAGAGGGAGATGAGATTCAATCGCAAATCTACATCTCTCGTCGCCGCTGTGGTGGGCGCGTTATTAATCGTGCTCACCCAGCCACCATTTGCCGAAGCAGCGGTGAAGGCTCAATCCAATAACACCCTCACAGTTGCCTCCGGAAACGTCGTGATTTTTGCAACTGGCACTCAAAGTTTCACCAATACAGGAATCGCCTATAGCACCATCTTGAGTAATGGAACCGTGCGCACATTCCATATCAATAACAGCGGATCACTTGGTGTCACCCGTTTCACAATGACAATCACCTTGCCTGCTTCAAATGCCAATGTCAGCGTCTTCCGTCGTTGCAATCTCAATGCAAGCTTTACAGGAACCAATATCTGTTCCTCGGGCACCTCGACCAATGTGACAGCCCCAGTTCATAACGCAGCAACCGTCTACACCTTGACTTTGCCGGCGAATAGCTTCTACTCATTCCAAATCGTTCAAAATAAGGTCGGATCTTTGATCGTCTCAGTATCTGCCAGCCTCGCCAATGTCTCTGCCGGCACCTTCAACTCTTAAAGAAGGTTAAACTTCGACCCTCGAGATCTATCAGAGGTGAGTCGAATGAAGAGCTTCAAGATTGCAATTGTAGGTGCAGGCCCAGCCGGTTATTTTGCGGCTCAGGCGCTTCAAAACCTTGCGACCGCTGAACTCACATTCTCTATCGACATGATTGAGCGCCTCCCAACCCCGTGGGGTCTAGTACGTAGCGGCGTTGCCCCGGATCACCCAAAGATTAAGAGCGTTTCAAAGGTCTTTGAGAAGATTGCTAATAATCCTGACTTTCGTCTCTTTGCAAATGTCGAGCTAGGTAGCGATCTCACAATCGAGCAGTTACGTGAACGCTATGACGCAGTTGTCATTGCTACTGGATCTCCGAAGGGTAAGAAGCTTGGAATTCCAGGTGAAGAGTTACCAGGTTCGCTATCGGCGGCAACATTTGTCCCTTGGTATAACGCACACCCAGACTTTAAGGATGAGAATTTCGATCTCACTTCACAGACTGCAGTTGTAATTGGTGCCGGAAATGTTGCGATGGATGTTGCGCGAATGTTGGCTCTTGAACCAGCAGAGCTTGATCCAACAGATACAGCAGATCACGCAATCGATGCGCTCAAGGCCAGCGCAATTCGAGAAGTTGTGATCAGCGCGCGACGTGGCGCCGAACATGCTGCATTCACATCTCCTGAGCTTCGTGAACTTCCAAAGCTTGAGCACACCAATGTTGTGATTGAACCAGAAGATATCTCTGCAGCTATTGTTCGCGCAGGCGATGATATTGAGAAAGATACAAAGTCTAATCTCGATGCAATGACGGTAATTGCAGAGCGCGAACCAACCTCACATGAGCGCACAATGCGCTTCCAATTTTTGGCTACACCTATTGAGATTAAGGGCAATGGCAAGGTTGAAGAAGTTGTATTTAAGCGCACAGGTAGAGATGAAACCTTCTCAATCAAGTGTGGCCTTGTAATCACAGCAATCGGATACGAATCTCCATCTCTTGCAGGAATTCCATTTGCACATGGCAAGGTTGTAAATGATGAGGGCCATGTGGATGGCAATCTCTATGTTGTCGGTTGGGCAAAGCGTGGACCATCAGGTGTTATCGGGACGAATAAATCTGATGCTGCAGATGTAATGAAGCTACTCGTCTCTCAATTAGATTCACCCAAGGATTCAGGAGATGTCACTGAAATCATCACCCATGAAAAGGTAGTGACTCAATTGCATTGGGAGCAGATCAACGCTGCCGAAGTTGCTGCGGGCGAACCGCTTGGAAAACCTCGTAAAAAGGCTGTTTCTCGCGAAGAATTGCTCAATTTGGGTGCGCTCTAATAAGAAGGTATTATTCGCGTTCTACAAATAAATAAGCGTGCGTAGCTCAACGGATAGAGCATCTGACTACGGATCAGAAGGTTAGGGGTTCGAATCCCTTCGCGCGCACAAGTTAAGCCTCGAGTGCCTTTCACACTCGGGGCTTTTCTTCTTTCTCCCAATCTCTAGGGAGACAGCAAAATTGAGTAGTGCATAATTAGGCAATGCGAACAGCGATGAGACTCATTCTCGCCATCGCCCTATTGAGCACTTGCTCATTTTTACCTCTTCCAGCAGATGCGGCCCCCAAGGTATGTGGCGGAGAAGTTCAATGCAGCGCTGGAGATACTGGCCCTGGTGGTGGAATCGTTTTTTATACGACTGGAACGCCATTTGCATGCGGAGCCACATTAGCAACTTTCTGTAACACCCTTGAAGCGGCTCCAAAAAATTGGTCTGGTGGATCAAGTGACGGCACAAGATATTGGAATCAATACGCCACAGCCGTCGCGGGAATTGGTCAAGTGTCGTCACCAACAATGACAACGTCACAACTTGGGTTAGGACTGAAGAATTCAATTGCAATGGCTGCGGCAGATACATCGACAGGAA
Organism: Candidatus Nanopelagicaceae bacterium; assembly: GCA_965267775.1. Taxonomy (GTDB): domain Bacteria; phylum Actinomycetota; class Actinomycetes; order Nanopelagicales; family Nanopelagicaceae; genus Planktophila. The sequence continues at coordinate 1,430,206 of OZ254140.1, read as the reverse complement.
GTGCCGCCGTTTCTGCGCGGGCATATGGCGGTGGTGGATTAAGTGATTGGTATGTGCCAACTATGGCCGAGCTTCGGGTGCTCTGTCAGTGGTCTCATGGAGAAACAATCACTCTTAGTTCACCATGTACATATACCAATGCGCTCAACACCGGAGTCCCCACCGCATATACATTTTCAGCAGGTTCGTACCAGTCCTCTACACAGAGCACTAACCCTGGTTCAGCTCAGTGGCATCAAAACTTCGTACTTTATGGAAGCGATGGCAATGCAGCAGAACAAAGCACATGGCAATATGCAGCAACTAGTTTTTACACTCGCCCAATTCGTGCATTTATGACAGGTACTGCAAGTATCTCTCTTGACGCAATCTCTGGTTCTTTAAATAAAGGATCATCAATAAGCATAGTTGCGACAGTGAGCACGGCAGGGATAGTTCGCTTCTTTGCAAGCGGAAAGAGAATTCCAAATTGTTTGGCGGTCTCAACTGTTACATCAGGAACGATCACTGCGACATGCGGATGGAAGCCACCTCTCCAAGGATCGGTAACTCTCACTGCCACCCTTACTCCAGCTTTTAATGGCTATCCACCAGTTACCTCGCCACCTTCCGTAATCGGCATTTCCAGGCGTTCAACAAAGCGTTAAATCCTCTACTCAAGGAGGAATTTGGTGGCTTCAACTCAACTATGACCACTCAAAATCTACAATTTCCTTGCTCGCCTTGATGGGCGAAGGTTCAATTAACCCATGGCAAAACTCAAATGTGGTGAGTGCTCATCTCAAGTGAAATCTGGCTGGAACCATTGCAGTAGATGTGGTGAGCGCATCGAATGGACTGCGCCAGAAAAATCAGGAAAGAAGAAGGCACCGTTCATCACATATTGCGGATATGCCGCCGTCATTGCCCTAGTAATCGCACCCATCTTTGGTATCTACAACCAACGTAATGCTGATTTACTTTCTCGCCTAAAGAATCAAGCTGTACTTGCATGGACTGAAGATAAGACGAGCGAAGTACTTCAATCTGCAGGCGAGTACGCTCCAGAGCAAGCGATTACGACTGCGACAGGTAGCTGCACAATTTGGATCTATCCCGATGAGAAATCAGCAGCAGCGGCTCTTGATAATTACATCAATCTCAATGCTGAATTTTCGGCAGCATGGAGCGGAGTCGAAGAAGGTAAGAAGAACGGCATCATCCTCTGGACGTTAGAGAATAATTCTTTCTGTTCAGGTGAAGCAGCTCATTACCTCGAGTGGAAACTCGAATAAGAGTTACTTTCGCAACGCCTTAGCAAACTCAGCAAAATCATCGACCAAGATGTCGATTTCAGTCTGAGTATGTGCAAGCGAAATCAACCACTGCTCATCAAGTCCTGGCGGAGTGATGATTCCGCGATTGAGTGCGAAGAGCCAATGTGCCTCTGCAACACCAAAATCAGTCGCCTTGTAGTCGCGATAGTTACGAACGGGCGTAGTTGACCAAGTAACACAACCCTTAACACCGAAACCGACTGTGTGCGCAGGAAGTTTGTACTCATCAATGATGTCGCCGATGCGCTCAAGTGCCTGGAAATTAAGCTCTTCAGCTGCGCCAAGAGTTGCCTCTGTCGCAATGCGATCGATTGCACGAACACCTGCCATAGCAAGAGGGTTACCGTTAAATGTACCGAAGTGGGCCATCTTGTTATTGGTAACAAAATCCATGTACTCCTTCTTACCGCCGAAGGCTGCAAGTGGAAGTCCGCCACCGATTGATTTAGCGAGAGTAATCAAGTCTGGCTTTACTCCTAGGCGCATTGAAGCACCGTGAGCGCCAGCTGTAAGACCTGTCTTTACCTCGTCAAAGATGAGAACAACGTTGTACTGATCGCAGAGTTCGCGAACTCGCTCGAGATATCCAGCATCAGGAAGAACGATTGCAAGGTTCTCTAGTACCGGCTCGACGATAAAGCAGGCAAGCTTCTTAGCGTTCTTCTTAAACATCTTCTCAAGTGCTTCGATGTTATTAAATGGAACGACGTAGATATCTCCGGGAACCAAGTTTGAATCAATATATGGAACCGGCTTATCAGCCTTACCAATCTTGTCGATAGGTGGCTTTGATGAGACTACGAATGGGTCGTAGCTACCGTGGTAACCACCTTCAATCTTCAAGATACCCATCTTCTCTGTCGCTGATCGCGCAACGCGAACGGCATACATCGTTGACTCTGTACCTGAATTGGTAAATCGAACTTGATCGATACCGAAACGCTTACAGATCCGCTCTGCAGCATCGGTAGATGTTGGAGATGGAGTTACAAAGAGCATTCCCTTTGTCAGAGAAGATTGAATCTCCTCAACAACAACTGGGTTGAGGTGGCCAGCAAGCATTGCTCCAAAACCCATTGAGAGGTCGAGCAATTTACGACCATCAACATCGGTCATATATGCGCCCTCTGCGCTGGCAATAGAGATTGGGTATGGATCCCAGTGCTGGAAGCTAGATGTCACACCGAGGGGGAGAGATGAGAAAGCGCGCTTGCTCTCTGTCTCTGATGCCTTGGTGTTTTTTGTGAATAGCTCCCACTCGGCGGCGAGAACTGACGCTACCTTCTCAGGAGAAATTGGTGTTGATGTTGCTGGGACTCGACGATACGTATTCGCATGTGGCGCAGTTGTCATTTGTAACGCTGTACTACAAAAGCCTCTAACTTAGAAGCGGTTTTGTTCTGTACTCTCCTTTTAACCACGTCTTAAACGTGTGGCGCAATTATCGCCGAAGCCCAAAGAAGTTGCAACTATTGAGTAACCATCGTGGCGACAAGCATATTTACGATGAAATTTTCCCACATTTCCTGAGCCATTGGATCAGGAACGATGTCATCAACGATTTTTCCGAGGGTATAACTTTGAATGAAAATAGCAACGATACGTGGATCTAACTCTTCCTTGAAAAGTCCTTTATTTTTCGCCTCTTGAACTAAATCAGCGAGAGCGATATTCAGTCGTTCTTGTTCTACACCTAACGCGTGCTCAAATCGCTTTGATGTTTCGGCATTTGCAAGTGCGCGTGCACGTTGAAATCTCATACCTTTAAATTCTGCTGATTGAGTGAAACGAGTGATTCGACGAAGTCCCTCGATCATTTCATCGCGGGTCTTTGTCTCCGTGAGCACTGGAGTAATCAAGCCAATACTGCGATTAACCCATTCTGCATAACGTGCCACCTGTGCAGCTTCGAGAAGTTCACCGAGATCTTCAAAGTGATGATAAAGACTTCCCTTTGAAATCCCCGATTTTTCTAGGATTTCATCTACTTGAACTGACCCTGGGAATTGCGTTTCCAAAAGGGCAGCAGCGGTCTCAATGAGACGTGCCTTTGTAGGGTGAATTGTCGGTGACATTGGGATATTAAACTCAATATTGCGAAGTATTGGTAGCCTTAACCACCATGACAAAGCCAACAATTATTCTAGCGACGAGCAACGGCGTTGGAATGGGCCACCTGGTACGTGCAACAGCGATTGCCATTGAACTTAAGAAATACGCTAATCCGATCATCGTCTCAATGGCGGGTGGAATTGCAGAGATTCCTGACTATCTTGGAATTCGAGTCGAATACATTCCTGGTCGCGATCGAGGATGGATGCCGCGAGAGAATTGGGATGACTATCTCCGCGATCGATTGATGGCGTTGGTGGATGAGACCGGAGCAACGGTCATGTCATTTGATGGCGTCGTTCCATACCCAGGCGTTATTGCAGCGAAGTTCTCTCACCCAAAGTTGGCGCTGGTCTGGGTTCGCCGAGGCTTATGGCAGAAGAAGCCACAACGATTTGTTCTAGGCATGCAATCAAAGATGATGGACCACATCGTCGAACCTGGTGATATGGCCCGTGCCTACGATTTTGGACCAACAGCCCAACGCAATGATGCAACGCTTACTTCTTCAGTCTCACTCTTTCGAGAATCTGAGGCGCTTTCACGCGAAGAGGCACGAAAGGTCTTGGGCCTTGACCTTGATCGCCCAGCAGTCTTAGTCCAGCTCGGAACCGGTGATAGCGACGTTAATGAGAAGTTAACTGCCGCTCTCTCTGGCTTGATTGGCTGGAAAGATCTACAGGTAATTCTTACAAAGCAACCTTTTGATAAAGATGGAAAGTCACTTGCACCTGAAGGTCTAGATATTCGCGTTGTGCGCCACTTCCCGCTTGCGCGCGTCTTGCATGCATTTGATGCAGGTGTCTCTGCAACTGGTTACAACGGTTTCCATGAAAACCTTCCAGCATGCCTACCAACAGTCTTCATTTCAAATATTCGCGGAACCGATGATCAAGAGGCTCGCGCACAATGGGGAAATGATTTTGGTTTTGCTATTCGTGGAAATCAAGCAGACCTTCACGACATTACGGCTGCAGTGAAGAAACTTCAGGATCCGCAAGTTCGCGCAAAGCTTGCAACAAAATGTAAAGAGCTACCCGCGACCACAGGCGGTGCGGAGATTGCAAAGATTCTCTTCGACCTTGCAACACGTGAAGAGCCAAAGCGCCCATCCTGGTTTACCTATAACCGCCTCAAGGTTCAAGAACATATCAATCGCGGAAAGCGCCACCTTGTTTATATGGGACTTCGTCGCTTAGGGCTCCTGTATCGAATGATTAATCCACATATCGTCGTCAACGTTATAAAACAGGATCCACCTGTATGGGGATCACAGACAATTGCAAAAGAGTTGCATCCATTGATCAAGGGCGATGCGCGATTTGAACATCTCATCACTGGCGCATCTGATGCTTACATCGCACGTCGTAGAGAGATTGCAGAGAAGGCATATGGCCACCGCACTGAGATTATTAATAGAAAGAAATCTCAGAGTTAAGTAACCTCTCCGTTCTGCAAGAAGTCAGAAACGCAGTTACTCTTCTGCCTTATGAGAGCTGAAACATCTATCCCGGTCAATGAAATTATCGCTACACGCCGTAGCCCACGTTCACTCAATGAGAGCGCAGTAATTTCCGATGACGATCTCCGTGCAATCCTTGAGGCTGCACGTTGGGCGCCATCGGCATTTAATGGCCAGCCCTGGCGTTACTTCGTGGGTAAGCGTGGCGATGAGCTCTTCGCTCAGATTCTCTCTTCACTCGGTGAGTTCAACCAGATGTGGGCGCAGAATGCATCTGCCCTCGTGCTTGTCGCATCAAAGACAGTTAAGGGTGATGGAACTACTCCGCACGGTGATTACCTCTTTGACTGTGGGCTTTCAGTGGCGCAACTTGTCATCGAGGCTCACGATCGCGGACTCGTTGCACACCAGATGACAGGTTTCGATAAGTCAATCGCACAGAGCGCAGTCAGTATGAGCGCTGATCTTGTCCCAGTAGTTGTTGTTGCAGTGGGCACACAAGATCTTCCAGAGAAACTCTCAGGGCCAGCGCTTGAGCGCGAACTCGCAAAGCGTGAACGTCTACCGCTCGAAGAGATTGTCGTAAAGGGTCTTCCCGCTTAAAAGCGTGAACGGATCTCCCAGAGATCTTTGAAGACTGGATTAAAGAGCGTGCTTGCAAGATATTGCACACCACTTGATCCGCCTGTACCCATCTTCGCTCCGATAGTGCGTTCGACCATCTTTACATGGCGATAGCGCCACTCTTGGATACCTTCATCGATATCAAGTAAGCGCTCTGCAACCATCGCTGCCTCTGCATCGTTGCGATGGAGTTCGAGAAGAGAATCTTGAACTTGAAGGTTGCTCTCATATGCCACAGATTTTGGTCGGTCGAGAACTTGAGCAGGAATAGCGAATCCGCGACCTGCAACATAAATCAAGAATGAATCCCAGATCGAATTGCGATCTGTAATCTCTTTAATCTCTGCCTGCATCTCTTCAGGAAGATGGCCTGCCATCTTTCCATCACGGCGACCGAGAATTGCTTCGACTTTTCTAAATTGCGCCGATTGGAAACCGCTCGATGATGAGAGATATCCACGGAAGGCGTTAAATTGAAGTGGCGTCATCGTCTCGAGAATATCTACCTGTGTAACGCAGACCTTCATGATGGTGCGGATGCGGCCAAGTAATGAGAGAGCGTAATGAGAATTACCCGCCTCCATCGCTTCAGCTGCAGCTTGAAATTCATGCAAGAGCTGTTTAAACCAGAGTTCGTAAGTCTGGTGGATGATGATGAAGAGCAGCTCATCATGTTCTGGACCGTCAGAGAGTGGCTTTTGAAGTTGAAGAAGCTCATCAACCTGCAGATAAGAGGTGTAAGTCAGCGCTGATTCGTATTGATTGCTCATGTGACTCGTGAATCCGATCCCTTTATTTCTTCATACTTCTTCGTCAGAGTGAGTTCACGAAGTCGTTCGAAGCCATCCCAAATCTCGACATAAGAAGTCGGAAGTGGAGCAATCGCTAGACGGATTGCATTTGGTGTTCGGTAATCAGGGATCACATTTACGAATTTACGAAGAGCAACACATATCTGCGCAGCTTGAGGATGTCCGATAGAGATGTGACCACCGCGCTCATTGGCATCACGTGATGTAAGAAGTGTGTAGCCAAGGTCTGCGAGCCATGCATCGTAGAGATCAATCATCATCTGTGTACCAACAGCTGCCTTATGAGCAATTGCCTTGATGCCAGCTTCTTCAATCATTCCAAATGCAGTTTGAACACCACGAATACCGATAATTGATGGGCTAGCGATTTGGAATCCTCGAATTCCATCGGCCTTCACAAATTCAGCGCCCATTCCAAATTGATCTTCATTTGCAAACCAACCTTGAATTGGAACCTGAAGTTCTTTCTGGACTCGCTTATTAACATAGAGCCAAGCAGGAGAGCCAGGGCCAGAGTTTCCATATTTATATGTGCACCCCACAGCAAGGTCAACGCCATTTGCATCGAAATCCATCTCGATAGCACCTGCAGCGTGGCTAGCATCCCAGACAACCCAAGCACCAAATGAGCGAACATAATCAGTAATAGATTTCAGATCATTTCGTGCACCAGAGCGGTATTGAATAACTTCAATAGTTACAAGCGCGACATCTTCGCTCATATAAGGCTTGAGAGTATCGACGGTGATTCGCTCATTCTCTGACACCGCTGGATCTTCATTGTCGATGATGACAAGATTGAGTCCGAGCTGCTTTGCGATTCCATCGAGGATGTAACGATCTGTTGGAAAGTTGGCGGCATCAGTAATGATTGTCTTTCGACCTGGGCGAGAGTTAATCGCTGCAAGACAGAGTTGGTAGAAGTTCACAGATGTCGTGTCACAGACAAGAACCTGACCAGGTCCCGCGCCAAGGACTGAGCGACCGAGTAGATCGCCAGCAGGCTGCGCCTCATCAATCCAATGGCTCCAGCCATTAACCACTTCGCGACCCCACTCGTGTGTCAGGAAGTCATTGACCGCCTTCACCGTCTCATGAGGCAAGCGCCCTAATGAATTTCCATCGAGATAACAGAGATCGGGGTCGGTAATGACGAAACGGCTCTTAAATGGAGCTAGCGGATCGTTCTTATCGAGTTCTAGGGCGTATTCGCGGTCAGTAACCTTCATGATGGAAAGGTACGCTCTCCTACCGTGGCGCGCAATCTTGTAAACATCGAAGAGGTCTCTAAAGCCTTTGATATTCGCCCACTTCTCATAAAGGTCTCACTCGGTATCTCAGAGGGCGAGCGAATCGGAATCGTTGGCCGCAATGGTGCCGGCAAGAGCACTTTGATGCGCATTATTACCGGTGAAGAATCTGCCGATGAAGGTCGCGTAACAAAATCGAATTCAACAAATATTGGATACCTCGCACAGATTGATAACGCAGATCCCACAGCGACAGTAGGCGATGTTGTCCTTGGCAATCGTGAAAAGCATGAGTGGGCAGGTGACTCACGAATTCGCGAAATCTTCACCGGACTATTCGGTGGTTTCGATGATCACCTCTTTGAGCGAACATTTGGCAATCTCTCTGGTGGTGAGAAGCGCCGCGTTGGTCTTGCAAAACTTCTTATCGATGATGTTCAACTAGTTCTTCTCGATGAGCCAACAAACCACCTCGACGTTGAGGGCGTTGCCTGGCTCGCAGATCACTTGAAGAAGCGAACTGATTTAGCCGTCCTAGTTGTTACTCACGATCGTTGGTTCTTGGATGAGATTACCGAACGAACCTGGGAAGTCGTCCAAGGAAAAGTCGAAGAGTATGACGGTGGATACTCAGCTTACGTATTAGCAAAGGCAGAGCGTTCTCGACAATCTGCTGCAACCGAGGCGCGTCGTAATAACCTCATTAGAAAAGAACTTGCTTGGTTGCGTCGTGGCGCTCCTGCTCGAACAACTAAACCAAAGTTCCGTGTTGATGCAGCAAATGAATTAATTTCAGCAGAGCCTGCTCCACGTGATGGAAGCGAACTCCTCAAGTTTGCACTTAATCGTTTAGGTAAGACAGTTCTTGAGACGAAAGATATGCAGGTTAAAGCAGGGGATAAGGAACTCCTATCGCACCTGACTTGGAACATTGGTCCTGGAGATCGCATTGGAATTGTTGGCATCAATGGCGCAGGAAAGAGCACCTTGATGCGCGTACTTGCAAGTGAACTTCAACCTGCTGCTGGAAAGCTGACCACTGGAATAACAGTGAAAATAGCATTCCTTACGCAACATCTCGATGAGCTCGACCCAACTTGGCGAGTACTGGAAGCTGTTGAAAAAGTTGCTCAATTTGTTGAACTCGGTAAAGGCAGAACACTCTCTGCATCACAGCTCTGCGAACGTCTCGGCTTTGACCGCGATGGCCAGTGGACTCCGGTGGGAGATCTCTCAGGTGGGGAGCGCCGCCGCCTTCAGCTGACACGATTGTTGATGGATGCCCCAAACGTTCTCATGCTCGATGAGCCTACGAATGATTTTGATATCGAGACGTTAACAGAGTTAGAAGATCTTCTCGATAGCTACGGCGGAACACTTCTCGTTGTCTCACACGATCGTTACTTCTTAGAGCGCGTCTGTGATCGATTTGTTGGACTTCTTGGTGATCTGCAACTTCGTGATCTTCCACGAGGAGTAGATGAGTATCTCGAATTACGACATAAGCAATCACTTCCAGCGCAGAGTTCTGATGTGAAGGTGAAGAGCTCTAATGCAGCTGAAGAGCGCCAATTAAGGAAAGACCTCACTCGCGTCGAACGCCAGATTGAGAAAGGCAAGGCTGAAGTTGAGCGAATCACCGCTGAACTTGAATCAGCGACATCAACTGCTGAGAAATTACTCGAACTTACAGAATCACTTGCGAAAATTGAGTCAGAACTTGCTACACGTGAGGAAGAGTGGCTCTCAATCACATTGGCACTTGAGGGATAGAGATGTCTAGTAGAGAGAACCAACGTCTCGACATTCTTGCAACAATCTCTGGTGTCATGATTGCTCTGCAAGCGCGAGCAAATGGTGAGCTCTCGCATCGTCTTAATAATGGCGTTGAGGCAGCGCTTATCTCATTCGGTTCTGGCCTTCTGATCATCGCAATAATCGCGCTCTTTTCGCCAGCTATAAAAGAGGGAGCGCGCAATCTTCGCGGTGCGGTTTCACGCAAGGAGCTTCCTCGATGGACCCTCTTTGCCGGCGCCCTCGGTGGGACTTTTGTAGGCATTCAGACCCATGTAGTGCCTGTAATAGGCGTGGCTATTTACTCTGTCGCCTCTATCGCAGGACAGACCGCCGCTTCACTATTGGTGGACCGGTTGGGAATTACCGGTGGAGGCAAGAAGCACATCACTGCCCGACGCTTAACCGCCGCTGCATTCACCGTCTTTGCAGTCTTTATCTCAGTTTATGACCGCATCGAAGCATCAGATCTCGCAATCTTCGCTGTATTTCTTGCGGGAGTAGCTGGTGCGGTAGTTGGCGTGCAACGTGCACTCAATGGACAGATCAACGAATATTCACATCAGAGTTTTACAACATCGCTCCTTAACTTCATTATGGGAACGACATTCCTTACGATATTTCTTACGCTGCTTCTCATCTTTGGCAATTCTAAGATTTCATCTCTCCCTGCAGGCCCTTGGTGGATCTATACAGGTGGAGTAATTGGAGTCGTCTATATCGCCTTTACATCAAAGATTGTTCAGCACCTTGGAGTTCTTACATTTACTCTCTTTAGCGTGGGAGGAAATCTCTTAGGTTCGCTCCTGATTGATTTGATCTCGCCGACTGATGGAGTTCGCGTGAGCTGGTATCTCGTTATTGGTATTGCTATGACTTACCTTGGCGTTATCGTGGGCGGCGTAAATAATTCACAGTCACGGAAACCGCTGAAGCAATAATAAAGAAAGCAGCGATTGCATAAGACGAGGTCTTTACCCATGGAAGTGAGTGGGCATAGAAACCCGCAAGAGTTATACCGGCTCCCCAAAGGATTGCACCTAAGAGATTTGCAGATAGGAATTTGTAGTAATTCATCTTCGAAGCGCCAGCAATCGGTGGAACAAAGGTGCGCACCCATGGGAAGAAACGAGCTGCGACAACAGCCCACCATCCTGTCTGTTCGTAGAATCGTTCAGCGTTAACAATCATCCGTTGAATTCGTGGTGACTCGCGCTTATCGAGATAAGGCCTGCCAATGACACGTCCTATGACAAATCCAACTTGATCTCCAAAGAAAGCTGCAATCACAATTATGGTAACTAGCAGGGCAATGTTGACGTTTCCCTGCGCTGCCGCGACCAAACCAGCGCTAAAAAGTATTGAATCTCCAGGGAGAAAGAAGCCAAAGAGAAGGCCCGTTTCAACAAAGACGATAAGGCCAATCAAAAGATAGAGAATGAACGGTGCGAGTGTAGAGAATTGAGCATCGAAAGATGCTGCAAAGGCGCTCATCGCTACTTAGCTGAAATCTTCTTCACGGCAGCTGCAACCTTGGTAACAACCTGCGGATCGAAGACGCTCGGAACGATAAATGATGCATTGAGCTGAGATGGAGAGACACAATCTGCAATTGCTTCTGCGGCGGCAACAAGGAGGTCATCCTCAATCTTGCTCACCCCAGCATCGAGAAGGCCTCGGAAAATTCCAGGGAAAGCTAGAACGTTATTAATTTGATTTGGTTGATCGCTGCGCCCGGTTGCAACAACAGTTGCATACTTGCGTGCAATTGCAGGATCAATCTCAGGAGTCGGATTAGCAAGAGCAAAGACGATTGAACTCTTCGCCATCCCTGCAATATCTTCTTCTGTCAGCACATTTGGGGCACTGACACCGATAAATACATCTGCACCCTTCATAGCTTCGTGGATATCACCTTGGAAGTTCTCTTGATTAGAATTTTCAATAAACCAGCGTCGCATTGGCTCGTCACCTGTAGAGCTCTTGCAGATCACGCCATCTTTATCGAAGGCGACAATCTTCTTCGCTCCACTGAGAACGAGAAGTCGGGCGATAGCAGTGCCTGCAGCTCCTGCACCGCTCATGACAATCTTTACATCGCCAATATTCTTATCGACAAGTCTGAGTGAATTGCGAAGTGCGGCAAGAACAACGATCGCTGTTCCGTGTTGATCATCATGGAAGACAGGAATATCGAGGAGCTCTCGTAGGCGCGCTTCTACCTCAAAGCAGCGCGGGGCAGAGATATCTTCAAGGTTGATTCCGCCATAGACGGGAGCAATCAATTGAACTGTACGGACAATCTCATCTACATCCTGAGTATCAAGGCAGACAGGCCATGCATCGATATCTGCGAAGCGCTTGAAGAGAACTGCCTTACCTTCCATGACGGGAAGAGCTGCTGCAGGTCCGATATTTCCTAAGCCCAGCACTGCTGATCCATCGGTAACTACGGCGACGGTATTGCGCTTCATAGTCAGGCGGCGGACATCTGAAGGGTCCTCAACGATTGCCTGACAGATTCGCGCAACACCAGGTGTGTACGCGCGAGAGAGGTCATCTCGAGTTTTTAGCGGAACCTTTGAATTAATCTCGAGCTTTCCACCGAGGTGGAGGAGAAATGTTCGATCACTGACTTTGCGAACAGTCAGGCCAGCATGAGCACTTAGCGCAGCATTGATCTCATCGGCATGATCTTTATCAACGGTGTCACAGGTAATATCGACGACAACTCGATCAAGTTGTGATTCAACAACATCGAGCGCGGTGATAGATGCGCCTGCATTGGTTACTGTGGCAGTAACAAGTGCTACTGGCTGGAGTTCTGGTGCACCTTCAACACGGATTGTGATTCCGTATCCAGGAGATGTTGATGCCATTACACAACTCCGTAGAGTCGATCACCCGCATCACCAAGACCAGGAACGATATAGCCATGCTCATTGAGCTTCTCATCAAGTGAACCAGTTACCAAGGTAATTGGAATTCCTGAATCTTTAAATGCATCTTCAACAATCTTGATTCCTTCAGGCGCCGCAAGGAGACAGATTGCCGTGATCTCGGTTGCTCCGCGCTCGATGAGGAAGTTAAAAGCAGCAACGAGCGTTCCACCTGTTGCAAGCATTGGATCAAGAACAAAACATTGACGTCCTGATAAATCTTCGGGAAGACGGTTTGCATAGGTGCTCGCCTGAAGTGTCTTCTCATCGCGCACCATGCCCAAGAAACCGACTTGTGCAGTGGGAAGTAACTTTGTCATTCCTTCAAGCATTCCAAGACCTGCACGCAAGATTGGAACTACAACTGGACGAGGTTCAGCCATCTTGAGGCCAGTTGTCTCTGTAACAGGTGTCTTAATCTTGACGCTGACAGTCTTTACTTCGCGAGTGGCTTCATAAGCCAAGAGAGTGACTAGCTCTTCAACGAGGCGGCGGAAAGTAGGCGAATCTGTGCGCTCATCGCGAAGAACAGTTAATTTATGAGAGATAAGCGGGTGATTGGCAACATGTACTTTCATGGCTCCAACCATACCGATAAAGTCTGGCTATGCAGAATAACGAGGAGCTCATGCGCTTAGCCCTTGATGTGGCGCGCATCGCACCAAGTACGGGCGACATTCCGGTCGGTGCAATCGTTATCAATAGCGATGGGATCGTAATCGGCAAAGGGTTCAATGAGCGCGAAGCCAATAACGATCCGACCGCACATGCTGAAATTGTTGCTATCCGCAACGCCGCATCACGTCTTCAGAAATCTCGTCTCGATGGCTGCACATTGATAGTCACTCTTGAACCGTGCGCGATGTGTGCCGGTGCAATCGCACAGTCACGGATATCAAGAGTTATTTATGGCGCGTGGGATGAGAAAGCAGGGGCAGCTGGTTCTGTCTGGGATGTATTACGTGACCCACGTTCAATTTTTAAAGTAGAAGTCGTAGCAGGCGTACTTGAAAAAGAATGCGCAGCGCTGCTTACAGAATTCTTTAAAGATCGGTAATGAATTAAATAACTAATTCGTAAGACGGATTGAGAATGACGAGCGTTCCATCATCTTCACCGACCATTCCCTCAGCGCGAACTTCCATTCCAACTTCGAGGCCTGCAATTTCACGACGGCCAAGGAAGTTGAGAGTGACTCCACCTGTCTCATCCCAGACCTCTACTTGAAGCGTCGGTGCGCTTCCTCGAGGTGCTGTTGAAATCGAAGTTACTCGTCCCTGTACATGTGCACGCTTGCGCCATTCAATCTTACCGATCGGGGTGATGTGCTCTGCATAGTGGCTAATAGGAGTAAATGGCATATCTGCACGAGCAGCAGGCTGCACTGGTGCTGCCGGTGTCGCAGCCTGCTCGACATGTTCTTCATGAACAAGAACGCTCTTGCCTGCAGTGATGTTATTGACGTCGAAAGGAATAATCGTTGCAACTACTCGCTTGAGCTGTGAGATTGGCGCTGCGATTTCTTCAGCAGTTTGATCATGGAGCAAGCGACCTAAGAAGCGTGAATATGAACGACGTGGAAGCAAGAGAGTAAGTTCAATATCTGGCTTAGCGGTCTTACGAATTGCGTAATCCATCGCAGAGTTTGCAATCCGACGATCAGGGCAATCAATGAGTTCTAACTGAATATCTTCAAGAGCTTCTGACTCTGCCCATGCGCTCTGAATATCTTCAGCATGGCGATCATCGATGACAAAGTGAACCGCCTTGATCTTATGTGGCTTCAAGCTACGTGCGTAGCGAACTGCCCCAACTGTTGCGAGGTCAACGTTATCAACCAAGATTGTGACATCGTGGCGGGCAATTGAGGTAGCGCGCTCATGTTCATCATGAACCTTGAGAGCTGCCTGTTCGCGAACGTACTGCTTACGGAAACGTAGAAAGACGAATACAAGGATTGGCGCTGCAACTAAAACCATCCATGCGCCTTCGCTGAACTTAACGATAGAGAAGATGATGACAACAAGGAATGAGACAGCGGCTGAAGTTGAATTGATTGCAACCTTCCACTTCCAGTGATCTGGACGGTTGCGAAGTGCATGCTTGGTCATACCTGCACCAGCCAAAGTAAACCCTGTGAATACACCTAGCGCATAGAAAGCAACGAGGTGCTCGACAGAACCCGCAGTAAGGGTAACGAGGAGGATTCCACCTGCAGAGAGCAGGAGGATTCCATTTGAAAATGCTAGGCGATGTCCGCGCTTTGTTAATTGACGTGGAAGGTAACCATCGCTTGCAACGAAGTTACAGAGCAGTGGGAAGGCGCTATATGTGGTGTTGGCACCTGCAAAGAGAATAAGCATCGTTGCAGCCTGTACCAAGATAAACATTACTGTTCCAAAAGAACCGCCACCAAGGGCTGCCTTAGCAATCTGAGAGATCACAGTTGGCGATTCACTTTCATATGGAACAGCGTGAATATGGCTAGCAAACCAAGAGACACCTAAAACGAGTGAACCAAGCAGGGTAGACATGATTACCATTGTGCGCTTTGCATTTGTATGTTCTGGTGCCTTAAAAAGCGCAACACCATCTGAGATTGCTTCAAGGCCAGTAAGTGATGATCCACCGTTTGCAAATGCGCGAAGCAAGATAAAGATGGCAGCTGCCGTCATGAGACCTTGTGATTGACCGATATGAACTGCACCTTCTGCATATGGATCAAGCGTTGGAAGGGTTCCATTAATCAGGCGCCAGATTCCCATTCCAAAGACAATCGCCATACAACCGACGAAGAAATAGGTAGGAGCAGCAAATGCTTTACCAGCCTCTTTCACGCCTCGGAGATTTCCAAATGTTAAAAGGACAATGACGGCAAAGATCATCTCCATCTTTAAATCACTTAAACCTGGGAAGGTAGAGATAATCGCTGCAACACCAGCCGCTGATTGAACTGCGACGGTCACGATGTAATCGAGCATCAAGGCAACAGCTGCAATCTGCGCGACTACCGGACCGAAATTATCTCGCGCAACAATGTATGCACCACCTGTCTTTGTGTAGACATCGATGACGTTGCGATAAGAGAGTGTAAGAAGAGTAAGAATTATGAGAACAACTGCTGTCATTGGCATCAAGATTGAGAATGCAGCTAAACCAAATGCAGGGAGAAGTGCAATAAGAATCTGTTCTGAACCGTAAGCAGAGGAAGAGATACAGTCGGATGAGAGAATTCCAAGAGCGTACTTTTTATCGAGACGTTGATGACCCAATGAGTGTCGGTTGTGAGGGGCACCTAAGAATGCGCGCTTGATCTTGTAGCGCAACGGATCCTTGAGGTGAGCATGTTCTTGGAGAGCTACCGGTGCCGGTGCGCCATCTGTCCATGACTTCGCCACGATGCAACTCCCTTGATGAATCTGAAAGCTCAAGTGGTCTTACCAATAAAGACCTCTTTTGATAGGGTCATCTTATGCGCACACAGTTATATATAGATGGTCAATGGGTCGATGGAAGCGGAACTCTCGAGGTAATTGACCCCTCTGATGGGACCGTTATCGCAAAGGTTGCGACCTCCAGCGATGAACAGAACCTCGCCGCCGTGGCTGCCGCCGATCGCGTCTCGGCCGATTGGGCTGCGACTGCTCCACGTGTACGCGCTGAAATTTTACGTAAGGCCTTTGAAATCATGACCGCCGAAGCCGACATCATCGCCGAACTGATCTCGCGCGAAAATGGAAAGGCGCTTCCCGATGCACGCGGAGAAGTTGGTTATGCCGCAGAGTTCTTCCGCTGGTTCTCAGAAGAGGCCGTTCGCACACCTGGCGACTTCCGCCTCTCACCTTCTGGCGATAAGCGAATTCTTGTTACTCACCAACCGATTGGCGTCTCACTCCTTATTACTCCGTGGAATTTCCCTGCAGGAATGGCGACGCGAAAGATCGGTCCCGCAGTTGCAGCAGGTTGCACAATGATCTTGAAGCCAGCCGGTGAAACACCACTAACAGCTCTTCATATCGTCGACATCATGGAGCGCGCAGGTCTACCTAAGGGCGTCCTTAACGTCATCTTGCCAGCACAGACTGGCCCAGCAATTTCAAAGTTGATGCATGACCCACGTGTAAAGAACCTTTCATTTACCGGTTCTACTCAAGTGGGAAAGATTCTCCTTCGCGAAGCAGCCGACCAAGTAATTCGTTGCTCTATGGAGCTCGGTGGCAATGCGCCATTCGTTGTTCTAGCAGATGCAAATATTGAAGAAGCGGTAAAGGGCTTGATGCTTGCAAAGATGCGTAACGGTGGAGCTGCATGTACCGCTGCAAATCGCATCTATGTTGCACGTTCAATTGGTGACCAGTTCATCGCAGAGTTTGCAAAGGCGATGGCCGCAATGACTATGGGTGTTGGACGTGAGAGCGGAACAACTCTCGGCGCATCTGTATCGCTGAAGGAACGCAACAAGATTGCAGATCTCGTCACAGGAGCGACATCACGTGGTGGCAAGGTCCACCTCGGTGGCGCTACACCTGAAGGTCCTGGCGCTTTCTACCCACCAACAATTGTTGAGGTAGCTAAAGATGATGAGATTCTGGTCAACGAAGTCTTTGGTCCAGTTGCCCCTGTTGTTCTCTTCGATACCGATGAAGAGGCGCTCAAGTTAGCCAATGACACTGATTACGGCCTTATCAGCTATGTCTACTCTGAAGATCTCAAGCGCGCTATCCGCTTCGCTGAAGCGATGGAGTCAGGAATGGTCGCGATTAACCGCGGAATGATCTCAGATCCAGCTGCGCCATTCGGTGGAGTAAAGCAATCAGGTCTCGGTCGCGAAGGTGGCTTCGACGGAATTCACGAGTTCTTGCAGACCAAATACATCGGTGTGGAGATTTAAGACTTCTTTCTTGTCAGTAAGAGCAAGAAGTGCAGAGCGATTCCAATAAAGATTGCCCATATTAAATCGACGGTAATTGTTACCAGCGCTGTTACTGCGTATGTGCTGACCTCTTGCCATGTTGATCTCAGTTGCTCACGAATATTATGGGGATTGAGAATTCGCACTGAGGTTCCGATCAAGACACCTGCAATTGCTGGTAGTGGAATGAGCGCGAATACAGGTGAAAGAACTAATACAACAATAAGTAGGAATAGAGCATGGATAAGTGCCGCCATCTTTGTCTTGCCGCCAGAACGGATATTGACGCTGGTACGAGCAATTGCACCTGTTGCTGGCTGGCCACCAAATATAGATGCCACCATCGTTGCAAGCCCTTGACCGAATAGTTCTTTATTAGGGTGGAACTTCTCCTTGGTATGGGTCATTCCATCAGCAACGCGGGCCGCCAGGAGAGATTCAATCGCTGCAAGAAGTGCAATCAAAATCGCAGGAGTAATTAGTGATGACGAGAATTGAAGCCCTGAACCCTTCCAGATAAAGACATTGCGTGGGATATCTCCAATCTTTGCTACGTCGAGCTTAAAGATGGCGACAATCACTGTTGTAATCGCAAGTGCCGAGAAGCTTGCTGGAATATATGGTTTTAGCTTTAATCGCTCAATAATCTTCACGATATTGAACTTAATGAAGAGTGTCAGAATCAATATTGAGATGGTTGAGAGGTGCACACCTGATTCGAAGGCACCTTTAACGGTATTAATTGCCACTTGGAGAGTGCGATCTCCTACACCTTTCACAACACCCAAGGCCATAGGTAGCTGCTGAAGTCCAATTACTACGGCGATTCCGAGTGTGAATCCCTCAACCACGGACCACGGAATTCGATTGATAATTCCACCAAGTCTAAAGACCGACATCGCAATAACAATGAGGCCTGCCATCAATCCAAGAACAGGAATTGCTTCGATGCCATTCTTTGCAATGACAGGAATCAAGACAACAGTCATCGCACCGGTTGGTCCGCTTACTTGGTAGCGAGATCCACCGAAGAGCGCAGCGATAAATCCAGCAAGGATTGCAGTCGCGATTCCAGCTTGCGCAGACATTCCTGATGTAATTCCAAAACCGATTGCGAGGGGGAGTGCGACGATTCCGACAGTCACACCGGCAACGAGATCTTTACCGAACTGCTCGCGACTTACCCAGAACTCACTCTTATTCACCAGCGAACCAAAACGCATTCTGTGAGGGTAGTACTAGTTACTACAGGCGATCCTTCTTGCTCACTGTTAAATAGCTAACGAGTCCCGCTATGAGCGCGAGGAAGATGATAGAAGTAGTGGTGGCACCTAAGCCGAGACCAGTCTCATCTTTTGGCAGCGAGAGGAAATCTCCGGCAGCGGCACCTAATGGGCGTGTTAACACATATGCCACCCAGAATGCCGCGACTGGATTAATTTTCTTGCCCTTCCATAGTGCCCAGACAATCGCAAGAGCTATGGCAAATCCAAGAAGTGAGAATTTGAGGGCAACCCCTAAGTCATCAAGGAAGATATCGCCACCTGCTGTGCCGAGAGCGAAGGTAAAGAGAATGGCTAACCAATAAAAACCTTCACGCTTGCGCGTATTGATCGACTTCATCTCGAGACTACCTTCGCGCTTATGCCAGATTGCAAAGGTAAGAATGAGTGCAGATGCAAAGGCAATGATTGATTGCCAGTTTTGTACGTTGAAATTATCGTGAAGAGTATCTGTGAGCAGTGTGCCCACGGTGCTAATCAAAACGATTGTCACCCAGTAGATAGCAGGGACATAACGTGTTGATGAAATTTGGGCCACAAGTGAGATCGCGAGAGCGCCCGCCATTATGAGAGCAGTCTTTGTCAGACCAAAGCCGAGTGTCTCGTTCAGGTAGTCAGCAAACGTTTCGCCAACAGTGGTTGAGAGAACTTTTATTATCCAGAAGTAAGTAGTAATTGCTGGAACTTTTACTAAAAGCTCTCGGGTGCGCACTGAAGTCATGGAGAGAAGGTACTTCAGAAATCTGAAAGAAGGCTGAGAGCTACTACTTCTTGCGGACTTTGTTCACCGCATTCGTCACATGATGACGTGTGCGATTAAGTAGCACTTCTGCCCAAGCAAATTCAGTTGCCAGCAGTGCGAAGCCAGCGATTAGAAGTGGAACACCTGGGATCACAGGAAGTACGAGACCGAGAAGACCAAGAGCTACAAGGGTGCCGCCAACAGTTGCGACGATTACCCAACGAAGCGGATGGGGAAGGCGCTTCCAGCTGTTCTTTACCCAGAGCCATCGTGTATGCATGTAATTAGTCTACGCCTAGATATTAATGTCTAGGCCGACGTTGAAAAAATAAATATCTCTTCGATGTGAAAGCGAAAAGGAACCTGTTTCTAAATGTATCTGGCCGGAAAGCCCCCTGCGCTATTCGGCGCTTTCTCCGAACAAAGGATTCCGCATAATAGTTTGCGGGTAACTTTTGCCCCGCCACCTGTTCCTTCCCGTGAGCTCTACCAACAATCCGGCGACCCTCTAATTCCAAAGCCGCTTCATCTAGCGATTTTTCGAATTCTTTTCTATTGTCATACACGGATTCATCAATCCAGCGGAAGTGATTTGTTGCAGCATCAAAACTGTGTCTACGAATTACATATCGAACGATGGAATCATCGGTCGGATCTACTTTGGCCACACGTTGATTGTAACTCAGGTGCCGCAATTGAGCTCAGTAATATTTTCGGAACGAACAGGTGGAGTTGAGTAGTTCTTACCATTTATTACTGCTTGCGCGGTTGCTATTCCGTAATACCTCGTTTTAGTTCTATTTTTGCAGTAAACATATGTAAATTGATTCTTGACTACAAGTCCTTGAGATTTTGGGTTTTCTCTATCTGTACTTTTTTCTTTAACCAGGCGTGAACCTAAACGGCCCTCTTTGTAGATCTTCACTGTAAGAGTGACGTTTCTTTGAGGCGTGTTACATCTCGAAATCGCGTTTACTTTCACCGCAAGTCGCCCTTCTTTCTTATAAATAGTCGTAGAAATGTGGGCATCGCGAATATCAATAAAGCATTTGGTAAGTGGTGGGGTTACAACCGAGGATTCACCGTGCGCGGCAGGCGCCTGAACCAATGCTGCAAGAATTAAGAATGTTTGGAGGTATTGTGATTTTGAGTTTAGTTTCATGAGGGGAGAATCTCGAACCTCGAAGAGTCAGATTTGAGATATCCACAGCTTGCGGAGGATGAGGGATTTGAACCCTCGATAGGTTTCCCTATACACGCTTTCCAAGCGTGCGCACTCGGCCGCTATGCGAATCCTCCCGCGCCCGGCCCACGCTCACGCGCCAACCGGACTGGCTAAGGGTAGCGGTGTGCGAAGTCAGCCCTGACACATAAGATTGGCTCAGATCTCCGGTGCGACGGCACCGTTCTGAACTCCCCCAGGGTAGGAATACAGCAAGGGTAGGAGCGCTCTGTTGGGTGCACCGGAGGTCCTATTAAATAGGTAATAAATATGTAGATCCTCTGGTCAATTAGAAGTGAATTGAATCAGAGCTATCGAAGGGTATGAAAATGAGCCTAGCTCTCTATCGAAAGTATCGTCCATCTGTATTTGCAGATGTGATCGGACAAGAACATGTCACTGTTCCGCTTTCCAATGCCCTCGAATCCGGTAAGACCCACCACGCATATCTCTTTAGCGGCCCTCGTGGTTGCGGCAAGACATCATCTGCGCGGATCATGGCGCGCTCGCTCAATTGCGAGAAGGGCCCTACACCAAATCCTTGTGGCGAGTGCCAATCATGTAAAGATTTAGTTGCAAACGGTCCAGGTTCACTTGATGTTATTGAAATTGATGCGGCGACCCACGGACTAGTCGATGATGCGCGCGATCTTCGCGATAAAGCATTCTTCGCACCTGTACAAAGTAAGTACAAGATTTACATCATCGATGAGGCGCACCAATTGGGAACAGGTGCAGCCAATGCACTTCTCAAAGTTGTTGAAGAGCCACCAGCGCACGTCATCTTTATCTTTGCTACAACAGAACCAGAAAAACTTATTTCAACTATCCGATCCCGCACACATCACTACCCATTCCGCTTGGTTCCACCTGGAACGCTTGCAACACATCTTGAAAAGGTATGTGCAGCTGAAGGCGTGAAGGTTGCAAAGGGAGTTATTCCACTTGTCGTACGTGCCTCTGGTGGATCGGTTCGCGATGCGCTCTCCGTACTTGGCCAGTTATTGGCCGGTGCAGGAAAAGATGGCGTTAGCTATGACATTGCAGTGCAGCTACTTGGCTTCACCGATGGCGCACTCCTTGATGATGCGATGGATGCAGTTGCTGCACGTGATGGTGCGACTCTTTTCCAGACAATCGATCGCGTTATTGAATCTGGCCACGATCCACGTCGCTTCACACAAGATTTACTCGAGCGCTTACGTGATTTGATGATCGTTGATGCGTTGCAGGCAACAAATGCCAACAGCATCTTGCGGGAGCTACCTGATGATCAACTCGAACGTATGCGCGTTCAAGCTCAGAACATTGGCCAGGCATCACTTTCTCGCGCTGCAGATATCGCCTCTGAAGGCCTTACCCAGATGCGCGGAGCGACTGCTCCACGCCTCATTCTTGAGCTCATCTGTGGTCGTATTTTGTTGCCAATCGGCGATAACGGAGAGGCCGGAATGCTTGCTCGCATTGAACGCCTCGAGCGAGTTGAGAACATTGCACCAACTCCACATGCAGCGCCAGCTGCAGCTTCAGTAGTTGCAGCACCGGCTGCTACAAAGAAAGTTGAGACAGCAAAGTCTGCAGATCCTGCAGATTATGTTTCACCAATCACGGCTGAGGCTGTTCGCGAAAAAGCACCAGAGGTAAAGATTGCAGATGCAGTCGCTGTCGCAGAGCCAGCGAAG
The DNA here is from genome assembly GCA_965267775.1 of Candidatus Nanopelagicaceae bacterium. GTDB lineage: Bacteria > Actinomycetota > Actinomycetes > Nanopelagicales > Nanopelagicaceae > Planktophila. The sequence goes on along the minus strand of OZ254140.1, from coordinate 1,408,056 downwards.
AAGATTGATGCAATCGATGTTGCAGGCTTGCGACGTATGTGGCCTGAAGTAATTGAGAATGTAAAGAAGCGTCGCCGTTTAACGTGGTCACTGCTTAGCGCAAGCGCTCAGATCCTCGGCGTTGACGATAAGAACATCACCATCGGAATTGTTAATGCAGGTGCTCGTGATTCATTTATTCGAAGCGAATCAGATGCAATCTTGCGCGATGCCTTTATTGAGATTGTGGGACTTGATCGCAAGATTGAGGTCACTGTTGATCCAAGTATCGATACCTCTTCAACGCCTGAGGCTCGCGCTGTTCGCACAACAGAGGCGCCAACAGATAAGACACAGTTAACTGGTGCAGCACTTCTTGCAGCTGAACTTGGTGCGACAATCATTAGCGAAACGAAGCACGACTAATGTCTAGCGGAATGTATGAAGGCGCAATCCAAGACCTCATCGATGCGTTAGGTCGCTTGCCAGGTATTGGACCAAAATCTGCCCAGCGAATTGCCTTCCATATTTTGCAATCAGATTCAGAGATTGCCGATTCACTCGTTGAAGCTGTGCGCACCGTTAAGGAGCGTGTGAAGTTCTGTAGTGAATGTGGAAATGTTTCTGAAGAGGCTCAGTGCCGCATCTGTCGCGATCCACGACGCGATCCTTCAAAGATCTGTGTTGTTGAAGAGTCAAAGGACGTTATTGCGATTGAACGCACTCGCGAATTCCGCGGGAAGTATCACGTTCTCGGTGGAGCGATCAGTCCTATCGATGGCATCGGTCCAGATCAGCTTCGCATTCGCGAACTCATGCAGCGCCTCTCGGATTCAACGATTACCGAGATCATCTTGGCTACCGATCCCAACCTTGAGGGAGAGGCAACGGCTACCTATTTGGCACGTCTGATTAAGCCGATGGGGATCAACGTTTCACGTCTGGCATCTGGACTTCCCGTAGGCGGAGATCTCGAATATGCAGATGAAGTCACCCTTGGTCGCGCATTTGAAGGACGCACAAACCTCTGAATTGAGGGATATCCATGAGAACTCGTGTATCTATTGGAGTAATAGTTGTATTTGCTTTTTCACTTCTAGTTACTCCAACCGCACATGCTGCACAAGTCTCAAGCGGGCTGTTAATAGATTTAATGGCTTCGAATCCAAGCTCTTACCCTGGTACAGGAACTGCATGGATTGATTTAGCTGGGCGGGATGACACTGCCACTTTAACAAATGGACCGGTCTATGACACTGCTACAGGTGCAGGATTTACGAATGATGGTGTGAACGATTACATAAATATTCCGAATCGTGCGGCTCTTCAGCCGTCCACCTCTTCATGCAGCACGATGATGTTGTGGGCTAAAGTTCTGAGTGCAACGAACTATGACGGTCTGATGGGAAAAATGTTCGCTGCAACTTCTTATGATGGTTATGCGCTACTGCAATCAGGAACTCTGGCTCTAACACTTAAAATGAATGGAACTTCAGTTGATCAGACTGTAGCAAGTGCATCCAATGTTTACTCCTTAAATACTTGGACTCTTTTCTCCTTTGTCACATGTTTTGGAGGAAACACTACAAACCCCAGTAAAGTTTATGTAAATACTTCAGTCGTTATCACTGCAAATAACACTGAAAGCGGCGTCGGTGCACCAACAGCACCGATTCAATTAGCTAACGGAATGCAGGATGGTCTGGAATACGGAAATGTGAAAATTGGTGCATTTGCTTTCTACAACAGAGCACTCTCCGCAACTGAAATTGCAGACTCTTATGACTATTACTCAAATTATGTTTACGTCCAAGAAGTTTCTAGTATTTCACTACAAATTTCTGGCAATCCACTTAAAGGTAATTCCTTCACAATATCTGCAACTGTTGGAGCGGCGGGCAGAGTCCGCTTTTTGATGGGAGGTAAGCGGATACAAAACTGTCTAAATGTTCAAGCCACGGGTGCCCCACTTACAGCCACCTGCACTTGGAAGCCTGCCCTATCTGGAAATCAGGCTATTTCCGCCACTCTGACGCCGATCAATGCGGGCCTAGGTAGCAGTTCGGATTCGAAGCTGATCTTCGTAGGACGCAGATCAAATCAACGATAGTCTCAATATATGGATTGAATCCTGTACCATATAATGAGAAATTCTGAAATTCGGCTGGCGCATCCTTAAATAGGGGTTCAGACTTACTTCATGGCGCTCATCGTTCAGAAGTTTGGCGGATCCTCAGTAGCTGATGCCGAAGGCATGAAGCGCGTAGCCGCACGTATCGTGGCATCAAAGAAGGCCGGTAATCAGGTTGTCGTCGTTGTCTCAGCGATGGGCGATACGACAGATGAGCTGATTGATCTTGCCAACCAAGTCAGTCCTATCCCACCAGGACGCGAACTCGATATGTTGCTGACTGCTGGCGAGCGAATCTCTATGGCACTTCTTGCAATGGCGATTAACAATCTTGGATTTGAAGCCCAGTCATTTACCGGTTCACAGGCCGGAGTGATTACCGATTCCACTCATGGCAAGGCACGCATCATCGATGTGACACCGGGTCGAATACGCGAAGCAATCGATGGCGGCAACATTGCAATCGTTGCTGGCTTCCAAGGAATCTCGCAAGATACAAGAGACATAACAACTTTAGGTCGCGGTGGTTCAGATACAACTGCTGTCGCGCTCGCTGCCGCACTTGATGCAGATGTCTGCGAGATCTACACAGATGTTGATGGAATCTTCTCAGCTGATCCTCGTGCAGTACCAAGCGCTCGCAAGTTAGAGACAGTTACTTATGAAGAGATGCTTGAACTTGCAGCGGCAGGTGCAAAGGTTCTTCACCTTCGCTGCGTTGAATACGCACGACGTTACAACTTACCAATTCACGTCCGTTCATCTTTCTCACCACTAGAAGGCACATGGGTAGTTGAAAACCACCCAGAAGGAGGCACCATGGAGCAAGCAATCATCGCTGGCGTCGCACACGATAAGTCAGAGGCGAAGGTAACCATCGTTGGTGTTCCCGACCGCACTGGTGTTGCAGCGCGTATCTTCCAAGCACTTGCTGATAATGATCTCAACATCGACATGATTGTTCAGAATGTATCTGCTGCTGCGACAGGCTTGACAGATATCTCATTCACTCTTCCAAAGGCAGATGGCGCAGAAGCAACTGGCGTCTTGAAGAAGATTCAGGGTGAAGTTGGTTTCGCTTCGATTCAATATGACGACACCATCGGAAAGCTCTCACTTGTCGGTGCGGGAATGCGTTCTCACCCAGGTGTGACAGCAACATTCTTCGCTGCAATGTCAGAGGCTGGCGTCAATATCGAGATGATTTCTACATCTGAAATTCGCATCTCCATCATCGTTCGCGAGAGCGATCTCGAGCGTGCAGCGAAGGCTGCACACACTGCTTTTGGCCTTGATTCAGATCAGAACGAGGCTGTCGTATATGGAGGTACAGGACGATGACACAGAAGCCATCACTTGCAGTAGTTGGTGCAACAGGTGCGGTCGGCACTGTAATGCTCGGCATATTGTCAGAGCGTCCTGATGTGTGGGGCGAAATTCGCCTGATTGCATCTGCGCGAAGCGCGGGCAAGAAGTTGATCTGTCGTGGCGAAGAGTTAACCGTTGTTGCGCTCTCACCAGAGGCATTCGATGGAATCGACGTTGCGATGTTCGACGTCCCAGATGAAGTTTCAGCAGAGTGGGCACCGATTGCTGCATCACGTGGGGCCGTTGTTGTCGATAACTCAGGTGCATTCCGTATGGATTCAGATGTTCCGCTCGTTGTTCCTGAAGTAAACCCACAGGATGTAAAGAACCGTCCACGTGGAATCATCTCTAATCCAAATTGCACAACTCTCTCAATGATCGTTGCAATGGGCGCACTTCACAAAGAGTATGAATTGAAAGAACTTGTTGTCTCTTCTTACCAAGCAGCATCTGGGGCGGGACAGGCAGGTATTGATGCACTTCGTGCGCAGATCTCTGCGGTAGCTGGTTCAAACGCTGGTGATGTTGCTGGTGATGTTCGTGCGCTCATTAAGGACAACGGACCATTCCCTGCTCCGCTTGCAATGAACGTTGTCCCATGGGCTGGTTCACTGAAGGAAGATGGTTACTCATCTGAAGAACTCAAAGTTCGCAATGAATCCCGCAAGATTCTTGGCCTTCCAGACCTCAAGGTCTCTGCAACTTGTGTTCGCGTTCCTGTTATTACAACTCACTCATTGACAGTGCATGCAACATTTGCGAAAGAGCCATCACGTAAGGCGGCGCAAGATATTCTCGAAAACGCAGCTGGCGTGAAGTTGGTTGATGATCCTGAGAATCACAAATTCCCAACACCGGCAGATGTTGTCGGCACAGATCCAACATGGGTAGGACGTGTTCGCAAGAGCATCGATGACCCAATGTCATTGGATCTCTTTGTCTGTGGCGATAACTTGCGTAAGGGAGCTGCACTCAACACGGCTCAAATCGCAGAACTCTTGGCAGTCGAATTCACCAAGTAGACTCCACGCCATGACAATCGTGGTCGCTGGAGGCACTGGCCTAGCTGGTTCTGCCATCGTCCGCGCTTACCAGGCAGCGGGCGAAGAGGTCATTCCGGTCAGCCGCAAGGTTGTCGATCTCTTGGATCGCGATGCCACCTTTAAATTCATTAGAGAGGTAAAGCCTTCGCTGATCGTCGATGCCGCTGCAAAGGTGGGCGGAATCGGTGCCAATAATTCATTCCCCGTTGAATTCCTCTCTGACAATGTGCGCATCCAGAGCAACCTCATGGAGGCAGCTCACGCTGCCGATGTTGAGAAGTTCATCTTCTTAGGTTCCAGCTGTATCTATCCTCGCGATTGCGCCCAGCCAATTAAAGAAGAGTATTTACTGACAGGTCCTCTCGAAGAGACCAACTCTGCATATGCCGTTGCGAAGATTGCTGGCATCGAGCTCATTAAATCTTTCCGTAAAGAGTATGGCCGCACCTGGATCTCTTTAATGCCGACAAACCTCTATGGAATCAACGACAACTTTGAACTTCAAGGTTCACATGTCTTGCCAGCATTTATCCGCCGCTTCGTTGAGGCTGCAGAGAAGAACGCCCCAGTTGAAACTTTATGGGGTTCAGGTTCGCCGAAGCGCGAGTTCCTTCATGTTGATGATCTTGCTGCGGCAGTTGTGCACCTCGGAAAGAATTACAACTCATCTGATCACCTCAATATTGGAACCGGCGAAGATCTCACCATCAAGGAATTAGCAGGGCTAGTTGCAGAACTTTCAGGTTTTAATGGCGAACTCGCGTGGGATTCATCGAAGCCTGATGGAACACCTCGTAAGGTTCTCGATGTATCCAAGGCAAAGGCACTTGGATGGACACCAAAGATTTCATTGCGCGATGGAATTGCATCAACTATCGCTTGGTATAAAGATGCAACAGCAAAAGGAGAAGTACGACGATGAGCAGAAAAGTAGCCCTGATTACAGGTGTCACAGGTCAAGATGGTTCATACCTTGCAGAGTTCTTGCTTGAAAAGGGTTATGAAGTCCATGGCCTCATCCGTCGTTCCTCAACATTTAATACATCCCGCATCGATCACATTTACCAGGACCCTCATGTAAAGAACCCACAATTGTTCTTGCACTACGGAGATTTGATTGATGGCGTTGGACTTACAAACCTTATTCGTGAAGTAAAACCAACTGAGGTCTATAACCTCGGCGCACAATCACATGTACAGGTCTCTTTCACAATGCCCCAGTACACAGGCCAGGTCGATGCAGTAGGCGCCGTTGGCTTACTTGAGGCTATCCGCAGCGCAGATATCGATACACGTTTCTACCAGGCATCAACATCTGAGCTCTTTGGATCAACTCCACCACCTCAGAACGAAACTTCAGTATTCCGCCCACAGTCACCATATGCAGCTGCAAAGTTGATGGCCTACTGGTGCACAGTCAATTACCGCGATGGTTATGGCATGCATGCCACCAACGGAATTCTCTTCAATCACGAATCGCCTCGTCGCGGTGAAACATTCGTTACTCGCAAGATCACTCGCGCAGTAGCTGCAATTAAGGCTGGCCAGCAGGACAAGCTCTTCCTTGGCAACATGGATGCAGTGCGCGACTGGGGTTATGCAAAAGAGTATGTCGAATCAATGTGGTTGATGCTTCAGCAAGATAAGCCATCTGATTACGTTGTCGCTACAGGTGTTGGCGCAACCGTCAAAGATTTCGTAGAGGCATCCTTCTCACACGCTGGACTTAACTGGGAAGATCACGTTGAAACAGATAAGAAGTACATCCGTCCAACAGAGGTTGATGCACTTATCGGTGATCCATCAAAGGCAGCTAATGCATTTGGTTGGAAGGCAAAGACACATTGGAAAGAGCTTGCTCACCTAATGGTTGATGCTGATATTGAAGCTTTAGCTCGAAAGAATTAGTTCTAGTAGAACTAGAACAAACTAGTTAAAGTCACCAGCGAAACTTCTGGTGGACTTGCCACACGAATGCGCGCAAAGGGACTTGTTCCCATTCCTGCTGAGACATGTAGGTAAGGCTCATCATCGAAGTACGTTAAGCCCCGCGCGCGCCAATTAGGTAGATCGCAATTAGTTGTAAGCGCCTTCGATCCACCAGGCCAAGGCAAACGAATCTGCCCGCCATGTGTATGTCCAGCAAAGATTGCATCGAGCTTATCGTTGCTCATCGCTTCGATAATTCTCAAATAAGGTGCATGAGTAACGCCAATAGCGAGATCACACTCACCAGGTTCGCCCGCCACCAATGAGTAGTCATCAAATTCAAGGTGTGCATCATCCGTGCCACGAGCTTCAATTGTTGTGTCGTTGATCTTTATCGTTGCACGGGATTTATTGAGGTTCCTCCAACCGCGTGCCTGTAAGCCTTTATCGAGCTCTGGCCACGGTAGATCCTCGCCATGGACTCGTTTTCCATGATCTGGAAGTAGATACTTCAAAGGATTCTTTGGCTTTGGTGCAAAGTAATCGTTAGAACCAAAGACAAAGAGCCCTGGAATATCGAGCAAGCCATCGAGGGCATCGAGGACAACAGGCACTGCCTTCATATCGGCTAAGAAATCTCCGGTGCTAATGACTAAATCAGGGGAGTACTTCACCCATGACTTGATGTCGGCAATTTCGCTCTTGCGCTTTGGGGTCAGGTGAAGGTCTGAAAAATGAAGGATACGTATCGGGGCAAGGCCCTCAGGAAGAACGGGAATTTCCGCTTCGCGGAGTACGTAACTCATGGAGTAGAGGCTACAGGGGCGTGAGAAGATAAGCCCATGGGATTAAAAGAGACGCTCCACGAAGATTTAACAGCCGCTATCCGCAGCAGTGACAAGCTTGTTTCAGGAACTATTCGCATGGTTCTGACTGCAATCACAAATGAGGAAGTTGCCGGCAAAGAGGCTCGCACACTCAGCGATGACGAGATCATCACCGTTCTCTCTCGCGAGGCGAAGAAGCGCCGCGAAGCACATGAAGAGTTTGCAAAGGCAGGCCGCACAGATAAGGCTGCAGAAGAGAAGGCAGAGGGCGAGGTAATCGCTAAGTACCTTCCTGCTCAGTTAAGCGAAGATGAGATTAAGAAGATCATCGCGGATGCAGTTGCATCTACCGGTGCTGCAGGACCTGCCGATATGGGCAAGGTCATGGGCGCAATTAAGCCACTCATCGCAGGAAAAGCTGATGGATCACTCGTTTCATCGCTCGTGAAATCAACACTCGCCGGAGGAAACTAATGAAGTTTGAATATGTGACTGTTCCACTCTTGTCTCATTCAACAAAGCAGATTCTCGATTTATGGGGTTCAGATGGTTGGGAACTCGTACAGGTTATTCCAGCACCAGGCAACGAGAAGCTCGTTGCCTATATGAAGCGTGAGGTGAAGTAAATGTCAGTAGATGTTCGCGCAAAGCTTGCAGAGAAGGGCCTGACTCTTCCTATTGCTTCAAAGCCACTTGCTGCATATGTTCCAGCAGTTCGCACAGGCAATATTGTCTTTACTGCAGGTCAGCTTCCCATGGTTGATGGCGCAATTGCTGCTGTCGGTAAAGTTGGATCAGATATCACTCCAGAAGAGGCAAATAAGCTTGCTGAGATCTGCGCACTCAATGCACTTGCTGCGGTAGAGCTCGTCGCGCCAGTTGATTCAATCGTGCAGGTTGTTCGTATCGTTTGCTACGTCAACGGAGCATCAGGATTTATCAATCACCCAGCTGTTGCAAATGGCGCATCAGAGTTGTTTAAGCACATTTGGGGCGAGGCGGGAGTTGCAGCACGTAGCGCAATTGGTGTTGCAGAGTTGCCGTTGAACTCACCTGTAGAGGTTGAACTCACTTTTGAGGTTAAGTAATTCAGTAGGTTTAAATAAAAAACCCCCACAAGAAATTGTGGGGGTTTCCTTATTTGAACCAAAATACGCATCAGATTTATTAGGGCTACCTGTAGCACTCAATCGCTACGCGATTTCCAATCAAAAGGTAAGTTACTTCCGATTTAACATGTCAACTGACTACTCAGATTGGGATTTTAGAATATGAAGACTTACCTGATTACTTACGAAGATTCGACCTTAAGAAAACAAGAAACAGTTGAAGCCTCCCGATATTTTCTTGAAAATGGTTGGTTTCACTTTAAAGATGATTTTCGTGGCGTCAACGTCTTGATTATTCGGGAGTTATATGTTGACCGCATCGATCTAGTTGAGGACTAAAAACACTCAATCTTAAAAATCATTATGGAAATTTGCGGCTTTGGTAAGAAAGTACATAATCATCTTCGGCGGGAGAATATTGAGAATGTCAGAATTACTAAATCAATCACCTTCATTTGATAATCCAAACGGTATTTGTCATCAGTGCGGAAGGCTCGCCGCATTTTGGCAAGTGACAGAAATTAAATTGAATGACGCCTCCGTGGGAGAAGATTATGAATCAGCTTCGGTTTTGAAGTGCCAGGGTTGTAATAAGAAAATGATTCTTATTTCACGGAATACTAGTTCAATAACAGTTGCTGGAAGCCTGTGAATAAATCGTTCGGATCCTCATCATTACTATCCTTTAGCTCAACAATCTAACCTGACTGATGCTGTTCCTGAAGAAATAGCATCTTGTTTCAATGAAGGTCAAAGATGTTTGTCTGTCAACTCATACCGAGGTGCCGTCACGATGTTCCGGAATACGCTTTCACTAATTGTGCACTTCAAAGGTTCCGATAATGCAAAGGCCCAAATTAATCTGAAAAAGTCTCTAGATGTTATGCGCGATGAAGACCCACTTATGAAATCGGTAAGTGACATGACTGACCTAATAAGAGTTGAGGGAAATGCTGGAGCCCATCAAGAATCTTGGGCAGCAATCGAGAGGGACACTGCGGTGAGGATTCAAGGATTCATATCTCAGTTACTTAAAATATTTTTTGAATTTCCTGCGGAAATAGAGAGAGGTAACCAAAATCGGACCTCGAGAATAGATTGAAATGTATTTTGCCCAGCTCAGAATCTATCGTTGAATTCAAAATTTCAATGAACTTAACAAACGTGAAACTTTACTTACAGCGGAAGTTTTACCTAGAAATATCTATCTTGCGATAGATTAAATTCACAATGTTGAAATAGAAACCAGAATTTATTTTACTTGCCGCGCTTTTCGAGGCGCTCTACATCTGTAATCAATACAGCGCGACCATCGAGGCGTAGCCATCCACGACCTGCGAAATCAGCGAGTGCCTTATTAACCGTTTCGCGTGATGCGCCGACAAGCTGAGCTAGCTCTTCTTGAGTGAGATCGTGGTGAACAAAGAGACCTTCATCAGTTGCCTTACCGAAACGAGTTCCCAAATCAATGAGCGCCTTTGCAACGCGACCTGGCACATCCGAGAAGACGAGGTCGCCGACAGCTTCATTGGTACGGCGAAGGCGCTGAGCCAAACGTGCCAAGAGCTGAAGTGAGACATCTGGATTGTCACGAAGCCATGGGATCAACTTTTCGTGGCTAAGAGATAAGAGCTTTGCATCTGTAACTGCAGTAGCAGTCGATGTGCGTGGTCCTGGATCGAAAAGTGAGAGTTCACCGAACATCTCGCCTGGTCCAAGGATTGAGAGAAGATTTTCGCGACCGTCACCGCTTGAGGTTCCGAGCTTGAGCTTTCCATCCACGATTACGTAGACATGCTCACCTTCATCACCCTCTTTGAAGAGGATTCCACCTTTAGAGATCTTTACAGAGTCCATTGAGGCGCGAAGAGAGGTTGCAGATGCATCATCTAGCGCAGTGAAGAGCGGGGCGCGACGTATAACTTCATCATCTTGTGGCACACCGGTACTTTATACCCGTGCCCGCCGATAAGGAAAGTCAGAAGGAAGCTAGGGCTATTTATAAGGTTTTAACGAAGACTTACCCCGATATTCGCTGTGAACTCGACTTCAAAAATCCTCTCGAACTCATCGTTGCAGTAATCCTCTCGGCTCAATGCACCGATAAGCGGATCAACCAGATTACCCCAGCTCTCTTTAAGAAATATAAGAGCGCAAAAGATTATGCACGAGCACCTTTGCCTGAGATCGAAGAAATTATCTTCTCCGCAGGTTTTTATCATGCAAAAGCTCGACACCTCAAAGGTCTTGGAGTGATGCTCCTTGAAGATTTTGATGGAGAAGTTCCCGCAACTCTAGAAGAGTTGATTACTCTGCCCGGAGTTGGAAGAAAGACGGCAAATGTTGTTCTCGGACATGCATTTGATATTCCTGGGATAACAGTTGACACTCACTTTGGTCGACTCTCGCGACGCTTTGGTTGGACGACATCTATGGATCCCGTGAAGGTCGAATTTGAAGTCGGAGACCTTATTCCCCAGAAAGAGTGGACAAATCTTTCTCAGCGAATGATTTGGCACGGACGCCGTATCTGTCACTCTCGAAAACCAGCATGTGGCGCATGTCCTGTCGCTAAACTTTGCCCATCGGTGGGCATCGGCGAGATGGATCCAAAGAAGGCCGCGCTATTAGTAAAGACAGATAAGGACTTTAGATGAAACTCCGCACAGCAACAGCTCTGACACTTTCATCGCTATTAATTCTCACAGCATGCGGTAACTCTGAGCCGGTCATCACTGGTGAAGTAGTTGCTTGTAACCACATCGCCTTAATCCCTAATCCGGTAGATGAAGTTGTTGCTGAGTGTCTCGATAGCTCTCCTGGAGTAAATGTTGCAGCAATCAAGGGGCCAGCGATTATCAATGTCTGGGGCTCATGGTGTGATCCGTGCAAAGAGGAACTTCCATATTTCTCTGAGTTCTTCCAGACTATGGATCCGCAAATCCAACTCATCGGAGTAGATGTTGAGGAGAAGCGAATCGAAGATGGACGTATGTTTGCTCGTACCCACGGCATAATGTGGCCAAATCTCTACGATGCAGATGGATCGACTCGTAAGTACTTTGGAATGGGCGTTCCTGTTACCTGGTTTATCGATGGCAATGGAAAGGTTCTTTACAAAAAAATTGGGCCATTTAGCTCAACAGAAGAGCTTCGCACCATGACATTTAAATACTTTGGACTTCGCGGATGATCTTTGACCTCATATTCTCGCTGATTGCCTTCGGCGCTCTCTATACGGGATATAAGAATGGGCTCGTAACAACGATCTTGCGCACAGTATTTTTTATCGCAGGAGCAATCGCTGCGATGTACTTCGTTGTTCAATATAACAAGACCGGTTGGCTCATCGCAGCAATCATCACCGGCGCATATGCAACAGCTTGGGTAGGTACGCAGATTGCAAAGACACTTAAGTTCACGCTTATTCGTGGCCCACTTCGTTGGATTGATTCGCTTCTCGGTGCGCTCTTCGAGGTGAGTAAATACGTCATTCTCTTCTATGTGATTGGAACCATCCTGCTCTGGGCGCCATGGAGCCCAGGTCAGAATTCAGTTGCTGAGAGCAAGATCTACCTTCAGATCGATAAGCACGCTCCTGCAGTGATTACAGAGGTCCGCCAGAGGGTTGAAAAACTCCTGGCTAATCCTCGCTTGTAGCGCTCTTTAGCCCCTCTGAAATCAACTTCATCACATTCGGATCTGCCAAGGTAGTTGCATCTCCAACTGCACGATTTTCAGCGACATCCTTGAGTAATCGACGCATGATCTTGCCACTTCGAGTCTTTGGAAGTTCATTAACGACCATGATCTGACGCGGCTTTGCAATTGCACCAATCTCCTTGGCAACATGGTTACGAAGTTCCTTAACAAGCTCTTCACCTTGAACATGTTCAACACCACCGCGCAAGATGACAAATGCAACGATGCCCTGTCCTGTCATCGCATCTGCAGCACCCACAACTGCCGCCTCTGCGACAGCTTCGTGAGATACGAGCGCCGATTCAACTTCTGTTGTAGAGATGCGATGTCCAGAAACATTCATCACATCATCAACGCGACCAAGTAACCAGATTGCGCCATCGTCATCTAACTTTGCACCATCGCCAGCGAAGTAGATTCCATCCCAGCGAGACCAATAAGTTTCTTTATAGCGCTCTTCTTCGCCCCAGACACCACGCAACATCGATGGCCAAGGTTGATCGAGGATGAGATAACCGCCGTGACCATCACCAACTGGAACGCCATTGTCATCGACAACCTTTGCGCTAATACCTGGAATAGGTCGCATTGCAGATCCTGGTTTTGTTGCAGTTATTCCAGGAAGCGGCGAAATCATGATTGCACCAGTCTCTGTCTGCCACCATGTATCAACAATCGGACAACGTCCACCACCGATGACATGTCGGTACCAAATCCACGCCTCAGGGTTAATTGGTTCACCAACAGAGCCGAGGAGTCGAAGCGTTGAAAGATTGAATTGATTTGGAAATTCATCTCCCCACTTCATCCATGTGCGAATAAGTGTGGGAGCTGTATACAAGATTGTCACGCCGTACTTCTCAATAATCTCGAAGATACGCCCCTTATGCGGTGTATCAGGGGTTCCTTCATACATCACCTGGGTCGAGCCATTGATCATAGGGCCGTAAACCATGTATGAATGGCCGGTTATCCAGCCAACATCAGCAGTGCACCAATAGACATCGCTGCGAGGTTTAATGTCGAAGACAACTTTATGAGTGTAAGCAACTTGTGTGAGATAGCCACCGGTTGTATGAAAGATTCCCTTTGGCTTCGCCGTTGTTCCTGATGTGTAAAGAATAAAGAGCGGATGTTCGCTATCAAAATATTCAGGAGTGTGAACAGAAGGTTGATGATTAACAAGGTCATGCCACCAGATGTCACGACCTTCAACCCAATCTGTCTCTTGTCCTGTTCTTTTTACAACGAGAACTTTTTGAACGCTAGTCTCACCTTTGAGCGCTTCATCGACTGCAGGCTTGAGAGCAAATGCTGCGCCCTTTCTAAAACCGCCATCTGCTGTAATAACCAATTTTGCATCTGCATCTTGAATACGAGAGAGAAGTGCATCTGCAGAGAATCCACCGAAGACAACAGAGTGAATTGCACCGATGCGTGCACATGCCAACATCGCAACAGCTGCCTCTGGAATCAACGGCATGTAAATTGCTACGCGATCTCCTGCAACAACACCCAACTCAGTGAGCGCATGTGCAGCTTTACTCACATTGGTGAGCATCTGGGCATATGAAATTGTCTGGGTATCTCCAGGTTCACCTTCAAAGTGAAAAGCTGTGCGTCCGCCATGTCCCTCGGCTACGTGGCGATCGAGTGCATTGACTGATGCATTGATCTTTCCGCCGACGAACCACTGAGCAAATGGTGGCTTCCAATCAAGAGTTGTATCCCACTTACGCTCCCATACGAGCGCCTCTGCCTGACGTTCCCAGAACTCAAGGCCATCATGGTGAGCTTCCGCGTAGATGCTCGGCTGGGCGTTGGCTTCAGCGGCAAATTCGGGGGATGGGGTAAATGAACGATCTTCTGTGGAGAGGTTTTCGAGAGATTCTTGGCTCATAACCGTTGAGATTACAAGGCTCTCCCCAGCCTGCATAGGGGTTTATCACTCCACAGGGGGCGAGATTGGCGCTCTTTCAGGGCCATTTCTAGTGAACTATCCGCCCCATGACACTCATAACTTTCCTCAGCTATCTCCTCAAATTCCTCTCAAATCCAGCGCTTTTAAGCGCACTTATAGCGGCAATCCAGAAGCTTTTGAGGTAATCAGAGGGTCGATTTTCGCTTACGCGGGGGTAGGTGGTTGGATTAGCCGTAAGCCTCGGTGAGCCAATGGAGCCGCATCGGATTGGGTTTACACCCATCGATCTACCTCTTGGAGTCATCATGCCAATTGCAACCCCTGAAGTTTATGCAGCAATGTTGGACCGCGCTAAGGCGGGTAAGTTCGCATATCCAGCGATCAACGTCTCATCATCACAGACAGTTATCGGCGCTATCCGCGGTTTCGCAGAGGCAGAATCAGATGGAATCATCCAGTTCTCTTGGGGTGGAGCAGAGTACGCATCAGGTTCAACCGTTAAGGACCAGGTTGCTGGCGCAGTAGCGCTCGCAGAGTTTGCACACGTTGTTGCAAAAAATTACAACGTCAACATTGCAATTCACACAGACCATTGCCCAAAGGAGAAGCTCGACACATTTATGCGTCCGCTTCTCGAGATTGGTGCGCAGCGCATCAAGGATGGCAAGGCACCACTATTTAACTCACACATGTGGGATGGCTCAGCTGTCGACATGAAGGAGAACATGGTTATCGCGAAGGAACTTCTCGCGAAGTCAGTAGCAGCAAAGACAATTCTTGAAATCGAAATCGGCGTTGTCGGTGGCGAAGAAGATGGCGTAGAGGCAAAGCACGATGCAAAGCTCTACTCAACACCCGAAGATGCTTTGATGACAATCGAAGCACTTGGCGATGGATCAAATGGTCGCTACATGGTTGCTGCAACATTCGGAAATGTTCACGGCGTATACAAGCCAGGTAACGTTGTTCTCAGCCCAGCAATCTTGAAGGATCTTCAAGATGCAGTTGCGACAAAGCTTGGACAGGCTGCAGGAAGCAAGCCAATGGATCTCGTATTCCACGGTGGTTCAGGTTCACTTCTCTCAGAGATCCGCGATTCACTCGATTACGGTGTAATCAAGATGAATATCGATACAGATACTCAGTACGCATTCACACGTCCAGTTGTAGATCACATCATGAAGAACTACGACGGCGTTCTCAAGATTGATGGCGAGATCGGAAATAAGAAGGCTTACGATCCACGTGCATGGGGTAAGGCTGCTGAAGCAGGTATTGCAGCTCGTGTTGCACTCGCTTGCGAAGATCTTCGTTCAACTGGCACATCACTTCTTAAGTAATTAATTAAACCTACGAGTCGGAGAGGCTTTATCCATGCCTGCATTAGTTCTACTGGGAGCACAGTGGGGTGATGAGGGCAAGGGTAAAGCTACCGACTTGCTCGGAGATCGCGTCGATTATGTTGTTCGTTACCAAGGCGGCAACAACGCCGGTCACACAGTTGTCATCGGAGATCAGAAGTACGCACTTCACTTACTTCCTTCAGGAATCCTCTCTCCAAACGTTATCCCTGTAATTGCAAATGGCGTCGTTATTGACCCAGCAGTTTTGCTTCAGGAGATCAACGGTCTTACAGAGCGCGGAATTGATTGCAGCAAGTTGGTTATCTCAACTAATGCACATTTGATTACTCCTTACCACCGCACCATCGATAAGGTTTCAGAGCGCTTTCTTGGTAAGTCAAAGATTGGTACAACAGGTCGCGGTATCGGTCCTGCATATGCAGACAAGATCAACCGCATTGGAATTCGCGTACAAGATCTCTTTGATCCATCAATTCTTCGCCAAAAGCTTGAAGGCGCACTTCGCGATAAGAACCAGATTCTTATCAAGGTCTTCAACCGTAAAGATATTTCAGTCGATGATGTTCTCGCTGAATACCTCGAGTATGCAGAGATCCTTCGTCCATATGTTGCAGATACTGTTTTGCTTCTCGATCAGGCACTTAAAGCTGGCAAGCGCGTATTGCTCGAAGGCTCACAAGGAACTCTCCTCGATGTTGATCACGGAACATATCCATTCGTGACTTCATCAAACCCAACTGCTGGTGGCGCATGCACAGGTTCAGGTATCGGTCCAACAAAGATCGAGACAGTTATTGGAATCGTAAAGGCCTACACAACTCGCGTCGGTTCAGGACCATTTCCAACTGAGCTCTTTGATGAAGATGGCGAGAAGCTCCGCACAATCGGTGGCGAGGTCGGTGTAACAACTGGTCGCGCACGTCGTTGCGGTTGGTATGACGCTCCTATCGCGCGCTATGCAGTGCGCGTTAATGGCCTGACTGACTTCTTCCTGACAAAGCTCGATGTCCTTACAGGCTGGGAACAAATCCCAGTATGTGTTGCCTACGAGATCGATGGAAAGCGCGTAGAAGAGCTGCCATCTTCACAATCTGACTTCCACCATGCAAAGCCAATCTATGAGTACCTCCCAGGTTGGAAAGAAGATATCTCTGGCGCACGAAAGATCAGTGATCTTCCTAAGAATGCACAGGATTACATCACCTTCCTCGAGAAAATCTCTGGCGCTCCGATGAGCGCAATCGGGGTAGGTCCCGGGCGCGACCAAACAATCGTCGTAAAGGATTTCATCTAAGCCATGAAAATCCTCCTAGTTGGAAGCGGCGGTCGTGAGCACGCACTTGCACTAGGACTGCAGGCAGATTCTGCTTGTACAGAACTTCACGTTGCGCCAGGCAATCCTGGCATTGCAGATTTCGCACAGGTGCATCCGCTCGCGATTTCAGATAATCAAGCGATTGCATCGCTTGCGCAATCTCTCGGTGTCGACCTTGTGGTGATCGGTCCTGAAGTTCCACTCGTTAATGGAGCTGCAGATGCAGTGCGTGCAATCGGAATACCTGTCTTTGGACCATCAAAGGCGGCAGCGCAGCTCGAAGGTTCAAAAGATTTCGCAAAGGGCGTTATGCGCGATGCGGGCGTACCAACAGCGCTGAGCTATACCTGCACAACTCAGAGCGAAATAGAAAAAGCTCTCGATGCTTTTGGAGCTCCTTATGTAGTTAAGGATGATGGACTTGCTGCAGGTAAAGGCGTTGTAGTTACCAATGATCGCGAAGCAGCGCTTAAACATGCGCTGCAATGCAGCCGCGTAGTTATTGAAGAGTATCTCGATGGTCCTGAGATTTCATTGTTTGGAATCTCAGATGGGCGCAATATTTTGGCGATGCAACCAGCGCAAGATTTCAAGCGCGCCTATGACAATGATGAGGGACCTAATACTGGTGGAATGGGTGCGTACTCACCGCTTCCTTGGGCACCGGATGAGATTGTTGAAGAGACATATGAAAAAGTTCTAGCTCCGATGATTGCAGAGATGGCAGCGCGCGGAACCCCTTTCGTAGGCTTGTTATATGCAGGTCTTGCACTGACAAAGAACGGTCTCAAGGTCATTGAATTCAATGCTCGCTTCGGTGACCCTGAGACTCAAGTTCTGATTCCTCGTCTGAAGACTCCACTTGCCACTCTTCTCTATAACGCTGCTACAGATAATTTAGATGACACAGTTCTTCACTGGAGCGATGAGAGCGCAGTGACCGTCGTACTTGCAACTGAAGGCTATCCAGAGTCGCCAAAGATTGGCGCGTCTATTGAGATCCCTGCATCTACAGGTACAACTGTTTATCACGCGGGCACTTCACATACACCCCAAGGTTTAGTTTCAAGTGGTGGGCGAGTGCTTACCGTTACTGGTCTAGGAGAGAATCTCAGCGCGGCACGTGAGAGCGCTTATGGAACAATCTCTAAAATCACCTGTCAAAACTCTTTCTACCGTTCAGATATAGCACTAGTAGCAAGTGAGGGGAAGTAATCCAATGAGCGTATTGGCTAACCGTTATGCATCCGAAGAGATGCGAAAGGTATTTGCACCCGAGCAGAAAATTATCGCTGAACGCCAACTGTGGATTGCAGTTGCTCGTGCACAATCACAACTCGGCCATCCCATCGATGCAGCTGTCATCGCTGATTACGAGAAGGTCATTAACTCTGTCGACCTCGCATCTATCGATGCTCGTGAAAAGATTACTCGCCACGATGTGAAGGCTCGCATCGAAGAGTTCAACGCTCTTGCAGGACATGAAGCGATTCACGCAGGAATGACTAGTCGCGACCTGACTGAAAATATTGAGGCTCTCCAGATTCGCGACGGTCTCAATATCGTCCGCGATAAAGTTGTTGCTCTCCTTGCAGAGCTCGGAGCAAAATCTGCGCAGTACTCAGATCGCCCTATCGCAGGTCGCTCACATAATGTTCCGGCACAAATTACAACGCTAGGAAAGCGCTTTGCATCAGCTGCCGAAGAGCTCCTTTACGCATTTGAGCGCCTTGAGAGCCTTCAAAACCGTTATCCGATGCGTGGAATTAAGGGTCCAGTCGGAACAGCACAGGACTCAATCGATCTCCTTGGCTCATCCGATATTCACCAGAAGCTAGAAGCATCTATCGCAGCTGAGCTTGGATTTGAGCGAGTACTCGATTCAACTGGCCAGGTTTACCCACGTTCGCTCGATTATGAAGTTCTCACGACCTTGGTTCAGTTAGCGGCATCTCCATCATCGCTGGCAACCTCTATTCGCTTAATGGCTGGCGCAGAGTTAGTTACCGAAGGATTTAAGGCGGGCCAAGTTGGTTCATCTGCAATGCCTCACAAGATGAATACCCGATCATGTGAGCGAGTTAATGGCCTCACAGTGATCTTGCGTGGCTATGCATCTATGGTCTCTGAACTTGCAGGCAATCAATGGAATGAAGGCGATGTCTCTTGTAGCGTAGTGCGTCGCGTTGCAATTGCAGATGCCTTCTACGCAATTGATGGCTTGCTCGAAACAATGCTGACCGTCCTCAATGAATTCGGAGCATTCCCAGCTGTCATCGATGCAGAGCTTGAGCGCTACCTACCTTTCCTTGCAACAACGAAGATTCTGATGGCTTCCGTTAAGGCAGGCATCGGTCGCGAAATTGCACATGAAGCGATTAAGGAGCATGCAGTTGCTGCAGCCCTTGGTATGCGAGAGGGCAAGAGCAATAACCTTCTTGATGCACTTGCCGCAGACGAGCGCATTCCATTTAAGCGTTCAGAGCTTGATGCCTTGATAGGAAATCCTATTGAATTTACCGGTGATGCCCGCGAACAAGTTTCGCGTGTAGTTGCACGAATCGAGAGCATCACAAAGAAGTTTCCAAAGGCTGCAACTTATAAGCCAGGTTCTATTCGATGAGTGGATTCGGAGCAGCGGGCGCACCTGTTGCGCCGATGATTGACGGCTGGACTCATATCCGCACAGGTAAGGTGCGCGATCTTTATAGCAATGATGAGGGCGAAATCCTTCTCGTCGCATCAGATCGAATCTCTGCCTTCGACTGGGTTCTTCCCTCTGTAATCCCTAATAAAGGCGCCATTTTGACGCAATTATCGCTCTTCTGGTTTGAACTCCTCGGCGACATCGTCCCGAACCACATCATTACAGAAGATGTGCCAAGCCAGGTAATGGATCGCGCAGTGATTGTGCAACCGCTTGAAATGTATGAGATTGAATGTGTTGCACGTGGTTACTTAACCGGAAGCGGACTTGTCGAATATAAAGATAAGAGCGAAGTGTGCGGAAATCTCCTTCCACAAGGCTTGCTTGACGGTTCGAAATTGCCTTCATCCATTTTTACACCGGCTACAAAAGCTGAAGTAGGCGATCACGATATTAATATTGATTTTGATGCAGCAGTCAAAATAGTTGGCCGTGATATCGCAGAAGATTTACGCGCAACAACTCTCAAGCTCTATGACACTGCAGCTGAGTACGCACTAAGTCGAGGAATCATCCTTGCTGATACAAAGTTTGAATTTGGCGCCAATTCCGAAGGTGCAATCACTCTCGGAGATGAAGCGCTCACCCCCGATTCATCGCGATTCTGGGAGGCCGATGGTTGGGCGCCAGGAAAGTCACAACCATCATTTGATAAGCAATTTGTTCGTGACTGGTTGATCTCAAGCGGATGGGATAAGAAATCTCCACCGCCAGAGCTACCCAATGAAATTATCGAGAAGACAGCAGCTCGATATGAAGAGGCTTTCGAACGAATTACAGGAACCAAGTTTTAGTTTTACCAACTAGCGAAGGAGAGAAAAATGGCAACAATCGTGGTGGATGTAATGTTGAAACCAGAGATCCTCGACCCACAAGGAAAGGCAGTTGCATCAGCTCTTCCTCGCCTTGGATTCACCTTCGTTACCGATGTGCGTCAAGGTAAGCGCTTTGAAATCAAGGTTGATGGTGAGCCAACTGCAGCACAGCTTGCAGAGGTAGAGAAGGCTGCAGAGAAGCTGCTCTCTAATCCAGTCATTGAGAACTTCACAGTTCGAGTAGAGAAGTAAGTGCTATGAAGATTGGTGTTGTGACATTTCCCGGGACGCTCGATGATCGAGATGCAGCCCGCGCAGTTCGTTATGCAGGCGCCGAGGCTATTGAGCTCTGGCATGATGATGCCGACCTCAAGGGTGTCGATGCAGTCATCCTTCCCGGTGGCTTCTCATACGGGGATTACCTTCGTTGTGGCGCTATTTCACGCTTCTCTCCAGTGATGGAGCCGCTCATTGCTGCTGCAAAGGGCGGGATGCCGCTTCTTGGAATCTGCAATGGTTTTCAAGTTCTCGCTGAGGCTCACCTGATCCCTGGTGCTCTTACTCGTAATCAGCACCTCCACTTCCTCTGCACGGATCAGAAGATTCGCATTGAAAATAACGACACTGCTTGGACCAGCTCTTACTCTGCCGGACAAGAGATTGTGATTCCGCTGAAGAATGGCGAAGGTTCATATCAATGTGATGATGAGACTCTCAAGATGCTTGAGGGTGAAGGTCGCATCGTTGCTCGCTATGTCGGCGAGAATCCAAATGGTTCGCGCAATCTCATCGCGGGCATCTCAAATGAACGCGGAAATATTGTTGGATTGATGCCACACCCTGAGCATGCAGTCGATGCGCTAACAGGTCCTGGCACCGACGGTCTTGGCTTCTTTACCTCTGTATTGAAAGCGATGGTGAAATAAATATGTCACTCGATACAGTCGCAAAGGCAACGGCAAACCCAGATACACCGCAACCATTTGCTGAGCTCGGTCTCAAGGCAGATGAGTATGCAAGCATTAAAGAGATTCTTGGTCGCAGACCAACTTCATCAGAGCTGGCAATGTATTCAGTGATGTGGTCAGAGCATTGCTCGTACAAATCCTCAAAGGTTCATCTCAAGCAATTCGGCGAGAAGGCAGTTAAGACAGATGCACTCCTTGTTGGAATTGGTGAGAATGCTGGCGTTGTAGATGTCGGGCAGGGCTATGCAGTGACATTCAAAATTGAATCACATAACCACCCATCATTTATCGAGCCATACCAAGGCGCTGCAACTGGCGTTGGTGGAATCGTCCGTGACATTCTCACAATGGGCGCGCGTCCAATTGCAGTGATGGATCCACTTCGCTTCGGTCCTGCAGATGCTGCAGATACACGTCGTGTATTGCCGGGAATCGTCTCTGGCGTTGGCGGATATGGAAATTGCCTCGGCCTTCCCAATATCGGTGGCGAGATTGTCTTCGATGAAACATATTTAGGAAATCCACTCGTCAACGCTCTCTGTGTTGGCGTCATGAAGCACAGCGATATCAAGCTGGCGAAGGCTGCTGGAGCTGGAAATCTCGTTGTTTTATACGGTGCAAAGACCGGTGGCGACGGTATTGGCGGCGTATCGGTACTTGCATCTGAGACCTTTGAATCGAAGGGGCCAGCAAAGCGCCCTGCAGTACAGGTGGGAGATCCATTTGTAGAGAAGGTCTTGATTGAATGTTCACTTGAAATCTTTGCAGAAGATCTCGTAGTCGGTATTCAAGATCTCGGCGGCGCAGGACTCTCATGTGCAACATCAGAACTTGCATCAGGCGGTTCAGGTGGCATGAAGGTGCAATTGGATAAAGTTCCGTTGCGCGATCCTTCGCTATCGCCTGAAGAGATTTTGATGTCAGAGTCACAAGAGCGTATGTGCGCAATTGTTGAACCTTCAAAGATCGATCGCTTCCTTGAGATTTGCAAGAAGTGGGATGTCACCTCAACTGTAATCGGCGAAGTAACTGATGGAACTCATCTTGAGATTACATTTAACGGCGAGCTCATCGTTGATGTTCCACCTCGCACCGTGGCTCACGATGGTCCGGTCTATAACCGTCCACTTGCTAAGCCTGACTACATCGATCAGGTCGCCAAGGAAGTTATCAATCCACCACTTCCTTCAACTGCGGCAGAGATTAAGGATGCAATCCTCAAGGTTGCGGCAACACCGAACCTTGCTGATAAATCATGGGTTACAGATCAATATGATCGTTACGTCCAAGGAAACACCATTCAATCTCAACCCGATGATTCAGGAATGGTTCGTATCGATGAGAAGACACATCTCGGCGTTGCAGTAGCAACAGATGCAAATGCCAATTGGTCGTATCTCAATCCTTATGAAGGCGCGAAGTTGGCACTTGCAGAGGCTGCGCGCAATATTGCAACAGCCGGTGCAAAGCCACTTGCTGTCACTAACTGCCTTAACTTTGGTTCCCCTGAAGATCCAGGTGTGATGTGGCAATTTGCAGAGTCAGTCCGTGGACTTGCAGATGGTTGCCTCGAAATGGGACTTCCTGTGACAGGCGGAAACGTTTCGTTCTATAACCAGACTGGCACCGTTGCCATCCTTCCGACACCAGTCATTGGCGTCCTCGGAGTAATCGAAGATGTTCGCACCCGCACCCCAATGTCCTTTAAAGAGGCTGGTTTAGAGCTCTATCTCCTCGGTGCAACCAATGAGAATCTCTCAGGTAGTGAGTGGGCATATATCCATGGAATGCGTGGCGGTATCGCACCTACCGCAGATCTCCAGCGAGAGATGCGCTTGATTGAGCTACTCGTTGCCGGAAATAAGAGCGCGCTCTTTACTGCAGCACATGATCTCAGCCAGGGCGGTCTTGCAATTTCACTCATTGAAATGGTTCTTCGCCATAACATCGGAGCAACGATTTCAATCGATAACCCCGGGATTTCACTTCTCAGTGAGACGCCAGGGCGAGTTGTGGTTGCTATCGATTCAGCAAAGGCTTCAGAACTTGAAACTCTCGCTGCCTCTCACTCAATTCCATCAGCAAAACTCGGAACAACAGGGGGAGATGCGCTCGTTATTAACGATGCAACAATCTCGTTGTCCGAACTCCGCACAGCCCACACCGAGACTTTCAAGAAGTTATTTGGTTAAGAGAGATGCGCGATCCAAAGGTTCTGAGTGAGGTCAAGTCAACGCTTGCACTTCTCGCAGATAAGTATCCGGGTAAGGCAATCGAGGTACGTATTCCTCCCTATGCCGCTGTGCAATGTGGCGAAGGCCCAAAGCACACTCGCGGAACTCCACCCAATGTGATTGAGATGGAGGCAGCTACATGGCTGCAACTTGTCTATGGAGAGCGCGCATGGTCTGATGCATATAACGATGGACTGATCAGCGCATCTGGTGTTCGTGCAGATTTAAGCCACCTTCTACCTCTTGCGGAGAAACCATGACACGTAGAGCCGATGGAAATCTCAACCACAATATTCTCGATGAGGATAAAGGACCACAAGATGCCTGTGGCGTCTTCGGTGTGTACGCACCGAAAGAAGAGGTTGCAAAGTTAACTTTCTACGGTCTCTACGCACTTCAACATCGTGGCCAAGAGTCAGCAGGTATTGCGACATCTGATGGCGAACGCATCGTTATCTTTAAAGATATGGGCCTTGTATCTCAGGTATTTACTGAGAGCGATCTCTCGTCACTTAAGGGCGATATCGCTATAGGACACTGTCGTTACAGCACTACAGGTTCCAGCACCTGGGTTAATGCCCAGCCAACCCTGCGCCCTACTAAGTACGGCACAATCGCTTTAGGCCACAATGGAAATCTCACCAATACTGGCGAGCTCTTTGACCTTGTTCGTGATCTTGAGCCCGAATCTCCAAAGTTAGGCCGTGGGGCAACAACAGATACAGAGATCATGACAGCTCTGATTGGTCTGCAGGATCACGAAACAATTGAAGAGAACATCATCGCTGTACTGCCGCTACTTCAGGGCGCATTCTCACTCGTCATCATGGATGAGACAACGCTTTATGCAGCACGCGATCTCAATGGAGTTCGCCCACTCGTTCTCGGCCAACTTGAAAAAGGTTGGGTCGTTGCATCTGAGACTGCAGCTCTCGATATCGTCGGAGCAACTTTTCTTCGCGAAATCGAGCCAGGCGAATTTATCGCAATCGATGAAGATGGAGTTCGCTCGACGATGTGGGGAACACCAAATCCCAAGGGTTGCATCTTTGAATATGTCTATCTGGCACGTCCTGATACAACAATTGCAGGACAAGGAATCCATGCGGTGCGTGGAGCAATCGGTCGCCGCTTAGCAGTTGAGTCACCAGTCAATGCAGATCTTGTGATTCCAGTGCCAGAATCAGGAACTCCGGCGGCAATTGGTTTTGCGAAAGAATCTGGAATTGCATTTGGCTTAGGACTTGTGAAGAACTCATATGTGGGACGAACATTTATCCAACCTTCGCAGACAATCCGCCAACTCGGTATTCGCCTCAAGCTCAATCCGCTGAGAGAGATTATTGAAGGCAAGCGAATTGTTGTTGTCGATGATTCAATTGTTCGCGGCAATACACAGCGCGCCATCGTGAAGATGTTGCGTGAGGCAGGCGCTCTTGAGATTCACGTCCGTATCTCATCGCCACCAGTGAAGTGGCCATGTTTCTATGGAATTGATTTTGCAACGCGCGCAGAACTCATCGGCGCAGAGATGACGGTAGAAGAGATTCGCCAATCAATCGGTGCAGATTCACTCGCCTTCGTCTCTGAACAAGGGCTCATCGAAGCGACGAAAATCGCTGAAGATAAGCTCTGTACAGCCTGTTTCTCGGGTAAATATCCAATTGCAATCCCTGCCGATCTTTCAGAGGGCAAGACTCGTTTAGAAATCACGGAGGCATAACGATGGCAACTTATAAAGATTCTGGTGTCGACATCGATGCTGGCGATCGCGCCGTTGAACTCATGAAGGCATCCGTCTCTCGAGCATCCCGCCCTGAGGTCATGGGCGGCATCGGCGGCTTCGCTGGTCTCTTTGATGCATCTTCAATGAAAAGTATGAAGCGCCCTCTTCTTGCAACATCTACTGATGGAGTAGGCACAAAGACTGAGATCGCCCGTCAGATGGGAATTTACAACACCATCGGTGAAGATCTCGTTGCGATGGTGGTCGATGATCTCGTTGTCTGTGGCGCAGAGCCACTCTTTATGACTGATTACATCGCAGTCGGAAAAGTTATCCCCGAGCGAATTGCAGCGATTGTCTCTGGCATTGCTGCTGGCTGCGTCAAAGCCGGAACAGCACTTATCGGGGGAGAGACGGCAGAACACCCAGGTCTCTTAAAGGAAGATGAGTTCGATATTGCAGGTGCTGCAACAGGTGTTGTCGATGCCCATCTTCAACTTGGTGCAGATCGCGTCAAGGAAGGCGATCTGATTATCGCAATGCCAGCAAGTGGCATCCATGCAAATGGTTTCTCGTTGGTGCGCCACATCATCGCAACGCAAGAGCTCGATATTACTCATAACTATGACTTCTCAAAGTCACTCGGTGAAGTTCTTCTGACTCCAACGGAGATTTACACGCTGGATTGTTTAGCACTTATCAAGGCTCAGCAAGAAAATATCCGTACCTTTAGCCATATCACCGGTGGAGGACTTGCGGATAACACTGCTCGTGTAATTCCTGATGGTCTTACTGCAGTTTACGACCGCTCATCGTGGTCACTTCCGCAAGAGATGAAGTTCCTTGCAGATGTTGCAGGTGTCCCACAAGCTGATCTTGAGCGGACATGGAATGTCGGAATCGGCATGAGTGCAATCGTTGATCCAGCAGTTGCTGACCTCATCGTGCGTTCACTCGCTGCCCGAGGCATGAAGGCTTGGATTGCCGGAAAGGTCGAAAAAGCAGCAGAAAAGGGCTCGCCTCGCTCATACTTAGCCTCTCAATATAAGTAGTACTAACTAGAGGAATACATCGATGGCGAGCAAGTCTAAGAAGGTAAAGACAGCGCAAGGCAAGAAGGATCAACGTCTGGGCTATTGGTTGATTGCAATTCCAGCGATCACCTTCTTAATCAAGTTGATCATCATGAGCAATGCCACTGGTGGTGGATGGCTCGGCGCAGATGGCGAGAACTATCTCGGTGGCGTTGATGGAATCCTCAAGGACGGTCTCTATTCAAAGGAACATCTCCTTGGATATTGGCCAGCTGGTTACCCGATCCTCATCTGGTTAATGACGAAAATTTCTATCTCACATATCTTGTGGGTTATTTCGATTATCCAGAGCGCCTTCTATGGTTATGCCAGCTACTACTTCACCCGTCAAATTCGCGATACAAAATTAAAACCATACCTATTCTGGATCGCCATGATCCTTGCAATCAACCCAACTCTCTCATTGAGTTCACTTGCTGTGGGATATGAAAGTCCAATCGCTGCATGTATGTTGATGGTGACAGGTCTCATCGTGAAGTCGCAGATCAACACCATTGATCGACGCTTCTGGATTCGCGTTGCGGCAGTCGGTGGCTTCTTCGCTCTCGCATCATTTATGCAGCCACGTTGGGTATTAACAACACTTGTAGTCGCCGTAATCTGGGCGCTCGCTCATAAGAATCGCAAGCATCAAGCGCTTATTCTTGTCGGTGTTATGGGCATCATGGCTCTTGCGCCAGTTGCACTTATTGCTCGAAACCAGAAAGCCGGAAATGGTTCTGTCATCTCCACAAACCTTGGTGTGACAATGCGCCTAGGTGCAGGCGATGAGACAGATGGTGGTTACGCACATAAGGGCCCTGATGTTCCTTGTGATCCTATTGCGCCAGCAACCACAGTTACAGATAACGAAGTCGTGAAGTGTGTGATCAAATGGTATGCAAGCAATCCGGTGAAATCTGTGAAACTCTTCATCAATAAGGGTTTCTTCTACTGGTCACCATGGTCTGGTCCAATCGTCAACGGCACTATGGCGCGCAATCCATGGCTGAAGATCGACCCACTTCTCAACATCGCCCGCGGAAGTCAGCAGGGCCACGACCTCGTCTACGGCGCATTTGGAAAGTTCATCTCATGGATCTGGATGCTCAGCTGTATCAGCCTCTTCTTTATCGGCTTCTTCTGGCTCCGCTCCTTTAAGGGCATCTATAGCAACCTCGCGTGGTTGACCTTCACACCGGTTGTGATCTCCTGGCTCGTCGGAATGGGCACAATCGGTGACCACCGCTTCCGCCTACCTACGATGTCCTTGAGCCTATTCCTACAGGTTGTAGGTGCCTATGCCCTCCGCTATCGCGCTCAGCGGGGCTCATTTAAGGTCGATTCCGAGGGCTAAAGCTCCTGCTTTGGTGGCCAGGCTCTCTACGCGATAACCTACCCCCCTGAAACACACATAGTTCCGATGAGGAGGTCTCGCCCATGGGTCGCGGCCGTGCAAAAGCAAAGCAGACAAAAGTCGCTCGTGATTTGAAGTACAACTCCCAAGAGATGGATATTGAACGTCTCGCAAAGGAGCTTCATAGCGATGCGCCACTTCAGCCAGAACGTGATGACGATGATCCGTTCGCTGAGGGCAATTACATTTCACGCGCGTAAAGCAGAGCTCTTGTGAGCTCAACTCCTTACGTTGCATCACTTCGAATCTTCGAACCTATCTCTGCATTTCCTGCAGCAGATCGCCTTCGTTGGGAATCGCTATCAGCAGATGCTGATACTCGCGAAGAAGAACAGGCGCTCGCTCTCCGCAGATTAGTTGCGCCAGAATCTCCAGCGCTTCGCCCCGATGGTGTTCATGTTTTAGATGTCGATGGAATTCGTTACATCTCCCCATGGTCTACTGCAACACGTGTCTGGTCGGCGCTCGATGAATTTAAAGATTCAATGCCATCTACTGTCACGCCATTCTTTATTCCACCTGCACTTGAAGAGGTGATCACATCGGGAATGGATAATATGGAAGATCGAGTTCCCCATATTCTTACTGAGACATGGATGGTTCCACCACGTTGGCTTGCGCTCTTTATCCCTGAAGAACGTGAACGCGGATATGTCGAAGAGATTGCTTACTCGCGTGCCCGAACAACAATTGCAAAGGCGCTCGAGAGAACTAAGAATTCACATGAGATTGTCTTGCGCTCTTTCGGCGATGGCATTGTTGAGGAAGAGATTGCAGACCTCATTGATTGGTTAGAACTCTTCCACCCGTTATCGATGGTTGAACTCGATTACGGAGGATTGGCTCACTATCTCGATGGAACTCTCAAGGCAGATGGAATGGCCGGCATCGAAGATGATGGCTCGATAGAAGATGTCATCTTTAGCCTCTCGGGTCTAGCAAGTGGTGATGGCTCGATCGCTGGTGAGGGCTATAACCGTCTCGTCAGCCGTTGGCGCCCTGTTCAAGCCCTTGAATCAGCGATGTAACGCTCAACTAATAATATTTCTCCGTATCTATATTGCCAACTCACCCCTTTCTCCCCGATACTTCCCGACATAACGGAGCAAATCGGACATTACCTCCATGGAGATGAA
The DNA here is from genome assembly GCA_965267775.1 of Candidatus Nanopelagicaceae bacterium. Lineage (GTDB taxonomy): Bacteria > Actinomycetota > Actinomycetes > Nanopelagicales > Nanopelagicaceae > Planktophila. Next base: position 1,379,292 of record OZ254140.1, on the reverse strand, counting down.
AGGGGTAGCTGTAGTGGAACGCATTCCTGTCGCTGAGACCCTTCTGACACCTCGTGAAGTCGCCGATCTCTTTGGGGTCGATCCCAAGACAGTCACTCGTTGGGCAAAGGCCGGAAAGCTGACATCGATCCGCACATTGGGTGGACATCGTCGCTATCGCAAGTCAGAGGTAGATGAGCTTCGAGCTAATTACTTTAAGAGCAATAGTTAAAACTTTTCATCTATGAATTATTCAGTCGCACAATTTGCCCTACTTGGCTTTCTCACATTTGTTCTTGTAGGAGTTATCACTCCACAGATTCGCAAAGTTGCAATTCATTTCAATGCAGTTGATGCACCGAATCTTGATCGCAAAGTTCAGAAAGAACCCGTTCCATATCTTGGTGGAGTCGCAATCGCAATCGGCGTCATTGCCGCTTCATATGGATCGATGTTGGCAGTCGATTTCTCATGGCAGACAATTCGTCTTGCAAGTACAGTCCTTGTTCCAGCAATTGCAATCTCTGCAATGGGACTTTGGGATGATCTCCGCGGATTACAACCTTGGCCGCGCCTTATCGCACAGACCGTTACCGCGGTTGGAGTTGCATCTATCTTGATCGCAACAGATACAAGCGGTGTTGCATTTGGAAATACATTTTTAAACTATGCGATCACAACGTTATGGATCGTTGGTGTCTGTAACTCCATTAACTTCTTTGATAATCATGATGGGGGAGCAGCGGGAACGGTTGCAGTTATTACCTTCTTTACATTCTTTATCGCCTATGACCGCCAGCAGGTATTGGTCAGCGCCCTCGCTGTTGTCACAGCTGGTGCTACAGCTGGCTTCCTGATCTGGAACCGCCATCCTGCAAAGATCTACATGGGCGATGCTGGATCACTCTTCTTGGGAATCATCATCTCTGTGCTCACCATTCGCCTCTCACCAGGCGTGGTTCCCACATATAAATCAATTGCAATCCCTGTCCTTTTGATGGCAATTCCAATTTTGGATACAACAGTTGCAGTTATTTCCCGCCTCTACCGCGGAATCTCTCCATTCCAGGGCGGTCGCGACCATCTTTCGCATCGTTTGATGCGCCTTGGTTTTCAGCGAAAGTCGACAGCAATCACACTATGGTCACTTGCCGCCTTCTATGCAGCCCTCGCCCTCGCCCTTTATACCTGGCCAGATACGTGGGGAGTTCAGATCATGATCTTCGCTGCAATTACATGGATTGCAAAGCTCGTAGCATTCCTACGAATTCCATCTGAGGGGTAAACTACTGCCATGTCCAACACACCAGCAGATGATGTAAAAGCGAAGATGCTTGCAGCCCTTGAAGCAAAGAAGAATAAGAAGGGCGCTCCAGGCACTCAGAACCATGCTGAGAGTGGATCAAAGATTAAGGGCGGGCAGCGCTCAGGTGGTGCACCACAGGTGCAGCGCAAAGCAGGACCTTCAGGTTCTGGCTCAGCAGGCTAAATCTTTTCTTAGCTCGTGCCATTCCTTCTTGAGATTCGCGTAAGGCCAAACTCTTCACGAAATAAAGTTGGTGGCGTTGTTGGCGAACCGCCTCGTCTTGTTGTTGCAGTGCAAGCTCCTGCAGTCGACGGTAAAGCTAATCAAGCAGTTATAAAACAATTGGCAGAGGCCTTTAATTTACGCGCACGCGATTTCACAATTGTCTTTGGCGAACTCGGTCGCGACAAGAGGCTCTTGGTAGAAGGAGATGAAAAAACTCTCCAAGCTCAGCTTGAAGAGTTAATGGGCGAGAACCCGAAACTTCTTTAAATTTTCTAACGAGTGGCTCGGGACAGGATCGAACTGTCGACCTCACGATTTTCAGTCGCGCGCTCGTACCAACTGAGCTACCGAGCCAATATTTAATTTTAAGTAAGAAGAAGAGAGCGTGTGGACACTCTCTTCTTCTAGCGACCCGGACGGGACTTGAACCCGCGACCTCCGCCGTGACAGGGCGGCGCGCTAACCAACTGCGCTACCGGGCCTTGATAAATCAAAGCCTTTATTGCTGTGTTCAGACTCTTGCGAGACTGTCCGTGCCCCCAACGGGATTCGAACCCGTGTTACCGCCGTGAAAGGGCGATGTCCTAGGCCCCTAGACGATGGGGACGTATGAGGCTGGGAAAGAATACCGGTTCAGAGGTGATGCTCCAAACCGGTCAGAAGGCAGCAGAAATAGCCCTCTTATGGGGCAGAAAGTGCGCGATCTAGATTATTAGAGAGCCCACTGAATGGTGATTGAGACTGTGACATCTTGCTGGCCAAGATCTACAACAGTTGATGCATCCTCAGTCTTAGCTGATGCTGCAAATACAGGAACCGAGATTGAGGGGCTACCGTTTTCGCTGAGGTAATTAACCTTGCCAAGCTTTACTCCCAAGAGCTTTGCATAAGAAGCAGCCTTTGCCTTTGCGTTCTTTACAGCGACTGCGCGAGCTGATTCTGCTGCTTTAGCTGCATCAATGAGGAATGGTGAGACAGAGTTGATCTGTACTGCATCGCCACCTGCTGCGACAACGCCATCAACAACTGTTCCTGCAGTAGCAGCAGCGCGAATGACTACAGAGAAAACCTGTGATCCGCGGTAGCCGATAAGTGTCGAGCCACCGTTGGTGTCGTACTTATATTCTGGGTAAGAAGTGATGTTCTGTGTTGCAATATCTTTAGTTGAAACCCCTGCAGCTACAAGCGCCTTGCGTACTGCAGCAGAATTCGTTGAAGTAGCTGCAAGCGCCTCTTTATTGGTAGCCGCCACAGTTGTCACTGTCGCTGTAAGTCGGACGGCATCTGGAGCAACCTTGACAGTGCCTTCTGCATTTACTGTGATGTAGCGAGTTGACGTTGCAGCGTTTGCTGCGACTGGAGTTGCTACATATGCAATAAGAGCGAGGGGAGCGAGAAGGAGAAGTGATTTCTTGATGATTGAGGTTGTCATGCCCCTAAGTATGCCTACTTATTCTGTGAAATTTCATAGAGAGATGCATGGTCAGCGAGTGATTTAGCCAATGAGAAGTACTTCTCTGCATGTGCTCTTCCGACAGATCCGAGTTCGTATCGGAGATCTTCATCGGTAACTAGTGCGCTCAGAGCGCTGGCCATAGCTCCTGGCTGAGTCGATGTGAGGAATCCGGTCTCACCATCAATGACGATATCTGAGATAGATCCAACGCGAGGAGCAACGATAGGAATTCCAGCAAAAGCTGCCTGAATCAAAGTAAGCGGAATACCTTCATTATCACTGGTCAAGATTGCAATATCGCTCGCTGCAAAGAGCTGATCAATATCGTTGCGCCACCCTAAGAATGTGACGGGAAGTTCTTCTCGTGCAGCTCGAACCTTTGATTCTTCAAAGAGATCGCCTTCGCCTGCAACTAAGAAATGAATATTTAATTCACGCCCCACACATGCTGCAGCAACATCGAGAAGACGGTCTGGGCGTTTAATCTGAGTGAGGCGACCAACAAAGGTGCAGTAGATAGCATCTACATCGAGAGAAAACGCTTTACGGGCGCTATCTCTATCGATTACATCAGGTGCTGGAAGGCCAGGGAAGAAAACCTGATATTGCTCGCGCTTACCGATTCCGGCAGCGATGAGATCTTCCTTTACCTGTGTTCCTACAGCGATTAAGACATCGGTGCGAGTTGCAAGAAATTTCTCAATTGCAATTACGAGTCGAACTTTCCAACCAGAAAAATATCCATGAAGTAGATGGCCATGAAATGTGTGAACTTTAAGAGCATCTTCACCGGCAAGAATTGCAGCGAGGCGACCAAGGACACCGGCCTTTGCAGTATGGGTGTGAATGACATCAGGCTTCTCTCGCTTGATCATTGCCACGAGAGATAAGAAAGCGCGAGCATCTGCCATCGGCGAGATTGAGCGACCAAGACCTGCAATGCGAGTCGCCTTTACATCTGTCGCGACGGTCTCAAGATAGTCAGCTTCATTATCTGCGCAGTAGCCAGTGATCAGCTTCTGATCAAATTTCGTTGAATCAAGTCCGCGCATCAAATCGGCAACAATGACAGCAGGCCCACCCACATTCATGCGGGCGATAATCTGCATAACCTTGATTGCCATGTGGTTATCTTCTCGCAAAATAGAGGGATAATTGGCCATATGAGCCAGGGACAATTCATTTCACACTGCACAGCAGATGCGCTGACAAGCGCTGCCCAGCAGTTGAAGTCCGGAACCTTGGTCGCATTCCCTACCGAGACTGTCTATGGCCTCGGAGCAGATGCCACTAATGCTGAAGCCGTTGCCCGTATCTATGCGGTCAAGGGCCGCCCTGCCGATCATCCGTTGATTGTTCACCTTGCTGATGCGCAAGATATCTCTGAGTGGGCGGCAGAGATTCCTGATTATGCAATTGATCTCGCACGGTCATTTTGGCCGGGGCCAATGACCTTAGTACTGACGCGCAGCGAACTCGCTCAGGATTTCATCACTGGCGGACAAGCAACAGTTGGACTTCGCGTGCCTGATCACACTCTGGCTCTCGCATTCTTAAATGCTTTTAAAGCAATTGGCGGCAAAGGCGTTGCAGCGCCAAGTGCAAATAGGTTTGGTCACGTATCAACAACTACTGCGAAAGCGGTTCATGAAGACCTCGGTGAATACCTCGCTCCAGATGATTTGATTCTCGATGGTGGACCATCACAAGTAGGCGTTGAATCAACGATTATTGATTGCACTGGAGATGCTCCCCGAATTCTGCGACCAGGAGCAATTACAGTCGAGATGGTTGAGGCAGTTACCGGAGTTAAGGTTGTTAATCGCGATGATGTGATTCGCGTAAGTGGTTCGCTCGTAAGCCATTACTCGCCTGAGGCACATGTAGTACTTGATGGACATCCCCGCCCTGGTGATGGTCTTATCGCCCTCAGTGATTACCCAACACCTGAAGGTGCGATTCGTCTTGCATCACCAATCAATAATGAAGACTTCGCACGACACCTCTACGAGGCACTTCGTGAGGCAGATGCACAAGGAATCGAACAAGTAGTTGTTATTCAACCCGAGGGTGATGGCATTGCAACGGCCATTCGCGATCGATTAAAGCGCGCTGCCTCCAAGGGCTAGCACTCATCAACTACGCCTAAATCGGACATTTAGAAAAGCTACTCTGGCGTAGGCCTAGTGAGTCCCTATGGCCAGGTCTACTTTGACGAGATAAGAGCGACGGCTCTTATATATCAAAGGAGATATTTCTTATGACCGATTATGTAGCACCCGGTCTGCCAGGTAGCAAGGCAACATTTAAAGCACGTTATGACCACTGGATTGGTGGCGAGTATGTAAAGCCGCAATCAGGTCAGTACTTCGAGAATGTCACACCAGTAACAGGAAAAGTTTTCTGTGAAATCGCTCGCGGAAATGCAGCAGATATCGATAAGGCGCTTGATGCAGCGCATAAGGCTGCACCAGCGTGGGGGAAGACTTCTGCAACCGCTCGAGCAATCATTCTCAACAAAATTGCCGATCGCATGGAGCAGAACCTCGAAGCAATCGCTGTTGCTGAAACTTGGGATAACGGAAAGCCAATTCGCGAGACTCTGAATGCGGATATTCCATTGGCGATTGATCACTTCCGTTACTTCGCTGGCGCAATCCGCGCACAAGAAGGATCACTCGGCGAACTCGATGAAGATACAGTCGCGTATCACTTCCATGAGCCACTTGGTGTAGTCGGTCAGATTATTCCTTGGAACTTCCCAATCTTGATGGCTGTTTGGAAACTTGCTCCAGCACTTGCTGCGGGTAACTGTGTTGTATTAAAGCCAGCAGAGCAGACTCCAGCATCAATCCTATTCTTGATGGAGCTCATCGCTGATCTATTGCCAGCAGGTGTAGTCAACGTTGTTAACGGCTTTGGTGTTGAAGCAGGTAAGCCACTTGCCTCATCTCCACGTATTGCAAAGATTGCATTTACAGGTGAGACATCGACCGGTCGTTTGATTATGCAGTACGCATCTGAAAACATCATTCCAGTTACTCTCGAACTTGGTGGAAAGTCACCAAACATCTTCTTCGCAGATGTCGCTGCTGAAAATGATGCTTTCTACGACAAGGCGCTTGAAGGCTTCACACTCTTTGCTCTTAATCAGGGTGAAGTATGTACATGTCCTTCACGTGGCTTGATTGATAAGAAGATCTACGACAAGTTCTTGGGTGATGTCACAAAGCGCACCCAGGCAATTGTTCAAGGTCATCCGTTGGATCTTGCAACAATGATTGGCGCTCAAGCATCTAATGATCAGCTCGAAAAGATCCTTTCCTATATTGATATCGGAAAGAAGGAAGGCGCAAAGCTCATCACAGGTGGAGAGCGCGCAGATCTTGGTGGCGAACTTTCAGGTGGTTACTACGTAACACCAACCATCTTTGAAGGTAATAACAAGATGCGCATCTTCCAGGAAGAAATCTTCGGACCAGTTGTCTCAGTAACATCATTCGATGGCTATGACAATGCGATGGAGATCGCCAATGACACCTTGTATGGATTAGGTGCAGGCGTGTGGTCACGTGACATGAACACTGCATACCGCGCAGGCCGTGAGATCCAAGCTGGTCGCGTCTGGACTAATTGCTATCACGCATATCCAGCAGGAGCAGCATTCGGTGGTTACAAGTCATCCGGTATCGGTCGTGAGACTCACAAGATGATGCTTGATCACTACCAGCAGACGAAGAACCTTCTTGTTTCATATTCACCAAACAAGCTTGGTTTCTTCTAAGCCGTAATACGCTAAAGATATGGAGATTCCATTACGAGTTGAGTTAACGCAGGCAGCTGAGGGGCTACTTCGTAAACTCACGAGCATTCACGGGCCATTGATGTTTCATCAATCCGGTGGGTGTTGTGATGGTTCATCGCCGATGTGTTACCCAGCTGGCGAATTCCGCGTCGGTGGAGCTGACGTCAAGCTGGGAGATTTGAGGGTGGCTGACATCCAGGATCCAATTGGGTTCTGGATGTCAGCTTCTCAATTTGAATACTGGAAACATACCCATCTGACTGTTGATGTCGTCGATGGAAGAGGTGGTGGATTCTCTCTTGAATCGCCTGAAGGAAAGCGTTTCTTGATTCGCTCGCGATTATTTACTGATGATGAATGGAGAATTCTCGAAGAGCACCCGGTGACCACCGGTGCTAATCTCCGCGCATGAATACAAAGGGATATGCAGCGCTTTCAGCAGGTTCAGAGTTAGTTCCATTTGAGTTCGACCGTCGTACGGTTGGCGCTCATGATGTCGAGCTCGATATTAAATATTCCGGTATCTGCCACTCAGATATTCACCAGGCCCGCGAAGAGTGGGGACCTGCGATATTTCCGATGGTCCCAGGACATGAGATTGCTGGCGTAGTTACATCTGTCGGCGCCTCTGTTACAAAGTTTAAAGTTGGCGATCACATTGGCGTTGGAGTATTTATCGATTCATGTGGCAAGTGCGCCCAGTGCACAAAGGGTTTGCAGCAGTATTGTGCAGAGGGAATGACCGGCACATATAACGGCTACGAGCGCGATGGAAAGACAGTTGCCATGGGCGGCTATAGCAATCGCTTTGTCATCAATGAAAATTACGCAGTACACGTTCCAACAAACTTGCCTCTTGATGGCGTCGCACCACTTCTATGTGCAGGAATCACTTTGTATTCACCAATTAAGCATTGGAACGTTGGACCAGGCAAGAAGGTTGCAGTGATGGGCCTTGGTGGTCTTGGCCATATGGGTGTGAAGTTCGCTGTCGCACTTGGTGCAGAGGTAACTGTCCTCTCTCACTCGCCATCAAAGGAAGCTGATGCAAAGGCGATGGGTGCTCATCACTTTGTATCAACTAAGGATCCAGAAAACTTTAAGGCAATTGCAAAGAGCTTTGACCTCATTCTTAATACTGTCAGCGCAGAAGTAGATATCAATCAATACCTCAACCTCTTGGCGCAAGATGGAACACTCGTTGTCATTGGCTTACCAGGCAAGCCATATGCAGTTCATGTGGGAGTCCTCTTAGGCGCACGTCGCGCAATGGCTGGCTCAATGATCGGTGGAATTCCTGAGATGCAAGAGATGCTCGTTTTCTGCGGCGAACACAACATCTTGAGCGATGTCGAAGTCATCAAGGCTGACTACATCAATAAGGCTTATGAGCGCACAGTCGCTAGTGATGTGAAGTATCGCTTCGTGATTGACGCATCAACTTTCTAGCGCTCTCAACTGAGATGTAGAATTGGGTTCATGTCAGGACATATCAAGAGGCTAGTACTTGCCTTTTTTGTCCTTCTCAGCACAGTTCTGCCTCTTCAGATCTCACAGGCTGCGGCAGCAACTACACCGACATTCTCTGCCACAATCACATCAAGAGAAGATGGCTTCAGCTTTATCGTCAACAATTATTCATCTACATTCACCTACACCGCAGTCACTTCAAAGGGCTACGTAATGATGGGTTATCCGGGTTTTACTGTGGGCTACTCTGGATCGACCTCTAATTATGTTGGAATCGTTTATGGATTAAATAAAGGTGAAGCGGCGACAGTCACAGTTACGGCAAGCGCTGCCGGATATACCGATGCCAGCGCTCAAGTCAGTGGATCTGCAGTAGCGGCCCCTTCGGTGACGACATGTACACCAACAACGACGGTAGTAGGTAGATACACAACCCTTAAGTTCGCTGCCACATCTGAAACTGTTGATCGTTTTTGTGATTGGACAGTACCTGCCGGAGTTACAAGCGCTGAATCTGTAACTGTCGTAGGTGGCGGTGGCGGCGGTGGATATTGGGGCAACGCTGGCTCTGGTGGCGCAGGTGCGGTTCTCACTAGAACTAATTATCCGTTGACACCAGGTGCTGTAATCAGGATTGTTGTGGGTGCAGGTGGTGCCGCAACATTTCAGGGAACAAGTCAAGGTCCAGGACATAACGGCAACAACTCAATCTTTGATGGCGTGATTGCGGCAGGCGGCGGTGGAGCAGGTGGTGGAGATTCAAGCCATCCACCGCGATTCTGTAATGGATTTAAAGGTGGTTCCGGTGGTGGAACAAATAGCGATGCTTCATGCGGAACTGTTCCAGGTGCATCTATCGCAAGCGAAGTCTGTAACTGCTCTTCACCGTGGAGCGTCAATGGTTTTGCAGGAACAGCAACAAGTGGCGGTACAGCAGGTGCGGCCGGTGCCGGAAACACGGGCATATTTTCATTTGGAACTACATTTGGAACCCGAGGCACACAGACTGCCTCATCTGGAAACGGTGGTTCTGTAAGTACGGCAGGTTCATCAGGTGTTGTCATGATTCGATATTTTCTTCAGCCCACCTCATCCGTTTCACTCAATTCAATCAGCTCAAATCAGAGTAAAGGCACTTCAGTGCAACTCATAGCTACTGCGAGCGATTCAGGAAAGGTAACTTTCTACGCGAATTCAAAGAGAATCGCTGGTTGTATCGCTCTTCAAGCGACAGGATCACCAACGAAGACGGCAACGTGCAATTGGAAACCAACTGTCACAGCCAGGTATCAAACTTATGCCGGTCTCATTCCGACAGATTCAAGCATCTCCTCATCGATCTCGTCAGTACTTACTATCTCTATTCAAAAGCGGAGCACTCTCCGCTAGAGATTTCAAAGTAATGGCCGCAACCATTGGTCGCGGCCATTACTGCATCAGAGGGTATTTAAGCTTCGATATATAGATCGTGCGAAACGATTTCTGCCGAATCGTTTCCGGAATTCTTCTCATGCCATTCCTTCATCGCACTGCTATTGCCGATTGCATCGTTCACAATTCCATTATCGGTCAGACTCTTGAATGTCTGAATGATTACGATATTTCCTACATCTTTACCTGCATGGCCTTCGAGCACTTGAATTTCGCTCACACCATTATCTTTAAATATTGCAGCAACTTCATTCCAACCCTTTAAAAAATCAGCACGGCGGCCAGGACGTGGTTTCCAAATTGAAATTTCAAATGCCTTACCCATCGATCTCTCCCTTGATAAGTGGCTTGGGACCAAACCATTTCAAGGGTAAAGGGGCGAAAAAGAAATAGGAAGAGTCTCATCGGTCAGATAACTTTCTAGCGTTTCATCCATTCGAGAAGATGCCTTAGGATGGCCCATGTCTGTGCTTGCCACAGGCGGTGGGGCCTATAGCTCAGTCGGTAGAGCAACGGACTTTTAATCCGTGGGTCGTCGGTTCGAGCCCGACAGGGCCCACTTGTATCTGAGCGTGAAAATCGTCCTCTTGAAATTCAATTTCCAATCAAGGCATTCATCTGTCACATATCTGTCACTCTTCGGATGAACAAGAATTTCAGGATCCGGCTTATAGGGCGACTCTTCTATACTCAGTAAATGACAGATTACCGTTGGTTGATATACGCACTCATCTCTGCTGTAGCGGCTTCTCTCGTGGCGATTTTTGGAAAAGTTGGGTTGAGCGGAAACAGCGGAATTGATTCCACGGTAGCTACAACTATCAGAAGTCTTGTGATGTCTTCCTTCCTCATCGCCATTCTCGTCCTATCTGGATTGGGCTCGAAAGTTTCCACTGTTCGTGGATGGCCACTATTTTGGATAGGTGCCTCTGGGATTGCGGGGGCTGTTTCCTGGCTCTTTTATTTTAAAGCTATTCAAATCGGAAGTATCTCTAAAATCGCCCCGATAGATAAGCTCAGCATGCCACTTGCCGTAATCTTGGCTGTAATCATTCTCAACGAAAAGTATTCAAAGGTTAATTGGCTTGGCTTGCTTCTGATAGTAATTGGGGCATTTCTCGCAGCGCTTAGCTGAAGTTTAGGGCCGTAAAACTCACCTGGCTCTCACCTGATTTTCATGTTGGTATGTGAGGCTATATGCATGGGGAATTTGTTTAAATGACGGAGCAAATATTAGTAATTGAGGATGACCCTGCTTTAGCGAAGAACTTAATCTCCACGTTAGTGAGATGTGGATTTAAATGCGAAGCTGTTGGTGATGGAAAATCAGCAATTGAGAAAATTGCAACAGGTAAATTTGATCTTGCACTACTGGATTTGATGATTCCTCAGCTCAATGGGTATGAAGTTCTAAAACAGATTCAGCGTGAAGGCATTCCAATCCCTATTATCGTTGTCAGTGCCAAAGATGGCGAGTATGACCAAGCAGATGCCCTCGATCTAGGTGCTGATGATTTTATTGTTAAGCCATTTAATGCTGTCACCTTAGAGTCAAGAATTAGAGCTGTGTTGCGTCGCAGGCCGATTGGTTCCTATACACAATTATCATCAGGAAGCCTAGAAGTTGATAGCGCTAAGCGACTCTGCACTTTCAATGGAGAGGAAATAGATTTAACAAAAATTGAATTCGATATCCTCTGGCTACTTATGCTGGCAGCAGGCACAACTGTCAAGCGTGTTGATATTGAGGATCAAATTTGGGGCGATATGCCCACTAGTAATGTGCTTGATGTGTACATGGGATATTTGCGGAAAAAAGTTGGAAGTGAGTATTTTGAAGTAATTAGGGGTCATGGCATCAGATTCTCCGCCGAAGTGAAAATGTGTAAGAGCAAATGAAGATAAAAAATCGTATAGCTCTGACAACTTCTTTAATTGTGGCCGTGACATTGACTTTTGCAAGTTCCCTCATTTTTTGGAATGTCTGGTGGGAAGACCAAGGAGGAGATTACGAGGCTACAACTAGAGCACTGTTTATCGGACTTTCCTTACTGGTTATCGTAGGGACGATCTCCTCTTACTTTCTTGGTCTCTATCTATCTAAGCGGGCTCTCTACCCAGTACAAGACTTAATTCATCAAGTCGAGGAAGCTACGGAGTCAACGAGAGTAAGAGCTGCAAATCCTTCAGACGATATTGGAAAGATTGCGCAATCCCTTAACGGCTTGCTAGCTCGAATTCAGGCATCATCTGCTAATCAAAAGCGCTTTACAGCAGATGCCGGTCATGAACTCAGAGGTCCATTGACCACTATCCAATTGAGTATTGATGCCCTGAGAGCCTCCCAAGATTCAGCAGAGCTAAAAGATATATCAACTGAAATTGGAAGACTGGCAAAACTTTGTAATGATCTCCTTGATTTATCAAGAGTGGATGGACAAGCAATTGAAAAATCAGGGCAACGTTTGATTGAAATAATCGAAGAACAGCTAAAGACATTTGGTAACTCCAAAAAGGATATAAAAGTTCAAATAGATGACTCGATTGACCAGTCCGTATTTTGTAACCGTCAACTTTTTGGGCTGGCAGTAAGAAACCTTTTAGAAAATGCCTTTCAATATGCTCACTCTGAGATTCACATTTCAGCTAGAAAAGAAGAAGACGGCTTACATCTAATAATTAAGGATGATGGTCCCGGTGTGCCAATTGCTGAGAATGAGAATATTTTTGAACGTTTTTATAGGTCGGAAAAGGTACGAACTATTGGTAAAGGTGGCACCGGGCTTGGGTTAAGCGTGGTCTCAGCCGTAATGGAGGCACATAATGGGGAAGCCTTCTCAATTCTCGGCTCATCTGGAGGTGAATTTCATCTTCTACTCACGTAGCAAGATTTACCTTTATGTCAGGAGAGATTCTCCTATCCGTGACGCGGATGTTAGGAAGGAAACACAATGGAATTAAAGAAGAAGATTGCACTTATCGCAGCAGGATCCTTGGTTAGCACAGGAGCGCTATTCGCTGTTGTCAATAGTGCAAATGCAGCCGATACAACTACAGCTCCTGCTGCTACATCCCCTGCAGCAGATTCAGGGTATATGGATGCAAATGAGGCAAACGACCAAGCAGATGCAAATGAAGCCAATGAAGCTCCAGAGGCTAACGAAGCTGATGAAGCCAATGAAGCTCCAGAGGCTTATGACGCTAACGAGGCCAATGAAGGGCCGGAAGATTCAAGTAAGTAACCTCCAAAATCTAACAACCCGTGGAGCACTCGAGGGCTCCACGGGCCACTCAAACAAAAAGGAAGAACAAAGGGGAAATAAGTTATGACAAGCAATACAAGTCGCTCGAAGGAATTATTGGTCAAAGTTCCTCAGATTACTTTTTACTTTTGGATTATTAAAGTCCTAGCCACAACAGTCGGTGAAACATTTGCAGATTTTCTTAACGTTCAATTAGGTCTGGGTTTGAATGGAACCTCAGTGGCAACATTTATCGCTCTAGCAATTATTCTTTTCTTCCAATTTAAGGGTAAAGGTTATAAGCCACCGGTTTACTGGCTATCTATCGTATTAATTAGTATCGCCGGAACCCTTGTCACGGATAATCTGACAGATAATCTTGGCGTTTCTTTGATTACCTCATCCATTATCTTTTCTATCTGCCTAGCGGCAGTTTTTGCTGTTTGGTACGCGAAGGAGAAGACGCTTGCAATTCATAGTATCTACACCCCGACTCGTGAAGCCTTCTATTGGCTCACAATCCTCTTCACCTTCGCACTCGGAACAGCAACCGGAGATCTCATTGCTGAAAGGCTCGCTCTTGGTTATGCCCGTTCTCTCTTCGTGTTCGCAGCCCTTATTGCGCTCATCGCAGTCCTGTGGCAGAAGAAAGTTATCAACGCTGTCTTTGGATTCTGGGCTGTGTATGTGCTTACTAGACCGCTTGGCGCCTCAATCGGAGATTTACTCTCTCAAGATAGGAAAGCTGGTGGCTTTGGTTTAGGAACAACAGTTACAAGCCTCATTTTCTTAACTCTAATTACTATCACGGTCACCTATCTTGTCCGGACCAGGAAAGACCAGATCAAATTAGATGTAACTGAGCTGAAGGGTTAATGAGCAATCCACTCCTAACTCTAGATACGTCAATCTCGCGGGTTCTCAATAATTGGGGAGCCCGTGAGATTTTCTTGGTGAAAGTTTTATCTGAGTACCTAGTCTTTGTTGTTATTGCTTTTGCTCTTCTTTGGCTTGTTCATCGAACTTATCAGAGCAACAGCTCTTTAATTGATTTCAATTTCTTTTTCAGGAATCTATTTATTCAAGGTGTAGCGATCCTGGTGTTACCAGTTGGATTGGCCACGGTTATCTCGGAGGTAATTTCACGGTTTTATATTCGCCAGCGCCCCTTTGCTGCGATGAGTGATATTAAATTATTGGTTCCTCATAGCGCAGATGGCGGAATGCCATCCCATCACATGGTCTTTATGGTCTCTATCGCCATGATGTTCTACCACTTCAGTAAGAAGCTAGGTATTGCGTTTATCGTTCTAAGTCTTATCTCAGGAATCGCTCGCATAAGTGCTGGACTCCATTATCCCTCAGATGTACTAGCGGGGGCGTTAGTTGGTGGGGTGCTCGCAATCGCCTATGCACGAACAGTTCTAAAAGGCAGACATAACCTGAGTAATCTAAAATAGCGGCATGAGAAGAATCTTTGGCTTGTCAATCGCAGTAGTTCTCGCTATTAATGTGGGGCAGAGCCCGATTGCTATGGCTGCTGCGCCTTACGATGCATCAACCGTCATGTTTGCTCAAATGATGGTCCCTCACCACAAGCAGGCTGTTTTGATCTCGCAGTGGGCGCTCAAGCAAGGAAGTAATGCTGCCGTGAAAAAGCTTGCAGCACGGATTATTGCTGAGCAAGGCCCTGAGATTGCACAAATGCAGAAATGGATTCCTGCAGGCGACATGATTGGAATGGAAATGCACGCACACATGCAGGGAATTGTGAGCGACTCGGATTTAGCGAAGTTGAAAGCTGCTCGTGGAAAGAAGTTTGACGGTCTCTACCTTGTAGATATGACTTTGCATCATCAGGGAGCAATCACTATGGCAACCCCGTTGATGAAGTCAAAGAATCCAGAAGTAGCAACCCTCAGCAAAGCGATTGTATCTGGACAAACTGCCGAAATTAAAGAGATGCGCCGCATCATGATGACCGGGAAGTAGGTCGGCTTCGTTCTGTGGGTCGACATTTCTCTATTTAAATTTATAGAGTTTTGGGGGCAAATTCGAGGGCAACTGTTATGCGTGAGCGTGACCTCACGCATAACAATGTCGTCTCCGGCTTATAGGGCGACTCTTCTTTTATAATTTGGAAATGCAATCGTATTCAAGCAAAGGTTTAAAATTTGGCCTGGGCATCAGAGGGATTATTGGTGCAATAGTTCTTGGCTTTATCTGTCTCTATCAGCCACTTTTTGGAAACGGTGCGAGTCTCACTTGGGCAAGAATATTGCTTGCCCTAGCTGCAGCTGTGTATGTCGCTTTCTCCATAATTTGGGATAGAAAATTCCTGCCTCTTACTAATATTCAATTAATCGCCGCTGTATTGCTTCTCGGCATATCAGTAGCGACCGGAGAAATCCTTTTTACTGCTTTGGGGTTATTCCTTCACGCAATTTGGGATTTATGGCATCTAGCAACTCAAAAGAGATATGTGCCATGGTGGTACGCCGGTGCCTGCGTATATGTTGATCTGGCAGCTGTGGCATTAATTTTGATGGATCGCTAACCACCAAAGCTTCCGGCTTATAGGGCGACTCTTCTTTATTTACCTTCCTTTGCTTATGAAGCGGATGGGAAATCTTGGCTCTGCCTACTTTCGCCAGACCTCATGTCAGCATAGGAAGCATCTAGCGCTCGCTGGATAGATCCCATTGAGTCTTTCAAGATATGGCCATAGACATTCAGCGTGATCGACGGATTGGCATGACCTGCGATTCGGCTGATAGCCAGCACATCAGCGCCAGAAGCTATTGCTTGGCTGATTGCGGTATCTCTGAGCTCATGGAAAGTAATTTGGCGGACCTCGGCCTTGGCAAGCGCTGGAGCAAAAACCCTCTTCATGAAATTACTATGACGGAGGTATCCGCCTTTTTGAGACTTGAATATTGGTTCGCCTTCGGGAGTCGCCAAGCAAAGAGCTTTGAGGTCTTTTTCAAGAACATTCAGCAATGGAAGAACTCTAACTTTTCCAGACTTAGGAGTTACTAGTTCAAAACGACCACTAATTTCTGAGAGTGATTTTGATACTGTGATTGTTTTTTTCTTGAAATCAAAATCTTCTGGCGTGATTGCCACTAACTCGGCCCAACGGATTCCTAACAACCCAGCAACCAGTATTAGCAATCTGTAGTCGCCAGCATTATTTGCTAAGGCGAGAAGCTCATCTTTTTCTAGCGCTCGCTTTTGTTTCTGAACTTCAATTCGTGGAAGCAGGTTCTTCCCACTTCTCGAACCAGATTGAATCGGGTTTCGGTTGACTAGATTCATGTCAACTGCATGATCCAATAGAAGCTTGAGCAAGACATAAGCCTGCTTCATGCGACTGGCACTTACTGTCTTGCCTGTAATTGACTTAGACTCAGAGATCCAAGTTTTTACTGCTGATCTGCTGATTCCCGCAATCGAGCGATTTCCCCAAACGGGTTCAACCATGCAAGTCCATAAGGAGTCATACGAGGCTATGGTCTTTGGCTTTAGGCCAACAGAGCTTGCCTTCCAATCCTCGTAGACTGACCTGAGCTTGGCCTTGCCTGCCTGCGGATCTGAGTACTCACCTCGGCGGACCGCTGTGCTCATCTCAGCCGCATATCTCTGGGCTTCAGCCTTCGTCTTGAAGTTCTTTGCCCTTCTAGCCCCAGCTGGATCAGTCCAGCGGGCTTGGTAGCCACTCCCTTTCAGCCCTTTGAGCTTGTGTGTAGACATATCTTCTCCTTTTCCAATGGGTCAATTATCCCATCGACCACTGACAAGTTGCTGGGCGAGCGTGGCGGGGAAGGGTTTTGGGAGCCTTCAAAAGGTATATCTAATTAAACATAGATTATTGAGCGCACATCACAAAAGAAGCTGGAACTGTTAATCAAATTAGTTGATCAAACATTTAAATTTACAAGCAAATCAAATTATTGAAATGAGTCAAAGAAAAACTAATTAGTTATTAATTGAAATCAAGAAACAGAAATTACTCTTGACGGAAAAATTCACAAATTGTAAAATTAGATAATGACAATAACTACTACACACGAAAGGTTTCTCAGTATAGAAGAAGCAGCAACTTATCTTTCAACCAAAGTAAGTTGGATACATCAGAACCACAAACATAAGCAAATGCCAAGTTATAAAATTGGAAGAAAACTAATATTCAAAGTTGATGAATTAGATCGTTGGATAGAAAATCAAAAAACGGTTTGAGTTAGAATTTTACATTTAGTATAATTAGCGTATAGAAAAAATCACGGAGTGAACTCCGTCGCCACTGGCAGACACTGCAACTAGCTATAAGGGAAAAGTGGTTGGGCAACAAAGGTACTCTTCACCGATTTTCAACAGAGATAGCAATCAGCAACCTTTTGTGTTTGTTTTAGTTACACAAATTGAATGAGGGTACTTACCATTCTTGACTCAGCTGAATTGTTAGCCAGATAAATCAAGAACCATGTGTTGGCATGGACCAAGGGATAGATCGTGTGACCGAGAGGGTCTATTCACAAAACTAAAATGAAAAACTCTTCGGCAAGAGAAACTTCTCTTTGGGAACACGGGGGGGATAAGTCAATTCTAAATTTTGGAAATGACTTCAGATCTAAGAATGATGAATGAAGAATATTCTCAAATGATGGAATCCATTTAAGGATAGCTATGCCTGCTAGGGGAATCCCTAGACAGAGAACTCTCCCGCAGAAGGAGACTTTGGAGGTGGCTCATGCTCAACTTCGCCACAGAGCAAGAGGTCAAAGACTTGGCCCACACTGACTTTAGGATTCTCACCCGAGACGACTTCAAGGAGTTCCGAGCGGCCTATCAGGAGAGCATGGAGTCCATGTCGACCTACTTAGACCTCGCTTTCTTTAGCCGAAAGCCCTCCTTCGAAGATATGTGGAGCTTCTTCAACCAGATTCTGAAAGACAGAACAGTGGACATGTATGGACTCTTTGATGGAGAAAGAATTCTAGGAATTGGCTCTTACTCATATAGCAATCTCAGCGATAGAGGTTGCCAAATTGTGCTGTGGATGAGAAAAGGCTATGTAGGAAAAAAAGTTGGAACTTATATGTTGAAAAGACTAACTTCAGTCGCTTTCTACGAAAAGAAGTTTCGCTTTGCTGAATTAATCATAGATAAAGAAAATGAAGCCAGCCGAAGAGCAGCTAAAAAAGTTGGCTATATGTTGATTGAGATTATGGACGCACGTACGCAGGGCACTCAAGGATCAGGAAAGTATTGCAGATACCTTTGTTATGACGGCGAACTTGAAGGCCTTGCTGGTAATTATGGCAGGCAACCAATTGACCTCCTTGATCATCCTGCATATGAAAAAGAGTTCAGACACTTGATCCACAACGAAACATATAACTATTTCTGCAAATGGAGAGGACCTTTAATTGAAAAGACAGAATTTGATTACCCTCCATTTACTCAAGAGGAAATAGAGTTCTTTGAAAATCGTCCCAAAGTTCCTCAGAGTCGAATTAAACTGAGCAGAGTTTGGTAATCAAGTTGACTAGAATGACTATAGATTCGATTCCAATTACTATAGACTATGAATTGTCTAACTATGCGAGT
Organism: Candidatus Nanopelagicaceae bacterium; assembly: GCA_965267775.1. GTDB lineage: Bacteria > Actinomycetota > Actinomycetes > Nanopelagicales > Nanopelagicaceae > Planktophila. Next base: position 1,360,768 of record OZ254140.1, on the reverse strand, counting down.
GTTTATCTTCTCGCAATGCATTCTTAAGCGACTATTCAATTAGATATATGGGCGGACTATCTAATTCGACAATCTTTTGCCAATAGCGGAATCATGCATTTTTAAAAATTATTAACATTTTCAGGATATGAGCTCTGGGCCCTCCCCAGCCTCTCCATCTCTGACTTGCTCCATAAGCTGGGTCAGACTTTTCACAGGGTGTGAGCTGGTCATCCATGCCTCTGTATACCCATCGAACTGCCCAGCGACCTGTGAAGGTGCCAGCTCAGCGCCTTGCGCTCGCAACATATGGAGGATGCTGGCTTCCCAGCCTCTGGTTAGGAGTCCGTCCATTGGTCCCCTGAGCTCAAGTACAACCCAACCAAGCTTTTGGTGCTTCTTGAGGCGTGTAGTTGGCGAATTGGTAATTCCAATCTGAAGCATCTCCCATACAGGGTGCTCGAGCAAGTAGAGCCAAGCATCGATATTGGGATCGAAACCCGTCGTCGCACAAGTTGGGCATCCTGTTTCTCGCCCCATAGCCCTGTTGGCAATAACGGCTGACCAAGGGTGGCCCTTTCCGCAAATCCATTTAACTTTCTTATTACTTCCAGCAACAACCGTCTTCGGATTCCATCCTTGGGCTTCTTTCGCTAAGTCGGGATGGGTGGTCGCTAAGTCGTTAAATCCAATTTCAACAATTCTATTTGAGCAGACAGGGCAATCCGTTTCGTTTCCACTTCTTGAAGATCCAGTTGCTGACCATCTGTGACCCCTACTGCATTTCCAATCTAACTTCTTATTTGTGCCTGCATGAATTTTTGTTGGATCCCACCCATCTGCTTCTGGTACGAGATGAGGATGAGTTGTTGCGAGATCATTAAATCCTGTCCAAGTTTTCATATTGGTACAGAACGGACAGTCTTTTTCCCCTTGAGTTCTTCCTATGACAGTCGCTGACCAAGTGTGCCCGAGGGCGCATTTCCAATTTCTTCTAGAAGTTGATCCGAAGACTACATTTGTTGGATCCCAACCATCAGCCTGATTCGCTAATTCAGGATAAGCAGTTGCTAAATCATTAAACCCGATTACACAAACTTGATTCTTACAGATTCTGCATCCATGGCCAGCTACAGCCCGAACAGCAACCGCAACTGTATAGAGATGACCATTTGGGCAACGAAAGGAACGCTTCTTGTTGCTTCCTCTTGTTACAGAAGTTGGATCCCATCCATCCGCTTCCTTGGCAACATCAGGATCTGTAGTTGCAAGGTCGTTGAAACCAACAAGCACCTGCATCCCGTTGCAGATGGGGCAGAAGTACTCAGACTTTGAAGTGGTCCCATTCCGAACTTCAGATTCGAAGCTATGCCCTTTAGGGCAGATCCAAGACAATCGCTTTCGACTCCCAGCGGAAACCGTCCTTGGATCCCAACCGTCAGCCTGCCTAGCGAGCGCAGGGTGGGTCGAGGCCAAATCGTTAAAGCCTGCCAATACTTTTTGACCTGAGCAGAAAGGGCAGGTCGTCGGCCCATCCTTCCTAGCTCTTTGTCCAATGCTGGCCTCGAAGATGTGGCCCTTTGAACAACGCCAAGCTTTCTTGGCATTTGATCCAGAAGTGAAATCTTTTGGATCCCAACCGTTGGCCTCGAGGGCCAAATCGGGGTGGGAGTCTTTGAGAGACTTCTTTTCTGTCATGTCCTTAGTTTGACGGATGGCTATGACATTTTCATCTGTGAAGTGTGAAAGTCCCTTAATATGTCACTCATCTGTCACTCCACTTCCCTGAAATTGGCGTAACTTCCATCAACTTGGCATAATCGTCATGCTTGATTAGTTAATCATTCAAGCGTGTTACGCAGTGGGGCCTATAGCTCAGTCGGTAGAGCAACGGACTTTTAATCCGTGGGTCGACGGTTCGAGCCCGTCTGGGCCCACTCCTCTCTTGTGATCATTTATATACATCCTTGACTCTCCATCTGCGCCAACTTAGGTTCACTCTATGGCTGTCGTGAAAGTTCCCATTACCCGCGAAATCACCGGACATAAAGCAGTCCGCCAGGCGCTTCGCGATACTGAGACATATTCATCAGATCTCCAAGGTGATGCCGATGTTCGTGACTACCGCCAACTTCCCTTAGAAGTTGATCCACCACGTCACCATTTATATCGAGCAGCGCTGACTCCACACTTTGTGAAACCAGCAATCGAGAAGAACATTCCAGAGTTTGAGCGGATCTCCCGTGAGTTAATTCGAAACTTCCTCTCCAATAGTGGAGAAGTTATCTCTGAACTAGCCCTTCCTTTAGTGATGGAGAATCTTGGAGTTATCTATAACCGCCCACAAGATGTTGCTGAGTGGATCTCTTGGGGACCTGATGTGTGGACGGCAGCTGGTCCGACCCGAAGTGGAGATGTTCTCCATTCCTACTTAGATCGCATCTATGCCGAAGCCCTTGTGGGAGATTCGGATGATATTTGGCGAGAGATAGCACGTCTTGAGATTGATGGAAAAGTTATCTCAGCCGATGAGTTCCGGGGGATAGCGGGAGTTCTCCTTGCAGGTGGTCGCGATACTGTCGTTAAGTTATTTACTGGAATTATCTGGCACCTAGGAAACTCACCTGAAGATTTCCACTCTCTCAAAGAAGATTCAACGCTGATCGATGGCGCTATTCAAGAGTTTCTGAGATTCCTTACCCCGCTGCCTGCGATGGCTAGAACAACAACACCAGAGTCAACTGCTTCAGAATTGCCTGAAGATCGATATGTGCAGATCAGTTTTATCTCAGGTAATTTCGATGAGACGGTCTTTGATAATCCAGGAGAGCTTAATATCCGCAGGCCACGTAATCCACACTTAAGTTTCGGCTTTGGACCTCATACCTGTTTGGGAAACCACATTGCAGAGATTGAGGCGAAGGTGTTTCTCAAGGTCTTGTTAGAAGAGGAATACAACTGGAAAGTCTCACCAGAATCGAAGATTAAGTTCTATGAAGGAGTGCTAGCCAAGGTTCCAGACCATATGGCCTCTCTCTGGATTTCTCGTAACCAATAATCTTCCTTACAAAGTATCTAGAAATCTCACCTGCTTGCAGTTAGAGTGCTGCTCAATTAATACGCGCTACGTGAGAGGTCATCCAATGTTCACACCCACACCTCAAGATAAGTTCACCTTTGGTCTCTGGACCGTGGGATGGCAGGCTCGTGATCCCTTTGGAGATCCCACACGTCCGGCGCTAGATCCAGTCGAGACTGTTCACCAATTAGCAGCGCGTGGCGCGTACGGCGTTACCTTTCACGATGATGATCTGATTCCATTCGGCTCAGATGACTCATCCCGTCAGGCGCATATTGATCGCTTCAAGAAGTCGCTGGCAGAGACCGGAATGAAAGTTCCCATGGCAACAACAAATCTTTTTAGCCACCCAGTCTTTAAAGATGGCGCATTTACAAGTAATGACCGCGATATTCGTCGATATGCAATTCGCAAGGTAATGCGCAATATTGATTTAGCAGTAGATCTTGGTGCAGAGACTTATGTCTGCTGGGGTGGACGTGAAGGAGCTGAGTCAGAGAGTTCTAAGGATGCCTATGTCGCTTTAGAGCGTTATAAAGAGGCATTTAACGTTCTCGGCCAGTACGTTATTGATCAAGGATTTAATCTCAAGTTTGCAATTGAACCAAAACCAAATGAACCACGCGGAGATATCTTCTTACCAACCATTGGACACGCCCTCGGCTTCATCTCTGAGCTAGATCATCCAGAATTAGTAGGTCTCAATCCTGAGGTGGGACATGAGCAGATGGCGAACCTCAACTTTGTTCACGGTATTGCACAGGCACTGTGGCAGAAGAAGCTCTTCCATATTGATCTCAACGGTCAGCGTGGTCCCAAGTATGACCAGGACTTTGTCTTTGGCCACGGCGATCTCAAGAGTGCATTCTTTTTAGTCGATCTCCTTGAGAGCTACGGTTACGCCGGGCCACGTCACTTTGATTACAAGCCAGTGCGCACAGAAAACATGGATGGCGTCTGGGCATCAGCAACATCAAATATGCGCACCTACTTAATCCTTAAGGATCGTGCCGCCGCCTTCCGCAGCGATCCACGAGTAATAGCCGCAATGAAAAATTCTCATGTCGATCAGCTATTGGTGCCAACTCTCGCCGCCGGTGAAACTTGGAGAGATCTAGCAGCCGATTCATTTGATGTTGAGGCAGCAGGTGAGCGCGCTTATCACTACGAGGTTCTCGATCAATTAGCAATGGAACATTTGATGGGCGTCTCTATCTAATATGGCCAGAGTTGCAGGGGTTGATTCTTCTACTCAATCGGTAAAGATTGTTGTGCGTGATAGCGAGAGCGGTGCACTTCTCGCAGAAGCTTCACGACCGCACCCCGATGGGACAGAGGTTGATCCGCAACACTGGCTCGATGCACTCTATGCAGTTATTGCAGAAATTGGTGGCCTTGAATCGTTAGATGCAATCTCCATCGGTGGTCAGCAACATGGAATGGTCTTACTCGATAGTGAAGGCGAAGTCATTCGCCCAGCACTACTTTGGAATGACACTCGTTCTGCGGCACAAGCAGCTGCGATTAATGCTGCTTTCCCAGATATTGTTCAAAGAACTGGTTCACAATTGGTTGCATCCTTTACCGCATCTAAAGTTCGGTGGGTTCTTGAGAACGAGCCAGAGAACGCAGCTCGCATTGCAGCGATTGCACTTCCTCATGATTGGCTCTCTTGGAAACTCTCTGGCAGCACGGATATAAGAGATATTTTCACAGACCGCTCTGATGCATCTGGCACTGGTTACTTTGACCCCATCAACAATATTTATATTCCAGAGATTCTCGAATGGGTTGCTGGGAAAAAGAATATGGTTCTTCCTCGGATTGTTGCTCCTGGTGAAGTCGGTGCAAGAGTGGGTAAGACAGTGATTGCATGTGGTGCGGGAGATAATGCAGGTGCTGCTCTTGGAATCGGTGCGGTTGTCGGCGACTTAATCATTTCGTTAGGAACAAGTGGCACTGCATTTGCTGTCTCATCCTCACCATCTCATGATCAATCTGGTGAGGTCGCCGGATTTGCAGATGCAACTGGACACTTTCTCCCACTTGCCTGCACACTCAATGCAGCAAAAATATTTGATGCAACAGCAAAGTTATTAGGTGTTGGCTTTGAAGAATATAGCCAACTCGCGCTACAAGCTTCACCTGGTGCAGATGGCCTGATGATGGCACCGCACTTTGATGGTGAGCGAACACCGAATAGACCGGATGCGCTCGGAGCCATCTCCGGCATTACTCATACAAATTTCACTCCAGCAAATGTTGCCAGAGCAAGCATTGAGGGCGTGATTGCTGGACTTGCCTATGCGGCAGAAGCTCTTCGCAAAGAAGGTGTTGAGATTTCACGACTCCTCTTAGTGGGAGGGGCGGCGCGTAATAAGGCGGTCCAACAGATCACATCTGAGATCTTTGGCCTGCCAGTACATATTCCGACCCCTGGCGAATATGTCAGCGAAGGGGCGGCAATCCAAGCCGCATGGGCGCTCCATCAGCGCCGCCCTCAATGGTCGCATAATGAGATGACCCTGAGCCACGCGGAGCCTGAGCCCACGGTGCTGGCGCGCTATTTGGCGGCACTTGGCACTTTATAAGGCGTTACTCAATCGTTATTGAATAATCCAACTTCTCTATTCCCTCACCTCCAGGGGCACCATTAGATTCCTCCACAAGTCGAGTAACCCGCAAGCCCTTCGTATGAAGACTTTTCGGGTTACCAAAATTCCTAAGGAGATCTAATGAAGAAGACTGCACTCATCGCTGCAGTGGCACTTGGCGCATCAGCTGTTCTTTCAGTTGCTGGCGTTTCATCTGCTTCAGCTGCAAGCACACGTGCATGCATCATCCTTCCAGATGCAGATAGCGGAACACGTTGGGAACCAGGCGACCGTCCAGCTTTGGACAAGGCACTTAAGGGTGCTGGTTTCCAGACAGATATTCAGAACGCACAGAACGACACAACAAAGTTTGCAACAATTGCAGATGCACAGCTTGCTAAGGGTTGCGGCGTAATGATCCTCGTTGACCTTCAGGGCGCAGGAGTTTCTGTTGCTGCTAAGGCAAAGACACAGGGCATTCCTGTAATTGCATACGATCGTCCAATTGCTGGAGCTACATACTACGTATCATTCGACAACACTGTTGTTGGTGAACTCCAGGGTCAGACAGTTATCGACGGCCTCAAGGCTGCTGGTAAGGATCCTAAGAAGGCGTCAATCGTTTACGGTTCAGGCGACCCAACAGATGGAAATGCAAAGATGTTCCTTGATGGAGCACTTTCAGTTCTCAAGAAGGCAGGCGCAAAGCCAGCATTCACAATGAAGGGCACATGGGACGGCGCAAAGGCTGGAACATACTTCGAGCAGGCTTACACAGCTGTTAAGGGCAAGGTAGATGCAGTGTTGGCTCCAAACGACAACAACGCAGCTTCAATCATTGCAATCCTCGACAAGAACAAGCAGAAGGCAGTTATCTCAGGCCAGGATGCTTCACTTGCAGGACTTCAGAACGTTCTCCTTGGCAAGCAGACAGCAACTGTCTACAAGCCATTCACAGTAGAAGCAAAGGTTGCGGGAGATCTCGCAATCAGCCTTCTCAAGGGCAAGTCAGTAACAGCTCCTAAGAAGCTTGCTGATGGCACACCATTCTTCGCATCAAAGCCAATCTTGATCAAGGCTGCAGATGTTAAGACTGTTGTAGCTGCAGGCGATGCTAAGGCATCAGAACTCTGCGCAGGAGCAGTTAAGTCAGCATGTGCTAAGTACGGTGTTAAGTAAGTCTTTCACTGTAACTAAGCAATAGCAGTAAAAAGTGAAGAACCTTGCACTAGAAATAGTGCAAGGTTCTTCACTATTGCAAGACATACATTGTTTTTTCGAGTGTCATATAGAAGGATTGCCAACATGAGTTCACCTGTAGTGCAGTTAGTTGATATTAAGAAGAGTTTCGGACCGGTTGATGTTCTCAAAGGCATCGATATCACTTGTTATGCAGGTCAAGTCACTGCACTCGTTGGTGATAACGGAGCCGGAAAGTCCACACTTATTAAAGGACTATCAGGGGTTCAGCCATATGACTCAGGCAAGGTCATTTTCGGTGGCGAAGAAGTTGATATCCATTCTCCAGGCCAGGCAAGTTCTTATGGAATCGAAGTTGTGTATCAAGATCTCGCGCTCTGCGAGAATCTAGACATTGTTCAAAATATGTTCCTCGGCCATGAAGAGATGCTCAATGGCACACTCCACGAACCTGAGATGGAACGTTTGGCAACAAAGGCGCTACAGAGCCTCTCAGTAAAGACTGTTAAATCTGTACGTCAAAAGGTTTCTTCACTCTCTGGTGGACAGCGCCAGACAGTTGCGATTGCGCGCTCTGTTCTGCGCGAAGCGAAGCTAGTCATCCTTGATGAACCAACAGCAGCCCTAGGCGTTGCTCAGACCGAACAGGTTCTCAACCTCGTGCAGCGCTTGGCATCACAAGGTGTTGCAGTCATCATTATTAGCCACAACCTCAGTGACGTATTCCAAGTAGCAGATCAAATTTCAGTTCTCTATCTCGGCAAGATGGTTGCAAATCTCGATCGTCGACAGACTTCATACGATGACGTGGTTGCATATATCACCGGTACAAAGTCTCAGGAAGGTAACTAATATCGTGGCAGAGCAACAAGTAACTTCATTAGCAAGTGGCCACGAAGGCACAGTTCGAGATCAAACACGTGCCTACCTTCTCCGCCTTAAAGATGGCGAGATGGGTTCTGTACCTGCGATTGGCGCAGCAATATTCCTTGCCATCGTCTTCCAATTCTTAAGTCCATACTTCTTTACCAATATCAACTTCACCAATATGTTCGTGCAAGCAGCCGAACTCACAATGCTCGCCGCCGCACTTGTCTTTGTGATTCTGCTCGCAGAAATCGATTTGGCTGCAGGTGTTACTGCAGGTGTTGCGATGGCGGTCTTTATTCGATTTCTCAAGGCCGGTTGGTCTTGGATTCCAGCATTGGGCGCAAGCTTCGTTGTCGGAATAATTGTCGGTATCGTCATCGGCTTCATCGTCGCGAAAATTGGTGTTCCATCCTTTGTTGTGACCCTCGCTTTCTTCCTTGGATTCCAAGGGCTCCAGCTCTTGCTCCTCGGTGAAGGCGGCGTCTATCGCATCGAAGTCCCACAGGTTCTTGCGATCATGAATAGCAATATGCCTGCGTGGGGTGGTTGGTTGATGTTGGGCGCATGCCTAGTGATCTCATTGATCATCTCAATCTGGGATCGCTCACGTCGCGCACGTGTGGGGCTGGTAAATAAGCCATTCTCAATCATCATCATGAAGCTTGCTGCAATTGCAGTACTTGCATCAGTTGCTATAAGCATCATGAACACAAACCGTAGCCAAGGCGCGATCCCAATTCAGGGCGTTCCAATCGTTGTGCCAATTACTGTTGCAATCCTCGGAATCTGTACACTGATTCTTGACCGCAGCAAGTTCGGTCGCCACCTCTATGCAGTCGGTGGAAATCCTGAAGCTGCACGTCGCGCAGGTATCAAAGTTGTCTCAATTCGAATCTGGGCTTTTATTATCTGTGCAATTCTCGCAGTTGTATCAGGCCTCTTCCATGCAAGCCGTTTACAGAGCGTTGATGGTTCTGCCGGTAAGACAATCGTTCTCTCTGGTGTAGCTGCAGCTGTTGTTGGTGGCGTTAGCCTCTTTGGTGGTCGTGGACGCATCTCCCATGCAGTTATTGGAGCTTTCGTTATCACCATGATCGACAACGGACTTGGTCTCCTTCAGATGCCTGCTGGTGTGAACTACCTTGTTCAAGGTGGAGTCCTCTTACTTGCTGCAACAATCGATGCACTCGCTCGCCGCAGAGGTGGAGTCGTCGGTCGCAACTAGGCTGATTGGCGCAAGGTAAGCTGCAATGAAATTCACTGACGGCTTCTGGTTATTGCGTGAAGGTGTAACAGCTCTTCATGCAACCCACCTACAGAAGGTGGAAGAAGGCGCAGGTGGATTCAAGGCGCTCGTTGCACCGAAGATCGTTGAGGATCGAGGCGCCACTCTCAATTCTGCCCTCTTTGAGCTTGAATTCTCATCGCCTGCTAGTGATGTGATTGGAGTGCGTATCCGCCACCACCGTGGTGGCGAAGATTCACTCTCCTTTGATTTTGATAATCACAATCCTTTGACGACCTTTTCAGAGAGCGAAGCGGCCGTTGAATTTTCATCAGGATCTCTCACGGCGAAGTTACATCGTGGTACTGCTTTCAACATTGAATTCATCGCAGATAATCGCGTTATTACCCACCAACGTGGCAAGAGCATCTCTATCTTTAACGATGGAGATGCACATTACCTCTCAGCACAACTCAACCTTGGAGTTGGCGAACTCGTGTATGGACTCGGCGAACGCTTTACCGCCTTTGCAAAGAATGGACAGAGCGTTGATATTTGGAACGCGGATGGCGGAACAAGTAGTGAACAGTCTTATAAAAACATTCCCTTTTATCTCACCAACCGCGGTTATGGCGTATTTGTAAATAACACTGGAAATATCTCTTTTGAAGTCGCGAGTGAGAGCGTTGAGAAAGTGCAGTTCAGTGCAAAGACTCAAGATCTTCAATACTTTCTAATCTACGGTCCAACTCCAGCTGAAATCTTAGAGAAGTACACAGCGCTCACCGGTCGTGCACCGCAACTTCCGGAGTGGAGCTTTGGACTCTGGTTGAGTACATCTTTTGTTACAGATTATGACGAGAAGACTGTCACTGCCTTTATTGATGAGATGGAGAAGCGCGAGATTCCTCTCGATGTTTTTCACTTCGATTGTTTCTGGATGCGCGAATATCAATGGTGTGATTTCCAGTGGGATCCTCGCACCTTCCCGGATCCACAAGCGATGCTCTCTCGATTGAAATCGAAAGGTCTCAAGATTTCGCTCTGGATTAATCCATATATAGGCCAGGCATCACCGCTCTTTGATGAAGGTAAGAGCGGCGGGTTTTTCCTCAAGCGCAGCGATGGATCAGTCTGGCAGTGGGATTTATGGCAAGCCGGAAATGCAATTGTTGATTTCACTAATCCGCAAGCGCGAGAGTGGTTTAAGTCAAAGCTGCGACCGCTACTTGAGATGGGCGTTGACTGCTTTAAGACTGATTTTGGCGAGAGAATCCCAACTGATGTCATCTATCACAATGGCGCAGATCCAATGCAGATGCATAATCTCTATACCCAGCTCTATAACGCAACAGTCTGGGAGCTCCTGCAAGAGGTGAAGGGCAAAGATGCGATCGTCTTTGCGCGCAGTGCAACTGTTGGTGGACAGAAGATGCCAGTGCATTGGGGTGGAGATAACAGCTCTTCATTTGAATCAATGGCAGAGAGTTTGCGTGGCGGTTTAAGTCTTTCCTTAAGTGGCTTTGGTTACTGGAGCCACGATATTGGCGGTTTTGAAGGCCATCCAGATCCAGCTGTCTTTAAACGGTGGCTAGCTTTTGGATTACTCAGCTCACATAGCCGTTTACATGGCAACGAATCTATTCGTGTTCCTTGGAGCATCGATGAAGAAGCAGTTGATGTCACTCGCACTTTCACAAATCTTAAGAAGAAGTTACATCCTTACCTTCTAGAGACGATGAGAGAGGTGAGTGAGAAAGGTCTTCCGATGATGCGACCTATGCTTCTGGCTTTTCCTGATGATCCAACATCGTGGTTCTTAGATCAGCAATATATGTTGGGACCTGATCTTCTTGTTGCGCCAATCTTCAATGCAGAAGGTGACGTCACTTTCTATCTGCCAGCTGGTCAATGGCGTAATTACTTCACTAATGAAATAATTGAGGGCGGCCGCTGGCTAACTGAGACCCACGGATTTAATTCACTTCCCTTATATGCGCGCAGGTGATTTCAGCCGCTAATTCTCTGACCATTCATGTACTCGATTGGCGCTTACCGTTTAGGCGGATAAGTGCCAATCTACTTTCACGTGGAATTACCACTCGAAAGGATGTTCTCAATGAACTACAAAGTTGTCACTATGAAGGACCGCTTCTTCTCAGGAAAGTTTGATCCAGAGAAGCTAGAAACAATGTTGAACTCATATGCAGGAGAAGGTTGGCAGCTCAAGGCAGTAACAACTGCAGAGATTCCAGGTTTTGGTAGCAAGCGCGAAGAGATCATCTTTATCTTGGAACGCCCATAATCAATGGCGCCATTTTTTACTGAAGTTGATGGAGTTGTTTTCTGCGAAGATAAACTTGAAGGAAAGGTCATTGGGCCAATCCAAGAGTACGGAGCAACACAGAACACTCTATTGAGTGATGTAAAGAAGTCGATGGCTGCAAAGGCTCGCCAGATGGGTGGCAATGCAGTCATCAACTTCAAGTATGTGCAGAAAGCAGATCGCGGACTTCACTTGTTCAAGTGGGATCGTGAACGACTCAATTGCACAGGCGTAATCATTCTGCTTGATGAGCACCCAGGTAAGAGTTCCTAGAACTTTCCACTGAAGTGAAGTAGATTTACTTCATGCACTCTTCAATTGAGAATTTTCAACGACGAACCTCTGACTTCCTCGATGCTGTTGCTCTCTTTCCTGACAGATTGAGAGCAACAGCTTTTGATGGCGAATGGTCTGCGGCCTACATCGTTCATCACGTGAGTGATGCAGAGCTACATTTTGCTGCACGCTATCTAGCGACAATTGCCTCAGATAATCCAACGATGGTCTACTTCGATGAAGAGCTCTATCCAGATGCGCTCCGATATGAGAAGCGAAATATTACGAAATCACTCGCCTCTATCTCAGGTGTACGCGCGATGGTCCTAGATGTCCTCTCGCAGATTGATGAGAGCGCCCTTCAACGGATCACCACCTCAGAAGATGGCAAGGTCCGTACCCTGGGTGAGCTCCTCGAGCTCGCTGATGGCCATATGGCCTCCCACACCGAACAACTCAAAGAACTTCACGCCAAAGTCTCATAATGTGGTGACCATCCATAGACCAGTCGGGTTTTGACTGGTCAAAACTGGTTATCCCATCGCATAAAAAGAGGGCATTCCCTACGGTATCCATGTCAGAGCAATCTGAGAGGGTACTGAAAATGAATGAAATTAGAAGTTTTATCGAGTGGCTGAGCTATCACCCAACACCCGACGAGATTTCGCGCGCCCTCGTACTTGATCACCTCGCATCGCTCGGAGCATGCTGCGCGCGTATCGGATTACTCAATCCCGATGACTCCCTTACATTTGCAGGCGAGTATGGATTTGAAGATGGCCGCAAGGGAAAATCCTTCCCAAGTAGCGAATGGCGGTCATGGGGCCATGACGCAGCAGATATCGCCCTCGGTAGAAATCCAGACCACTGGTCTAGTGATAAGAAGTTATTGATGTTCCAACTTCGCCACCGCGGTGCAATTCAGGGCCACCTCGCAGTGCGCTTCTCAGAACCAGTCGAAAACTTATCGCGAGTGGAGGAGATCGTTCTCGATTATGCAGTTCCGCTTTCGCTCTACCTCTCACTCAATCATGATGGACATCGTGGAACTTCAACATCTGGACGCGAAGATACTGGTGCAGATCAACTGACTCCACGTCAGCTATCAATTCTTGGCGGAATGGTTGAAGGTAAGACAAACCATGAGCTCGCAACTGAACTTGGTTTTAGCGTCTCGACAATTCGCCACGAAACAATGCGCATCTATCAGGCGCTTGCAGTGAGTGATCGTAAAGAGGCTGCTAAGAAGGCTCTCGCACTTTCACTTATTTAACTAGTAGCCTCACCAGGTGAAGAAATCTGGTTCGTGGCTACCTCTCTACCTAGTGGTTGGTTTTATCTGGGGTTGCTCTTTTATCTTTATTAAAGGTGGCCTTGAATTTCTCACACCTATTGGAGTCGCTTTTATTCGCTGCTCACTGGGCGCTCTCACTCTCTACACCTTTGCAAAAATCAAGAAGATTGATCTTCCGCGCGGCAAGAAGGCGCTCTTTCACATCTGGATTGTCTCGCTCCTTCTCAATGTATTTCCAGGAATCTTCTTCGCTCTCGCAGAGACAGAGGTGACTTCTATTCTGGCGGGAATCATTAACGCTGTAACACCTCTCATGACACTAATGGCAATCTTGGTAGTCAATCGTGAAGAGAAGCCGAAGCTCACTCAGATAGTTGGCTTACTCCTTGGCTTTTCTGGAGTTCTCATCGTCCTTGGCGCATGGAATGGTTTAGGTGAAAATCCTTGGTGGGCAGTTGGAATACTTTTGCTCGCAGTTACTTGTTATGGATTCTCGTTTCCTTACACGCGTCGCTTCGTCATACCTCTAGGCATCCGCACCGAGGCGATTGTCTCTCAGCAATTAATCCTTGCAAGTTTCACACTCTTGCCGCTCTACCTGATCGATGGCATTGCAAAGGATGAGTACAGAGTCGGACCAGTGCTTTCGATGATTGCACTTGGTGTCTTTGGAAGTGGCTTTGCTTACTTATGGAACTTTAAGGTGATGGAGATTGCGGGAAGCGCGATTGCAAGTAGCGTCACCTATCTCACCCCAGTTGTCGCGGTGATAGTCGGCATCATCTTCCTTGGCGAGAAAGTCACCTGGAATGAACCTGCCGGAGCTCTTGTGGTACTGCTAGGCGCAGCGATTGCCCAAGAGCGAATAAGACTTACTCGACCTTAAGCTCTTGGTGGATATGCTCTGTCTCAACAATTCCAGATGAGTAACGCTCTTCGTAGCGTCCGACCTTCCAGATAACAATAGAGAAGATCCAAGCGAGCACGAAGGATCCAACAATCCAATATCCGATTCCGCCAAGATTGACCGATGCGATGAGTGTAAATGGCTGGTAATTATCGATATTAGTTTTATCTGCGAGAACTCCAACGAGTTGGATTGTTCCAATCACCAGCGCAACAAAGATTGAGAGACCTGTTGTTGTGATGTTGTAATAAATTTTGCGAAGCGGTGATGTAAATGCCCATGAGTAGGCCTTAGTCATGAAGATGCCATCTAGGGCATCCATCATCGACATTCCAGCAGCGAAGATAATTGGCAAGGCGATAATCGCAAGAGGTGGAAGAGTTCCGCCAACGGCGCCCACTGCAGTTGTTGCGGAGAGCGCGAGCAGAGCAACTTCAGTTGCAGTATCAAAGCCAAGGCCGAAGAGAACGCCGACTGGGTAGAGCTGCCACGAATGGTCAAAGCCCTTCTTGAAGAAACCACGGAAGACGCGCTTCATCAGTCCGCGCTCATTGAGAAGTTCATTGAGGTGTTCGTGAGAGAACTGACCGCTCTTCGCTTTCTTCCAGACCTTTAGAACGCCAACCAGGATTACAAGGTTGAGAATTCCAACGAGATAGAGGAAGAAACCCGAGACGGATGCGCCAATGATTGCGCCAGTCTCTGCATAGTTCTTCTGAAACTTAATCGCTGTCTTTGCCGCGAATGCGATTGCAATAGAGAGCGAGAGAACGATTGTTGAGTGGCCTAGTGAAAAGAAGAGTCCCACGCCGAGTGGCTTCTTACCCTTTGCCAACATAATGCGAGTTGAGTCATCGATTGCTGAGATGTGATCTGCATCGAAGGCATGGCGAAGACCGAATGAGTAGGCAAGTGCACCTGCACCCGCATAGATCAGCGCACCTTTGCCATCGACGAGTGAGTGGTACTGAGGATCTGAGTTGTAATGTATGAAGAGTCCCCACCCGAGTACATGGAGGAAGATGACCGTCCCAAGGACTGTAAAGAGTGCAGGGAGCTCCTCGCGGCTAAATTTGAGGTGCTCTTTCAGCGTTGCCTTCTGGCTCATCGCTCTCTCCAAGCGCTAGATGCAAATCGTTTGCAAGTAGAAGGGTAAGGGGTGAGCGCCCTTCCTGCCACTCGAGCGACCGGTCAACCTTTGGGAAATACCGGCGGTGAGTGGGTTCTTGGGTCTAGAGTGCGCCGAAATAGGAAGTAAAGGTCAGGAGAGGGGCAGCCATGAGCAATGACGATCGTGATTCTGGCGATGAGATCCTGACGGAAGAGATGCTCTGGGACCGTATCCCTGAAGTCACCGGTGAAGAGCGCGCTGATACATATTACGAACTCAGCGCCCGCATCTTTGCACGAGGCCAATATGACGAAGCTTTGGCGCTCGCAGAAACTGCTCGCGATATCTACTCAGAACTCGGCGTAGGCGTCTCCAATGAGGGACTTGCTCAGGCATATTCTGCAATTGGGTACAACCTCAATCAATTGAAGCGAATGGATGAAGCAGCAACTGCGATGTCTAAGGCAGTTGAACTCTTACGTGAGAACAAATCACCCATCGCATTGGAACTCGCATGCACCTTGGGCGAGTGGTGGTACTCATCAAAGAATTATGAAAAGGTAATTGAGATTATGTACGAGTGTGCTCAAGAGCATCTCGTCGATGGAAATAACATCAATGCAGCTAACGATATGCACCTCATTGGTTGTGCTCAACGTGAACTCAAGAATTATCAAGAGGCGATTATCTGCTTCCAAGAAGCACGCGCAACTTTCAAAGCAGAGAAGGAAGTTATTCACGTTGCACGATGTGATCAGAAGATTGCCTCTTGCTATAACGAACTCGGAGATGGTGAGAAGGCGCTAGAAGCTGCTCGCAAAGCAGTCGATGTCTTTGAGACTGGTCACGATCATCGTCGCGAAACATTTGCACTCTATGAATTTGGCCGCGCTGAAATCTTGCTAGGAAAGTTTGATGATGGCCTCTCAACCCTCGATGGCGTGCTACAAATTGCAGCTGAAGAGGATTCCAAGGACTTTGAATTTATTATTGAGATTGAAACAAAGATCTCAAGTGTGATGCGCCAACAAGGCCGTATTAGCGAGGCAGATGAGATTGATCGCCGCCTTGCCTCTGTGAAAGAAGCTCTCGGCTAGCTTTTGCGAGGTAGGTGTTGCAAGGCCCAGTGATACATCGCAATTGCGGCAGCAGCTGATGCGTTCATAGAACGTGTAGAGCCATACTGCTCGATTGCATAGAGCACACTGCAAATCTCGATTGCCTCATCTGACATTCCGGCGCCCTCTTGACCAAAGAGAAGTACGCAACTCTCTGGAACTTCAGAGCCCTCTAGGTTTCGAGATGTTGGCACGTTATCGATTCCGATAATTGGTAGCGAGTTCTCTGCACACCAAGTCGCAAAGTCAGCAACTGTTGGGTGGTGAATGACGGTGAGATAGCGATCGGTCACCATCGCTCCGCGCTTATTCCAATCTCGCTTTCCGATGATATGAACTGCGCTCACATTAAATGCATTTGCGGTGCGGACTACAGAACCAATATTGAGATCATGTTGCCAATTCTCGATCGCAATCTGAAGTTTGTGGCGCTTGGTATTGAGGTCGGCGACAATCGCAGCGACGCTCCAATAACGGTAGTGGTCTAGGACATTGCGGCGGTCACCGTTGGCAAGGAGCTCAGGATCGTATTGCTCTCCAGTCGGCCATGGCTCTGCATGAGGACCCACGCCTACGACGGGAAAGAATTCTCCTGGGCCTATCTCTGCGGGGGTCTTTATTTCCATGGTCGCACTCTAAACTAGTGAGCATGAAGACTTTATTTAATATCGCGCTCGGCATTCATATTCTCAGCATCCTTGGAATCCTTGGACTTCTCTTGAGCCAAGTTCAGAAGAGCCCGCGAAAGCTCAACCCAGGAGTCATTCACGCAAGCCTTACAGCGCTCGTTGCAGGAATTGTTATGACAAGTATCTGGAAGCAAGTAAATACAGATGAATCTCTCAACCATGCAAAGTTTGGCGTGAAGGCTCTAGTGCTCTCTGTGATCTTGACGCTTGCTTATACAAATGTGAAGAAGGCAGCGTTGAGCACATGGGTCTGGGCAACAATGCTGGGACTCACCGTTCTCAATATCATCATCGCCGTCGCTATTTAGTTCCTCAACGTGCGTAAGAGAAGTTCAGTTTTCGTATGCCTGCTTGCAGGACTACTTCTCCTCTCAGAAAATTCTGCATCGGCCGCAGATTCGGTTGCAATCTCATCTGCATTTTCCCAACTCACAGCTATACCGACGCTAGCCGATCCATCGGTGATTGTGCTCGATGAGGTCACTGGTGAAGTTGTTTATGAGGCTAATTCAGCCTCTCCACGAAAGCCAGCATCAGTAATCAAATTACTCTCTGCAGCTGCTGCCTATACCTATCTTTCACCGTCAGATTCATTTACTACTTCAATGTGGACAGGGATAGATGGCAAATCTGTCGTAGTCCGTGGATCCCTGGATCCATGGATGAGTTATGACAATAAAGTTGCGGTAAAGATGGGGCGTACATCTCTCGAGCGGATTGAATTTAATGCGCTGAGTGCAATCAAAGAGTTGAACTCGGGATCAACGAAGAACACGACGATTTATTACAGTGATCTCTACGCTCAGGACGTTGCTCACTTTTCAAAGTTTCTTAAAGACCACCATCTCTCCATCGCACTGAAGCGAGTGACTGATAGCGATGCGATTACGAAATCAAATAGCCAGATCCTTTCTTCAACCTCTCCGACTTTAGAGAAGATCTTGGATTGGACTCTTACCTGGAGCGACAATCTTCTCGCTGAGCGCATCGCACGATTGGCTTCAGCGGCTGCCGGAAATACCCTCGATGATAAAGGTGTAGCAATCACTTTTACTCAGATGCTTACTGATATGGGAATTGCTACCTCAAACCTTGTAATCAAAGATGCCAGTGGTTTATCGAAAGAGAATCGAGTTACTGCAAAGCAGATCTCACAACTTCTGATGGTGATTTACCACGATCCAAAGTTCTTACCGTTAATTAATGGTTTACCTGTCGGGGGAGTCTCTGGCACTTTGCAACATCGATTTATCGAAACGGCGCCAACGGCTGTTGGATTAGTAAGAGCAAAGACCGGCACTCTCAACGGAACTACCAATCTTGCAGGCTACGTTGAATCTGGCGAACACCGATACATCTTTGTCATCATTGCTGATCGCCATAGTAAAAGTTATTCGGTGACAAAAAAAGTAAGGGCAACAGTGGATAGAGTATTAGGAAAAATCGCTACTCCACTATTGCCCGTACTTACCCTCACCGTTCCCTCAAACGATTCAAGTACTGCTACACGCTAATCTCGTTCTTGGCGACCTTCACGTTCTTCATGGCCACCTTCGCGATCTCCATGATGTTCACGACCTTCTCCAAATTCATTATCGTCATCTTCGCGATGAGCTCCTGGTGCAGAGATTCCACCTTGTGTTGGATCTTTGATTCCCGGTGATGTAACTGCGCTAGGAGAAGTCGTTGGTTTTCCACTAGGTGTCGCTGCCGTCGTTGATCCAGCTGAAGGGCTTGCAGATGCAGAAGTTTGAGTTACTCCTTCCGCGCTAGCCTGATTCTCTGATGCGCTTGCGAAGAAGGCGCCAGTTGCAATGACGGCACCGGTGATAAGAACTGCGGCGAGTGGAAGTTTCTTATTGACCTTAGCCACCCGTGCAGATGGAGCATCACCATCGGTGAGCTCGAACCACTCGGGCTTCTTCATCTCTTCACTCATGGAACTTCCTCTCGCTCTTCTCTTGCTATGGGATAAAAGTAAGGGTTGAGGCTGTGAAAGCTCTGGGAAGTAGCGTTAAGTACCTTGCCAATCGCGTAATAGGCTACGCGTGTGTCGACCATCCGCGCCTATATAGACCTCATGAAGCTTCGGGTCGTAGAGCTATTGGTCATTACCACCGTCCCAGCGGTAGTCCTCGCCGAAGGTGGCTTCCCTTCTCTCTCGCTCCTTGCCTGGACCCTCATCGGTGGAACTTTGGCGGCGGGATCTGCCAATGCTTTTAATATGGTGATCGAATCCGAACGCGACAAGTTGATGAAGCGCACTTCAAAGCGTCCTTTGGTGACAGGTGCAGTTTCACGATTGCAGGCAACTATTTTTGCTGCGGCAATCGGCGCTCTCTCACTCGCAATCTTTTATGTATTCACAACTCTGCTGGCAACGATTCTTACAGCAATCGCAATTGCGTATTACGTCATCATCTACACAATTGCCCTCAAGCCAAATACTTCCCAGAATATTGTCTGGGGTGGAGCTGCAGGATGTATGCCGGTCCTTATTGGATGGGCTGCCGTTACCAATTCATTGACGCTAGTACCCGTTGCATTCTTTATGGTGATTTTCTTTTGGACACCACCACATTTCTGGGCGCTTGCAATTAAATACAAAGATGATTATTCAGCGGCAGGAATTCCTATGCTTCCATCTGTTGCATCACGTTCCAATGTGATTAGCCAGATGTGGTTCCACACGATTGCAATGGTTATTTGCTCTACGGCGCTGATTCAACTGGCTGAGTTGCCTGTCTGGACTTTGATGGCAACTGTTGCACTCGGTGCGGTCTTCACCTTCCAGCTCTTTGCGCTGAAAGAGAATTCAGATAATTACAACAAGGTCGCCGGTGGAATCTTCCACTGGTCTATTACTTATTTGACCTTACTGTCTGTACTTCTTGTAGTGGCTCAGCTCTTAAGCGCTTGATCTAGATCCTTAATCAAGTCACGTACATCCTCAAGCCCAACAGATAGACGTAGAACTGACGGTGTAATGCCCATCTCTGCTTGAACTTCAGCAGATAGACGGCGGTGTGTTGTTGAAGAGGGATGTGTAATCAGAGATTTGCTATCTCCGAGGTTGTTCGAGATATCGATGATACGGAGCGAATCCATGAACTTAAAAGCATCCTTCTGAGGGCCCTTAAATTCAATGCCAATCGTCGTTCCGCCACCGGTCATCTGCTTCTTAATGACAGCTGAATCTGGATGCGATGCTAGACCTGGATATCGCACGCTCTTAATTGATGGATGTGATTCTAGGAATTCTGCAATCTCCTGCGCATTCGAGTTCATTCGTTCAACGCGCATATTCATCGTCTCGAGAGATTTGAGAAGAACCCACGCATTAAAGGCGCTGAGTGAAGGACCTGTGTGGCGTGTGAATGGAAGTAACTTCTCTTGAATATAAGAGAATGAACCGAGAAGAGCGCCAGCAAGTACGCGGCCTTGTCCGTCAATATGTTTTGTTGCTGAATACATCACAACATCGGCACCTAATTCAAGTGGGCGTTGTAAGACAGGTGAAGCCATCGCGTTATCAACAATCACAGTTGCGCCAACTTTATGTGCAAGCTCGCTTACTGCGCGAATATCTGTGATCTCCATAAGTGGATTACTTGGAGTTTCAATGAAGACAGCCTTTGTTGGCTTTGAGAGAGCCTTTGCCCAACCTTCTAAATCATTTGCTTTAACAAGTTCATAAGTAACGCCCCACTAAGGAAGTATTTCAGTGATGATTACATGGCATGAGCTAAACATCGATGAACATGCAACGATGTGATCGCCCGCTTCAACGATGCATGCAAGTGATGCAAAGGCTGCAGCCATTCCTGAACCAAATGCAGTGCAGAATTCAGCGCCTTCAATAGCTGCAAGACGCTTCTCAAACATTGCAACTGTGGGATTGTGAAAACGGCTATATACAAAATGATCTGTCTCATCAGTAAAAGAGTCAAATGCTTCTTGGGCAGATGTGTAGGTAAATCCACTATTCAGAAAGAGCGCTTCGGATGTTTCGCCAAAACCAGTACGGGTTAACCCTGCTCGAACAGCATCAGTTTGTGGTTGCACATCCCAATCTGGCGCCGGACGATTATTGCGAGGCTGGTATCCCCATGCATCTTTACTCATGGCTCAATGTTAAGCCAATTTTAAGATTGGCCTGTTATCTTCTCTCTCATGACGACTTTAGCGATTGAGGTTAATAACCTCACCAAGCAATACGACAACTTAACTGCGGTAAAGGGAGCAACCTTCTCTGTTCCACGCGGGGCAATCTGCGGATTTGTCGGTCCTAATGGCGCAGGTAAGACGACCACCATCAGGATGCTCCTTGGATTGATCACACCAACATCAGGAAGCGCCAAAGTCTTAGGCGAATCAGTAAGTGATCCAGAGACATATCTCTCATTTGTCGGCGCGATGATTGAAGGACCTGCCTTCTATCCAGCACTTACTGGTGCTGAAAATCTCCGCGTACTTGCAACCCTTGGTGGGTTTCCAATTGAGCGCGTAGAAGATCTCATTACATTGGTCGGATTAAGTGGTCGCGGTGGAGATAAGTACAAGACTTACTCATTAGGTATGAAGCAGCGACTTGGTATTGCTGCAGCTCTCTTGCCGAACCCTGCACTTCTCATTCTCGATGAGCCAACAAATGGCCTCGACCCAGAAGGCATTCAAGAAGTTCGTGACCTACTGAAGAAATTAGCGAGTGAAGGAACAACTGTTTTTGTCTCATCCCACTTGCTCTCAGAGATTGAAATTATCTCTGAACATATTGTGATGTTGCGCAAAGGTGAAGTTGTCTTTGCCGGTCCGATTGAAGAGCTTCTTATGAACCAGAAGCCAACAATCATTGTGCGAACTGAAGATCCAATGGATCTCGAGAAGGTTGCGGCAATCGCAACCGCAGAAGGACATAAAGTCTCCATTCGCGGAGGTGAAGCTCATATTGAAGGCCCTCACGAATGGGCACCACATCTCAATAAGAGAGCGTTTGATGCAGGGATCACATTGGCTCAGCTCACTCCAACGCTACCTAACCTCGAAGAGACATTCTTCGAGATGACAGGAGGAAAGTAATGTTTAAGGTCTTCTTCGCAGAGTGGCGCAAACTTCGCCGCCCCACACTCTTCTTGGGTACTTTCCTAGCGGCCCTCTTCTTTAACGGTCTCATCACCTCTTTCATCTATCTCATGATTGATTCTGAAGGAGGCAACTCCGATCGCGGTCGCACCGTTGGTCGCGAGATCCTCAACTTGGCGGGCGGCTCTGTCTATGGCTTCTCATCAATCGGTGGCCTGCTTGGAATCATTGTTCTCTGCGTATTTGCAGCCCAGACTTCACAAGAATATACATACGGAACTCTTCGAAACCTACTCGTTCGCCAACCTCGACGCCTGACTCTGCTCGCTGGAAAGTATGCAGCAATGAAGAGTTTCGCATTCGTTCTAGTACTTGTTAATGCAGTGGTGAGCATTGCCATTTCGGTCTACCTCTCCGACCGAGCAACTGTTTCGACTGATCTCTGGTTTACCTCTGATGGTTGGTCTGCAATTGCACACACACTCGTCAATGTGTACATCTCAGTGGTTCTCTATGCCGTAATCGGTATCGCACTCGGAATTTTGCTGAAATCTCCAATTAGTTCAATATCTATTGCGCTCGTCTGGCTATTGATCTTGGAGAATCTCATTGGAGCAGTGAAGCCTGCGACTTTGAAGTGGGTGCCAGGGAATCAACTTTCGATCATCGCGCAAGGCGGAAGTGAAACAATCTCTTACTCTCATGCAGTAATCGTTGGAGGCGCATTCGCGTTATTTGCTCTGATTCTCTCCTCATTCATTTTTGTTAAGAGAGATGTGGCTAACTAACGACACCTGGCGAGTTGGCAGTGCGTAGCTGCCCTCTCTCAATTATTCTTGAATAATGCGCCGTAAGCCTTTGATAGCTCTTGCCCTCATGGGTGCGCTGACCCTTGCTACAACACCTGCGATAGCAAAGCCAAAGCCAACTCTTGCAGAGATTGAAGCGGCGAAGGCGGCAGAGGCTGCCAAGAAGAAGGCGGCTGATGCTGCTGCAAAGAAGTTAGCAGCCGCAAATCAGACGCTGCGCCAATTAACGGCTAAGGCGAATGCAGCGCGTGCGCTCTACCTAAAAGCACAACAGGAGCTCAATACTGCAACTGCTGCTGCAAATGCAGCGGCAAAGCATGCGGCAGAGACGGCGCTGGCTGTTTCAGAGGCTCATAAAACAATTGGAAAGATGGCATCGAACGCATACATCATGGGTGGGAGCCTTAGTGATATTCAACCTTTGCTCAGCGCAAATGGTCCACAAGAAATTGTTGATCAACTTTCTACGCTGAACACTTTAGGTGCTCGCAATTCCACGGCACTTGCTCGCTTTAAAGCAGCAGAAATTGTTGCGCGCGAAGCAAAGAAGAAGGCAGATGAAGCTCGCGCAATTCAAGCTGCAGCAACTGCAAAGGTTGCAGCAGCAAAGAAGGTTGCAGATGATGCACAAGCGCTTCAGCAGAAAGAAGTAGATAAACTTCGCAAAGTTCAGGATGCCCTGATTGCCGAGCTCGCTAAAGCGAAGAATGTTCGCGTCACACTTGAACAACAGCGCCAGCTCGCACTTCTCGAAGAGAGCCAAGCCAACACCGCTGCAACAACAATTAATCAGGCAAAGGTCTGGCCGGATAAGGGATTCAAGGGGCGTTCGACAATTCGAACAACTGAGTCACAGAGACTTGCTGCAGTTGCCTTTGCGAAGAAGCAGGTGCAGGCGCGCAAGCCATATGTATGGGGTACTCAAGGTCCAAATACCTTCGACTGTTCAGGACTTGTCTTTGCCTCATATCGCGCAGCAGGATTGAACTGGCCAAATTGGGATCGCCTCAACTCAGCGCTCTACGCTGGTTATACCTACCACGTTCCACTTACACAGCTTCAACCTGGAGACCTTCTCTTCTATTCATATAAGGGAACAATCTCAACAATTCACCACATCACAATTTACGCGGGTGGCGGAATGATGTGGGAGGCAAATTCAAAGGGAGCAGGACTTCTCTACTCAAGCATTTACTCTGTTAAGGGACTCATGCCTTTCGGCGGTCGAGTTTAAGAATATGGTTGATGCGACGGTCTTGCTCCGTAACGCTGTTAAGCCATTTCTCGCAGAGCTTGAAGCGGGAGATGCATTTCTTGTTGCTATCTCAGGTGGCGCAGATTCACTCGCACTTGCAGCCGCTCTTCTCATTGAAGCAAAAGGCCTTGCGCTCAATCCCATCGCAGTAACAATCGATCACCAACTTCAAGAGAATTCAGATTTACAAGCGATGAAAGTTTCAGAGCAGTTGAAGGAGCTCGGATATGGTCAAGTCATTATTCAGAAAGTTCTGGTCGATCTTGTCTCCGGTATCGAAGCTGGCGCTCGTGATGCGCGTTACGCAGCTCTTGTGGAGATCGCTCAAGAAACGAAAGCGGTCAAAATCTTCTTAGGTCATACTCGTGATGATCAAGCAGAGACGGTGCTACTTGGACTCGCTCGAGGATCTGGTGCGAGATCGCTCTCTGCAATGGCGCATGAAAATGGAATTTACATTCGACCACTTCTCTCTATTACTCGAGCTGAAACAGAAGCTGCATGTAAAGAGTGGAAGTTAGATTTCTGGAACGACCCACATAACCTCAATACAGAGTTCACTCGCGTCAAAGTTCGTCGTGAGGTAATTCCATATTTGGAGGAACATCTCGACCCTGGAATTTCGCGTGCACTCGTGCGCACCGCAGCGCTCTTGCGCGATGATGCAGATGCCCTCGATCAATGGGCCAATCGCGAGAGCGGAGATCTCGACTGTGATCGGTTGGCAGCCCTTCCAAAGGCGATCCGCACCCGAATCATTCGTAGAGCCGCCCTTGAAGCGGGCGCGACCCCGGGACAGCTCACCTTTGAGCAGGTGGGGGCAATTGATGCCCTGATCTGCGCGTGGAAGGGGCAGGGGGCTGTGAGCCTGGCCGGCGGTGTGAAGGTTGAGCGTATTTCGGGCAGACTGTCCCTCTCGCGGTAGGGCGTTTTCCTACCGACCTCGAACTTTAGGAGCGACCCGGTGGATCTTGCAGCAGTTGGAACCGATGTAGAGCGCGTTATCGCAACAGAAGAGCAACTCAAGGCACGCGTTGCAGAGTTAGCAGCTCAAGTGGATGCGGATTACAAAGGTAAGGATCTCTTGCTTGTAGGCGTTCTCAAGGGCGCAATCATGGCGATGGCAGATCTCACTCGCGCAATGCAGACACATATACAGATGGATTGGATGGCTGTTTCATCTTACGGTTCTGGAACAAAATCTTCAGGCGTAGTTCGAATTCTTAAGGATCTCGATACAGATGTCACTGGTCGCAACGTTCTTATCGTTGAAGATATCGTCGACACGGGTCTCACACTTTCATGGCTCAAGGCAAACCTAGAATCACGTGGAGCTGCAGATGTAAAGATTTTGACAATCCTTCGTAAGCCAGAGGCGGCGAAGGTTGAAGTTGATGTCAAGTATGTCGGCTTCGATATCCCAAAGGATTTCGTGGTCGGTTACGGTCTCGACTTTGATGAGAAGTATCGCAACCTTTCATTTATTGGTGTGCTTGCAAAGCACATGTACGAATAGGCCATTACATGAGCAACGAAAAGAAGAAGGTCAATAATCCGTTGAAGAAGATTTCACCGAATAAGAACACAAAGCCCACAGGAAAGGCTGAGCCAAAGACACGAGCTCAGAAAATATTCCGCGGACCACTCTTCTGGATCATCGTTGCAATCTTTGCTGTTTCAATCTTCGGTCAGATTTCTAGCGCTGCAAATCGCTACACAGTTGTCACGACTTCACAAGCTCTTGATGCAATCGCTCAATCTGATGTGAAATCAGCGCTTCTCATCGATAAAGATCAGAAGATTCAACTCATTCTTAAAGATGGCAAGACCATTAAGGGCGCAACTAAAGTTGAAGCATCTTATGTAATTCGCCAAGAGCCAACGATTGTTGATGCACTCACTGCAAACCCACCTGCAAAGGGTTGGGATGTAGATGTACCGACTCAATCAATGTTGGTCTCGCTCCTCTTCTCTTTTGGCCCAATTCTTGTTATTGGCTTCTTGCTCTTCCTCATGATGAGCAATGCACAAGGCGGAAATCGCGTATTTAGCTTCGGAAAGTCACGTGCCAAGCTGCAAAACCCTGATGTTCCCCAGAATACTTTCGCTGATGTTGCAGGAGCAGATGAGGCAATTGGCGAGCTTGACGAGATTAAAGATTTCCTCTCTGATCCAACGAAGTACCAACTACTTGGTGCAAAGATTCCAAAGGGCGTTCTGCTCTTTGGTCCTCCAGGAACAGGTAAGACACTTCTTGCTCGCGCAGTTGCAGGCGAAGCAAAGGTTCCTTTCTACTCAATCTCTGGCTCTGACTTTGTTGAGATGTTTGTGGGCGTTGGAGCTGCACGCGTGCGCGATCTCTTCGCTCAAGCAAAGGCAAATGCACCTGCAATTATCTTCGTAGATGAAATTGATGCAGTTGGTCGTCAACGCGGAACAGGTATGGGTGGCGGTCATGATGAGCGCGAACAGACTCTTAACCAGTTACTCGTTGAGATGGATGGCTTCGAAGCAAATGGCCAGGTAATTCTTATCGCTGCAACAAACCGTCCTGATGTTCTCGACCCTGCACTTTTGCGTCCAGGTCGTTTCGATCGTCAGATTCCTGTCGATCGCCCAGACCTCAAGGGTCGTGGCGACATTCTTAAGGTTCATGCAAAGAACAAGCCAATCTCAGAAGATGTTGATCTCGTTGCATATGCGCGACGTACTCCTGGTTTTACTGGTGCAGATCTTGCAAATGTTCTCAATGAGGCGGCGCTCTTAGCAGCACGTGAAGGCAAGAAGGCGATTACAAATCCTCAACTCGATGAAGCAATCGATCGTGTAATGGGCGGCCCTCAGCGAAAGACTCGATTGATGTCAGAGGAAGAACGTCGCGTTACCGCTTATCACGAAGCAGGTCACGCACTTGTTGCTCGCGCACTTCCACATACAGATCCTGTCCATAAGGTCACGATCATGCCTCGTGGTCGCGCACTGGGATACACGATGGTGCTTCCTGATGAAGATAAGTACTCAACTACTCGCAATCAGTTGCTTGATCAGTTGGCATATTCACTGGGTGGTCGCGCTGCAGAGGAGTTGATCTTCCATGATCCTTCAACTGGCGCTTCTAATGACATCGAGAAAGCTACTTCGCTTGCTCGTGCAATGGTGACTCAGTACGGAATGACCGAGACTATTGGAGCAATCAAGCTCGGCGGAGATTCAACTCAGCCATTCTTAGGTCGCGAATATGGCCATGCTCGTGATTATTCAGAGTCTCTCGCAGCAACAATTGACGCTGAGATCCGCAAGATGATTGAAAATGCCCATCAGGAAGCTTTCGATATCTTGGTCGCAAATCGTGAATCACTCGATGCGATGGTCGTCGTCCTTCTTGAGAAGGAGACAATCAATAAGGAAGAGATTGCAGAGATCTTTGCAAATGTTGTGATGTGGCCAGAGCGTCCTAAGTGGACGGGCTCACTCACACGTATTCCTTCCGATATTCCACCTGTTGCTCTCACTGAGAAGGTTGCGCCTGCAGCCGATGAAGAGGATGCAACAAAGCCAAAGCGTGCACGTCGCGTGAAGAAGGCAACTGACAGTGAGTGATATCAGCTCAATCTCAATGAGCCCTGAAGATGGTCGCGCTAGCGCACCATACGATCAGGAGCGCGCTGAGAAAGCTGTTCGTGAACTACTTCTCGCACTTGGCGAGAACCCAGATCGCGAGGGACTTCAAGAGACACCTGCTCGAGTTGCTCGTGCATTTAAAGAGAACTTTGAAGGGCTATGGCAGCGACCAGAGGATGTCTTAACAACTACCTTTGATATTGGCCATGAAGAGCTCGTCATTATCCGAGATATCGAAGTCTTCTCGCACTGCGAACATCACCTCACACCATTTCATGGCGTTGCACATGTCGGATATATCCCTAGCGGAAAAATCACTGGTCTCTCAAAGGTAGCTCGCCTCGTTGATCTCTACGCACGTCGCCCTCAGGTTCAAGAACGTCTTACTACACAAATCGCAGATGCGATGGTCGAGATTCTCAAACCAATGGGCGTTATTGTGATTATCGATTGCGAGCATCTCTGCATGTCTATGCGCGGAGTACGTAAGTCACAAGCTCGCACCACGACATCTGCAGTCCGTGGAGTTCTACGTGATCCAGCAACACGTGCCGAAGCAATCAGTCTCATCACCAATCGCACAAATTAATTTAAGGCTAAATAATGCTTGTAATGGGAATTCTCAATGTCACACCGGATTCCTTTGCCGATGGCGGAAAACACTTCACCTTTGACCACGCAGTTGCTCGGGGACTTCAAATGATTGAAGAAGGTGTCGACATCATCGACATCGGCGGCGAATCCACCCGACCTGGGGCAGAGCGAGTCTCTGAAGCAGAAGAACAAGGCCGTGTAATCCCTGTGATTAAGGCACTTGCGGGCAAAGGCGCAGATATCAGCATCGACACAATGCGGGCATCAACTGCACGCTTGGCGATTGAAGCAGGTGCATCAATTGTTAATGATGTCAGTGGAGGAGCAGCAGATCCTGAAATGTTTGCAACAGTTGCATCCCTTGGTTGTAAATACATTTTGATGCATTGGCGTGGACATTCAAAAGATATGAATGAGAAGGCTCGTTATAACGATGTTGTCGTAGAAGTTATTGAAGAGGTAACAATTCAATTGGATAAGGCACTTGCAGCAGGAATCAAGCGAGAAAATATTGTGCTCGATCCAGGTTTAGGTTTCGCAAAAGATTCAGAACATAACTGGGAGATTCTCAAGCGCCTCGATGAATTTCAGGCACTTGGTTACCCAGTACTAATTGGCCACTCTCGTAAGCGCTTCATCGGCGGCGATACGCCCGATGAGCGTGAAGCAGGAACGCTTGCGATCTCAGAATCACTAGTTGGTACAGGAATCTGGGCAGTCCGTGTTCATAGCGTTGCTCCTCACGTAGAGTTGGTGAAGTGATGAACGACAAAATAACTATTAAAGGTATCAAGGGCTTTGGATACCACGGAGTCTTCGACTTCGAAAAGCGCGATGGCCAAGATTTCTATGTCGATCTTGATATCGATATTGATCTCACCGCTGCAAGCAATAGCGATCTTCTTGCTGATTCTGTTGATTACGGTCTGCTTACAGCGATTGCGAAAGAGGCGATTGAAAAGTTGCAATTTGATCTCATCGAACGTCTTGCCGGATTTATCGCCGACACAATCCGCGAAAACTTTCCTGCCGTACTTGCTATAGCCGTCACAGTTCACAAACCATCTGCTCCTGTAAGTGAGAGCGTCACGGATATCGCAGTGACAATCACTCGCCCATGAAGGCGGTAATCGCACTCGGTGCAAATATCGGAGATCCGAGAGAGCAGATGGATCTCGCCATAGCTCTTCTCAAAGAATCACTCGAAGTCAGCGCCGTATCAAGCTATTTCACCACTGCACCGGTAGGTGGCCCAGAACAACCCGATTACCTCAATGCAATCTGCATTGCAGAATCAGAGCTACCAGCTGCTGACTTGCTCGCTCTCTTACATGGAGTTGAGAAGGTGCTTGGGCGTGAACGAATTGAGCATTGGGGTCCTCGCACAATTGACCTGGATCTCATTCAATATGGAAGTCTCTTGAGTTATGCAGATGAATTGCTCCTCCCACACCCACGTGCTCATGAACGCCGCTTTGTTCTAGAGCCATGGTCGCAAGTTGAGCCTGATGCAATTCTGCTCACACATGGAAAGATCTCTGACCTTTTGGAGCAATTGCCATAACGCTTTAGACTTACAACATCTGCTAGCCCGGTACCTGAAAGGACTGGAGCCATGAAGGTAGTAAAGAACGCACAAGAGCTTCCTTCTGCCTGCGCTTTTGTTCCGACAATGGGCGCACTTCATGCTGGTCACGGCTCTCTCTTTAAGATCGCATCGCAATATTCAAGCGATGTGGTTGCAAGCATTTATGTAAATCCACTTCAATTCGAAAATAAGGAAGATCTAGAGAAGTATCCGCGAACACCGGAGCGAGATATTGAGCTCGCTGAAGAATTTGGTGTCACGCATCTCTGGTTTCCAACATATGAAGAGATTTATCCAGAGGGCTTTCCAACAATTACTGCCGGCCCTATAGCGGCTCTCTACGAAGGCTCCTCTCGCCCAGGTCACTTTGATGGCGTGGTGACAGTTGTTCGACGACTCTTTGATTTAGTAAAACCTAAAGTCGCAATCTTTGGCGAGAAAGATTTTCAGCAATTGGCTCTCATTCGCGAGATTGCAGCTGAAGTGGAAATTATCGCTGCTCCAATCATTCGCGAGATCGATGGATTGGCAATGTCATCACGCAATGTTCGACTCGATCCTCAAGATCGCATTGCAGCGAAGATAATCTCTCAAGCGCTCCGTGAGTCCAAGAGCGAGGAAGAGCTCCGCTCAATCCTTGCAAGCGAACCTGCGCTCACCGTTGATTATGCCGACTACATCGATGAGAAGACTTTCTTAGCCCCTACCGAAGCGAGCGAATTTACGCGTGCAATCGTCGCCGGTTGGATTAATGGCATCCGTTTGCTCGACAATATGGCTGTGAAGAGCGAGGAGAAGTAATGAAGTTACTTGCCCCTGCTCCGGGATGGACTGCAACAGCAGATGTCATTGTTGTGGGATCTGGAATCGCTGGGCTTACAACTGCCCTCCAATGCCGCACTTATGGTTTATCAGTTCTCCTTGTCACAAAAGCTCGCGTCGATGAAGGTTCTACAAAGTGGGCGCAGGGCGGAATTGCTGCAGCTCTCGGTGAAGGAGATTCACCTGAAGAACATTTGGCAGATACTTTAGAAGCTGGTGCTGGTCTCTGCGATGCAACTGCGGTTCGAGTCCTAGTTACAGAAGGACCAGAGGCAGTTCGTAAGTTGATTGAGCGCGGTGCGAAGTTTGATACTGAAGCTTCAGGTGAAATTTCACTTACCCGTGAAGGTGGTCACCACCGAAATCGAATTATCCATGCAGGAGGAGATGCAACTGGCGCTGAAGTATCACGTGCACTTCTTGCTGCTGTACATAACGATCCAGAGATTGAAGTTGTCGAACACGCGCTCGTTCTCGATGCGCTGAAAGATGAAGATGGTGAAGTCTGTGGCGTCACGCTCCACGTCATCGGTGCAGGTAGCCGAGATGGAGTTGGTCGCGCACTTGCTAAAGCAGTTGTTCTCGCAACCGGTGGACTTGGTCAGGTATTTGCTCAGACAACGAATCCATCAGTCTCAACCGGAGATGGAGTAGCACTTGCTCTTCGCGCTGGTGCAAAGGTTGCTGATGTTGAGTTCATTCAATTCCATCCCACCGTTCTATGGCTTGGTGATAACTCAAAGGGACAACAACCGTTGATCTCTGAAGCGGTACGTGGTGAAGGCGCCTATCTCTTAGATGACAAAGGCAATCGCTTTATGCAAGGGCTACATCCCTTAGCTGAACTTGCTCCACGTGATGTCGTTGCAATTGCAAGTATGCGAGTCATGAATGAGACAGGCGCTCATCACGTCTGGCTCGATGTCCGTCATATCGAGGGGTTTGAGAAGCGCTTTCCAACAATCTACGCATCATGTATTGCGCACAATATTGATCCGATGAAGGAGCTCATTCCTGTTGCTCCTGCTTCACATTACGCATCAGGTGGTGTTCGCGTTGATCTCAATGGCCGCACCAGCGTTCCTGGGCTCTATGCCTGTGGAGAGACAGCCTGCTCAGGTGTTCACGGAGCAAATCGCCTCGCATCAAATTCACTTCTAGAAGGATTGGTATTTAGCGCCCGTATCGCGGCCGATATCGCTGCACATACTCCAGAACCTGGAGCGCCAGTTGAGAATGCATCACGTGAAATTCTTCTCGATCCTCGCGTTCGTGCAGATCTTCAGAATTCTATGAGCCGAGGCGCAGGAGTTTTACGTTCTTCAGATTCACTACTCAAGACAAGTGCTGACCTAACGCGTATTGAAGATCGTCGAAGCACCGAACCTTGTGTTGAGGCATGGGAGGCGACAAACCTCTTCCAATTAGCTCAAGCAATTCTTAAAGCAGCACTTATTCGCCAGGAGACTCGTGGTTCTCACTGGCGTGAAGATTTCCCAGAGACTAGTGATCTCTGGCGTAAGCGCATTGTGCAAGATCTTGATCAAAGTGGTGTGTGGACTACGGGATATCAGGAGGTCGGCGATAAATGATCGATAAGAACCTCATTGCAATGGCGCTAGCGGAAGATTTGCAAGGCGGAGAAGATGTCACCTCTGTCTCTACTATCTCAGCAGAGTCAACCAGCACTGCAGATTTCACTGCACGTAAGAGTGGACGACTTGCAGGTATCGAGATGGTGAAGGCAGTACTTGAAGAATTAGGCCTAACTGATATCACAGTAAAGAAGAGCGATGGAGATGCTATCTCTGCAGGAGATGTTCTCCTGACTGTCTCTGGAAATACCCGCGCAATACTTCTTGCCGAGCGCACAGCGCTTAACTTTGTTGGACACCTCAGCGGTATCGCAACAGAAACATCTAAGTGGGTTGCGGCCGTTGCGGGTACCAAGTGCAAGGTTCGCGATACACGGAAGACAACCCCGGGATATCGCCAATTAGAGAAGTACGCAGTACGTATGGGTGGCGGAACTAATCATCGTATGTCGCTCTCAGATGCGGCTCTGATTAAAGATAATCACATCGCGGCTGCCGGAGGTGTCTCACAAGCGTTTTCCGCAGTTCGTAGCGCATTTCCATCTGCTCCAATTGAAATTGAAGTCGACACTCTCGATCAATTGCGCGAAGTTCTTCCACTCAAACCAGATCTCATCCTCCTCGACAATATGAGCCCCGCTATCTGTGCAGAGGCTGTAGCAATCGTCAACGGTGCTACTAAGTTAGAGGCTTCAGGTGGAATATCACTTGATTTAGCGAAGACATATGCGGAATCTGGCGTTGATTACATTGCAATTGGCGCGCTGACACATAGCGCCGCTGTCCTTGATATTGGTCTAGATTTGAGAGCGGAGTAGAAATGCTATTAACTGTCGATGTCGGAAATACAAATACCGTCCTTGGAATCTTTGAAGGCAAAGAGCTCATCAAGTCATGGCGCGTGAAGACAGATCCGCGCACAACCGCTGATGAGCTATGGCTCCAATTCAACGCACTAGTCACCGGCTATACATTGACCGGGCTTTCGATTTGTTCGACTGTTCCTGCAACGCTTCGCGAACTTCGCACAATGATTAGTACCTACTTCTCAGATCTACCTACAACAATTGTTGAGCCAGGAACAAAGACAGGTGTTCAACTTCTTGTAGATAATCCAAAGGAGATTGGCGCAGATCGCATCGTTAATACTCTCGCTGCCCACACTCTCTATGGTGGACCTGCAATCGTCGTTGACTTCGGAACATCCACAAATCTCGATGTCGTCTCACCAAAGGGTGAATTCCTCGGAGGCGCACTCGCTCCCGGAATCGAAATCTCTGTCGACGCTCTCGCATCACGAGCAGCACAGCTCCGCAAAGTCGAGCTCATCCGCCCTAAGTCAGTGATTGGTAAGAACACAGTTGAGGCGCTCCAATCCGGAACCATTTTTGGTTTTGCAGGCCAAGTCGATGGTCTCGTTGATCGAATCACTTCAGAACTCGCACTTGAATACGATGAAGCTCCGACAGTTATTGCAACAGGTGGACTCGCTCCATTGATTATTGGTGTCGCCGAAACAATTGATGAATATGAGCCAGATTTAACGCTCATTGGCCTTCGTTTAATACATGAGAAGAATCAATAGCTCTAAAAGGTAGACTCCACCCACTATGACGATCGATAACACGCCTGCAGTAGAAGATGACCTTCCAGAACAGCTCCGCATCCGCCGTGAAAAGCGTGCAGGCCTGCTCGAGCGCGGCGTTGAGCCTTACCCGGTCGCGGTAGAACGCACGACATCTCTGAAGGCGATCCGCGAGAAGTACACCGGGCTTGATATCGATGTTGCAACGGGCGATATCGAATCTCTTACAGGTCGCATCATCTTTAAGCGCGATACCGGCAAGCTCTGCTTTGCAACGCTTCGCGAAGGTGATGGAACTGAACTCCAGGCGATGCTCTCGCTCGACAAGGTCGGTCAAGATGCCCTCGATGCGTGGAAGTCAGATATTGATCTAGGTGACATTGTGAGCGTTACTGGCGAGATCATTACATCAAAGCGCGGCGAACTTTCGATCCTTGCAAACTCTTGGAAGCTCGCATCAAAGTCACTTCGCCCATTGCCAAATGATCATAAGCCGATGTCTGAAGAGACTCGCGTTCGTATGCGTTATGTCGATTTGATTGTTCGTCCAGAGGCACGCGCAGCAGCACGTATGCGCCCTCAGGTGATGCGTTCACTCCGCGATACCTTTAATAATTACGACTTCATCGAAGTTGAGACACCGATGCTTCAAGTAATGCATGGTGGAGCTGCAGCGCGACCATTTAAGACCTTCTCAAATGCTTACGATATGGATCTCTACATGCGCATCGCGCCAGAGCTTTTCCTTAAGCGTTGCGTCGTCGGCGGTATCGAGCGCGTCTTTGAAATCAACCGTAACTTCCGTAACGAAGGCGCCGATTCTTCTCACTCACCAGAGTTCGCAATGGTTGAGTCGTATATGTCTTACGGAGATTGGCGATCAATCGCTGATGTCACACGTACTCTGATTCAGAATGCAGCAATGGCTGTCGCTGGCTCACATGTGGTGACACATGCTGATGGAAGTCAGAAGGATCTCGGCGGAACATGGCGCGAAATTTCCTTATATGACGCTATCTCTAACGGCGTTGGCGAGACCGTCACAGCCCTTACTCCTTATGCAGATCTGAAGAAGTATGCAGAGAAGCTCGGTATGAAGATTGATCCAAAGTGGGTTACAGGAAAGCTCGCTGAAGAGATCTTCGAGCACGTTGCATCAGATCAATTAATCGAACCAACATTTGTAATGGGCTATCCAGTTGATACATCTCCACTTGTTCGCGCACACCGCGAGACACCTGGGGTTGTTGAGAAGTGGGATCTATACGTTGATGGCTTTGAACTTGCAACTGGATACTCAGAACTTATCGATCCAGTGATTCAGCGCGATCGCCTAATTGAGCAAGCTCAGCTCGGCGCAAAGGGTGACCTCGAAGCGATGCAGGTTGATGAAGACTTCTTGCGTGCGATGGAGTTCGGAATGCCTCCGATGGGTGGAATGGGAATGGGCGTTGATCGTCTTCTCATGGCACTTACAGGTCTTGGAATTCGCGAAACAATCTTGTTCCCATTGGTAAAGCCAGAGGTTGAATAAGAACGATGATTGAGATTCGCCCAGCGCGCACATCGGATATCAAAGGTATCCGTGCACTTATCGATGCATTTGCGCTGCAACGTCGATTGCTCAATAAAGAGACTGTGACGTTGTATGAATCAGTTCAAGAATTTACTGTTGCTATCGAAGATGGCGTTGTAGTTGGCTGCGGTGCATTGCACATTCTCTGGGAAGATCTCGCTGAAGTTCGCACCGTTGCGGTTGCAGAACATCTTCATGGCAAGGGTGTTGGAAGAAAGATTCTCGATTCAATCATCGATCGTGCAAAAACAATCGGTGTAGAACGCATCTTCTGCCTCACATTTGAAACTGAATTCTTTGGAAGCCTTGGATTTAAAGAGATTCAAGGAACTCCAGTAGAGCCTGATGTCTATGCCGAGCTATTGCGCTCATATGACGCAGGTGTTGCAGAGTTCTTGGACCTTGAATCGGTGAAGCCAAATACCCTCGGCAATACCCGAATGCTCCTCAACCTCTAGCCACAAACTCTGGCTCTGAGGGGGAATATCAGCCCCATATTTGGGGTTCTATCAGCGTAAGAATCCCACCTCGCGCGCCTATGCAGGCGGGCGATAGGCTTACGCGAGATCCACTGTAGAAGGAGATGCCATGTTTGAGCGCTTTACCGATCGAGCCCGCCGCGTCGTTGTCTTGGCGCAAGAAGAGGCACGCATGCTCAACCACAACTACATCGGTACCGAGCACATCCTCCTCGGCCTCATCCACGAAGGTGAAGGCGTTGCAGCGAAGGCTCTCGAATCAATGGGCATCTCACTCGACGCAGTGCGCGCACAGGTAGAAGAGATCATCGGCCAAGGCCAGCAAGCACCAAGCGGCCACATTCCATTTACGCCTCGCGCAAAGAAAGTACTTGAACTTTCACTTCGCGAAGCGCTTCAACTCGGACACAACTACATCGGCACAGAGCACATTCTCCTCGGACTTATCCGCGAAGGCGAAGGCGTTGCTGCACAGGTTCTCGTAAAGCTCGGCGCAGATCTCAATCGCGTTCGCTCAACAGTGATTCAACTTCTCTCTGGCTACCAGGGCAAGGAAGCTGTTACACAAGGTGGACCTGCTGAAGGCACGCCATCTACATCTTTGGTTCTCGATCAATTCGGACGCAACCTCACAGTTGCAGCGCGCGAAGGAAAGCTCGATCCTGTAATTGGCCGTGACTTAGAGATTGAGCGCGTCATGCAGGTTCTCTCACGTCGCACAAAGAACAACCCTGTTCTTATCGGTGAGCCAGGTGTTGGTAAAACCGCAGTGGTTGAAGGTCTTGCTCAGGCGATTGCAAAGAATGATGTTCCAGAAACTTTGAAGGATAAGCAGCTCTACTCACTCGATCTCGGCGCGCTCGTCGCTGGTTCACGTTACCGCGGAGATTTTGAAGAGCGTCTTAAGAAAGTGCTTAAGGAGATCAAGACACGTGGCGACATCATCATCTTCATCGATGAGATTCACACACTTGTCGGTGCAGGTGCGGCAGAAGGTGCAATCGATGCAGCAAGCATCTTGAAGCCAATGCTCGCTCGCGGTGAGCTTCAGACAATCGGTGCTACAACTCTCGATGAGTACCGCAAGCACATCGAAAAGGATGCAGCACTTGAGCGCCGCTTCCAGCCAATTCAGGTTAAGGAGCCATCAGTTGCTCACACCATCGAAATTTTGAAGGGTCTTCGCGATCGCTACGAAACCCACCACCGCGTATCTATTACAGATGGCGCACTATCAGCTGCTGCAAACCTTGCAGACCGCTACATCTCTGATCGCTTCTTGCCAGATAAGGCAATCGACTTGATCGACGAGGCTGGCTCACGTCTTCGCATCAAGCGCATGACAGCACCTGCCGAACTCCGCGAATTCGATGAGAAGATCGCAGAGGCTCGTAAGGCGAAAGAGTCCGCAATCGATGGACAAGATTTTGAAGGCGCTGCTGCACTTCGCGATAAAGAGAAGACTCTCATCGCAGAGAAGAATGAGGCAGAGAAGAATTGGAAGGCAACAGATCTCGATAAGGTAACTGAGGTCGATGAAGAACTCATCGCTCAGGTTCTCTCAGCTTCAACTGGTATTCCAGTATTTAAGTTGACTGAGGAAGAGACTGCGCGACTTCTTCGTATGGAGGATGAACTCCACCGTCGCGTTATCGGTCAGGATCAAGCGATCAAGGCCTTGTCACAAGCGATCCGTCGTACACGCGCTGGCCTTAAGGATCCAAAGCGTCCTGGCGGTTCATTTATCTTCGCTGGTCCATCCGGCGTCGGTAAGACAGAGCTCTCACGCACACTTGCATCATTCCTCTTTGGTGATGAGTCAGCACTTATTCAATTGGATATGTCTGAATACTCAGAGCGCCACACAGCATCACGTCTCTTCGGTGCACCTCCAGGATATGTTGGTTATGACGAAGGTGGACAGCTCACTGAGAAGGTACGTCGTCGTCCATTCTCAGTCGTTCTCTTTGATGAGATCGAGAAGGCTCACCCAGATATCTTCAACTCACTTCTTCAGGTTCTTGAAGATGGTCGTCTGACAGATTCACAAGGTCGCACCGTCGACTTTAAGAACACTGTCATCATCATGACAACCAACCTCGGTACTCGCGATATCTCTAAATCACTCGGACTCGGCTTCTCTGCCGCAGATGATGACCTCGGAAATTATGAGCGCATGAAGGGCAAGGTTGCAGATGAGCTCAAGAGCCACTTCCGCCCTGAGTTCTTAAACCGCATCGATGATGTCATCGTCTTCCACCAGTTGACCAAGGATCAGATCATTCAGATTGTTGATCTCATGATTGCTGGACTCGATGATCGCCTCAAGGCTAAGGACATGGGAATTGAGCTCACACAGGCTGCGAAGGATCTCCTTGCAGCTCGTGGCTATGACCCACTTCTTGGTGCTCGCCCACTTCGTCGCGTTATCCAGCGCGAGATTGAAGATGCTCTCTCAGAGCGCATCTTGTTCGGTGAGCTTAAGTCAGGAGAGATCATCGTTGTCGATGTTGAGGGCGAGGATGCTGAAGCGAAATTCACATTCGCAGGAGCCCCTAAGGTCTCATCACCTGATTCACCTGAAGATCTCGCGGAAGCGCCAACTGCTTAAAGCTTAAGTAATACTTCGAGGCGCCTCTCACAAATTGTGGGGGGTGCCTCGTCGTATGTGGTGGCGATGGAGCTTTGATTTCCAATCGATAGAGCCGAGTGCAATCAATCCGGCAATCATCAAGAATTGAATTGCAATAGCCCATGGCGATCTAATCTCGGCTATAAGAACTTCACCAAAACTTGTGGCAGCAAGTGCAGCAGCACCGGTTACATAGGTTGAATATGAGAATGTTCTGCCGAGTGCAAATGCGGCAAGGAGAGGTTTCAACTTAATTGTCTTCATCATGCCTGCTGCTTCAAAGAGTTGTGCAGAAGAAATAGGTGAGACTAAGAAGAGAGCGAGGATTGCATAACGCTTACCTGGTTGGCTCTCGAAGTATTTACCTGCATACTCCATATTGTGTGAGAAACGAGTCGGCACAAGGTGAGCAAATTTTCTAAAGTACCAAGCGAGAATCGCTCGACCTGTTGTTGCGCTGATAACTCCAAGAATGACTAGAGCAACTGGATTTGCATCGTAGTTAATGAGGAAGAAGACAAGTGCCATCCATGTGGGTGGAGCAAATGCTGGGAGAGCATTCATCGCAACGATTGCTAGTACTGCGAATAAATAAATCTCCACCTGTACACTTTAGCGGGGGAGTGAGTAAGTATTCTTGCGGCGCTCTTCGATGAGTCCATCTTCGAGGAGAGTCAGAATCGCCTTCTCTACTTGAGAGGGAACATCCCACAAGAGATGAATCTGCTTCTTATTAAGCGTTGGATTTTCGCGGAGCGCTTGAACAATTGTTCCGCGACATTGGCGATCGGTTCCATGCCAGGTTTGGGTACGTTTTACGCGCTCAGATGCCGGGTAATCGAGGCTACGCCACTTACATAGATCAGAGACTGGACAGCGACCGCAGAGCGGGTTCTTTGCTGTACAGATAAGTGCGCCAAGCTCCATCGTTGCAGCAGCCCAGATATGAGCGTTCTTCTCTGGGACATATTCGGCATATTCAACGCGCTCAGCCTTTGTTGGCGCGGCAGTTGGGGCTTCTTCGCCTTTATATAGACGTGAAAAGAGTCTGCGGATATTGATATCGAGAACTAGTGAGCGACCTTCAAATGCAAAGGCGACCATCGCAGCAGCGGTGTATTCACCGATTCCGGGTAACTTTCGAAGCTCAACTTCGCTCTCTGGAATCTGTCCTTTAAGTTCGGTCGTAATTACCTTTGCACATTCATGGAGACGAAGTGCGCGGCGTGGATAGCCAAGTCGCCCCCATGCGGTGATGACTTCTGCAGGTGTTGCCTTTGCAAGGTGTGCAGGAGTTGGCCAACGCTTCATCCACTCGTTGTAAACCGGCAATACGCGCTGAACAGGTGTCTGCTGCAACATGATCTCAGAGACAAGTACGCCCCATGCATCTGTCTTACGCCAAGGAAGATCTCGCTTATTCTTCTTAAACCAAGCGATGATGGTCTTCTCATACATATTAGTCAGCGTTGATCTTTACTCGCGCAATTGCTTGATCAAGACGTGAAACTTCAACAATCTCCATGCCTGCAATCTTCACATCAGATCCGGTAGGAACAAGTGCTCGTTTAAAACCAAGGCGGTATGCCTCTGCAAGGCGGCGTGAGACTCCACTTACTTTTCGAATCTCACCAGCAAGGCCAACTTCACCGATTGCAACGAGATCGCCAGGAAGTGCAAGACCTTTAGCAGCCGATGCAACTGCAAGTGCTAACGCTAAATCTGCAGCAGGTTCGGTCATCTTCATTCCACCGACCGTTGCTGCATAGACATCGCGTCCGCCTACACGGACATGTGCGCGCAGTTCGAGAACGGCTAAAGTCATTGATGTACGGGCAGAATCGAGGCCGCTGACAACGCGGCGGGCATTGCCGAAATCGTTCTCGCGTCCAGCGCTAACAAGGGCTTGAATCTCTGCAAGGAGAGGGCGGCGACCTTCCAGCGTCACTGTGACACATGTGCCAGGAACTGGTTCTGCATGGCGAGATGTAAAGAGACCTGTTGGATCAAGGACACTCTCGATACCGGTATCGCTTAGATCGAAACAACCGACCTCATCGCTTGCACCGAAACGGTTTTTTACCGCACGGATGAGGCGAAGGCGTGAGTGACGCTCGCCTTCAAATTGAAGAACGACATCGACTATGTGCTCGAGCAGACGAGGGCCTGCGATTGATCCATCCTTTGTCACATGGCCAACAAGGAGCAGAGTGATATCGCGATCTTTGCAGATTCGAATGAGTGCACCAGCGACTTCACGTACTTGAGTGACCCCACCTGGTGCGCCATCAACGTTAGAAGATCCAATTGTCTGGATTGAGTCGATGATCAAGAGTTCGGGCTTAACAGTGTCGATATGAGAGATCACAGCGCCGAGATCTGTCTCTGATGCAAGGAATAAGTTGGGATCAATCGCCTTGATTCGTTCGGCGCGAAGTCGCACCTGTGATGCGGACTCTTCACCGCTGATATAGAGAACAGGAATTGATTTATTGGCGGTCTGCGCTGCAACAGATAAAAGCAGAGTTGATTTACCAACACCTGGTTCACCTGCGAGCAGGATTGCTGCTCCGGGAACGAGTCCGCCACCAAGAACGCGATCAAGCTCTGAAACACCAGTTGCTCGTGCATGCGCCGCCGAAAGATCTACATCGCCGATTGCAGTTGCCTTTGCAGAGATAGGGCCTGCCTGGAGAGAAAGTTTCTTTGGGGCGCCGATCTCTTCAACTGTTCCCCATGCTTGGCACTCACCGCAGCGGCCAACCCACTTCTGCGATGTCCATCCGCATTCAACGCAGCGGAATGGATCCTTCTCTACCTTAGCCATGGAGCTAGGTTACTTGGATGCACTGACAGTCGCTGGGTGCTGAATAACAAAGAGAGGTAGTGATCGCGCCTGCGCATCACGGATTCCAGCCATACGACGTTCGCAATGATCGGCGAGGATTGCATAGGCAGTCTCACCCATCAACTTCTCAAGCTCTGCTTTATTGGAGAGATATACAGGCTGCTTTCCAACATGAGCTTCAGTATTACTTGTGCAATACCAATCGAAGTCTTCTCCGCCATCGCCCCAACCAAGGCGCTCATATTCACCAATGACGATAATTGAATATTCACGCTCGCCGACTTCACGAGTCTCATAGCTGCGACGAAGTGGTAATTGCCAACAGACATCGGGCTTTGTATCTACAAAGTGCATATCGCGCTTCTCTGCCAAGTGGTGGAGAACGCAACCAAAAGAACCTGTAAAGCCATCAGCTTCATAGCCCTTTCGATTGAGGAAGATACAAGCGCCATCGACTGTGCGAGTCTTTCGCTCATCATCTTCATCGGTATCTGTAATGCGAAGTTTTCCGCCAGGCTTCTTTGGGCGAGCATCGCTATAGAACTGCCACATATCTGGTGTTAAGAATTCTGCTGCACGTAGAGTGCGCTCTTCATCTGCTGCATCTGAATACATTGCGCCTTCAGTGCAACATCCATCATTGGGACGCTCTTTAAATACGCCTTGGCAACCATCGCCGTAGATGCAGGTCCAATTTGATGTGAGCCAGGTGAGGTCGCACTTGTAGATTTCTTCTGGGCTATCCGGATCTGAGAATTCAATCCAGTCGCGTGCAAAACCTGCTTTAACCTCTGACATAGTGAGAGAGCCTACGCGTACTCTTACGCCATGGCTAATCACATTGGAGTTATCGGGGCAGGGGTTATGGGTGAAGCACTCATCGCCGCCCTCATTCGAAGTGGTGTAAATCCAGCCGATATTTCATTCGCAGAGAAGCGGGCTGAACGTGCGACCGAGCTGGAAGCGCGTTACTCAATCGTTCATAAAGAATTAACCACCGTCGCTTCAGAGTCCACCACCATTCTCTTGGTAGTAAAGCCGCAGGATATGCAGGCAACTCTTGAAGAGCTATCACAGCACATCTCAGATGATTGCCTTGTGATCTCATTTGCTGCAGGCAAAACTATTGCTTCAATTTCATCGGGCCTTGCTAAGTCGAACCCGGTGATTCGAGTGATGCCAAATACTCCAGCGCTAGTGGGTAAGGGCGCTTCGGGCTACTCAATTGGTGCAGGTGTAACGCAGGCACAGCGCGCATTTATCGCTAATTTCCTCGCAGCAACAGGTAAGGCGATCGAAGTCCCAGAAGCGCTTCAAGATAGCGTTACTGCAACGAGCGGATCAGGGCCGGCATACTTCTTTGCATTTGTTGAAGCGATGGTGGATGGAGCAATCGCGCTTGGTCTCTCTCGTGAAGATGCAACGGTTCTTACAATTCAGACAATTGTCGGTGCTGCAGAGCTACTTGAGAGCTCAGGTGATTCACCAACAACGCTTCGCGAAAAAGTCACCAGCCCTAATGGCACAACCGCTGCCGCCCTTGCATCATTTCAGGCAGCCGGCTTAGGGGCAATTGTTGGCGATGCAATGTCAGCTGCTGCGAAGCGCTCACAAGAACTTGCATAATATGAAGCGCGTATTTCTCGC
This sequence comes from Candidatus Nanopelagicaceae bacterium, assembly GCA_965267775.1. GTDB lineage: Bacteria > Actinomycetota > Actinomycetes > Nanopelagicales > Nanopelagicaceae > Planktophila. The sequence goes on along the minus strand of OZ254140.1, from coordinate 1,317,967 downwards.
ACTCGTAATCTCGCTATCGCTAATTCCGACAGCAGATGCGGCGCCAAAACCCGTTGCAGTGCAACTTGGTTCGATCTACAACGTATCGATTGGAACCGAACTCTTCTTACTCTCTGGAAAGAACTCAATCTTTATCTCAAATCCAGTTGTAAAAAGTAGCGATATTCAAGTAACTGCAATTGATCCAAGCGGTACCCAAATATGGCAGCGCATAATCGATTCAGGTGTTGATGAAGTTGCAATGGCTGTCACATCAGATCCACTGGGAAATATCTGGATTGCAGGAAGCGCCGCACTAGCGCCCATCGCCGAGACCCCCACTTCATTAATCGGCATTGATAATCCTGATCAAGTAAGTGTCGATGGCACTTCCGCACTTCGCACAGATATGAACCAACTCGCACTCTGGAAGTTATCTGCCACAGGTGAACTTCAAGGCACTTACATATCACCACAAAAAACAGTTCCAGTTGTCACTGCAATCTCAGCTTCAAATTCAGGAATCTCCGTGATTGGCTCACTCGATGGAAAGCCTTACCTATTAACGGCTACAACAGCTGGAGTATTTGGAAAAGTAATTACTATCGGAACCTCAAAGAGTGAACTTAACTCGGTGGCACGCAATTCCGACGGAAGCACATCAATCTTCGGCTCAAGTGCTGAAACTCTCGCAGGCAAGAAGGTTGCTGGAGTCCGCGATGGCATTTTGATCAAAGTTTCCAAGACTGGTGCAATCACTTCGCTTGTGAGAAGTTCTGCACTTAAGGCATCACGCAGTTGGATTTCCGGTGATTCTTCCAATCTTGTAAGCGGCCCAGTAATCACTGGCAAAGTCACAGAGAGCGCAATCACAAAGTTCACCTCTGCCTTTTCTCCTACATGGACTCTTCGCCTTCCAAGCACAGGTGCTTCGACAACGCTTTCAGCAAATGGCAATTCATATCTCGCCTTCACAAGTCGAGGCGCTATCTCTGGGATCACGGGATGGAAGCCAACGGCTCCATCGCTTCTCGTTCTGACCTTTGATAGCAAGGGCGTTATTAAGGCGGCAACGGCCCTCCCAGGCCTTCTTACCCCGCTCTCGCTCCAATATTCTCCTGCTCGAGGCGTTGTAGGGCTGGCAACTGGAGCTGATGGAACCGTTTCGATTTTTACCCTCGTATCGCGGTAACCTTTGCCATCGTTTTAATCCAGATAATTTATCTGGGCACTACTACTAGGAAGAGCGTGACTTATGGGTTCCGTTATCAAGAAGCGTCGCAAGCGTATGGCTAAGAAGAAGCATAAGAAGCTTCTGAAGAAGACACGTATTCAGCGCCGTAACGCTAAGTAATAGTCGCTACGGACGGAGCATCGATAGCTGGCCATTAACGCCAGCGACAAGATACTTCACACGATTTACCGAGACCCAGGTGGAACTTATTCCATCTGGGTTTTCGCTTGCTGAAACAAATGAAACCTTTGTTGGAGACTTCGAAGTATCTAGGGCACATAAGCGCTTCTCGCAATTGAAGGCGATCATTGATCCATCAGTTGCAAGGTACTTTGCGGGCTTACCAAAACCTTCTGTTGTAGCGCTCTCTTGCGTTGGGCTCGCTGTTATATAGCTCCATCGAATTTTATTTGCATTGGGAAGCGATGTCGGCGCTGAACTTAGCCAGGTCGCAAAGATCCCGCTGGCGTTCTTGCCAAGGGCAACGTCATAACCATTTACCGGTGATGCACTTGATGTTGCTTCGAGAGTTTGATAATTCCAGCCAGTGCTTGAAAGATTTGAGCGCATTGCAACGCGCACCTCACCGGTTGTAGCTTCCTTCTTCTGATTGATCGTCAAGATTGAGTCGTAGATGATGTAACTCGTCTTTCCATCAAAGGCAGCCTTCAAGTGGAATGCAACATCGCCTGTTGTGCGGCTATCCGTCTTGCGATCACCATCGATGAGTTCGTAGCTCCAGCTCTTCGCCGCTGTTGTCTTCACAGCGCCGAGAAGGATTCCTTGGCTCTCATCGCGATAGAAAACCTGCACACCAGCAGCTGATGCAACGCAGGCGCTAGAGATGCTGAGATCAGAGTTGGTGCGCACTCGAATTGGATCCTCATAGTTATTAACCTGAGCCGCATCGCCATCAACAACTTCATAGGTAAATTTCTTTCCATCAAATTTTGCATATCGAAGGTCTGTGTTCTGAGCATCGGAGTAGAAGATATGCAGGCTCTGACTCTTTCCACTTCCATTGACGCAGAGTGAGAGCGCACCCTTGATTGCAGCATTGGTGCGTCCAGATGAGCCGCCAGCTCCATCAACTGTGAGCTTTACCCAGACTGATCCACTCCAAGTTGCTAGCTTGAGATCTCCGCTCTTCGAATCGATATATGCAATTGCAGGTTGACCATTAAAGGTGGTGCTCGCCAACAGTGTTGCATCGCTCTTTGAATCGATAATAAAACGCTTCCAGCTTGCCTGAGGTGTAACCGCTGCGGTGTTGGCAGGATCTGATGAGCCATTGGAGTTCGAAGCGGTTACGGCAAATGTATATGCGGTGCCGTTCTTAAGGCTATTGAAGATAATGGGCGAGGAGGTAGCCGACTTCACCTGATTGGTCTTCAGATTTCGAACTGAATAGCTAGTGATCTGCGCTGTTCGCGCATTTGCAGGAGGATCAAAGGTGATGATGGCAGAGCCATCTGCGACAAGCGCGTTGACGTTTCGAACCTGCAGGGGAGTACCGACTGCAATACCTACAGGAGGCTTACGACGCATATCTTCCATCATCGCAAGAAGCAGTGGACCCGGTTCGCGAAATATTTCACCAGCATCAAGGTTAGGCGTCATCACCATATCTAATTGAGATTTTGAAAAAGTTGCCTCATCGAGGTGGCTGACAGAGGAACCTTCCTCATATTTACTTGGCGTATAGAGAAGAGGCTTCACTCCACCATTTGCTGCGATACCGAGCGGGCCAGACCATACGAGCGGTGCAGTTAACGCTTTACCTAATTCAAGTGAAGGTGTTGGAAGATCAGAGAGGCGGCGACCATCTTCTACCTGCACATAAGCATCAAAGGGGGTTGGCTGATCGATACTTCCATAGCCGAAGAATGTGTCATATGAATCTGTGGAGAGGAAGCCAAGTCCATGGCCCATCTCATGAAGAAATACTGATTCGAGGTCATACTCATTTTGATGAGAGATTCCATCATTTCTTGTATTCCACTCGGCAAGTGAATTAACCTGAATGATGATCTCTGATTGCTTGGGATCTAAATCTTTACCGGCAAGTGCATTTGCAAGCGCTGATGGATACCAGAGGCTGGAATCAGGAGATTTATCAAAGCCAGCGAAGTAGCTTCCTGGACGTGCGCTGCCGAGAACGCCAAATGATGATATCCGTGTCCATGTTGCATCGATAGTGATTGGGACCGAGGATGAGAAGTTTGCAGACCAGACATCAACTGCAGCTTGAAAATCCTTCTTCGCCCACTCTGGAAAGTTCTTGTAGTTCACGACAAATTTAGATTTCGCCTCGATGTAAGCAACTTTTCCACGAGGTGCTTGCTTTACATTTGTATTTGGCCCGGCATAGATGCTGCCCCATTGGGTTGCTTCACGTTGTAAGAATGGTGTTATTGCTTCCGCTTGAATCGGTGTCAGGAGCCCAAGTACGAGGGCGAGAAGCACAGTGGCGCGGATTCCGCGCTGAATTTGGCTCCTCATAGCGGGCAACGTTATCAGGGTGCGACAATATAGATATGGTCACCGTTTACTCCCGCCACGGATGTCATCTCTGCGAGGATGCTGTGAATATTCTCGAAAGCCTTCGCGAAGAGCTTGCATTTGAAATCGAGATTATCTATATCGATGGCAAACCAGAGCTCGAGAAGTTATATGGAGAACAGGTTCCGGTCACGCATATTGATGGAGAGCACCACGACTTCTGGCGAGTAGATCCGATACGGTTTAGATCTTCCCTTGAAAAACATCGTCAGCGTCAATAATTGTGTAGCTGTAACCCTGCTCAGCTAAGAAGCGCTGACGGTTCTGTGCAAAATCTTGATCGATAGTGTCGCGAGAGACGACAGAATAAAAACGCGCACCGCGTCCATCAGCCTTAGGTCGCAAGACACGACCAAGTCGTTGCGCCTCTTCCTGTCGTGAACCAAATGCTCCTGATACCTGAATTGCAATTGTTGCTTCCGGGAGATCGATTGAAAAGTTTGCAACCTTTGAGACAACGAGACAGGAAATCTCTCCAGTTCTAAATGATTGGAATAACTCTTCGCGAACCTTCTGCGGTGTTGATCCTTGAATTACCGGACAGCCAAGTGTTTCGCCGAGATCATCTAATTGATCGAGATATTGCCCGATAACTAGAATCTGTTCCTTGGTATGAAGACTTACAAGCTCTTGAACAACATCGCGCTTTGTACGAGTTGTTGCGCAGTATCGGTAACGCTCTTCAGGCTCTGCCGTTGCGTAGGCAAGTCGCTCTGCCTCAGTGAGGTTGACTCGTACTTCAATACATTCTGCAGGAGCGATATAGCCCTGTGCCTCAATCTCTTTCCAAGGGACATCGAAACGCTTTGGACCAATGAGCGAGAAAACCTCGCCCTCCATTCCATCTTCGCGTACGAGAGTTGCTGTTAATCCAAGGCGACGACGAGATTGAATATCAGCGGTAAAACGGAAGATCGGCGCTGGAAGTAGGTGCACTTCGTCATAAATAATCAAACCCCAGTCATGGCTATCAAAGAGATCAAGGTGTGAATAGACACCATTCTTCTTCTTAGTCATGACTTGGTAGGTCGCGATAGTTACAGGGCGAATCTCTTTCTTAGAACCAGAGTACTCGCCAATCTCATCTTCAGTAAGAGATGTGCGTTTTAACAACTCATCGCGCCACTGTCTTGCAGCAACGGTATTTGTGACAAGAATGAGGGTTGTTGCTTGTGCATGTGCCATCGCTGCTGCGCCAACGATGGTCTTACCGGCGCCACATGGAAGGACTACGACTCCAGAGCCGCCATGCCAGAAACCTTCAGCTGCATGCTCTTGATATTCACGAATCTTCCAACCATCTTGCTTGAGTTCGATTGGATGAGCTTGGCCGTCAACATAGCCAGCGAAATCCTCTGCAGGCCAACCGAGGCGCAGGAGCGATTGCTTAATTGCTCCACGTTGGCTGGGGTGAACTGCAACGGTCTCATTATCGATTCGAACGCCGAGAAGTGGTGCAATCTTCTTTGCGCGAATTACCTCTTCAAGCACTGCAGTATCTGTGGTGACAAGAATTAAGCCATGAATTGGATCTGCCTCTAAGCGAAGGCGACCGTAGCGGGACATCTGCTCTGCAACATCAATTAAGAGCGCATGTGGAACTGCATATCGAGAATATTTAATAAGAGTGTCAATAACCATCTCTGCATCATGGCCAGCAGCACGTGCATTCCAGAGACCTAGATTTGTAAGGCGATAGGTATGCATATGTTCTGGGGCACGTTCGAGCTCAGCAAATGGTGCGATTGCACGGCGGCATTCGACTGAAAGTGGATGATCGATATCGAGTAAGAGCGTCTTATCGCTCTGAACAATAAGTGGTCCGTCGCTCATGCGAGCAGCTCTTTAATAAAAGCATGGAGGAAAGCGCTACGAGGTTCGATTGAAGAAAGGCTTACCCATTCATTTGCAGCGTGAGCACCGCCGCCTACTGCGCCAAGTCCATCGAGAACGCGAGCCCCTGTTGCTGCTGCAAAGTTTCCGTCACTTGCTCCACCGACCTCAGCAGAACCGAGTGGTGACATTCCAAGTTCAGCTGCCACCTTCTCTGCAATTTCATAGAGTGCAGCAGTTGATGAAGGCTGTAGGGGAGGGCGATGTAACCCACCTGCAACTTCAATACGCGCACCAGAAAGAGTTGGCGCAATGCTCTTAATCGCCGCATCTACACGTTGGAGATCATCTTGCGAAAATGATCGTGCATCGATTTCAAGGACCGCTAACTCTGGAACTGTATTAATAGTTGTTCCGGACTTTAAGAGTGTTGGAACAACAGTTGTTCCGTGCTCAGAATTTTCGAGTGCAGCAAGTGCAAGGATCACATGAGCAATCTCAGTTGTTGCATTGATGCCCTTCTCTGGTTCGAGGCCGGCATGGGATGCCTTGCCATGAACAGAGATTTGGAACATCGCTGTGCCCTTGCGACCAGTCTTCACCTTGCCATCGAGAGAAGCCTCTAGAACTAGAACTGCATCTGCACCGGTTGAGAGCTGCTTGATGAGCTCCTTTGACTTGTGGCTACCAATCTCTTCATCTGTTGTAGCGACGAGCGCGACATCTCCATCAATATCTTTGAGCGCATAGAGCGCCTGAACAAATCCAGCCTTCATATCGAATACACCGGGGCCGCGAACGACATCGCCATCAACGCTCCAGAGCGGTGAGAAGGATCCAATCGGCCAGACGGTGTCGAGGTGTGCGAGAACAAGAACCTTTGGTTGCTCACTACCCCACCAGAAGACAGGACGTCCTTCAATCTCTTTAATCTGCGCAGGTGTTCCGAGAACACGTGTTGCAATATCACTGGCAAGTGCAACGACAGAGCGGCATGCATCGATATCTTCGCTAGGAGATTCGCACTTCACCAACGCTTCAATTGCTGCCAACATGGAGGTAAGTCTGCCGTATTCATCGTGATTCTCGCTCGTCATAACGTTGCTACCCCCGTAATACGCGGAATTCTAAAGGTGAGGACCTCGCCAGTGGCGTGATCTCGGGCCATCAATGAGCCTGCAGAAATTTTGAGTGGATCGATGATGCGATGCGAGACGAGTCCATTGTTATCGGCATATCCAATCGAGAGTGACTTCGTTGGATTTTCACGTAGGTGTCTTGTTAAAAGCTCGAGCGTCTCATTTGCGGTAGTGCGAGGAAGTGAACCAAGTGACTCCTGTGAGATATCTCGAAGAGTGCTCTGCTTTGCAGATGATTTCTCGCCGGTGCGAATTGTGCGCACTGCAATCTCAAGCATCTCTCGCTCTGGCTGCTCGAACTCACCGACGATACGAGGTGGACGCGCCTTTGTCTGCGCACGTTGAATACGTGGTCCGCTAAGGAGAAGACCTTGTGAATCTTCCGCTGCAGGTAGATATCCCGCTGCACGCAAGATATTCATCGCATCATGGGCATCGTGTGTACAGATCAAAACTTCTGGAGCGATTCGACGAAGCCCTAGCGCTTCAACTTTCTTATCTTTAATAATTTGTGTAATTAGCGCTGTATCTTCACAGCGAATAAATGAAGAGGCGTTTCCAACGCGCAACTTGCCATGCTTCTTTGAGATATCACCGATGAGATATTCAAGCGGCTGTGGCACAGGTGTCTTGGAACTCTTCTTTAAGAAGGCGAGAATCTCATCTCCGGTGCGACCATGATCGAGACCTCGTCGAAGAGAAGCTTCGCTAAATCGGAACACTGTTGCAGCTCCGCGAGATTCAATATCTGCAATCAAATCAAGTTCTTGTGAGACTTCATGCTCAAGTGGCCCTGGTGCAATTGCGGTGTTATCACTCTGGATAAGTATGTGATCGACCGTTTTAGGAAGATCTGCATCGATTGGTGCTAAATCTTCGCCGGCTAGTACAAGGTGGCCGTAAGTTGAGAGCGCACCTTGTCCTGTGACTCCAAGCCACTCTGCCTCACGAGAAATCCAGCGGATGTACTCCTCAGGAATTCCACCTGTGCGACGATATGGAAGGTTCCATTGAACTGCCGCTAAGAGAGATTCATGGGTCGGCGCAAGGTTCTCGGTTGAATCAAGGAGCGATAAGAGCTTCTTACGAATAATCGATGCAGTGCTTCGATCGAGCTCTGGTCCCATTGGAGCCGCATCTAAACCGCTTAAACGTGAGGTAATCAACCAAGCAGAGATGAGGTTCTCCCACTTCACAGATGCAGATTGTGAAAGCCAAATATCAAATTGATGCGTTGGTAGTACGCGATCATCAGGATCAATTGTGAGAAGTCCACTGATATATGCAATTTCGATAATGAACGAGGTGCAATCAGTATCGACGCCGAGGTGTTGTGAGAGTTCACGAAGATCTCGGACACCGATTCCTCCCGCCTTAAGCGCCATAGGAGGTTGCTGCCCCCAGAAGTTGAGTACTTCTTCTATCCAGCGCAGAAATGTTGTGACGTTTGAGATTGCAGCAAGTTGAAGGCTCTTCGCCTCAACGGTGCGCCCGATAAGTTCAGGTTGAGTTGTGAAGAGTTCACGGTGAACTTTATTTCCGCGTAGATGCAATGCAACTTCGCGATGCAATACAACAGTCTGTTGATTAACTGGTGATATAAAACCTTCATCGAGTAACCACTTCAAGCCAGGATTCGGCTTCTTCACATCAGCAACAGCCCCACGAGGTGGTCCCCAGACCATTGCGTCGAGAACTTTCTTCGATGCAGCAGGTGCGTTCTCTAAATCCTTGAGTTTTAATTTCTTTCCAGCTGGTGTTCCTAGCCCTGCAATTTCATTACCTAATACATCCCGTAAATTATTGGGAATGCGATAGCCGTCATGGCCAAGATAAATAAGTGCGCGATCGACAAGTGCTGCCAGTGCAAATTTCGCACTCTTATCAGTGTGCTGCAAGAGCTCTTTCTCAGAGAAAGGTTCAGATAAGACAGCGGCAGCTTCTAATACTTGTAGCTGCCACTTATTGAGTGAATCGACTGCACGAACAAGACTTGGAATTGAAGATGCGCGCACTGCAAGGCTCGCGATATCTGATGGAACTGGCGATGTGAGATCGCTCCGACTTTCGAACAAGGCGATGAGAGCTGCGTCATCGAGAGAGCGCAGGTAATCGGCATATGAGCGAATTTCCATAACCTGCCTACATTAGCGGGGTTAGACCTAACGGCGCGAATTGAGTCAGCGGCGCTTGCGTGGAACAAGGAGGGCAGCAACAGCTGCAAGACGACTCACAGCAGGACCCAGGAGTCGATTAAGGAACCGAGCGCGTCTGAAATCGTGAATTGGCCATCCTTCAGCGAGTGCCTTAAGTCGAAGGATTGCATCAGGATTGATTGCAGATGGATAGCCAACTGCTGTTAAGAGCGGTAGATCGTTGTGGCTATCAGAGTATGAGTAACACTCATTGAGATCATAACCATGCTCTTGCGCCAGTGCACGAATTGCCGACGCCTTCTCAACTCCGTGGAGAATCTTTCCATCGAGTTCACCTGAGTAGATTCCATCTTTGATGATGACTTTACTTCCAATTGCTCCAGTAAAACCTAATCGGTTGGCGATGATCTCTGCCATATCTTGTGGAGCTGCAGTAACAAGCCAGACTGATTCACCTTTTGCAAGATGATCACGAGCAATCTCACATGTGCGCTCCCATAATTTCGGTGAGACATATTCATCGTAGATCTCTTCACCGAGTTTAAGAATGTCACTTACTTGATGGCCACCGACAAAATCTGTTGCCGCTTTCTGAAAACGTTCGATGACTTCTTGCTTCTCCATGCCAGTCATACGGAAGCGAAGGTTGGCGACGACAAAGCGCGAGATATCCGCCTTTGTGAAATAACCTCGTTGATACATGCCTCTTCCAAGGAAGTAGAGAGTCGACCCACGAACCAGGGTGTTATCTACATCAAAGAAGGCAGCACGAGTGCTCTTTTGCGCCATACCTCAACCTTAGCGATTGCTGAGTGGGAAAGGCCTGCGACTTCACGCTTTATGCTTATGCCATGAGTTCAACGGTGCATGTGGTTCGTCACGGTGAGGTAGAAAATCCTCAGAAAATTCTCTACGGCCGTCAACCAGGTTGGCGTTTATCTTCACGTGGCCAAGAGATGGCAGAAGCTCTCGGTGAATGGTCAAAGAGCATCAATCTTGGAGCTCTCCATGTCTCACCCCTTCAACGTGCACAAGAGACAGCGGCGCCAATTGCAAAGGCACACTCAATCGATATTCACACCGATGAACGATTGATCGAAGCGGCAAATATCTTTGAAGGAAAACCATTTGGAATCGGTGATGGAGTTCTTAAGCATCCATCTGCATGGCGCCACCTCTATAACCCATGGAAGCCATCATGGGGCGAACCGTATGAAGAGCAGATCAGCCGCATGCTCGCAGCAATTTTTGATGCGAAGAAGGCAGCGGGGGATAAAGATGCAATTGTTGTCTCACATCAACTACCAATTTGGATTCTCCGCAGCGCAATCGAAGGTCGCCGCTTGCTTCATGATCCTCGTAAGCGTGAGTGCACTTTGGCATCTGTGACATCAGTTCACTTCGACGATGAAGGCCTCATTAGCGGTACTTCATATTTAGAACCTGCTGCCCACCTACTCCCTCAGAAGTAGAGAGAAAATTATGAAGAAGCTCAGTGTTGCTCTCGCTACGCTCTTGCTTCTATCTGGCTGTGGCAATAACGGTTCAAATACAGCGCGAGAGAGTTTCGTTGCTGGCAATGGTGCAACTTCATACATTCCGGTCAGCGATCGAATTGCAGCCCCAGAACTTTCTGGGATGACACTGCTTGGAACAAAGTATTCATTGCCTAAGAATGAAATTGCAGTTATTAATGTCTGGGCATCATGGTGTTCACCATGTCGAGCTGAAGAGCCAACGCTCTCTGCTATGTCAGCAAAATATCCAGATGTTAACTTCCTGGGAATTCTGACACGTGATAATCCCGTCAATGCAGAGGCTTTTGTGCGTAAAAATAAGAGCCCATACCCAACTCTGATTGATGATGCGGTGCTTATCGGCTTTAGTAAATCACTTCCTGCCAATGCCATTCCAACCACGATTGTCCTCGATAAAAATGGCCTCGTTGCCGGAAGAATTTCTGGTGTAGTCACTATCGCCTCGCTGAGTGAGCTTCTCGATAAGGTGAAGAGCGAATGACGAGTTTCGTAGTCGATCAATTGATGGGCGGAACGCTTATTGCTGCGCTGCCCATCGCGCTCTTTGCAGGACTTCTCTCATTTTTATCGCCATGCGTTCTCCCACTTGTTCCTGGTTATGTCGCTTATGCAACTGGCTTTGCGTCAACGAAAGGTCGAGTGCTTCTTGGCTCACTTCTCTTTGTTCTCGGATTCACCTTTGTCTTTGCCTCTTATGGTTTAGCTTTTGGGGGACTTGGTAGTCAGATCGCAGCCCATGAAGAGCTCATCACAAAAGTATTAGGAATCTTCACCATTGCAATGGGAACTATCTTTCTCGGAATATTTCCCTTTGCGCCAACTTTCCAACCTAAAGTCTCAACTACCGGTGGCATCGCAGGAGCACCGCTATTGGGCGCTCTCTTTGGAATCGGTTGGACACCTTGCATCGGACCAGCACTTGCAACTGTTCAGACCCTTGCCTTCGATGAAGGAAGTGCAACTCGCGGCGCGATACTTTCAATCAGTTACTCGATTGGTCTTGGAATTCCATTTATTCTCTCGGGACTCTTCCTTGATCGCAGCAAAAAGATTCGTTCCTTCTTTATCCGCAAAGGTTCACTCATTAGTAAGGTTGGCGGAGTTCTCTTGATCCTCATTGGATTTATGCAGTTCACTGGAGTGTGGGGAGATCTCATGATCAATCTCCGCTCCCTTATTTCAGATTATGTGCCGGTGATTTGATGAGCAATAACGTTGAGATTCCAGAGCTTGGTTTTGTAGGTCTTACTCGCTTTGCCTGGCGCCAATTAACAAGTATGCGCACAGCGCTGATTCTTTTGATGATGTTGGGGCTAGGGGCTATTCCGGGATCAATCATTCCTCAGCGGACGAGCAATCCAATTGCCGTCAGAGATTTCTTTGAGAAACATCCAGGCACTGCGCCTTTCTACGATCGCCTATCGCTCTTTGATGTCTATGGATCCCCTTGGTTTAGCGCAATCTATATTTTGCTCTTTATCTCTCTTATCGGATGCGTACTTCCTCGCGCGGTAGAGCACTTCCACGCAATTCGCGCCCTTCCACCTCTTACTCCAAAGAACTTAAGTCGAATGGAGCACTACACAACTTTTAGTGGCGGTGAGGATGCACTGATAAGTGCTCGCAAGTGGTTTAAGAAGAATCGATTTAGAGTGCGCGAAGAAGATGGTTCGATCTCAGCAGAAAAAGGCTACCTACGCGAGACAGGTAATTTGCTCTTCCATCTCTCACTCATCTTTATATTGATTGGCGTTAGCTTCGGTTCACTCTTCGGACTCCAAGGTGAAGCAATCGTTAATACGGGAGAACGCTTTGTCAACGTTCCTACAAGCTATGACACTCTCACATTGGGAAAGTTGACTAAAGATTCTGATCTTGGTCAATTTACAATCACTGTCGATAAGTTTGTTGCCAAGTACGATCCCAAGACAAATATGCCGCAGGATTACACCGCATACGTCACTACAAGCGAAGGCGGAGTAAGTAAGAAGCAGATAGTGAAAGTAAATTCACCGCTGACCTTTGGCAGTACTCGTGTCTACCTTCAGGCAAATGGTTACTCGCCAATTGTTACAGTGAGAGATTCACAGGGCATCGTTGCTTTCCAAGGACCAGTGACATTCTTGCCACAGGATGGAAACCTACGATCAATCGGTGCCATTAAAGTTCCTGATGCAACACCATCAGTTGGTTTCGTCTCATCATTCTTGCCGACCTTTGAACGCACAAAGACAATGGGTGGCGTTTCGATCTATCCAGAGTTATTGAATCCACGTCTCCTCTTCTCAGTATGGAGCGGTGATTTAGGGCTGGATTCAGGCGTTCCACAATCGGTCTATCGAATTAATACAGAGAAGATGAAGAACCTTGGACTTGGCTCTGTTGGCATCGGAGAGACCTTCGCTTATCAAGGGGGAACAATTACCTTGGAGGGCGTCACGCCATGGATCAATCTTCAAATCGTTGATGATCGTGGAAAGGGTTTTGCCCTCTTCGGTGCAATCTTTGCAATCCTTGGTCTTATCTCATCTCTCTACGGGCGACGTAGACGTATCTGGGTAAAGGTCACAGGGTCTCAAGTTGAAGTTGCTGCCTTGGCCAAGAACAATGCTCCTGGATTAGTTGATGAAGTTTCCCGATTAGTAGAGAGCGTGAAGTAGCCAGATGAATACAACGTGGGCATATACATCGAATAATTTTGTCTATTCAGCGATGGCTCTCTTTACACTCTCATTCTTAGCACACGCCTTTGAAACTGCATTTGCGGTGCGCGCTCCAAAGAGCGCTGATGCAACAGATGGAAACCTTCTCAAGAAAACTTTAGATTACAAGCGAACCGAAAGAGCCGCTCGCCTTGCTACAGCATTTATGTCACTCGGTACTGCGCTTCTCCTCGCTGGAATCATCTCCCGTGGAATCTCGGCAGGACATGCACCATGGGGCAATATGTATGAGTTCTCAATCACCGGTGCATTTGCATTCTCGCTCGCATACCTCGCAGCGCTTCGTAAGTACGATCTTCGCTGGCTTGGACTCTTCATCTCATTCTCAGTTCTGCTTACACTCGGAACTGCAATCACACTTCTCTATCGCAATAGCGCGCCACTCGTTCCCGCACTCAAATCAACATGGTTGATCATCCATGTATCGACTGCAATTATCTGTGGTGGAATCTTCTTACTCGCAAATGTGATTGCTGCGGCATATCTCTTCCTTGAGCGTTACGAAGAAGCCGGAGCACGACCTGTATGGGCTCTGCGCATCCCTTCACTTGAAACTCTTGATCAACTTTCTTATCGACTCGTTGCATTTGTATTTCCACTCTGGACCTTCTCAGTTATTGCTGGAGCAATCTGGGCCGAGAGCGCATGGGGTCGTTACTGGGGCTGGGATCCAAAGGAGACCTGGGCATTTATTACCTGGGTTGCATATGCCGCATATCTCCATGCGCGAGTAACTATCGGATGGCGTGGACGTCGCGCCGCATGGCTCTGCATATTTGCAGGCTCAACATTCTTATTTAACTATGTCTACGTCAACGTCTGGGGCACAGGTAAGCACACTTACTCTGGCCTCAATCAGAAGTAATTTAAAGGCCGCGTAGAAAATCCGGATTATCATCCGGTGGAATTACGCGTGGCTTGCTCTTCTTTGCTCGCTTCTGGAGCGCACCTTGGCGACCAGCGAAGAGGTAGGCGATTGATCCCAGTGTCGGGAAGAGAATGATCACGAGAAGCCAACCCCACTTCGGGAGCCGCTTAATTTGGAGATCTTCGCGCATGGCGCAATCGATAAATGCAAAGAGCATTAAGCCAATTGCAAGTACTGCAAAGAAGCCTTCGAGTTTAACCATGGCTCAATACTAGTGCTGCGCTTAAGAGTATGGAGAATTGAAGTTGCAGCTTGCCTGTCTTGGCAAGGAATGGGATGAGATCGCGGCCTTGTGCGCTTCCAAGTACTCCACGAACGAGTGGAAGGCTCAGCGGAAGAGTGAGGAGAGTCAGAAGTACCCAGAGATTTCCAAGCGCAAATGTTGCAAGGTAACCAAGTGAGATAAGAGTTGCAAAGAAGTAACGAGCTCTGCGATCTCCAAGGCGTACTGCAAGTGTCTTCTTTCCTGCAGGTGCATCGAGTGCGCGATCGCGAATGTTATTAATTGCAAGGAGCGCACAGGCAAATGAACCCATTGAGATAGAGATCAGTATTGAATCGAGAGTGATCATTTCAGTCTGCACAAAGAAAGTTCCAACAGTTGCAACAACGCCGAAGAAGATGAAGACGAAGAGTTCGCCGAGCCCCATATAGCCATATGGATTCTTTCCGCCGGTATATCCCCATGCTGCTGCAATTGCTGCAATACCAACTGCAATGAGCCACCAACTTGTCATTGCGGCAAGAGCTAAGCCTGCAACCGCGCCGATTCCAAATGAGATGAATGCAGCGCTCTTCACTGATGAAGGAGTTGCAAGCCCTGATGCAGTGATGCGAATTGGACCAACGCGCTCTGCATCGGTGCCGCGAATTCCATCTGAGTAATCATTTGCATAATTAACGCCGATTTGAAGGCTCAGGCTGACAATCAGCGCCAGAAGCGCAGGGATCAATGATGCTTCGCCTCCTGCGAAAGCTGTAGCAACGGCGACCGGTGCAACTGCTGCGGGAAGTGTCTTTGGACGAGCTCCTATTAACCACTTATTCATTGACCATCTCCATGAGCGCTCTACGATCGACCTTTCCAATACCAATCAAGGGTAGCCCTGCGATGTGGTGAAATCTCTTCACCTTCGATGCGCTGCTGAGTTCGCGCGCTAGAACTTCTTGAATCTTCTCTTCAATTGATGCATCAGAAGCGACAAGTGCGAGATGAATAGCCTGACCCCACTCTGAATCAGGGACTGCAAATGCTGCAGCTTGTATATCTGGAAATGTTTGTGAGATCACTCGCTCAATTGCGGTAAGAGAAACATTCTCGCCACCGCTGATAACGATGTCATCCATTCGACCATCAACAATTAATTTACTGTTATCAAGGTGGCCAGCATCTGAGGTGTAGTACCAACCATCTTCATCGATAAGTTCGTGAGCTACAACCTTGCCTTTGATTGCAATTCGCTTATCTGGGCCTATTGCTAACTCAACACCTTCGAGCGGTGTGCCGTCGTAGATGCACCCACCAGATGTTTCGGTAGATCCATAGGATTCAATTACCTTGATGCCTGCAGACTCTGCCTCTTTGCGAAGTGTCGAAGTGAGTGCAGCTCCACCCACAAGGACCGCCTTCGCACTCTGAAGATGTTCGAGGAGATTGGTATCACCATTAAGTGCGCGGAAGAGCTGTGTGGGAACGATTGCCGTAAAATCTATCTTTGGGAATTTTCCTTTGTAACCAATCAAATTTGCAGGAGTTGTTCCTAGTTCAAGTGAACGGATCAATACATTTATTCCTGCAATGTGATTCAGGGGGAGAAGTAGTGACCAAGTATTTCCAAACTCTGCCCCGAGAAATTTATTTGATGCTCTCGCAGATGTGAGAAGAGCAGATGCTGAAAGAGAAACTTCTTTTGCCTGGCCAGAGCTTCCAGTTGTGGTGACGACTAGGGCGGTGCGAGCTGAGACGTTCTCGCGTGCGATGGGGGCGAGGGCAAGAGCCGGGCCATCAGATACGAGCGCCTTTGCGATACGGGCCATTAACTCGCCTAGGTTCCATGTGGAATCGACTGTGCGAACTTCTCGTTGTGCGTTTTGCTCCATTGCCCGCGTAGGCTATCGCCCGTAATCAACAATGGAGGAATCGTGAGCAAGCCGATTAAGCGTGATTTTGGTGACCGCAGCATCCCTAAGTGGGAGGTAGCCCGCGGGGGTGAGAAGTTCACCGACATTAAGTATGAGAGCGCCGATGGGATGGCGAAGATTACGATCAATCGCCCCGAGGTTCGCAATGCTTTCCGCCCTCAGACGATCATTGAATTGAAAGAGGCATTTGATTTAGCGCGCGATAACTCCGAAGTCGGAGTCATCATCTTTACCGGTGAAGGCAGTGAAGCTTTCTGTTCCGGTGGAGATATCAGCGTCCGCGGTGATGATGGATATGTTGGAGATGACGATCTTGGTAAGCAAGGTATGGGTCGCCTCAATGTTCTCGATCTCCAAGTTCAGATTCGTCGCACACCAAAGCCAGTAGTTGCAATGATTGCGGGTTGGGCAATCGGTGGCGGACATGTTCTTCACGTTGTTTGTGATCTCTCGATCGCTGCAGATAATGCGAAGTTTGGACAGACAGGACCAATGGTCGGCTCATTCGACGGTGGTTATGGTTCAGGACTTCTTGCACGTAACGTCGGACAGAAGAAGGCGCGCGAAATTTGGTTTATGACTCGTCAATACGATGCGCAAGAAGCGCTCGATATGGGACTTGTAAATACCGTTGTTCCTCTCGCAGAGCTTGAGGCAGAGACTGTTTCATGGTGTCGCGAGATGCTTATGAACAGCCCAATGGCGCTCCGTCTATTGAAGGCTTCAATGAATGCTGCAGATGACGGACTTGCTGGAATTCAACAGCTTGCAGGAGATGCAACGCTCTTGTTCTACTTAAGCGAAGAAGGCCAAGAAGGTCGCGATGCTTATAAAGAGAAGCGCAAACCTGACTTTGGAAAGTTTCCCAAGCGTCCATAATGTTTAAAGAGCTCCTCTCCACCATGCGCGTTATCGCGCTTCCTACGAAGACAAATTTTCGTGGAGTAACGGTGCGAGAGGTCGCTCTCTTTAAAGGCGAATTCGGTTGGGGAGAGTTCTCTCCCTTCCTTGAATACGGTGATCAAGAATCATCACAGTGGCTGGCATCTGCCATCGAGGCTGCCACATCTACACGCCCTGCCCCATTGCGTAGCTCAATCGCAGTAAATGGCACTATCCCTGCGATATCTGATGGGCAAAGACTCAAGACAGTCATTGAGAGTTTTCCAGGTTGCCGCACCTTTAAAGTAAAGGTGGGCGAGAATCTCAACGAAGACCTCATTCGACTTCAACTTCTGCGCACACTTCGCCCTGATGCAGCGATTCGCCTAGATGTAAATGGTCTCTGGTCTGTCGATGAGGCGCTCGAAAACCTCTCGGCAATCGTCGGGGAGATAGGCGCAATTCAATATGTTGAGCAACCGTGTGAAACTCTTGAAGAACTTCGTGAATTGAAATCACGTGCAGATTTCGAACTCAAGATTGCTGCCGATGAAGTGATTCGTAAAGCGGCTGATCCATTTGCCGTAGACCTTGCGGGGGTTGCAGATATTGTGATGCTTAAAGTGCAACCACTCGGTGGCATAACTCGTGCACGCGCTATTGCAGAACATCACAAACTTCCTGTAGTTGTCTCAAGCGCTCTCGAAAGCGCAGTTGGAATTCACTATGGACTTGAACTTGCAGCATCAATAACAGACCTCAACTATGACTGCGGCCTTGCAACTGGATCACTCATGAGCAGCGATGTTGCCCAGCTACAGATTATCGACGGCTCAATCGCGCTAAGTGAGTTAGATATCAAGCTCGACGGTCTTGATGTGGCACCTAATCGCTACGAATGGTGGAAGAATCGTGCCATGCGCTGCGCAGAGGTATTAGCTCTCTCATGAACACATCAACAACTCTTGCGCGCACAATTGTTCGCCAAATTCTCGAAGCGGGGATCACCGATGTTGTGATCTCACCGGGCTCTCGCAACGCACCATTGACGATGGCTTTCTTCGAAGCATCTGAGCGAAAACTCATAACTCTGCATACTCGTATCGATGAACGCACCGCCGCATTCTTTGCACTCGGTATCACAAAGGCAACCAACCGCCCCGTTCCAATTATCTGTACCTCAGGAACTGCTGTTGCCAACTATCACCCAGCTGTTCTCGAGGCATCGCACTCCAATCTTCCACTCTTGGTTATTACTGCAGATCGCCCGGCAGAACTTCGTCGCACGGGTGCAAACCAGACAACTGAACAGGCGCGTATCTTCGGTAAGGCTGTGCGCTACTTTGCAGATATCTCAGGCGCTGCCTATCCCATGGTCCTCCCATTGAACTCTTTAAAGTCAGGGCCTGTACATCTCAATGTGCAATTCGCAGAACCGCTCGGCGTCGATGACGATAGCGATTGGTTGGCAAATCTCACCGTCAGCGCACCTCGTGATTTCGATCGTAAGAGCGCAGGAACTTTCTATACAAAATCAACTCGTGGAATTTTGGTCGTAGGCCATGATCGCGGTGGATTTAGTGTGGAGAAGGTTGAGAAGTTTGCAGCAGATTTAGGGTGGCCAGTTATTGCAGAAGATCCTCTCTCATTTAAGAGCGCGCTCTCGCATGCAAGTATCTTCCTTACATCTCAGACCATTACTGACGAGCTTGCACCTGATACTGTCGTTGTTATCGGTCGCACTACGCTCTCACGTTCTATCAATCGCATCATCTCTCGCGCGCGAAAGACAATCGTCATCGATCCACGAATTCTTACAGTCGATGGTGACCGCCCGGCAGATCAGAAGTTTGCAGCTCTTCCCGTTGTGGAAGCGCCAGAGGTAGATGTCGAATATGTCGAACGTTGGAATAAATTCTCACATCGCGCAGCGAAGAAGATTGCAGATCTTTCAACATGGTCCGAGGCGATCGTTGCCCGTGAGATTGGCAGCGGAATTCCAACTGGAACATCGCTCTTTATCTCTTCATCTCGACCTATTCGAGATATCGAAGGTTTTGCCGTTGCACGAAGCGGGGTAGAAACCTTTGCTAATCGAGGCCTTGCAGGTATTGATGGAAATATCTCGACAGCTCTTGGAATTGCATCGCAACGCAAAGAGACAGTCGCGGTACTTGGCGACCTCAGCTTCCTCCACGACATTACTGGCTTGATCTATGACGAGAAGATCAACCTCAAGATCATCGTCATTGATAACAATGGCGGGGGAATCTTCTCTACCTTGGCTCACCGCGGCGTTGCAGGTTTTGAGAGCATCTTCGGCACTCCACATAACCTTGATCTGATTAAGATTGCGGGCGCCTTCGGTCTTGCAACATCTCTAGTTACCAAGCAATCAGAGCTGATTACAGAGCTATCAAAGCCTGTTGTTGGCATCTCACTTGTTCTTGTAAAGGTTCCAGATCGCGAAAGCAATGCAGATAATCTGCAGGCAATCTATAACTCAGTAGATTCGATTTAAGCTAAAGCAGAACGCATCGCGCTGAATTTTGCGTTGCTCTCTGCAAGTTCAACAACAGGATCGGATCCAGCAACGATTCCACATCCTGCAAAGATTCGAATCTCATTGCCGGTTACCTGACCTGAGCGAAGTGCAATTCCAAGCTCACCATCTCCACGGGCATCAATCCATCCAACTGGTCCTGCATAGCGACCGCGGTTCATTCCCTCAATCTCGTCGATGACATCAAAAGCAATATTGCGTGGCGTTCCGCAGACAGCAGCTGATGGGTGAAGTGATTTCAGGAGCGCAAATGCATCAACATGATGCTTTGATTCAAGAAGATTTCCAGTTACATCAGTTGCAAGGTGCATGACATTTGCAAGGTGAAGTACAAAGGGAGCTTCGGGAACGTTTGTCGATGAACAGAAAGGTTCGAGTGCATCTGCCACAGAGCGCACTGCGTACTCATGCTCTTCAAGATCCTTCGATGATCGAGCGAGTGAACCTGCAAGCGCGAGGTCGCGCGCATCATCTCCTGTACGAGGAATCGTTCCAGCAAGCACACGCGAAGTCACCATGCCGCGTGAAAGTCGGAGTAGTAGTTCTGGCGTTGCACCGATAAGTCCATCAACTAAAAATACCCACGTCGCTGGATAGTTCTCAGCCAACTTTGTCAGAACTGGTCGAACATCAACCGCGCCATTAGTTGATGCGATTAAGTCACGAGCTAGTACGACCTTTTCAATCTCTGACTTATCAATCTTTGCAATCGCTTGTGCAACGCGACTCTCCCATTGCTGTTCTGTCAGAGTGCCTTGGCCCCATTCAAAATGCTGCCCTGCAAATGAGGGCGCCTTATCTGCAAGTGCCGGTTGGGGGCCTTCACCGATCCATGTAATCCAAGAGCTCTCGCCTTTCTTCCCAACAATGACGCGGGGGATTACGGCGATAGATTCTTCATTGCGATCAAAGCTAAAAGATGTAAAAAGTACTGGCCCTGTTCCACTTCCATGGACAGAGTTTGAGATTGTGAAACTCTCTAATTGTTGATGCCACCATGTACGTACTTGCTCGAAGCGATCTTTACCGCTGACACGAATCGATGCATATTCGCCCCAACCCACAAGACCTTCACCACCACGCACCCATGAATACTGCGAATCTTCAGGGAGAAGCTGCAATAAAGGTAGGTGAGAACCAATGCGATTGGTTGTGACTGGAACTAATGAGGGCATCAGTAATTAATTACTTATTAAGTGTTGATGCAATCTTGCGCCAGATCAGCGGAAGAGATGTACCGACGATTGCAACCTTGAGAACTTCACCGATAATAAATGGTGTGAATCCTGCCGTGATTGTTGCTGTCCATGAGAGGCTCAGAGAGTTGTGAAGCCAGACGAGACCAAAGCCAAAGATTGTTACCTCGCCGAGAAGCAGTGCAGGGTAAGAAGTAAGAAACTTCTGATCAGCTTTACGATCTGCAAGAAATCCAAGAAGGAGAGATGCAACGAGCATTCCGATGAGATATCCACCGGTAGCTCCCATTACGCGATCGATTCCATGATTGGCAGAAGTGGGAGATGGAGCAAAAATAGGCGCTCCCGCGATTCCCGCAAAAAGGTAGGTTGCGAAAGTGGCAAAGCCCAAGCGAGCGCCATAGGTCGTTCCGACAAGAAGAGCGGCAAGTGTCTGACCTGTGACAGGAACAGGTGAACCTGGAACTGGAATAGATACCTGAGCCATCGCAGAGATAAATCCAACGCCTCCAACAATGAAGAGGGCATGTGTCAGGGCAGTGCTACGTGGAGCAACTGCGACGCGAAGAGTGGCCGTAGATGACATATCTATCCTCCAGAATTAAAAGTTGTAGCGAAGCCTACCTTTGCGCCAGACTACTGACATGTACAGAGCCGGCATGGATAAGAATCCTGAAGAGGTCGCCAAGATGTTCGATGGCGTGGCAAAGCGTTATGACCTCGTCAACGACCTCTTGAGCCTTGGCCAGACCAAGCGTTGGCGTAAGCAGGTCACCAAGCTGATCGACCCAAAGCCTGGGATGGAGATCCTCGATATGGCAGCAGGCCCCGGCGCCAGCTCAGAGCCGCTCGCCAAAGCTGGTGCGAGCGTGACTTCAGCTGATTTCTCGCATGGAATGCTCGATGCGGGCCGTAAACAGCGCCCATACCTCAATTTTCAATGGGCAGATGCCCTCAAACTCCCTTTTGGGGATAACTCCTTCGATCTCTACACAATCTCCTTTGGCCTGCGCAATACCCATAAGACTGAAGTTGCGCTCAAAGAGGCGCTCCGCGTCATCCGCCCAGGTGGCCGCCTTGTGATTGTCGAGTTCTCAGCCCCTACCTGGCGTCCGTTTCGTACCATTTATACCAATTACCTCATGAGCGCCCTCCCATGGATCGCCAAGAAGACCTCTTCGAATCCAGATGCCTATATCTACCTCGCAGAATCAATTAAGGCGTGGCCGAATCAGGCGGCGCTCGCTGCCATTATCGAGAAGGCGGGCTGGTCTCAGGTCACAGTCAAGAATCTGACCGGCGGAGTTGTCGCAGTTCACATGGCCGTCAAGCCATAACGATTTCAACTACAGGCAGTACCACCTAGACTTACCGCCTGTGAGCGCTAATCCATATTTGCCCATCATCATTCTCTTTGCGATTGGATTCGGCTTCGCCGCATTCTCGGTCGGCATCGCAGCAATTACCGGTCCAGCTCGTTACAACCGCGCTAAGCAAGAGGCGTATGAGTGCGGAATCGAACCATCACCCCAAGCTCTCGAAGGCGGACGTTTTCCAGTGAAGTACTTCCTCACTGCGATGTTGTTCATCGTCTTCGATATTGAAATTGTCTTCCTCTACCCATGGGCCGTTACCTTCGATGCGCTCGGACTCTTTGGATTAGTGGAGATGGGAATCTTTATCGCAACGGTCTTCGTTGCATATGCATACGTTTGGCGACGTGGCGGATTGGAATGGGACTAAACAATGGGTCTCGAAGATAAATTACCTAGCGGTGTACTTCTCTCAACAGTAGAAGGTCTTGCCGGTTACATGCGCAAGAGCTCTGTATGGCCAGCGACATTCGGTCTTGCATGCTGTGCGATTGAGATGATGGCACTTGGTTCATCACCTAAGCACGATATCTCTCGCTTTGGAATGGAGCGCTTTAGCGCCTCTCCTCGTCAGGCAGATTTGATGATCGTTGCAGGCCGCGTTTCACAGAAGATGGCGCCAGTTCTTCGACAGATTTACGATCAAATGACAGCGCCAAAGTGGGTTATCTCAATGGGTGCATGTGCATCTTCAGGCGGAATGTTTAATAACTATGCAATCGTTCAAGGCGTAGATCACGTAGTCCCAGTTGATATCTATCTTCCAGGTTGCCCACCGCGTCCAGAGCAGTTGATGGATGCAATCATTAAATTGCATGAACAAATTTCAGATACAAAGCTCGGAGCAAATCGCGAAGCTGTCATAAAAGCAGTAGAAGAGGCTGCTTTGAAGGCTAAGCCAACGATTCAGCTCGGCAACCTTCCACACGAAGGGGCGCTCGCGTAATGTCAGAACAAGAAGGCATGTTCGGAGTCTCAGGCACTGGTGATACATCAGGTTATGGCGGACTCGTTCGTACAGTTTCAAATCCAGGCTCAACAGAGCGCCCATACGGTGGCTACTTCGATCAGCTCGCAGATGATCTCGAGCGCGCGTATCCAGATTTTGCAGATGCAATTACAAAGGTAGTAGTTGATCGCGGCGAACTTACACTTCACATCAAGAAGGAAAGTCTCGTTGAAGTTGCAAAGGTACTCCGCGACAAGTTGCTCTTTGAAATGTGCATGGGCGTATCTGGCGTTCACTATCCAGATCGCACTGGCTGCGAACTCGTTGCTCTCTACCCATTGCTCTCAATGACAAAGAATCAGCGCGTCCGTCTTGAGGTCTGCACATCAGAAGTTGATCCACATATTCCTTCACTCGTTGAGGTCTATGGAGGTAACAACTGGCATGAGCGCGAAACATTCGACATGTTCGGAATTATCTTTGATGGTCACCCAGGTCTTACTCGCATCTTGATGCCAGATGACTGGGATGGGCATCCACAACGTAAGGATTACCCACTGGGTGGAATTGCAGTTGAATACAAGGGTGCAACAACACCGGCTCCACAGAACCGGAGGTCTTACAAGTGACCACTTTCGATCCATATGCAGCAACTCGTGAAACCACTGAAGGAACTGTTTATTCAGTAACTGGTGGCGATTGGGATTCACTCGTCTCTGAAATCGGCGAGGCAAAAGAAGAACGCATCATCGTCAATATGGGTCCTCAACACCCATCTACACACGGTGTTCTACGCCTAGTTCTCGAGCTTGAAGGCGAGACTGTTACTGAGGTTCGTCCAGGTATTGGTTACTTGCACACAGGTATTGAAAAGAACATGGAATACCGTTCATGGACACAGGGCACAACATTTGCCACACGTATGGATTACCTCGCACCAATCTTTAACGAGACTGCTTACTGTCTTGCTATTGAGAAGTTGCTCGGAATCACCAACGATATTCCAGAGCGCGCCTCAATCATCCGCGTCTTGATGATGGAGCTCAACCGCATCTCATCACACATGGTTGCACTTGGAACGGGCGCACTAGAACTCGGTGCAATGGGACCTATGTTCTTTGCATTCCGCGAACGCGAAGCGGTACTCGATACATTTGAAGCAATCACAGGTCTTCGCATGAACATGGCCTATGTACGTCCGGGTGGAGTCCAGCAGGATCTTCCAGCGGGCATGACATCACGCCTTCGCGATCTCGTGAAGGAGCTTCGTAAGAACTTTAAAGATAATGAGAAGCTCTTGGTTGGTAACACAATCTGGATGAAGCGCACTGAAGGAATCGGGTATCTCGATCTCGCAGGATGCACAACCCTCGGAATCACAGGTCCAGTTCTTCGTTCAACTGGCCTGCCTTGGGATCTTCGCAAGATGCAGCCTTACTGCGGATATGAGAATTACGAATTCGATGTCATCACAGCAGATACATGTGATGTTTATGGTCGCTTCTTAATTCGTATGGCAGAGCTCGAGCAATCTCTTCGAATCATCGAGCAAGCAATTGTGAAGCTCGATGCAACAGAAGGTCAGCCAGTAATGGTTGCCGATAAGAAGATTGCATGGCCAGCACAGCTAGCACTTGGTGCAGATGGACTTGGTAACTCACTTGATCACATCCGCGAAATCATGGGTACATCAATGGAGTCACTAATCCACCACTTTAAGCTGGTAACAGAAGGTTTCCGTGTTCCAGCAGGACAGGCTTATGCAGCAGTTGAATCACCACGTGGTGAGCTTGCAGCACATGTTGTCTCTGATGGAGGAACAAAGCCATACCGTGTTCACTTCCGTGAACCATCATTTAACAATCTTCAATCAACATCTGCAATGAGCGAAGGTGGAATGGTTGCCGACATCATCGGCGCTGTCGCATCTATCGATCCTGTTATGGGAGGCGTGGACCGCTGATGACAATTTCTAACTCAACCCTTAATCAGGATGTAATGCAATCAATCGTTGCGCGCTACCCACGTAAGCGTTCTGCGATCATGCCTTTGCTTCACTACGTTCAATCAATCTCAGGTTTCGTTACAAATGAAGGCATAGAGACAATCGCTGCAATTCTTGAGATCGAGACAGCTGAAGTTTCAGCCGTTGCAACTTTCTATACTCAGTACAAGCGCAAGCCAACCGGTGAATATCACATCGGTGTCTGCACAAATACATTGTGCGCAATCATGGGTGGCGATCAAATTCTCGCATCGCTCAAGGAGCACCTCGGACTTGAAAACGATGGCGTTACAGATGATGGAAAAGTTTCTATCGAACATATCGAGTGCAATGCAGCATGTGACTATGCGCCAGTAGTTATGGCTAACTGGGAGTTCTACGACAACCAGACAGTTGAATCAGCAAAGGCTCTTGTCGATGGCGCGCGCGCAGGAAATCCACCAGCGCCAACTCGCGGTCCAAGCCGCCTCGTAACTTATAAAGAAGCATCTGCAGTACTTGCAGGGCTCGATGATGGACTTGCTGAAGAAGGCGTTCAGGCAGGTGCACCAACACTTCTTGGTCTCAAGCTCGCAAAGGAAGGCAAGTAATGTCTCTATTAACTCCCGTCCTTTCAGCACATTGGGATGAGAAGGATTCATTCACAATCGATGCTTATAAGCGCAATGGTGGATACCAGGCTGCTCAAAAAGCTCTTGCAATGGATCCCGATGCAGTTATTCAACTCGTAAAAGATTCAGGACTTCGTGGTCGCGGTGGCGCAGGCTTCCCAACCGGAATGAAGTGGGGCTTTATTCCACAGGGCGATAACAAGGAGCACTACCTCGTTGTTAATGCTGATGAGTCAGAGCCAGGAACATGTAAGGACATGCCACTTCTTATGGCTAACCCACACGTTCTTGTTGAAGGCGTCATCATCGCTGCATATGCAATTCGTGCAAAGCATGCATTTATCTATATCCGCGGCGAAGTAACTCACGTTGCACGTCGTCTCAACAAGGCAATTGCAGATGCATATAAGGCTGGCTACCTCGGTAAGAATGTTTTTGGAACAGGCCACGATATTGATCTCGTTCTTCACATCGGTGCAGGTGCATATATCTGTGGTGAAGAGACAGCTTTGCTTGACTCACTCGAAGGTTTCCGTGGACAGCCACGACTTCGCCCACCATTCCCAGCAATCGCTGGTTTATATGCACGTCCAACAGTAGTAAACAATGTTGAGTCAATCTCAGCTGTTCCTGCAATCGTTGCAAATGGCGCAGAGTGGTACCAATCAATGGGTACAGAGAAGTCAAAGGGTGCAACTCTTTACTCACTCTCAGGCCATGTAAATAACCCAGGTCAGTTTGAAGCACCTCTTGGAATCACACTTCGCCAGATTCTCGAGCTCGCAGGTGGAGTTCGTAACGGTCACAAGTTGAAATTCTGGACACCAGGTGGATCTTCAACCCCAATCTTTACTGATGAGCACCTTGATGTTCCATTGGATTATGAAGGCGTAGCAGCAGCAGGCTCAATGCTGGGAACTAAAGCCCTTCAGATCTTCGATGAGACAACATGTGTTGTTCGCGCTGTATTGCGTTGGACTGAGTTCTACAAGCATGAGTCATGTGGAAAGTGCACACCTTGTCGCGAAGGCACATGGTGGTTGGTACAAATCTTGCGTGACCTCGAAGAAGGTAAGGGCACCGAGGCAGATCTTCAGAAGCTCCTCGATCTCTGCGACAACATCATGGGCCGTTCATTCTGTGCTCTTGGTGATGGCGCAACATCTTCAATTACATCTTCAATCAAGTATTTCCGTGATGAGTACATCGCACACGTAACTGGTGGCGCGTGCCCATTCGATGCATCTAAGTCAACACTCTTTGCGGAGGCTAAGTAATGACCACTCAAGAAGTAGTTGCAGTTGAGATGATCACAGTCGTCATTGACGGCTTTGAAGTAACAGTGCCAAAGGGCACGCTCATTATTCGTGCAGCAGAGAAGCTCGGAATTCAGATTCCACGTTTCTGTGATCACCCACTTCTTGATCCAGTGGGTGCTTGTCGTCAATGTCTCGTCGATGTTGAGATCAACGGCCGTGCATTTCCAAAGCCACAGGCATCATGCACGATTCCTGTTGAGCCAAATATGATCGTAAAGACTCAGCTCACATCACCTGTTGCAGATAAGGCGCAGAAGGGCGTGATGGAGCTTCTCCTTGGTAACCACCCACTTGATTGCCCAGTCTGCGATAAGGGTGGCGAGTGTCCATTGCAGAACCAGGCGATGAGCAATGGAAATGCAGAGTCGCGTTTAACTGGCTACAAGCGCACATTTGAGAAGCCAATCAATATCTCTTCACAGGTATTGCTCGATCGCGAACGTTGCGTTCTCTGTGCACGCTGTACTCGTTTCTCAAATCAGATCGCTTCAGATCCATTTATTACTCTCAACCACCGCGGTGCGTTGCAGCAGGTTGGTATCTACGAAAACGATCCATTTAACTCTTACTTCTCAGGTAACACTGTTCAGATCTGTCCAGTGGGTGCGCTCACAGGTGCTTCATACCGATTCCGTGCACGTCCATTCGACTTGGTTTCAACTCCATCTGCATGTGAGCACTGTGCATCAGGTTGCGATATGCGCACCGATGTTCGTCGCGGTAAGACACTTCGTCGCCTCGCAGGAGATGATGCAGCAGTTAATGAAGAGTGGAACTGCGATAAGGGTCGTTGGGCATTTAAGTATGTGACTTCAACTGATCGTCTTACCCAGCCACTCGTTCGTAACGCAGAAGGCATTCTCGTTGAAGCATCATGGCCAGAGGCACTCGCTGCAGCTGCAGCAGGTCTCAAGGGCAAGCGCGCAGCAGTCCTTACAGGTGGTCGCGTCACAACAGAAGATGCATATGGTTATTCAAAGTTTGCACGTATCGCGTTGAAGACAAACGATATTGATTTCCGTGCACGTGTATCAGGTAAGGAAGAAGGCGAATTCCTTGCAGCTCAGGTTGCAGGTAAGTTCGACGTTCATTACAGCGATATCGATTCTGCAGATCACGTTCTCCTCGTTGCTTTTGAGCCAGAAGAAGAATCACCAATCGTCTTCCTCCGCCTCAATAAGAACTTTAAGAAGCGCGGACTCAAGGTCACATCAGTGGCGACAAAGGGTTCTATTGCAATGGATAAGCTCTCAGCAGAGTTCATCAAGGTTGCACCGGGTGCAGAAGCTGCTGCAGTTGCTGGTGTAACTCTGACTGCAAAGTCAGTAATTCTCGTAGGTGAGCGTGCATCTGAATCTGCTGGACTTCTCTCTGCTGCTACGGCACTTGCTGAGAAGAGCGGTGCGAAGCTTGCATGGATTCCACGTCGCGCAGGTGAGCGTGGAGCACTTGAGGCTGGCGCGCTCCCAACACTTCTTCCCGGCGGTCGCCCAGTTGCAGATTCTGCAGCTCGCGTCGATATCGCAGCTGCATGGGGCGTTGATTCACTTCCTGCAACGCCTGGTCGCACAACACATCAGATTATCGAAGCTCTTGGCAACGATGAACTCGATTCAGTTGTCGTCGGTGGCGTTGATGCATACGACTTACTCAATAGCCGCAAGGCCCTCGATGTGCTGAAGAAGAGTTTCGTAGTCTCACTTGAAATCGCTGAATCATCAGTGACTCAAGTTGCCGATGTTGTTCTTCCAGTTGCGGCAGTTACTGAAAAGTCTGGCTCATTCCTTAACTGGGAAGGTCGCGCACGTTCATTCGATGCAGCGGTCTCAGAGTCACTCAACCGTAGCGATGTACGTATCTTGTCAGCACTTGCTGATGCGATGGGCGAATCAATCATGCTTGGAACTGTTTCAGCTGCGGCGCGCGAAATCGCACAGCTCGGTAAGTGGGATGGCGCTCGTGCTCCATTCACACCGATAGCTGCAGGTAGCGCACCTTCTGCATCAGGCGATCAAGCGGTATTAACTTCTTGGCGTCGCTTGCTCGATATGGGAACAATGCAGCGCGGTGAAGATAACTTGGCTGGCACACGTCGCCAGACAGTCGCTGTGATCTCTGAAAAGCGTGCATCTGCCGCTGGTGTTCTCACTGGTGATCAGGTTCGCATCTCGAACGAACACGGTTCAATCACATTGCCAGTTCTCGTTGAAGATATTCACGATGATGCAATCTGGATTCCACGTAATTCATTTGGTTCTCAAGCACTTACCGCTCTCAATGCGGTTCACGGCGAACTAGTAACGGTGGTGAAGGCATGACAACAGCTCAGCTTCTCGGGCAAGATCCAGGATGGCTCGTCGCAGTAAAGGCAGTCCTTGTCTTTGCAATCTGCGTAGTCGCGACTTTGATGGCTGTCTGGACCGAACGTCGCGTCTTAGCAAAGATGCAGCAGCGCACCGGCCCTAACCGCGTTGGCCCATTTGGACTTCTTCAATCACTCTCTGATGGCGTCAAGCTCGCTCTTAAGGAAGACATCATTCCTGCCGCGGCAGATAAGATCGTTTTTATCGCTGCTCCAATTATCGCCGCAGCAATGTGCTTCATGTCTTTCGCAGTTATCCCAATGACAGGAGTGGTCACACTCTTCGGTCATAAGACAGCGATGCAACTCACTGATCTTCCAGTCGGAGTCCTCTACATCTTGGCTGTTACATCAATCGGTGTTTATGGTGTTGTTCTTGCAGGGTGGTCTTCAGGATCTACCTATCCACTTCTCGGTGGTCTTCGCTCAAGTGCGCAGGTCATCTCTTATGAAGTTGCGATGGGACTTTCACTCGTTGCAGTCTTTATCTATGCAGGTTCTATGTCGACCTCAGATATCGTCGCTTCACAACATGGACACATCTGGAATGTCATCGTCCTCTTCCCATCATTTGTAATCTATGTGATCTCAATGGTTGGTGAGACAAACCGTGCACCATTCGACTTGGCAGAGGCAGAAGGTGAGCTCGTTGGTGGATTCCACACCGAGTACTCGTCACTGAAGTTCGCACTCTTCTTCTTGGCAGAGTACGTCAACATCATCGCGGTTTCTGCTCTCGCAACAACCCTCTTCCTTGGTGGTTACCACGCACTTCCAGGCCTTGGATTTACTGAAGGCTGGCTCGGTGGTTGGTTTGTCATCATCTGGTTCTTCCTCAAGGTGAACTTCTTCTTCTTTATCTTCATGTGGCTCCGTGCATCACTGCCACGTCTTCGCTATGACCAATTTATGAAGTTCGGCTGGAAGGTTCTTATTCCAGTTTCACTCATCTGGATTTTGATCGTCGCATCACTTCGCGTGATTCAGCAGAACGGTGCATCACGCACAGTTGCTCTCGCATTCGCTCTTGGCGTCGTCATTATCGTGATGGCAATCTCTTCACTCTTTGAGAAGTCAAAGAGTGAGGCTCGCAAGCCACAGCCAGTTGGCGAAGCGCCAGATTTCCCATTGCCACAACTTCCAGGCGTTTCATCTTTCAATGCATCAGCAAAGGCACACACTTCAGGAGAAGCACATGAGTAATTCATTAGAGCCAAAGAAGTCAGGTGCAGCGAAGGACATCAACGATGTCTCTTATGTTGAAGTTGAACAGCCAGGACCAGCATCTCTCGGTAAGCAATCACTTGGATTCTGGGTCACTTTCAAGACAATGTTTAAGAAGAACCTCAGCGTTCAATATCCAGATGTAAAGGCGCCTACAGAAGAGCGTTTCCATGGTCGCCACCAACTCAACCGCCACCCAGACGGTCTTGAGAAGTGCATCGGTTGCGAACTCTGCGCATGGGCATGTCCAGCGGATGCAATCTATGTTGAAGGTGGAAATAACACACCAGGCAATCAGGTCTCACCAGGAGAGCGCCACGGTGCGGTCTATCAAATTAACTATCTCCGCTGCATCTTCTGTGGTCTCTGCGTTGAAGCATGTCCAACACGTGCACTCACAATGACAAATGAGTATGAACTTGCTGATGATTCTCGTGAGAAGTTGATCTTCGAGAAGGAAGATCTCCTCGCGCCACTTCGCGCAGGAATGGTGATGCCACCACACCCAATGTATCCAGGAATGGATGAGAACAATTATTACCGTGGTGAAGTGAAGTCAGCAGATCCATCACAGGGACCCATTCAGGGATCAGCTAGCGTGGGGGAGGCGAAGTAATGATTATCCAGACTCCAGAGGCAGTAATGTTCTGGATCCTCGCTCCAATCGCTGTTATCGCAGCACTTGGAATGTTGCTTGTGAAGAAGGCAGTTCACTCGGCTCTCTTACTTGCATGGGTCATGATCACACTTGCTATCTTCTACATCGCTCAAGATGCGCTCTTCTTAGGAATCGTTCAGATCGTCGTATACACCGGCGCTGTAATGATGCTCTTCCTCTTTATCTTGATGCTCGTCGGCGTTGATTCTTCAGATTCTCTTAAAGAGACAATCCCCGGTCTTCGTCCGATTGCGATTACCGCAGCAGTTGGCTTCGGCGGACTTCTTGCATCTTTGATTGGTCGCGCAACACTTGGCCATCCAGCTATTGGACTGACAGAAGCAAACTCAGCTGGCAATGTTCAATCACTTGCTCAACTGCTCTTCTCTGATTTTGTGTGGCCTTTTGAAGTTGTCTCAGCTCTCCTTATTACTGCAGCACTCGGTGCGATGGTTCTTGCGCATCATCAGCGCACTGTCGAGCGCCCAACTCAGCGCGAGAGTTCAATTGCACGTTTCCGTACCGGCTCACTTTCAAGCGCTGCCGGTCTTCCTGGCCCAGGCGTCTTTGCCCGCCACAACGCAGTCGATGTTCCAGCGCTTCTTCCAGATGGATCACCTGCACCAACATCAATCTCAGCAACTTTGAAGGCTCGCGGCGACATGCTCGAGTCAGCGCCATTCCAACTTGATGTTGTCGATACAACAGTCGTGGAGGAGAAGTAATGAATCCCTATAACTACCTCTACGTTGCAGGGCTGCTCTTTACAATTGGAGCGGTCGGCGTTGTTGTTCGCCGCAATGCAATCGTTGTCTTTATGTGCGTCGAGTTGATGCTCAACGCTGCAAACCTCGCATTTGTTACCTTCTCGCGCATCAACGGAACTTTGGATGGACAGGTCACAGCCTTCTTCACCATGGTTGTTGCAGCATGTGAAGTTGTAGTCGGTCTAGCCATCATCGTGACGATTTATCGCTCACGCCGTTCAGCATCTGTCGACGATGCTAGTTTGTTGAAGCGATAACCATGAGCACTTCATCATCACTCGTATATTTGATCGCACTGCCTCTCTTTGGCGCTGCCGCGCTTCTCTTAGGAGGACGTCGCACAGATAAGTGGGGACACTTCCTCGCAACAGCGATGTCTGCAAGCTCATTCGGTGTTGGCCTCTACCAACTCTCACAGATGCTCGGACGCCCAACAGAAGAGCGCGCAGTAACTCAGAAGCTCTTCTCATGGATTGCAGTGGGTGATTTCAATATCGATGCAGCTCTCTTGCTGGATCAGCTCTCCATCTGTTTCGTACTTCTTATTACAGGTGTAGGTACTTTGATTCATATCTACTCCATCTCTTACATGGAGCATGATGAGAACCGTCGTCGCTTCTTTGCATACCTCAACCTCTTTATTGCAGCGATGCTTCTGCTCGTTCTCGGTAACTCTTACCTCAACCTCTATGTCGGTTGGGAAGGTGTGGGCCTTGCCTCATATCTCTTGATTGGTTTCTGGAATCAGAAGCCTGCCTATGCAACTGCCTCTAAGAAGGCATTTGTTATGAACCGCGTCGGCGATATGGGTCTCTCATTTGCCATCATGATCGCCTTTGCAACGCTTGGAACAACAACATTTGCAGGGATTGCAGATGTTGCACCTCGTGCATCTGAAGCGGCTCTCACAGCTATTGGAATCATGCTCGTTGTAGCTGCTGCCGGTAAGTCAGCTCAGTTCCCATTGCAGGCATGGCTCGGCGATGCAATGGCTGGCCCAACGCCGGTTTCAGCCCTTATTCACGCAGCGACAATGGTTACTGCAGGCGTTTACCTCATCGTCCGTTCACACTTCATCTTCGATCTCGCACCAACTGCTCAGCTCGTTGTTGTGATTGTCGGTGCAATTACATTGATCTTCGGTGCCCTCATCGGTACTGCAAAGGATGACATTAAGAAGGCTCTCGCAGCATCAACGATGTCTCAGATCGGTTACATGATTCTTGCAGCTGGCCTTGGCCCTGTTGGATATGCATTTGCAATCATGCACTTGCTGACACATGGATTCTTCAAAGCGAGCATGTTCCTCGGTGCAGGTTCTGTAATGCACGGAATGAACGATGAAGTGAATATGCGAAAGTTTGGAAATCTTCGTAAGTTCATGCCAATCACTTTCGTGACATTTGGATTTGGTTACCTTGCAATTATCGGCGTTCCACCATTTGCTGGTTTCTACTCAAAGGATGCGATTATTGAGACTGCGTTTAATGCAGGCGGCCTCAAGGGAATTCTCCTCGGCGGTGCAGCTCTTCTCGGTGCAGCAATCACAGCGTTCTATATGTCTCGCGTAATGATTCTTACCTTCACAAGTAAGGCTCGCTGGGATGATGATGCTCACCCACACGAATCACCAGCTTTGATGTGGATTCCTATTGCAATTCTCTCCTTCGGTTCAATTGCATCTGGTTTCCTCTTTACTCGCGGACATGCCCTCGTTAATTGGCTCGAACCAATCGTTGGTGGCCATGAAGGCGAGCATGAAGAGTTCTTAGCTCCGATTGTTGTCTCAGGTCTTGCGCTGACAGCTGTCGTCATCGGCGTTGCAATCGCGCTGATGAAGTATCAATTTGCTGATGTTGCAGCAGTTGCTCCAGAAGATGTTTCAGGACTTACTCGCTTTGTGCGAAATGATCTTGGCCAGGACTCCTTTAACGAGGCCGTCTTTATGCGTCCAGGTATTGCGCTCACTGAGCTCGCTCAGAAGGCTGATGAGAGTGTTGTTGATGGAGCAGTACGTGGCATAGGTCGCCTCGCAACTAGTTCTGGATCAATTCTTCGCAGAAGCCAGACTGGTTTTGCTCGAAGCTATGCAGCTTTCATTCTCATCGGTGCGGTCGTCTTGATCGCTGGAATCTGGGTGGTCACACAATGAGTTCACTAGTCACACTCGGTCTACTGCCACTCCTTGGCGCACTCCTCGTTGGAGTTCTTCCAAGCAGTAATGTGCTTCGCATCAAGCAGGCAGCGCTAGGAACAACGCTCCTCACGGCAATCTTCGGCATCTATATCGCCACAAAGTTTGTTGCCAATGACACTGCTCTTCAATTCGTTCAGAAGAACGAGTGGATCCCTTCATTTGCAATCAACTTCTCAGTCGGTGTGGATGGACTCGCACTTGTCCTGATTTTGATGTCAGTACTTCTTACCCCAATTGTGATTCTTGCTGGCTGGAATGAGTCAGAGGGCGGACGTTGGTCTGCAAAGGTCTTCTACATTCTTATCCTCGTACTTGAGACGATGATGATCGGCGTCTTTGCTGCGACAGATGTTTTCTTGTTCTATGTCATCTTCGAAGCGATGTTGATCCCGGTTTACTTCCTTATCGGTGGCTACGGTTCGGGGGAGCGCGCAGCAGCTGCTGTGAAGTTCCTTCTCTACAGCCTCTTCGGTGGCCTCTTGATGCTCGCATCAATCATCGGAATTTATGTCGTATCAAGTGGTGCAGGCTATGCAAGCTTTGATATCACCGAACTTGCAGATCTTCATACGGTCATGAGCTCTACAACTCAGAACCTCTTGTTCCTAGGCTTCTTTATCGCCTTCGCAATTAAGGCGCCATTGTGGCCACTTCACACCTGGCTTCCAGATGCAGCAAAGGCGGGTACTCCAGGAACTTCAGTTCTCTTGCTCGGTGTTCTCGATAAGGTCGGTACATTCGGAATGATCCGTTTCTGTATCACAATCTTCCCAGATGCAAGTAAGACATTTACTCCTGTAATTATCGTGCTTTCAGTGATCTCCATTATCTACGGCGCATTCCTGGCAATTCGCGCAACTGATTTAAAGCGCTTGATTGCATACACATCGATCTCTCACTTCGGATTTATCACTATGGGAATCTTTGCGATGACTACACAGGGCCACTCAGGTGCAACCCTCTACATGTTTAATCACGGCTTCTCAACGGCTGCCCTCTTTATCGTTGGTGGTTGGATGATCGCTCGTCGCGGATCTTCAACGATTGCTGACTTCGGTGGTTTGCAGCGCGTGACACCTGTGATGGCGTGGATGTTCTTTATCGCCGGAATGTCTTCATTGGCCCTTCCTGGCCTCTCAAGCTTCGTCTCAGAGTTCTTGGTTCTTGTCGGTACATACACTCGCTACCCAGTAGCAGCAGTTATTGCGACTATCGGAATCGTCCTTGCTGCCTTGTACATCTTGATTCCAGTGCAGCGCACTCTCCATGGCCCAACAACTCCCGGAAATGAGAACCTTCCAGATCTCAATCTCCGCGAGAAAATTGCCATCGCACCAGTAGTTGCAGTGATTGTCGCCTTTGGCTTCTATCCATCACCGCTACTGAACATTATTAATCCAGCATCGGCTCATGTCATTGAGAGTGCAGGGTTTACCGATCCAGCTCCAACAGAGATTGCAGGTAAGTAAATGACATTTACAGCTCCCGTACTTGAATATGCGCTCCTTGCGCCAATTCTCATCGTTCTAGCTGGCGCACTTGTCGGTGTACTTATTGAGGCTTTCGCTCGTAGCAGCGTCCGTGCAACAGCCCAGCTCTTCGTTGCAGTTGCCACTATCGTGATTGCATTCGCCCAATTGATGCGAGTACGACATGAAGGATCAACAACTGCTGCAATGTCATCACTGACATTTGATGGAGCAGGCGTCCTATTGATGGCCTCAATCCTTGTGATTGCACTCATCTCGCTCTTCCTCATTGCAGATCAAGATAACTTCACATCAGCAGCAGCTGCTGTTCCTGGTTCTTTGGAGGAGCGCCAAGCTCACCAAGCTCGCGTTCGCACAACAGAGGTCTTTCCGCTCACTCTCTTTGCAGTAGCAGGAATGCTCCTCTTTCCACTCGCAAGCGATCTGATCACTCTCTTTGTGGCGCTCGAAATGTTGTCGCTGCCTCTCTACTTGATGGCCGGTCTCTCACGTTACCGCCGCCTGGCATCACAAGAAGCAGCCCTTAAGTACTTCTTGCTCGGCGCATTCTCATCAGCATTCTTCCTCTTTGGTGAAGCATTCCTCTATGGATACTCATCATCAGTAACTTTCGCAGGAATTCAGGCAGCGGTAACCGGTGGCTCAGGAAACGATGTATTCCTCTTGCTCGGAATCGCATTTGTCTCAGTCGGCCTCCTCTTCAAGGTCGGCGCATTCCCATTCCATGCATGGTCACCAGATGTTTATCAGGGTGCTCCAACTCCAGTTACTGCATTTATGGCAGCAGCTACAAAGGTTGCAGCATTTGGCGCAATTCTTCGTATCTTCTACGTCGCTTTTGCTAACGCAGAATGGCAGTGGCGCCCAGCAGTCATCCTTATTGCAATCGCAACAATGCTCTTTGGATCTCTCGTTGCAATCGCGCAGAAGGATGTTAAGCGCATGTTGGCTTACTCATCTATCGCGCATGCAGGATTCTTACTTGCCGGTGTTATTGCGCTGAGCAAGTCAGGCCTCGATGCTTCAATCTTCTATCTCTTTGCATATGGCGTAGCCACAGTAGGTGGCTTTGCAATCGTGACTTTGGTGCGCGACTCAGCTGGTGAAGTGACAGACCTCAACCGCTGGAGCGGTCTTGGAAAGCGCTCTCCACTTGTTGCAGGAACATTTGCATTCTTCCTACTCGCATTTGCTGGAATTCCGATGACTTCAGGATTTATTGGAAAGTTCTCAATCTTCTCAGCGGCATATCAATCAGGCAGCCTTGCAACTCTTATCGCCGGTGTTCTCTCATCAGCGATTGCAGCCTTCTTCTATATCCGCGTAATCGTCTTGATGTTCTTTAAGGATCCAGTTGAAGATGGAACAAGCGTTGTTATTCCTTCTGCGCTGACTTCAACAACTATTGCAATCTCTGCAGTGGTCACATTGGTACTTGGAATCTTCCCCGCGCCGTTGATCAACTTCATCGCCTCTACCGCTGTATTCCTTCGCTAATGGCTAATCTCGGCATCCCTGGTATGGCTCCTGCCCTTGAGGCAGAGCTTGCTATCGGTATGGCCGAGGTAGAAGCGCTCCTCCATAGCCATATCCAAGGTAAATATCCATTGGTGGAAGAGACTTCACGCCACCTTGTAGCGGCCGGAGGTAAGCGCCTACGCCCTCTCCTGACCCTTCTCGCATCGCACTATGGCGATAAGACTCGTGAGGGCATTATCGAATCTGCAGCTGTCTGCGAGCTCACCCACGTCGCAACGCTCTATCACGATGATGTGATGGATGAGGCGCCACTTCGCCGTGGGGTTGAGAGCGCCAACAATCGCTGGGGCAACACGGTGGCAATCCTTACCGGTGATTACCTCTTCGCAAAGGTCTCTGCACTTCTTGCAGATATTGGACCTGAGGCTGTTCGACTACAGGCGCATACCTTTGAACGACTTGTTATTGGCCAGATCATGGAGACACAAGGACCCACCGATGGGGGAGATCCTCTTGAGCACTACCTCGCAGTCGTTGCCGATAAGACCGGTTCATTGATTGCAGCCTCAGCACGATTTGGTGCGATGGTCTCTGGTGCGCCAGATGAAATTAAAGAGACTCTTACAATTTTCGGCGAGAAGATTGGGGTCGCATTCCAGCTTGTTGATGATGTCATCGATATCGCCTCTGAATCATTTGAGTCAGGCAAGACTCCTGGAACAGATCTCCGTGAAGGTGTACCTACTCTTGTCACCCTTAACGTGATAGCAATGAACCGCCCTGAAGATGCATCACTTATTGCGCTCTTAAAGGCCCCAATCACTGATGAGGCCACGGTGCAAGAAGTCATTAGAACTTTGCGTGCGCACCCAGCACTTGAGATTTCACGTCAGCAGACCTTGCAATTTGCAAATGATGCTCGAAAGGCACTTGGACCTCTGCCAGTAGGCGATGTAACAGGTGCGCTTTATTCGCTATGCGATGCGATTATCGACCGCACGGCTTGATCGCACTAGATCTATCGTTAAAGCAACCAGCGCACACCAAATAATTACAAAACCAACCCAACGTGCTGTTGGCATCGCTTCATGACGTACCCAGACTCCGATAGAGAATTGAATCGTCGGAGTGATGTATTGAAGCAGTCCGATGACCGTGTATGGCAGGCGGGTGGTTGAGCCGTTAAAGAGGAGAAGTGGAATCGCAGTGATTGCCCCTGCGCTTAATAAGAGAAGTGAGAGCCCTAAATGGTGGCCAAATTGACCGGTGCCATTGTTCTGCAAGATAAGTAAGAAGGTTGCATAGGGGATAAAGCTGAGCATCGTCTCGATGGTGAGCCCCTCAAGTGCCCCTAAACCAAGGACTTTCTTGATGACGCCATAGCTACCCCAAGAGAGCGCCAGTGCAATGGCGATCCACGGAAGACGTCCATAATCGATAGTCAGTACTGCGACTCCTACAGTTGCGATACCGACGGCAACCCACTGTCCTGCACGCATCTTCTCTTTCAGTAAGAGGACTCCGAAGGCGATGATGACGAGCGGGTTGATGTAATAACCAAGGGATGCCTCAACAACGTGGCCCGCATTGGTGGCCCAGATATAAACAATCCAATTGATAGAGATCAGAATTGAAGTCGCGAGAAGTCCGAAGAGAATCTTGGGCTTCTTCAACTGCGCGATGGTGTGGCGAAGTTTCTTATGAAATCCGAGAACGATGAGACAGAAAACTAAAGTCCAGACAGCTCGGTGTGCAACGATTTCATATGCACTTGCTGGCTTGAGCAGCGGCCAATAGAGCGGAAATGCGCCCCATAAAATATAAGCGCTAAGCCCAAAGATTAAGCCGAGCGATCTCTCGCTTCTATTAGCCATCGATTAACGGAAATTTGTAAATTGAACTGCGAAATCAAAGGGTCCTTCTTTAATCTGCTGGATCGCATCCTGAAGATCATCGCGGCTCTTTGAAGTCACACGGAGCTCATCGCCCTGAATCTGAGATTTGATCGACTTCGGTCCCTCATCGCGGAGGAACTTTGCAATCTTCTTTGCATTCTCAGTTGAGATTCCCTCTTTGAGTGTGCAACCAATCTTGTAGATCTTTCCTGAAAGCTGCGGCTCACCTGATTCGAGGTGCTTGAGTGAGACTCCGCGCTTGATCATCTTCTCTTTCACAACTTCTAGCGCTGCCTTTGCGCGCTCTTCTGTGCCAGCTTCAATCTTGATTGTCTCGCCAGATAGTTCGACAGTTGTTCCGGTATTCTTAAAATCAAAGCGAGTATCAATCTCACGGATTGCCTGGTTAATTGCGTTATCGAGCTCCATACGGTCGATTTTGGAAACTACGTCAAAACTTGCGTCAGCCATTGTTTTTGGCCCTCTCTCTAGGTCTACTTTGCGAAAATGAAGGACGATTTTTCATCCTTATGAGCCTAAGGTATCCTTTCGCCTCGTACTTCAAAAGCCGCAACACATGTTCGACCCTGGCGGGTTGCCCGAGCGGCCAATGGGAGGGGACTGTAAATCCCCCGGCTCTGCCTTCGAAGGTTCAAATCCTTCACCCGCCACCATCAAGATCAGCTGACCCAATGGGTCAGCTTTTCTATTTCAGCAGGACAGGTAGCGCAATCAAGCCACGTAGCGCGACATCACTTCGCCATCGCAACTGGCTTGGTTTCTCAGCTAGTTCAATACTTTCAAACCTATCAAGTAGCTTCCTAATAATCTCTTCTCCCTCGACTCGAGCAAGTGGAGCTCCGAGGCAGACATGGACGCCTCTACCAAAAGCTAAATGTTTACGGGTATCTCGCTCGATAAGAAATGCATCAGGATTATCAAAGATTGTCTCATCGCGATTTGCAGATGCGAGCATGGGTAGCACCAATTGACCGGAGGGAATAACCGTTCCAGAGATCACCATCTCGCGCTTTGTAATTCTCCAAGAGCGGGGGACAGAGCCATCAAAGCGAGCCATCTCATCAACGGCCGATTTGATGAGTTCGGGGTTAGATCGGAGGCTATCTATCGCACCGGGTTGAGAAAGGAGTGCGAGGAATCCATTTCCCAAAAGGTGCGTTGTTGTCTCATGTCCTGCGACGAAGAGAGTTACGGCAGTAGAGACTAATTCTGATTCGGTGAGGGCATCTCCATTTAATTCTGCCTGCACGAGTGCAGATAAAATATCTGCGTGTGGGTCGAGTGTTCTTAGATCTCTCTCCTTGCGACGTTTATCTACTAATCGCATCACAAAGATGCGCATCTCTTCTAGCATCGCTTCAGCGTGGAGGGCTTTCTCGGGAGAAATCCGCCCTCCTTTTTCGTAGAGTCCATTGATGGCATGCGCCCAACGAATGAGATCTGGAATATCGCTTTCTTCAGATCCAAGTAATCGCCCGACAACGAGTGCCGGCACTGGAGTAAAAAGATCATCGATGAGATTGGCTTCAGATTTCAATCTGCTCAGAACTCGTTCAACAACCTCACTTGTAATGGGGCGCATTGCCTCAGCCATCTTTGGAGTAAAAGCTTGAGCTAACAAATTGCGTAATCGCTTATGTTCTGGAGCATCAGAGTGAGCCAAGCCCGTTGCAAAATGCATCTGCAGAAGCGGCAATTGCTCCTGAATCCCTTGATCTAGTTGGTGAATGAGATGAAGGACTCTGCCTTTGCTCGAGTAATCCACATGGTTATGCAAGATTTCTGAGACATCGTTATAACCACTGACGACCCATCCACCGAGGTGGTGGCTAAAGAAGAGTGGGGATTCACTTCGAAAGTGAGAGAAGAGTGGGTATGGGTCCGAGAAGTAGCTTCCATCAGAGAGAGCTGCACCGAGAAGGTCATCTGCGCTCATGAGAAAAACTTACCGTTATTGAATAATGCTGCATAGGTCTTCTGTAAATATAGAGGAGTTAAGTACTCTTTCTCTCATGAACCATAGCGAAGCCTTTGCTGGCAAAATCGATGCGCTACGCGCTTTGATGACCGAGAAGAAGCTAGATGCCCTCATTCTTCGCCGCAACCCCAACTTGGCATGGGCTATCAGCGGACGTGCCCATGTCCCAACGACAATTGATGCTGCTTGCTTTGATTTAGTAATTACGGAAGATGCAACCTTTGCTGTTACAAATGCGATTGAGGCACCTCGCCTTGCAGCTGAAGAGTTCCCGCCTCATCTTGAAATCAAGATCGTGCAATGGTGGGAGGGGCGCAACAATGGTCTTGCAGAAAATCTAGCCGTGGGATCAGATCAACCAGGGCCAGGGCTAACCGACCTCTCTCTTGAGATTGAAATGCTTCGAGCATCTCTCGACTCTTACGACCAAAATCGAATTGCAACGATTTCAGAGCGCGCCGCAAAGGCGTTAGGGGATGCCTTGAAAGGCGTTACCTCATCAGATCGTGAGATTGATGTAGCCGCACGTATTACATCTGCACTATGGCAGAGCAATCTCGAAATTTCTTTCCTTGGAGTCGCCGGACAATCGCGAGTGAAATTATTCAGACATCCATTGCCGACCGATGCACTTGTTGGCAATCGCGTCAGTGCATCTATCTGCGCTAAGGAGAAGGGCTTGATTGCATCGGTAACCCGCATCGTTACCTTCGGCGCCCCCTCATCGCAGGAAGAGAGCGAGTATGCATCGATTCTCGAAGTAGAGGCTGATTTACTTGATGCAACCATTGTGGGCAAGCCGTTCTCATCTGTCGTAGATGTTGCCATACGATCATATGGGGAGCATGGGTTTGATAGCGATGAGTGGCACCACCATCATCAAGGAGGACCATCTGGCTTTTTACCGCGCGACTGGCCAGCAACCCAATCGAGTGCGCGATTGATTCAAGAGAATCAGGTGATTGCATGGAACCCGACTGGCAAAGGATGGAAGGCAGAGGACACAATTATTACGAGCTCAAGCGGAATCAAAATCGTATCAATTGATTCCAGCTGGCCGACCAGAGAAGTCCGTGGACGAATCCGTCCAGATTTACTGCGAAAGTAAAAATGTCAGATATCACCGTTGCAGAGATTGAAGCTGTTCTGCGCGGTTATGCTGCAGGAGATGCATTCGGTGTCGCATATGAATTTGTAGATTACCAAGGTGAAGTAGATCCAGATTTATTACGCCCCAAAGATGGCTGGCCATTCGGCGGTGTCAGCGATGACACTTTGCTCACTCTCCTCACGATTGATTCCATCATTGCCGAGAGCGCAGTGCGCTCCCAGGAGAAATTTCTCTCAGCACTTCATGTAGCGATTCCACGCCTTCGAGGTCTTGGCCCCACAACCCGATCTGCTCTTGGTCTACCTATTAGAGAAGATGAAAAATCTCAGGTGGGTATCTCAAACGGTGCTCTCATGCGCACCGCTCTTCTAGGTTTAGCTTTTCAAGAGAGCGAGGCCGATGAGAGGCGTCACTTT
Source organism: Candidatus Nanopelagicaceae bacterium (assembly GCA_965267775.1). Lineage (GTDB taxonomy): Bacteria > Actinomycetota > Actinomycetes > Nanopelagicales > Nanopelagicaceae > Planktophila. The sequence goes on along the minus strand of OZ254140.1, from coordinate 1,275,237 downwards.
GTTCGCATACATGCTCAAGCAACACATAAGAGTGCAACTGCTGTGGGGTGCGCAATTATTGGTTCAGCCCTCTTCGCTGATGCGCGTGCCAATGGGGAAGGTAACTCACCATTTGAAGTCGCGATGAGAGAAATGGAATTGATTGAAGAAGATGTCGCTCTTTCAGATTGGATTGAACCTATCTGCACTGGCGTATCTAACGAATCTACCGAGACGCTCAATGCAGTGCTCTGGGCTTTAAAATCAAGTACTTCAGCTCGCGATGCACTGACGGTCTCATGTGAACTCGGGGGAGATACAGATACTGTTGCTGCGCTCACTACCTCACTCCTGATTGCGCGAATGCGAGGAGCTGCAGATTTTCAGAGCATTCCGTGGCTTCAGGATATTGGTTGGGGCGAAATCTCAGGATTGCCAGATGCTGCATTCCATTTATCTCAACTCTACAGAGCGAGAAAAGTGATTTTATGAAGCGCAGAGTCTGGATAATCGGTCCAGTAGCAATCGATCGAGTTACATATATTGAAAGCCTGCCTACCCAAGGATCTTTCACTCGACCATCTCGAATCGTTGAACGAATTGGTGGCTCATCAGGAAATGTTGCACTCGCACTTGCAGAGAGTGGAGTTGAGACTGGATTCATCAGTTATATCGGCGAGGATGAAAATGGAAGGAAGATTGAGAAAGTTTTCTCTGAGAGTAAAATTTCACATCTTCAACTTCAGAAGGTTCTCGGTGAGAGCAACCATGCACTTGTGATGGTTGATAGCTCAGGAGAACGTACTATCGTCGCTCTCAGCAATAGCCACCTCGCAGAAATTTCAGTAGAGCAGATTGAATTCCGCAGTGATGACATTGTGGTCTTCTCTCTCTGGCGCCCATTCTTTCTCGAGCATTTCAACCGAATCAAGAATGTTGGATGCACCATGGTGGTTGGCCTCGAAGCGCTCAATGACCCCCGCCTTTCCGGCGCAGATTTCGCAATCGGGAGTGAGGCTGAACTTGGGGGAGCAATCCCATCCCAGTACCTCGGTAGATTCTCCACAATTGTTGTAACAAGAGGCGCAGCTGGAGTAGATCAATATCAAAGTGGCGACCACGAGCACTTCGACTCTCAAGCTCGAGTGATTCTCGATGCCACGGGCGCTGGAGATTCTTTCCTTGCCGGTTATCTCTCTCGCCTAGCGTTCAACGAGGGTGATTTACGCTCAGCAATTGAATATGGAACGAGATGGGCGGCCGCTACCCTCGCAATTGAGGGCTCACAGCCCGCTCCGCCCCCTCTATAACAATTGGGTAACTCGGCGATTTCCCTCGCATAGACCATTGACGAGGGGTGCTCAGGGAGGCAAACTTCTCCAAGAGGTCTTACCACTTGGAGGAATATGAGCACTGTAGCTCTGGTCGCACTAGCTCGACCTACCTTTGATCTCGCATGCGCGCAGGCAAATTTTGATAGCGCCCGCGCCCTACTTATCGATCTCGGCGCAACAGTGGTCGGACCAGCAGAGCTCGTCATGACTGTCGAAGATGTTGCTGCAGTCACACTGCCAGAGGCCGATCTCCATATTCTCTTTATGGCCTCCTTCTCAGATGCATCTCCTGCAGTTGAATTACTGGGCTCAGTGAAAGGGCCAATCCTCGGATGGTCTATGCGCGAACCCGGCGAAGTAGGTGAACGCCTCAAACTCAATTCAATGTGTGGAGTGAATCTCGCTGCACATGCGCTGAAGGATGCAGGTCAATCAATTCGTCATATCCATGGAAATGCGGATGAAGCGCATGTGCGAACTGCTATCGCCGATGCGATCGCGGGCAAACTTCCTGCAGCGATTACTCCAGCAAATGTTTCTGGAGATCGCGCGCCACAAGAGGTTGCAGATAAAGCTTTTGCTTGGTTGAAAGATAAAAAGGTTGGCGCTGTTGGCGAAGCTCCAGTCGGCTTTACGCCATGTCTCTTCGATGGTCCGAAACTTAATTCACTCTTTGGTTTAGATGTTCGTCAAATTTCAATTGACAATGCATTTGAAAGAATCTCTGCAGTTGAACCAGCTCGTGCAGATAAAGCATATGCAGCAGCTCTCGCAGCTCAACCATCACTCGGTGATGTCAACGTTGAGCAGGCAAAGAAAGTTTATGGCGTAGAAGTAGCGCTCGACGATTGGCGCGAGGAAGATGCACTCGATGCAATTGCAATTCGCTGCTGGCCAGAGTTCCCAACGGATTTGGGTGCATGTATTTGCTCATCACTTGGTCGACTCTCAGATCGCGGAACAGTTACTACGTGCGAGCGAGATGTGCTCGGTGCAGTCACTATGTTAGTCTGCGAAGCTCTCGGATCTGATGAAAACTATCTCGTCGATATTGTCGACCTCGTTGAAAAAGAAGGCCTATTGCGACTGTGGCACTGTGGTTCTGCAGCAACAAAACTTGCAGCTGATCCAAAGAGTGCAACGCAATATATCCACTGCAATCGCAAGCTAGGCGTTGCAGGTAATTTTCCGCTCAAGACGGGACCGGTAACACTGTTCCGCATTGATCGGGATGTAGATCCGAGCAATAGCACGGGTTTACGTATGGTTGTGAGTCGAGGGGAATCAATCCCAGCTCCCAATCACTTCCAAGGCAATACAGCGACAGTTCGAACAGAGCCAGATGCTGCTGTCTTGGTGAATGGAATAGTCACAGGTGGATATCCGCATCACTTGGTCATCTCTTGGATTGATGTGAGACCGGGTATCCGCACAATGGCAGACATGTTAGGGATCCCCCTCACTGAATGGTAAGTAACTCAACCCCTCAAACCCACAAGGCAAGGACTACATAAATGAAAGCTAAAGGACTAAAGACCTTCGGCGCAGTCGCAACAGTTGCATTGGCTCTTCTTGCAACATCTGTTCCAGCGACTTTCGCAGCTGGTGAAGAATTCGGCAAGACATGTGCAACTGAAGGTGTTAGCACCGGAAACATGACAACATCATTGATCTGCGTTAAGGGATCAAATGGCAAGCTCACATGGCAGCGCGTTCGCTTGGGTGCAAACTCAGGTGCTCCAGTTGCTGCAATGAAGGCACCAAAGGGAACAATTGAGTTCCACCACTGGCGTCCAGAAGACAAGGTTGTGCTTCAGAGCATCATCGATAAGTTCCAGGCTGAAAACCCAGGAACATTCGTTAACCAGGTGATCATGAACTCTGTTGATTACACCAACCTTGCATACTCAAAGATCAGCGTGAATAAGAAGGCAGCTGTCTTCGTAACATCACGTGGTGGTCAGTTCGACCAGTTCTACAACGGTGGACTTCTCCGTAACATCTCAGCAGATCGCTATGTAAAGCAGAACGTAATTCAATCTGCACTTACACCTGCAACTGTTGATGGAAAGGTTTATGGAATTCCATACCAGTCACTCTTTAACAACCCTATCTACAACACAGAGCTCTTTGCTAAGAAGGGTTACAAGGTTCCTACAACTTGGACTGGCCTTCTTGCATTCTGTAAGCAGGTTAAGGGCGATGGAATCATTCCTTTCGCATGGCCAGCTGCTACACGCGGTAACGCAGGTCAGATCCTTAACTCATTCATGATGAACTCAGGTTCACTAGCTGAAGTTAAGGCTCACGTTGCTGCGATTGAATCAGGTAAGGAAGATCTTACTTCTGACTGGTTCAAGGGCATTGCTACAAAGTACAAGCAGATGAACGATGCAGGTTGCTTCCCAGCTAACGTAGCTGGTTACAACGACACAGTCGCTCCAGCTGACTTCGCTTCAGGCAAGGCTGCTGTCTACCCAACAGGAACATTTGGAATGAGCACAGTTACAAAGCTCAACCCAGATATGAAGGGCAAGATGGGCATCTTTGGAATGATCACAGTTGACTCAAAGCCAACATATGAAGGCATCACAAATAACACCTTCATCCTTAGCGTCAATGCAAAGTCATCAGCTACTGATCAGAACATCGCTCGTGCATTCATCTCATACCTCACAACTGCAGCAGCAGCTCAGGAGTATGCAGTTGGAACTTCACAGCATGTATCAATCATTAACGTTGATTACGCTGCAAATATCGACCTCTTGAACACATCAGCGATCATGGGCAAGAAGCTTCTTCTTGCACCACGCTTCTTGTTCACGAACGTCAACAATGTACGTAACCCACTTGAGGATGCTTTGATTGCGATTGGATCTGGTGCTGATATCAACACCACATTGACCAATACCTCAAAGACTATCAAGCAAGGTATCGGTGCATAATTAAGACCACGGCAACACATGAGCTGACCTCCACCAATGGTGGAGGTCAGCTTGTTGCACCATTTAAGAAGAAGCGCAAAAAGGAGTCCTTAATCCTCCTTGCGATGGCCTCTCCTGCACTTGCTATCTACGCTTTCCTCTATCTCTACCCTTCAATCTCAAATCTTCTCTACTCAACAACCCGATGGGATGGCGTCACTAAGCCAATCCAGATCGGTCTTCGTAACTTCACCTATCTCCTCACCAACGATGACCTCTTCATGAAAGTCCTTGGTAATAACTTTAGATTTACCTTGATAGTCGTAATTTTCCAGACCTCACTAGCTCTGATGTTTGCAACGTTCCTCGTGAAGAACACGAAGATGACAATCTTCCTTCGCACTCTCTACTTCTTCCCAACGATTCTCTCCTCAGTCTCAGTTGGCCTTATTTGGAACTTCCTCTACGACCCAAACTTCGGCTTCATCAATGCCTCACTTAAATTCTTTGGACTCGATGCTCTTGCAAAGAATTGGCTTGCAGATCCAAAGCTCGCGCTTTATGCGATTGCAGTTACACAGATTTGGTTCCACACCGGCCAGATGGTGATCATCTATGTTGCTGGCCTGCAGCAGATTCCTAGCGATCTCTACGAGGCGGCTCAGGTAGATGGTGCATCTCGTTGGCAGCAATTTAAGAGCGTGACCTGGCCAATGGCTATGCCAACTACGGCAGTAGTTGTCGCCTACACAACCATTCAGACCTTTAGGGCCTTCGATCTGGTCTACTCAATGGCGCAGCCTGCTTCGCTCAATGGTTCCGATCTTCTTGTAAACCTTGTTTATAACTCAGCATTCGTGGGTTACAAATTTGGTTATGCCGCTGCGCAATCTATTTATCTCGTGATCTTGGTGCTTCTTGTTACATGGCTCCAACGTCGAGTCCTCAAGAATAAGACGGAGGATTAAGAATGTTATATAAAGTCATTCGTAGTTCACTCTTGACCGCCTTCGCACTTGCGGTGATTGTTCCTACATCGATTGTAATTCTCGGAACCTTTAAGACCGACCTGGAAATTTACACAAAGCCACTTGCTCTTCCTAAGTCATTTAATCTCGACAATTTCAGAACTCTCTTTGCAGATGGTCAGATGATTGTTCCATTCCGTAACTCCGTGATTGTCTCTGTATTCTCTGTCTTCTTTACCCTTCTCTTTGCAAGCATGGTCTCTTTTGCAATTGCTCGCAGTATTACTATCACCGGAAAAGTAATGTTGGGGCTCTTCACGCTTGGTTTAGCGATTCCGGGTCAGATCAATATCGTTCCTATCTTCACCCTCTTTGTGAAGCTCAATCTCAACAACTCTCTCTTTGGATTGATTCTCGTCAATATTGCGCTCACACTTCCGATTTCAGTATTCATCATTACTGCATTCTTCAAGGATCTCCCTAAAGAGATGTTTGAATCAGCTGGACTTGATGGAGCAAATCATTGGCGCATCTATCGTTCAATCGCCCTGCCGTTGGCTCGTCCAGCGGTCGGTGCAACAGGAATCTTCCTCTTTGTGATTACCTGGAATGATCTTCTATACCCATTGATGTTAATTAACGAGGCATCGAAGAAGACCCTGCCGCTGGTATTGATTGATTTCCGCGGAGAGTTCGCAACGAGCTACAGCATGCTCTTCACAGCGATTATCGTCGCTTCAATTCCGATGGTTGTGATGTATGTCGTCGCACAAAAGTCATTTATTGCAGGTCTCACTGCGGGCGCTGTGAAAGGCTAGCCTCCATGAGTACACCAGCGACCCATCTTGCTCCACAGAGAGCCGCCAAGATTGCCAATCAATTAACTGAATTAATCAAGATCCAAAATCTCGGCCCGGGGGAGAAGTTGCCCCCTGAGCGCCAACTAGCTGATTTGCTTGAGGTATCTCGCCCATCACTTCGTGAGGCGCTCCATATCTTGCAGGCGCAAGGTCTTGTGCAGATTCGCCATGGCCAGGGATCTTTCGTTCAAGAGCCACTCGTTGCTCAAGAGCTACGCGCCTCAATGATGGCGACAACCCACGACCTCAATGAACTCTTTGATGCCCGTGAAGTCCTCGAGGTGCCTGCATCTAATTGGGCGGCGCTGAAAGCAACGAAGGAAGATATTCGTATCCTGCGTACAACACTTAATCAGATCGACACGATCTGTGCCAAAGAGCCGATTGATTATGACCAATTGCAGATGCTCGATGCAAAATTCCACCTCACTATTGTGGGTATCGTAGGAAATAGATTTATCAATCAGACCCTCAACGTTCTTCAAGATGTAATGAAGATGTCCATGGATACAACTCTTCGCCTTCCTGGACGTAAAGAGATTTCTCGTAAAGAACATAATGAGATTCTCGATGCGATCGAAAATGGCGATGGAGTCCTCGCTTCCAAAATAACTCATCAACATATCTCTGGAGCTCGTGCAACAGCTCTCGCCGACGCCCGTGGCTAATATTCAAGTCGTCTGCATTGGCGTCATCACGATGGACACAATTGCCCTCGTAGAAAAATATCCTTCAGAAGATGAACGAGTTCTCGCCCAAGAGATTGCACGCGGTGGAGGTGGGCCTGCCGCCGTTTCAGCTGTAGCGCTCTCGCGTTTGGGAATCTCCACCGCCATCGTTGGCACAATCGGTGACGATGCTGATGGTCGCGAAATTCTTGAGATATTTAAGCGTGAAGGTGTCGATACGACAGGTATTTCAATTGGTTCTACACCGACCGCTGGAAGCGTCATTGTTGCTTCAAAGGAGCACAGCGCTCGTGCCATTAGTACTCGCCAACCAATGGTTCAGGCTCCAGTCAGCGCCGCAGCTAAAGAACTAGTGAGCCAGGCTGCCTGGGTTCATTGCGATCACGTTGGAATCAATCGACTTGCAGAGCTCGGGATTTCACGGGGCTCTGGACCAAAGATCTCATTTGATGCTGGTTATGGCGTTGAGAGTTTTGATGTAAATCTCGTCGATCTCTTTGTTCCAACAGATCGTCAGATGGCTCTTCGCCATCCTGGCCTTTCTCTTGAAGATGCAATGGCGAAAGATGCGATCAGCGCTGGAAATACCGTTGTCGCCACCTGTGGCTCTGAAGGTAGCGCTGCATACTCAGATTCTTATGTGACCGCTCCTGGATTTAAAGTCAATGTAGTGAGCACTCTCGGTGCCGGAGATGTCTTCCACGGTGCACTGATGGCACAAGTTGTTGAAGGACGTCCAATGGCAGAGGCGCTTCGTCGCGCAAATGCCGTTGCTGCACTTTCATGTCGAGGCCTCGATGGCCAATCTGCAATCCCAACCCTGCAAGAACTCAACACCTATCTGGAGGCACAATCATGAGAAGAGCACTAACAAACCTGGCACGCCCATCTGGTGCTCTCGCAATGGTTGCTGTCGATCAACGTGAAGCTCTTCGCGGAATGTTTGCTGCACATCAGAGCACGCCAGTCCCAGATTCACAGCTCACTCAATTTAAAGTTGATGTTGCTCGCGAGCTCTCACCATTCGCATCTGCGCTCCTGGTGGATCAAGAGTTTGGTATCGATGCAATTATTGATCAGAAGGCACTAGCACCAACATGTGGTCTTATTGCAGCCGCCGATCTATTGGTTGGGCCAGCCGGGGGAGCGGCCACTGATACAGCGGTAGATCCCGATGTTGATCCACTACGTATGCGCGATATCGGATCGGTCGGCCTTAAGTTTCTCGTTCTCTGGCGCAATGATGAGAGCCCGGAATCACGGTTGAAGTTGGTCGATGAATTTAATGCACTCTGTGAAAAGTCAGGGCTCCCATCAATCATTGAGGTAATCGTCAAGCCACCAACAGATACATCACGTTCATTTGATCGCGAAGAAGAGTTGATCATTGCGGCAAAAGAGGCAGCTAATTGGAAGGCAGATCTCTACAAGGCAGAGGTTCCATTCCACGGTGAAGGAGATCTACTCGCAATCACCCGTAACTCACAGCGAATAACAGAGGCTGTCGGAACACCATGGGTTGTTCTCTCCAATGGTGTTAAGGCTCCATTCTTCGCTGATGCAGTGAAGGCATGTGCACAAGGTGGAGCGAGCGGATTCCTTGCAGGTCGCGCGGTGTGGGCAGATATCGTCGGTTCTGCAGATATTCCTGCAGCCCTTCGCGAAGTATCTATTCCACGCCTAGAGAAGCTTGCAGAGATTGTTGATCAATACGCGAGACCTTGGTCAGACGTTCGCTAAGAGCTAAGCCCACATCTCAGCAAGGGTTACAACGCGACCCTCACGGATTGATTTATGAGCTGCAAGTCCTGTTGCAACGCTAGTTACGCCATCGTTAAGAGTGACCTCTGCCGGCGTTGAATTAAGAAGCGCATCGCGGAACTTAACGTGCTCGATATAGCTTGCGCCGAAGTGGTGGCCCATAACTCGTACATCGTAATTGTGTACATGCTTGACTTCATTTCCGCGACCTTTGCTGGCACCGCTCGACCACTCGGTACGTGCGCCATAATTTTCGCGACGTGAAGCTTTAAGAGTTTGTGATGGCAGGAATGATTCGAGCTTTCCTTCGCTTCCAACGACTGTAAGAATCTCTTTATCGAATGTACCTTCTGCGAACATGCAGAGATCGAGCATTCCGCGTGCGCCATTGGCATATTCGAGAATAACAAATGCGTTATCGAGCATATCTGCCTGCTTGCCATCGTACTTTTCATCAAGGTGGTTCACTGCTTGATTGCCTGATGCAAATACTCTGACTGGATTTTCGCCAACGACGATATCCATCAAGTTGAAGTAGTGGCAACACTTCTCAACCAAAGTTCCACCGGTGCGCTCTGAAAAGCGATTCCAGTTATCAACTTTTGGATAGAACGGTTCGCGATGCTCGCGGATTGAAACCTGGTGAATCTTTCCCGCCTCGCCCGCTTTGGCGCGCTGGATGACTTCAGTCACCGGTGGCATAAATCGATATTCGAGTGCCATCCAAGTAAGAGCGCTCCGTCCCTCACCCCAAGCGGTGATCGCCTTGCAATCCTCCATCGTTGTAGCGAGAGGTTTTTCAATGAGAGCTGCGATATCGGTAGCGAGAACATCTTTGAGAACTGCAGCGTGGGTGTCATTGGGCGTTGCTACGACGACTGCATCTACCAACCCGGATTCAAGGAGAGCTCGGTGATCTGAGAATGTCTTAGCTCCAGGTGCCATCTCTAAAGAGGCATCGAGGCTCGCCTGATGTGGGTCGGCGAGGGCGGTTACGACTCCATCGCCCATGACCTTGATGTTGACGATGTGCTCGCGCCCCATGCTGCCAGCGCCGATGATTCCATATCGAAGTTCGCGTCCCATAGCCAAAGGTTAGACCACTTGCCCTATTTTGGGCAGGGGTATAGACAAAATACGCTCAAAACCTTTAGACTTCCGCGAGAGGTCAGACCACTTCCTCCTAGAGGAGCGGAAAGACGCACGACTATTCAAGGGCGAGGGGCATATATGGCAATCACACCTCCACAGTTCTTGCTTCACCACGATGGCGATAACGTCGCAGTGGCGATGGAAGATCTGGAGCCAGGGACTCTTCACGGCCGTTCCGTGAAGCAGGGAACTGAGAGCACAGCAGTTTTGAATCACGCAATTCCATTGGGTCATAAGTTCGCTTTGACCGATCTCGCCGAGGGCGACGCAATTATTAAGTACGGCATCAAGGTTGGCCTTGCTTCTGCAGCAATTAAAAAAGGTGATTACATCCATACACACAACATGAGGAGTTATCGATGGGAAGCAAGCCGCGCTTAACAGGATACCGTCGCCAAAATGGCACGATGGGTATCCGCAATCACGTCATTATCTTGCCGCTCGATGACCTCTCTAACGCAGCTGCAGAAGCAGTCGCAAAGGTTATTCCTGGCACTCTCGCTCTTCCACACGCATTCGGTCGTTTGCAATTCGGTGAAGATCTAGAACTTACCTTCCAGACACTTATCGGAACTGGTCGCAATGCAAATGTTGCAGCAGTTGTCGTTATTGGTATCGAACCAAAGTGGACCCAGAAGGTTGCAGATGGAATCGCATCAACAGGTAAGCCTGTTGCAGCTTTCTCTATCGAAGGAAAGGGTGACCTTCAAGTCATCGCTGACGCAAGCCGCGTAGCTGCAATGTTCCTCCAAGATGCATCAGAGATCCAACGCGAGCAGGCTGAAATCGGTGACATGATTATGTCAATCAAGTGCGGAGAGTCAGATACAACATCTGGTCTCGGTTCATGTCCTACAACTTCACAGGCGGTAGATCGCTGGGTTGAAGCTGGCGGAACTGTCTTCTTCGGTGAGACTTCAGAGCTCACTGGTGGCGAGCACCTCATTGCAGATCGTTGTATCGATGATGCATGTCGTAACTTGTTCCAGACAACATACGACAACTACATCAAGGTGATCGAATCAACTGGTGCAAACCTCCTTGGCTCACAGCCAACACAGGGCAACATTGCTGGTGGACTTACAACAATTGAAGAGAAGGCACTTGGCAATATTGCTAAGACTGGATCTGTCCCAGTTGTTGGCGTTCTTAAGCCAGCTCAAGAGCCAGATCCAAAGAAGAAGGGCCTTTACTTCATGGATACCTCTTCAGCAGCTGCAGAGTGCGTAACTCTGATGGCAGCAGCTGGCGCAGTTATTCACCTGTTCCCAACAGGTCAGGGCAACGTGATTGGTAACCCAATCATTCCTGTTCTGAAGTTGACTGCAAATATCAAGACTGCACGTAGCATGAAGGAGCATATGGACCTCGATGTCTCTGGTCTTCTTCGCTACGAGTATGACTTGCCTAAGGCTGGCGACATGATGATGGATGTCATCGAGCGCACAGTTAACGGTCGTCTCTGCACCGCTGAGGTAATGGGTCACCGCGAATACACATTCACTAAGCTCTATATCTCTGCGTAAGCGAAGGATATTTAACTTCGTGATTCTTATTTCAGAAGATGTATGGGGAGCTCCTTTCGAGAAACTTGGAGGGAGCTTCCCCATTCTTCGAGAAGATAATTTATGGCAGGAGCCAGAACTTCTTAAAGAGAAGATCAAAGATGCGACTGCACTTGTTGTCCGAAACCGCACACAAGTCACTGCAGAGATCATCGCTGCTGCGCCAAAGCTACGCGTTATCGCACGTGCAGGAGTTGGCCTCGACAATATCGATCTCAAAGCGGCAGATGCAGCAGGCGTTGTAGTTGTTGCAGGTCTTGGCGCTAATGCGGTCAGCGTTGGTGAATTAACGCTCGGCCTCGCCCTTGCAACGCTTCGAAATATTCCGGCGCATGATGTTGCTACTCATGACGGTAAATGGATTCGCACACCAGGTCGCGAGCTCTCTGGACTCACCTGGGGACTTCTTGGATGTGGTGCAACTGGTATGGCAACCGCACGTTTGATTCAAGGATTTAATTGCAAAGTTTTGGGCTATGACCCATTTGTTAAGGCGGATGATCCACGCCTTGCGCCACTCAATATGTCTATGCACTCACTTGAAGAAGTTCTCCAGGGTGCTGATGTCATCAGTATCCATATGCCATCGACTCCGCAGACAAATAACACGATTAACGCAGCAACTCTTCTGATGATGAAACCAAGTGCAATCATCGTCAACGTTGGACGCGGCGAAGTGATCAACGAGGCCGATCTCATCGAAGCTCTTAAATCAAAGATAATTTCTGGCGCAGCGCTCGATGTTCGCGCTCAAGAGCCACCAGTAGTGGGCGAACTAGAGACGCTTCCCAATGTGATTCTCGCTCCTCACGTGGCTGGCATTACCGCTGAGAGCCAACTCCGTATCAATGAAATCTTGACAGCAAATATCGAGCTTATGCTCAGTGGAAAAGCTGCAATCAATGCAGTCGGATCTATTAAGGAGAGCACTCGCTCATGACCCAACTCACCGTCGGCGCTGCAATCACAAAGGCGACAGAGCTATTAGTCGCAGCAGGAATGGATTCAGCAAAGGCGGCAACGAGTGCACATGCAATTGTTGCTAGTGATCGTTGGGGGATAGGTAGCCATGGCTTGATGCGCCTTCCCTACTACCTTGATCGTTTAAAGGCTGGCGGAATAAATCCGAAGGCCGAGCTCAAGAAAGTTACAGATATGCCTGGCCTCGTAATCTTTGATGGTGATGATGGACTCGGCCATTGGCAGATTCAGCAGGCAGCGCAGCTCGCTGCAGAACGCGCAAAGGTCAATGGAATTGCAGCCGTTGGCGTAGGGCGCTCTTCGCATTGTGGAGCACTTGGAATTTACGTTTGGCCAATGATTGATGCAGGTTTAGTCGGAATTGCATTTAGTACAGGGCCAGCAGTGATGCCACCAACAGGCGGAAATCAACCGTTGCTCTCAACTTCACCTCTTGCAGCGGGCATACCAACAAATCCTCCAACAGTTGTTGATCTTGCAACAAGCGCTGTTGCTCGCGGAAAGATACAAGCAAAGGCGCAAGCTGGCGCTGAACTAGAACCAGGCTGGGCATTTACAAAAGATGGCGCCCCTACAACGGATGCTAAAGAGGCTCTTGCAGGAATGCTGGCACCACTTGGCGGCGCTAAAGGTTATGCCCTTGCAGTTCTCGTCGAATCTCTGACCGGTGTATTGATTGGCCCGACTCTTTCGAAGAATATTCCAGATATGTTTAATCATGATTTCGATAGCGCGCCACAAGAGATTGCCCACTTTGTCATCGCTATTGATGCATCGAAACTTTCAGTAGACGGTGAGAACAATCGCCTCGCTGATTTTGCAGGCGAAGTAAATAGCGCTGGGGGCCGACTTCCGGGCTCCAACCGAGTCAATCCTGGAAAACTCAATCTCAGTGATGAGATCACAATTACCGATTCAGTTGCTGCACAGTTAGGACTATAAATGGTTAAGAGCTACGCACCAGGTCTTGCGCTTATCTCAGTATTGGTAGCAATTGCCTTTCAAATTAACCATATGCAATCAGCGATTAGCCCACTTGCTCTCTGTGTTGCATTTGGGTTCTTAACCGCCAATTTTATTAAGTGGCCGACATTTGCCGCTCCTGCAACGAAACTCTCTAGTAAAACTCTGATGCGAATCGGTGTGGCACTTCTTGGTGCACAAGTCAGCGTTGCATCGCTCAAGGAGATTGGCCTCAAAGGCGTTATCACCGTTGCAATCGTTGTTACCTTTACGATCTTTGGCATCCTTGGCCTCTCCAAGCTCTTCAAGATGTCAGGAGATCTCGGCTTACTAATCGGTGTGGGCTTTGGTGTCTGTGGTGCAACGGCGGTTGCTGCAATCCGCCCACAGACTCGAGCAACTGAGGAAGAGACTTCATATGCAATTGGCCTGATCTCCCTCTGCGGAACGCTCTCAATCTTCCTCCTCCCATTTCTGGGTCATCTCTTCAATCTCGATACTCGTGAATTTGGTTCATGGGCAGGTGCTGCAGTTCATGATGTTGGACAGGTAGTTGCAACCGCCTCTGTCTGGGGAGATGGCGCTGATAAATATGCAATCGTTGTAAAACTTGCACGAGTCTGTCTCTTGGCACCGATCGTACTTATCCTCTCAATTCGCCATCGTAAGTGGCTGACATCGCAAGGTCAGAGCGAGACTTCATCTGCAAAGGTGCCGCTCATTCCATATTTCGTCCTTGGATTTATTGCAGTTGCAACCTTCCATAATCTCGTCGAGATTAATGCGAGATTGCTCGCTGATATCGTCTTCACAAGTAAGTTGTTGCTCGGGGCAGGACTTGTGGCTCTCGGTTCTGGCGTGCGTTGGAAATCAATCCGAGCAATCGGTCCACGCCCTATGGCGATGGGAATGATCGCCTGGGTGATAGTCGCTGGCGTTGCATTAGCGGCGGTTAAGGTCACTGGGCTCTAAATCACCCTGCAATACTTCCTGCTTTGGTAATTAAGTTGGGTTAGCCCTATATAAACTCCCGCAGTGCTATCCCGGAGAAGAGTTGTCGCAGGCCTTGCTGGCCTCTTTCTCACCAATGCTCTCGGTGGAGAATCAGCGCAAGCGTTGACGAAGAAGAAGAGTTCTTCCAAGGTAAAGCCGACCACTTCATCTATGACCAAGCCAGAGCCACTTCTGCCATCAGTGTTGGATTCATCTGTACTGAGTTCGCCTACAAAGCAGGTGGTCTTCTATGCGCCCCATCCTGACGATGAACTTCTCTCATTCGGAGTTATTGCATCTGAATATATTGCTCTCGGCTATGAAGTTATTTATGTCTTGCTTACCAGTGGCTCGACATCGACTGCTATTAAATTGATTAATGGAGAGCTTGCATCTCCAGGCAATGGAACGCGATTTGTATATAAAGGTATACACAATCCAGCGGTCTCTGGATATACGCCGCTCACAGTTGAAGAAATTGGCCGAGCTCGAGTCACTGAATTTAAATCATCCGCCGGAGAGATGAGCGTGACGCCTCAGCGAATTCATACCTTTGATTTGCTGAAAGAGAATGAGCTTCACACCGAAGATGTTGTCGGAGCGATGCTCGGAATAGTCGCCCTCTATCCTCAAGCCACTCACTGGACCATGTCGACGATTGATATCCATCCGCACCATCGCGCAGCAGGAGAATCTCTTCGTTTGATCTCCGACGGCACTCAACTTTTAACAGGGTACTCAATCTCTCGCACTACATGGACTGCACTTACGGCAGAGCGTGCACAATTGAATACAACTCTTCCATCGACCCATCTCTTTAAACCATCAGTAGATCGCATGCAGCGAGTTCGCAATGCCGCCCTCCCATACAACGCCTGGAACCCACAAGCTGGCTCTTATGCCGTTGGATATGCATCCGTGCCGAAGCAATTTGAAGATCTTGATGCGAAATCGGATGCTCAGTATTCAATAACTGCACCGACCTTGGAGAGCGTTAAGGGCTGGATTCCCTCTATTTAACTAGCGCTGCATAATCGATTTTGATACAGCGATCCATCACAACCTGAACTCTCGCATCACTTCCTCTCGAAGCAACTTCATCGCTACTAATTCCTAATTGAAGCCAGATGGTCTTTGCGCCAATCGCAATGGCTTTCTCAAGAACTGAAGGACAATCCTCTGCTTTACGGAAGACATCGACGATATCTATTTTCTCAGGAACATCAGCAAGTGATGCATACGTCTTCTGCCCTAGGACTTCATCGATAACTGGATTGATAAAGAAGAGGGTGAAGTGTGAATTCTCCTGTAGCCACTGCGCAACTTGATAGCTCGGGCGATCAGCTTTATTTGAGATACCGACAATTGCAACGTTCTTCGACTCTTGAAGAATTGCCTTAATTTCTTCGTTGCTCTGCGCGCTCCATGACATAGAGAGAGTCTAAACCCGCAAGATATGCGTTGATAGTTGAAAGGCTCTAAAGTTGGAGTATGGAGAACATCTCAAACCCAGCAAATCTTAATGAGTCCAAGCTTGCAGAAAACCTTGATCAGCTTTCATATGAGGTGCTTCGCAAAGGCGCGACAGAGCGCCCATTTACAGGCGAATACACAGATACCGACAAGGTGGGTTCGTACCGCTGCAAGGCGTGTGGCAATGAGTTGTTCCGCTCTGAAACAAAGTTTCACTCTGGCTGCGGATGGCCATCCTTCTACGCACCCACAGAGCCAGATTCAGTTCGCCTTCTCGAAGACCGCTCACTTGCTCCACGAGTTCGCACAGAGGTTCGATGTGGAAAGTGCGATTCGCATTTAGGCCACGTCTTTAAAGGCGAAGGCTATGACGTTCCTACAGATGAGCGTTGGTGCATCAACTCTGTTTCACTCATTCTCGAAGAGAAGTAATGTTGAAAGACCTCCTCTGGATTCGCCAGATTCTTGTTGCAAGTCTCGCCGGTGGAACCGCTTGGTTAATCGGTAATCAACTTGGCGGCCGAGGTGGAATCGTTGCGGCGATTGTTTGTACGCTGACAGTCAGAATTAGCCTCCATCGCTCACTTCGTGAAGGATTTGGGCAGATACTTGGCAACTTCATCGGTGCAGTTGTTGCAACTATTACAGTGCACTATCTCGGCCTTGGCTTCTTCTCCATCGCCTTGACGATCCTGGTCTGTTCAATTTTGGCAGCCACTCTTCGCCTGGGAAGTATCGCCTCTGTAAATGTTCCAGTCGTTGCCATGATCATCATTGGGCCAGATCTCTCTGAAAGCACTGTCGCACACAGACTTGGCGCCACTTTGGTCGGAGCGATTACCGGAATCGCCTTCTCATACTTTTCGCACCCAAAGACTCCTATCGATCGCACTTACGAGCTACTTAATAAATTGGGTTTGCAAGGTGCCACACTTTTGGCAGAGATGTCGGAAGGCGTTGCATCTGGATATTCTCAAGAAGATGCCGGTCATTGGTTAGCACGTGCTCGTGCACTCGTTCGTTCGCTTCCTGAACTTCGCCTTCAGATTGGTGATGCCAAGGGATACACGCGTTGGATTCGCACCGGACAGAGAGAAGAGGCAGAGAAGGCCTCGCGCGAAAGCCTTGCTATTGAACATACCTTGGTGCAGATTCGCGTCATCGCTCGTACTGTCTTTGATGCATCTCTAGATTCAGGAATTGCTGACCTTGCCCGGAAAGAAACTGCAGTTGTTCTTTCTGCTGCCAGCTATGCGTTGAGTGCTCATATTGAAGATCCAGAAGAGATTGTCGGAGCACCGGTTTCGCCCACGGAAGATCTTCGCGAAGCTACCCATGCTCTCACTCAGATTCTGGTCGCAAATAATGCCAAGGTGGAGAAGGCTCAGATAGTGAAGGGCTTATCGATTGTCTCTAACGCTGAAATCATCGCCGACTCCCTAGATTTCAGCTCTCCTGCGCTCAATGACCAGGTAGAGGGCGGATAAAAGTAGCCTGCTAGCCATTTCAAAGAGCCTCTGATACAGTTTCTGGCATACCCTAGGGGGTATACAAGAACTAGCTAATAAAGGGGTTTACAGATGTGTTCAAGAGTTACTTGCGATCGTTGTAAGAAGTACACCTGGTCAGGCTGTGGACAGCATATTGATGATGCTCTTCGTGGGCTTTCAGACGATCAAATTTGTAAGTGTAATTAAGGGCTGAGGCGGAGAGAATCATGGCCCGTGTAGTCGTACTTGGCGCAGGTATTTCAGGACATACAGCTGTCCTTCACCTTCGCCGATCTCTAGGCAAGAGCCACGAAATCGTAATGGTGACACCTAACTCAAAATGGAATTGGATTCCTTCAAACATTTGGGTCGGTGTAGGAAAGATGAGCGCCGAGCAGGTGACATTCCCATTAGCGCCAATTTACAAGCGCAAGGGAATTGAATTTCATCAAGCTCTCGGAACATCGATCCACCCTGAAGGCGATAAAGATCATGTAAAAGGATTCGTGACAATCAAGTACACAGATCCAGAGAAGGCGGGCCAAGAGGCTCAGCTCGAGTACGACTATTTGATTAATGCGACGGGACCAAAGTTGAACTTCGCAGCAACTGAAGGACTCGGTCCTGATGGACATACAGTCTCAGTCTGTACTGCCGGCCATGCAATTGAGGCGGCAGAAAAGTTTCAAGAAGTTATTGCAAAGCTCAGGGCTGGCCAGAAGCAGCGCTTAGTAATCGGCGTTGGTCACGGAACCTGCACCTGCGAAGGTGCGGCATTTGAATACACATTCAACGTTGAGCACGAACTTGTGCAAGCTGGAGTTCGCGACCTCGCAGAAGTCATCTACCTCACCAACGAATATGAGCTTGGTGATTTTGGTGTTGGTGGAATGTCTTTTGCGCAGCGCGGATTTCAGACCAACTCAAAGCTCTGGACTGAATCTCTCTTCCTTGAGCGCGGAGTAAAGGCAATTTTGCAATCACACGTTTCTAAGGTTGAAGCTGGTGTAATTCATTACGAACAGCTCGATGGCGTCAAGCGCACATTAGACTTTGATTTCGCCATGTTGCTCCCGCCATTTCGCGGCGCAGATATCAAGGCATTCAATAAAGCAGATGAAGAGATTACCTCTGAGCTCTTTGCGCCAAGTGGCTTTATGAAAGTTGATGCCAACTACACACTTAAGCCTTACGAAGAGTGGAAGGCAGAGGATTGGCCAACGACTTATCAAGTTCCTGCATTTCCTAACGTCTTCGCAGTGGGAATTGCATTTGCACCACCACACCAAATTTCAAAGCCTCGCACTAGTGCAACTGGCACTTTGATTGCTCCCTCTCCACCTCGTACCGGAATGCCTTCAGGTGTTATGGGCAAGACAGCTGCTCTGACAATCATTGATCAGATCAAGCGTGGAGTAAAAGGCAAAGTTCATGGCGCCTCCATGGCCAACATGGGAGCCGCATGCGTTGCATCTGCAGGTGCAGGATTTACAAATGGTTCTGCTGCAGCAATGACCATGTATCCGGTAGTGCCCGATTACGAGAAGTATCCAGGTGTAGGTCGTTCTTCAAAGGATACCTTCGGTGAAATTGGACTTGCTGGCCACTGGATTAAGTACATGCTTCACATCATGTTTATCTACAAAGCAAAAGCCAGACCTTTCTGGTTCTTGATTCCGGAATAGGAGAGATGTAATGGATAACTACGCAGATCTATCAGGCGCACCACGTCCCATCGACAAAACGCTCGAAATGCGAAAGAACGTTCTCTTCCAGTTCTGGCGATTCGTCAGTCTCAATGTCCGCATGGTCGCAATGATTTTTAAGGGAGATCACTAATGGCAACGAAGAAGGAGCCAACACATGTACTTCAAGATGAAGAGCAGATTGTTGCCATCTCCAAGCGCCTGAAGCGTGCTCACGGTCAGCTGGCAGCCGTCATTCGAATGATGGATGAAGGTCGCAATTGCGACGAGATCGTGACCCAGATGTCAGCAGTAAGCAAAGCAGTAAATACAGCCGCCTTTACCTTGCTCTCAACCAGTCTCCGTGAGTGCATTGTTGACGATAAGAACGACAGCAAAGCGGTACAAGAAAAACTTCAAAAACTATTCCTCAGCCTCGCCTAATAGAAAAGAAAACATTGAAATGAAGAAGCTCATCGCAGTACTTTTTGCCTCAACCCTTGCTCTCACTTCTTGCGGCAGTTCAGCAGCTACAAATATGGGAGCCGCTGAATTCCAGAAGAAGACTCAAGAATCTGGTGTTGTTGTTCTCGACGTGCGCTCAGCCGGTGAGTTCTATTCAGGGCATATTGAAGGAGCTATCAATATCGATGTTGAAGGCATGACTTTCGATGGAGATATCGCAAAGTTAGATAAGACAAAGACCTACGCCGTCTACTGCCATAGCGGTCGACGATCAGGATTCGCAGTCGGAAAGATGGCCGATGCCGGATTCACAAAACTATTTAATCTCGATGGTGGAATTCAGGTTTGGCAGGCTGCGGGACTTCCATTGGTAACTCAGTAATGCGAGTTGTTATTGTCGGTGGTGTTGCAGGTGGAATGTCCGCAGCAACGCGTATGCGTCGCCTTGATGCAGATGCAGAAATCATTGTGCTCGAAAGAAGTGGCCATGTTAGCTACGCAAACTGCGGCCTTCCATATTTCGTAGGCGGTGTTATTGAAGAGGAAGATGCGCTCCTCTTACAGACGCCCGCTTCTCTTCACGCTCGCTTTAAGTTAGATGTTCGAGTCGCAACTGAAGTGACCTCTATCGACCCTGTTGCCAAGACAGTCAAGATAAAGGATTGGCTCAAAGGCGAAGATTATGAACTTTCATATGACAAATTGATTCTTAGCCCAGGTGCTTCACCGGTTGTGCCTCCGATTCCTGGAATCGAACGCGCACTTACTCTTCGCACGGTGGAAGATGTAGAAAAGATTGCCAATCGAGTCAATGCTAAGCCGAAGAGCGCCGTCGTAATCGGAGGCGGATTCATTGGCGTTGAGATTGCTGAAAACCTTGTCCATAAGGGTGTTCCCACAATGGTTGTAGAAGCCGCGCCACAGGTACTTGCGCCGCTAGATCCAGAGATGGCAACGCTTGTGGCTAAGGAGATGCGCAAGCATGGAATCACTTTGCACCTTGGCGTCAGTGCTAAAGATGTCACTGCAACCACAGTAGTTCTCTCTGACGAGACAGTCCTTGAGGCAGAACTTGTCATCATGGCTATCGGAGTTCGCCCCGATACATCGCTCGCAAAAGCTGCAGGTTTAACCATTGGAGCGCGAGGAGGAATCGAAGTCGACGATTTCAATCGCACCAGTAATCACGATATCTATGCAGTTGGAGATGCAGCAGAGAAGACCGATGCTATCGATGGCTCTGCAACTCTTGTGCCTCTTGCAAACCTTGCCAATCGCCATGGGCGCGTTGTGGCAGACCACATTGCCGGGCGCGCCACTCGTCCGATCAAGACTATTGGCACAGCAATTGTGAAGGTCTTCGATTTGATGATCGCCGCGACTGGCTGGAATGAGAAGCGTTTAGCTATTGCTGGCCGTGAAGTCATGGTGATTCATACCCATCCCAATAATCATGCGGGTTATTACCCAGATGCAAAACAGATCGCACTCAAACTCATCTTTGATCCAAGCACTGGCGAGATCCTCGGTGGTCAAGGAGTAGGCGTTGACGGCGTAGATAAGCGCATTGATGTGATTGCAACGGCTATCCGCGGAGGAATCGCAGCACCAGAATTAGCAGATCTCGAACTCGCATATGCGCCACCATTTGGTTCTGCAAAGGATCCCGTAAATATGCTCGGCTATATCGCCGAGAACATGATGAGCGGTTTGCTAGGAACTGCACAATGGAGCGAAACTCAAAAATATCGCGAAGCGGGTTACCAACTTATCGATGTGCGCACGCCAAGTGAATATTCAAATGGATCGATTCCCGGTGCAGTGAATATCCCGGTTGATGAAATTCGCGCCCGAGTCGCAGAAATCAAGAAAGAACCAATTCTTGTCAATTGCCAAGTTGGACAACGTGGCCACACCGCAACAATGTTGCTAAAGGAACTTGGCTTCGATGCAATCAATCTCGATGGTGGATATCTCACCTACTCAAATTCACCAGCAGCACTCAACTAAAGAAAAGAGAATAAGAATGTGTCATAAGACAACATGCCGTAAGTGCGGAAAGCCAACTTGGGCTGGATGCGGTAACCACGTAGAGATCGCCCTCAAAGGTGTTCCAAAGGCTCAGCGTTGCCAGGGCCACCAGAATGATCCAAAGGAGCCAGGATTCTTTAGCAAGATGTTCGGAAAGAAGTAACTCACCATGGCGACCATTAACGTTGGCGAGAAGGAATTTGAAAAGCTCATCACAGAATCTCCGATTGTCTTTGTAGATTTCTGGGCTGAGTGGTGTGGTCCATGCAAGATGTTTGGCCCAGTTTTTGAAGCGGCCTCTGAAAAGCATCCAGATGTGGTCTTTGCAAAGGTTGATTCGGAAGCAGAACGATCACTAGCGGGCGCTGCAGGAATCACATCAATCCCGACGTTAATGGCCTTCCGCGATGGAATACTCCTATTCCGCCAGCCTGGTGCTCTTCCGGCACCATCCCTAGAGGAACTTATCGGCTCAATTAAAGCGGTAGATATGGAAGAGATTAGAAGAGAAGTCGCCGCACAAGAGGCTCAAATAGCAGAAGGAAAATAATGACTACAGCTGCAGAACAGTGGAAGAAAGATCTAGCCTCTTGGGCAATTCCGCAAGAGATACTCGATCAAGCAGTTGAGAAGCCTTGGATCCATCCACCTGCACTATTTGAAATTCCTGAAGTAATTGGTGATTCGCGTTCACATCAACGTGCGCGTGAAGCCATGCCAGTTGGTGGAACGGTTCTCGATATTGGTTGCGGCGGGGGAGTTGCAACGTATGCAATCACCCCACCCGCTGTGCATGCGATCGGTGTTGATGAACAAGAGGCGATGCTGGATCTCTACAAGAGCAATGCAATGAAATACGGGATTACCGTTGAAACAGTTTTAGGCCAGTGGCCTGCAGTTGCAGCACAAACACCGATTGCAGACGTTGTCACCGTGCACCACGTTGTTTTCAATGTGGGTGAGATAGTTCCATTCTTAGCAGCGTTAAATTCGCATGCACGAAAGCGCGTAGTCATTGAAGCCCCGGTCGTTCACCCTATGTCGAATATGAGCGATGGATGGAAACACTTCTGGAATTTGATTCGCCCAACAGTTCCACAAGCCGCAGATCTCATCTCTGTTCTGGGCGAGATGGGAATCGCAGCAAATATTGAATTTTTTGAGAGCGAGATCCTGCTCGATAAGAAGGTCGATGGGGCAAATGGCTTCATTCGCCGCCGCCTCTGCCTGCCGGAAGAGCGACAGGGTGAGATTGATGCCTTCTTAGAGGCCAATCCACGCCCGGATCGACGCGAGCTAGCCGTGATCTGGTGGGATATTCAGTAATTCCTGCAATTTCCTGCAAAGAATCCCAGAGTCTCACCCTCTGGAATTACTTGCATCTGCAAACGTAACCATTTCGTTATTGAAACTCTGTGGCGTATTCACGCTCATGACCATACATTTTACGCGTGTCGACGAATGCGCCGACGCAACCTTTCAAGAGGTTTTACTTCCAGGAAAGTTAGAGGACGTAAATGTCAGTAGAACAAAACGGAGTATCACGTCGTACCCTCATTAAGGGTGCAGCATTGGGTGGTATCGGAATCGCAGGAGGCGCAACAGTGCTTTCATCATGCGGTTCAAAGGCATCAGGACCAATGTCATTCGGCGCGCGTACAGTCGACGAATCTCCAACAAAGCAGCTAAAGGCACTTGTAGCTGCATACGAGAAGAAGTCAGGCAACAAAGTTACTTATAACGCAACAGAATCAAATGCATTCCAGAACAACCTCTCACAGTATCTTCAGGGAACACCAGATGATGCATTCCAGTGGATGGCTGGCTTCCGTATGCAGTTCTTCGCAGAGCAGGGTCTCCTAGAAGACATCTCAGATGTTTGGAAGGACCTAGAAAGTCAGTACGACAACTCATACAAGATCGCATCAACAGGTCTTGATGGTAAGCAGTACTTCGTTCCACAGTCTTGGTACCCATGGGGTCTTCACTACCGTAAGTCAATGGTGAAGGATCTCGGCCTTGATCCAGAGAACATCGCAACATTCGATGACATGATCAAGATGTTCGATGCGATGAAGAAGAAGGGTCTTGTTGGATTTGCAGCTGGCGATAAGGGCGGCTGGGAAGCAATGGGAACATTCGACATTATCAACGCTCGTATGAACGGCTACCAGTTCCACGTTGACCTTCTTGCTGGTCGCGAAAAGTGGACAGATCAGCGCGTTCTCGATGTCTTCAAGCAGTGGGAACTCCTACTTCCATACACAAATAAGAACGTTCTCGACCTCGAGTGGGATGGCGCTATGCAGCTCCTTCTACAGAAGAAGGCTGGATCAACTCTTATGGGTTCATGGTTCGGTGGAAACTTCAAGGAGAAGTCACAGGCAGATTACGACGATCTATGGATCGTTCCATTCCCAGAAATCAACCCAGAGCACGGCGTTGACACAATCGATGCACCTATCGATGGTTTCTGCGTAGCTTCTAACGGTGGAAACACAGGCGTTGGTAAGGACTTCATCAAGTTCGCTGGTGACAAGGAAGGTATGCAGGCAATGCTTGATACCGGAGTTCCAATGACATCTGCTAACAAGAACCAGGACACATCAACATACGATGCGTTCCAGAAGCAGCAGTTGAACGTTATGAGCCAAGCTAAGTACATCACTCAGTTCTTGGATCGTGACACACGTCCAGACTTCGCAGGTCCAGTTGTTGGTCCAGCAATCCAGTCTTGGTACAAGAACCCTAAGGATGTCAACAAGATTGTTGATTCTCTTCAGGCACAATGGGAAGCACTTCCAAAGCTCTAATTCTTAACAACTGAGATTAAGTTCTCAACAACTTAATTCGGAACTCATTAGAGATAAGGTAAAGGTATGAACTCGACGGCGGATAACAAGACGAAAACTCAAGTTACCCGCCGTCGAGCCTTTTCCCCGAAGGATCGTTTAACGCTCGGTGTATTTATCGGAGTCCCAACTGCGCTCCACGTACTACTTGTATGGATTCCAGCAGTTGCAACTATCGGTCTTTCATTTACATACTGGACCGGAATTCACATCAGCGACATTCGCTGGGCAGGATTTGCTAACTATCACAACATCTTCTTCTCAACTCCAGTCTTCTGGCAGGCGTTGAAGGACAACGTTATTTGGCTCGGTTGGTTCGGCTTGATTGCAACTCCTCTCGGAATTTTGCTCGCCTACCAAATTGATCGCCAGATTCGTGGACATGCTTTCTTCCAGACTGCTTACTACATTCCTGTAGTGCTCTCATTAGCAGTTACTGGAATCATCTGGAACTTCATGTTGCGCCCTGATGGATTCATCAACGGAATCTTGGGTAAAGACATCACCAACCCCATCTCCTTCTTCGGCGACGATAGATGGAACCTCTATGTCATCTTGGTGATGGCCTCTTGGCGACATATCGGCTACATCATGTTGCTCTATTTAGCTGGCCTTAAGGCTGTTGATCCAGCACTTCGCGAAGCTGCCGCCCTTGATGGCGCAACTGAGTGGGAGACTTTTAAGAAGATCATCCTTCCAACGATGCGCCCGGTAAATATCATCGTGCTCGTTATTACGATCATCGAATCACTTCGCGCATTCGATATCGTCTACATTATTTACGGAACTTCAGGTGCACAGGTTCCAATCCTCGGCACCTTGGTCTTCCAAAATATTTCAGGTGAAGGTCAATCGATGAAGGGCGCCGCATATGCAACGCTCCTCTTCTTGCTCTCTATTGGCCCAATCATCGCTTACCTCCGTACTACCTTTAAAGAGGATGTGAAGTAATGTCCGGTATCGTCGTTAATAAGGAGTACCGCGATAAGCAGCAACGTAAAGATACGTTGATCTCACTCTTCATCGGTTTCTTTGCACTCTTGTGGATCTTCCCACTTGTATGGACTTTGTACTCATCACTTCGTCCATATGTAGATCTTGAAGCAAATGGCGTCTTCTCATTCCCGCATCACATTAATTTGCAGAACTACTTTGATGCAGTACGTCGCATGAATCTTCCGTTGTACTTCGCAAATACCGCCATCATCACAATCCCAGCAGTCTTCCTGACGCTCTTCTTGGGTTCACTCATGGCATTCGTTGTCTCACGTTACTCATTTAAGGCAAATGTGGGATTGCTCTTGTTCTTCACAGCAGGCAATTTGCTCCCGGGTCAATTGATCTTTATTCCTTTGTTTAAGATGTACCTTGCAATCGGTGATGCATTTGGAAACCGCAAGCTTCTCTACGATTCACACTGGGGCATCATCTTGATTCACGTTGCATTCCAGATGGGCTTTGCAACCTTCGTCCTTAGCTCTTACATGAAGACAATTCCAAAAGAGATTTCAGAGTCAGCGATGATCGATGGGGCATCAGTCTTTACCCACTACTTCAACATCATCTTGCCGCTTCTTCGTCCAGCGCTTGCATCTCTCACCGTATTGATGACCACCTGGATCTATAACGACTTCTTCTGGGCCCTCGTTCTCACCTCCAGTGATAGCAAGCGTCCAATCACCTCGGCCCTTGGCCGGTTGACCGGTGAATATGTCACCGACTACAACCTCTTGGCGGCGGGTGCGATGATCGCAGCCCTTCCAACGCTGATTGTCTTCTTCGTCCTGCGTAAGCAGTTCGTCTCAGGCCTTACCCTCGGCTCAACCAAGGGCTAGAACTCGAGGGCTGGTCGATCAGGCCAATTTTTACTTTCCTGACCTAGCACTTAGACTGCGTCCTCTACCTCTGCCCCCCTAGCTCAGTCGGTAGAGTGTTTCCATGGTAAGGAAAAGGTCACCGGTTCGATTCCGGTGGGGGGCTCGCAGTACAGCTTGGCACAATTGAATATGCAGGATCTTGGCGGGGTAGCTCAGCTTGGTAGAGCAAGCGGCTCATAATCGCTGTGTCGTGGGTTCAAATCCCGCCTCCGCTACAAGGTATCTTCAACGGCTCTCGCCGTCTGAACCGAAGGACTAGGCGGGCATTTTGCCCAGAACTGTGTGCTCAGGTAGCCTGAGCCCACCAATCACGAAGGAGTAACACCATGGCAAGTAAGAGCGCGGACGTACGTCCAAAGATCACCATGGCATGCGTGGATTGCAAAGAGCGTAACTACATCACTAAGAAGAACCGCCGCAACGATCCAGACCGTATGGAACTCAAGAAGTTCTGTCCACGTTGTAAGTCTTCAACTCTTCACCGCGAAACTCGCTAATGATTAGCCCGGATTCCATCGGGCGTACCTTTCCTGGTACAGAGTCAATAACAATTTCTCAATCTGAGATCGATGCTTTCTGCGCCGTTGTCGGTGAAACAAATTCAACTGTCGCGCCGCCAACATTTTCAATCCGCATCTCATTGCAGCAATCTGAATCAATTCTGACCAGCCCAGAAGTTGGCATTAAGTGGGACCGCCTTGTTCATGGCGATCAGAAGTTTGATATCAAGCGCCCCATCAAAGCTGGCGATGTCGTTACATGTGCATCGACCATCGAGAGCGCTCGCGAAGTTGCGGGCAACGAAATCATTTCTGTCCGCTCAGATATTTCAACAGCGGATGAGCTCCTAGTCTCTTCTTGGTCAACGTTGGTGATCCGCGCATGATTAAAGATCAGGTAATCGACGAGAAAGTTTTCTCTCTTAACCGCGCACTGCTCAAGCAGTATGCAGATGCAAGTGGAGATCAGAATCCGATTCACCAAGATGAGGCTTTCGCAAAGTCTGTTGGATTGCCTGATGTCATCGCTCATGGAATGTTGACGATGGCTCTGGTTGGAAAGTATGTCTCTGATATCGCCGGTGGCTCTGCCAATGTTCTCGAATTTGGCGGCCGCTTTACAAAGCCTGTCATTGTTCCTGCAGGGCAAGATGTAGACCTCACCGTCTCTGCGACAGTTACTGATGTTCTTGATGGCAAAGTATCGCTCTCACTCTCTGCAACCTCCGCCGGCGTTAAAGTCCTTGGTATGGCTAAGGCAGTGATTGCACTGTGAGCGCCCCACAAGAAGTTCATGATCTCGCCTTCGCGCGGCAAGAGGCGAGAGCAAATAGAGATTTCGCAAAGTCTGATGAGCTGCGCAATGAGATTGCAGCGAAGGGCTTTGAGGTTGTTGATGTAGCTGGCGGATATGAGCTTCGCCCTAAGAAGCGTTATGCAACATATGAATCAACTCGCGATATCCGCCCTATTAACTCAGGTAAGTATGAGATTACCGTTGCGATGATTATCGATGGTTTTCACGAAGATGCCGTTGAAACCTTGAAGAGCATTAAGCAATATAGCGCTGATTGTGCAATCACAATGCTTGTCTTAGGTGATGCCGGAATCCTTGCCGATCAACTCGATGCTCGTACATCTCTCGTTGTAGTCACAGAGAACTTTGGCTGGGGCGAGAATGCCAATGCGCTACTTCGCAGCGTTACGAGTGAATTTATTGTCATCATGGATCCATCAACGCGCTTTACCGGCGATGCAATTACACCCGTGCTTGCAGAGCTTAAGAAGCGTGAATTCGTAGCCGTCGGTTGGCGCGGGGGATTGGTCAATCTTGAAGATGAGTGGCGTAGTACTGAAGATAAAGGTGCAGGCGAAGTCGATGTGCTCTTTAGCTACTTCATTGCGATGCACCGCGAAGATGCACTTGCCGCTCGTGGCTTTAGCAATCGCGCCGTCTTCTATCGCAACGCTGATATCGAATTCTCATTAGGGCTTCGCCATGCAAATGGTCGTCTCTTGCAGATGGATCTACCTCTTGAGCAGGACCGCCACCATGGCTATCACGATTCAGATCCTGAATACCGCGACCTACAATCGAAGAAGAATTACGACCGTATCCTCGAGCGCTTCCGCGGTAAAGAGGCGATTCTTAGCCCACGCAGGTAGCCTTAGGTTATGACCACTCTTAATAAATACACATCTCTACGTGTGGGTGGCCCCGCAAAGAAAATCATTAACGTCTCAACTGAGGCAGAGATCATCGCTGCAATTGAAGAGGCAGGCGATTCTCCCGTACTGATTCTCGGCGGTGGAAGCAACGTTCTCGTTTCAGATAACGGCTTTGAAGGCACAGTTATCCATATTGCCAATAACCAGGCTGAGTCAGAGGTCGATGCATGTAGTGGTGCGACGCTGACTATTGGTGCTGGCGAGAATTGGGATAGCTTCGTTGCAACAACAATCTCTCGAGGCTTTGCGGGGCTCGAGACTTTAAGTGGAATTCCAGGAACTGTAGGAGCCGCACCGATTCAAAATATAGGCGCCTATGGCCACGAGGTATCAGAGTTCATTACCCGAGTGCGCACCTACGATCGCGAAAATAAGGCAATCAAAACATTTACCAATGCAGAGTGTGAATTTGAATATCGTAACTCTCACTTCAAGAAGCATCCAGGTCGTTACATCGTTCTCTCTGTGCAATTTCAGATTCGCCGCGGTGAAGTTTCAACACCAATCACCTATGCAGAGCTTGCAAAGAAGTTGGGAATTGCAGTTGGGGAGAAGGCACCTGTTGTCGATACCCGTAAGGCGGTTATGGAGCTTCGTGCTGCAAAGGGAATGTTGCTCAATCCCGATGATAAAGATTCTTGGTCTGCAGGTTCATTCTTTACCAATCCAGTAGTTGCTACTGAGATTGCATCAGCGCTTCCAGAAAGTGCACCGAAGTGGCCGATGGCCGATGGCCGCGTAAAGACCAGCGCAGCATGGCTCATTGAGAATTCAGGAATTGATAAGGGCCAAGCACATGGCGGTGCGCGAATTAGTACCAAGCATGTCCTTGCGCTAACAAATGCAGGAACAGCTACAGCTGAAGAGTTAGTTCAACTTGCTCGCGAGGTTCGTGCGAGGGTTGAAGCAAAATTCGGGATTACCCTCGAACCAGAGGTTAACCTCGTCGGTATCTCGTTGTAGCCAATTCGACACTTCTAAGACACCAAAACTTTTTCTTGCAGATATGAAGATATCTGGCGTTCTTTCGATGCAGTTCACCCCTCATTCACTCGCCTCATTGAGTATGCGCATACCAACCAATCGAAAGGTATGAAATGCGCAAGAAGTTAGTCGCTCTTTCAGCTGCCGTAAGTGCAGTCGCACTTACTCCAACAGCATTCGCTGCAGATGCACCACAGTATGTGGTTTCAAGCAATCCAGCTGCAACTATCTCAATCCTCGCAACTTCAGGTGACATCATCGGAGGGCAGATCCTTCGCGGCACACCTGATGGCATGGGAGTTCTCAAGAACTCCGATGGCACTCTTACTATTCTTTCTAATCACGAGATGTCTCTGTCGGATAAGACAGTTCAGCAGACAAAGTCTGCAACTGGCACATGGGGTTCATCGGTCTCAAAGCTGACATATAACCCAACTACTCAGAAGATCACAAAAGTTGAAAATTTCATCAATTCAATTCAGTACTACGACTACACAAATGGCGCATGGACAACTGATTACACAAAGACTCTGCCTGCCGGCTTTGTGGCAGTCGACGCTTACGGTGGAGATACCTTCTCCAACGGTCTGAACCGTTTCTGCTCATCAAATCTCGTTCAGGCCGGAGCCCTTTCTTATAAGGATGGCAAGAAGACTTACGGTTACACAGGTGCTGCCTATTTCGTAGCTGAAGAAGGTGGAGATACATCACGTGCATTTGCTTTCGATATGAATGGAAATGGCGTTCAGCTTCCAAAGTTTGGCGTTGCAGGCTACGAGAATGCGTTAACGAATCCAGCATCAGGCAAGACAACTGTAGTCATGCTTAATGAAGATAACGGCGCAACAAATAGCCAGCTCTACATGTACGTAGGCTCAAAGCAGGAAAAAGGTGCAAACTTCGCTGAGAAGGCTGGCCTCACTAATGGACAGCTCTACACAGCTTTTATAAAGAACATACGTACCGACAACAAATTCCGTGCGACATACAAGATTGGCGAAAAAGTTGAAGTCTCATTTAATCCGCTTAATACAGACCTTGCTTATTCAGATTTCCAAGCTCAGGCTCAAGCCGGAGGAACAACTTTCTCCCGAATCGAAGATGGGGAGTGGGATCCTAAAAACCCAAATGTTTACTACTTCATCACAACCGAATCCAATAAAGATCCACTCGCCACAGGTGCAAACCCATCAGAGTCTTCAACAGCTCGCGATGGTGGAGCACTATGGCGCCTTACTTACAAAGATGTAAAGAATCCATTGAAGGGTGCATCACTTGAGATGCTCCTTAATGGAACAGAGCAACCTTATCTATCAAAGCCAGATAACTTGGCAATAGATGAGTCGGGCCACATCCTCATTCAGGAAGATCCAGGAGCAAATGCTCACGTTGCACGTGTAGTTGCTTACCGAGTATCCGATGGAAAGCTTGGAGTTGTTGCAGAGTTCGATAAGACTTACTTCGCAGCAGATTCAACTTCACTCATCACGATTGATGAAGAGTCTTCAGGAATGGTGAATGCAAACGCAGCGCTAAAGAAGGCAGGAGATACAGCCTCTTACTTCTTCTTCAACGCTCAGGTTCACACAACGACTTCTAAGGCACGACTTGAAGCAACGCCAGTTACTGCAATCGATGTAGCAGCCATCGAAGGCGGTCAGTACTACCTTCTAAAGATCTCTGATTGGACAAAGATCTTTAGTTAATCGCGAGATCAAAAAAGGCGGGGGAATTTGAGGGCCCCCGCCTTTTTTGTTGCGATAAAACTATTCTGAAAGCAGCTTTTTGATACGTCCGATACCTTCGACGATATCTTCATCGCTTGTTGCATACGAAAAGCGAAGGTAACCAGATGGGCCAAATGCCTCACCTGGAACAGCTGCTACTTCAACCTCATCCAAGATGATTGTTGCAAGCTCTGCAGATGTATTAGCAACCTTGCCGCGGATCGACTTCCCAAGAACACCCTTTACAGATGGGTATACATAGAAAGCACCTTGTGGGGTTGGGCATTCAATGCCTGGAATATCGTTGAGCAAGCCAACAATCAACTTACGGCGACGATCAAAAGCAACGCCCATCTCGTGGACTGCTTCAAGGTTACCGGTAAGAGCTGCAATAGCTGCGCGCTGTGAAACGTTGGCAACATTTGATGTCAGGTGTGACTGCAAGTTCGTCGCTGCCTTAATGACATCCTTTGGACCGATCATCCAGCCCACGCGCCAACCGGTCATTGCATAAGTCTTTGCAACGCCGTTGAGAATAATTGTTTGATCAGCGAGACCTGGAACAACAACAGGCATTGATGGCGCCTTTGCACCGTCGTAGAGAAGGTGCTCGTAAATCTCATCAGCGATAATCCAAATATTGTTCTTCAACGCCCATTCGCCAATTGCCTTAACTTGTTCCTCTGTGTAGACAGAACCAGTTGGGTTTGATGGAGAGCAGAACAACAACGCCTTGGTCTTGCCGGTACGTGCTTGTTCAAGTTGGTCGACAGTAACTAGATAGTTCTGTGTTTCATCTGCAAAAACTTCTACAGCCTTGCCGCCTGCGAGCTTGATTGCCTCTGGATATGTTGTCCAGAAAGGTGAAGGGAGAATTACTTCATCGTTTGGATCAAGGATTGTTGCAAATGCTTGATATACGGCTTGCTTTCCACCATTAGTAACAAGCACTTGATCAACGGTGATCTCGTAATTGGAATCACGCTTTGTCTTATCAACGATTGCTTGGCGAAGTTCAGGAAGACCTGGTGTTGGTGTGTATCGGTGATTTGCCACAACCTTCGTTGCAGCAGCAGCTGCGTCGACAATATAAGAAGGTGTTGGGAAATCTGGCTCGCCTGCTCCAAAGCCGATTACTGGTCGGCCAGCAGCTTTGAGGGCCTTGGCCTTTCCATCGACTGCCAAGGTAGCTGACTCTGCAATTGCGGCGATACGCGCTGAAATTCTGCTCATGAGCGTAAGTCTGCCCTATCCCAGCACCTACCCGCCCGTTGGATGAGCGCGGGGGCGGTGGGGCGCCTCTCACATCTAGCCGGGGACCAACGGCCGGTTTTACTCGCCTACCCCCCAGCCTCTACACTTCGACGCTCACGAGAAATTTTTTCCTCGCCTTGGCGCGCCAAAAATCTCTCGCGAAGGGCAATAGCTCAATTGGCTAGAGTTGCCGTCTCCAAAGCGGCCGGTTGGGGGTTCGAGTCCCTCTTGCCCTGCAAGTTCGAAGTAAGTGCAGTAACGAGTAAGAACGAGAGAAAAGGTACGAAGATGAGTGATGCAGTAGAGAAGTCAACGGAGAACTCCGAGGACAAGCTCAACGTTTTCGCGCGCGTTGGTCTCTTCTATCGCCAGGTAATCAATGAGCTCAAGAAGGTCGTATGGCCTACACGCGAGATGCTCACAACTTACACAGCGGTTGTCCTTGTATTCGTTGCATTCATTATTGCCGTTGTATCCATCATCGACTTGGTTCTTACCAAGGTCGTCTTCTGGGTATTCGGTTAAGGGGAGATCATGACTGAAGAGATTAAGCACGACGCATTTGAGGCAGCTCTTGTTGCCAATGCTGAAGAAGTTGCTGCTCCAGTAATCGAGGAAGAACTTCCTGTCGCATCTACAGAGCCAGAGCTTGCTCTCGCATCTGATGAAGATGGCGATATCGATTCAGATGAGAACGATCCCAACGCTGAGTTCCGCCGCACATTGGCGACAGCAGCTGGCGATTGGTATGTCATCCACTCTTACGCTGGTTACGAGAAGAAGGTAAAGGGAAACCTTGCCAACCGTATCCACACACTCAACATGGAGGAGTACATCTTCCAGGTTGAAGTTCCAGAAGAAGAAGTTGTTGAATTTAAGAATGGCGCTCGCAAGGTTGTTAAGCGCAACGTTTACCCAGGTTACGTTCTCGTTCGTATGGACCTTACAGATGAGTCATGGTCTGTAGTTCGTAATACACCTGGCGTTACAGGCTTTGTTGGAAATGCTCACAACCCAAGCCCACTCTCTTTGGATGATGTCGAGAAGATCCTCGCACCACGTCCATCAAAGAAGGGCGACAAGGTTGAGGCGAAGGATGTTGACTTCGAGATCGGTGAGTCAGTCACCGTTATGGATGGTCCATTCGCAACTCTTCCAGCGAATATTTCAGAGATCATGCCAGAGCAGGCAAAGCTCAAGGTATTGGTATCTATCTTCGGTCGCGAGACTCCGGTAGAGCTCAGCTTCAACCAGGTTCAGAAGATCGTTTAAGCCCAAATAAATTTAAAGCGAAAAAACCAAGAAAAGAGATAAAGAAATGGCACCAAAGAAAAAGGTATCTGGCTTTATTAAGCTCCAGATCCAAGCTGGCGCTGCTACACCTGCTCCACCAGTAGGTCCAGCGCTCGGTCAGCACGGCGTAAACATCATGGAGTTCGTCAAGGCGTACAACGCTGCGACTGAAAGCCAGAAGGGTCAGATCGTTCCGGTTGAGATCACTGTTTATGAAGATCGTACATTCGACTTCATTACAAAGACTCCACCAGCATCACGTTTGATCTTGAAGGCAGCAGGAGTCGAAAAGGGCTCAGCTATCCCTCACAAGACTAAGGTTGCAAATATCACCATGGCTCAGGTCAAGGAGATCGCAACTACAAAGATGGCAGACCTCAATGCAAATGACATTGAAGCAGCTGCACTCATCATCGCAGGAACAGCTCGCTCAATGGGAATCACTGTCTCTGCTTAATTAGTAAAAAACAAACAATGTGTTTGTGGGAGAACCGCGCTGGTTCGTCAACCACAACCTCGATAGACGAAAGTCTGAAAGAAGGATGAAATGAAGCGCTCAAAGAAGTACACAGAAGCGGCTGCAAAGGTCACTAAAGATCACCTTTACACACCACTTCAGGCAGTAAAGCTTGCAAAGGAAACATCAACAACTAAGTACGACGCGACAGTAGAAGTTGCTCTCGTTCTCGGCGTTGATCCAAAGAAGGCAGACCAGGCAATTCGTTCAACAGTGAACTTGCCACACGGAACCGGTAAGACCGCTCGCGTTTTGGTTTTCGCGAATGGTGAGCGTGCTGAAGAAGCACGTGCAGCTGGTGCAGATATCGTCGGTGGAGATGAACTCATCGATGAGGTCTCAAAGGGTCGCTTGGACTTCGACGCTGTTGTAGCAACTCCTGACTTGATGGCTAAGGTGGGCCGTCTTGGTAAGGTGCTCGGAACACGTGGTTTGATGCCAAACCCAAAGACAGGAACAGTGACAACAGATGTCACTAAGGCTGTTACAGATATCAAGGGTGGAAAGATCGAGTTCCGCGTTGATAAGAACTCAAACCTCCACTTCATCATCGGTAAGGTCTCATTCACAGAGGATCAGCTTGCAGATAACTATGCAGCAGCTCTTGAAGAAGTTCTCCGTGTGAAGCCAAACTCATCAAAGGGTCGCTACATCCAGAAGGCTGTTGTTTCAACAACTATGGGCCCTGGTATCGCTGTAGATCCAAACCTCACACGCGAACCATCAGCTAACTAATTCAATAGAAACCGGCTCTTCAGCTGGGCTCGGGGCATGCTCCTTAATGTCCCTTCCGCCTCAGCCGAAGAGCCGGTTTTTGCATTCTTAAGCGGGGATTTGCCACACAGTTTGAATCCCTTTAAAGTTCTCTCATAACCAAAGACCGCAGGTCTTGGATCGCAAGGTTCAAGATAAATGAGGAATCTCAGCCCGCGTAGGTGTTCACATTAATCCGTGCGCATTTACGCGTCACGGATTTTTTATTGCCTCTGGTCAAACTAAAGAGGAAGGTGAACCGAATGGCTCGCCCAGATAAAGTAGCAGCAGTTGCTGAACTGACTGAAGATTTCAAGTCAGCTACAGCTACATACCTCACCGAATATCGCGGTCTTACCGTGACTTCGATGAAGGCGCTACGTCGCTCACTTGGTCCAGATACCAAGTACAGCGTCGTAAAGAACACACTCACAAAGATTGCAGCAAAGAACGCTGGCATCGAGATCGCAGACGATCTTCTTGCTGGTCCATCAGCGCTTGCATTCATCAAGGGCGATGCAATCGATGCAGCTCGCAACATGAAGAACTTCCAGAAGGAGAACCCACTTCTTGTTATCAAGGGTGGAATCTACGAAGGCAAGTTCGTTTCAGCGGCAGAGATCATGAAGCTCGCAGACCTCGAGTCACGCGAAGTACTTCTTGCAAAGCTTGCTGGTGCTATGAAGGGATCGCTTGCTAAGGCAGCGCGTACCTTCGATGCACTTCGCATCAAGATGGAAGCTGGTGTGTCCGAGCCAACAGCCAACGATGCTGTGGCAGAAGTTCCAGCTCAAGATGCAACTGCAGACGTTGCGGTTGAAACCCCAGTTGTAACTGAAGAAGCAGCACCAGCTGCAGAAGCAGTCGCTGAAGTTGCTGAAGCAACAGAGGCACCAGTTGCGGAAGCAACAGAAACTCCAGCGGAATAAGAAAAGGAAAATAAAAAATGGCAAAGCTTTCACAGGCAGACTTGATGGCACAGTTCAAGGAAATGACACTTGTCGAGCTCTCAGAGTTCGTTAAGGCATTTGAAGAAGAATTCGATGTAACTGCAGCAGCTCCAGTAGCAGCAGCAGGTGGCGCAGCTCCAGCAGGTGGCGCAGCAGAAGCACAGGACGAGTTCACAGTTGTTCTTGAAGATGCAGGCTCACAGAAGATTGCAGTTATCAAGGAAGTACGTAACCTCAATGGCGCTCTCGGACTTAAGGAAGCTAAGGATCTCGTTGACGCGACTCCAGCAGTTCTCCTCGAGAAGGCAAACAAGGAGACAGCAGACAAGGCAAAGGCAGCTCTCGAAGCAGCTGGCGCAAAGGTCACACTCAAGTAATTCCGTCTTACTTAAGAGAAGCCCCGTACCGAAAGGTGCGGGGTTTTTCTTTTATCTCAAGCCTGCGCGTTTGAGGATAAATACAGGTAATTTTGATGAGTAAGAGTCCACATAAGTTGGATCGGTTGGATCTAAGAGAGCTTGAATACTCCACTGACCGGTGACATTTGGCTTCCAAATACATGACGCTGATGAAGTGGCAACCTTCTTAATGCATCCAGGGATTCGCTCACCATTCCAGAAAAAGGTAATCACACCAGCCTGATTTACCTGCGCAGTGATTGTGATCGGCGTTCCCTTATTTGCTGTAGTTGCGGAAGCGGTAAGTGCAATTGCAACGGATGCAGAAGCCGTCGGTGAAGAACTCATAAGGTTTGAGGCAAGGCCATCACCAAGGTTGGAGACAGCTTTTATTTGAATCTGATAAGTAGTGCCGTTAGTCAATCCAGTTACCGTGATAGGCGAAACTGCATCAGTAGGCGATAGCGCGGTAAATGCACCGCTGTTCAAGGAATATTTGTAGTTGGATACAGTTGATCCATTTGTTGCACCGGCAGTGAAGTAGATAGTCAGCGATGTGTTGTTCGCAGTTATCGAGTCAATCGTTGGAGCGCTCGGCGGCTGATAGACATTGACGCTTGTCGTAACCGGTGGCGTGAAAGTGAAGTTAGTCATCACGTTGGTTGCTAAGTCGGTGATCGTTCCAGTATTTGTTTCGAGCGGAGAGAGAACCGCAATTCCATCTAAGTCGATATCGTTATAGTCAACGGTTACGGTAAACCTAAAAGTTGCCGTCTTAGAATCAGCGAGGGAGATGAAGTTTGCATATCTCGAAGTCGTGCCAATTGTTATCGGCAATCGTGGCGTACCAGTAACAGTTACTGATTCATTAAACACAACTGTGAAGTTTAAATTTGGCGTGACTGCACTGCTGTAGTTGCCGTTAGTGGTGGATACTGTCGAAATTGTTGGCGAGGATCTATCTAAAACCGTAAGCCTGCCATTAGTTGCAGCGGATGGCCCTGTGGCTGCATTGCCCGCACTCGTAACTCCACCCGAGGCCAATTGAGGAATCAATGTACCTTCAGAGCAGTTAGTGATTGCGACAGTGAAGGAAGTTCCGGACGAAGCGGATGGGGTGAAACTGCATCCAGTAGCGGTGCCCGCATTAGAGAAATCTCCTGCTGCAAGACCTGTAACGCTTTCAGAAATTATGAGTGAATATGAAAGCGAGGTCAGGTTTGTAGGAGTTAGCGCACTCGTCGTAAATGTTGAGACGGTAGGCCCAGCGGATATTCGATAGTCGTTATTCTTAAAGTTTGTTCCCGTCGTCACGTTATAACCATTGGCGTTGTAGGTGATATTTGGAAATTGCGCTTCTAGTACTGCATCACCACCATTGGTTACCCCAGCTAAGCCAGAGTTGGCATCGCAAGCTGCGTTGATTCCCATTCCGATATCAATCACACTTGAATTGGCAGTGAAGAGCGCTTCATAAATAATATTTGATGCGCCCACTGTTCCAGAGGTCGATGCAGTGCCTTCATAGCGAACACGAATTTGAGTTCCGCCATTTTCAGCTCGGTAGTAGATGTACTGATATGAGTTATCTTTGGAGCACATATGGATCGCCGGAAGTGCAGGCGAGTTAGGTGCAAGGCTCGAGTACTGAGATCCATTTGTCGTGTCATTTGCTGTGCTCGTCACATTTGCATTGCTAAAGCCAATGTAAGTATTTGAGTGGATCTGGATGGTGTTGTAATTGACGCCCTCGAAGCTGACGTTAAAACCAAGAGCGAGGTTGAGGTAGATGTCATCACGGCTGATATTGCTAAGAACGGTCCAGCCAGTCGTAGGGGAGAGCGTGGCAGATTTTGAGCCTGCCCAGGTAAATCCAGAAGGCAGGGTTGTGACAGTGCTCAGCGCTTGAGCGGCCGGGAGGGTAATTGAGGTCAAGAGGCCAACTACAAGGGCCAAACCCAGCCCAATTCGCCTCGCCCTTTTAGCCATATCCCAAGGTTACGCGCCAAAATAGGAGCTTGAGCGTGCTCGGAGGCCTGAAATCCACATTTTTGGCCAAATCGAGGACAAATGGGCCGATTTGGAGGTATAAGGCCCCGGTTTGCCACGCTTGGGGGGTAGCCGATACCCTTGGGGTTCGCATTTTTATTACTCGAGGGTCTTTGCATATAGCGGCGGCGACCTTCTAGATGTGCGTCCCCATGTATTACGAACTTTGTCTGAAAGGACATCTCTTGGCCGCGAAAAAGAGTTCAGTTGCACCCCGTCGTATTTCATTTGCGAAGATCCGTGAACCGCTTGAGGTTCCAAATCTTCTCGCACTCCAGGTAGAGAGCATTGATTGGTTACTCGGTAACGATCTCTGGCGCGCTCGCTTGGCAGATGCCAGCACAAGCCGTGGAGAAATTCCATCGAAGTCAGGTTTGGAAGAGATCTTTGAAGAGATTTCACCAATCGAAGACTTCCAGGGAACGATGTCATTGTCATTCCGTGACCACCGCTTCGAGCCACCTAAGTATTCAATCGATGAGTGCAAAGAACGCGATATGACTTACTCGCAGCCACTCTTCGTGACTGCAGAATTCACAAATAACGAGACTGGCGAAATCAAGTCTCAGACAGTATTCATGGGCGACTTCCCTGTGATGACACCTCGCGGAACTTTCGTTATTAACGGAACAGAGCGCGTTGTTGTTTCACAGATCGTTCGCTCACCAGGCGTTTACTTCGAGCGCGCAATTGAGAAGACATCTGACAAGGATGTATTCACAGCGAAGATCATCCCAAGCCGTGGTGCTTGGCTTGAGTTTGAAGTTGATAAGAAGGATCTCGTTGGCGTTCGTATCGATCGCAAGCGTAAGCAGTCTGTAACAGTATTCCTCAAGGCTCTCGGTTGGACTGAAGAACAAATTCGTGAAGAGTTTGGTGACTTCGAATCAATGATGGCAACACTTGATAAGGACACTGTTAAGACACAGGACGAAGCTCTTCTCGATATCTATCGCAAGATGCGTCCAGGTGAGCCTCCTACAAAGGAAGCAGCACAGAACCTTATTGAGAACCTCTACTTCAACCCTAAGCGTTATGACTTGGCCAAGGTCGGTCGCTTTAAGGTGAATAAGAAGCTCGGTATGGAGCTTGCTCTTGATCAAACACTTCTTTCAATCTCTGACATCGTCGCAACACTTCGCTACCTCGTAGCGTTGCACCGCGGCGATCTCACAATGGAGTACGGCCGCGAAGTTCGCGTTGAGAAGGACGATATCGATCACTTCGGTAACCGTCGCCTTCGTACAGTTGGTGAACTCATTCAGAACCAGGTACGTATCGGTCTCTCACGTATGGAGCGCGTTGTTCGTGAGCGCATGACAACACAGGATGTGGAAGCAATTACTCCACAGACTTTGATCAACATCCGTCCGGTTGTTGCATCAATCAAGGAGTTCTTCGGAACTTCACAGTTGTCACAGTTCATGGATCAGACAAACCCATTGTCAGGTCTTACACACCGTCGTCGTCTTTCAGCTC
Organism: Candidatus Nanopelagicaceae bacterium; assembly: GCA_965267775.1. Classification (GTDB taxonomy): domain Bacteria; phylum Actinomycetota; class Actinomycetes; order Nanopelagicales; family Nanopelagicaceae; genus Planktophila. The sequence goes on along the minus strand of OZ254140.1, from coordinate 1,235,563 downwards.
TCGGTCCTGGTGGTCTCTCACGTGACCGCGCAGGCTTCGAAGTTCGTGACGTTCACTCATCTCACTACGGACGTATGTGCCCAATTGAAACTCCTGAAGGACCAAACATCGGTCTCATCGGTTCACTTGCAACATATGCTCGCGTAACAGCATTTGGATTTATTGAAACTCCTTATCGCAAAGTCAACAAGGGCAAGGTTTCAGATGCAGTTGATTACTTGACTGCAGATGAAGAGGATGAGCACATCATCGCTCAGGCAAATGCACCTTTGACTGCAGATGGTCACTTCGCAGAAGAGCGCGTACTTGTTCGTCGTCGTGGTGGAGAAGTTGAATATATCCTCGCTGACGAAGTTGATTACATGGACGTTTCACCACGTCAGATGGTCTCTGTTGCTACAGCGATGATTCCATTCCTCGAGCACGATGATGCGAACCGTGCAGGTATGGGTTCTAACATGATGCGTCAGGCAGTTCCTTTGATGCGTGCAGAGGCACCATTTATCGGTACAGGTCAGGAATTCCGTGCAGCAGTTGATGCTGGTGACGTAGTTACTGCACTCAAGCCAGGTGTTGTTACATCTATCTCTGCTGATGAAGTAACTGTTATGGGCGATGACAGCACATACCAGACCTACTCACTCCGTAAATTCTCACGCTCTAACCAGGGAACTTCATACAACCAGAAGGTTGTTGTTTCTCAGGGACAGAAGCTTGAAGTTGGCTCTGTAATCGCTGACGGTCCATGTACCGAAAACGGTGAAATGGCTCTTGGTAAGAACCTCCTCGTGGCATTTATGTCATGGGAAGGCCACAACTACGAAGATGCGATCATCTTGTCTCAGCGCCTCGTGCAGGACGATGTACTTACTTCAATTCACATTGAAGAGTACGAAGTTGATGCACGCGATACAAAGCTCGGTGCTGAAGAAATCACACGCGACATCCCTAACGTTTCAGAAGAAGTCCTTGCGGACCTCGATGAGCGCGGAATCATTCGCGTAGGAGCAGATGTTGTTCCAGGCGATATCTTGGTTGGAAAGGTAACTCCTAAGGGAGAAACTGAACTCACACCAGAAGAGCGCTTGCTCCGTGCAATCTTCGGTGAGAAGGCTCGTGAAGTTCGCGATACATCACTCAAGGTTCCACACGGTGAATCAGGCAAGGTTATCGGCGTAAAGATCTTCGAATCAGAAGAAGGATTCGAACTTCCAGCCGGTGTAAACCAGCTAGTACGTGTCTACGTTGCACAGAAGCGAAAGATTCAAGATGGTGACAAGCTTGCTGGTCGCCACGGTAACAAGGGTGTTATCTCAAAGATTCTCCCTGTTGAAGATATGCCATTCCTTGAAGATGGAACTCCAGTCGACGTTGTCTTGAACCCACTTGGTGTTCCAGGACGTATGAACGTTGGACAGGTTCTTGAGATGCACCTCGGCTGGGTCGCAAAGACCGGTTGGGATGTTTCAGGAGTAAGCGAAGCATGGGCAGATCACCTCAAGGCGATCGGCGCAGAGAAGGGTGCACCAGGAACTAACTTGGCAACACCAGTCTTCGACGGTGCTCTTGAAGATGAGATCTCAGGTCTTCTCGAATCAACACTTCCAAACCGCGATGGCCTTCAATTGATCGGTCGTTCAGGTAAGGCGAAGTTATTCGATGGTCGCTCAGGCGAGCCATATCCAACTCCAATTTCAGTTGGATACATGTACATCTTGAAGCTCCACCACTTGGTAGATGACAAGATCCACGCACGTTCAACTGGTCCATACTCAATGATCACTCAGCAGCCACTCGGTGGTAAGGCTCAATTCGGTGGTCAGCGCTTTGGTGAGATGGAAGTGTGGGCACTTGAAGCTTACGGTGCTGCTTACACACTCCAGGAACTCCTCACAATTAAATCTGACGATGTTCTCGGACGCGTCAAGGTTTACGAAGCAATTGTTAAGGGCGAGAACATTCCTGAACCAGGTATCCCTGAGTCATTCAAGGTACTTATCAAGGAGATGCAGTCACTCTGCCTCAACGTTGAAGTCCTCTCTTCAGAAGGTGTCGCAATTGAAATGCGCGATAACGATGAAGAAATTTTCCGTGCAGCCGAAGAACTAGGTATCAACTTGTCACGAGTTGAGCCAAGCTCTGTAGAAGAAGTTTAAGGAGAGGCAAAAATGTTAGATGTAAATTTCTTTGATGAACTTCGTATCGGTCTCGCATCGGCACAGAACATTCGTGATTGGTCTTTCGGAGAAGTAAAGAAGCCAGAGACAATCAACTACCGAACACTCAAGCCTGAGAAGGACGGACTCTTCGACGAGAAGATCTTCGGTCCAACTCGTGACTGGGAATGTTATTGCGGTAAGTACAAGCGCGTCCGCTTTAAGGGAATCATCTGCGAGCGTTGCGGTGTTGAAGTAACACGCGCAAAGGTTCGTCGTGAGCGCATGGGTCACATCGAGCTTGCAGCTCCTGTAACTCACATCTGGTACTTCAAGGGTGTTCCATCACGCCTTGGCTACCTTCTTGACCTTGCACCAAAAGACCTTGAAAAGGTTATCTACTTCGCTGCTTACATGATCACAGAGGTCGATGAAGAAGCTCGTGAAGAAGATCGTGCACAGAACGAGAAGAAGCTCGCTAACGATCGTAAGAAGATTGAGACAAAGCGCGATGTAGATCTCGATGCTCGTCAGAAGAAGCTCGAAGCAGATATTGCTGAGCTCGAAGCTGAAGATGCAAAGTCAGATGTAAAGCGCAAGGTTCGCGAATCTGCAGAGCGTGAGCTCAAGGCAATCCGTGAGCGTGCTGATCGTGAGATCGCACGTCTTGAAGATGTCTGGAACCGCTTTAAGAACCTCAAGGTTCAGGATCTCGAAGGTGATGAGAACCTCTACCGCGAGATGCGCGATCGTTATGGAATGTACTTCAAGGGCGATATGGGTGCTGCGGCAATCAAGAAGCGCCTTGAGACATTCGATCTCAAGACAGAGCATGCAATGCTCACAGACCTTTCCGAAAACGGTAAGGGTGCAAAGAAGACTCGCGCTATCAAGCGTCTTAAGGTCGTCAATGCATTCATGACAACCACTAACAATCCAGCATCTATGGTCCTTGATTGTGTTCCAGTTATTCCACCGGATCTACGTCCGATGGTTCAGCTTGATGGTGGACGTTTTGCGACATCAGATCTCAACGATCTCTACCGTCGCGTTATCAACCGTAACAACCGTTTGAAGCGTCTCGCTGATCTCGGTGCACCAGAGATCATCGTTAATAACGAAAAGCGTATGTTGCAGGAAGCTGTCGACTCACTCTTCGATAACGGTCGTCGTGGTCGTCCAGTTACAGGTCCAGGTAACCGCGCACTTAAGTCACTTTCAGACATGCTTAAGGGTAAGCAGGGTCGCTTCCGTCAGAACCTTCTCGGTAAGCGCGTTGACTACTCAGGTCGTTCTGTAATTGTTGTCGGCCCACAGTTGAAGCTTCACCAGTGCGGTCTTCCAAAGCAGATGGCACTTGAACTCTTCAAGCCATTCGTAATGAAGCGCTTGGTTGATCTCAACCACGCACAGAACATCAAGTCCGCAAAGCGTATGGTCGAGCGTGCTCGTCCAGTCGTGTGGGATGTTCTTGAAGAAGTAATTGCAGAGCATCCAGTGCTCCTTAACCGCGCACCAACTCTTCACCGTTTGGGTATCCAGGCGTTCGAACCACAGTTGGTTGAAGGTAAGGCTATTCAGATTCACCCACTCGTATGTACAGCGTTTAACGCTGACTTCGACGGTGACCAGATGGCTGTTCACCTTCCATTGTCTGCAGAGGCACAGGCTGAAGCTCGTATCTTGATGTTGTCTTCAAATAACATCTTGTCACCAGCTAACGGTCGTCCAATCACATCTCCTACACAGGACATGGTTCTTGGCCTCTACTACCTCACAATGGAGCGCGAAGGCGAGCTCGGCGAAGGCCGCGCATTCTCTTCAGTAGCTGAAGCGATCATGGCTTATGACCAGCACTCAGTTTCATTGCAGGCGAAGATCAAGATTCGTATCGATGGCAATACTGTCGAGACAACAATTGGTCGCGCACTCTTTAATGAAGCACTTCCTGCTGACTTCCCATTCGTGGATCACGATGTCACTAAGAAGGCTCTCGGCGTCATCGTTGATCGCCTTGCTGAGTTCTATCCAAAGGTCACTGTGGCTCAGACTCTCGATGAGTTGAAGTCACTTGGTTTCCATTGGGCAACTCGTGCTGGCGCAACAATCGGTATCGAAGATGTTGTTACACCTCCTCGTAAAGCTGAAATTCTTGCTACCTATGAAACATTGGCAGATAAGGTTCAGTCACAGTACGAGAAGGGCCTCATCACAGATGACGAGCGTCGCCAAGAGCTCATCGAGATCTGGACCAAGGCAACAGCTGAAGTTGGTAAGGAGATGGAAGATAGCTTCCCTCGCGTCAACCCAGTCTGGATGATGGTCTACTCAGGTGCTCGTGGAAATATGATGCAGATTCGTCAGATCGCAGGTATGCGTGGTCTTGTGGCGAATCCAAAGGGTGAAATTATTCCTCGCCCAATTAAGTCAAACTTCCGTGAGGGCTTGTCAGTTCTCGAATACTTCATCTCAACGCACGGTGCTCGTAAGGGTGGCGCAGATACAGCTCTTCGTACAGCTGACTCTGGTTACCTCACACGTCGTCTCTGTGACGTTGCTCAAGATGTCATCATCCGTGAAGAAGATTGCGGAACCGATCGCGGCCTTTCACTTCCAATTGCTGTACGTCAGCAAGCTGGAAACCTTGTAAAGCACGATCACGTTGAATCATCTGTCTACGGCCGTACATTGGCTGAAGATGTTGAGGCTAATGGCTCAGTCATCATGAAGGCAGGCACCGATCTCGGTGACCGCGATATTGATGCACTCGTTGCTGCTGGCATCGATGAGATCAAGGTTCGATCAGTTCTTACTTGCGATAGCAAGGTTGGACAGTGTGCAGCTTGTTACGGTCGCTCACTCGCTGCTGGTCAGCGCGTAGCAGTCGGTGAAGCTGTCGGAATCATCGCAGCGCAGTCAATTGGTGAGCCAGGAACACAGCTCACAATGCGTACCTTCCACACCGGTGGTGTGGCTGGTGATGACATCACTCACGGTCTTCCACGTATCGTCGAGCTCTTCGAGGCACGTACACCTAAGGGTGTTGCGCCAATCGCAGAAGCTGCAGGCGTTGTTTCATTCCGTGAAGATGCAAAGGGTAAGAAGATCGTCGTAACACCAGATGATGGTGGAGAAGAAGTTGCTTACCCAATCACACGTCGTCAGAAGCTACTCGTAGAGGAAGGACAGCGCGTTGAAGTCGGCCAGAAGATGGTCGTTGGCGCTATCGATCCAAAGCAGGTTCTTCGTATCCTCGGCCCACGTGCAACACAGGTACACCTTGTTAACGAAATTCAAGGCGTATACCGTTCACAGGGCGTAGGAATTCACGATAAGCACATCGAAGTTGTTGTTCGCCAGATGCTCAAGCGCATTACTGTGCTTGAAGCTGGAGATACAGATCTTCTTCCAGGTGAGCTCGTCGAGCACAACCGCTTTATGGCTGAAAACCGCAAGGCTGTTACATCAGGCGTTAAGGCTGCATCTGGTCGCCCAGAACTTATGGGTATCACCAAGGCATCTCTTGCAACTGAGTCATGGTTGTCAGCGGCTTCATTCCAGGAAACAACTCGCGTGCTTACAGATGCAGCACTTTCAGAGAAGAGCGATCCATTGCTCGGTCTCAAGGAGAACGTCATCATCGGTAAGTTGATCCCTGCAGGAACAGGCCTTGCCCGTTACCGCAACATCCGCGTTGAGCCAACAGAGGAAGCGAAGGCAGCCGTCTACGCTAACTACGATGAATACGATCTCACACCGTTTGATACGGGTTCAGGCGAAGCTGTTCGCTTGGACGAGGTTGAAGTTCCTCGCTAGTCTGTAAAAGGAAATAGTGAAGAAGACCCCTGCACTTGTTGCGGGGGTCTTCTTGCTTTTAATCGGCGCATTTTCGCAACCCCAGGCACATGCAGCTGTTCCGAATCCGGTTATTTCGATAAATGCAAGTGCGTCAAAAATTTCAAGGAGCGCCTGGGTTAATGATGGCTCGCTTGGTGGCAGCGTTAATCTCTATCCATCTACTGTCACCACGCCAACCTTCGCTTCAGCCGATACCTCCGTTGCGCTCAATATGTCTGGACAGCAAGGGCACTATGTGGCCGGTTCTGTCGGCTCTCAAACTTTAGGCGCTGAAACCACACTAGAAATCACTATGAAGTTACCTTCAAGTCAGGCCTACGGTGCAAGCTCTGGCGTTATTTTTATGTGGGAAGGTACTAATTACACAATTTGGTTTCAGGGCAATAATTGCATTGGGTTTAATACTGGCCACAGTGAAATTTATGGCTTTAATCCATCCTCGCTCTTAGGCACCTTCCACACATATACCTTTGTAATGTCGACCTACGGAGATGATTCAACAAAACAAAAAGCATATGTAGATGGCTCGCTTCAATCCCTCTCTTACTGCATTCCCGGGTACACAGCGGTACAAGCTGATAAGAGCTTGGCATCTGCAACAAAAGCATTTGATATCGGTATCTTTAGAGATCATGCAGGTTTTCCTACTTCAATGAATTTGCGTCGATTTAAGTTGTGGCTAAGCGATATTGGAGCTGCTGCAATTCAAGAGAGCTATAACTCTTATTTGGCACCTACTAGCAATGTCTTGACCCTGACAAGTGGCCTGAAGACAGCTACTTATCGAACTACCTCAACACTTCGCTCCACGGTGGATGTTGATGGCGCGGTTACATTCTTTTCCAACGGTAAGAAAATTTCAGGATGTATCAATGTAGCCACCCTAAGCAAAGTTGCAGATTGCGCTTGGAAGCCATCCGTTATCGGTTCAATGAACCTGACTGCTATGTTGAAAACTTCAAATGGAAATATAAGTTCAACAAATTTTCCTGTATCAGTAGTCAGACGAACAACACCTAGATAGAGTAATCACATGAGCAGCGATTCTAAATATCATGTAAAGCGTCACGATGATCGTGAAATTTTCGATCGCGATGCTGTCAATGCACTTCTTGATTCCGAATACGTTGCACACGTTGGTTTTGTTGATGCAGATATCAATGAACCATTTGTAATTCCAATGGCATATACGCGCGATAACGATCGCATCTTGTTACACGGTTCAACTGGTTCTCGTTTGATGATGCAGTTAGCAAAAGGCGCGCAGATGTGTGTCACTGTTACAAAACTCAACGCGATCATCGTTGCAAAATCTGCATTTAACTCATCAATGAATTATGAATCAGTGATGATCTTCGGAAAAGGAAAGCGACTTGAAGATTCTGAGAAGCTCGCTGCGATGGATTTGATCACCGAGGGGCTCATTCCTGGGATGACCTCCTACGCCCGCCCCACAACAGGCAAAGAAGCGGCCGGAACGATGATTATTGAGCTCCCCATCGAGAAGTACAGTCTTAAGAGCCGTACCGGGGGAGTCATGGATGAGCCTGAGGATAAGGATCTGCCCATCTGGTCGGGGGTCCTGCCCCTCAAGCGGGCATATGGCGAGGCCGAAACCGCCCCAGATTCAGCTGGAATCCCGATCCCACCCCATATTGAGCGCAAAATCGGACATTCTGGACAGTAAGCGCCCCTAGGGCTCAAGACACGCCCGGGATCAAAAATTGGGGATAAGGCAAGAAATTTTAAGGCTGAAGGAGTAAAAGGCCCGTTTTGACCTTTCCACCACCCCTCAGATACCTTTCTCCTCTGCGCATTTTGCATGCAACACACCCGACCGCGTGGGTCGGAGGGTGAGCGTGAAAAAGGCCGGAAAGTTAGATGTGAAAAATCGCAAGATGTTTTTTCACATTACATAAAAGGAGAATGTAGTGCCAACAATTCAGCAGCTAGTGCGTCGTGGTCGTGCAGAAAAGACTACGAAGACATCAACACCTGCGCTAAAGGGATCACCTCAGCGTCGTGGTGTTTGCACACGTGTGTACACAACAACACCTAAGAAGCCTAACTCTGCGCTTCGTAAAGTTGCACGTGTTCGTCTTACTAGTGGCATGGAAGTTACTGCATACATTCCAGGTGAAGGTCACAACCTTCAAGAACACTCAATCGTTCTTGTACGCGGTGGTCGCGTAAAGGATCTACCAGGTGTTCGTTACAAGATTATTCGCGGTTCACTCGATACACAGGGTGTAAAGAATCGTAAGCAATCACGTTCACGCTACGGCGCTAAGAGAGAAAAGAAGGCTAGCTAATGCCACGTAAAGGTCCTGCTCCGAAGTCACCTGTTGTCGCTGATCCTGTTTACAACTCACCAGTTGTAACAGCACTCATCAACAAGATTCTTCTTCACGGTAAGCGTTCAACAGCTGAAGGCATTGTCTACACAGCTCTTGAAGGAACACGTGCAAAGACAGAAGTTGATCCTGTAATCACATTGAAGCGCGCACTCGACAACATTCGCCCAGCGATTGAAGTTAAGTCACGTCGCGTCGGTGGTGCTACATACCAGGTTCCAATCGAAGTTAAGTCAGGTCGCGCAACAACTCTCGCGCTTCGCTGGTTAGTTGATTACTCACGTCTTCGTCGCGAAAAGTCAATGTCAGAGCGCCTTCAGAACGAGTTGCTCGATGCAGCTAACGGTCTTGGTGCAGCTGTAAAGCGTCGCGAAGATACACACAAGATGGCTGAAGCTAACAAGGCTTTCGCTCACTACCGCTGGTAATCGCTAGCTTCTAAATAAAGCTAACAATAAAGAATTAATAAGACGAGAAGAGGAATATAAGTGTCAACAGTAGAGAAGATCGATCTAGCTACGGTTCGCAATATCGGAATCATGGCTCACATCGACGCGGGTAAAACAACAACTACTGAGCGCATCCTCTTTTACACAGGTATCTCATACAAGATCGGTGAAGTGCACGAAGGTGCTGCAACGATGGACTGGATGGAGCAGGAGCAAGAGCGTGGTATCACGATCACTTCAGCTGCAACTACATGTATGTGGAAGAACCACCTCATCAACATCATCGACACACCAGGCCACGTTGACTTCACAGTTGAGGTAGAGCGTTCACTCCGTGTTCTCGATGGCGCTGTTGCAGTCTTCGACGGTGTTGCAGGCGTTGAGCCACAGTCAGAGACTGTATGGCGTCAGGCAGATCGTTACTCAGTTCCACGTATCTGTTTCGTTAACAAGCTTGACCGTACAGGTGCTTCATTCGACAAGTGCGTAGGCATGATCAAGGATCGCCTCAACGCAGTTGCTCTCGTTCTTCAGCTCCCAATCGGTAACGAGTCAGATTTCATCGGTGTAGTTGATCTCATCGATATGAAGGCTCTCGTATGGCGTGGAGAGACAAAGAAGGGCGAAGATTACGTAATCGAAGAGATTCCTGCAGATATGCTCGAAGCTTCAAAGGCAGCTCGTGCAGCAATGCTCGAGACACTTGCTGAGAACGACGATGCCATCATGGAGAAGTTCCTCGATGGCGCAGAGCTCTCAACAGCTGAAATCATCGCTGGTATCCGTCGCGCAACAATCGCTGCAAAGCTCTCACCAGTTCTTACAGGTTCTGCATTTAAGAACAAGGGCGTACAGCCAATGCTCGATGCTGTAACTCGTTACCTTCCATCACCACTCGATGTTGAAGCTATCGAAGGTACAGATATGAATGACCCAGAAGTTTCAATCAAGCGCCTTCCAAAGAATGAAGAGCCATTCTCAGCTCTCGCATTCAAGATCATGACTGATCCACACCTTGGAAAGCTCACATTTATCCGTGTTTACTCTGGCGTTCTTGAGACAGGTTCAACAATCTTGAACTCTGCTAAGAACCGCAAGGAGCGCATCGGAAAGATTTACCAGATGCACGCTAACAAGCGCGAAGAGCGTGACAATGTTGGTGCAGGAATGATCGTTGCTGTTATGGGTCTTAAGGACACAACAACAGGCGAGACACTCTGTGATCCAGCTAAGCCAGTTGTACTCGAGTCAATGGACTTCCCAGCACCAGTTATCTCTGTTGCTATCGAGCCAAAGACAAAGGGTGACCAGGAGAAGCTCGGCGTTGCTATTCAGCGTCTCTCAGAAGAAGATCCAACATTCCACGTTGAGACTGATGAAGAGACAGGCCAGACAATCATCGCTGGTATGGGTGAGCTCCACCTCGAAATCCTCGTAGACCGTATGCGTCGCGAGTTCAAGGTTGAAGCTAACGTCGGTAAGCCACAGGTTGCATACCGCGAAACTCTTCGTAAGCCAGTTGCACGTCACGACTACACACATAAGAAGCAGACAGGTGGTTCTGGTCAGTTCGCAAAGATTCAGATCGCTGTCGAGCCACTTCCAACAGGTACAGTCGAAGGCGGATACGAATTCGTTAACAAGATCACTGGTGGTCGCGTTCCACGCGAGTACATCCCTTCAGTTGATGCAGGTTGCCGTGAAGCAATGACTACAGGTCCTCTTGCTGGCTACCCACTTACAGATGTACGAGTAACTCTTCTTGACGGCGCGTATCACGATGTTGACTCATCGGAGCTCGCATTCAAGGTGGCTGGTATCGCAGCATTTAAGGAAGCAGCAAAGCTTGCTGATCCTGCAATTCTCGAGCCAGTGATGAAGGTCGAAGTTGTTACCCCTGAAGACTTCATGGGTGATGTCATCGGCGACATCAACAGTCGTCGTGGTCAAATTCAGGCCATGGACGAGCGGTCAGGTGCCCGCGTTGTTAGGGCGCTAGTTCCATTGTCAGAGATGTTCGGCTATGTCGGAGATCTCCGCTCTAGAACACAAGGTCGTGCGAGCTACAGCATGGAATTCGATTCCTACGCTGAAGTTCCCGGCAATGTAATGAAGGAGATCGTTGCGAAGGTTCGCGGCGAATAATCCTTTACTCCCTAATAAGAAGAAAAGCACAACCCCTAATAACTAAGCACTAGAAACGAAAGAGGATACGAAAATGGCAAAAGCCAAGTTTGAGCGTAACAAGCCACACGTAAACATCGGAACCATCGGTCACATTGACCATGGAAAGACAACACTTACAGCGGCTATTTCAAAGGTCTTGCACGACAAGTACCCTGATGTAAACCCATTCACACCTTTCGACCAGATCGATAAGGCTCCTGAAGAGCGCCAGCGCGGTATCACAATCTCTATCGCTCACATTGAGTACCAGACAGAGAAGCGTCACTACGCACACGTTGACTGCCCAGGCCACGCTGACTACATCAAGAACATGATCACTGGCGCTGCACAGATGGACGGAGCAATTCTCGTTGTTGCTGCTACAGACGGACCAATGCCACAGACCAAGGAGCACGTTCTCCTTGCTCGCCAGGTAGGCGTTCCATCAATCGTTGTTGCACTTAACAAGTCAGACATGGTTGATGATGAAGAAATTCTTGAGCTCGTTGAGATGGAAGTTCGTGAACTTCTCTCTAAGTACGAGTTCCCAGGCGATGACACACCAATCGTTCGTATCTCAGCACTTAAGGCTCTTGAGGGAGATGCTCACTGGGCAGATCAGCTCATGAAGCTTATGGATGCTGTTGATGCATTCATCCCACAGCCAGCTCGTGATGTTGACAAGCCATTCCTTATGCCAGTTGAAGACGTTTTCACAATCACAGGTCGTGGAACTGTTATCACAGGTCGTATCGAGCGCGGTATCGTCAAGGTTAACGAAGAAGTTGAAATCGTCGGTATCCGTGAGGTTGCTCAGAAGACAACTGTTACAGGCGTTGAAATGTTCCGTAAGCTCCTCGACGAAGGACAGGCTGGCGAGAACGTCGGACTTCTTCTCCGTGGAACAAAGCGTGAAGATGTTGAGCGTGGTCAGGTTGTCTGCAAGCCAGGTTCAATCACACCTCACACAGAGTTCGATGCATCTGCTTACATCCTTTCAAAGGATGAAGGAGGACGTCACACTCCATTCTTCAACAACTACCGTCCACAGTTCTACTTCCGTACAACTGACGTAACTGGTGTTGTAACACTTCCAGAAGGCACAGAAATGGTTATGCCTGGCGATAACACTGAGATGTTTGTAACTCTCATCCAGCCAATCGCTATGGAAGAAGGACTTCGCTTCGCAATCCGTGAAGGTGGCCGCACAGTAGGTGCAGGTCGCGTTACAAAGATCAAGAAGTAAGTCAGCTTTAATCGTTGAAGTGGCGGCGGCCTTAAAACCGCCGCCACTAAAACAAAAAGTTTTTGCAGTGCAGATTGAAAATTAAATTTACCGAAGCAGTACTAAAGAAAAAGTAAAGAGGAGATTCACATGGCGGGACAAAAGATCCGCATTCGACTCAAGGCGTATGACCATGAGGTAATCGATTCATCAGCGAAGAAGATCGTTGAGACAGTCGAGCGCACAGGTGCAACCGTCGCGGGTCCAGTGCCGCTACCAACAGAGAAGAACACATATTGCGTGATTCGCTCTCCTCACAAGTACAAGGACAGCCGCGAGCACTTCGAGATGCGCACACATAAGCGCCTCATCGACATCATCGACCCAACACCTAAGACTGTTGATTCATTGATGCGCCTCGACTTGCCAGCTGGCGTCGACATCGAGATTAAGCTCTAAGGAAAGGACGAAACTAAATGGCATATACAACTGTTACTCAGTCTTACGGTTCGTCCATCAAGGGCGTTCTTGGTAAGAAGCTTGGAATGACACAGATTTTCGATGCACAGAACAAGATGATCCCAGTAACTGTGGTCTCTGTAGATTCATGCATCGTTACAGGTCTTCGCACACCTGAGAAGGATGGCTACTCAGCTGTTCAGCTCGGTTTCGGTGCGATTGATCCAAAGAAGGTTAATAAGCCACAGGCTGGACAGTTTGCAAAGGCTGGCGTCACTCCTCGTCGCAGCATTGCAGAACTCCGCACACTTTCAGCAGCTAATTACACAATTGGCCAGGAAGTCGGCGCAACAACTTTCGAAATTGGAGAGGTTGTAGATGCAACCGGTACTTCAACAGGTAAGGGAACAGCTGGTGTTATGAAGCGCCACGGTTTCGGTGGTCTTGGTTCTTCACACGGTGTGGATCGTAAGCACCGTATGCCAGGTTCAATCGGAGCATGTTCTACACCAGGTCGCGTTTTCAAGGGAATGCGCATGATGGGTCGTATGGGTAACGAGAAGATCACTACTCAGAACCTCATCGTTGCTGGCGTCGATGCAGAGCGTAATTTGCTCCTCATCAAGGGCGCAGTTCCAGGTACTGATGGAGGCCTTGTCTTCATCCGTTCAGCTGCAAAGAAGGCAGTTGTCGAGACAGTAAAGGCAGGTGCATAAGCCATGGCGCTTACACTCGAAGTCAAGAACGCAGAAGGTAAGAAGGTTGGATCAGTAGATCTACCTGCAGATATCTTCGACGCTCAGACAAACATTCCTTTGATTCACCAGGTTGTTACAGCGCAGCTCGCTGCAGCACGCCAGGGAACTCAGAAGGCAAAGAACCGTGGTGAAACTTCTGGTTCAGGTAAGAAGCCTTTCAAGCAGAAGGGAACAGGTCGTGCTCGTCAGGGTTCTGTCCGTGCTCCTCTTCAGCGTGGTGGCGGTGCAGCACATGCAGTTCGTCCTCGTGACTATGCACAGCGCACACCTAAGAAGATGATCGCAGCGGCTCTTCGCGGAGTTCTCTCTGATCGTCAACGCAATGATCGTCTTCACGTACTTGATCAGATTGCAGCAGAGGCTTCTACAAAGAATGCACTCACAGCAGTTCGTCAGTTCTCAGAGCGCAAGAACCTCTTGGTTGTTGTATCTCGCACAGAAGATCTCGCATGGCGTTCACTTCGTAACGCTGAGAACCTTCACCTCCTCGTTCCAGATCAGCTCAATGCATACGACATCTTGAAGAGCGATGACGTTGTCTTCTCAGAAGCAGCGATCAAAGATTTCCTCAAGGCGAAGACAGCAGGAAAGTCTGTTAAGTCAGTCGCACGCGAAAGTGAGGTATCTGCATAATGAAGGATTACCGCGACATTTTGCTAGCACCAGTTGTCTCTGAGAAGAGCTACGGATTGCTAGATGAAAATAAGTACACATTCTTGGTATCACCAGATGCTAACAAGACAGAGATCAAGATCGCTGTTGAGAAGGTATTCGGAGTCAAGGTTGTCAGTGTTAACACACTCAACCGCCCAGGAAAGAATAAGCGCACACGTTTTGGTGATGGAAAGCGCAAAGACACAAAGCGAGCAATCGTTCATGTGGCCGCTGGCGACCGTATCGACATCTTCGGAGGCCCTGTTTCTTAATTGAGACGGGACCTTAAAGAGAGGAAACCATAAATGGCACTTCGCAAACTTAAGCCGACCACACCAGGTCAGCGTGGAGCATCTGTATCAGATTTCGCAGAGATCACACGCTCAACACCTGAGAAGTCACTCGTTCGCCCAATTCACTCAAAGGGTGGCCGTAACAATCAGGGTCGTGTAACTGTTCGTCACCAGGGTGGTGGACACAAGCGCGCTTACCGTCTCATTGACTTCACACGTAACGATAAGGATGGCGTTCCAGCAAAGGTCGCTCATATCGAATACGATCCAAACCGTTCAGCGAATATCGCGCTTCTTCACTATGCAGATGGCGAAAAGCGTTACATCATCGCTCCAAATAAGCTTGTGCAAGGCCAGCAGATTGAGAACGGCCCAAAGGCTGATATCAAGCCTGGTAATAACTTGCCACTCCGCAACATCCCAGTAGGTACAACTGTTCACGCAATCGAACTTCGTCCAGGTGGCGGAGCGAAGATCGCTCGTTCAGCTGGCGCATCAGTGCAGCTCGTTGCAAAGGATGGACCATACGCACAGCTTCGTATGCCATCTGGCGAAATCCGCAACGTAGATGTTCGTTGCCGCGCAACTGTTGGTGAAGTTGGAAATGCTGAGCATGGCAATATCAACTACGGAAAGGCTGGACGTAAGCGCTGGTTAGGCGTTCGTCCATCTGTTCGTGGTGTTGTTATGAACCCAGTAGATCACCCACACGGTGGTGGTGAAGGTAAGACCTCTGGTGGACGTCACCCAGTGACTCCTTGGGGTAAGCCTGAAGGCCGCACTCGTAAGAGCAAGAAGTCAGATTCAATGATCGTCCGTCGTCGTAAGTCGAATAAGAAGCGGTAGGAGCCCTTATGCCACGTAGTCTCAAGAAGGGTCCATTCATTGATGGACATCTATCTAAGAAGGTAGATGCACAGAATGAAGCCAATACAAAGAATGTCATCAAGACATGGTCACGTCGTTCAATGATCTCACCATCAATGATCGGCCACACGATTGCTGTTCACGACGGACGCAAGCACGTTCCAGTATTCGTAACTGATGCGATGATCGGGCATAAGCTCGGTGAGTTCGCACCAACACGTACCTTCAAGGGTCACGTCAAGGACGATCGGAGAGCTAGCCGTGGCTAATACTGATAAGCCTGTAGTCGGTCGCGCAATCTTGCGCGATATCCGCCACACACCACAGAAGGCACGTCGCGTTGTCGACCTCGTCCGTGGAATGCGCGCTGATGAAGCACTCTCTATTCTCAAGTTTGCGCCACAAGCTGCTGGTGATGATGTGTTCACACTTCTCAACTCAGCTGTAGCAAATGCTAAGCAGCAGAACCCAGCAATCCGCGACGCTTCAGAGCTCTGGGTTGTTGAGGCTCTCGTAGATGAGGGACGCACAATGAAGCGTTTCCGTCCACGTGCTCAGGGACGCGGTTTCCGTATCCTCAAGCGTTCATCACATATCACTATTGCAGTGAGCGCTGATAAGAACGTTTCAAAGACAATTTCACGAGCAGCACAATCTGCGCAAACACGTAGCCCAAAGCGCTCTGAGAAGTCACCACTAAATAACACCAATTTGGCAGCGAAGGGAGCGTCCAACTAATGGGTCAAAAAGTAAACCCACATGGCTTCCGCCTAGGCATTACAACTGAATTCAAGTCACGTTGGTATGCAGATAAGTTGTACAAGGATTACGTCAAGGAAGATGTCGAAATCCGTCGCCTTATGACAAAGGGAATGGAGCGCGCAGGCGTTTCACGCATTGAAATCGAGCGCACACGTGATCGTGTACGTATCGACCTTCACACAGCGCGCCCAGGTATCGTCATCGGTCGTCGCGGACAAGAAGCAGACGTTATTCGCCAGAAGCTTGAGAAGCTCACAGGCAAGCAGGTTCAGCTCAACATTCTCGAGGTTAAGAACCCAGAGATCGATGCGCAGCTTGTTGCACAGGGCATCGCAGAGCAGCTTGCGGCACGTGTTTCATTCCGTCGCGCAATGAAGAAGTCAATGCAGACAGCGATGAAGTCTGGCGCACAGGGCATCCGTGTTCAGTGCGGTGGTCGTCTCGGTGGTGCAGAAATGTCACGTTCAGAGTTCTACCGTGAAGGTCGCGTTCCACTACACACACTTCGTGCGGATATTGATTATGGCTTCTACGAGGCACATACAACATTCGGTCGTCTTGGTGTAAAGGTCTGGATCTACAAGGGTGAAGTTATCGGTTCACGTGCAGAGCGTGCTGAAAAGGCACTTGCTGAAGCACGCGCACCAAAGCCAGAGCGTCGCGGTCCACGTACACCACGTGCTCCACGCGCAGAGGTAACAACTTCTCAGGCAGCACCAGCTGCACCAGCGGAAGGAGCGGCTAACTAATGTTGATCCCTCGCAAGGTTAAGCACCGTAAGCAGCACCACCCATCACGTAGTGGTGGAGCAAAGGGTGGAACACAGGTCGCATTCGGTGACTTCGGTATCCAAGCTCTTGCACCTGCTTACGTAACAAACCGTCAGATCGAAGCAGCACGTATCGCGATGACACGTTACATCAAGCGTGGTGGAAAGGTATGGATCAATATTTATCCAGACCGTCCACTCACAAAGAAGCCTGCTGAAACTCGTATGGGTTCCGGTAAGGGTTCTCCAGAATGGTGGATCGCAAACGTTAAGCCAGGTCGCGTAATGTTTGAAATTTCAGGTGTATCAGAGGAAGTTGCAACAGAGGCTATGCGTCTTGCAATTCACAAGCTTCCAATGAAGTGCCGTGTAGTAAAGCGTGAGGAGGCGTAAACATGACGACTATTTCTAACGACGAACTTCGTCAGCTAACAGCAGAAGAGCTAACAGCAAAGCTACGTGAGAACAAGGAAGAACTTTTCAACCTTCGTTTCCAGGCAGCTACAGGTCAGCTCGAGTCACATGGTCGCCTCGGCGCAGTACGCAAGGAGATCGCGCGTATTTACACAATCATTCGTGAACGCGAACTAGGAATTGGAGGCGCTGCATAATGTCTACTAATTCAGTTGATCGCGCAGATCGCAAGACACGTGAAGGCATCGTAACTTCAGACAAGATGGATAAGACCATCGTTGTTGAGGTAGAAAATCGTGTAGCACACGGTATCTACTCAAAGGTTATGAGCCGCTCACATAAGCTCAAAGCACATGATGAGACAAACTCAGCTGGCATCGGTGACCGTGTAATCATTATGGAGACACGTCCACTATCTGCTTCAAAGCGCTGGCGTTTAGTATCAATCATCGAGAAGGCTAAGTAAGGGACGGGTGGAATAAAAAATGATTCAGCAAGAATCTCGCCTACGCGTCGCGGATAACACAGGAGCTAAAGAGCTTCTCTGTATTCGTGTACTCGGTGGATCCAAGCGTCGCTACGCAGGTATCGGTGACATCATCGTATGTTCAGTCAAGGATGCAATTCCTGGCGGAACAGTGAAGAAGGGTGAAGTCGTTAAGGCTGTCATCGTTCGCACAGTAAAAGAGCGTCGTCGTCCAGACGGCTCATATATCAAGTTTGACGAGAACGCAGCTGTCATCCTCAAGGCTGACGGCGAACCACGCGGAACTCGTATCTTCGGCCCAGTTGCTCGCGAACTCCGCGACAAGCGCTACATGAAGATCATTTCACTCGCTCCGGAGGTGCTCTAAACCATGGCGAAGATTAAGAAAGACGATAACGTGCTTGTTATCGCCGGAAAGAACAAGGGAGTAACCGGCAAGGTTCTCCATGTTGATGGCGATCGCGTCACTGTTGAAGGCGTCAACCGCATTCAGCGTCATACAAAAGAGACAACCACAGAGCGTGGAGTAAAGGTCGGCGGCATCATCACTCAGGAAGCTTCGATCCACATCTCAAACGTTCAGGCAGTCGATGCAGATGGCAAGGCAACACGTCTTGGTATCCGCAAGGATGAAGCTGGCAAGAATGTTCGTATCTCACGTCGCACCGGAAAGGACATCTAATAATGTCAACAACAACAGATGTTCGCCTCAAGGCGCGTTACCGTTCAGAGATCCAGAAGGCTCTCAAGGAGCAGTTCGGTTACAAGAACCCAATGATGATTCCAACCCTTACAAAGGTTGTCGTCAACATGGGTGTCGGTGACGCTGCTCGTGATTCAAAGTTGATCGAAGGCGCAATCCGCGATCTCGCAACAATCACCGGCCAGAAGCCACAGGTCACTAAGGCACGTAAGTCAATCGCGCAGTTCAAGCTCCGCGAAGGCATGCCAATTGGTGCACACGTGACAATGCGCGGAGATCGTATGTGGGAATTCACAGACCGTCTTCTCTCAATCTCACTTCCACGTATCCGTGACTTCCGCGGTCTCTCACCAAAGCAGTTCGATGGCAAGGGCAACTACACATTCGGTCTTACCGAGCAGGTTGTTTTCCCAGAGATCGAGCAGGACAAGGTTGATCGCCCACGCGGTATGGATATCACAATCGTAACTACAGCTAAGAACGACGAAGAAGGTCGCGCACTCTTGAAGTTGCTCGGTTTTCCTTTCAAGGAGGCATAAAGAATGGCTAAAACATCACTCAAGGTTAAAGCTGCTCGTAAGCCAAAGTTCAAAGTTCGCGGTTACACACGTTGCTCACGCTGCGGTCGTCCACACTCTGTCTATCAGAAGTTTGGCATCTGCCGTGTTTGCTTCCGCGAGATGGCTCACCGTGGTGAGCTTCCAGGTATCACAAAGGCTTCTTGGTAAAAATGATGACGCCATCATTTTTAGCAATGGACTCAAGTAACTAACTACAACGAAAAAAGTCCAAGCAGATCGCTTGGATACTAATTCGAGAAAGGCCACAGGCCACGTATGACAATGACAGATCCGATCGCAGACATGTTGTCTCGTCTGCGCAACGCGAACTCTGCTTACCATGACACGGTTTCAATGCCGTCATCATCGGTAAAGGTTCGTATCGCAGAAATTCTTAAGACAGAGGGTTACATTGGTGACTTCCGCGTCGTTTCAAATGAGAACGGTGTAGGAAAGACTCTTACTCTCGATCTCAAGTTCGGCACAAACCGTGAGCGTTCAATCGCAGGTCTTCGCCGTGTATCTAAGCCAGGTCTCCGCGTATACGCGAAGTCAACTGCGCTTCCTAAGGTACTTGGTGGACTCGGTGTTGCAATCATCTCTACTTCATCTGGTCTCTTGACCGATAAGCAGGCTAATAAGAAGGGCGTAGGCGGAGAAGTTCTCGCTTACGTATGGTAATCGACTATGTCACGTATCGGTCGTATGCCTATCACCGTTCCTAGCGGCGTAGAGGTAACAATCAATGGCCAGCATGTTTCAGCAAAGGGTCCTAAGGGTTCACTTGCTCTCACAGTTGCAGAGCCAATCAAGGTTTCACAGGCAGATGGTGTCATCACCGTTGCCCGTCCAAACGATGAGCGCATGGTTCGTTCACTTCACGGTCTCTCTCGCTCACTCGTAGCGAACGTTATCGAAGGTGTAACAAACGGTTACTCACTCACAATTAACATCGTTGGTGTTGGTTACCGCGTTGCTGAGAAGGGCAAGGACCTTGAGTTCCAGCTCGGCTACAGCCACGTAATTAACTTCCCAGCGCCTGAAGGAATCAGCTACAAGGTTGAGTCACCAACAAAGCTTGTTATCAGCGGAATCGATAAGCAGCTCGTTGGCGAGACAGCAGCGAAGGTTAAGAAGCTTCGCAAGGCAGATCCTTACAAGGGCAAGGGTCTTCGTCTTGAAGGCGAAAAGGTTCTTCGCAAGGCTGGAAAGGCAGGTAAGAAGTAATGGCAATCGGAGTTAAGGTCCGCAAGGGCAACGCACAAGTTGCGCGCGCTCGTCGTGCTTTCCGTCTTCGCAAGAAGATCTCAGGCACGCCATCACGTCCACGCCTCGTCGTTTCACGTTCATCACGCCACCTGTTCGTTCAGGTAATTGATGACACACAGGGTAAGACATTGGCTTACGCATCAACTATGGAAGCAGATCTTCGTAGCGCATCTGGCGAAAAGACAGATAAGGCTAAGAAGGTTGGCGCACTTGTAGCTGACCGCGCAAAGAAGGCTGGCGTAACAACTGTTGTATTCGACCGCGCTGGTTACAAGTACCACGGTCGCATCGCAGCTGTTGCAGATGCTGCACGAGAGAACGGATTGGAGTTCTAATTATGGCTATTGAAACAACAACAGCTGCTCCAACAACTGGTGCACCAGCTAACAAGGGTCGTGGCGAACGTCGCGAAGGTCGTCGTGACGATCGCGAACGCGAGAAGTCTCCTTACACAGAGCGCGTGGTCTTCATCAACCGCGTATCTAAGGTTGTTAAGGGTGGACGCCGTTTCTCATTCACAGCTCTCGTAGTTGTTGGAGATGGAAACGGTCTCGTCGGTATCGGTTACGGCAAGTCAAAGGAAGTTCCAGCTGCGATTGCAAAGGCTGTTGAAGAGGCTAAGAAGTCATTCTTCAAGGTTCCACGCGTCCAGGGAACAATCCCACACCCAGTACAGGGTGAGACTGCAGCTGGCGTAGTTCTACTTCGCCCAGCTAGCCCAGGTACCGGAGTTATCGCCGGTGGTCCTGTCCGTGCAGTACTTGAGTGTGCTGGTATCCACGATGTTCTTACAAAGTCACTCGGTTCATCAAATGCAATCAACATGGTTCACGCCACTGTTGCAGCGTTGAAGATGCTCGAGTCACCAGAGCAGATCGCAGCTCGACGTGGTCGTCCACTCGAAGATGTTGCACCTGCTGCAATTATCCGCGCTTCACAGCAGACAGTTGGTGCATAAATGCCACGTTTGAAGATCACTCAGATTAAGTCAACAGTTGGCAATAAGCCAGAGATTCGTAACACTGTTCGTTCTCTCGGTTTAAAGCGCATCAACGATGTTGTCGTTAAGGAAGACCGTCCAGAAATTCGTGGCATGGCAGTTGCTGCTCGCCACTTGATCAAGGTAGAGGAGGTCGAATAAAGATGACACTAAAACTTCATCACCTTCGTCCAGCTCCAGGTGCTAAGAAAGCTAAGACTCGTAAGGGTCGCGGTGAGGCATCAAAGGGAAAGACTGCAGGTCGTGGTGGCAAGGGAACTCACGCTCGTAATACCGTTCGTATCGGTTTCGAGGGTGGTCAGCTTCCACTCGTCATGCGTCTTCCAAAGCTTCGTGGCTTTAAGAACCCAGCACGCATTGAGTACCAGGCGGTTAACGTCTCAACAATCAATGCACTCTTCCCAAAGGGTGGCGATGTAACAGTTGCTGATCTCATTGCGAAGGGCGCGGTTCGCGATTCATTGCCTGTAAAGGTACTTGGAAATGGCGATATCGCTGTAAAGGTTTCAGTTACAGCACATGCTTTCTCAGCTTCAGCAATTGAAAAGATTGCAGCAGCTGGCGGATCAACAACAACGCTTTAATTTAAAGATTTAGAGAGTGGAGAAGATTGATGCTTAGCGCATTTGGAATGGCTTTTAAGACGCCTGAACTTCGAAAGAAAATCTTCTTCACCCTCTCAATCATGGCTCTGTTCCGCTTCGGATCAGTCGTTCCAACACCTGGCGTCTCATATGCAAACGTCAAGAGCTGTATTGATAACGCTCAAAACACAGGTCTCTTCGGACTCATCAACCTCTTCTCTGGTGGAGCGCTTCTTCACCTCTCAGTATTTGCGCTCGGCATCATGCCTTACATCACCAGCTCAATTATTATTCAGTTGCTTACCGTTGTAATCCCTCGCTTCGAAACTTTGAAGAATGAAGGACAGTCAGGTCAGGCAACGCTTACTCAATACACACGTTATTTAACAATCGGTCTTGCAATCTTGCAGTCAACAGGTTTGATCGCAGTTGCTCGTACACCAGGTCGTTTGATCTCAGGCTGTTCACTTCCGATCATCCCTGATGCATCATGGCAGCGCATTCTTACAATGATCGTTGTAATGACAGCTGGAACATCTGTAATCATGTGGCTTGGTGAGCTCATTACAGATCGCGGCGTCGGTAACGGTATGTCAATCTTGATCTTCACATCTATCGCAGCAGGATTCCCTGGCCAGCTCTGGTCTATCAAGGTCTCAAAGGGTCTTCCAGTATTCCTCTTCGTACTTCTCATGGGCTTTGCAGTAGTTGCTGCAGTTGTCTTCGTTGAGCAGGCACAGCGCCGTATCCCAGTTCAATATGCAAAGCGCATGGTGGGACGTCAGGCTTACGGAGGAACATCAACTTATATTCCGATCAAGGTAAACCAGGCTGGCGTTATCCCGGTTATCTTTGCATCATCACTTCTCTACATTCCTTCATTGGTCGTGAACTTCACCAATAGCCAGGCTGGTTGGGCTGTATGGATCTCACGTAACTTGGTCAAGGGTGATCACCCAATTTACATTCTCTTGTATTCAGCGCTAATTATCTTCTTTACATACTTCTACGTTGCAATCACATTTAACCCAGATGAGGTTGCAGATAATATGAAGAAGTACGGTGGATTTATTCCCGGTATCCGTGCAGGACGTCCAACATCTGAGTACCTCACATATGTTCTCTCACGTATTACGGCGCCAGGTTCTCTCTACCTTGCACTCGTAGCGATTATTCCAATCATCGCTCTCGTTGCATTCGGTGCATCACAGAACTTCCCATTCGGTGGAACAGCGATTCTTATCGTCGTGGGCGTCGGTCTTGATACTGCAAAGCAGATCGAATCACAGCTCCAGCAGCGTTCATACGAAGGCTTCCTGAAGTAATGCGCCTCGTCCTGGTAGGTCCACCAGGTGCGGGCAAGGGAACACAAGCTCAATTCCTTGCTTCACACTATGGCGTTCCACATATCTCTACTGGAGATATCTTCCGTGCAAACCTTAAAGAGAATACAGCTTTAGGTCAGGAAGCTAAGGGCTACATGGATGCAGGTCAGCTCGTTCCAGACTCTGTTACAAATGCAATGGTGAAGGATCGCCTCACTTGGGAAGATGCTGCAAACGGCTTCTTACTCGATGGCTTCCCACGTAACGTTGTCCAAGCTGAGGTATTGCGCGCAATTCTCGCTGAGAAGCGCACGCCGCTTGATGCAGTTCTCGAACTCTCAATTCCAAATGATTTGATCATCGGTCGCCTCTCATCACGTCGTACATGTCGTGCATGTGGCGCGCCATCTGGTCCAGAGGCAACTGCATGTTCGGCTTGCGGGGGAGCAGATCTCTATCAGCGTGAAGACGATAAGGCAGAGGTCATTGCAAAGCGCCTCGATGTCTATGAAGAGCAGACAGCGCCAATTATTCACTTCTATCGCACAGAAGGCCTTCTCATCACAATTGATGCTGATGGCGAGATCGCTGAAATTACAGAGCGCGCAACATCAGCTCTCGCACGCGTAAAAGCTTAATTCGGTAACAACACATGGCAATTCAAATCAAAGACCTTGATCAACTCAAGGTGATGCGCCGCGCAGGATTACTTGTTGCACAGATTCATAAGGCGATTCGTGAGAACATTCAGATTGGTATGACAACAGATGCACTTGATGCAATCGCTGTTGCAACTATTAAGCGCGGCGGCGGGACAGCAAATTTCCTTGGATACCATGGTTATCCAAAATCAATCTGTGTCTCGATCAATGAAGAGATTGTTCATGGAATTCCAGGTCCTCGAATTCTTAACGATGGCGATGTTGTCTCAATTGATTGCGGTGCAATTATTGATGGTTGGCATGGAGATGCAGCGTTCTCTATCGGCTTAGGCACAGTTGATCCAGAAGATCAGAAGATGATGGATGTCTGCGAAGAATCCATGTGGCAGGGAATCGCCGCTGGATCGCTGAATGCGCGACTTTCAGATATCGGCCATGCAGTTGAGAAGTATGTAAATTCTCAAGGCAAGTATGGAATTTTGCGTGAGTATGGCGGACATGGAATTGGCACAGAGATGCACCAAGAGCCACATGTTCTCAACTTTGGACGTAAGGGATTTGGTCCCAAGATTGTTCCTGGAATGTCTCTCGCCATTGAGCCGATGATTACTCGCGGAAGCGAGAAGTCAAAGGTTCTTGGCGATGATTGGACCGTTGTCTCAACCGATGGTTCACGCGGTGCTCACTTTGAACATTCTTATGTTATTTGCCCGGATGGAAAGCCATTTGTTCTCACCGCTATCGATGGTGGGCGTGAAAAGCTCGCTCGCTACGGCATCGAGATCTCTACCTCACTCGACTAGGGCGAGCACCATCCCTTAAACTCAGAGTATGGAGATGAGGGTATGAGCCACCAAGATCAGGTGGAGTTCACTCTCTGGCTCCGCGAAAATCAGAAGGCATTCCTGAAGGCTGCGAAGGTAATCTGCTTCGATACTCAAAATGCTGAAGATGTTCTCCAAGAGGCCCTGGCAGATGTCTATAAGCGTTGGGCAAAGATTCGTGTCCATGAAAATCCTGAGGCTTATCTCATGCGCGTGATGGTGAGCAAGCATGCCGATATGCGCCGCAAGTGGTTGCGCAAGCAACAAGAGCTCGAGACATCATGGGATCTCGCCGAAAATATTAGAGATATTGCAGATCAGACAGAGGATGTCACACAGCGACTTCTCGTACAGGCAGCTTTGAAATCACTCAGCGCAATTCAACGTGCTGTTCTTGTCTTGATCTACGAACACGGAATGGTGCTTCGAGAAGTTGCCGACGTTCTGCAAATTCCAATGGGAACTGCTGCATCTCACCTTGCACGTGGCAAGGCAGCTGTTGCAGCCTATGTAGAGTTGGTGCCGGAGTTAGAGAAATCTTCTTCGCGCGAACTCAGCGCACCGGCTGATAATGTCCGTGAAATATTAATTGCAGAGGTGGTGGATTCCAATGAGTGATATTGATCCGCTTATCAAACGCGAGATGCAATGGATGGCTGTCGGAGTCAATGACAGCCGCGACCTTGCACCAATAATTATTGCGAAGGTTCGTCGCGAACGAATTCGTAATCGCATCCTCGCCGTTCTTGCTGTATTTGCAATTAGCGCCGGAAGCATCGGAATTTACGAGTTCTTCAAGAGTGACCCAATCAAGATTATGGGCGGTGGCGTTACTGGTGACAATATCGCCACCCAGCCAGAGGTCATTGGTCTCTCATCTGACTATCCAGTGACCTGGGAGCAGAGCGTCGGCGATGTCGCTGCCATCAGTTCTGCAGGTGGCTTGGGGGATACTCTCGGTGGCCTGACCGCAGTAGGGTTAAAGATCTCGTGGGAGCGCTGCGGTAAAGAGCAGTGCCCAACGACATGGATTCTCTCGGTTGAAAATAACACCGCAGATTTAGTCTCGACCGCACCTTCATTAGGGATCTTCAATAATCACACGCCTTTGGTGAGCGACTCTCGCCCAACCACGGTCTTGCCTGGCGGAAAGGCTCTCTTGGTCTTTACCTTTCCAGAATTTAAGGATGGCCTCGAAGTCTCGCCAGGGGTGAGCTGGCAGTGGAACTGGTACCTCGCTCAGCTTCGCTAAGCGTGGAGATGACCATTTCTGACCATCTTCCCCTATCTATGACTCGCATATCCGCATAAATTAGCCTCATTGCAACGGTAAAAGAATCAGAGCCGCTTTGGCTACTTCGTCTACCACGTGGGGGAAAAGTGAAGAAGATTATTACTGCGGGCGCAGCAGCGTTCGCCCTTGTTGCAGCAGCCCTGATCTCTATCACGCCAGCAGAGGCGGCGTTGAGTGTTCCTAAGAGTGCGTGGCCTATCTGTAGCTCTGCACGTACGAGCTACTGCGTAGAGAGCGTTTCGGTTACTCCTGTCGGTGGTACACCTATCTCTTTGACATGGGTTCCTGATGGACAGGTATTAACTGCACCAGAGACAACCACAGTCTCATCAGATTCTTCAACTGTCGTTGATACATCCACGGCGATTGCTCCTTCAATCCCAGCGGTAGCAACAGGTCGATCACTTACAGGACGTTGGACCTCATTAGATTGGTCAACTAAGGGGCTAGATTCACTCGGATATGGCGGTCTCTATATTGAGGCGAAGACTGCAAATGAATTTGTAAACCATGTCTTTGTAGATGTACTACCAACCTTTACTGGCAGCGACAAGAAGGTAAAGCTTGCAACACAGGTTGATAAGCCAACCTATGCTGCAAATCTCGATTCAGATATTTATATCTCTGTAACTGTAAAGACTGGCGAAATCCGACCTGGCGTTCTTGTTGGCGTTGGAACTAACTTCTCTGGTGATTACTCATCAGCAAATGGGCTTTCAACAATCAAGTTCTCAGGTAGCCCAGTAACAGTTGCGCTTGCTTCAAAGTCAGCAGATTGTTCAGGCGAGACTGGCGTTGCCAAGGCAAATGTTCGCCAACTTCAGGCGATTCTCTTTATTAACAATGAGGGTCAATCAGCTTTCGGAGCCGATGGAGTATCTGGCGATATGGTCGTCTCATCTAACGGAGTCTGCGATCTCAGCACACCGGTATGGAACGCTGAGAATAAAGAATTCACATGGACCGCCGCTGCACCACACTTTGCAGCAGATGGAACTACTCCCAATATGGGCTTTTACAAGGCAATTATTCCTGCTGCAGATGCAAGGCTTCTCTGGGGGCTAGAGAATGCCAATGATGCAATTAAGGCGCTCTCAGTGCAGGTTGTTACAACTGACGGGGGATCATCAGCTGCTGTCGCCACAATCGGAGTAAAGAGTGGGAAGATCATCATCGATGTATCTGGCTTTGGATACTCTCGACCACGATTGAAGATTGCAGTCCGCAAGGATTGGCGAGCACCACAGCAGATGCTCAATAAGACGACGATTACATGTGTCTACGGCAAGTCTGTAAAGAAGATTACAGCTGTGAAGCCAACATGTCCTAAGGGTTATCAGAAGAAGTAACTCCTTATGAAGAAGTTAATTGCAGTACTTATGGGGGGAGTGGTCCTATTGGGACCGCTCTCCTCTGTAAGTTCTGCCGCCGGCGTTCCTGATGAGCAATGGACGCCTTCTGCATTTCCAGTCGGCGATGGTTGGAGATCACTTTTCGTCTCCGACAACAGCACTTTAAATCGTGAACCTTCTACGATCTATGCGACTACGAAGCAAGATGGTGATATTCAGTTACCAAGTTTTCACTGCACGAGCGTGGATTCTCCTAAGTGCGTTGAACTCACATCAATTCAGGCATCAGCTTTTTTGCAACCGTGTTCTCCGATTGTAGAAACCAATTGCATTGAAGCCTTCTACGCAATCGACGCTAACGGAAATCGCATCGATGCGCAATCGCCGTACGAATATCCTGCAACAGCTACCTGGAATTACCCAGGAAATACCAATCTCAATCTTCCTACAGGTGGATCACCAACTATTTGGAATCTCCCTGGAGTGGAAGGTGGTTCTGGAACTACTCAATATATGGTTCAGGCGTTCTCTGTTTCGAATCTAGAGAAGTCTGCAGCGACAAAAGTTACCAATGAACAATTTACGATGAACCGATTAACGGTCAATATCGTTCCGGTGAAGATAATTTCGGGGCGATACCAGAAGCAGGTTGCCCAAGATTCAACGGAAGCCAGCGCAGGTGTTACTAGAGGTGTCATGCACCCTTCTGTTGATGAGTGGCGTTACTGCGCAATGATTGGTGATGGTTCATGCGCCCAGCGCCAAGCATTTCCAAGTAATTACAATTTCGGCGTAAGAGTGAGGTTACATAAGAAACTCAGCGGTTGGCTTCATGGCCGCATCTATAACCCAAACGTCAATATCACTTCTAACCCTGCAGGCGAGCAAATAATCGAGGTGAGCGCCTCTCCAATTAATGTACCTGTAATTGGTGAGTGGTTCCGTTGGGATGAACTCACCGCTGCCATTAAGGAGTACATCCTTGCTGGAAAGGTTCGTGGCGGCCAAGGCAATCACACGACCAAGGCACTCGCCAGCGGGAATTTCCAAGAGATTATTGAGACTTCTGGAGATGAGGCGCTTACGGCGTTAGGGCTCTGGCTTCCGCAGATCAAAGATAAAGCCAGCGCATCGCCATCAACCTGGACTTTCTCTAACCTTCCTGATTGGCAGATGAAGAATTCCAACAATTGCATCCGCGATGCTAAAGATTTAGTCGGGTTTGTTACAACAAATGCAGCTGTTTATTCTGCAGGCCCACCTTCATATAACCAAGATTTACAATCGCTTGATTACAAAGTGATGGCGCCACATCTGACATCAAATGGTGAAGTTTTTACGGGAACATACGATTTAAGAATTCGATCTGAAGTCGCACGATGCATCTATGGATTCAGCTCTGCTCCTATCCAAGCTTCGCTGACGATTCTCTCTGAAGATGGAACGTCGCAAACAGCTACTCAAACAATCGATGAACGTGATGGCTGGCTGAGTCTCTCTGCAAAGGGATTTACTTACTCATCGCCGACAATTCAGGTGAAGCTCTCACAGCCTCAGCCGGTAGTTCTCCCAGAACCAGAGATGACTACTCAGGCCAGCCCGCAGCTCCCAGCGAAGAAGGTGACAATCACCTGCGCAAAGGGCAAGATGAAGAAAAAAGTCACCGCGACAAAGCCAATCTGCCCTAAGGGTTATAAGAAGATAGCCTGATGAAGAAATTCCTTGTAGGACTAGTCGCACTTCTACTTTTTATTCCTGCTACTGGAATCGCACATGCTGCTGATGCGCCAAGTAAGAATCCTGCTCAAATATTTGAGAGTGCGGTTCCAGAAATTGGTGCACGCGGAATCTTCTTCCAAGAGAATTTCTCCGGCATGGACACGATTGGCTATATCCGTTATTCACATATCCCCGCATTTAAGTCAGATGGAACGTATGTTCCTTCTGACTTTTGGGATTGGCGGCTTTGCAGCTCTTGGGAAGATGCTAATTGTGAGTTGAAGAGTGGCTACACGGTTGAGGGAAGAACCTTCCTTGGAAAGTGCAAGAACACCCTCGAAATTGGGTGCATTGAAAATTTGAAAGTGACCCTAACAAGTGGAAGTCAGAAAGAGCTTCAATATGTGGGGCCTGCCCTTGAAAGTATTGTCGATACCCCAGAGAGTCGATTGTTCAATATTCCAAGATCCTCAACACCGGCCCTTTTCCAAGATGAAAATTCCAATCTCTATTTAGTTCGCGCTCAAGTTTTTTACAGTATTTCGGGAACAAGCTCGGTAATGCCGAAGTTGGATGCAGATGTTTATCCTGTCCTTAAAGTTATTGATCCAACAGTCAAGGCGCCAGAACGCATTATTGTCAGAAGCCCTGAAACTGGTTTAAATGTTGCAACTCTTTCAAATACCCGAAGCGACTGTTTAGCTATCTCGACTGGAATTTGTTACAAGCAGGGCGCAACTAATCTTGAGAATGAGTATTCATTAACCTTACGTCTCCCTAAGACAATCACGGGATGGTTTAAGGGTAGATTAAAATCTCCAAGTATTTCAGTGAATACTTTTTCTGACACTTCAAACCTCTTGACAGTTTCAGCCAAATCTGTGGCGATGCCTGTCATGGGTGGCTGGGTTAAATACGATGATCTACCTTCTGACTTCATCAAGAAGCTCTACCCATTCGCTGGCTATCCAGAACGGCGCGATCAAAATCTCGGACTCTACGCAGATGCATCTCAAGGAGCTCGAGCATTCGAAGAATTTTCTGCATGGGCACCATATTTAAAAGATACAGCTCTCACAACAATTGATATCTGGTCTTTTGGAACAAATATAAATCCCGCACAAAGCAAGTGCATGAATGGCACCTCTGCAATTGGTGGGCTAGTGACAACAAATGCATCCGTGTATTCAAGTGAGCCACCGACATGGAATGCAGAAGCGATGACCCTTGATTACAAGATTGCTGCACCGCATTTCAACGAAGCGGGAGTAGAGAATGTTGGAACGTACACATTGGCCATCTCTAATGAGGTAATCCAATGCCTCTACGGTGTGAGCGAGCTTCCCGCCTCGGCAAAGGTCTCAATCATTTATGGTGATGTAGCGACTGAAGTGGGAACCATCGCAGTCGGATCTAAAGATGGCTGGAGCTACCTCAGCGCCGATGGCTTCCACTTCTCTAACCCCACAATTCGGGTGAAATTTGAGAAAGCGGCTCCAATCGCAGCCCCAACACCCTCTCCAACCTCGCCGCCAGGCTCAAGTGCCCAATTGGCCAAGGAAAAGAAGGTCATCTGGTGCGCCAAGGGCAACGCCAAGAGGAAAATCACCGCCCTCAACCCAGCCTGCCCGAAGGGTTTTAAGAAGATCGCCGACCCGACCCGCCGCTAGATTCCCAGCGTGTCGCCGGTCACTGATGAGGGCGAATTAGGCTGATTTCCCTTATAAGGGGCCCCTCGCATAGAATCACCCTTCGGTCCAGATGGAAATCCACAGATTTTCACCTGGTCGAACCGTGTTCGTTTAATTCGAGATATAGAAATTAGGTGGCGTTACTTGGCTAGCAAAGATGGTGCGATCGAGATCGAAGGCACTGTAGCTGAAGCACTTCCTAATGCAATGTTCCGCGTTGAACTAACCAATGGACATAAAGTCTTAGCTCACATCTCAGGAAAGATGCGTAAGAACTACATCCGTATCTTGCCTGCAGACCGTGTGATCGTAGAACTCAGTCCATATGACCTAACTAAGGGTCGAATTATTTACCGTTACAAGTAAATAGTTCGCATAACAAAAGGAAAAACACGTGAAGGTTAATCCAAGCGTGAAGAAGATTTGCGACAAGTGCAAAGTCATTCGTCGTAAGGGTCGCGTAATGGTGATCTGCGAGAATCTTCGTCACAAGCAGCGTCAAGGTTAATTCGTTAACTAAGACAAAGAAATAAGTACGCGTAGTGCGACTTAGATAGAAATATCTAAGACCCCCGGACCGGTAGGCCGAGGCTCAGTAAATATGCTGAGGAGCACTGCGGAGGACCTCCGGATACAGAATGGTTGATTAAATGGCACGTCTAGTCGGTGTCGATCTTCCGCGCGAAAAGCGCATTGAGATCGCACTCACCTATATCTTTGGAATGGGTTTAACTCGTTCCCACGAAACGCTGAAGGCAACTGGTATTTCACCAGATACTCGCGTTAAGGATCTGCAAGAAGCAGATCTCGCAGTGCTTCGTGAATACATCGAAGCTAACTACAAAATCGAGGGTGATCTTCGCCGCGAAATCGCTGGTGACATCCGTCGTAAGGTTGAAATTCAGAGCTACCAAGGTATCCGTCACCGTAAGGGACTTCCTGTACGTGGTCAGCGCACACATACAAATGCACGTACTCGCAAGGGTCCACGTAAGGCAATCGCAGGTAAGAAGAAGGTGACTAAGTAATGGCCGCTCCTAAGTCAAAGACCGCTGCCGCAGCAAAGGGCAAGGTAAAGCTCCGTAAGAAGGAGAAGAAGAACATTGCTGTCGGTAAGGCTTTCATCAAGTCAACCTTCAACAACACAATCATTTCAATCACTGATCCAACCGGTGCAGTAATTTCATGGTCTTCATCAGGCCAGGTTGGTTTCAAGGGTTCACGTAAGTCGACTCCATTCGCAGCACAGCTTGCAGCAGAAGCAGCAGCTAAGCGCGCACAGGAGCACGGCCTCAAGAAGGTAGATGTTTTCGTTAAGGGCCCAGGCTCAGGACGCGAAACTGCAATTCGTTCACTACAGGCAGCAGGACTTGAAGTTGGAGCTATCTCAGATACAACTCCAGCTCCACACAACGGTTGCCGTCCACCAAAGCCACGTCGAGTTTAAGGAAAGGGAGAGAATAAATGGCTCGTTATACCGGAGCAGACTGCAAGCGTTGCCGTCGCGAAAAAGTAAAGCTCTTCCTCAAGGGCTCAAAGTGCGATGGACCAAAGTGTCCGATCGAATCACGTCCATATCCACCAGGACAGCACGGCCGCGGCCGTTCAAAGGAATCTGAGTACCTACTCCAGATGCGTGAAAAGCAGAAGTGCGCACGTATCTACGGTGTACTCGAGAAGCAGTTCCGTGGATATTACGAAGAGGCTAACCGCAAGCAGGGTAAGACTGGTGAAAACCTTCTTATCATCCTTGAGACACGTCTCGACAATGTTGTCTTCCGCGCAGGTTTCGCAAAGTCACGTGACATGGCACGCCAGTTGGTACGCCACGGTCACTTCCTTGTGAACGGCAAGAAGGTCAATATCCCATCATTCCGCGTGACTCCAATGGACATCATCGATGTCGTTTCAAAGTCACACGACCTCACACCATTCATCGTCGCTAGCGCCGAGTTCGGTGAGAAGGCTGTTCCAGCGTGGATGGAAGTTGTTGCATCACAGATGCGCATCATCATCCACGGTGTACCTGCTCGATCAATCATCGATACACAGGTTCAAGAGCAGCTCATCGTTGAGCTCTACAGCAAGTAATTTTTTTCGTAGCTAACTAAGGAAATCAAATAGTGGGTTTCCGTGAGAAGAAAGAGGAACAACAGTGCTAATTGCACAGCGTCCAACACTTAGCGAAGAAGTAATTGGCGAGAACCGCTCACGTTTTATCATCGAGCCTCTCGAGCCAGGTTTTGGTTACACACTCGGCAATTCAATGCGCCGTACGCTGCTCTCATCTATTCCAGGTGCAGCAGTAACAAGCATTCGCGTTGCTGGAGCTCTCCACGAGTTCACAACTCTTGAGGGTGTTAAGGAAGATCTCACAGATATCGTCCTCAACATCAAGAACCTTGTTCTCTCATCAGATAACGATGAGCCATCAGTTGTTTACATCCGCAAGACAGGTGCAGGTGCTGTTACAGGCGCTGACATCGCAGTCCCAAGCGGCGTAGAAGTTCACAACCCAGAGCTTCACATTGCAACATTGAACGACAAGGCAAACCTTGAGATCGAACTTACAGTTGAGCGTGGCCGTGGTTATGTAACAGCTGTACAGAACAAGGCAGCTGGCGCTGAGATTGGTCGAATTCCTGTTGACTCAATCTATTCACCAGTCCTTAAGGTCACATACAAGGTTGAAGCAACTCGCGTTGAACAGCGCACAGACTTCGATCGCCTCGTTGTAGATGTTGAGACAAAGCCATCAATGAAGCCACGCGATGCAGTTGCATCTGCTGGTAAGACTTTGGTTGAGCTCTTCGGTCTTGCACGCGAACTCAACGTTGATGCAGAAGGAATCGAAATGGGTCCATCTGTTCTCGATGCTGCACTTGCTGCTGATCTTGCTCTTCCAATCGAAGATCTCGATCTCACAGTTCGCTCATACAACTGCTTGAAGCGCGAAGGCATTCACACAGTTGGCGAGTTGATTAACCGTTCAGAGGCTGATCTTCTCGATATCCGTAACTTCGGATCAAAGTCAATCGACGAGATCAAGGCGAAGCTTCACTCAATGGGAATGTCTCTCAAGGACTCACCAGCGGGCTTCGATCCATCACAACACCAGAACTACAACGCATCAGATGAAGACTTCACTGACGCGGATCAGGCATAAGGGAGATATAACAAATGCCAAAGCCAACTAAGGGTCCTCGTTTGGGTTCAGGCCCATCACATGAGCGTTTGATGCTTCGTACTCTTGCAGAGCAGCTCTTCGAGCACGGCAAGATCACGACAACAGAGGCAAAGGCTAAGCGCCTTCGTCCTTTGGCTGAGAAGCTCATCACCTTCGGTAAGAAGGGTGACCTTGCAGCACGTCGTCAGGTTGCAGCTCGTATCGCTAACAAGGGCGTTGTACACCAGCTCTTCACAGTGATCGCACCTACATTCGCTAACCGCGAAGGTGGATATACACGTATTACAAAGATCGGTCCACGTAAGGGCGATAACGCTCCTATGGCAGTGATCGAGCTCGTAACAGATAAGTAATTCGTTACTTAACTTAATACGTAAACGTTTATGGCCGAACCCGCTCTCTTCCCAGAGGGCGGGTTTCGTCGTTTACGTCTTGATATTGCATACGACGGCACTTTGTTCTCAGGCTGGGCAACACAGCCTGGTATGCGCACCATGCAAGATATGGTCGAAGAGGCAATTGCTCGGATCGTTCGTCACGATGTTGACTCGGTTGTTGCAGGGCGAACAGATGCCGGAGTCCATGCAACAGGTCAGGTAATCCACGTTGACGTTGCAGATGCCGCCTTTGAAAGAGATCTCACTTATAAGGATCTGCGCTACAAACTCAATCGACTACTCGATGAAGATATTCGCATTACAGATATCACTGACGCGCCATCTGGATTCCATGCGCGCTTCTCAGCGTTACGACGCTATTACAGTTACAAGATTCTCGATGACAATCAAGTCATTACTCCTGCACAGCGCTTTGATGTAGCGCCCTGGTACCGCCACCTTGATGAGAAGGTCATGAACGAGGCTTCATCACTTCTCCTCGGCACCCATGATTACGCAGCATTCTGTAAATTTAAACAAGGTGGAACAACGATTCGCACCCTTGAGAAGTACCACTGGATTCGCACAGATGAAGGCGTACTTGTTGCAGATGTTGTCGCTGATGCATTTTGTTACTCGATGGTTCGCAATCTAGTCGGCGCAATCGTCTGCGTGGCGGATGGCCGAAAGCCAGTTGAATGGATTGCAGAGCTTCTAGAAAATAAAGAGCGGGTCTCTGATTCATTGGTTTTTCCTGCTCGTGGGCTAACTCTCTACCAAGTGGATTACCCATCTGATGATCAGTTATTAGAGCGTGCGCGAATTACCGTTGCCCGCCGCGGAGACCTCTTTGATATGTATGGCCAGCTTAAGGCGAAGAAGTAATGGGACATATCGATGTCAGCGGAGTTGAGTACGCGCTCTCAGATGGTCGTGTGCTTCTCAATGATGTTTCATTCCGCGTAGGAGATGGCGCAAAAGTTGCCCTGATTGGTCCTAATGGTTCAGGTAAGACAACCCTTATCCGCATGATTTGTGGAGATATTTCACCTGATGAAGGTCAGGTATCGATTACCGGTGGCCTCGGTGTGATGCGCCAATTTGTGGGATCTGTTCGAGATGAGACAACTGTTCGTCAGATCTTGTTATCTGTCGCACCCAAGAACATTCGCGATGCTGCAGAGAAAGTCATTGCAACGGAAGCTGCGATGCACGAACAAGATTCAGAGAAGTCACAGATGGCATATGCCCAAGCGATTATCGAGTGGGGCGATGTCGGGGGATACGAGTACGAAGTGATTTGGGATGTCTGCTGTACCGAGATGCTCGGTAAGACATTTGATGAAGTTGCGGATCGATTGGTCAGCACGCTCTCTGGTGGCGAGCAGAAGAAGTTAGTAGTCCGTGCACTCTTGGAAGGCCCTGAAGAAGTTCTGATGCTCGATGAGCCAGATAACTACCTCGATGTCCCATCGAAGCGTTGGCTGGAAAAAGTTATTAATGAAACGAAGAAGACTGTATTTTTTGTAAGCCACGATCGCGAACTCCTTGAGAACACCGCTACCCGCATCGTTGCCCTCGAACAAGGAATCACCGGAAATACCGCATGGGTTCATGGTGGAAAGTTCTCAACATGGCACGATGCACGCAAGGCACGCAATGCACGATTTGCTGAGATGTTATTGCGCTGGAAGCAAGAGCATGAGCGCTTAATAACTCTCGTAAAGACACTTCAGGTGCAAGCTGCAATCTCTCCCGATATGGCAAATAAATATCATGCGATGCAGACTCGTTTACGCAAATTTGAGGAAGCCGGTGCGCCTGTTGCGCCACCTGTCGAACAAGATGTTCGCGTGGGACTTAAGGGCGGCCGCACCGGATTGCGTGCCCTTACCTTTGAAGGCGTCGCAATTGAAAATGGTTCGGGGGAGTACCTCACCAAGCCATTCGACTTTGAAGTCTTCTTCCAAGATCGCATCGCAGTTCTTGGCAAGAACGGCACAGGTAAGTCGCACTTCTTCCGTTTAATTTCAGGTGAAGAGATGAAGCACACCGGTAACTTCAAAATAGGTGCTCGCGTTGAGGTGGGTTACTTTGCGCAGACCCACGCACATCCTGAATTTGAAAATAAGACTTTGCTCGAAATCTTGTGGGAGATGTATTCACTGCAATTAGGTCCTGCGAAATCCGTTCTTCGTAAATATGAGATCGACCAACAGGCAGAGCAGAAGTTCACTTCGCTCTCAGGTGGCCAACAAGCTCGATTCCAGATTCTCTTACTTGAACTCTCTGGTGCAACGCTCCTCTTGCTCGATGAGCCGACCGATAACCTCGACCTCGCCAGCGCTGAGAGCCTCGAACGAGCCCTCGACGCCTATGAGGGCACCGTCCTGACGGTCACTCACGACCGCTGGTTTACGCGTGGATTTACCCGTTTTCTCGTATTTGGCGACGATGGCCAGGTCTACGAGAGCCCGGAGCCAGTGTTTTAAGGGGCTATTTCAAGGAGAAAGCTCGATTTTGACCCTACCCATGCGGGCAGGTAAAGTTCCACTCCTGCGCCAGTAGGCGCTTGGTAACCAAGATCTAAGAAGAAGAAGGTATAGAAGCATGCGTACATATAGCCCAAAGGCAGGCGACGTAGTCCGTAAGTGGCACGTTATCGATGCACAGGATGTTGTGCTCGGTCGTCTTGCAACACATGCAGCAACACTTCTTCGCGGAAAGCATAAGGCGACATTCGCACCTCACATGGATATGGGTGACTTCGTCATCGTAATCAACGCTGAGAAGATCGCGCTCTCTGGTAACAAGACAACAACAAAGTTTGCACACCACCACTCAGGTTTCCCAGGCGGTCTTACATCGACTGTTTACGGCGAACTCCTTGAGAAGCACCCAACACGCGCTGTAGAAAAGGCGATCAAGGGAATGCTTCCTAAGAACCGTCTAGGTCGCGAGATGGCAGGAAAGCTCAAGGTCTACGCAGGTCCAGAGCACCCACATGCTGCACAGGCACCAGTCCCATATGTATTCACTCAAGTTTCACAGATCATCAAGTAAAGGAAAATAGAGAATATGTCAGATACAACTTTCGAACTTGATGAGAACGAGATTCCAACTTCTTACTCTTCTTCAACTCCAGCAGCAGCAACAAACCGTAAGGCAATCACAGCACCAGGTGCTGGTACAGGTCGCCGTAAGGAAGCAGTTGCACGCGTTCGCCTCGTTCCAGGAACAGGTCGCTGGGTAGTTAACGGTAAGACTCTTGAGAACTACTTCCCAAATAAGGTTCACCAGCAGCTCGTATCAGAGCCATTCCGCACAGTAGGTGCTGAAGGTACATACGATGTATTTGCTCGCATCAACGGTGGTGGAGTTTCAGGTCAGGCTGGCGCACTTCGTCTTGGCGTAGCTCGTTCACTCAACGAGATCGATCGCGAAGCAAACCGTCCAGCACTTAAGAAGGCTGGATTCCTCAAGCGTGATGCACGTGTTATCGAGCGCAAGAAGTACGGCCTAAAGAAGGCACGTAAGCGTTCACAGTACTCAAAGCGCTAAACAAACTTTTCAATCCAAGAATCCCATTTGTAACAAGGAGGTCCACGTGGCTCTCTTCGGAACAGATGGGATTCGTGGTTTAGCGAACGGTTCTGTACTCACTGCAGAGACTGCGCTATCGGCAGCAGTTGCTGCAGCACATATTCTCGTTGAGTCCTCATCAAATGCAGGTAAGCGACCAACAGCAATCGTTGGCCAAGATTCACGCGCATCTGGTGAGTTCCTAGAAGCAGCTGTTGTTGCTGGCCTTGCATCTGCCGGCGTTGATGTCTACCGAGTCGGCGTACTTCCAACTCCTGCAATCGCACACCTTGTTGGTTCACGCAGTGCAGATCTTGGCGTCATGATTTCAGCATCACATAACCCAATGCCAGATAACGGAATCAAGTTATTTGCGCGCGGTGGTGGCAAGCTCGATGATGCAATTGAGGCAGCGATCGAAAAGCGCATGGGTGAGCCATGGGAGCGTCCAACAGGTCGCGCAGTAGGTCGCATCATCAACGATGACCAGGCCGCCGCTGCATATATCGAGCATCTGCTCTCTTCAGTATCGACTCCACTTCAAGGCCTCAAGATCGTTGTTGATTGCGCCAATGGAGCAGCTTCATCTGTCGCACCGGCAATCTACGAGAAGGCGGGAGCAACAGTAGTTGCAATTCACCATTCACCTGATGGGTGGAATATCAACGATGGTTGCGGCTCAACACATCTAGAAGATTTGCAGGCAGCTGTCGTAGGTGAAGGCGCCGACTTCGGTATTGCACATGATGGTGATTCAGATCGCTGCCTTGCAGTAGATGGAACCGGCACTGTCGTAGATGGCGATCAAATCATGACAATACTTGCCAATGGATTTAAGTCTCGCGGACAGTTAAAGGCAGAGACAATCGTTGCAACTGTGATGAGCAATCTCGGTTTCTTCCACGCAATGAAAGACTCTGGAATCAAGGTCATCACAACTGCAGTTGGCGATCGTTATGTTCTTGAGAAGATGCTTGAAGGCGGCTACGTCTTGGGCGGCGAGCAATCAGGCCACCTCATCATTCGTGAGCATGCAGGTACAGGTGATGGAATCCTTACAGCGCTCGCCCTTGCACAAGAGGTTGTGCACACAGGTAAGACTTTGGCAGAACTCGCATCTGCCATGAAGCGCTTCCCCCAGGTATTGATCAATGTCTCAGGCGTTGCAAAAGATAAGTTGTCAGAATCAACAGTTATCGCTGAAGCGGTTCTCAGCGCAGAGCAGCAGCTCGGTGATGAGGGACGTGTTCTCCTTCGCGCCTCAGGGACCGAGTCATTGATTCGCGTCATGGTTGAAGCCTCAAGTGATAACCTTGCTCAAGAAATCGCAACAAGACTCGCTGCGGTTGTTAAGGCAGAACTGGGGAACTAATTCGTGTGCGGAATCGTGGGTTACACCGGACCGCAATCTGCCTTTACCCCGATCGTTGAAGGCCTTCGTCGCCTCGAATACCGCGGATATGACTCAGCTGGAATCGCACTCGGCACCGGCACATCGCTCTTTGTTGAAAAGCGCGCAGGAAAGTTAGCAAACCTTGAAGGCGCACTTCCTGCCAATCTTCCTACCGTTCACTCAGGAATCGGCCACACCCGTTGGGCGACTCATGGGGGACCAACAGATCGCAATGCCCACCCGCACCTCGATAACGAGGGCAAGCTCGCAGTTATTCACAACGGCATCATCGAAAATTACAACGAATTAAAGGAAGAACTTCAATCACGTGGCCACAAGTTTGAATCAGAGACTGATACAGAATCTGTAGCCCACCTCCTCTCAGATCTTCGTAAAGAACATAATGGCGATCTCACCGCTGCGATGCGCGCAGCAGTAAAGCGCCTTCGCGGCTCCTTTACCTTGCTCGCAATTCACGCAGATGCGCCACAAACAATCGTTGGAGTTCGCCGCAACTCACCTTTGGTTGCAGGTCTTGGCGATGGCGAAAATTTCTTAGCATCAGATGTTGCTGCCTTTATCGATTACACCAAGCGCGCAGTAGAGCTTGGCCAAGATGAGGTTGTCACGATTTCACCCGAGGGCATTGCAATCTGTGACCTTGAAGGGAAAGCGCTTCCACTTCGTGAATATGAGATCACATGGGATGCAGCTGCTGCACAGAAGGGTGGCTACGCCCACTTCATGTTGAAAGAGATCTTTGATCAGCCCAAGGCGATTGCAGATACTTTGATCGGACGACTTTCAGATAACAACCAGATTCTCCTTGATGAGCTCCATATGTCAGATGAGGAAATTAAGAATATAAAGCGTATCTCTGTGATTGCATGCGGAACTGCTTATCACGCAGGCATGGTCGCAAAGTATGCAATCGAAAAGTGGGCGAAGGTTCCTGTCGATGTAGAGATTGCATCTGAATACCGTTACCGCGACCCAATTGTTGATAAGGATTCGCTCGTCATCGCTATCTCGCAATCAGGTGAGACGATGGATCTTCTGATGGCAGTTCGCCATGCAAAGGCAAATGGCGCACGCGTTCTAGCCGTCTGCAATACAAACTCTTCAACGATTCCACGCGAATCAGATGCCGTTCTCTATACACATGCTGGCCCTGAAATCGCAGTTGCATCTACCAAGGCATTCCTTACTCAGATCGTTGCTGTCTATTTAATTGGCCTCAAGCTTGCACAGGTACGCGGTGCGCTGACGGATAGCCAGGTTCGCGATCTCTACAACGAGATGCTCGAACTGCCTGGCCAAGTTGAGCAGATCCTCGAGACAATCGAGCCACTTCGTGAACTCACCCGTAAATTTGTAAAGAACAACACAGTGCTCTTCTTAGGTCGCGGAATCGAATATCCAGTCGCCCTCGAAGGTGCGCTGAAGTTGAAAGAGCTTGCATACATCCACGCCGAGGGCTTTGCTGGTGGCGAACTCAAGCATGGCCCGATCGCTCTGATTGAAGAGGGCACTGCAGTTATTGCAATTCTTCCTCCTGCAGATGAGCACCAGCTCGATGAGAAGATGCTCAGCAATATTCAAGAGGTAAAGGCGCGCGGTGCTCGAGTCGTTGTCATTGCACCTGAGGGCGCTGAAGTTATTGGCGCAGAACACATTATTCGAATCCCCGTTGCATCACCGCTCTTCCAGCCAGTGTTAGCAACTGTGCCATTGCAGGTATTTGCTTATGAGATTGCAGTCGCACGTGGAACTGATGTTGATCAGCCGCGTAACTTGGCAAAATCAGTCACCGTTGAATAATCGAAGTTGAGCTCTGATGATTGAAACTCGCCGCCGCCAAATGCGCAGAGCTCTCAAGTGGAGCGCTGGACTTTTCGCTGGATTCTTACTTGTTACGCAACAAGTTGTTACATATGGCCCAATCATTCAAGTGGATCGATTCTTCAGCAAGGCAGACCATCCTCACTTTCATGGGCTCTCCGCTTTTATAATCCGCAGACTCGATGACCTCGGTCTGCGAAGCATCTCGGGCATTGCATTACTCATTGTCGCCGTCTATATCTCTCACAGATTTAAGACATGGCGACCAATCAATTTAGGCCTCCTCTCATTCATAGCGCTCAATGTTGTCGTCGGCGGATTTAAATTTACTCTCGGTCGCACAAAGCCTCGCATCGGCCTAGATGTATTACATGCGGGTGGAATGTCATATCCAAGCGGACATGCCTCCAATGCAATCTTTATCTGGGGAGTAATTGCATACCTGATTTATCGCTATGCACACGTCGACCGCTACCGTGGACGCCTTGCAAGTGCTGGCGTCGGAGCTCTCTCGCTCACCGTCTGCACAGTCTCACTTCTACGTAACACCCACTGGTTCTCTGATTTATTTGGCGGCCTCTTGCTCGGGGGAGCGCTTCTCGTTCTGATCATCGCAATTGACCGCTACTTCCCATCTGATAGCCAACTTCATTAGCATCAACTAGAATTCCAGAATGATTGATGGAATCGGTATCGATGTCGTTGATATCAAGCGCTTCCATGAATCCCTTGAGCGCACACCAGGCCTTCGCGAAAAGCTCTTTACCGAAGCAGAGCGCTCAGTAAAGGAATCTTCACTTGCTGCGCGATTCGCCGCAAAAGAGGCGCTCTATAAAGCTTTAAGTCCAGATCATGGCCTGGCATGGCACGAGGCAGAAGTCATCAACCAGATTAATGGAAAGCCTGCATTTCTCTTCAGGGGGCAGATTGCCGATTTGATCGATGGTGCATCTGTACACCTCTCACTTTCACACGATGCCGGAATCGCATCTGCAATGGTGGTGATTGAGAGATGAGAGCAGAGGCAATCGTAGATCTCAGCGCAATTAAACATAATGTCGCACTTCTTAAAGAGAAGTCAGGCACCGATCTCCTTGCAGTTGTAAAGGCAGATGCTTATGGCCATGGCTTGCTTCCTATTGCAAAGGCTGCCCTCGATGCAGGCGCCTCAATGCTCGGCGTTGCACTGCTTGAGGAGGCTATTGCGCTACGCGAGTCAGGGATTACCGCGCCGATTCTCGCGTGGTTGGTTCAGCCAGGTTCTGATTACGAGAGCGCAATCGATCTCGATATCGATCTTGCTGCAGGCTCTATTGCGGCGCTCCATGAGATTCAAGCTGCGTCAAAAGAGAAGAAGGCCCGCGTTCACTTAGAACTCGATACAGGGATGACTCGTGGAGGATTCCTGGGAGAGTGGTCATCGCTTTCAGTAAGTGATGTTGAAAGTCTTGACATTGTTGGAGTCTTCTCGCACTTTGCCCGGGCAGATGAACCAGCAGAGGTTCAAAATCAAGAACAACTTGCGCGCTTTAATGAGATGGTTTCACAGCTCCATGCACTTGGATTTACAGATGTAAAACGTCATCTCTCAAACTCTGCAGCTACCTTAACAAATCCAGCTGCATCCTTTGAGATGGTGCGAAATGGAATTGCAATCTATGGCCTGACTCCTGATGTTGCGATGGGCTCTTCGAGAGATTTTGGTCTACGTCCTGCGATGCAATTACGAGCAGCTCTCTATCTTGTTAAAGATGTCCCTGCCGGAACGCCTGTCGGATATGGTGCATCAGAATCAACCTCTCGTGATACCAAACTCGGAGTTGTCACTATGGGATATGCAGATGGAATTCCACGTATCGCAAAGGGCGCAGGGGTCTGGGTCAATGGCCAGCGAGCTCCGATAATCGGTCGAGTCTCCATGGATCAATTTGTCGTCGATCTCGGAGCGGGATC
This sequence comes from Candidatus Nanopelagicaceae bacterium, assembly GCA_965267775.1. Taxonomy (GTDB): domain Bacteria; phylum Actinomycetota; class Actinomycetes; order Nanopelagicales; family Nanopelagicaceae; genus Planktophila. The sequence continues at coordinate 1,192,575 of OZ254140.1, read as the reverse complement.
GAAGGCAAAATCAGGAGATTGGGTCGTTGTATTCGGAAATGGCTCGCATGGCGAGTACACGGCAGATGATTGGGGCGCAGCGAGCGGAAGTATTAATTACGAGATTGTGACCCGAATTGGTCCTCGTGTGCCTAGAATCTACTCTGCTCATGTCTACTAATACCAACCTGCTCGAAGCCAAAGATGTCAACGTCGCCTTTGGTGGTTTACGGGCGTTGTCGAAAGTAAATCTCACCGTTGGTCAGCACGAAGTCGTTGGACTCATCGGCCCTAATGGCGCAGGCAAGACAACGATGTTTAACACCATCTGCGGAATCGTTACACCGGATTCGGGTTCTCTCACATTTGAAAATGAGCCAATTAAATGGCCAGCAACCAATGAGTTGGCAAAACTTGGTATCGCTCGCACACTTCAGGGAGTTGGACTCTTTCCAGAGCTCACTGTCATTGAAAATGTCATGATGGGTGCACAGAAGTTTGCACGCACTGGTCTACTCAGTGCATCCTTTGGAATTAATGGCCGCGATGAGAAGGCGCTGAAGGATCGCGCACATTATGCGCTCGAGCGCGTTTACTCTGCATCTCTCAGTAATTCACGAGCTGGTTCACTCTCATATCCCGATAGCAAGCGTGTAGCAATTGCTCGCGCTCTAGTCAGCCATCCAAAACTTCTTCTTCTCGATGAACCTGCTGGCGGCCTTGGCGCGCAAGATATTGAGTGGCTCAACCGTTTGATTAGCGATCTCTCCGGCGAGATGTCGGTCTTAATTGTCGAACATCATATGGATGTTGTGATGTCAGTCTGCGATCGCATCTACGTATTGAACTTCGGCGAAGTAATTTCTTCAGGTACTCCTGACTTTGTTCGCAACGATCCAGCGGTAATCACCGCCTATCTTGGAGCGGATGCGAAATGACTCTCCACGTAGAAAACTTAACTGTTCACCACGGCGCTATCCAGGCGCTCACAAGCGTCTCTTTCGATGTGAAAGAGGGCGAGCTCACCGCTGTTATCGGCTCTAATGGAGCAGGTAAATCAACTCTTCTCCGCACTCTCTCTGGATTGAAGTCAGCTACAACAGGCAGAGCAACATGGAAGGGCCACAACCTTCTACAAGGCAAGGCTGAATCCCATGTTCGTCACGGAGTTGCACATGTCTCTGAAGGCAAATCAGTAATTCCAGAGCTGACCGTTGAAGAGAATCTCGACCTCGGTGCAATTTGGCGTCGCAATAAGAGTGAATCAACTGCGACGAAGCGTGAAGTCTTTGATCTCTTTCCACGCCTGGAAGAACGACGCAAGCAGAATACTGAGACTCTCTCTGGTGGAGAGCGTCAGATGTTAGCTATCGGTCGCGCACTCATGTCTAAACCAGATCTTCTCTTACTTGATGAGCCATCACTGGGCCTTGCTCCACTTCTTGTAAAGCAGATCTTTGAAGCGATTGTGAATGTGACAAAGCAGTACGGCCTCTCCGTTGTACTCGTCGAACAGAATGCAATGGGCGCACTCAATATCGCTAACTCTGGAATCGTCCTTAACTTAGGCACGATTGCTACAACGGGCTCTGCTCAAGAACTTATCTCTGACCCTGCAGTTCGCGCTGCCTACTTGGGTTACTAAGGAGGGGAGATAGCAATGTTCCAATTCATCAATACCCTTCTTATCGGAATTACATCTGGCGCTATCTATGCGCTGATGGCCCTCTCGATCGTTCTTGTATGGCGCTCAACGCGAGTTATTAACTTTGCGCAGGCCGGTCAAGCGCTCACATCAACCTTTATCGGTTTTCAGACCCTTCACTACATCAACTCTTTCTGGGTCGCACTCCTTGTTGCGATGATCGGGGGAGCGCTGATTTCTGCTCTCATTGAAGTTACCTTGATGCGCGTACTTCTCAAGCATTCATCAAGTGGCGCAATCGCCGGTGTTGCACCGATCATTGCAACCCTAGGTTTATTGGAAGTTATACAAGCAACGATTACCTTGATTTGGGGCGGTGCCGATGTTCTTCTGACGCCGCCACTCTCTAATGTTGGCTTCACAATTGGTACAGAGACCTTGGTCTTCTCACCGATGAAGCTTGCAATCATCATTATTGTCGCCATCTTGCTTCTGCTCTTATCTCTCATTTTCCAGAAGACATCAATCGGACTCTCCCTTCGCGCTGCCGCATTTTCACCTGAGCTTGCGCGCCTAGCTGGCGTTCGAGTCGATGCAGTCCGCACCTTAGGTTGGGCTCTCTCCGGTGCAACAGGCGCAGTCGCTGGGTTACTCCTAGTCTCAAATGGCAATGGATCCTTCTCGACAGCCTCTATGGAGTTCTCACTCCTTCTCATCTCTGGATTTATCGCTGCGGTAATCGGAGGCCTTGAAAGCGTTCTCGGTGCAGTACTCGGCGGACTCGCACTTGGAATCATCACCTCTTTTGTCTTGATGTATGTAAGCGACTCATTGTTCTTTATCGCGCCATTTGTCATCTTGCTTCTCGTTCTCTTTATTCGCCCTCAAGGAATCTTGGGCAAGAAGGGTGGACGTCGTGCATAAACTCTCTAACAAAGTTCGCATTGTGATTTTCATTGTGATCGGTTTTGCAATCTATTTGCTCAGCAACGCCGTTGATGAACTTCGCGTCTATCAAGGTGCGCAAGTTGCTGTCTATGTCGTTGGTATCGCATCAATTATTTTGCTCACTGGATATTCGGGACAAGTTTCATTGGGACAAGGTGCGCTCCTTGGTGTTGGTGGATATGCAGCAGCGCTCTCACATCTCAAATGGCATCTACCAATACCTGCAACATTTGCAATTGCAATTCTTGCTGCGGCTGCTGCCGGTGCGTTACTAGGAATTGCAGCAGCGCGTTTATCAGGGCCGTATCTTGCTGGTGCAACACTTGCACTTGCAGTGGGCCTTCCATCAATTGCAAATCAATTTACAGTTCTTGGTGGCGAGCAAGGACTCTTCTTCGATGTTGGTTTCCCACCAGAATCACTGGGCGCAGATTTCACCCAATATAAGTGGTTCTTCTGGATCGCATCCCTTGCTACTTTATTGGCCATTTTTTGGTTACAAAATGTTATGAGATCACGTTATGGCCGCACATGGAAGGCTATTCGCGGAAGCGAAGTTGCAGCTGAATTGGCGGGAGTACATGTCGCTCGCGCAAAAATTCTCGCCTTCACCTTGAGTGCGGGCCTAGCAGGCCTTGCAGGGGCGTTATTAGCTATGACTATTGGCACCGTTTCGCCAAGTGCCTTCCCATTAGCCCTCTCATTTTCTTTGCTGACAGGTGCGGTTCTCGCTGGCGTAACTACCCTCGGAGGCGTCATGATTGGGGCAGTGACTCTGGTCGCGATACCTGAGATCGTCGGAACGATTGTTAATCGAGCTGGCGCATCTGAGGCAATTGCGAGCAACCTGCCTCACATCGTAGTGGGAGCGCTACTGATACTGACTGTGGTCTTTGTGCCAAACGGTCCAGTTGAACAAATGCGTTCACGACGATTGAAGAAAGGTACGAGTCTCTGAATCCCGTAAGGGCCCTCAATGGAAGGAAAGAGATGAAATCTTTTAATCGTCGTAAGCTGATTTCAGCTAGTGCGATTCTCGCGGTAACTGCGCTTACAGCAACAGCAGTTCCTGCAAATGCGTTCTCACCAAAGTCAGAAGTTGGTGTGAGCCAGACAGAAATTAAGTTGGGTATCACACTCCCAATGACAGGTTCAGCATCACCTGGATATAACAAGGTTCCAGCTGCAATGAAGGCTTACTTTGATTATGTCAATGCCAACGGTGGCGTAAATGGTCGCAAGATCACTTTGGTTGTCAAGGATGACCAGTACGTACCAACTCAGGCAGTTGCAAAGACAAATGAACTCATCCTTAAGGATCGTGTTCTCGCACTCGTTGCTCCATTGGGCACAGCAAATAACAAGGCAGTCGCAGCATCTGTTAACCCAGGTAAGCGCGGCGTCCCTGTTCTCTTCGTGAACACAGGATTCAGCGGATTCGCTGATACCAAGAAGTTCCCAACTACTTACGCACTCTTGCCTTCATATGTAATGGAAGCAAAGATCATGTCTGAGTACATCAAGGATAACTTTGCAGGTAAGTCAATCGGTCTCGTCTACCAGGATGATGACTTCGGAACAGATGCTCTTGCAGGCTTTAAGTCAGCTGGCATCAAGTTCGCAGCAACAGTTGGATATGCATCTGGTTCACAGAGCGCAACAACTGCAGCTGGTTGGGTTACAAAGCTCAAGGCAGCTAACTGTGATGTTGTAATCCTCTTCGGTGTATCAAGTGCAACAGCAGCTGGCCTCGGCACAGCAGCAGCGCTTAAGTACGCACCACAGTGGATCCTCGGATCTGTTGGTGGCGATGCAACAACTATTAAGGCAGCAGGCGTTCCAGCAGGCGTTCTCTACAACGCTGTTGGCGCTTCATTCTTGCCAGCAACTACAGATACAACAGATGAGTATGTAGCTCTCTTCCAGGGTATCTACGCAAAGGCAGTGCCAGGTTCAGCATTCGATAACAACGTTCTCGTTGGAATGAACTCAGCATTCGTCACAGTTCAGGCTCTTAAGGCAGCAGGCGCAAACCCAACTCGTGCATCATTGCTCGCAGCAATTGATACAAAGGGTTCAACATTTGCATCAGCAGCTCTTCTACCTTTGAACTACTCAAAGACAAGCCACGTTGGTTACAACGGTTACTGGTTTGGTAAGTACTCACCAACTGGAGATCTCAAGCCAGACGGTGGCAAGTACACCCTCTACACAACCGATTCAGGCTCAGGCGCTGTTGTTAAGTCAACATGGAAGCGTCCAGCTATGCCAGCGAAAGGACTACCTAACTAATGAGAATCTCTCATAAGTCACGCCTTACAACTCTCGTAGGTGCTGCAGCTCTCGTAGTTGCATCACTCTCAGCAGTTCCAGCACACGCTGCAGCTGTTGGTCCAATCTGTGATGCAAAGGTTCCTGTACAGACATGTCAGGGAACAACATCTGATGGAGCTCCATATGTAATGATGGTTCCAGCGAACTTCAACGGCATGGTTGCTCTCTACTCACACGGATACCGTTACAACATCGATATCCCTGCAGGTATCCCAGTAGTAGGTGGCTACAAGGTCACAAATACTCCTGAACCAGTACCAGGTGGAAATTCAGCTGTTGCTAACTACTTCCTTAGCCAGGGAATCGCAATTATGGGTTCAGGTTTCGCTCGTCAGGGCTGGAACCTCGATTCAGCAATTGCAACAAATGCAGAGTTGATCGATACATTTAAGAAGAAGTTCACAACAACTACAAAGGTAGTTGCATGGGGCTCATCACTTGGTGGAATCATCACTCAGTCACTTGCTGAGAAGTACCCAACTCTCGTTAACGCAGTAGCGCCAATGTGTATGGCAGATAACATCTCTGCTGAGCTCGCAACAGCTGGTGACTTCCTCTGGGGCCTCAAGACATTCTTTGATCCAACAATCAAGGGTGGTAACTACTCAGCTGGAGCTGCAGGAAATGCAGAAGCGCTTGGCGATATCGTCAAGGTGCTTACAGTTATGGGCAAGTTGCAGGCTGGTGTATCAACTGGCGCATGGCCAGATTCATCATCTGCAACAGGTAAGGCACTCGCTGCTGCTGGAGTTCCATCACGTAGCGCGCTCCTCCTTGTTGGCTTGATGGCTGGAATGCCAACACAGTCAGCTCACTTCGACTCAATCTCAGGTCCAGATGGTGCGCTTAAGCTCACATTCCCATTGGCTGTTAGCCCAGCGCTTGCAGTTCTTGAGAATGGTGCAAATGCAGCAATCCTCGCAATCCTTGCAACACAGGATGTCGAGCTTCAGGCTGGTGGATCTGTATTCGATAACTCAACTACAGATTACTCAGCTCGCGTAGCTGACTCTGCAGTCATCTACAACGCAGCACTTTCAGGTAACACTGCAATTACTGCAATGCTCGGAGCTCTTTCACCTGCTAACCCTGGCGCACCACGCGCAAAGGCGACAGCAAAGTTGACATCACTCTATGCAACTACAGGAAAGATCAACGTTCCTACAATCATGATGACTGGCGTAGCTGATCCAATTACTCCAGCAGGTGCAACACAGCGCATCATCGACAAGTATGTCGATCAGTATGCAGCTGAGAAGGAAGCAGCTCAGAAGGCGTCTTATGGAAAGACTACATACCAGACACCTAAGCAGCAGCTTCTTGCAATCTGGTCAGTAACTCCAAAGACATGGACAAAGTTCGATGCAGCTGGTTCACCAGTAACTACTGCAGCAGCCGCACCAGGAACAAACCACTGTAACTTCACAACAGCGAATTACCTCACTGTTGCTAAGTTCTTGGTTGATTCTGGTAAGTCAGGAACAATCACTTGGGATGGAGCAGCTCGCAAGGCTGTTCGCGCATCAAAGGGTCTCCTTGTAGATCCAGAGTTCCGCGCTCCATTGCTTAAGTTCTACGGCGAATAAGCCTTAGTACTCACGCGAAGGCCCCGCACTTAACCGTGCGGGGCCTTCTGCATTCTCTAATTAGCCACTCCCTCTAATACCCTTAGCCCACTATGACCACGCACCAGATAGCAACGCCTGAAGAGATGCGCTCTCTCGGAAGAGCTATCGGCGCTCAATGCAAGGCGGGCGATCTCATCCTGCTCAATGGTCCACTCGGTGCTGGCAAGACTGTCTTTGTTCAAGGCCTTGGCCTAGCGCTCGGAATTGAAGATGTCACATCTCCGACCTTTGTTATCTCCAGAATGCACAAAGGCGAGCTTCCACTGATTCACGTAGATGTCTACCGCTTACTCGAAGCTGGCAAAGCCGCTCTCTATCTCGATGATCTAGACCTCGATTCACCACGAGAAGAGGCACTGACAGTAATCGAATGGGGTGGCGAAGAGTCTGCGCGCCTTGGAGAAGATCGTCTTGAAATAGTTATTGATCGCAGTGACGATATTCGCCAAGTCGCAATCTCTGCAATTGGAGATCGCTGGGCTGGTGTAAAGCTATGACCATCTCACTGGTAATTGATACAGCTACATCTCGCACCATTGTCGGGCTGATGGATGGAGAGAACGTTCTCTTTGAAAGTTTTGCAGAAGGTGCAACCGATCACGGACGTGCTGTAAGTGATTTAGTTTCACAAGCCCTTCTTAATAACCCAGCGCCAGAACGAGTCGTCGTTGGAATGGGCCCGGGTCCTTTCACAGGACTTCGAGTTGGAATCGCATTTGCTCGCACCTTTGCACTCTCTCGAGAGATTCCACTTATCGGTGTCTGTTCACTCGATGCGATTGATACCGGTAAGAGCGATTACACAGTTGCAATCGATGCTCGCCGTAAGGAGATTTACTGGGCGAGATTCGAAGGCGGTATTCGCGTAGAAGGTCCATTTGTAAGCAAGCCAGAAGAAGTGAAAGATTTCATTATCGATCTCTATCCCAACGCTAGAACTCTCGTAACACTTGCAGAGAGTCAGAACGAGAGCGAGCCTTTTTACTTGCGACGTCCCGATGCAGTCCCAACAGCGGAGCGCGCATGATTACCTATCGCCAACCGATTGCTCTCGATATTCCAGTGCTTGCAACCTATGAGAAGGAGCTCTTTCCATATTCACCATGGAGCACATCGCAATTTAAGGAAGAGTTTGCAGGCATTCCAACATCTCGTTTTATGTCGGTTGCAGAAGATGGCAACACAATCGTGGGTTATTGCGGTGTATTTGTGCCGGCACCCGGCATTGAGGCAGACATCCTGACAGTGGCTGTTTTGCCTGCCTATCGCCGCCAGGGAATTGCTAGAGAATTTATGCGCCAGATAGAGGCCTATGCCCTTGAGCGCGAAGCAAGTGCAATGATGCTTGAAGTTGAGATCTCAAATCTTTCTGCCATCACACTCTATGAGTCACTTGGTTATATGAAGATTTCGGTACGGATGGATTATTACGGCCCGGGCCAGGATGCTCATGTGATGCGGAAGGAGCTCTCATGAGTGAACCGCTCGTTCTTGGAATTGAAACTTCATGTGATGAAACGGCGATCGGAATCGTTCGCGGTCGCACTCTACTTGCAAATGAAATTGCATCAAGTGTTGAAGAGCATGCCCGCTTTGGCGGTGTAGTTCCAGAGATTGCATCGCGCGCCCACTTAGAAGCAATCTTGCCGAGCATTGAACGCGCAGTGAAAGATGCAAAGATTTCTTTGAAAGATCTCGATGCTATTGCAGTTACTGCAGGTCCTGGATTAGTTGGCGCTCTTCTTGTAGGAACGGCCTCTGCATCTGGTCTGGCACAAGGACTTGGTCTGCCGCTCTATGGCGTTAACCATCTTGCTGCACATGTATCTGTCGATTACTTAACCCACGATCTTCCAACGGATCCAACAATTGCACTGCTTGTTAGTGGCGGTCACTCTTCGCTTCTCCAAGTAGATGACATCACAGGATCGATCACAAAGCTCGGCGCAACGATGGATGATGCAGCAGGTGAAGCATTCGACAAGATTGCTCGAATCTTGGATCTTGGTTTTCCAGGAGGCCCGGCAATCGATCGCGAAGCACGCAATGGAAACTCGACTGCCATTGATTTCCCGCGAGGCTTGACGATGAAGAGTGATTGGGAAACCCGTCCATATGACTTCTCATTCTCTGGTCTTAAGACTGCCGTTGCTCGCTATATCGAGCAGACCCCAACCAACGTCCGCGCAGATGTTGCCGCCTCATTCCAAGAAGCGGTTGTCGATGTCCTGCTGCTCAAAGCCCTTGCGGCATGTAAATCCTCAGGGATCGACTCATTAGTCATTGCCGGGGGAGTAGCTGCCAATTCACGCCTGCGTGAGGTCGCCGCCGAACGCTGCGCCAAGGCAGGCATCCAGCTCCGCATTCCTAACCCGGGCCTATGTACTGATAACGGAGCGATGGTTGCAGCCCTTGGCTCACTGATGGTTTCAGCTGGACGCCCGGCCACCCAAGGGGCCTTTGACGCTGACTCCAGCCTGCAGGTGGAGCGAGTCAGCCTGGCCTAAAACCGATTTGCCGGTGGGAATAAGCCCCCGTAGGCTTGGCGTTAGCACTCTCGGGTCGACACTGCTAATGGCGGTGGCCCCGCAGAGGATAGAAAACTCACTACCTATAGAGGAGATACACCATGGCACTACGGCCACTAGAAGATCGCATCGTCGTTAAGGCGAATGAGGCAGAGACAACAACAGCTTCAGGTCTTGTTATCCCTGATACAGCGAAGGAGAAGCCACAGGAAGGAACTGTCGTTGCAGTAGGCCCAGGCCGCTTCGATGATGGCGTCCGCGTCCCTATGGATGTCAAGGTTGGCGATGTTGTTCTTTACAGCAAGTATGGAGGAACAGAAGTTCGTTCAGGTAACGAAGAGCTTCTCGTACTTTCAGCTCGCGACATTCTCGCAATCGTCGAGAAGTAAGGGTTACAGACTCTTATGGGAAAGATGCTGGAATTCGACGAGCAAGCTCGTCGCTCAATGGAACGCGGAGTCAACATCCTTGCTGACACCGTCAAGGTAACGCTCGGCCCTAAGGGACGTAACGTCGTTATCTCAAAGAACTTTGGTGCACCGCTCATCACAAATGATGGCGTCACAATTGCAAAAGAGATTGAACTCTCTGACCCAGTTGAGAACATGGGCGCACAGCTAGTTAAGGAAGTTGCTACAAAGACTAACGATGTTGCCGGTGACGGAACAACAACAGCGACGGTCCTTGCACAGGCAATGGTGAAGGAAGGCCTTCGCAACCTTGCAGCTGGCGCACAGCCAATGGATCTCAAGCTCGGAATTGAAGCGGCAGTTGCAGCAGTATCTGCACGTCTTCGCGAGAATGCATCAGTTGTTGCAGATAAGGCAGAGATTGCAGATGTTGCAACTATCTCTGCACAAGATCGCGCAATTGGCGACCTCATCGCAGAAGCGATGGATAAGGTCGGCAAAGATGGCGTTATCACTGTAGAAGAGGCATCAACTACTGCTCTCGAGCTCGAATTCGCAGAAGGTATGCAGTTCGATAAGGGTTATATCTCACCGTATTTCGTCACCGATCAGGACCGTATGGAAGCAATCCTTGATGATGCTTACATCCTTATCTCAGCTGGAAAGATCTCGGCGCTCGCTGATCTCTTGCCAATCCTTGAGAAGGTCTCACAGTCAGGTAAGCCACTTCTTATCATCGCTGAAGATGTTGAGGGCGAAGCGCTTTCAACTCTCGTTGTAAACCGCATGCGCGGAGTCTTTACATCGGCAGCAGTTAAGGCCCCAGGTTTTGGTGATCGTCGTAAGGCGATGCTCCAGGACATTGCAGTCCTTACAGGTGGAACAGTGATTTCAGCTGAGATCGGTATGAAGCTCGATCAGGTTCAGATTACTGACCTCGGTCGCGCTCGTCGCGTTGTCATCACAAAGGATGCAACAACGATCGTTGATGGTGCAGGAGATGCAAAGGTTGTTGAAAGTCGCGTTCAGGAACTTCGCAACGAGATCGCAGCATCTGATTCAGATTGGGATCGTGAGAAGCTACAAGAGCGTGTTGCAAAGCTCGCTGGTGGCGTCTGCGTAATCAAGGTCGGCGCACATACTGAGGTTGAACTCAAGGAGAAGAAGCACCGCCTTGAGGATGCAATCTCAGCTACTCGCGCAGCAGTTGAAGAGGGAATCGTTATCGGTGGAGGCGCAGCACTTGTGCATGCAGCTGATGCTCTTAATGACAACCTCGGATTCACTGGCGATAAGGCAGTCGGCGTTGCGCTCGTGCGCAAGGCATGTGACGAGCCGCTTCGCTGGATTGCAGAGAATGCAGGACTTGAGGGCTACGTAGTAGTTGCAAAGGTTCGCGCACTTCCACACAATGAAGGCTTCAATGCAGCATCAGATGTCTATGGCGACCTCCGTAAGGATGGCGTTATCGATCCCGTGAAGGTAACTCGTTCAGCTCTTGCTAACGCAGCATCAATCGCAGCGATGTTCATTACAACTGAGGCAGTTGTCTTCGAACGTCCAGCTGGCGAAGAGCCTGCAGCTGCTGGCCACGGACACTCACATGGACCTGGCGGTCACAGCCACTAATCATGTAACTCTCAGTAATGAGTGGAGGCCCTCGACTTTAACTAGGCGCGGGCCTTTTTCTCACCCCGTTGCTTCACCCTCGACCAAACTGCCGGTACAGTGCTCACACTCACCCTAACCCTCAACCTTCATTGAGCTGGGTTAGCCGAGTTAGCGCCCTGCCATGAGATTGAAAGTTGGTTGAAGTGTCATTTTTTAAACCTGCAGTTCTTAAGAAGATCTCAGAGCGCATGCTCAAAGCTGCGATCATCGCCCTTGTAGCCCCACTTCTTATCACTGGTGGAACAGGTGCTCCAGCGAACGCAGTCGAGCGCTCAACAGCGGATGAGGGATATATCAACCCAGGGCCAAACTCCTCATCGACCTACTTTGAATCAGGCATGTACATCATCGATGCCGGTGCTCATACAGGAACCTCCACTCAATCTGTCAATCAGGGTCTCAAGCCATACGGTCTCGTCTATGCCCTTGTAAAGGCAAAAATTCCAGTTCAGTGGGTTATCAAGTCAGATAAGACTGGCTTTAATACCGCAGCCGGAAATGATCAACCAGATATTTCGAATTATGATTGTGATGGATCGGGCGCAGCATATGCATCGAAGAATTATGTATCTGGTGCATTTGTAATCGCTAAGGAATTCGCAGCCGCAGCAAAGCCAATTATTGATTCATGGAAATCATCAAATGCTGGACTTACCGTTGATGGACCATGTACAAATACACCGGTAACACCATTTCCAGTATTTGCGACAATTAAGTCTTGGCCACGTGCAGTTCTCGACACCCAAAATGGATCAGTAGCTGTTGCGTATTACAACAATGCAGGTATTACACAGGGATCAACCACAGATCCAAATAACCCACCTGCCTATCGCTTGGCATCACCAACACAGCTAACTCCTTGCGATGACATGTACATCATGCCGCACGCCGATCCAACATATGCGACGCACTCAAATTTGATTAACTTTGTGAAAAAAGGTGGCGATCTCTATGCATCGTGCCACGCAGTAAGTGTGCTCGAAAATATTGTCTATCCAGCTGGCCATGAAAGTGCGACCGCTAAGGCGATGAACTTCCTTACTACTAAGGGAATGGTGCTTTACAGCGCTCACTCTTCACAGGGTTCACCTGCATACACATTAGGATCTAACGGAACCACAACCGCAGGTGTGACTCCGGGAGACCCAGTTGCGCAGTTCTTAGGAAAGCCAGACCTTGCGATGCAGGCAGGTTCAGAACAGATCTTTATTCCAAGCGCGACAATTGGTGGAAGTAATTCTGAATGGCGTCCATCCACCCGCATCATCGCCTATGACCCAACACAGGCAAATACAAATGGTGGAACTGCAGTTAATAATCCAAAGCAGGCTGCCGCAGCGATTGCATATGGTCCAGCATGGGGCGACATCAATGCTGGAATGGTGATGTATCAGGGAGGCCACTCTGTTGCCAAGGGTACGGCAGATGACGTTGCAGCACAGCGCGCATTCTGGAACTTCCAACTTCTCGCAGCAGTCAGCAGCAGCGCTGTTCCATCTGCATCAGACCGTACTCCAACTGTTGTCATGACAGAGACCTCAACTACTGCCGCAGCTGTTAATTCAGTTATTCCTGTCTCCGGTTATGCAATCGGTGGTTCAGGCAGCTACAAGTATTCCTGGGCATCTTCTTGCTTCAAATCTACTGGCGAAGCAACAACAAGCGGAACTTTTGCTAATGCAACTTCTGCTGATACAACATTTAGAACTCCAGATGTTGCGGGCCAAATCAACTGTAACTTGACACTCACAATTATCGATACTTGCGGTCGCTTCTCCTTCGGATTCCAGACAATTTCGGTAGCACCTACAGCTAACGTTCGTATCGCGCAGACAGTTTCAGGCACACATACAACAGCTACAGCGACTACTTACACAATCGTTGTCACTAATGATGGCGCAGCAGCAGGAACTACAACTGGAGATGGCAACTATGCCAGCGCCGTAAAGGTGACCTCACTTATTCCAGCGGGTGCAACATTTGGTTCAGTTGCAATCTCAGGAAGCGCGCCTTCAGGGGCAACGTGTGCTCAAAGCATGATCAATGGCGCAGCAGGTTGGACTTGCGATCTTAAAGATATGACAGACGAGCAAGTGGTCACGATTGTTTTAACTCTCAATCCCAATACGGCAGGCACGCTTACCAATACCGTGATTGCAAATACGCTTTCCTATGACAATGATTTGAGTGACAACGTTGACTCAGATGGCGTCACTGTCACCGAAGATGTGACCATTCGCCCATCCCTTTCCATGACAAAAGAGCCGAGCGTTCAGCAGGCAGGCGCCAATGGAAAAGCTTCCTTTAAGCTCTCTGTCACAAATACAACATCTGGTGGCGATATCGCTCTTACAAATATCGTTCTTACCGATAACTTCAATACGCTCGGAACACTCACCTGTATCGAAGGCGGAGTAGCGGTGTTTGATGCGGCGACATCAGGTTCGACATACACGATTCCATCCATTGCACGTGGTGCACGTTGGGAAGCGGCTTGTACGATCTCAGGAGTATTTGGCAGCGGAACTGCAACGACCGGTACAAATACGCTTAACGCCGCATATAGCTATGGCGGAACAAATTACACAGCGACTTCGGGCGCAGTGACAATCAATAAGGCAGCATCTTTGGAAATCACAAAGACAGAGGAAGGTGCGCTAAAGCCGGGCAGCCTAATTACCTACCGAGTGCGCATCTACAATCCAACAGGTACAACTGCGACCAACGTTGTCCTCGCAGACACTTTGCCACTGGGCGTGACTGTTGAATCCGTGACTGCAACAAATACAAATACTTCGATTCAGGAGACAGCTACAGCAAACGTAATTGCTTGGGATAAGTTCAATGCAACCAATACAACCAACCAAGGATGGACTGCCACCTCATGGACGTTAACCGCAGGTGGTACAACAACTCCTGCTTTAGCTACTTCGGGAAATACCACAGGTCTAAGTACGCCATTCTCAAATGAGCGAAATTCGATGATGATTAAGGCGCTATCAACTGAAGCACCATCATTTTCACGAACAGTACCTCTCAGCACCCAGTACAAATCAGTGAAGGTCGCCTTCGAATGTTCAAGCATGTCGACTGGCCCAACACTGAAAGTGTCAATGGCAGGCACGGAAATTTTCCGTGGTACCTGTACCAATGCTCGTCAACAGATCATCGCTTCAGTTCCATCAAGCGTCTTTGCGACTTCTGGGGCAAAAGAGCTTAAGTTTGAAGTTGTAGCAAATACTGCAACTGGAACGAAGGCAATCTTCATTGACGATATTTTCGTACTAGGTGGATTTGCAGCCGGCGATATATTCACGGGTGCATACGATTCTCAGCAGGGAATGGTCGCATCTTGGATTGAAACCGATAGCAACAACTATCTCAGCCAGAAGGCAGTCGGCATTTCCGGAGGCTGGAGCGGAACTTCGGTAATTTTCAAATCTAGCGATTCAAGCAATCGCGTTACTTCAAAGATCGAAGGAAGTTTCTATTACGACCCAGCACGCTATGCGGGGGCAACGATTGCATTTACTTGTAGCCACTCCAAAGACTTGGGAGATTCAGATAAATTAGTCTTCAAGATTGGAACTACAACGCTGCGAACTGAAGGAAAGAGCACTTCTTATTGCGAAAAGCAGTCTTCAAATCCTTCTTCTGATTCGGCTATGAAACTTGATACCTTCACAGTTCCATCTGCAAACCTTCCAACAACTGCAGGAAATGTGAAATTTACATTTGAATTCACATCGAAGAAGGATCGCGACATAGCGATCTCTGACTTCTTTGTTCTAGTTCGTGAAAAGGGAAGCTCATCAGTCTCAGTTTCATACAGCACGCTTTCCGCTGCACTTGCTGGCCCATACACACTTGCAGCCGGTGAGGCTAAGGAAATCTCTTACACAGTGCGCGTTCCAAACCCGTACGTGCCAGGATTCCTGACAGGCCTTGTCAATACGGCATCTGTAAAATCAGATCAGATGGCCAATCCTGCATACTCAATAATCTCAACTCCTTTTGCAGTTTCTAAGCTTGCGGTGAATAAGACTTCAGATAAATCAATTGTTTCCTCAGGCGGAACTGTTGTCTATACGTATAACGTGACCAATAATGGAACTACCGGTTCCACAATTGACACCATCACTGTTGCCGATGCTGGTTGCTCCTCAATTACTCTCTTGAGCAAGAATGGTGATACTGCAACGGTACTTCGATCTGGAAAGACATGGTCTTACACATGTACTTTGACTAATCTCACCGCCGAAACATCGACCGTAGTGAGCGTCAGTGGTGTCGATAATGTCGGAGATACACAGAGCGACGACGATGTCTTGACGGTCATGGTTTCTAGTCCTTCACTGACAGTCACTGCTTCACCTGCGGCAAAGAGTATCTACGCAGGTAACTCTGTTTCTTACACATATCTTGTAAAAAACACTGGGAACGTCTCGCTCAAAAATGTTGGAGTCACTGCAGCCAACTGTCCAACAGTCCGCTACAAGTCAGGTGACCCAAATGGAGATCTAGAACTTGAAGCAGGGGATACCTGGACATTCATCTGTACAACGGCGGCAATTTCAACCTCACAGACAAACCAGAGCATCACTGCTCATGGAAATGATGCAGCGATTGGCACGCTCACAACTTCAAGTGCGATTACAGTGGCAGTTACTGTCTACAACCGACCTGTCATCACAGTGACAAAAACTGTAAAGAACACTGGCCCATCACCATCTGGTCCAGCTACATCGATATCAGTTCTTGAATCTAATACCGTTATCTACGATTATCGTGTTTCTGTTGAGACAGCAACTCTCTCATCAGTACGAGTAAATGACACAGGATGTTCAGTTCCAACTTCACCTGTTGCAGGCGATACTGGAACTTCTGTGGGCGTGCTTGAAATCGGCGAGGTATGGACCTTCTCATGTACGGCAGGAAAGCTTCTCTTTAGCGAGACAGCTACGGCGACAGTGATGGGTGTTGATGGTCTTACCAACCGAGTTCAGAGCGACGAAGTCTCAACCTATGTTGAGGTCGTCTCTCCTGAAATTCTCCTCAGCGTGACTCCGAATAAGGAATACATTCGCAAGGGTGCAACTGAGGTCTACACATACAAGATCACCAATATCGGCGGCGCAACCTTCACCGGATTTACCTCAGTAGTTGATACAAACTGTGCGATCTCGCTACCTGATGCTTCTACTCACTCACTTGCTCCTGGAGCTGAATGGACATTTACATGCAGCAAGGCGGCATCGGGTACATCTATGTTGAGTCAATTCAACGTAACCGGAAGCTATACAACAGCTGGTGGAAGTCAGAGTTATTCACCTGCTGAAGCAACCTACAAGGTATTTGTCATGGATCCAGCAATGGCCGTCCAGAAGTTGGCCCAGGTATACAAGGGCACATCTTCTGAGACTCGAACTGCGGGTTTCCAATCTTCCGTTACTGCAGCAATCGGCGACACCATTGTCTTCAAATACATCGTGACCGGCGGCGAGGGTTCTGTCCCAGAAGTTGCTGGAATTAACGCATTCGTGTTGACGGCTATTAATGATAATGATTGCCAAGTTTCAACCTTCGCCCAAGTGAGGGCTAATGGCTACAACGTAGGTGATTCGAACAATTCTGGTGCTATCGATAAGAATGAGCAGTGGCAGTTCACTTGTACTGCGAAGACATCGGTAACGGCTAGTGGAGTTCCAACCAGTACTCCAATTGCTTCACCAGTTACCCTCGATGCAGATACAACTCTCGAAGCAGGAAATTCTGGAATTGGTATCCGCAAGGGTGGCTACAGCTATGCACCTGATTACTTCACGGCACAGTCAAGCGTTGCCATCACACTGATTGCCGCTCAGGAGTCTCCCAGTAAGAAGTTCACTGTTGCCGGCGCAAGTCAGGCGGTAAAGAGTTTTTCGGTCCTAGCTTCCCCAGCGGGTAAGAACCTCTCTGAAACTTCAAGCGCAACAATCACTATCGATCCAAGCATTCAGAACTATTCCCTTGCCTACAGCGCAAATGGTGGTTCAGGAACAGCTCCTGATACCCAATTTGGAAGCGGCAATCAGACAGTCTCTGATGCTGCTTCGCTAACAAAGAGTGGTTTCCGATTTGCAGGTTGGTACACAAATGCCAATCGCACAGGTGGAACTGCCTATGCGGTGGGTTCAACTTATAACCTTGGCGCTAATGCAACTCTTTATGCAGTCTGGCTTGCAAACGTTACCTACGATGCAAATGGTGCAGATACTGGCACCGTAGGCACGGATTCGACAGATTACATACCAGGTGCAACGGTCACGATTACGGCTTCGAGCCCAACTCTTCAGAAGACAGGTGCGACATTTGCTGGCTGGAACACAGCAGCTGACGGATCAGGAACTACCTACCCAACTTCTGGAACATTTACGATTTCTGGAAATCTCACCCTCTTTGCAAAGTGGACAGTTAGCCTTTCTTATAACGTCAACGGCGGTACAGGTGCAGTTCCTGCAAGTTCGACACAGCTTCTCAACTCAACTCCAGCTGTTGCAAATAAAACTAATGCAATGACAAATGGAGTTCAGAGTTTTATCGGTTGGAATACAGCAGCTGACGGAAGCGGCGCTGATTACTTTGTTGGAAATAACACCGATCCTTTGCTTGAGAACACAGTGCTCTATGCAGTGTGGACGAATTCACCGGTCTACACAATTACCTATCTCTTGGAGTCTGCTACCGCTGGTTCAGTGCCTGTAGACCCACGAAACTATCTCGCTGGCAATACTGCAACTATTGCAAGCAATACCGGGTCACTTTCACGCACCGGCTACACATTTAATGGCTGGTCATGTAATAACGTGACCAAATCTGAAGGCGCCTCTATCACTATTGGATCAGCAAATATTGTCTGTACTCCACGTTGGAATGAAGAAGCTCCAACAGGTGGAGGTTCAGGTGGAGGCTCTGGTGGTGGAGGAGGATCTGTAACGATTCTTCCAATCATCCTTCTCGATCCAAATTACCCAGGTCCGGGAGCGACTGCGCAATCAGGTACCGGTGAAGTCACACTTCTCCCAAATACCTTTAAGCGAACAGGTTATAAGTTCCTAGGCTGGTCCCGTCTTGCAATAGGTCCAGTTCAGATTCTCGATGGTGGAAAGTTAACCGTTACTGAAAATCTCACCCTTTATGCAATCTGGGAGGCAGAACCAGTAGTTACTCCTGTAGTTCCGGGCAACCCAGTAACAATTACGCTCAACTCAAATTGCGCACCGCGTGTCAATGAGAAGCAGATAAATGCCGGCAAGGTGAAGCTCAACTCAAATACCTTTACCTGTGCAGGCAATACATTTGCAGGTTGGTCAACATCGCCAACTGGCGTAGTCGAATATCTTGATCAATCTCTCTACAACTTTGCAGCTCCTGCAACTCTCTACGCAGTCTGGGTGAAATCAGATGTTGCTCCAACAATCACAAAAGGTGAGTATCGCTTCGAAGTTTTCTTCGATATGAATTCAATTGTGATCACGGCGGCAGAGAAGAAGAACATCACCAATCAGGTTGCAATCATTAAGAAGAAAGCTGGAACAAACGCTTCAATTAAGGTTGCTGTCGAAGGATGGGTTCAGCCAAATCCAAAGCCAGGAAATATTAAGTACTTATCTGAAGGCCGCGCGAAGAAAGTTGCTGCAATGATGAGGTCTCTTGGATTGAAGGCGACGTACAAGGAGTTCTACAAGGGACTTGGTCGAGACAATATGCCAAAGGCTCGCCATGCATCTGTTGTCGTGACTTGGACATCTACAAAGTAACTCAACAAAAGCAAAACCCCGTCTCTTTCGAGGCGGGGTTTTGCTTTTGTAACTGCGACTTATGATGCTTCGGAGATCCGTGAAATTCCGCGGCGTGACAAGATTGCTGCACGATCATCTTCTGAGAGGCCGCCCCAGATACCGTAAGGCTCTGCGATAGCGAGAGCCTGTTCGCGGCACTTCATCAAGACTGGGCATGATGAGCAGACAGCCTTCGCTGCATTCTCGCGATTGCGGCGACGGGGTCCGCGCTCTCCATCTGGATGAAAGAACATCTCTGGATCCATCCCGCGGCATGCGCCCTCATATTGCCACTCCCACTCATCCGCGATTGGACGAGGTGCGATAGATATATTCATAGCTCTCTCCCTGCTAGATATGTGGTTCAACGTTCTATGTGAGGAGGCTACAACCGTTTCATAGGTTGTTCAAGGGGCTACCGCTCCAAATCTTGTTCAATCTGGAAATCTGCCCCAAATGTCCGATTTTCAACTGGTGATGTCAGCCACTCTCGGCCATCCTTACGCCATGGCTAAAGCCCCAGAAGAGCTCCTGACCGTCTCAGCGGTCGCACGGCGCCTTGGGGTAGCACCAGCAACTCTGCGGACCTGGGATCGTCGTTACGGCCTTGGTCCAAGTACTCACGAGGCCGGTGAGCACCGCCGATATTGCCCAGCAGATCTCATGAAGCTCACTTTGATGCGCCGTTTAATTAGCGCAGGCGTTGCACCTGCAGATGCAGCTGAAAAGGCAAAGCTGGCAAAGGGTGAGGTAAAGATTGAAAAGATCGTTCGCGAATTTGAAGTCCGCGAAGATGTCGTCGCGGGAATCAATAAAGCCCTTCAGGCATTTGATATCGCATTTGTCGAAGAGACTCTACGAAGCGAGTTAGATGAACATGGGGTCGAGATCGCATGGCACGAAATCATTGTGCCAACGTTGATTCAGATCGGTGAAGATTGGCAAGAGACAGGACAGGGCGTTGAAATTGAACACGCATTCTCTGAAACGTTAAAGAAAGTTTTCCGTGAAAGATCTGCTGCATGTGAAGCACCTGTAAATGGCCATCCAGTAGTCCTTGCTGCAGTTGGCGAAGAACAGCACTCACTTCCTTTACACGCACTTGAAGCAGCGCTTTGCGAGATTGGCATCAAGACACATTTCCTCGGAGCGCGCACGCCATTTGAGGCAGTTGCTGCAACCGTTTCACGTCTGGCCCCGCCGGCAGTATTCCTATGGGCGCTCTTACCGAAGAATGCCAATCCAGATTTCTATCGGAATCTCCCAACAGTTCGCCCTGCCCCTCGCATCGTCCTCGGTGGCCCCGGATGGAGCCCTGATGAGTGCTCAGATGTGACCTTGGTCCTTGGCTTGGGTAACGCCTGTGAGGAGATCAAGCGGGCGGTTGGCCTCTAAGGGGCAGGTTAGAATTACCTACCGCACGTTGTGAAGGAGAGTAGATGACCATCGATTCAGAGAAGGTCGCGCTCCTTGGG
Source organism: Candidatus Nanopelagicaceae bacterium (assembly GCA_965267775.1). Taxonomy (GTDB): domain Bacteria; phylum Actinomycetota; class Actinomycetes; order Nanopelagicales; family Nanopelagicaceae; genus Planktophila. The sequence goes on along the minus strand of OZ254140.1, from coordinate 1,172,137 downwards.
CTGACTTACGACGACGTCCTCCTTCTTCCCGATGCATCTGAAGTAGTCCCATCCGAGGTCAACACCTCAACGTGGTTGACTCGCAATATCTCTCTCGCTGTCCCACTTGTTTCATCTGCGATGGATACCGTTACCGAATCTGCAATGGCTATCGCAATGGCGAAGGCCGGGGGAGTCGGCATCATCCACCGCAACCTTCCAATCGAAGAGCAAGTTGCGCACGTTAAGTTAGTGAAGAACGTTGGTCTTGCCGGAGCTGCAGTCGGCGTTGGCGATGATGGATTTGCTCGCGCACAGGCGTTGATCGATGCAGGCGTAGATGTCGTCGTCGTAGATACAGCACATGGTCATCACCGCGCAGTGCTCGATGCAATTGCACGCATCAAGAAGTTTTCGCCAACTACTGAAATCATCGGCGGCAACATCGCAACACGCGCTGGTGCACAGGCACTTATTAATGCAGGCGCAGATGCAGTCAAGGTCGGCGTTGGCCCAGGATCTATCTGCACGACTCGCGTTGTTGCAGGTGTTGGCGTTCCACAAATTACAGCAATCATGGAGGCGGCCAAGGCTTGTAACAAAGCTGGCATTCCATTGATTGCAGATGGTGGTCTTCAATATTCAGGTGACATCGTCAAAGCGATCGTTGCTGGCGCACATACCGTGATGCTCGGTTCACTTCTTGCAGGGTGCGAAGAATCTCCTGGCGAACTCTTTGAAATCGAAGGTCGCAAGTACAAGGGCTATCGCGGAATGGGTTCACTCGGCGCGATGCAATCACGCGGCGAGAAGAAGTCATATTCAAAGGATCGCTACATGCAAGACGATGTTCTCTCAGAGGACAAGCTCGTTCCTGAAGGTATCGAGGGCAAGGTTGCCTACAAGGGCACAGTCGCAAACGTTGTTCACCAACTCGTTGGTGGTCTTCGTAGCGGTATGGGTTATGCAGGAGCTCCTGATATCGAGACACTTCGCCGCGAAGGACGTTTAATTCAAATTACTTCAGCAGGTCTTAAAGAGAGCCATCCGCACGATGTTCTCGATGTTGCAGAGGCACCAAATTACGGAAAGAAGGCGTAAGTGGAGATCGAAATCGCACCAGGCAAGCGCGCACGCCAAGCCTTCTCATTTGACGATATTGCAATCGTTCCAAGCCGCCGTACTCGCACACCTGAAGAGGTCAGCCTTGCATGGCAGATCGATGCCTATAAGTTTGATCTCCCACTCCTTGCAGCTCCTATGGATTCAGTTGTCTCACCAGATACTGCAATTGCGATTGGAAAGCTTGGTGGCCTCGGAGTCCTTAATCTAGAGGGACTGTGGACGCGCTATGACGATCCACGTATTCCGCTCGGTGAGATCGCATCAATGCCTGAGAAGCATGCAACTAAGCGTATGCAGGAGCTTTACTCTGCACCGATTCGTCCAGAGCTCATCAAAGAGCGCATCCAGCAGATTCGCGATGCAGGTGTAACAGTTGCTGCATCTCTTTCACCACAGCGCACAGTTGAACTTCATGATGCTGTCATCAAGGCTGGCGTTGATATCTTCGTAATTCGCGGAACAACTGTTTCAGCAGAGCATGTTGGCGCAGAAGGTGAAGCGCTTAACCTCAAGAAATTTATCTACGAACTCGATGTTCCTGTAATCGTCGGTGGCGTTGCAACTACAACTGGCGCGCTTCACTTGATGCGCGCAGGAGCTGCTGGTGTTCTCGTTGGTTTCGGCGGTGGTGCAGCACATACAACTCGTACAGTTACAGGCATCGAAGTTCCAATGGCTACAGCAGTTGCAGATGTTGCAGCAGCTCGCCGCGAGTATCTCGATGAATCTGGTGGGCGTTATGTTCACGTTATTGCAGATGGAGCTGTGGGTCGCTCAGGCGATATCGCAAAGGCGATCGCATGTGGCGCAGATGCAGTGATGATGGGATCAGCACTAGCTAAGGCAGTTGAATCTCCAGGACTTGGCTGGCATTGGGGTTCTGAGGCATATCACGCAGAACTTCCACGTGGTCGCCGCTTCAATGTTGGAACAGTCGGAACCCTTGAAGAGGTAATTCTCGGTCCTTCTCATTCTTCAACAGGAGATATGAACCTCTTCGGCGCACTCCGTCGCGCTATGGCTACATGTGGCTACTCTGATGTGAAGTCATTCCAGCGCGTAGATGTTGTGATGCACCATGGCAAGTAGTACGCCCCACGGAGTACTAGTCGTTGATTTCGGTGCGCAGTATGCGCAGTTAATTGCTCGTCGCGTTCGCGAGGCACATGTCTTCTCGGAGATCGTTCCTTCAACGATTACTGCCACAGAGGTAAGTGCGAAGAACCCTGAAGCGATCATCTTGTCAGGCGGGCCTTCATCGGTTTACGCAGATCACGCCCCAAAGGTGGATCCAGCAATCTTCGCTCTCGGTATTCCTACATTTGGAATTTGCTACGGCTTTCAGACAATGGCTGCAGCACTCGCAGGAGTAGTTGCACAGACGGGAAAGTCAGAGTTTGGTCGTACTCCACTTGATGTAAAGCCTGGCTCAAAGTTATTTACAGGTCTTCCTGCACAACAATCTGTATGGATGTCACATGGTGATGCCGTATCTGAAGTTCCATGCGGATTCTCTATCTCTGCATCAACTGCAGATACACCTATCGCAGCCTTTGAAGATGCATCAGGAAAGATTGCAGGCGTGCAGTTCCACCCAGAGGTATTGCACTCAGAACATGGCCAAGCAATCTTGGAGAATTGGCTGATTAATATCGCAGGATGTAAGCCAACATGGACAACTTCCAACATTGCTGAAGATGAGATTGCTAAGGCGAAGAGCGTTATTGGCGATAAGAAAGTTATCTGCGGTCTCTCTGGTGGAGTCGACTCAGCGGTAGCTGCAGCAATCATTCAGCGCGCGGTCGGAAACCAACTGACATGTGTCTTCGTTGATCACGGTCTATTGCGTAGCGGTGAATCCGAGCAAGTCCAGCGCGATTTCGTCGCCTCAACTGGCGTCAATCTCGTAGTTGTCGATGCAGTGCAGCAATTCCTATCGGCTCTTGCTGGCGTCACAGATCCAGAAGAGAAGCGAAAGATTATCGGTCGCGAGTTCATTCGCTCCTTCGAAAAGGCAGCGCGCGATATCGCCGCTGGGGGAGATGTTGAATTCTTAGTACAAGGAACGCTCTACCCAGATGTTGTTGAGTCCGGTGGCGGTACAGGTACTGCAAACATTAAGTCACACCACAACGTTGGTGGACTACCTGATGATCTTCAATTTAAATTGGTCGAGCCACTGCGCACTCTCTTTAAGGATGAGGTTCGTCAGGTTGGCCTTGAACTCGGTCTTCCTGAAGAGATTGTCTGGCGCCAACCATTCCCAGGACCAGGCCTTGGTATCCGAATCATTGGCGAAGTAACTCAAGAGCGCCTCGATATCTTGCGCGAGGCAGATCTGATTGCGCGCGCAGAACTCTCAGCTGCTGGTCTTGATCGCGATATCTGGCAATGCCCAGTTGTCTTGCTTGCAGATGTTCGAAGCGTCGGAGTTCAAGGAGACGGTCGTACTTACGGCCACCCAATTGTCTTGCGCCCAGTTTCGTCAGAGGATGCAATGACTGCAGATTGGTCTCGCGTTCCTTATGATGTTCTCGAAAAGATTTCAACACGTATTACCAATGAAGTCCGTGAGGTCAACCGCGTTGTCCTCGATGTCACAAGCAAGCCACCCGGAACGATAGAGTGGGAATAGGAAGATGAAAATGAAGAAGATCACTGCGATTGCAGCTGCCCTCGTTATTACAGCAACACTTGCGCCTGCATCATTTGCTGCAGATAAGCCAACATCTGTTGCCGGCTGCAAGAAATCAGTTGCTACTGGTCATGCAGCGGCAAAGGTAAAGCAGCCAACAACACCCGCAAAGGTTCTTCCAAAGACTCTTACCTTGACGACAAATTGCGGCGACATTGTTATCTCGCTCAACGCGAAGGCGCCTCAGACAATTACAAATATCAGCGCACTTGCAAACGCTGGTTACTACAACAAATCACTCTGCCACCGCCTTACAACTGAAGGTCTCTTCGTTCTTCAATGTGGCGACCCAACTGCCTCAGGTAGCGGATCGCCAACAGGTTGGAAGGGTTATGCAAATGAGAACCTTCCAAAGGCCGGTGCAAAGAATTACCCAGCAGGCACTGTCGCTATGGCCAACTCTGGACCTGGCACCAACGGTTCACAGTTCTTCTTGGTCTATGCAGATACTCAGCTCGGACCTGATTACACAATCTGGGGCACGATTACAAAGGGTCTAGATCTATTGAAGAAGGTCGGCGATGTCGGTGCATATCAAATGCAGGGCGATAAGGCTTACTACGCAGGCGATGGCTACCCAGTTCAGACTGTGGAGATTGTTAAAGCAGCAGCGCGATTTTAATTATTCACAAGCCAAGGCTTTGAATTTTCAATCGTTAATTTGTATTGACGATTTTAAAAGCTTCTGCGATGCGGCCGGCAGGAAGTTCACCAACTCCAGCATTGCGCTGACCCCATTCGCGGAGCATCTCTTCGAGATTCTCCATATGGCCAGTCTGTGAAGCATGCTCCTTAAGTGCTGCAATCTTGAAGTGGAATGTGTCTGTGATATCTACAAAGTGATCTGGATGTGAGTGACCTTGCATCCAGACTTCCTTCACCTTCCATGGCTGTAGACCTTCTTGATCAAGTAGATCTGTAAAAGCGAAAGGATTACGCGCATCTGGGTAGACCGCCTGAATTGTTGCCTCGCCTGCAGCGAGGTGATCTGGGTGGCTAGCACCGATGCGATCCCAATTGCGCTCTGGTGATTGGCACAAGATTCGATCTGGTTGAACGCGACGAATTTGGCGGACGATATCTTTACGGAGAGCGATCGTCGGCTCGAGGTGGCCATCGACATAATTTAAGAATGTGACATCTGAAACGCCGAGAGCTGCACATGCTGCGCGCTGTTCGCGCTGACGTACTGCAGGCATCTCTTCTTTTGTAAATCCAGATTCTTCGCCGCCTTGATCTCCATTGGTGCAGAGGACGTAACTGACCTCAATGCCCTTTGCCACCCATTGGGCAATCGTTCCTGATGCGCCAAAGTCGGAGTCATCCGGGTGGGCGTTGATAACGAGGACGCGCTTGATTTCAGAATCTGCAATGGGTTCCATAGTGCGTAAGCCTAATAGACTCCGCGCCATGTCCGGTAACGATGAACTCCTCCAGGGGCTCAATCCACAGCAACAAGAAGCTGTTGCACATGCTGGTTCGCCACTTTTGGTTGTAGCAGGGGCAGGTTCTGGAAAGACTCGAGTCCTGACGCGTCGAATCGCATATCTGATGTCCCGCCGCGGCGTAAAGCCTTATGAAATTCTCGCAATCACCTTTACCAATAAGGCAGCTGGTGAGATGAAAGAGCGCGTCACTGAATTAGTTGGACCTATTGCAAAGTCGATGTGGGTCTCAACTTTTCACTCCGCCTGCGTTCGCCTACTTCGCCAAGAGGTTGAACGACTCGGATATAGCTCATCATTTTCCATCTACGACTCTGCAGATTCACAGAAGTTGATTCAGAAAGTTTGCGAGACTCTTAACTTAGATTCCAAGCGATATCCAGCGCGCCAATTCCAGAACATCATCTCAAATGCGAAGAACGAGTTACAGACCCCTTATGAGTATTTGAGTAAGGCGACCAATCAATTCGACACCATCGCAGCTGATGTTTACACGATGTATGAGAAGCGCCTCAAGCAAGCAAATGCTATGGACTTTGATGATCTAATCATGAAGACTGTTGAAGTTTTGCAAAAGTTCCCTGAGGCAAAGGCTCGCTTTAGATCGCGTTTTCGCCACATCCTTGTCGATGAGTATCAAGATACAAACCATGCTCAATATCAATTGGTAAAAGAACTCACCGGCAATGAGACAGATGGTTTTCCCATCGCCGAGCTCTGCGTGGTGGGAGATGCCGATCAATCAATCTACGGTTTCCGTGGAGCGACGATTCGAAATATCTTGCAATTTGAGGTTGATTACCCGAACGCAAAGACAGTGTTGCTAGAGCAGAATTACCGTTCCACTCAGAACATTCTTTCGGCGGCAAATGCTGTTATCTCTCAGAATGAATCTCGCAAAGAGAAGAACCTCTGGTCTGATTCTGGCGCAGGTGCTCCGCTCATTGGATACGTTGCGGAATCTGAATACGATGAAGGCGAATTCATTAAGGGCGAAATTCGTCGCTTGCAGGATAAGGATGAATCTCAACCAGGAGACACCGCTGTTTTCTATCGCACCAATGCGCAATCTCGTGTCTTTGAAGAAGTCTTTATGCGCGCTGCTATTCCTTACAAAGTTGTCGGTGGACTTCGATTCTACGAACGTAAAGAGGTCAAGGATTTACTCGCCTACCTTCGCGTTCTCGCCAATCCAACTGATGAGGTCTCGCTTCGTCGCATTATTAACTTCCCAAAGCGCGGTATTGGTGACCGTGCACTCGAAGAGGTAGATCTCTTCGCTCAAGCGCAAGGAATCTCTTTCTGGGCAGCGCTCCTTCGCGTCCGTGAAGCGACAGCCGTTCCCAATAAGGCATCTCAATCAATTGGCGATTTCACCAACATGATCTCGGCACTCGCTGTGCTCGTTGAGTTAAATACAAAGCCTTCTACGATTATCGAGGCAGCGCTCGAGCAATCTGGTTTGCTCAAAGAGCTTGCATCGAGCACAGATCCGCAAGATGAAGTCCGCGTTGAGAACTTACAAGAATTAGTCTCTGCATCAATTGAATACGAGGAGCGCTCACTCGATGAGCTTGGTGAAGATGAAGTTATTTCACTCGGTGGATTCTTGGAGAAGGTTTCACTCGTTGCGGATGCTGATGAGATTCCGGATGGCGAAGATCATGGGGGAGTGGTCACCTTGATGACACTTCACACTGCAAAGGGACTTGAATTTCCAACAGTATTTCTTACCGGTATGGAAGATGGAATATTTCCTCACGCCCGTACTTTTGATGATCCAAAAGAGATTGAGGAAGAACGTCGACTTGCTTACGTCGGCCTCACTCGCGCAGAGAAGCGCCTCTATATTTCACGCGCTGAATATCGATTGACTTTCGGAACACCGAAGTACAACCCTGCATCTCGATTCCTCGATGAGATTCCATCAACGTTGATTGAATGGAAGAATGAAGGAAAGCCTTCATACACATCATCGAGCGCGGTTCGAAAGTCGCGCGTTGCTACTGCGCCACCTGCACGAGCTACCGGCAAGGTCTCATCGGCGATGGTCCTCGAGGTTGGCCAACGTGTGTCTCATGACACATTTGGATTGGGCACCGTTGTTGCTGTCTCAGGAGTGGGCGATAAATCTGAGGCGACAATCAACTTTGGCGCATATGGCGATAAGCGCCTCCTTCTCCGCTACGCCCCTGTAACTCCGCTCTGATTGGCACGCCGCTGTAATTCGAGGCGGCCTCGCGGGTTTAGGATTGCCTCAGTATTTACAACATATAAGGAGCCATGAGTGGATCTCTACGAATATCAGGCACGCGATCTCTTCGAAAAGCACACCGTCCCAGTTCTTAAGGGCGCAGTTGCAACTACACCGGAAGCCGCGCGCGATGCAGCAGCTGATATGGGTGGCAAAGTTGTTGTTAAGGCGCAGGTAAAAGTTGGTGGACGTGGAAAGGCTGGAGGCGTCAAGCTTGCAGTAGATCCGGCAGATACATTTGAGAAGGCATCAGCGATTCTTGGAATGGATATCAAGGGCCACACAGTTCACAAGGTGATGATCGCTCAAGCAGCGCCAATCGTTGACGAGTACTACATCTCAATCTTGCTCGATCGCTCAAACCGAACATTCCTCGTTATGGCATCAGTTGCCGGCGGAATGGATATCGAAGAAGTTGCACATACAACTCCTGAGAAGCTCGCAAAGGTTCCAGTAAGCGCTGTCGATGGAATCGATAAGGCTCTTGCAACAAAGATTATTGCTCAGGCACAGTTCCCAGCAGATATTGCGGATCAGGTTGCAGATGTTCTCGTGAAGTTGTGGGAGACATTCCAATCTGAAGATGCAACTCTCGTTGAGGTCAACCCACTTGTTAAGACTGAAGATGGTCGCATCATCGCTCTCGATGGCAAGGTCTCACTCGATGAGAACGCAGATTTCCGTCAGCCAGATCACGCTGCTCTCGTTGATACAGCAACAGCTAACGCACTTGAAGAAGCTGCAAAGGCAAAGGGCCTTAACTACGTCAAGCTCGATAACGGTCAGGTTGGAATCATCGGTAACGGTGCAGGACTTGTGATGTCGACTCTCGATGTAGTTGCCTACGCAGGCGAAAAGTTCGGCGGTATGCGCCCAGCTAACTTCCTCGATATTGGAGGCGGAGCATCTGCTCAGGTCATGGCAGATGGACTCTCAATCATCCTCGGTGATCCAGATGTAAAGAGCGTCTTCGTTAACGTATTCGGTGGAATCACAGCATGCGATGCTGTTGCAAACGGAATCGTTCAGGCGCTTGAACTTCTCGGTGCACAGGCGACGAAGCCAATCGTTGTTCGCCTCGATGGAAATAACGTCCTTGAAGGACGCGCAATTTTGAACGCTGCTAACCACCCATTGGTCGAGCAGGCAGAGACTATGGATGGAGCAGCATCACGCGCTGCAGAATTGGCGGCAAAGTAATGTCAATCTTTATCAACTCTTCCAGCAAGGTCATCGTCCAGGGCATGACAGGCTCTGAAGGAACAAAGCACACACGCCGTATGTTGGCTTCAAGTACCAAAGTTGTCGGTGGCGTAACACCAGGCAAGGGCGGACAGGTTGTCGATATCGATGGCACATCACTCCCAGTCTTCAATACTGTTGCTGAGGCGATGGCAGCAACTGGTGCAAATGTTTCAGTTGTCTTCGTTCCACCAAAGTTTGCAAAGGCAGCAGTAATCGATGCAATCGATGCAACCATGCCATTGGTTGTTGTGATTACTGAAGGAATTCCAGTTCATGACTCTGCATTCTTCTACGCATACTCATTGAAGAGCGGAAAGACTCAGATCATCGGACCTAACTGCCCAGGACTTATCAGCCCTGAATCTTCAAACGTTGGAATCATCCCTGCCGACATTACAAAGAAGGGTCCAATCGGACTTGTATCTAAGTCAGGAACTCTCACATACCAAATGATGTACGAGCTCCGCGATATCGGATTCTCAACAGCTGTCGGTATCGGTGGAGACCCTGTTATCGGAACAACTCATATCGATTGCCTCCGCGCATTCCAAGATGATCCTGAGACAGAGGCGATTGTCATGATCGGTGAGATCGGTGGAGATGCTGAAGAGCGCGCCGCTGCATTTATCGCCGAGTACGTGAATAAGCCTGTCGTTGGATATGTCGCAGGATTTACAGCACCTGAAGGAAAGACGATGGGCCACGCTGGCGCAATTGTCTCTGGCTCATCAGGAACTGCGCAAGCGAAGAAGGATGCTCTTGAAGCAGCAGGTGTAAAGGTTGGTCAGACTCCTAGCGAGACAGCGCGCTTGATGCGCGAGATTCTCGGACGCTAATTTAACGATGCAACGCGTCCTCTCGGTCTCGTTGTCTCACGCAATACGTGGAGCAGCACTTGTGCTGCTCCCGTTTGCATTTATAGCCCTCGTTGCATGGGCGACAGCAGGAAGTGCAACAGGAACGACAACTGACCCAATCCGAGGCGCTGCCTGGATCTGGCTCGGTGCCCACCACATTCCATTCTCACTCGCACTTCCCCCAACCGGAATTCCAGGGTATTTCTCCTATCTTCCATGGGGCGCAATTGCACTTCCCTTTATCGCAATCCGTACAACATTTAATCGTGCGCTCGATCGTCTGCAGGGAGATTTCCACGATATCAATGGAGTGCGCACCACATATTCACTCTTCTACACAATTATCGTTACCGCTCTCGCATATCTGACTGCATCGCCAACTGTGACGCCGCAGTGGTACTTGGCACCGATATTTGCATTCTTCATCTCAATTACCGCAACACTTACATGTGGCCAGCGTTTAGCAATTTCTGCACCGGTCATCTTGGCTTCGCGAATCATGGCAATCATCGTTGGAACATTTATGGTTGCTGTAGGAATCTTAATCTTCACAAATTTTGCTCAAGTGAAAGTTCTCTCTGTTGCGCTTCAGCCGGGAATCTTTGGGGGAACGCTCTTGCTTCTTCTCAATGCGCTCTATCTCCCTAACGCTGCTATCGCCTTGGCTTCATACGTTGCAGGCTCTGGCTTTGCAGTTGGAGCAGGAACACTGATCTCGCCATGGTGGTATCACTCGGATCAACTTCCTGTATTTCCGCTTCTAGGAATTCTTCCTACCCAGAAACATCCACTCTTTATTGCATCCGCACTCTTCTTCGTTGCGATCGGCGCTCTTCTTGCTTATTGGGCTCTCGACTCTGGTATTCAGATGCTGCTTCAAACTTCTATCTTCCTCGTTGCACTGATTTTCCTTATCGCATTTCTTTCAAGTGGTTCGCTTATGACTGATGATATGGGTGCATTCGGCGTCTCTATCTGGAAGTTTGGACTGACTGCAATTGGTGAAATAGGAATCGGAGCGGCAATCACAACCTTTATTACCGCTAGAAAGTCACGATGAAGCGGATAGTTATCCTCGCATCGGGCTCAGGCACTCTGGCGCAAGCAATATTTGATGCAGATTTTTCAGATATCTCTGCAGAGGTTGTTGCACTCATCTGTGACAAGCCAGGAGCAGCAGTCTTAGAAAGAGCTGAGACTCGCCATATTGAGAGTTACTTAATTCCGATGGTTGAAGATCGCACAATCTGGAATACCGAACTCGAAGGACTCATCGCAGCTCTTCGCCCCGATCTAATTGTCAGTGCAGGATTTATGCGAATCTTGCCGGCTTCAATTACCGACCGATTCAAAATCATCAATAGCCATCCAGCGCTACTTCCACTCTTTCCAGGCGCCCATGCGGTTCGCGATGCGATGGCCGCCGGAGCAACCGAGACAGGTACATCAATTCACTGGGTAGATGCCGGAGTCGATACCGGTGAGGTTATTACACAAGAGAAAATTGAGATTCTCCCCGAAGATACTGAAGAGTCGCTCCATGAGCGCATTAAGATTGTCGAACGCGGTCTCATCGTTGCGACCATTCGCCAGGTAATTCCAACCCTGTAGCAATGAATCCGGAGCCTCGATATGTCTGATCGCAAACCTATCCGTCGCGCACTTCTCAGTGTTTACGATAAGGATCGTCTCCTCGAGCTCGGTAAGGTACTTCACGATGCAGGCGTTGAGATTCTCTCAACCGGTTCGACTGCAAAGACCCTCGCTGATGCTGGTATCGCAGTAACTGAGGTCAGTAGCTATACCGGTTTTCCAGAGATCATGGGTGGGCGAGTAAAGACGTTGCACCCACGCGTGCACTCAGGAATCTTGGCAGATCAAAATAATCCCGATCACCTTGCCGCTATTAAAGAGCTCGACATCGAACCCTTTGATTTAGTTGTGATCAATCTCTATCCATTCTTAAAGACAATCATGTCAGGTGCAAAGTTTGAAGATTGCATCGAGCAGATTGATATTGGCGGCCCATCGATGTTGCGCGGTGCTGCTAAGAACCATGGTTCAGTTGCAGTTCTCTGCCACGAGCACCAATACGATGCAGCAATCACTGCTATTAAGGCTGGCGGATTTACAGCACAAGAGCGTAAAGAGTTGGCACTTGAAGTCTTCCGGACTACTGCCGAATACGACCTCACCATTGCAAGCTGGCTCGGTACAACAATCTCAATGGAGATGCCAGATTGGCTTGGCCTTATTTGGAAGCGCCAGAATTCGCTCCGTTACGGTGAGAACCCACATCAGAGCGCAGCAGTCTTTGCAGGTGGCCCTCCAGGAATCGTGAGCGCAGTTCAATCACATGGCAAAGAGATGTCATTCAATAATTACACAGATGCAGATGCAGCATGGCGTGCAGCGCTCGATCACTCTGAGCCATGTGTTGCCATCATCAAGCATGCCAACCCATGTGGAATTGCGACCGGTGGAGATATCGCTGATGCGTATGCAAAGGCCCACGCCTGTGATCCTGTCTCTGCCTTCGGTGGCGTCGTTGCTTCAAATCGCAAGGTAACAGTTGCGATGGCAGAGCCACTCTCACATATATTCACTGAGGTCATCATCGCTCCAGAGTACGAACCAGAGGCACTTGAAATCTTGATGAAGAAGCCATCTATTCGAATCCTCACAAATTCAATTACTCGCATCTCTCCATTTGAACTCCGCCCTGTATCCGGCGGCGTTCTCGTGCAGCAGACAGATTTGATTAACGCCGAGGGTGATGATGCCAAGAATTGGAAGCAAGTAACTGGTGCGCCAGTTACCTCTGAAGTGCTTGCAGATCTTCAATTCGCATGGCGCGCAGTGCGTTCAGTCAAGAGCAACGCAATCTTGCTCGCACATAATGGCGCTGCGGTAGGAATCGGTATGGGTCAAGTCAATCGAGTCGACTCTGCAAAGCTCGCAGTAGATCGTGCCGGAGATCGCGTAAATGGAAGCGTTGCCGCATCGGATGCATTCTTCCCATTTGCTGACGGCTTGGAGATTCTCACAAACGCTGGCGTAACCGCAATCGTTCAACCAGGTGGCTCTGTCCGTGATGAAGAAGTCATCGCAGCAGCAGATAAGGCTGGAATTGCAATGTTCTTTACAGGTACACGACACTTCTCACACGCATAACTCAAGAGATAAGTTAGGTTTATTCCATGAGCGCACAGATTCTCGACGGTAAGGCACTTGCAGCATCAATCAAGCAGGATCTTGCTATCCGAACAGCTGCGCTAAAAGCCAAAGGAATTACCCCTGGGCTCGGAACAGTTCTCGTGGGCGATGATCCGGGTTCACATTCTTATGTCGGCGGTAAGCACCGTGATTGCCAAGAAGTTGGGATCAATTCAATTCGTGTGGATTTGCCAGCAGATGCAACACAGGCAGATGTTCTTGCAGCAATTCGCGATCTCAACAACGCGAAAGAGTGCACCGGATATATCGTGCAACTTCCACTTCCACGTGGCATCGATACGCAGGTAATTCTCGAGGCGATTGATCCAGCAAAAGATGCCGATGGTCTGCATCCAATGAATCTCGGTCGTCTCGTTGCAGGATATGACGCACCACTTCCTTGCACTCCGCGAGGAATCGTCGAACTTCTCAACCATTACAAGGTTCCACTCAATGGTGCTGAGGTAGTCGTTATTGGACGTGGCCTCACAGTGGGTCGCCCACTTGGATTACTTCTTACTCGTAAGCAAGAGAATGCAACAGTTACCTTGACTCACACAGGTACGAAAGATTTATCTGCACATACTCGACGTGCAGATATTGTCGTGGCTGCAATCGGCCAAGCTCACTTCCTTAAAGCAGAGATGGTTAAGCCAGGAGCTGCTGTTCTCGATGTCGGAATTTCACGAACAGATGCAGGACTCCTTGGTGATATCGATCCAGCTGTGCGCGATGTTGCATCGTGGATCGCGCCAATGCCTGGGGGAGTTGGACCAATGACTCGCGCAATGTTGGTAACCAATGTGGTGGATGCATGCGAGCGATAACACCTCTTCACCTACGTGCGGCAGCTGCCTCGATTCTGATCGGCGTACTTCTTGGAGCCTTCGGGGCAGTACGTACCGGCTCGATTCTCGTAGCCGTTGGAACAGGCATCGTCGCCCTGGCTCAGCTAGGCAAGGCCACGGGGCGCCGCCGAATTATTGAGTGCTACTTCCCGCTCGCCATAGCGGGTGTGCTCTTCGCCTTGGCCCTGGCCCTCCCAAAAGGGTTGTAGAGTTATCTCGACGTCAAGATAACTCCGGGTATACCCAAGATAGGACGCAACATGTCAAAGAAAGTCACCGTTGTTGGTGCAGGTTTCTATGGTTCAACTACAGCTCTTCGTTTAGCTGAATACAACATTTTCGATGAGGTAGTTCTTACCGACATCGTTGAAGGAAAGCCAGAAGGTCTCGCTCTCGATATGAACCAATCGCGTTCAATCGAAGGCTTCGAGACAAAGATCATCGGCGCAACAACAACAGCTGATGGTGCTGGTTACGAGAAGACAGCTAACTCAGATGTAGTTGTCATTACTGCAGGACTTCCACGTAAGCCAGGTATGAGCCGTATGGATCTCATCGGCGTTAATGCAGGAATCGTCCGCGGCGTTGCAGAGAACATTGCAAAGCATTCACCTAATGCAGTCATCATCGTGGTCTCAAACCCGCTCGATGAGATGACAGCACTTGCTCAGATCGCAACAAACTTTCCAAAGAACCGCGTAATGGGCCAGGCAGGAATGCTCGATACAGCGCGCTTCACAAACTTCGTTGCGGAGAAGCTCGGTGTTCCAGTTGCATCTGTAAAGACGCTGACACTTGGTTCACATGGCGACACAATGGTTCCAGTCCCAAGTCGTTGCACAGTAGATGGCACACCACTTTCAGAGAAGTTGTCACAGGTTGAGATTGACGAGCTCGTTGATCGCACTCGTAATGGTGGCGCTGAAGTTGTCGCGCTTCTCAAGACAGGTTCTGCTTACTATGCACCATCTGCAGCTGCAGCTCGTATGGCTAAGGCTGTTATCGAAGATTCAGGCGCAGTAATGCCTGTCTGCGCATGGGTTGATGGCGAGTACGGAATCTCTGGCGTCTATCTCGGTGTTGAAGCTGAGATTGGCAAGAGCGGTATCCGTAAGGTCGTTGAAAGCAAGCTCACTGATTCTGAGGTTGCATCTCTTAAGGAGGCTGCTGAGGCAGTCCGCGCAAAGCAAGCTGACGTACAAACTCTTTAATTCATCTCATATCCAAAAGCAATCCACAAAGGAAATAACTATGACAAAGATCAAAGTAGAAGGAACAGTTGTAGAGCTTGATGGCGATGAGATGACTCGCATCATGTGGCAGTTCATCAAGGATAAGTTGATTCTTCCTTACCTCGACGTCAATCTTGAGTACTACGACCTCGGTATGGAGCATCGCGATGCAACTGATGACCAGGTCACAATTGATGCTGCAAAGGCGATTCAGAAGCATGGCGTCGGTATCAAGTGCGCAACTATTACTCCTGATGAAGCTCGCGTAGAAGAGTTTGGCCTTAAGAAGATGTGGAAGTCTCCTAACGGAACAATCCGCAACATCCTCGGTGGCGTTATCTTCCGCGAACCAATCATCATCTCAAACGTTCCTCGTTTGGTTCCACACTGGACTAAGCCAATCGTTATCGGTCGCCACGCATTCGGTGATCAGTACAAGGCGACAGATTTCAAGGTTCCAGGCAAGGGAAAGCTCACACTCTCATTCGTTCCTGAAGATGGCTCAGCGCCAATTCAGCATGAGGTCTATGACTTCGAGTCATCAGGTGTTGCACTTGCGATGTACAACGTAGATAAGTCAATCTACGACTTCGCTCGCGCATCATTGAACTACGGCCTTCTCCGTAAGTTCCCTGTCTACCTCTCAACAAAGAACACAATCCTTAAGGCCTATGACGGTCGCTTCAAGGACATCTTTGAAGAGGTTTACCAGGCAGAGTTCAAGGCTCAATTTGAAGCCGCAGGTATTTGGTACGAGCACCGCCTCATCGATGACATGGTTGCTATGTCACTTCGTATGGAAGGTGGCTACGTCTGGGCATGTAAGAACTACGACGGTGACGTTCAATCTGACACCGTTGCCCAAGGTTACGGCTCACTCGGTTTGATGACATCAGTCTTGATGACACCAGATGGAAAGGTCTGCGAATCAGAGGCTGCTCACGGAACAGTGACACGTCACTACCGCGATCACCAAGCTGGCAAGGAGACATCAACAAACCCAATCGCTTCAATCTTTGCTTGGACACAGGGTCTTGCACACCGTGCAAAGCTTGATAACAATGCTGAGCTTGCTAAGTTCTCTAAGACTCTCGAGGCTGTCTGTATTCAGACTGTTGAAGAGGGCAAGATGACTAAGGATCTCTCACTTCTGATTGCACCTGATGCTCCGTATCAGACAACTCAGCAGTTCCTTGCTTCAATTGATGAGAACCTTAAGAAGGCAATGGCTTAAATATGAATGAGAACCACGGCGTATTAGCGCTCGTTGGTTCAGGTGAATATTTACCAGTAATGCAGGAGTTCGAAACCGGACTCCTGCATTCTGCTTTTTCACGAGGTAAGAAGAACTCCTTTATTCAGATTCCGACTGGCTCATCTGAAGAAGGAGAGGATCGCCGTGAATTCTGGCGCCGTCGTGGCCAGGAGCAATCAGATCGCATCGGCAGTGAATGCACCTATCTCCCAATCCATGAACGCGAAGATGCATTTAACCTCGAGTATGTTGCTGCGATAAAGGATGCAGGGTTAATTTATTTCTCCGGTGGAAATCCTCATCACATCGCAGATGTCTTTAAAGGCTCACCTCTCTGGGATGCAGTGGTTCAAGAGTGGGAGAGCGGTTCATCTCTCGCGGGATGCTCTGCTGGTGCAATGGCCTTTGGCGGCACCATTATGGGAATTCGTAAATCTAGCCATAGCGAAGGGCTCAATCTCCTCCCTGATATTGAAGTAATTCCGCACTATGACAAGATGCTTGGTTGGTTGCCAGATCGCGTTGCCTCCTTCATCGCGCGAGGTGGCGCAGATACAACGCTTGTAGGTATTGATGAGAACACTGCGCTTATCTACGAAGACGGTTGGAAAGTGGTCGGTGTTGGAAAAGTTCACGTGCTCCGGGGAAACCTTAAGTTTGGTTCGTAAAGGAAAAAGTTCCAAAATAATTCTGCTCTGAGCTCCTAAATGACTGGTCAGGATTATCTAGAACTCAAGTAAAAGAGAGTGCGCGCTACGTAAGATAAATGCGTCCGTATTAATTATGTAGTTGAAGAATCGTTAGGAACAAATTGTGCATACATCGAAACGCCTGATCTTAAGTCTTGTGATTGGCACCCTAATCCTGGGCGGATTAACAAGTTGTTCTTTCTTCAATAAATCAGTGAAAGCTCATATATTTATTAAGAATGCTACAACTGATGCTAACCCAATTTCGGATAAATTCAGTATCTCTGATGGCGCGATAAATGCAGAAGAAATAATCAAGCTCGGTAAGTCTTATGACAAATCTAAAAAAGGCAGAGACAAGAAAACTGAATATATTGAAGATTGCATGGATATTGAAGCAATATGTGAAACATATAAAGGGATACCTCTAGGTAAAACTGACGTCAGCGAACTCTTTGGGACGGCTGAAATGAAAGATTTATCACTCCCCGTCAATTCTTCAGGAAATGCCGAACTAACAATTATCGATGGCAAGTCTGTTGGTACCTGGGAATTTGAGCTTCCAAAAGATAACAAGACAGACCTGTATCTCCATATTTACCTACGAGATGATTATGTTGCGGTTACCCAATTTGAGCAGGGCAAGATCACCTATACCCCTGTAGAAATTTCAAAGCAGAAACCAACAATGTCAGAAGCATTCACCACCCTTTATGTTGATGCTAAAGACAAATTATTATTCCAGCGTCCTTACGAATGGATTGACCTGAAGAGCAGCTATTACGCTTACCTAAATATGAAGAGTGATGCAGATAGAGAAACTTGCAAGGTTTTCGGAAAAAACTGTTCTGGCACATCGAGCTATTCCAATATCGCATCAGCCTACAAAAAGGCTTATGACAATATAATTACACCGTTTGAATACAAGATACCTCTTAACAGCGAAAGCAAGCAGGTCAGAAAAGCCGAATTGATGCTCAGTGGCGCATATAGCAAGCTTTCAAGCTGCTATTGGCAAACCTACACTGCTGCCAATAGTCGCAACTCCTCCTCCTATCAAGCAGTATCCACATGCTGGAGCGAGGTCGATGGTTTGGAGCACGATCTAGATATCTACTTGAATGACTTCGATGTGAAAATGTCCTTGGCGTTATGGGTGGGAATTCACTAACTATTTAGGGTTGAGATTAGGATCGCGCCATGGATGCAGCGAAATTACTGAAGCATATGGCGTGGGCTAATCAAGAGATCTTTTCAAGGGTTGCCGAGCTTCCAGATGGAGCGCTCGATGCCTATGCGGTAAACCCTGAATGGACTGTGCGCGAGATTATGCGCCACATTGCAAGTTCAGCTACTTGGTATGGATGGAGATTGCTCGATCGTTCATCATTCACGCAAGAAGAAAATAATGCATGGCAGGCAATTCTTGATGAGACTGAAATTGCCCCTATGTCGATGACGGATATGCCCACTCTGCTTGCTCGTGCTGCAAAAGCAGATGCGGTACTTCTTGTACAGGCAGAGCTGCCTGAAGGAGTTGTCTACCGAGACTGGGAGGGCAAAATCATCACGCGTGCTCGTTCTACAGTTATTTCACAAGGGGTTCATCACGCAACAGAGCATCGCGCACAGTTAGTGTCAGCTCTAGAAGCAAAAGGGTTCACAACAATTAATCTCGACGATTACGACCTCTGGAACTACGCCGACACTATTGGTGAATAAGAAGAGCCCCGCCGAATAATCGACGGGGCTCTTCTTATTGGTATCTAATTAGTTAATACGTGAACCTGTTGTTGCATCGAAGAGATGAACAGCATTAGGAACGTTAGCAACTGTGATTGTGTCGCCAGGCTTTGGTGGGTTCTTTGGATCCCAACGAACGATTACCTGAGCGCCTTCATCTGTTGAGTTAGCGAACTGAACATTTGAATCAGCTGGACGTCCATATACGAATGCATCTGAACCAAGCTCTTCAACAACTTCCACGAGAACGTGGAAGCCAGCAGATGCTGGAATCCAACCTTCTGGACGGATACCAACGATGACAGATGAACCAGCAGATGCAGGAACATCAATGTTGAGGTCACCCATCTGAGCCTTGCCACCTGAAACAGGAGCTGTAAGGAGGTTCATCGCAGGAGAACCGATAAAGCCTGCAACGAATGCGTTTGCTGGCTTGTCGTAAAGGTTGCGAGGTGTATCTACCTGCTGAAGAAGGCCATCCTTAAGAACTGCAACGCGATCGCCCATGGTCATAGCTTCAACCTGGTCGTGAGTTACATAAACTGTTGTGATTCCAAGACGGCGCTGAAGCGCTGCAATCTGTGTACGAGTTGCAACGCGAAGCTTTGCATCAAGGTTTGAGAGTGGCTCATCCATCAGGAATACCTGTGGCTCGCGAACAATCGCACGGCCCATTGCAACGCGCTGACGCTGTCCACCTGAGAGAGCCTTTGGCTTACGCTCGAGGTATGCCTCAAGGTCGAGAAGCTTCGCAGCTTCGCGAACGCGCTTATCGCGCTCTGCCTTATCGATGCCAGCGATCTTGAGCGCGAAGCCCATGTTCTCTGCAACTGTCATGTGTGGGTACAACGCGTATGACTGGAAGACCATTGCGATATCGCGATCTTTTGGAGCAACGTTTGTTACATCGCGATCGCCGATGAGGATACGTCCACCATCGATCTCTTCAAGTCCTGCCAACATACGAAGAGATGTTGACTTACCGCAACCTGATGGGCCAACGAGGACGAGGAATTCGCCATCTGCCACTGTGAGGTTGAGCTTATCTACAGCAGGAGATGTTGTTCCTGGGTAGATGCGTGAAGCATTTTCAAATACTACTGATGCCATTTTTTCTTCTTCCTTATCCGGGCAGGTACGTGCCCGACGGTCCGAGGGTAAGGCGCTAGCCGGTTGGCTAACGGGGTAAGGCTATCTCTGCGTAGACCTACGCGGAAGAGGCTCGCTACACTTCTCGCACTATGGACAGTCACCCGAGTGGAACGCTCCTCTCTGCAATTCTGATAGTTCTCGCCCTTATAGTCATTGCCGGCCTCTTCGTTGCCGCTGAAATTGCCCAGATCTCCCTTCGCGAGAGCCAGGTTAAGCAGATGGCGATGCGCGGAAAGCGTGGCGCCCGAGTAGCCAAGCTCGCCTCCAACCCAAACCGACTCCTTGCCGCAGCGCAGGTCGGTGTCACATTCTGTGGGTTCCTCTCAGCGGCCCTCGGCGCAGAGAAATTAGGCGTTCACTTTATTCCTTGGTTGATGGATAAGGGCATCTCGGAGAAGTCTGCAAATACGATCTCACTTGTAACCGTCACCATTGTTATTGCATATGTCTCTCTCGTACTTGGCGAGCTCGTTCCCAAGCGCCTGGCTCTCTTTCGTACAGAGACAATCGCTCTCTGGTCTGCCGCAATTGTTGATTACATCGCAATGGCATTTCGCCCCATCATCTGGCTCTTATCTAAATCAACAGATCAGGTGGTTCGCCTCTTTGGAATCGATCCTAAGGAACAGCGCGAACAGATGTCAGAAGAAGAGCTCCTCGATCTCGTTGCAGGACATGCTGCACTCACCGATGAAGAGCGCGACATTGTTGAAGAAGTATTTAACGCATCTGAGCGCCAAGTCCATGAAGTGATGGTCCCTCGCACCGAGGTCGACTTCATCGACGGTTCTCTCACAATTGCAAAGGCGATTGCGCTCGCTTCAGAGAAGTCACACTCTCGCTATCCAGTTGTTCGCGGTTCATCCGATGAGGTAATTGGATTTATCCACGTACGCGATCTCATCGATCCATCGCTTATA
Source organism: Candidatus Nanopelagicaceae bacterium (assembly GCA_965267775.1). Classification (GTDB taxonomy): domain Bacteria; phylum Actinomycetota; class Actinomycetes; order Nanopelagicales; family Nanopelagicaceae; genus Planktophila. The sequence goes on along the minus strand of OZ254140.1, from coordinate 1,151,482 downwards.
AATTCACAGGCAAAGATTCAAGAGCTCAGCCGTAGCATCATGTTTTTACCCGGAACAAAGGGAATTCTTCCTGCACTCACCGAAATGCGTGCCCAGCGTCAGCACCTTGCCATCGTTCTCGATGAATATGGCGGAACAGATGGAATCGTGACGATGGAAGATCTCGTTGAGACGCTCATTGGCGATATCCGCGATGAGTACGACGGCGATGAGCAAGATCTCGCCGCATCATCTCGCACCGGTGATTTTGAGGTCGATGGCTTGATGTCGCTCGAAGATCTCTCTGAGCAAGCTGGCATTGATATCCCCGAAGGCCCTTACGAAACAATTAGCGGTTATGTCATGCACTTCTTGGGTCGCATCCCCGTTGAAGGTGACCTCCTCAACGTTAATGGAATTCGAATCACAGTACTTTCAATGGAAGGTAAGCGCGTAGGGCGCTTATTAATCTCACGCTAGCGATATTGCGTGCGAGAATGCAGCCATGAGCAAGAAGCGCGTCCTCTCAGGAATTCAGCCAACGAGCGATTCCTTCCACCTCGGCAATTACCTCGGTGCGGTCAAGCAGTGGGTTGAGCTTCAAGAGGGCCACGATGCTTTCTACTGCATCGTTGATCTACATGCCTTAACAGTTGAGACCGACCCAGCTCTCTTGCGTAAGCGCACGCTGATGTCGGCAGCCCAGCTGCTCGCCCTCGGAATCTCTCCAGAGAAATCAACGCTCTTTGTTCAATCTCAAGTTCCACAACATAATCAATTGGGTTGGATTATGGAGTGCATGACTGGCTTCGGTGAAGCAAGCCGCATGACGCAATTTAAAGATAAGTCATCAAAGGCTGGCGCAGATGCAGCACGTGTTGGGCTCTTTACATATCCCATGTTGATGGCTGCAGATATCTTGCTCTACCAATCACATCTTGTTCCGGTCGGAGAAGATCAGCGCCAACATATCGAGCTCACTCGCGATATCGCAGGTCGTTTCAACTCTCGCTACGGCCAGACCTTCCAAGTTCCAGAAGGTTTCATCCTCAAGCAGGGTGCGAAGATTTATGACATCCAAGATCCAACCGCGAAGATGAGTAAGTCATCTGGTTCTGGTTCTGGACTCATCGACATTCTCGATGCGCCCGAGGTCAATATGAAGAAGTTCAAGAGCGCAGTAACCGATGCTGGCCGTGAAGTGAAATTTGATATGGCCGAAAAGCCAGGTATTAGTAACCTGTTAACTATTCACTCAGCGCTCTCTGGCAAGTCGATTACAGATCTCGAGAATGAATTTGATGGCAAGGGTTATGGCGATTTTAAATCTGCAGTGGCAGAGGTTGTCGTCGAGTACTTCCGCCCTATCCGAACACATGCTCTTGAGTTACTTGAAGATGAATCTCATCTCTTGAAGATACTCCACCAGGGATCTGAGAAGGCGCGCGAAGTTGCACAGACAACTCTCGATGCCACATATAAGAGCCTCGGCTTGGTGCTGTAATGAAGCTTCGTGCAGCGCTCGTTGGAATAGCGATTCTATTCTCATCGCTCATTGCTGCACCTAGTTATGCCTCTTCACTGACTATTGGAATCGCATATGACATCGGAGGGCGCGGGGACCGCTCCTTTAATGATGCTGCAGCCGTTGGACTTGAGAAGGCGCAGAAAGAGTTTGCATTTTCAGTCGAACCAGTTGTTACCGATGGATCGTCGGCAGATCGAGATCGCCGAGTTCGTGCGCTCATCGCCAAGAATTGCAACCCCATCATTGTCGTCGGTGGGGGATATGCACCCATTATTCAAGCCCTCGCAGTTGAATTTCCTAATACTCAATTTGCAATCCTCAACGATGCATCTATCGATGCGCTCAATGTAACTTCGCTCATCTTTGCCGACATTCAAGGCGCATTCCTTGCTGGATTTAGCGCCGCGCTTTCCACAAAGAGCGGCAAGGTCGCAATGGTTGCCAATCCAAATCAAGCAGATATTTATCAAAACGGATTTCTTGCAGGAGTCTTGGCCTCAAAGAAGCCAGTCTCCTCACAAGTGAAATACGTCAATGGTTCTTCAGTAACATCTACAAAGCAGGCGATGGACTCTGGGGCAGATGTCATCTTTGTTGCACGTCCTGGATCAGATTCTGAAATATTTAGCTCAATCGTTTCTCGCAACTCGGCCAATGCAAAGAAGAAGAGTTACAAGCAGGTCGGAATCATTACCGTCGAACCGGATCAGTACCTCACCGTTTCGGCATCAACGAAGAAGTATCTCTATGCAACTGTCGTTAAACATGTAGACAAGGCGATGTATGACGTCATCGCGAAGGCGGTATCTGGCAAGCAATATCTCGATGTTCTAGATCCGAATGCAGGTATTTACGGCCATCGCTACTCAGTTCTCAGCGGCGGCATCACCTTTACTACCTATCTTCCAACCCTGACCTCGGCCGCACTCTCCATCAATAAGGCAGCTGCAGTAGCCTCTAAAATCGCTGGTTAAAGGGATAAAAGGCCCTTTTCCTTCAAGTCGTGGTTGAGAGTTTTCCCAATCGTTACACACCACACGCTCAAATTAACCATTATTTTTAGGAAATTTCAGGGGCTCTAGATAGGCTCAGCCTACAAATCACAAGTTCCTTGGAGGAAACCTTGAAGAAGACAATCAAGTTTGTTGCAGTTCTCGCAGCTGCAACTCTTGCATTCGGTGTAGCACCTGCTGCAACCGCTGCAAACGCAACAAAGGCATGCCTTGCACTCGATACAGGCGGCGTTGACGACAAGTCATTTAACGCTTCAGCTTGGGCAGGCGCACAGGCAGCTGCTAAGAAGAACTCGTCAATCACTGTTAAGTACCTTGCAGCGACTTCAGATGCTGACTACGCACCAAACATCAAGAAGCTTGTTGATGAGAAGTGCGACATCATCGTAGGCGTTGGCTTCCTTATCAACGGCGCAATCGTTGCTGCTGCTAAGGCAAACCCATCAGTGAAGTTCGCAATCGTGGACCAAGATGGTGAAGACCATGGCGCAGACGGATCTGTCTACCCAGGTAAGAAGTTCTCAAACCTCAAGCCACTTCAGTTCTCAACAAACGAGTCTGCATTCCAGGCTGGTTACCTTGCAGCTGGCGTATCAAAGACCGGTAAGGTCGCAACATACGGCGGACTCAACATTCCACCTGTCACAATCTTCATGGACGGCTTCGCAAAGGGTGTTGCTTACTACAACACAGTAAAGAAGAAGTCTGTAACAGTTCTTGGTTGGGATACAAAGAAGGCTGACGGAACATTCGTTGGTGGCTTCTCAGATTCAGCTAAGGCACTCCAGATCTCTAAGAACTTCGAGCAGCAGGGTGCAGATGTAATCTTCCCAGTTGCTGGTGGTCTTGGTGGAGCAACAGCAGGTAACTCAATTGCTTCTAAGAAGTCAGTTGTTATCTGGGTTGACTCAGATGGATTCGTTGCAGCTCCACAGTACAAGTCAGTACTCCTAACATCAGTTGTTAAGGGTGTCGACATCTCAGTTCAGTCTGTTATCGCTGATACAGCTGCTGGCAAGTTCTCATCAACAGGTTACAACGGTAACCTCAAGAATGGTGGAACAAAGCTCGCTGCTTACCACGATCTCATCCGCGTTGTTCCTTCAGCTCTTCGTGGCGAAGTAACAAAGCTTGGTACAGCTATTGCAAACGGAAAGGTTTCAGTTAAGTAATTAACTGTTAATCGTTCTATTAGAACGGGGTCGGCGAAAATCGCCGGCCCCGTTTTGCTTTGTATTAAAGCTAGACAACCAGTAGATTTGCACACATGTCCCTTGAATTGCGTGGCATCACAAAGCGCTTTGGTGCACTTACAGCAAACGACTCTATTAATCTCAAAGTTGAATCCGGTGAGATTCATGCAATCCTTGGAGAAAATGGCGCTGGTAAGTCCACCTTGATGAATATCGTCTACGGCCTCCTCTCTCCCGATGAAGGTTCTATCTGGGTAGATGGAAGAGAGATCACAATTGATTCACCTCTCGATGCACTCGCTGCAGGTATCGGCATGGTGCATCAGCACTTCATGCTTATTCCGGTATTTACTGTTGCAGAGAACATCGTCCTTGGCCATGAAAAGGTAAAGGGTCCGGGTTTCCTTGATCTTGAGACCGCTCGCGCCGAGATTAAGCGCGTATCAGCTGAGTTCAACTTTGATGTTGATCCAGATGCTCTCGTTGAAGATTTGCCTGTCGGAATTCAGCAGCGCGTCGAAATTATCCGCGCACTTATCTATGATGCAAAGGTGCTCATCCTTGATGAGCCAACTGCGGTGCTGACTCCGCAAGAGACCGATGAACTCCTTCGCAATATGAAGAAGCTTCGCGATCAAGGAACTGCAATAGTCTTCATCACCCACAAGCTCCGTGAAGTACGTGAAGCTGCAGATAAGATCACAATTATTCGTCGAGGCGCAGTCGTTGGTACCGCTTCACCGACTGCAAGCCAAGAAGAGCTCGCATCATTGATGGTCGGCCGCCCAGTCTCACTCGATGTGAATAAGGCAGCTCCAAAGTTGGGCGATGTTCTTCTTAAAGTGGATCACCTCAGCATTCATGATCACACAGGTCGCACACTTGTTAAGGATGTCTCATTTGAGCTTCGCGCAGGCGAAGTTCTCGCCGTCGCCGGCGTTCAAGGAAATGGTCAATCCGAGCTAGCCGAGGCAGTTGTAGGTCTTCAAGAACATGTTGACGGCAGCATCTCACTCGATGGCCATGAGATTCATAAGGGCAAGGTGCGCGAAGCGCTCCACGCGGGCATCGCATTTGTTCCAGAGTCACGAGAAGAAGATGGACTTATCTCCTCCTTTAGTATCGAAGAGAACCTCATCCTTGATCTCCACGATCTTCCACCTTTTGCAAAGGGTCCAGTGATTTCTCAGAGCGCAGTTGCAGAGAATGCATCAAAGCGCGTCGTGGAATTCGATATCCGCACCCAATCTGCAAAGGATTCTGCCTCATCGCTCTCTGGTGGAAATAAGCAGAAAGTTGTCCTTGCCCGTGAACTCTCACGTCCGGTAAAACTCGTCGTTGCATCACAACCAACGCGTGGACTAGATGTCGGTTCTATTGAATTCGTACACGAGCGCATCATCGCCGAACGCGATTCAGGTCGGGGAGTGCTCCTCTTTAGTACAGAGCTCGATGAGGTTTACGCACTTGCAGACCGAATTGCAGTTATGTACCGTGGTGAATTTATTGCAATCGTTCCAGCAAATACCTCTCGCGAAGAGTTAGGTCTATTAATGGCAGGTGTGAAGAAATGAAACTCTTAAAGAAACTCACCCTTCCGCTCCTCGCATTTGCGATGGCGCTCTTTGTCAGCGGACTTCTCGTTGCATTCTCTGACTCCAAGGTGCTTGCACTGAAGTCATCACCTCTCTCTATGTTGGCTAAGGCTTTCTCCACTGCCGGCGGTGCATATTGGGCGCTCTTCCGCGGATCAATCTTTGATTCACAGCTCACCGATGCGGGACTTCTTCATGGTTTCTATCCACTTTCAGAGACGCTCGTTGCAGCTTCACCGCTGATCCTTACTGGCCTCTCAGTTGCTCTTGCATTTAAAGCTGGACTCTTCAACATCGGTGCTCAAGGTCAATTTATCGCTGGAGCAATTGGTGCCAGCTATGTTGGATTCCACTTTGAAATGCCAGTTGTCATCCATGCCATTGCAGCAATTGCTGCAGCAATGGTCTGCGCTGGCCTCTACGGTGGCTTTGTTGGATTCCTCAAAGCGCGCACTGGTGCTCACGAAGTAATCGTCACCATCATGCTTAACTATGTAGCGGGATATTTCTTACTCTGGTTACTCAGCACAACGGCTTTCCTTCGCCCTGGTCGCCAAGATCCATTGGCACCTGAGGTACATACAACTGCGCGTCTGCCGCATCTCTTTGGCAGCGAACTTCGCGCAAACCTCGGATTCATCATTGCCCTCCTCGGAGCCGGTGCAGTCTGGTGGCTTCTCAACCGCAGCACATGGGGATTTAAATTCCGTGCAGTTGGTGCAAATGCATCAGCATCTCGCACAGCGGGTATCTCGGTTGGTCGCTCAACAACAACAGTCATGTTTATCGCTGGAGCACTCGCCGGTCTAGGTGGCGCAGTTCAGATTCTCGGATCAGAGCCAGCAATGACAGCTGGCGTTGGTGGAAGCTTTGGATTCGATGCAATCACCGTTGCTCTACTCGGTCGCGGAACTCCAATCGGAACAGTCTTTGCAGCGTTGCTCTTCGGAGCACTTCGTGCAGGTGGGCTGACGATGCAGGCAAGTACTGAAACTCCACTCGATCTCGTACTTGTTATTCAGGCGCTCGTTGTTCTCTTTATCGCAGCGCCTGCGCTCATCAAGGCAATCTTTAGGTTGAAGAACGTTGATGCTGGCCAAGCGGTCGCTTCGAAGGGATGGAACGGCTAATGACTACCCAAGAAGTTCTTACACTCTCAGCGCCAGAGCGTCGACGCCGCCGTGGAATTATCACGATGGGTGGACTCGGCCTCTTTGCACTTATCGTCTTTGCAATCCTTCCTAAGGAAGGCCAACCAGTTACCTACAGCTTTGTTCTTGGTAACGAGTGGGTTCTCCTCAAAGAGTGGATTCTCAATTCAAAGACTGGATCACTGGTCTTCTCACTCATCAGCCTTGCAGCTGTAACACTTGCCGCGCTTCAATTTAGAGCGCGCAAGACAATTCGACTCGCAAGCGGAATCTTCGGCGCATCGTTCTTGATGTCATTCCTCAGCTGGGCTGCAGCAGGAAAGTTCATTCCATTTACAGGTCTCCTTCAAGGCGCACTCCTTCTCTCAGTGCCTTTGATCTTTGGCGCAATGGCTGGTGTTCTCTCGGAGCGTTCTGGCGTTATCAATATTGCTATTGAAGGACAGCTCCTTGCAGGTGCATTTGCATCAGGAGTACTCGCATCTCTCTTCCATAACAACTGGCTTGGCCTTGCATTTGCACCAGTTGCAGGAGCGCTCATCTCTTTGCTCCTCGCAATCTTTGCTATTAAGTATGGAATCGATCAGGTTGTACTTGGATTCGTTCTCAACGTTCTCGTGATTGGTTTAACTAACTTCCTCTACAAGAAGTTGCTTATCCCATACCAATCAACTTGGAACTCAGCGATTGCATTTACGCCGATTGAGATTCCGCTCCTCTCAAAGATTCCTGTGCTCGGACCAATCTTCTTTAGCCAGAGCATCATCGTCTACATGATGTATGTAGTCGTTGCGGTAATCCATATCGCTCTCTTTAAGAGCAAGTGGGGACTCCGCACACGTGCTGTCGGAGAACACCCAACAGCTGCTGAATCAGTTGGTATCGATGTAAATAAGATTCGATTTAAGAATGTCATCATCGCAGGAGCCGTTGCAGGCCTTGGCGGCGCATTCTTCACATTGGGCGCAGTCGGTTCATTTAGCAAAGAGATGACAGCAGGTAAGGGCTTTATTGCACTCGCTGCCTTGATCTTCGGTCGTTGGAGTCCACTTGGCGCAGTTGCGGCAGCGCTGATCTTCGGATTTGCCGATAACTTGCAAGGCTTGCTCACCATCACCGGAACGCCTATCCCATCTGAATTTATGTTGATGGCTCCTTATATTGCAACGATCATCGCTGTCTCAGGCTTTGTAGGAAAAGTCAGGGCGCCGGCTGCAGATGGAATCTCCTATAAGCGTGGAGGCGGTTCCCACTAATGGAGATCAATTGGCAGCTCTTGCGCGATGAAGCGCTGGGTGCGATGAAGAAGGCATATGCGCCTTACTCAAAGTTCCCGGTCGGAGTTGCCGCACTCGTTGATGATGGTCGCATCATCACCGGATGCAATGTTGAGAATGCAAGTTACGGCCTCACACTCTGTGCAGAGTGTGGATTGGTCTCTTCACTGATTGCATCTGGTGGCGGACGTCTCGTTGCATTTGCATGTGTCGATATTGCTGGAAATGCTCTGATGCCATGTGGCCGTTGTCGCCAACTCTTACAAGAGCATGGTGGATCAAAGCTTCAGATGATGACTGATGAAGGCGTTAAGACACTTAATGATTTACTACCTTGGGCTTTTGGGCCTGAAGAAATCGAGACCCGATTGTCATGATTGAACCATTTGCAGCTGTAGAAGTAATTGCAGCAAAGCGCGATAAGCACGAACTCACCGATCCTCAAATTGATTGGGTCATCGATGCATATACACGCGGCGTTGTTGCAGATGAGCAGATGTCAGCTCTTGCCATGGCGATCTTGCTCAATGGAATGAACCCTCGCGAAATTTCTCGTTGGACCACTGCGATGATCAATACTGGCGAGCGAATGGATTGGTCTGCCCTCGATCGCAAGACCTCTGATAAGCACTCCACTGGTGGAGTTGGAGACAAGATCACTCTTCCTTTGGCACCACTCGTGGCAGCATGTGGTGGAGCTGTTCCTCAACTTTCTGGTCGTGGACTCGGACATACCGGTGGCACTCTAGACAAGATGGAGTCAATCCCAGGTTGGCGCGCATCCCTTTCAAATGAAGAAATGCTTCAAGTTCTCAAAGATACCGGCGCGGTTATCTGTGCAGCAGGTGCAGGTCTTGCTCCTGCAGATAAGAAGCTCTACGCACTTCGTGATGTGACTGCAACAGTTGAAGCAATTCCACTTATTGCATCCTCGATTATGAGCAAGAAGATTGCTGAAGGCACATCTGCTCTCGTTCTCGATGTGAAGACAGGCTCTGGCGCATTTATGTCAGATCCAAAGAAGGCATCAGAACTAGCTCGCACAATGGTTCAACTTGGCGTCGATGCAGGCCTGAAGATGCGCGCACTCGTCACAGCAATGGATGTGCCACTTGGACTTACAGCAGGAAATGCTCTCGAAGTCCGTGAATCTGTTGAGGTACTTGCAGGCGGGGGACCGGCAGATGTTGTCGAGCTCACCATATTGCTTGCACGCGAAATGATTGATGCTGCAGGAATCGTTGGAAAAGATCCAGCAGATGCGCTGAAAGATGGAAGCGCAATGGATCATTGGCGCCGCATGGTTGCAGCGCAGGGTGGAGATCCTGATGCAGCTCTTCCAGTTGCTCGCGAACAACATATTGTGAAGGCGGCCAATAGCGGAATCATCACCACAATGGATGCGATGAAGGTCGGCGTATCTGCATGGCGGCTTGGTGCAGGGCGCTCAAAGCAGGGCGAGAAGGTTCAGGCAGGTGCCGGAATCGAGATGCATGCAAAGCCTGGTGATTACATTGAGGCAGGTGCACCGCTCTTCACACTTCACACAGATGAAGCTCCACGTTTTGAACGCGCACTTGAAATTCTCGAAGGCGCTGTATCGATTGTTGAAAATGGAACGGTCAATCGCCTTCCATTAATCCTTGAAAGGATTGAAGGATGAGCGTTGTAAATCCAGATCTCTTGAAGAAGCCAAGTGAGGCACAGGTAAAGCGCCTTCCAAAAGCGTTGCTCCATGATCACCTTGATGGCGGACTTCGTCCTGAAACCATCATTGAAATTGCTAACGAGATTGGCCACGCCCTTCCTACAACTGATCCAGTAGAGCTTGCCGAATGGTTCCGCGCATCATGTGATTCAGGATCACTCGTTCTCTACTTAGAAACCTTTGCACACACAGTTGCTGTTATGCAGCGCAAGGAAGATATCGTCCGCGTTGCTCGTGAGTGTGCAGTTGATCTTGCACGCGATGGCGTGGTCTACGCAGAGGTGCGTATGGCGCCAGAGCTCCTGACGGAGAAGGGCTTATCTCTCAGCGAGATCATCGAGGCGATCCTTGAAGGATTCCGCGAAGGCGAAAAAGAAGCAAAGAGCGAAGGCAATACCATTCGCATCTTCTCTCTCCTCTGTGGAATGCGTCAGAATGATCGCTCACAAGAGGTTGCAGAGCTCGCTGTGAAGTATCGCGATAAGGGCGTCGTTGGCTTTGATATCGCTGGCCCTGAAGATGGATTCCCACCAAGTGATCAGCTCGATACCTTCGAATACCTCCGCAAAGAGAATGCCCACTTCACAATTCACGCAGGTGAGGCATATGGACTTCCATCAATTTGGGAGGCAATTCAAATCTGCGGCGCAGAGCGTCTTGGCCACGGAGTGCGAATTGCTGATGACATCGACTTTAACCACACACCACCACGCCTTGGGCGCCTTGCATCATATGTTCGTGATCGCCGCATTCCATTAGAGATGTGCCCATCATCGAATATCCAGACTGGTGTTGCTGCATCTTTTGCCGAACACCCACTTGCAAAGTTATCTAAGCTTCGTTTCCGCGTCACCATCAATACAGATAATCGATTGATGTCTGCAACATCGATGAGTCGCGAAATGAATGAAATGGTCAAAGAGTGTGACTGGACATTCCAGGATCTTCAGCGCGTGACCATCAATGCGCTCAAGAGTTCATTTATCCCATTTGAAGAACGCCTTGCAATCATTGAAGAGATTGTAAAGCCTGCGTATTCAGTAATTGCTGGTGAATAATGAGTAACACTCTTATTCTGATTCTCATCGCAATCACACTTGTAACATCGATTTACGTGGCTCGAAGCCTTCGCATCATTGGAAGCAAAGTCACTGAAGTTCTTGTTCAAGGCCGGGCACTTGAGAAGAAGATTGCAACATCGCAGAAAGTTCTCCATCAGGATTCTGGAGCACTTCTTGCAAAGATGAACCTTCTCAATCTTCAGATTCCTGGAATCGCTGAGAAAGATTTCAACTTCATTCTCTCGCTCACAAGTCACCCCGCACGCTTTGATGCACTTGCGCTGGCACTGCCAGAGTTGAAGAAGCAGGTGCTTCAACCCACTGAGATCATCGTCAATATTGCCCATGGAGATATAAAGCAGCTTCCGCAATCAATCCGTGATCTCGCCGCAACTGGATACATCGTCATTAATGAGTGCGCCGACCTTGGCCCCGGAAAGAAGTTGATACCGACTCTCAAGCTCTATCCAGGTGTGCCCATCATCGTTGTCGATGATGACCTCATTCTGACTCCAGATCTCACCCTCCAGCTGATGCTCGAGCACTACCTGTATCCAGATTCGATCATCGCCTCCCGGGTTCACCGGGTCACCTACGCTCCAGATGGCTCTCTTGAGCCCTTCTCGGCGTGGGAGAAGGCCTCAGATAGCCTAGCTGGCCCTTCGCTTGACCTTCTCGCTACGAGCGGGGCTGGCACCCTCTTTCCTGCAGAGAGCCTGCATCCCGAGGCACTTGATGAGGCTCGCTATGTAGAGCTCGCCTTCCATACCGATGATCTCTGGTGGTATTTCCAGGGCCGTCGTAAGGGCACCGCTGTGCGTCGCCTTCCTGGATATCGCACCCTTGATTTCATCCCAGAGACTCAAGCTTTCGGACTCTGGCAGACCGGCAATAAAGATCGCAACGATATTAATTTCAAGAAACTTGTCGATGAAATTGGAGTCCATGATGGCAACTAGCAAATACACACTCAAGCAGGTCGCAAAGACAATTGACTATGCGCTCCTTCGTCCGGATATGTCACGCGATGAGGTTCGAGAAGGTTGTCTCGTCGCACTGAAGTATGACGTTGCATCAGTCTGTTGCAAGCCGGCCGATGTTGCCTTCTGCGCAGATATCTTGCGCGGAAGCGATGTTCACGTTGGAACAGTTGTCGGCTTCCCTCATGGAAATTCAGCAACCTCCGTCAAAGTTTTCGAAACAAAGCAGGTTGTTGCAGATGGTGCAACAGAGATTGATGTAGTGATGAATATTGGCTTAATGAAATCTGGAATGTATGACGAAGTTCGTGATGAGCTTGCAGCAGTAGTCGCAGCCGCCGGCGGCCATCAGGTTAAGGTAATTCTTGAGAATGCATACCTGACTAAAGAAGAGATTGTTAAGGCTTGTCAGCTGGTTGAGGCATCTGGTGCAGATTATGTAAAGACCTCAACTGGTTTTGCCCCAACAGGTGCTGTTCTTGAAGATGTGCAGTTAATGCGCGCATCTGTCTCTTCAAAGATGGAGGTCAAGAGCGCAGGCGGCGTGAAGAACCTCGACATGCTCTTGGCATTTATGGATGCTGGCGTCAAGCGCAGTGGTGCATCAGCTGCGGCTGCAATGCTCGATGAATTTAAAGAGCGTTTCGGCGCTTAGCCCTGAAGGAACTTCTTCAAAGGTTCGCGTAATTCGTTGAGAAGCGCAGCAGATTCTTCAGCGTTCTTTGTAATTACCTCTATGTAGCACTTCATCTTCGCCTCAGTTCCTGAAGGGCGAACAATGATGCGCACGCCTCCAGCGAGCCAGATTCGCAGACCATCTGTAGGCGGAAGCCCATCAGTTGGTGCTGCAAGATCATCGATTGATTCGACGTTACGCCCTGCTATCTCAGCTGGAGGATTCTTACGTAGACCCGCAAGGAGACGGGTAATTGCCGACATATCGGCGACGCGAATCGAAATTTGTTCAGTGCCATGGAAGCCATGACGCTCCCAGACATCATCGAGCAGGTTGGCAAGTGTCAGGCCATCGCGCTTGAGATCCATTGCAATTTGAGCCAAGAAGAGAGCGGCAGAGATGCCATCCTTATCGTTGACTGTCTCTGAATCAACGGCATAACCAATTGCTTCTTCATAGCCATAGGCGAGATCTTCTATCTTTGCCAGCCACTTAAATCCGGTCAGTACCTCTTTGAAATCAACGTCGTAATGCGCTGCAATCTTTCTAAGTGCAGAGGAGGAGACGATTGAATTTCCCATCGTGCCCTCTGGGTGTGTGCGGGCAATCCATTCACCGAAGATCACACCGAGCTCATCGCCTCGGAGCATTCGCCAGCCAACCTTCGGATCGTTAATAGCTGCTGCGCAGCGATCTGCATCAGGATCATTTGCAATAACAAGATCTGCGCCAAAATCACGAGCCTTTGCAAGAGCTAAATCAATTGCGCCAGGTTCTTCAGGGTTTGGAAATGCGACCGTGGGGAAATCTGGATCTGGGGTGCACTGCTCATCCACCATGATCAATGTTTCAAAACCTGCATGGTTAAAGACTCTTTGAATGGTCTCTGTACCTACTCCGTGCATCGCTGTGTAGACAATCTTGATCTCGCCAGGGCGTGGAGCCAACTTGATGGTGCGCTGAATATATTCAGTAATGACATCTTCGCCGAGAATCGTCCACTTATCACCGCGGGGGAGCGACTTCAGTGAATCAACCTTTGCAATCTCTGCCGCAATCAAGCCATCTGTCGGATTAATAATCTGTGATGATGCATAAGCAATTCCATCTGCCTCAGGACCGATATAAACCTTGTATCCATTATCTTGTGGCGGGTTATGGCTTGCAGTGACCATGATGCCCACATCGCACTTGAGTTGAGATGTAGCAAATGCAAGGACAGGTGTTGGCAGCGGACGAGGCAAGATGTAAACATCCATTCCTGCACCGCTGAGAATCTCTGCTGATTCAAAGGTGTAATCCTCTGATCCGTAACGAGCATCGCGGCCGATAACGACCTTGGTCATGCCACGTGCCTTCATATATTGCGCAATTCCTGCAGCGGTACGTCCAACAACTGCGCGGTTCATGCATGAAGGTCCGGCACCGATTGGCCCGCGAAGACCAGCTGTTCCAAATTGGAGGAAGCCGCTAAAGAGCGGCGTCAGCGCTGCTTCATCGCCTGCATCGAGAAGTCCTTGAAGGTGTGCCGAGGTAACGGGATCTGGATCATCTGCAATCCAAGCCTTTACCTCTTCGATGAGCGCTGCATTCATAATCGCAGATTACTCGTAAGAGATGAATTAAACGAGTTTTGGAATTGTCTTCTTGAGCAATTCGCCCATACGGCTCGCAGCAGCTTTTCCCGCAGCGATCACCTCTTCATGGTTGAGCTTCTCGCCAGTCATTCCAGCGGCAGCATTAGAAACGAGTGAAATTCCAAGAACTTCAGCGCCCATCGCATGTGCTGCAATCGCCTCAGGAACTGTAGACATTCCGACGAGGTCTGCGCCCATAGTGCGCATCATCAAGATTTCAGCAGGTGTCTCATATGTAGGTCCACGCCAGTGAACATAAACACCTTCCTGAAGTGAAGAATCTTCGCCCTTAACAATCTCGCGGATGCGCTTGCTATAGAGATCTGTGAGATCAACAAATGTTGCACCCGAAAGTGGTGATTGCGCAGTCATAGAAATGTGATCGCGGATAAGAACTGGTTCGCCAACTTTGTAACCTGCATTGATTCCACCACACGCATTGGTGAGAACGATTACCTTGCACCCTGCCTTGACCGCTGTGCGAACGCCGTGAACAACCGGCTCCATGCCCTTACCCTCGTAGAGGTGTGTGCGACCAAGGAATACAAGTGCGCGAATTGATTTACCTTCATGCTCAATGACATATGAACGAACTTTTCCAGAGTGACCTTCAACGGCTGGCGCTTCAAAACCTATGAGCTCATGTGCATCGCACTCATAGGCGGGAGTACCAAGTGCATCGCATGCCGTGACCCAGCCAGAGCCCATCACGAGAGAAACATCGTGTGATGCAACACCTGTGCGTGATGCGATTTCTGAAGCAGCCTTTGTTGCCGCTGCCATTGGATCTTTATAGAGAAGTTCTGTTGAAGTCATGCCTCAATAATGTCACAGAGAATGGTTCCGCTAGAAACCGTCTCGCCTACAACTGCCTTCAAGTTCTTAATCACACCGCTCTTATGAGCGTTGAGCGGCTGCTCCATCTTCATCGCTTCGAGAACGATGATGAGATCACCTGCCTCAACGGATTGGCCCTCTTCAACTGCAATCTTGACGACGGTGCCCTGCATTGGGCTTGGAAGGCCATCGCCAGATGCTCCAGATGATGAGGCCTGCTTTGCGCGGTGGCGCTTTACAACTGGTTCTGGTGCATGAACCAAGATCTCAAAGCGCTTTCCATTGACTTCAGCAACGAGCTTCTCTGCCGCTGCCTTGGTCTGGGTATCGAGCGCCTCTGCAGCATATGCAGGAATCTCATTTATAAATTCATTTTCGATATAACTTGTGTAGACCTTGAAAACATCCGTGTAATTTGAATCTTCAACAATAGCTCGGTGAAATGGAAGAGCTGTTGCAAGTCCCTGAACTTCAAACTCTGCAAGTGCGCGACGTGAACGTTGGATCGCCTCTTCGCGAGTTGCTCCGGTAACAATCAATTTAGCAAGCAGTGAGTCGAAGTTTCCACCGATGACATCTCCCTTACGGAAACCTGCATCGACTCGGACACCTGGACCAGTTGGAATCTGCCACTCAGTAATACGACCTGGTGCAGGAAGGAATGAACGACCTGGATCTTCACCGTTGATACGGAATTCGATGGAGTGTCCACGAATGATCGGATCTTCAAATCCGAGCGGTTCGCCCATTGCAATGCGGAACTGCTGACGTACAAGGTCGATTCCTGTTACCTCTTCCGAGACAGGGTGTTCAACTTGAAGTCGGGTATTGACCTCAAGGAATGAGATTGTTCCGTCGAGACCAATAAGAAACTCGCATGTTCCAGCGCCGACGTAACCGGCCTCCTTCATGATCGCCTTTGATGAGCGATAGAGCTCTTCATTCTGAGCTTCTGTAAGGAATGGTGCAGGAGCTTCTTCTACCAACTTCTGGTGGCGACGCTGCAAGGAACAATCACGAGTTGATACAACAACTGCGTTTCCGAATTTATCTGCGAGAACTTGTGTCTCAACGTGGCGAGGCTTATCGAGATAGCGCTCAACAAAGCATTCACCGCGACCAAAGCCTGCAATCGCTTCGCGTACTGCGGAAGCGTAGAGCTCTGGAATCTCTTCAAGCGTACGAGCGACCTTAAGTCCACGTCCACCGCCACCAAATGCCGCCTTGATTGCAACTGGAAGGCCATGTTCTTTTGCGAATGCAACTACCTCATCTGCATGTTCTACTGGATCTTTAGTACCAGCGACAAGTGGAGCACCTGCAGCGAAGGCGATCCGTCGAGCAGAGACCTTATCTCCGAGAGCGCTAATTGCAGCAGGCGATGGGCCGATCCACACTAGACCAGCATCGATAACAGCCTGTGCGAAGTCAGCATTCTCCGAGAGAAATCCATAACCTGGATGAACGGCATCTGCTCCAGCTGTTATTGCGAGAGCGATAATCTTTGGAATATTGAGGTAGGTATCTTTAGCGACGGTACCTTCTAGAGAGTAAGCAAAATCTGCGCTCTTTACATGGAGTGCATCGCGATCTTCTTCAGAGTACATCGCAACAGATTCAAGACCATGGTCCTTACATGCGCGAATAACGCGTAGAGCGATTTCACCTCGGTTAGCTATCAGAACGCGCTTCATTGCATCTCCTTTACCTGAGGCCAAGAATATCCAAGTTGTTTCATCGCCTTAAGTAGGAAAGGCATCGAAAGCCCTACAACATTTGTGTAATCGCCCTCAATAACAGGGATAAATGGTGAACCAAATCCATCGAGGGTAAATCCACCGGCGACATGAAGGGGCTCACCCGATGCGACGTAATCGGCAATCTCTTCATCTGTCATATCTGTAAAGGTGACCTTTGTAGTGATGCGATCAGCTATCTCAATTCCCTGCGCAGTATCAATGATGCAATGTCCGGTGTGGAGTAAGCCGGTACGGCCACTGATTTTCTTGGCGCGTTCAATTGCAACTTCAGGTACGCCCGGCTTTCCAAATGAAACGCCATCGACATCAAATGTTGAGTCGCATCCGATAATGATCGCCGGGTAATCAATCTGCTCGCGCACTGTATGTGCCTTAGAGACTGCGAGTGCAATCACCATATTTTCTGGCGTCATTGAGTTGAAGAATTCAGTCTCTTCATCAACGTGGCTCACAATAATCGTTGGCTTAAGGCCAGCACCTTCAAGGAGGCGCTTACGAGATGTTGATTGCGATGCAAGGACGATACGTGGCATTAGTCGAACTTTCGTGCGCCGAAAGTCACTTGATGAGGAAGTGGCTGACGTAGTTGAGGAAGGCCAAAGACGCTTCGCTTGATGACTGGCTTGAGATCAACCGGCTTGCGGTTAGCTAATACAGCGTGGAGAGCTACGAGCTCTTCATCGCTGGGATGGCCTGATGCGACAGTGAACTTCATTTATAGAGGAATATTTCCGTGCT
The DNA here is from genome assembly GCA_965267775.1 of Candidatus Nanopelagicaceae bacterium. GTDB lineage: Bacteria > Actinomycetota > Actinomycetes > Nanopelagicales > Nanopelagicaceae > Planktophila. The sequence goes on along the minus strand of OZ254140.1, from coordinate 1,134,349 downwards.
TACGGGCAGGAAGGATGTCGCGCTTGGTCTTCAAAGTGCGGAATGCCTTTGTGATGTATTGGCGTGACTCTTCTGGCTCGATAACGCTATCGATTGTTCCGCGCTCTGCGGCAAGGTAAGGGTTTGAGAACTTCTCGGTGTAATCATCGACAAGTTCCTTGCGAGTTGCTTCGACATCAGTTGCCTCTGCAATCTCTTTACGGTGCAGAATATTTACTGCGCCCTGTGCGCCCATTACTGCAATCTCAGCGCTTGGCCATGCGAAGTTAATATCGCTACCGAGATACTTTGATCCCATCACGATAAATGCTCCACCGTATGCCTTACGTGTAATCAGCGTGACAAGCGGAACCGATGCTTCTGCATAGGCGTAGAGCAACTTTGCGCCGCGGCGAATAATGCCGTTCCACTCTTGCTCTGTACCTGGCATAAATCCTGGGACGTCAACGAGGGTGAGAATTGGAATATTAAATGCATCGCAGAAGCGAAGGAAGCGCGCTGACTTTTCGGATGAGTTGATATCGAGAGTACCTGCAAGCTGTGAAGGCTGGTTTGCGATGATGCCCACCGATTGACCTTCAATGCGTGCAAAGCCAACGACGATGTTCTGTGCGTAGAGTGAGTGAACTTCAAGGAATTCACCTTCATCAACAATCGCCTGAATAAGAACCTTCATGTCATATGGCTGATTTGGACTATCTGGAATCAAAGTGTTGAGCGCGGTATCCGATGCCTTCTTCTCCAAAGTTTCAGTTGGAGGTAAGACTGGGGATCCATCCATATTATTTGAAGGAAGGTAAGAGAGGAGCGCTTTCACATAATCAATTGCATCCGCCTCTGAATCTGCCATGTAATGTGCATTTCCAGATTTGGTGTTATGTGTGAAAGCTCCGCCGAGTTCTTCCATTCCGACATCTTCACCAGTAACTGTCTTGATTACATCAGGACCTGTGATGAACATATTTGAAGTCTCCTTCACCATGACGGTGAAGTCAGTCAACGCTGGAGAGTAGGCAGAACCACCGGCACATGGGCCGAGGATGAGTGAGATCTGAGGAATGACGCCAGATGAGCGAGTATTGAGGCGGAAAATCTTTCCGTAGCCATTGAGCGATGCAACACCCTCTTGAATGCGAGCTCCACCAGAATCGTTGATGCCGATCAATGGAATTCCAGATTTGAGAGCGAAGTCTGCAATCTTGACGATCTTCTCTGCGTGAACTTCACCGAGAGAGCCACCGAAGACTGTGAAGTCTTGAGAGTAGAGAGCAATTGGTCGACCATCAACGGTCGCAGTTCCGATAACAACGCCGTCGCCATATGGTCGGTTATCTTCCATGCCGAAGCCATGTGCGCGATGGCGTGCGAACTCATCAATTTCTGTAAATGAATCTGGGTCAACGAGCATCTCAATGCGTTCGCGGGCAGTCTTCTTACCCTTTGCATGCTGCTTCTCAACTGCTCGCGCAGATCCTGCATGGACGGCTTCATCGATTCGAGCGCGGAGGTCATCAATTTTTCCCGCGGTGGTATGTAGATCGTGGCTCATGCGCTTAAGGTACTAGTCGTGAGTACTGATGCGCCAAGAGCGCCACTAGATAAGAAGCGCATATCGCAAGAAATCTCGCGGTACTGGCGAGTAAGCGTGGTTGAAGTCACCGGCTCAACTCAAGATGATTTATTCGAACTTGCAAGCAGCGCAAGTGCAATACCTAAGACAATTCTCGCAAGTGAATTTCAATCCAATGGTCGCGGAAGATTAGATCGCTCATTTGAAGCGGCAGCTCACTCCGCTCTGACATTCTCAATCTATATTGAACCTAAAGTTGAAAAAGAAGAGTGGTCATTTCTTACCTTGCTTGCAGGTGTAAGCGTTCATGAAGCGCTTCACACTCTTGATCCACAAATTCAAGTCGGCGTGAAATGGCCGAATGATTTACTTATTGGCGAAAAGAAATTTGCAGGAATGATTGCGCAGGCAACTGCCAAGGGAGTTGTTATCGGAATTGGTATCAACGTCGGAATGTCTGTTGGCGAATTGCCCGTTGAGAACGCAACCTCACTTGCGATTGAGGATTTTGCAATCCTTGATCGCAACGCCATCCTTGCTGCAATTATCAATCACTTTGAGATCAACCTCGAGATGTGGGAGAACGATCAGAGTTTCCTCGCTCAATACCGCTCTGCATCAGTGACTCTAGAAAGAGATGTTGAAGTCACCCTTCCTGGGGGAGAAATCGTAAAGAGCCGAGCAATTGATATCTCAAATGCTGGAGGACTCATGCTTGAAAATGGCAGCGAAATAACCGTGGGGGATGTCGTTCATCTACGATAGCTCCGTGAACAATCGCTTTCCTAGAGTCGGAGTCATCGGCGCAGGTCAGCTTGCTCGAATGATGGTTGCGCCTGCAACTGCGCTCGGAATCGATCTCCTGCTCTTTGCCGCAGATTCCCAAGATTCTGGCGCTCAAATAACTCACCACGTTATTGGTGACTATAGAAACCTCAATGAAGTACTCGCATTTGCAAAGACCGTCGATGTAGTTACCTTCGAGCATGAGTTAATTCCGCTCTCTGTCATCAAGGGTCTTGAAGCTGAAGGCGTAAAGGTTTACCCACCTTCATCTGCCTTTATCTATTCGCAAGATAAAGCTGCAATGCGCGAAAAGCTCAAAGATTTTTCAGCCCCGAAATCACAAGTTGTAACGGCAATCGAGTCAGTGAGCACATATCCCGTCATTGCTAAAGCGATCAGTGGCGGTTATGACGGCCGCGGAGTCTGGAAGGCTGGCTCAGCTCAAGAGCTGCAAGAGATTCTCAACCACACCTCACCGCTCCTTATCGAAGAGCTCATTGATTTTGATACCGAGATTGCGGTGATGGTTGCTCGCTCACCCCATGGACAAGCAACTTCATGGGCACCAGTAGAGACAGTTCAAGAAGATGGCATCTGCACCATAACAATTACTCCCGCACAGAAAATTTCATCTCAGGTTGCAGAGAAGGCACAGCAGATCGCACTTGAGATTGCTCAGCTCGTTGGAGTCGTTGGAGTCATGGCCGTTGAGATGTTTACTAAGGGCGAGCAGATCTATATCAATGAACTTGCAATGCGCCCACATAATTCCGGCCACTGGTCGATCGAAGGTTCAGTCACCTCGCAATTCGAACAACATCTGCGCGCGATTCTCGATCTGCCACTCGGTAGCCCTGCAATGAAACATCCTTATGCCGTCATGGGAAATATCTTGGGAGGCGAGAAGACAGATATGTATCGACCATATCTTCACCTGATGGCGCGCACGCCGAGCTTGCACTTCCATCAATACAAGAAGGAAGTCCGCCCAGGTCGCAAGATTGGCCACGTCACAGCATGTGGCGATGACCTTCTACACTTAACCCAAGAAGTCCAGCATGCACGCGACTATATGAGCGGAGTGATTGATGAGTAACGATGTTGCAATCATCATGGGATCAGATTCTGATTGGCCGGTAATGGAAGATGCCGCAAAGGCACTTGAATCATTTGGCATCTCATATACAGCAGATGTTGTCTCAGCACACCGCATGCCAGAAGAGATGGTGGAGTTTGCTAAGTCCGCTGCAGCAAAGGGTTACAAGGTAATTATCGCCGGCGCAGGTGGAGCAGCTCATCTTCCAGGAATGGTTGCATCCCTCACAACGCTTCCAGTCATCGGTGTTCCAGTTTCACTCAAGAACCTTGAAGGCATGGATTCGCTTCTCTCAATCGTTCAGATGCCAGGCGGAATTCCTGTGGCAACTGTAGGTATTGATAATGCAAAGAATGCAGGAATTCTTGCAGCGCGCATCATCGGTTCTTCAGATGCATCAGTTGCAAAGAAGATTGAAGATCAACTCGCGAATCTCTCTGAAGAGGCAAAGGCAAAGGGCGCCCAATTGAGCGCCCGTCGCAGTACCAAGACTGGTTTTTAATTAATCAGTACGGCCAAGTGCATGAACACGCCATCCAGCGTTACGCCAAAGATTGCGATCCAACATATTGCGACCATCGATAAGGAACTTTGACTTCACAAGTTGTCCGATTACTGATGGATCAAGCTCGCGATATTCCTTCCACTCAGTCAAGTGCAAGATTGCATCTGCGCCCTTTACTGCGTCTACTACCTTCTCGGCATAGTCGAGGTTTGGAAAGCGCTTACGTGCAGGTTCGATGCCCTTTGGATCATGGACAACAACCTGTGCACCTGCTGCAGATAGCTGAGCGGCAATATCGAGCGCTGGGGAGTCACGCACATCATCGCTATCAGGCTTAAATGTCGCACCTAATACTGCAATCTTGTACTGGGTTAAATCTTCAGAGAGATCTGCGCGAACAACATCAATCACGCGCTGACGAGCACGAAGGTTGATGTTATCGATTTCGCGAAGGAACTCGAGTGCCTGATCTGCGCCAAGTTCTTGAGCGCGCGCCATAAATGCACGAATATCCTTTGGAAGACATCCACCACCGAAGCCGATACCTGCTTGCAAGAAGCGATTTCCGATTCGTGGGTCGTAACCGATTGCCTTTGCAAGCACAGTCACATCGCCACCAGCTGCTTCACAGACTTCAGCCATCGCATTGATAAATGAAATCTTCGTTGCAAGGAATGAGTTCGCTGCAACTTTAACGAGCTCTGCTGTGGGAAGGTCTGCGCGGATCCATGGAGTTCCAAGAGCAATCACTGGCTCATAGACCTCTTTGAGAATTTCCTCTGCGCGATCATTTGCAACACCAACCACTAGGCGGTTGGGCGTCAAAGTATCTTCAACTGCAAAGCCTTCACGGAGGAACTCTGGGTTCCACGCAAGGTCTGCCTGTGGTGCATGCTCTGCAAGGTATTCGCGAAGGGCTTGAGCTGTTCCTACTGGAACGGTCGACTTACCAACAACGAGCGCGCCATCTTTAAGGTGCGGAGCAATCGCTGCGACTGAACCCTTCACATATGTCAGGTCTGCAGCAAGTCCATCTTTGCTCTGTGGTGTTCCAACGCAGATGAAGTGAACATCTGCATCTGCAATAGCTGAGAAATCAGTGGTGAATGAGAGGCGACCTGTCTTCATCTCTTCTGCGAGCAGGGTGTCGAGACCTGGTTCGTAGAAAGGGAGCTCGCCTTTTTGGAGGAGCTCAACCTTCTGTGGATCGGTGTCGATTCCTACAACATCGAATCCGAGGGATGACATACATGCAGCGTGCGTTGCGCCTAGATAGCCGCAACCGATGACTGAGAGCTTTAACTTCATGCCCGCGAGTCTATTGCAGGTGCTTTATTTATTTGCAGCGCAGGGATTAACCGCTGCTGTTTGTGTCTTAAATTTATCGATTGTTGTGCTCGAAGGCGATGCCTTTGGTGATGCAGATGACTTTTTTGAGACCACTGTATCTACGAGGGCGGTGTCATTCTTAATACGGTTCCAGAGCTCTGGGGCCAAGACATCGTCCCAGATCACAACAGAGCCGAGGCCTGGGTAGCGACCATTGGGATCCGAGAGCGGAACAGTCATCGTGCGCACATTTCCAGATGAGAGATTACGCATCTGCTTTGCAAGGGTAAGGAGGTCATTCTTATTGACACCCTCATCCATCTTCACCGTTGAGATTGTCGCCTTGTAGAAGTTCGCCAACTTAATTGGATTAAGAAGCGTTCCAGATGATGTTGCCTTGCGAATAATTGCAGAGACGAATTGCTGTTGACGTTCCATACGTCCAATATCTCCACGACCATCAAAGTCACGTGTGCGGACATACTTCAGCGATTCAACTCCATCGAGAACGTGGCTACCAGCATCCATTACAAGGTGGCTCTTAGGATCGTTAATAGCAACCTTTGAACAGACTTGAATTCCCCCGAGGGCATCGACTACTCCAACAAAACCCGCAAAGCTGACTTCAACGTAATGATCGACTTTGAGTTGCGTCATGCCTTCAATTGTTTGGATAAGAAGTGGTGCACCACCGAATGCAAATGCAGCGTTGAGCTTTCCTGGTCGCGCTGGAATCTGTGACTTTCCATCTTGACTTGTGTGTGCAGGAATAGTTACGAGAGTGTCACGCGGAAGAGAGACGATATATGCCGCATCGCGATTCTTGCTGATGTGAACGAGCAACATTGTGTCTGAGCGACCACCTGCTGCAACTTTGACTCCACCTACACGCAACTTCTTCAACTGCTCTTTAGTAAGACCTTCGCGATTGTCAGAACCCACAACGAGGTAGTTCAGGGCCGAGTTCACCTTTTCGGGGCGATCATTTAATCCAGCAAAGACATCGATGCGCGAAATCTGGCCGCTAATCTGGCCAAGCCCAAGCCATGTGATGGCAGAGAGGGCTACAACACCCAATGAGAGTGATGTAATAATTCGAATCGCGCGAGTTGATTTCACATGAGCAGGGTACTTGAACGATAGCGTTGTGGGGTTATGGCGACACAGAACAATCACCAGTTAAGTGGCTCACCGCTGCCCGCAGTCTCTGTGATCCTTCCAATTCTCAATGAAGAGCTCTATCTCCGCGATGCTGTTCTCTCAATCCTTTCTCAGGATTACCAAGGATCATTCGAGATTGTTTTAGCAGTTGGACCTTCTAAAGATCGCACCCACGAGATTGCAGATCAACTTCACCGTGAAGATGCTCGAGTCATTGTTGTCGACAATCCATCAGGTCGAACTGCTGCAGGACTTAATCTCGCACTCAGCGCAGCAAGTGGTGCAGTGATTGTTCGAGTAGATGGACATGCGCAGATTCCTCAGAACTACATCTCAATTGCAGTCGAATTATTAAGAACAACAGGTGCTGTCAATGTCGGCGGACTTATGGCTGCCGTGGGTCAGAGTCCATTTGAGAGAGCAGTTGCTGGTGCGATGCGAAGCGCACTTGGCGTTGGTGCTTCTCGTTTTCATACAGGGGGAGAGGCAGGTGAGGTCGACACTGTTTATCTCGGTGTTTTCATCAAAGAGGCGCTCCTTGCAATCGGTGGTTTCGATGAGAGATTTACTCGCGCGCAAGATTGGGAGCTCAACTTTAGATTGCGAGCCAATGGCGGAACGATTTACTTTGATCCACGACTTGAAGTCACATATCGACCACGATCATCAGTGGCAGCCCTTGCCAAGCAGTACTTTGAATATGGACGCTGGCGACGCGTTGTATCGCGTCGACATAAGGGCACTATCAACTATCGCTATCTAGCCCCACCTGTCGCACTCGCTGGTTTCCTCGCCTCGCTTCTCATTGGAGCAATACTTCATCCAATCTTCTTTATTCCTGCCGCTGTTTATCTTCTCTTCGTAGCGGGGGCTTCAATCGTTATCGCTCAATCTCTCGCGCAATACATCTACTTATTAGCTGTGATCCCAACGATGCACTTTGCATGGGGAGCAGGCTTTATTACCTCGCCGAAGAGCATCGTCCCTTCATCTGATTAAGCCTCATACTGAGGTAATCTTCCCCGTATGAGTCAGCCGCAAGTTGTATACGAGCCATTTAAGGCTGGCCTACCTCCAATGCGCCCCTATCTGCGCTCGCTCTGGCATCGCCGAGCTTTCATCTCAGAATTTGCGCGCTCTGAGCTGCGCGAGCAGAACTTCGGTTCTCTCTTTGGCCAGCTCTGGTTGGTTCTCAATCCACTCCTCCTGTCAGGCGTTTACTTCCTCCTGATCTATGTCATCGGTGGAACGAGCGATTCAACTCGCTTCGGGCATCTCACCGCAACGCTCTTTCTCTTCTATTTAATTGCAAATAGTCTGACCGGAGGCGTTAAGGCGATTACCTCAGGCCAGCGCTTGATTCTTAACACTTCATTTCCGCGCATCATGTTGCCAGTCTCGGCAGTGGTCGTGGCAATCTTTAGATTCTTGCCCACACTCGTCGTAGCGTTAGCAATCCATGTAATTCTCGGATTGCCTTTCTCATGGCAGATGCTCTGGGCTCTTCCAGTTCTCTTTATCGCAGTTGTTATGGCGCTCGGAATGGCAATCTTGATCTCCTGTATCAACGTCTACTTCCGAGATATCTCAAGCATGCTGCCTTACTTAACGCGCTCACTTCTCTACTTATCGCCGATTCTCTACGAAGCTTCAAAAATCTCATCAGATATCAAGAGATATGAAATTGTTAATCCAATCTTCTATCTTCTCGATTCATGGTCACGTGTGATGGTTCATGCGCAAGCGCCAACTTTGCATGGAATGCTCCACGCAGCGATCTTCGCCTTCTCACTCTTTATTATCGGCACATACTTCTTCCTATCGAGGGAGCGTGATTTCGCTGTCCGACTTTAACCACGACCACACACGAGGCGCTATCGCCGTATCGGTTCAAGACCTTGGACTGACATATACAACTTCTATCGATAAGAAGCCGACCCTCAAAGCACGCTTGAAATCACTTGGGCGCGGCAAGAAGCACACTCGCACTGTTCAAGCGCTCAATGGAGTCACTCTCGATGTCCACTACGGAACAGTTCTTGGAATCATTGGTTCCAACGGTGCCGGCAAATCATCGCTCATGCGCGTCATTTCAGGAATCGTTCCACCAACAAAGGGGCGCATCGAAGTGTATGGAAGTGTCTCAACCCTTCTCGCACTCGGTGTCGGATTCAATCCATCAATGACAGGACGCGAAAACGTCTATCTCGGCGGTCTTGCGGCAGGTATGTCTCGCGCTGAAATTGATGAGAAATTTGAAGCGATTGCAGCCTTCTCCGAACTCGGCGAGGCTATCGATGCGCCAATGCGCACCTATTCATCGGGCATGTATGCACGTCTTGCATTCTCCGTAGCTGCGATCGTCGAGCCAGATATTTTGATTGTTGATGAAGCCCTCAGCACAGGAGATGCAAAGTTTAAAGAGAAGTCGCTCAATCGAATGAAAGAGCTTCGCACTGCAGATCGCGCACTGATTCTCGTCAGCCATGCACTCGCAACAATTGAAGATCTCTGCAATGAAGTTATCTGGCTCAATAAGGGCACCTTAATGGCGCGCGGTAAGCCCGCTGATGTGATCGCTGAATATCAGAAGTTTATGAATGTCGGAAAGAGCGCATCCTCTGATGAGGACGTTTAAGAAATTCGTTCCGCTTATCAGCGCAGCTCTTGCGTTGACTTTTATTTCACCTGCAGTAGGCGTTGAAGTTCCTGCAACCTTTAACTTTACCGGCGCTGGATATGGCCATGGCGTTGGAATGAGCCAGATTGGCGCGAAGGCGCGTGCAACAGCCGGTGAAAGCGCAACAGCGATCTTGAAGTACTACTACAAGAACGTTGAAGTACTTCCCGTAATAGATACCGCAACAATTCGAGTCAACATCGGCCATGCACTTAAGACGGTAACTTTCTCAACTACATCTCTTGGCACTTCACTTCAACTATTTTCAGGCGATAACCAGGTTGCGACAATCGCCAATAAGAAGAAGCTCACACTTACTCTCGCGCCTGATCTCAAGACAATTCAAGGATTTAATTCAAACCTCCTTACTCTTCGGTGGAGCGGGGGAGCAGTTCCAGTTGTAACTGTCTCTGAATCCGGAACAACTGAGAGATTTAGATATGGATATATTCAGATCAAAGTAGTACAAGGCGCACTTGAGGTCACCACTTCGTTAGCGCTCCACGATGAATATCTCCTTGGAATTAGCGAGATTGCATCCAATTGGCCTTCTGCAATCTTGGAGGCTCAGACAATTGCATCGCGCAGTTACGCACTCTCCAAGATGGATTCCATCAAAGCTTCATGCGATTGCCATCTCTATGCGCATATTGCAGATCAAAACTTTGTAGGTTTCGCAAAGGAATCTGAGGCGAAGATTGGCCAGCTGTGGCGGGCAGCGGTCCTTCGCACCGTCGTGGATTCATCCACTGGCTTAGCAATTCTTAGCGGTGGAAAGCCAATTCAGGCTTACTTCTTCTCATCCTCAGGGGGCGCAACGCAGACAACTGCAGATGCGTGGGGAGGATTTACCAATTACACACAATCTGTCTCTGATACCGCCAGCGTTGATGTAAAACTTAATCCGCGCTTTGCATCATGGAAGGCATCAACGACTCAGCAATTGGTCGCTGCTGCATTTGGTCTTCCCAACATCGCATCGATTGAGATTGTTTCGCGAAACAGTGCCGGCGCAGTTACCTGGGTAAAGGGAACGACGACCGATGGGGTCTCGCAGATGTTGCGTGGGGATACCTTTAGAAGTCGAGTGAAGTTACCTTCACCGTGGTTTACGCCAGTTAGTTAGCGTGCAGTACTGAGTTAAGTCCACCCCATGTACCTGTACGCATGACAGCTTCAAGTCCGCCAGTTAATGAATTACGACGGAAGAGAAGATCATTTGCACCTGAGAGCGTGCCTGCCTTAACAACTTCGCCATCAGGGAGAGTGATCTTCGCTGCAGCTGTGATGTAAGTGCCGGCTTCAATCACACAGTTATCTCCAAGAGAGATTCCAAGTCCTGAGTTAGCTCCGAGTAGGCACTTCTCACCGATAGAGATAACTTCTTTACCTCCACCGCTGAGGGTTCCCATAATGGATGCGCCGCCACCGACATCGGTGCCATCTCCAACAACAACGCCTGCAGAGATGCGACCTTCGACCATCGATGCGCCGAGCGTTCCGGCATTAAAGTTAACAAATCCTTCATGCATGATGGTTGTACCTGATGCAAGATGTGCACCAAGGCGAACGCGATCAGCATCTGCGATACGAACGCCAGATGGAATCACGTAATCAACCATTCGTGGGAACTTATCAACGCTATAGACAGTGACGTTGCCGTACTTTGCCTTGAGGTGCGCACGTGTGAGTTCAAAACCTTCTACCGCGCAAGGACCTACTGAAGTCCATACAACATTTGAGAGGAGACCGAATATTCCATCGAGTGATTGGCCATGTGGCTTTACCAAGCGATGAGAAAGAAGATGTAGGCGAAGATATGCATCCTTGGCATCAGCAGGAGCCTGTGTCAGGTCAATCTCGATAGAGACTACTTCACGAGTAATGCCACGATCAGCATCTGCTACTGCAAGAGCAGAGAGTGAGGCATCAGGTGTTCCCGCTAGTGCGCCTAATGCAGGCGCTGGAAACCAGACATCCAACACTGTTGAACCAGAGAGCGTTGCAATTCCATGACCGTGAGCAAGGTTTGACATGGGAAGAAGAATACTGGTTACACGCGTATCCTTTCGCATATGCGAATCGCCGTTTACTGCTCATCATCACCCACAATCGATCCCAAGTTCATCGATCTCTCATTTGAACTCGGCGCCGCAATTGCTCAATCAGGTGCAGAGCTCGTCTCTGGTGGCGGGCATATCTCATCAATGGGGGCAATCTCTCGAGGTGCGCGCAGCAAGGGTGGCAAGACAATCGGAATCATTCCGCAGAAGTTGGTCGATATTGAATTTGCAGATCACGATAGCGATGAACTCGTTGTTGTAGACACTATGCGAACACGTAAGGCGAAGATTGAAGAGTTAGCAGATGCATTTATCGCACTTCCTGGCGGTCTTGGAACGTTAGAAGAGTTGATTGAGATTTGGGTAGGTCGCTACCTTGGGTTCCATAACAAGCCAATTGTTATTCTCGATCCATTTGGCGTTTATAAGAAACTTCATGAGTTGGTAATTGACCTTGAAGATCAATCTTTTGTAAAACCTGGAATGCGTGATTTAGTTCTCTGGGCAACATCAGTCGAAGAGACCCTTGAATTTATTAAGAGCCACAATGCGTAGCAACCACATTGCAATCTCGATGCTCATCAAGGCACCAGCAAATAAAGTCTGGAGCTCTATCGCGGATTGGGAGAGCCAAGGCGATTGGATGTTGCAGACAACGGTCTCACGTACAAGCGAAATATCTGAAGGCGTTGGTGTGAAGATTGAGGCATTTACCGGACCGCTCTATCGCCTCTATCCGCGCTTTAAATTTCTCGGACTTCTCGATTTGATGGAGGTCACTCGTTGGGAGCCACCGCATCGCTGCGATGTCATTCACTACGGCAAGATCCTCAAGGGCTCTGGCACATTTGAAGTTGTTGCTCTGGATAACAATCACACGACATTCCACTGGTCGGAAGAGGTAATAGCGCCGCGACTGCTCTTCATCATGGTCAAACCCTTTCTCTGGCTCGGGGTGAAGATTTCTCTCTCCCGATTTGCTCGCCTTCTGGAGTAACCTCTATCCCTATGAGCTCCCCTCAGACGATTGCAGAGTTGCTCTCCTCTCTGCCTGAGGAAGAACGGATCATCCTGACCCTGCACTACCTACGGGGCAAGAGCGCGGGGGATATCGCAGCACTTCTCGCCGTTCCTGAACGCGCAGTTATCGTGGTCATTGATTCAGGAAAGCGACGAATTAGCGCACATTTAGGGCTCTAATCCGCTCAGCCCCGATTTCCATTACAGGGGTGCGATGCGGGATACTTATGCCATGGCAGCAATGAAACCCCGCACTGGTGATGGCCCAATGGAAGTAACGAAGGAAGCACGTTCCCTCGTTATGCGAATTCCACTCGAAGGCGGAGGACGCCTCGTAGTTGAGCTCAATCCTCAGGAAGCCAACAACCTCAGCGCAGCTCTTGAAGCCGCTGTAGCCCTTATTAAGAAGTAAGGCTAAGAGAAATTCTTCACTCAGTTAGCCCTGATCTCGACTCACTTCTCGGCGGAGATCTTCTCGCACTTGGTTTTATCAAGAGCGCAGAGGGTGAGATCTCATTTGTGGGTAAGGCCTCACTCATATCATCGATTGAGAAGCTCTTTGAGATAAACCTGCTCGATGAAGTTTCATTCTTCTCACCAACTGCAAAAGCTGGTGAACTCTTTGAGATTCCAGTTCTCCATGCCGATACTGAGATGGATCGTCTCTACCTCGTCGGACTTGGCGATCAATCGCTGAAAGATTTCCGCGCTGCAGGTGCAGCCCTTGGTCGTAAAGTCCGGGGAAAGGCAGTAAATCTCATCTCTCTTCTTCCAACGAAGAAGGCTGAAGTTAAGGCTCATGCAATTTCTATGGTGCTCGGTGCTTACACATGGAATCTCAAGACAACAGCTCCGGCAGAGATTCCAACTTTCTCAATTGCAACCAATGAAGTTGATGCACTTGCGCAAGCAGATGCAATCGCACAGGCACTTGTTGCAACTCGCGACTTAGTTCACACTCCTTCAAATATTAAGACTCCACTCTGGATGGCTCAGGAAGCGAAGAAGGTTGCAGATAGCAAGGGCCTGACAATCAAGGTTCTCGAAGGTAAGGCGCTTGCTCCATTTGGTGGTCTTGTCGCGGTGGGAATGTCTTCGCCAAACCCTGGTCCTCGTTTTATCGAGATCTCTTATATTCCAAAGAAGATTGCAAAATCAAAGGCGAAGGGTGCGCACGCACTTCCCCATGTCGTAATTGTTGGAAAAGGAATTACCTACGACACTGGTGGCGTTTCACTGAAGCGCCCTTACGACATTATGGCGCCGATGAAGAGCGATATGGCGGGATCTGCTGCAGCGCTCGGTGCAATCTCTGCAATTGCAGATCTGCAGCCAAATATTCGCGTAACAGTTCTTATGATGTGTGCAGAGAATGCGCTCTCGGGTACATCGCAGCGACCATCTGACATCATCACCCAATACGGTGGAACAACCGTTGAAATTATCAATACAGATGCTGAAGGACGTTTAGTCCTGGCAGATGGCCTTGCCTATGCAGATCAGAATCTCGACCCTGATTACCTTGTAGATATTGCAACACTTACAGGGGCTGCAACCCTCGGCCTTGGTCGTCAATATGCAGCGATGTATACCCGTGACGCTAAGTTGGCAGCCCAGCTCAGCGCGATCGGCGAAACTTCTGGTGAGCGGGTCTGGCATATGCCACTTGTCGATGATTATGTAGATTCACTCGAAAGTGATGTTGCAGATCTCAATCACGCTGCAGATAAACATGCTTACTCAGCAGGATCTGTAACAGCTGCTCTCTATCTCGAGCATTTCGTCGGTGACCGTAAGTGGGTTCACCTCGATATCGCAGGAACAGCCCGTTCTGAATCAGATTCTGGAGAAAATCCAAAGGGCGGAACCGGATATGGCGTCCGTTTGCTCGTTGATTGGATATTGTCGCTCTCATGATTATTGATCCGCACTCCTATGCAGAGGGCTTTATTGCTGAGGATGCGATCAAGCTCGCAGCTCGAGCACGTGGCGTAGAAATAGGCACAGTTGATCTCACACAAGGTGCCGGCGCATATCTCGCATTTCTTGCTCAACTTCTCAAAGCGCAATCTGTTGTGGAAGTTGGGACAGGTTCTGGAGTTGGCTCACTGTGGCTCCTTGATGGAATGTTGAAATCAGGCACCCTCACTTCTATTGATGATGAAATGGAACATAGCTCGATTGCAAAGTTGGCTCTCGCAGATGCTGAAATCGCGCCATCTCGTTTTCGTCTGATTACCAATCCAGTAATGGAGGTAATGACAAAGCTCACTGACCGCGCATATGACTTAGTCATCTATCGCCATAACCCTGAAGATTTGATCTATGCCATTGCAGAGGCGCAACGCATACTTCGCAGTGGCGGAGTCTTTGTCATCGATAACTTTTTCGGCGGCGGCAAGGTTGCAGATCCTGCACAGCGCGATCCAAAGACAATCGCACTCCGTGAAGCTGGGAAGGCGCTTAGAGCTGACTCAGAGAATTGGGCGACTGCACTCATCCCGGTCGGCGATGGTTTGTTACTCGCCACCAAGTTGTAGGAAACTACTCGCATGAGCAACTTTGGCGCACAGGGTCCATGGTGGAGCACACCATCATCGACGAGTAAGTCGATCTCACTTCGAACTGCAATGGTTCTCGCGCTCGTTGTCGGAGTTATTGGTGGGGTCTTTGGTGCCTCATCTAGCGGATCTCTCTTTGGTTATTCCACGAAGCTCGTGAAATCAAATTCTGTAATTGAACGCCCGGCGGATTCGGTCGCGGGGATTGCAAAGCGCGTTCTCCCTTCAGTTGTATCAATTGAAGCTAAAGATGCTGATGGGGGAGCGACAGGTTCTGGCTTTGTCATCTCAAGCGACGGGTACATCCTCACCAATAACCACGTCATTGCCTCCGCTGTTACAAGCGGTGGAAGCATCACCGTGCGACTTCAGGATGGAACTTCTTACGATGCAACAGTTGTAGGTCGTGACACCTCGTATGACCTTGCAGTCTTGCGAGTCTCAAACCGATCACTTCCTGCACTCCAATTTGGAGATAGCGAGAAAGTTGCGGTGGGGGATTCAGTTCTAGCAATCGGTTCACCACTTGGATTACAAGGCACCGTAACCCTTGGCATCATTAGCGCAAAAAATCGCGCCGTTACTGCCGGCGAATCTGCAACAGATAATGCATTTATTAACGCACTTCAAACAGATGCCGCAATCAATCCAGGAAATTCCGGCGGTCCGCTCGTAGATGCAACTGGTGCAGTGATTGGCGTTAACTCTGCAATTGCAACTCTTGGTTCAGGGCAGGGCTCACAGACTGGATCTATCGGACTTGGTTTTGCAATTCCGATCAATCAAGCACGTAAGACTGCAGAGCAGTTAATTAAGAGCGGTAAAGCGACTTACCCAATCATTGGTGTATCAGTCGATATGTCTGTCAGCGGCAATGGCGCACTTATCTCATCAAAGGGCGCAGCAATTTTGGCGGGAGGTCCGGCTGCAAAGGCGGGACTTAAGCCAGGAGATCTCATCTATGAATTTGATGGCCGTGCTATTACCAGCCCTGAAGAACTCATCGTTGCTGTTCGTTCACACGATGTGGGAGATTCTGTACTCGTGAAATACACGCGAAAGAGTAAGAATTATCAAGCGACTCTTATCCTGACAGCCGGCAAGTAGAACGATAAGGTTCCTCTATGTTCTTCGACTTCGGTGCAGGCGAGATCCTTGGTCTTGCAATCTTGGCAATGGTTCTGGTGGGTCCAGATAAGTTGCCTCAATTTGCAGTTGAAGCAGCGAAGATTGTGAAGAAGCTCCGCGGCCTGGCAGCTACTGCAACAAATGAGTTGAAAGAGAATCTCGGCCCTGGCTTTGAAGACCTTAAGCCTGCAGATCTCAATCCGAAGACATTTGTGAAGAAGCAGATTGATGCAGCACTTGATGAGGGGCCAGCAAAGCCCAAGGTTCGCCCTGAGAGCAAGATCGACCCCGATCTTCTATGAGCGACACATCAGCCCTCTTCGAAGCACTCTCAAAGGTCAATGACCCAGAGCTTCACCGTTCTATTACCGAACTCGGCATGGTCGAATCAATCGAGCAGAGCGGTTCAACTGTAAATCTCACAATTCTCCTGACAATCTCTGGTTGTCCAATGCGCGATCGCCTCAAGACCGATATCGAGAAGGCGGCGCTCACCGTCGCTGGCGTCTCAGAGGTAGTAATTAATTTTGGTGTGATGAATGAAGAGCAGCGAGCAAATATCAAGAAGTTGCTCCGTAACGGCCGTGAAGCTTTTATCTCATTTGCTCAGAAAGATTCGCTGACTCGAGTCATCGGAGTTGCCTCAGGTAAAGGTGGCGTTGGTAAATCTTCACTGACCGCAAACCTCGCCGTAGCATCCGCACAGAAGGGCCTTCGCGTTGGAATTCTCGATGCCGATGTATATGGACATTCGATTCCACGCCTTATGGGACTTATGGGACAGCGTCCCACCGCTATTGATCAGATGTTTATTCCACTTGAAGCTTACGGTGTAAAAGTTGTCTCAATGGAGATGTTTAAGCCCGAGCGCTCTGATGCGATTGCATATCGCGGTCCGCTCCTGCACCGCGTTCTTGAGCAGCTCCTCTCTGATGCTTATTGGGGCGATCTCGACATCCTCTACATTGACTTGCCACCAGGAACCGGTGACCTTGCAATCTCACTAGGTCAATTGATCCCCACCTCTGAGATTGTTGTTATTACAACTCCTCAAGTTGCCGCTGCTGAAGTTGCAGAGCGAGCAGGACGTATTGCCCACCAGATTCACCAGCGCGTTATTGGCGTTATCGAAAATATGTCAGCGGTCTCTTGCTCAAAGTGTGGTGAAGAGATGGCTCTCTTTGGAACCGGCGGGGGAGAAGAGACTTCACGTAGATTGACGACACTCGTCGGTGGCGATGTTCCCTTGATGGGCAAGGTTCCATTTAACGTTGATCTTCGCGAAGGTGGCGATCAAGGTGCACCGGTAGTTGTCAGCGCACCCGATAGTGAGAGCGCAAAGGCAATTACTGCAATTGTTGAGAAGTTGGTTATTCGCCAGGGATCGTTACTTGGCGTCCGACTCGGGCTTGCGTAACTCTTCAATAATCTCTTTTGCAACATCCTGTAATTCGCTACGAACATAATCACGCGTTGATACTTCACCGAGCGCGATACGTAAGCTCGCAAGTTCACGGGTGAGGTATTCCGTATCTGCAATATTGCGATCACCGCGAGCACGGTCTTCATTAAGGGCAATGCGATCTCGGTCGGCCTGACGATTCTGCGCAAGCAAAATCAATGGAGCTGCATAAGAAGCTTGAAGTGAAAGAATCAATGTAAGGAAGATAAATGGGTAACTATCCCAATGAAGGCGCTCTGGTGCGAGCGTATTCCAGAGAACCCAAACAAGAACAAAGACAGTCATGTAGACCAAGAAGCGCGCTGTTCCTAAGAAGCGAGCGAATCGCTCAGAGAGACGACCGAACGCTTCTGGATCGTAATTTGCACGGAGTGAACGACGAGTCTCGCGTGGGGTATCTAGTCCATTATGGCGTGCCATCGTTACACCTCCTCATCAAAGCTAGTATCAATATTCTCTAGTGCTGCTGTAGTCGCCGCTGAATCACGGTGATCATGGCGCCAGTTCTCAGGGAGCAAGTGGTCGAGTACGTCATCGACTGTTACTGCGCCTAATAAACGATCATTTGCATCGATAACAGGTAGCGATAGCAAGTTATAGCTAGCTAAGTATGAAGCAACTTCATGCAACGTTGCATCGGGATTAACGCCTTGCGTATTTGTATCAACAATTGAGCCGAGCAAAGTTGAAGGCGGTTCGCGAAGGAGGCGCTGGTAGTGGACCATGCCGATGAAACGACCTGTTGGAGTTTCAAGCGGTTGGCGGCAGATAAAGACCTGTGAAGCAAGTGCGGGAGAGAGCTCACTCTTACGTACCGCAGCTAGAGCATCTGCAACTGAATAATCTGCTGACATCACGATTGGCTCGGTTGTCATCATTCCACCTGCTGAGTAATCCTCATATGTCATCAGACGCAATACATCTTCAGCATCATCAGGATCCATCAACTCAATCAGCTCTTGTGCGCGCTCTTCACCGATTTCGCGGAGCAAGTCGGCAGCATCATCAGGATCCATCTCTTCAAGAACATCTGCTGCGCGCTCACCTTCAAGTTCAGCCAAGAGAGCAACTCGTTCTTGCTCATCCATCTCTTCAATAACATCTGCAAGACGTTCATCATCAAGCGCTCGGGCGACTTCAACTCGGCGCTTAGGAGAGAGATCTTGAATTACAGTTGCAAGGTCTGCAGCGCGGAGCGTACTGAGAGTTGCCAGAAGGTTGGTTGCGCCTTGATTTGGTTCGTGCGATGAAAATCCGGTGAGTTCATCCCATGCAACTGTTGAAGTTGCACCCTTACGTCGGAGGCCGCTGCCCTTGCGCATGATGTGAACTTTAGTAATGAGCCAATCACCGTTACGTGAGAGGTCCATTCCCATATCTTCAACTACTACTGATTCGCCACTTTCGACAAGTGTGATTGATCGATCAAGTAAATCTCCGAGAACAAGAATTTCACCTGCGCGAGTTTCAAAACGGCGCATATTGAGAAGGCCAGTGATGACTACTGCACCTGATTCAATTGATGTCACGCGTGTGATCGGAACAAAGACGCGGCGACGAAGTGGAACTTCAACAACGAGACCCAAGATGCGAGGAGGTTGGTTATTAGAACGAAGGGTCGCAACAGCATCGCGCACCTTGCCAACTGGATCACCATTAGGGTCGAAAACAGCAGTACCTGCAAGGCGGGCGAGGAAGACTCGATTCATTCCATTTCCGCTCATAGGACAAGGGTATCGGCTAGGTTTGAGTCATGGCTTCCACTTCCGGGCAATCACGCGTGAATACCGCGATAACAGATATGCCAGGTAAATCAGATCTCGTGAGATTAGGGGTCGGAATCCTTGGAATTGGCTCATCTGGCCCGCTGATTGCCTTGAGCACGATGCCAATCCCGACTCTGATTTTCTGGCGAAACCTCGGTGGAGCAATTGCAACAGCGCCCTTCGCTATTAAGCATTCGCTCGATCGACGTGGAGTGAAGTGGTCGATTGCTGCAGGAGTTATTCTGGCGCTTCACTTCATTGGATTCTTTCTGGCGATGCGAATGACAAGCGTCGCTGCCGGCACAGCACTTGTCGCTCTGCAACCGATATTTGCAAGCATCTTCATCAAAGTCACAGGTGGCCATATTCCATCGAAGGCATGGCTTGGAATGGCGATGAGCTTTCTTGGAGTTCTCCTCATCTCCGGTATCGATTTCTCGCTCGATCGCCGATCATTTATGGGCGACCTCGCAGCGATAATCTCTGCCGCACTTGCAGCTCTCTATGTGATGTTTGGATCAAAAGCGCAAGAGACTCTCGAGACAACGAGCTATACATCGATCTGTTATGCAATATGCGCCCTTACATCTCTACCAATCGCGGTTATCGGTGGTTATCAAATTTTGGGATTCACCGCCCACGAATGGTGGATTCTCTTAGGGCTTATCGCTGGCGCACAGATTCTTGGACACTCAATGTTTAACTCGGTATTAAAGCGAGTCTCACCAGCGGTTGTCTCACTTATTGTCTTCTTTGAAGTTCCTGTCGCTGCAATCCTTGCAAAGATTTTTACTATTGGAAATCAACCATCTGGGCTCATTATTCCTGGAGTGGCACTCATTCTCGGTGGCTGCACCATGGTTGTTCTACGTACACGTCCTAATAAATCTGAGGTAGAAGCGCTGGTGAATGAATGATCGATCTCCATACACACACCACATGTAGCGATGGCACTGATTCTCCATTGGCGCTGGTTAAGAAAGCGGCATCGTCAGGAATTACCGTTCTTGGGATTGCAGATCATGACTCGACCTCTGGTTGGAGCGAGGCAACCGCCGCTCTTCATGGCAATCTACAACTAGCACTCGGTGCAGAAGTTTCTTGTCTTACAGAAGATGATGTCAGTGTTCATATGCTCGGACTTCTCTTCGATGGTAAAAATCAACCACTTCAGCAGCTGCTCTCAGATTCGCGAGATACCCGCATTCCACGTATGAAGAAGATGATTGAGAATCTTCAAGGCGCCGGCTATGAGATCACTCTTGAAGATGTTCATGCCTCAACTCCACCCGGAGCCACTCTCGGCCGCCCCCATCTTGCAGATGCACTGGTTGCCAGAAATATCGTAAAGAGCCGTGATGAAGCCTTTACCGATCTACTCCACAACGATTCACCTTTCTACGTATCTCACTTTGCACCTACGCCTGAAGATTCGATTCGCGCAATCAGAGCAGCCGGGGGTGTGGCAGTAATTGCTCATCCATTTGCCTCTCGCCGTGGACAGGTCTTGAGCGCAGGCTCATTTCAATCGCTTGTTGAAGCAGGTCTCAACGGAATAGAAGTCTTCCATCGCGATCAGAGCGAGGAAGAACGCGCTCAATTGATTGCAATTGCAGATGAACTCAACCTTGTAGTCACGGGTTCAAGTGATTACCACGGCACAGGAAAACTCAACAAACTTGGTGAGAACACCACTACTCAGGCAGAATGGGAACGCCTTGAGTCCATGGCAGATCAACGAAGGGTTCTCTCTCGATGAAGTCAGTAAGCGCACTCACATTTGCGGTGCAATCCTTTGTCACGCTCTTGGTGATCTTTGATCCTCCTGGCGCAACACCAATCTTTCTCGCACTTGTCTCAGATAAGAGCCAACGTGAGCGTACTCGCTTAGCGTGGCAGGCAGCTGGCGTATCGCTCTTTGTGATTGCAACGTTTGCACTCTTCGGACGCTTCATCCTCGATTACATGAATGTTTCTATCGAAGCGCTTCAGGCAGCTGGCGGACTCTTACTTCTCTATGTATCTCTCGAACTTCTCACAGGTAAGGGTAGCGAAGCGGCGAGCGAAGGAACCAATATTGGAATGGTTCCACTTGGCACACCGCTCTTGGCTGGTCCTGGGGCAATCGTTGCAACAATGATCTTCGTTCAGCAGGCAAATACCCCAGAGCGCATTAGTGGTTTAGTCATTGCAATCGTTGCAGTGCACTTAATCATTGGACTCGTCTTGATGACATCGACACATGTCTTGAAGTTGATTAAGGAATCTGGCGTCACGCTGCTTGCACGTATTGCCGGCCTCTTACTTGCAGCTA
This sequence comes from Candidatus Nanopelagicaceae bacterium, assembly GCA_965267775.1. Classification (GTDB taxonomy): domain Bacteria; phylum Actinomycetota; class Actinomycetes; order Nanopelagicales; family Nanopelagicaceae; genus Planktophila. Next base: position 1,112,908 of record OZ254140.1, on the reverse strand, counting down.
TTGCAGTGCAGATGCTTGCAGATGCAATTAAAGTTTTATCTGCTTAATTGGTAGGCGCGATGCGCTTTGTACGCGTGCGTACACGGGCGCTCTTTTCGCGAGGTGCTTTTTCGCGAGGCGCCTTCTCAGCAGGCGATGATTTACGCGCAGGCTTCTCAGAGTTTGCAACAGGCTCAGCCTTCTTCGCTGCAACCATGCGACCCGATGAGTCACGAGGAATATGCATCGATTCAAAGAAGTGATCAGACGATGAGTAAGTCTCTAGCGGCTCAGGAAGACCGAGCTCGAGAGCTGTATCAATCATCTTCCAACGCGCTAGTTCATCCCAATCAACGAAGGTGACCGCAATTCCATCAGCGCCTGCGCGAGCAGTACGACCGATACGGTGAACATAAGTCTTCTCATCTTCCGGGCATTGATAGTTAATAACGTGGGTAATGCCATCAACATCGATTCCTCGAGCTGCAACATCTGTTGCAATAAGTACATCGCGCTTATTGGATTTAAAGTCATTAAGTGCCTTTTCACGCGCGCTCTGCCCTAAATCACCGTGAATTGAAGCTGCGCGGAATCCACGCTCCATCAAATCATCTGCAGTCTTTTGAGCTGTGCGCTTAGTGCGACAGAAAACAATTGTTGGTCCGCGACCGTCTGCTTGCAAGATTCGAGCAAGCATCTCAATCTTGTCGAGTGCATGTGCACGGAAGACATGCTGCTCAATACGAGCAACAACGCGACCTTCATCCTGTGAATCTTGAGTACGGATATGTACTGGCTGATTCATAAATTTACGAGCGAGAGCGATGATGTCGCCAGGCATTGTTGCCGAGAAGAGCATCGTCTGCTGGCGGGCTGGCGTTGAAGAGAAGATCTTCTCAACATCAGGAAGGAATCCGAGGTCGAGCATCTCATCTGCCTCATCAAGGACAACGCGAGTGACTTTGCCGAGCTTAAGCTTTCCTTGACGATAGAGATCAAGAAGTCGACCAGGTGTTCCAACAACAATCTCTACGCCATTTTCAAGCGCCTCGATCTGTGGCTCAAATGCACGACCACCATAAACCGCGAGTGTGCGAATACCGCGGTTAAGCGAGAGCTCTTCAATATCTTTTGTAACCTGAACACAGAGTTCGCGAGTAGGAACAACAATCAAAACTTGTGGAGCACCCTTTGCTTCAAGGGCTTCCCACTCAACATCATTAGGAGCGATAACGCGCTCGATGACTGGAACGCCGAATGCAAGGGTCTTACCGGTTCCGGTCTTTGCCTGTCCGATGACATCGCCATCAGCGAGAGCAATTGGAAGAACCATCTCTTGAATAGCAAAGGGAGCGGTGAAGCCATGTTGGTGGAGCGCTTCAATAGTCTCCTTGCGGAGAGGAAGCTCTGCGAAGGTAATACTCACTTAGTTAACGCCGAAACCGACGCGACGTTCGACTGGCTCACCGATTTCGATGTAGCCGATCTTTGCCGCAGGAACCACAATTTCGTGGCCACGGATGTCGGTCAAGATAAGAGGAGTGTTTGCAGAGAGAGCAGCAGTTACTGCGCTCTTGATCTCTGCAGGTGTTGAGGGGCACTCAAAGGAGAGCTCGCTAGAAACATCTGTAACTGCGATTCGTACCTGTGATGATTTTTCGTTCTTCTTGGTGCTCATGTACCTATCTTATTGGCTAGAGCTCAGTGCGGGGAAATCCAGATATTCCACGCCACATAAGGTTCTCAACGAGATCCATCGCTTGTTGACGTGTGAGCTTGCTATCGCGCTCGAGCCAGTGGCGTGCAGTTACCTGTGTGTACCCAATAAGTCCGATACCAAGGAGCATTGCTGCCTCTTTAGGAAGCCCAGTGTCATTTGAGATGACTCCACTTACTGCAGCTGCGCAGTCATATGTCATGCGATTGAGACGTTCGCTGACTTGTGGTTCAACACTCATATCGCTTTCGAAGAGGAGGCGGAATGCTTCTCCTTCATTTTCGATAAAACTAAAATATGCATCGATAGTTGCATGGACTCGCTGCGCATTATCTGGAGTTGATGAAATCGCTCTTTGAATCTCGTAGACCAATGAATCGATATGAAGATCTAGAACAGCGAGGTAGAGATCAAGCTTTGATGGAAAGTGCTGGTAGAGAACAGGCTTGCTCACACTTGCACGATCTGCAATCTCGTCCATCGCAGCAGAGTGGTAACCGGCAGCGGTGAAGACCTCTAGAGCGGCACTTAAGAGAATTGCGCGACGTTCATCGCGAGGAAGTCGCGCTTTATCTCGCGAACCGTTTGCATCTGTTGTACTCATTGCGCGAATCGTACTGGTAACACCCACCAATTGGCGAGGGCGTGCGGAGTACGGCAGAATCGCCTTATGAAGACCCCGCCACTCGTAACTCCAGGTCCTGCACTCACAGTCGATGAAGTGCGCCGTTATAGCCGCCACTTAATCATTCCTGATGTTGCAATGGCTGGCCAACAGCGCATGATGAATGCAAAGGTCCTCTGCGTCGGAGCAGGTGGACTTGGCTCTCCAGCGCTGATGTATTTAGCTGCTGCTGGTATCGGCACTCTCGGAATAGTCGAATTCGATACGGTCGATGAATCAAACCTTCAACGCCAGATCATTCATGGCCAATCAGATATTGGAAAGAGCAAGGCAGAGTCTGCTCGCGAGAAAATCGCTGAGATCAATCCTTACGTCAAGGTGATCACACACGAGACACGTCTTGATAACTCAAATGTTCTAGAAATCTTTGCTCAGTACGACATCATCGTCGATGGCACAGATAACTTTGCAACTCGTTATCTCGTCAACGATGCATGTGTTCTTCTGAAGAAGCCATATGTGTGGGGCTCTATCTATCGATTCGATGGACAGGCATCAGTCTTCTGGGCCGAGTACGGTCCTTGCTATCGCTGCCTCTATCCAGAACCACCACCTCCGGGAATGGTTCCAAGCTGTGCTGAAGGTGGAGTCCTCGGCGTTCTCTGCGCAACAATTGGATCTATACAAACAACTGAGGCAATCAAGGTCATTACCGGTGTCGGTGATTCACTAATTGGTTCATTGATGATCTATGACGCGCTAGAGATGAACTTCCGTAAGGTAAAGATTCGCAAGGATCCCAACTGCCCAATTTGTTCCGAGAACCCACGTCAGACTGCTCTCTTGCCTGATTACGAAGCATTCTGTGGAGTGCTCTCTGATGCAGCGCAGGAAGCGAGCACTGGATCGACTATTACAGTTCAAGAGCTCAAGGCAAAGATGGATAACAAGGAAGATTTCTATCTCATCGATGTTCGCGAACCAAGTGAATTTGAGATTGTTCAAATTCCTGGAGCCCACTTAATTCCAAAGCAAGGATTTATCGATGGAAGCGCCCTTGCGACACTTCCACAAGATAAGCCGATCATCTTGCATTGCAAGGGTGGAGTCCGTTCTGCAGAGTGTCTTGCAATATTGAAGAACGCTGGCTTTGCCGATGCATCACACGTTGCTGGCGGTGTCATTGCATGGGCGAAGCAGATTGATAAGTCTCTTCCTGTTTACTAAGGAGTCGGTTTACCTATGAGAGATACATATAAGGGCTACCGGCTTCTATTGGTGCATGCTCATCCTGATGATGAGACCATCAACAATGGTGCAACGATGGCGATGTATGCAGCCCTTGGTGCACAGGTAACGCTTGTGACGTGTACACGCGGCGAAGAGGGTGAGGTGCTTGTTGACGAGCACTCTCATAAAGCTGCAACCCACGATGATCTCTTAGGAGAGCATCGGGTGATAGAACTTGCTGAGGCGATGAAGGCGCTCGGAGTCACCGATCACCGATTCCTAGGTGCACCGCATACCCAATACCGCGATAGCGGAATGATGGGGACCGAACCGAATGAGCGAGCAGATAACTTCTGGAAAGCTGATTTTGATGTCGCGACAGAGCATCTCGTATCAGTCATTGAAGAAGTGAAGCCCCATATCTTGATTACCTATGATGAATTCGGCGGTTACGGCCATCCCGATCACATTCAGGCACATCGCGTTGCAATGGCAGCTTCAGATAAATCATCATGGAATATCGAGAAGATTTATTGGAATGTGATGCCACGATCTGTGATTCAACAGGGGATTGATTCGATGAAAGAGCTGGGCTCTGATTTCTTCGGTGCCGAAAAGGCAGAGGATCTGCCCTTTGCAAAAGATGACTCTTTCGTTACCGCCCACATTGATGGCAATCGCTATGTAGAAGAGAAGATGGCGGCGATGCGCGCACATGCAACGCAAATCTCTCTCGATGGACCTTTCTTTGCCCTCTCCAATAATCTCGGCCTTCAAGTCTGGGGTAATGAGTACTACACCTTAGTTAAAGGCGAGAAGTCAGAGCCTTTCGATAACCAGGGTCGCGAGACGGATCTATTTTCTGGAATTGCAATCTAAATGCAACTCTTTCTCGCCCTCATCTATGGTGCAGCGGCAGGTGTGGTTTCAATTCTTCTCCACCAGAGCCTTCCTCCATTCGGAGTTATCGCATCGCTAGTGATTACCTATCTTTCTATCTGGAGCATCGGCCGTAGATATGGAAAGCGCAGCTATAAGTGGGGCGCTGCAATTGGATGGATTGCGATTATTATTCGTGGATCAACTTTCGGTGCTGGTCAGGAACTTCTTCTGCAAGCAGATGGAGTTGGTTCAACTCTTCTCTTACTGGGAACTCTTGTTGCACTCGCGGCAGTGGCTGCGCGAAGTTAGCGCATTACTTCCCAGCTCTGCCCATCTTTGCTATCTCTGACTTCAATTTTTAAAGTTGTAAGAAGATCACGCAATCGGTCACTCTCAGCCCAATTTCCAGTTGCTCGAGCTGCAGCCCGTTCTTCCAGTAATAATGAAACTTCATCGCTGATCTCATTGAGAACTTTCCTATCTAGATCGAGAGCCAATAGTTGATCTGCATAGAGAAATATCGCTCGCTTATCTTGGTTGCCTATAGCTGCATCCTTCTCAATTGCACGAAGTCGTAAAATTGCTTTAGAGGTATCGAGATCGTTCATAAAGTGTGCATGAATCTCTTCATCGAATTTAACTTCGCTGCTATCTCCCCACGAAGTAAGCGCTGAGCGCCATCGCCATAAGGTCGCATCTGCAGCTATCAGGGCCTGCCATGTCATATCGATTTGAGCGCGATAACGATTTTCAAGAAGTGCAAGGCGGAGTGCAAGGGGATCGAGCCCTCGTTCAACGATGTCAGAGATCAAAATGACGTTGCCAGAGCTCTTCGCCATCTTCTTTCCTTCGAAGAGGAGATGCTCGCCATGAATCCAATTCTTTACAACCTCTGTACCAGCAAGGGCATTTGTCTGCGCTCTCTCATCTTCATGGTGAGGGAAGCGAAGATCGATACCACCTACGTGAATATCTACCTGGTCTCCGAGAAGTTTGAGCGACATTGCGCTGCACTCAATATGCCACCCTGGAAAACCCGCACCCCAGGGGGATTCCCAAATCATTTCGCTGCGCTTGCCTGCCAATTTCCAGAGCGCCCAATCAGCATGGAATCTCTTGCCGCCGTCACCGAGATATTCATAGCGATGGCCAGGTTTTAAAGAATCCAACTTATTTCCGCTGATGTATCCGTAATCGCTGATGCTCTTGGCATCGAAATAGATATTTCCATCGCTACCGCAATACGCGTGACCGCTCTCCATTAACTTTGCAATAGATTGAATAATCTGATCAATGTTCTCACTCGCGCGTGGATAGAAATCTGCGGAGAGAATATTGAGAGCTGCTAAGTCAGAGCGGTACTTCTCTTCATAGCGTCGCGCAATCATCAAAGGGGTCACTGCTTCACGCGCTGCCTCTTCTAAAACTTTATCTCCGCTATCTGAGCCATCGAGATTCTCAGACATATGGCCGACATCGGTGATATTCGAAACAGTAACTGTTTCGATGCCATTGAGGGCAAGTGCTCGTCGGATGAGATCGGTAAGTAAGAATGTGCGCATATTTCCAATATGGGCATCGCGATAGACCGTTGGGCCGCAGGCGTAGATACGGATCTGATCGCCAACGATTTTCTCAAGCTTTCGCGATGCTGTTTCGTAGAGATGGAGATCGCCCAATTCGTGATTTCCTCTGGTGAAGACGGGGACTACTCGGAAGTAAGCGATATCGCCAGAATCAAAAGTTGCTGCAGAGCCATCGCGGCGAATGATGGTCGTCTCATTCTGTAAAACTCCTAAGAGGTCTCGAAAGCTATCGCCATCACGGAGGCGGATAGATACCCGTTCACCGAGAGATGCCGATATCTCGCCTTCAAAACTCATAGCCCTAGGTTATTCATCTATCTCTCACTTGGCATATTCAGCAATAACCGGTTCTGCATGGTTAGAATTACCGCCTGCTCAACCCTTCAAAGGAGGCCCACCGTGACCTATGTGATTGCTCAGCCTTGTGTCGACGTAAAAGATAAATCTTGTCGCGAAGAGTGCCCAGTTGATTGCATCTATGAAGGCTCACGCATGCTCTACATCCAGCCAGATGAGTGCGTCGATTGCGGAGCTTGCGAGCCAGTATGTCCAGTAGAAGCTATCTACTACGAAGATGATGTTCCAGGACAGTGGCAGGAGTACAAGAAGGTCAATACAGAATTCTTCGTTGAGCTAGGTTCACCTGGCGGAGCATCAAAGGTGGGACAGACAAATACTGATCACCCAGATGTAAGCGCTCTTGGGCCACAAACTTCCTGATTTCCCGTGGGATGCGCTCGCTCCATTTGGCGCAACTGCGAAAGAACATCCAGCTGGGATTATTGATCTATCAGTTGGAACTCCGGTAGATCCGACCCCTGAATTTATTCAAGAGGCGCTACGCAACGCATCTAACTCTCCAAGCTATCCCGTCACGATGGGAACGCCAGAGCTGCGCGCATCGATTACCGAATGGGCGAAGAAGAATTTAGGCGCAACGGGAGAGTTCGGAGTCTTGCCCCTCATTGGTTCGAAAGAGTTTGTTGCATGGCTTCCAACCTTTCTTACGTCACGATCTGTTCTCTATCCATCTGTTGCTTACCCAACTTACTTAGTGGGAGCGATGATCGCTAAGAGCGAGGCAACTCCAGTAGATATTGATGCTGCGCAGTGGCCCCAAGCTGATCTTGCCTGGGTGAACTCACCATCAAATCCAACGGGACGAGTTCATTCTGAATCTGAATACCGCGCAGCAATTGATTGGTCCCGCAAGAGCGGGGGAGTTGTTGTATCAGATGAGTGTTACCTTGAATTTGGAAATTCAGTGACTCCAACATCTATATTGAATTACACCGATGGCGATAATCGAAATATTCTCGCCGTCCATTCACTTTCAAAGCGCTCTAACTTAGCTGGCTACCGCGCAGCATTTGTTGTTGGCGATCCGAAGCTCATTGCTGAAATCCTTGAAGTTCGCAAACATGCAGGAATGATGGTCTCGCTTCCTGTGCAGAAGGCGATGATTGCAGCGCTGGGAGATAGCGCCCATGTTGCAGAGCAACGTAATCGCTACAACGCACGTAAGGCAGTTCTTATCCCGGCGCTCGCTGAAGCAGGTTTCTCAATCGATTTCTCAGATGCTGGTCTCTACCTCTGGGCTACACGTCAGGAAGATTGCTGGAAGTCAGTCGAATGGCTTGCAAGGATCGGCATCTTGGCAACACCTGGTTCGTTCTATGGAGACTCAACACATATTCGCATTGCAATGACGGCTACAGATGAACAAATTAATGAAGCAGCTCAGAGAATTACCGCGTATTCGCATTGCACTGATGGCGAAGCGGTAAAGGAATAATAATGGCTGTTGGAATCTTGCTCGTTGGTGGTTTTGGAACTCGCCTCAAGCCGCTGACATCTGAATCACCAAAACCGATGTTGCCCGTTGCAGGTCTTCCTGTTACAGAACATCAGCTACTTGCCGCAAATCGTGCAGGAATTCACACTCTAGTTCTCGCAACCTCTTATCTCTCAGAGGTATTTACTCCCTACTTTGGAGATGGATCAAAGTGGGGAATGAAAATTCTCTATGCTGTTGAGAAGGAACCTCTCGGCACCGGTGGCGCAATCCGCAACGCAGCGCAGATGCTCGATCTTGAAAGCCTCGGCGATGAGCCCATTGTTATCTTTAACGGTGATGTCTTAAGCCGCCATTCGATTGCAGATCAAATTAACTTTCATAAATCTAATTCTGCAGATGCAACGCTACATTTAATTGAGGTCGAAGATGCGCGCGCATTTGGGTGCGTTCCCACCGATAGCGATGGTCGCGTCACGGCATTCCTCGAGAAGATGGATAACCCTGTTACCAACTCCATCAATGCAGGCTGTTACATATTCCACCCAAGTGTTCTGCAGCGAATTCCGTTGGGTGAAGTAGTCAGTATTGAACGCGAAACTTTTCCAGATCTTGTTGCAAGCGGCCGCCCTGTATATGGATATAAAGAGCAGGCATATTGGCTCGATGTTGGCACACCCGCCGCTCTCTTTAAGGGCTCCCGCGATTTAATCGAAGGCCAATTTCATGCAATGCCAGGGTGCGAAATTGATCCCACTGCGGTGATTACCGGTAAAAGTTCTCTTGGAAGCAAGGTTCGAGTCGGCGCCAATGTCGTTATTGATGATTGCATTATTGGTGATGAGGTCACAATCGAAGAGGGCGTCCAGCTTTCGCAATGCTTCATCTTCCATAAGACAACAATCACAGCGGGCCTCACACAATCGCGCCATTACCTCTCCAGCGCGATATCTGAGCCTATAAACCTGCCATAAATCGACTTTTCTCTCCTCTCTGACCATTCTTCCCGTAATCGAGGGGTTGACTTATAGGGATTACATGGGTGTAATTCACTCCTAGAGCGCAGCAATTCACACAGAATTGCGCCCTAAGGTCTTGAGGAGATTCGACATATGCCGATCCGCCCAGAAGGTTTCTCGACTGGCAAGCCATCAGCCCCCACTGCTGGACCAACTATTCAACTCGCAAATGGCGAGAATATGGAACTCTCATGGCAGGAGCGCTCACTCTGCGCTCAGACTGACCCAGAAGCTTTCTTCCCTGAGAAGGGTGGCTCAACACGCGAGGCAAAGCGCGTCTGCCAATCATGCGATGTCCGCCAGGAGTGCCTTGAATATGCCCTCGCTCACGATGAGCGCTTTGGCATCTGGGGCGGTCTCTCAGAGCGCGAACGTCGTCGTTTGAAGCGTCGCGCTTAAAGGCGCCACTAACTTTTCGACTCTCGAAAAGTTAAGGTAATTCCATGAGTACCCCTCGCGTCACCGCACTTCTCGTTGTGCACGATGGCGCCACATGGCTCCCCGAGGTCGTAGCGTCAATTACCTCTCAGAGCAGAGGTGCAGATCAGATACTTGCAATCGATACAGGATCACTCGACTCTTCAGCAAAGTTACTAAAGGGCGCTCGCATCCCCACAGTTACACTAGATCGTGCAACGTCATTCGGTGCAGCAATTCAATATGGAATCTCTCAACTTCCGCCAGCAATTTCTGGAAGCGATGAGTGGCTCTGGATTCTGCACGACGATTGCGCTCTCGATCCGCGCGCGCTAGAAGAACTCACAGATGCAATCGCAGACCGTCCCAACATTGTGATGGCAGGTCCGAAGTTATTGGGATGGTACGACCGCTCTCATCTCCTTGAAGTGGGAATCAGTATTGCGACCAATGGTTCACGATGGACCGGACTTGAACCACATGAGTATGACCAAGGACAGCATGATGAAAATCGTGAGGTCTTATCAGTCAGCACAGCTGGTGCGCTCATCCGTCGCGATGTATTTGAAGAGCTCGGCGGATTTGATGCCAACCTAGAACTCTTCCGCGACGATGTTGATTTTGGTTGGCGTGTCCATGCTGCCGGCCACTCTGTCCTAGTTGTCACCTCAGCAATCGGCTTCCATGCACAAGCGGCGTCCTCAGAGCGACGTGCGATTGATATTTCAGGTGCGCCCCTTCATAGACCGCTCCTTCTCGACCGTCGTAACGCTGCCTATGTACTCCTAGCTAATTCATCGTGGTGGAAATTGCCACTCTTAGCGTTTCAACTTCTTGGTGGCTCATTAATCCGATCTATTGGATATCTCTTTGCAAAGCTGCCTGGATATGCCGCAGATGAAATTCTCGCAATTGCAACGCTTCTGATTCATCCAGGTGAGTTGCTCGCTGCAAGAAAAATTCGTAAGAGCCAACGCCTCGTCACCTCTGGAATCGTCGCGCAATTTATTCCATCGCGTTGGACGCAGATTCGAGGTGGCGTTAGCCATATTGTTGAAAATATTCGTGGTCGAATTTTCCCTGATGAAAGCGTCGAAGCTGCGCCTACATTTAGCGAGCTCGATATCAATGAAGATGAAGAGATTCTCGCTCCAATTTCGACAAACTCATGGAAAGTCTTCTTTACTCGCCCTCTCGTTATTGCAAGCACATTTCTACTAGTCATCACCTTTGGATGGACTCGACATCGCTGGGGTTCAATCTCTGGTGGAGCCCTCGCAGTTTCACCATCAGGGACATCTGATATCTGGAAATTCTTTGTAGAGAGCTGGCATGAGGTTGGAATGGGCTCCAATATTTCCGCCCCCGCCTGGATTCTCTTTGTTGGATTTGGATCACTCATCACTTTTGGAAGCGTCTCCGCCTTTATCTCGCTCTTCTTTATCGTTGCGCCATTCCTGGCCCTCTGGAGCTCGCAGCGATACTTAAGTAAGCACACATCAAGTCCTATTTTGACGGCGGCAGCTGCCTTGCTCTACGCGATGTCGCCGATTGCAATCTCTGCAATTAATGGTGGCCACCTTGGCGTAGCGGTACTCATCATCCTTCTCCCAATACTTCTCTCATCACTTGGGCAGTGGCGAGAAATAGAAAAACGATCAATTCGAAATCTCTTTGCAATCTCTCTCTTCTTCTGGGTTTTGCAAACTTTCAATCCAGCGCTCTTCATACTTCTGATCGCTGGCTCGCTTTACCTCATAGCAGTTGATTACATCGCCTCTTCAAGAAATTATCGCGACCCTCTCTTTCTTCGTAGAAGTGCACGAAGGGCAATCGTTCTCTTTACGCCTATCGTTCTCGCGCTTCCCACCTCATTAACTTTTATCGTCCACCCATCACGTCTCTTAGTCGAGATTGGAATCATGCAACCGGGTGGTGGTGGAAACATCGCATTGCTGGCAAATCCTGGAGGTGCTGGCTCTCTTCCATGGTGGTCAATCAGTCCAATCACACTGCTGTTGATTGTTACCTATTTCTCCACAGCGCGAGCAAGAATTTACGCTACCTACGGAATCGGCATATTGCTCACAGGCGCTCTCTTAGCGGCTCTTGAAGTCTCAGGAAATGGTTCTTCGAACCGTGAGTACGTCTTCTCTGGAGCATTTATCTCAATTGCTACCGTTTTAGCAGTCACGGCTTCTGTAATTATGTTCGATGACGTTCGTAGTCGCCTAGAAAGTTCGCACTTTAATTACCGACATATTGCGGTCGCATCAGTAATTCTGATTAGCGCTTTCTATAGCGTGTCGTCATCTATCTGGGTCTTCTCTGCTGGTGCTGCATCTCCCGTTCAGCGACATTCAGAAGCAGTGCTACCAGCATTCCTAGCAGTGGAAGAAGATGCAAAGACCCTCGTCATTCGAGGCGTTGAAGATGACCAACATCGAGCACTCGCTTACTTCATTGCTCGCGGGGGAGAGATCACACTCGGTCAGCCAGATGTTGCAATCGAAAATACTCCCTTAATCACCAAAGCTGTTGAAGGTTTGATCGATAACACCGGAGTCGGTAGCTCAAAGATTTTTGCAGCCTATGGAATTAAATATGTCTTTGTAAAGAATCCAACCCAACAAGAATTAATCCAAACGATTGATGGCCTCGGTGGATTTAACCGAGCTTCATCGACAGATGCAGGCATTGTCTGGAAAGTAAGCCAACCAACTGGCCGCGCAATCTTTACCGACTTCACAGGAAAGAGCTCAGTACTTCCCGTCGCACTCGGCGCGGTAACTGCACCTGGTCCGGGAACAATCACATTGACTGAGAATTACAGTCAGGGTTGGCAGGCACTTGCAGATGGAGTTCGACTTGAGCGAAGCAAAAACGAATTTGGTCTTCCACAATTTAAAGTCTTTAACGGCGGCGAGGTCGTATTCCTCCACGATGGAACTAGCCGCCGTGCCTGGCTATCACTCTTTCTAATCGCATTGGTAACCTCAATTGTGATGGCGCTTCCTGCTGGGCGTAGGCGCCGCGAACTTTCAGATAGTGAGGTCTCTTAATGAAGAGCCGCGCACTCCAACTTCTTGCTGCATTTGTTGCAGTCGCTCTCTTTACCAATGTCATCAATATTACGACTAAGAGCAATCGTTATTCAGAGAGCTATCCAGCAGTTGTCTGCCCACCAAATCAGAGCGGTCAGAGCTCTGTGATCTCATTAACCTCACCAAAGATGCAACTTCGCAAGACCGGCACGTCTACGATGGCATTTAAAGATTCACGTTCCCGCCGCTATGCAGGCAGCAATCAAGCAACGGTCATTGATGCTCAATCAGTTACGCCATTAATGTGGCAAGTTCGCACTGGCGTCTGGGCCGGCGGCGTTACCTGTCTAGCGCCGGTGACATCTCAATGGTTTGTCGGAGCAACTGCTGATGTCACATCAAAGGGATCTCTTACCTTGGTAAATAGCGGTCTCGGCAAGGCGCTTATTGCGGTAACTGTCTATACCGAAAATGGCTCACAGGCAGATCAACTCTTTGCAGTGAAGGCCAATTCATTTACATCAATTCAACTTGCATCGCTTGCACCAGGGTCTCGCTCTTTAGCAATTCATGTGCTTCCTCAGACCGGGCGCGTCAATGCATTTGTTACAGATGAACGAGGACGTGGCCTTCAAGCTCTCGGTGGCGACACAGTGAATTCACAAGAGAACCCTGCAAAGAATCTAGTAATTCCGGCAATTCCTCAGCAGACTGGAAAGAAGAGCTCGCTACCTCACACACTTCGTATCCTGATTCCTGGTGAAGTAGGAGCGCAGTTAAACGTTGAGATCACATCCACAGATGGAACATTCTCTCCATCTGGAATCGACGGAAAGATGATTCCTGCTGGGAAGGTTGTAGACCTTCCCCTCGATGTGATTATGCAATCTGGAAAATTTGCTCTTCATCTCAGCTCGGACCGCCCATTTGTTGCCTCTGTCTTCACTAAGACCAACTCTCTCGGCAAATCCGATTTCCTATGGAGTACACCTGCGCCTCAATTGGAGAAAGGAACCTTTGCCGTTACTGGTTTGGCTCCATTGCTTATCTTCACCGGCGACAAGATAGAAGTTGATATTGATCTAACCTCAATCCAAGGCAAGAAGCGAAGCATCTCGTTGCGAGGTTCAGATATTGCTACCTACCAGGTCTCCGATCGCATTCGCTCTTTCACAATTACAAAGCGCTCTGAGCAGACATTTGGCGCTGCCCTCATCACTTCGAAGAGCGGATTTGGTTACGCACCTCTTGTTATCGGAAGTGCTTTGACCCGAACATCGATACCTCGTTCAAATATCAGAGTGTTGATTCCCTAACTTCACCGCCTTCTCCCACTAATCTTTCATCCATGAGTCCGGTATCAGGTCGTTCCTGTTCACGTGTAAGTTGCAGAGCCGCTGCAACGATGACTCTCACCTACATCTATGCAGATTCACGCGCAGTCCTTGGACCAATTGCAACCTTCTCTGAGCCACATGCATATGATCTCTGCGAACGCCACGCTTCACGGTTGACAGTTCCTAATGGTTGGAGCGTTGAGCGCGAAATCTCAAGTGGTGAAGGCGCAGGACCAAGCGAAGATGATTTGATGGCGATTGCAGATGCAGTCCGAGAGGTTGCACGTAACCATCAAGAGCAAGAGGTGCCGACCTCACCTGCACAAGTCGCCCAAGTCGGTCGTCGTGGCCATCTACGCGCAGTTCCTTCCTAACGATAAACCTCTTACTATTAGGGCATGAGCGCATCAATCTTTAAGGCATATGATATTCGTGGACTCGTCGACGATGAGATCACTCCAGAATTTACATTTGCAACAGGTGCCGCCTTCGCAAGATTTCTCAAGGCAGAGCGCGAACCCGGCACCGTCGTTATTGGTGAAGATATGCGCCCCTCATCTCCCGAACTTGCAGATGCGTTTAGCGCAGGCGTGACATCGCAAGGTCTCGATGTAATCCGTATCGGCCTCGCTTCAACAGATATGCTCTACTTTGCAGCAGGAAAGCTCAATCTCCCTGGTGCGATGTTTACTGCAAGCCACAACCCTGCTGCATATAACGGAATTAAGATGTGTCTTAGCGGTGCGCGACCAATTGGAAAAGAATCTGGGCTACTCACCATTGAAAAATTCGTCAATGAAGGCTCACCTATTCCATTGAGCCAGGTAGGTGTAGAACGCCGCCAGGAGATGCTTGATGATTATGTGTCACACCTTCTTGATCTCGTGAATCTCTCATCAATCCGCCCGCTCAAGATTGTGATCGATGCGGGTAACGGAATGGCAGGCCATACAGCTCCAGCAGTTTTTGCTCGTCTCAACGCTGAGGTCATTGAGATGTATTACGAACTCGATGGAAGCTTCCCAAATCATGAAGCCAATCCAATTGACCCCGAGAATCTTCGCGATCTTCAGGCTGCAGTAAAGAAGAATCAAGCCGACATCGGGTTGGCCTTTGATGGTGATGCTGATCGCTGCTTCTTGGTAGATGAGAAGGGCGACCTCGTTAATCCATCTGCTCTCACCGCCCTTATTGCAACGCGTGAGCTCGTGAAGTATCCAGGTTCGACAATTATTTACAATCTCATCTCATCAAAATCAGTGCGAGAGATCGTTGAAGAAAATGGCGGCACTGCCGTGCGCTCTCGAGTCGGCCACTCTTACATTAAGAAGTTGATGGCAGAGACAGGTGCAGTATTCGGTGGCGAGCACTCAGGCCACTTCTACTTCCGTGATTTCTGGCGTGCAGATTCTGGAATGCTCGCCGCTCTATATGCAATTGCAGCCTTAGGGGAGAGCGATACTCCGTTATCTCAGCTCTTCGCTCCATTTAATCGCTACATCTCTAGCGGTGAGGTCAACTCAACAGTCTCTGATGCAGTGGCATCGACAAAGAAGATTGAAGAACATTACGGCGCATTGGCCGGAGTCGAACTCGATCACCTCGATGGATTAACAGTCACAGGCGACACCTGGTGGTTCAACCTCCGCGCCTCAAATACTGAGCCTCTCCTTCGACTCAACGTTGAGGCTACAACTGCGCAGGAGATGGAATCCATTCGTGATGCAGTTCTCAACACCATACGCGCCTAATCGCTAATTCTGCCTTTCGAGGCGATGGCTAGTAATCTATGCCCATAGCCGATCAGCACAGTAGAGCCCTACGCCGAAGGTCAAGCGAAAAATAGAAGAGCTAATCAATTCATGTAGCTCTCTTTACAGCCTATCGAGGGAGATATAAATGTCAGTTACAACTATTCCAAAGCACGACATTGCGGATGCATCACTTGCAGCTGCTGGTCGCAAGCGCATTGAATGGGCAGAGCGCAATATGCCTGTTCTCGCACAGATCCGTGAACGCTTCGAGAAGACTCAGCCATTTGCTGGAGTCCGTATCTCAGCATGCATGCACGTCACAACAGAGACAGCTAACTTGATGCGCGTTCTCAAGGCAGGCGGCGCAGAGATCGCACTCTGTGCTTCAAACCCACTTTCAACTCAGGATGACACAGCAGCAGCTCTCGTTCATGAGTTCGGAATCTCAGTCTTCGCACGTAATGCGGTAGACCGCGATGGTTACTACTCACATATCAATGCTGCGCTCGATATCGAGCCACACCAAGTATTCGATGATGGTTGCGACCTCGTCAACACTCTTCACACAACTCGTCGCGAACTTCTTCCAAACATCACAGGTGGATGCGAAGAAACAACAACTGGCGTTATCCGCCTCAACCAGATGGCAAAGGATGGCGCTCTTACATTCCCAATGATCGCAGTCAATGACACTGATACAAAGCACATGTTCGACAACCGTTTCGGAACAGGTCAATCAACTCTCGATGCTGTATTCCGCGCGACAAACTTCTTGCTCGCTGGTCGCATCCTCGTAGTCGCAGGTTTTGGTTACTGCGGTAAGGGTGTTGCTGAGCGCGCTAAGGGTATGGGCGCAGATGTCATCGTGACAGAGATTGATCCAACTAAGGCGCTCGATGCAATGATGCAGGGATACCGCGTCATGCCAATGACAGAGGCTGCAAAGGTTGGAGATGTATTTATTACTGTGACAGGTAACCGCGATGTACTTCGCGATGAGCACTTTGCAGTAATGAAGGATGGCGCAATCATGGCCAACTCAGGTCACTTTGATATTGAGATTGACGTTGCATGGCTTGAACAGAATGCAAAGTCAAAGAATGCAAAGATGCGCCACCAGACAGATGAGTATGTTCTCGCTGATGGCCGTCGCCTCCTCCTTATTGCAGAAGGTCGCCTCGTAAACCTCGGCGCAGCAGAAGGCCACCCAGCATCAGTTATGGATATGTCATTCTCTGATCAGGCTCTTACAGCTGAGTACCTCGTCAAGGAAGCAAAGAATCTTCCAGCAGGCGTTCACGATGTTCCTTCATATATCGATAAGGAAGTTGCATCACTCAAGCTCAAGTCAATGGGCGGATATATCGACACACTTACACCAGCACAAGAGTTGTACCTCAACTCATGGGAGCACGGTTCATAAATGGCTCGAATCCTGGTCGTTGATGACGATCTAGATCTTGCAGAGATGCTTGGAATTGTTTTAACAAGTTCAGGTTTTGATGTAGATCTCGTCAATCGTGGAGACGAGGCGCTTGAGGCATTTAGAAATAATCCTCCAGACCTCGTCCTTCTCGATGTGATGCTTCCAGGGTTAGATGGCATCGAGGTCTGCACACTGATTCGCCAAGAATCAGTTGTGCCGATCGTGATGCTCAGCGCTAAGGGCGAGACCCTCGACATTGTTCGAGGGCTCGAAGCTGGCGCAGATGATTACATGCAGAAGCCTTTCCGCGATGAGGCTGAATTAATCGCGAGAATCCGTACCCGACTTCGTCGCACCAACGCAGATGTCACGGGAGTTCTCACAATTGGTGACCTCACTATCGATGTCACTGCACATGAAGTTCATCGTGGAGCAAAGGCAATCACTCTGACGCGTTTGGAGTTTGACCTTCTGGTTGCGTTGGCGAAGGATCCAGGCCGCGTCTTTACTCGCGATGCACTTCTCAGCGAAGTGTGGGGTTATCGTCATTCAACTGATACTCGCCTCGTCAATGTCCACGTGCAACGTCTTCGTTCAAAGATTGAGCACGACCCAGAACATCCAGAGATCGTGATGACAGTGCGCGGCGTTGGATATAAGGCGGGCGGCGCTTCTTAACATGACAAGACTCCGTCTTGCCTTTCAACGTTCACTGGGCGCAAAGGTTGTTACATCGACCGTTCTGCTCTCACTCGGCGTTGTTTGGCTCACCGGATCTGCTCTTTATTCACGACTTTCCGATGGAATTCGCTCTACTAACCTCAACTCATCCCTTGCTGAAGCCCGCTTGGCCTTCTTTAATGCTCAGTATCAGCTCTTAATTTCACAGGGGAGTACCGTAGAAGAACGTAAGAAGATCCTCGCTGAAATCGTTGTCGATGCAACAACACAAGGAATTAAAGAGCAACGCCGTGAGGTATTGATTGTAAAGACTCCAACTACAAAGACATCTAAAGTTACTTATGAGATGGCTTCAAATAGCGCTCTCAGTGAATCAATTCCTTCCAGTGTGAGAAGTAAGATTCTTAAAGATTCAAACCTCCAATACGAGTATGGCCGACTTCAATATTCGGCGAGTCCGAGCATTGACTCTCTCTTTGTTGGTAACCGAATCGATATTCCTGGCGCAGGTCGTTATGAGATGTATGTCGTATTCTCATTGGCGAGCCAAGCTTCTACGATTCAACTAATTCAGAATTCACTTTTGCTGACGGGCTTTGCCCTGATCTTCCTTATCGCTTTGATTACCTGGCTTGTAGTGCGACAAGTTGTAAGGCCGGTGCGTGAGGCAGCATCTGTTGCTAAGCAATTTACCCAAGGAGAGTTTGATCTCCGTCTTCCCATTACATCCAATGATGAATTAGCAACTCTCGCTATCTCCTTTAACGATATGGCTGCATCTATCGAGCAACAAATCTCTCGCCTTGAGAACTTATCGCGCGTACAGCAACGTTTTGTATCTGATGTTTCTCACGAACTTCGTACACCGCTGACGACTCTGCGTATGGCTTCCGAGGTGATCTACAACCATCGCACTACATTCGAGGCACCTGTTGCACGCAGCGCAGAGCTACTCGTTGCCCAACTCGATAGATTTGAGCGCCTCCTCGAAGACCTCCTTGAGGTGAGCCGCTTTGATGCAGAGGTAGCAGTTCTTGAGCCTGTGGAATTTGATTTGATTGCCCTTATCAAACGATCCGTTCATGACCTAGGTATAGATACTGATGAGAAGACATCTGGCGTTTCGACAAAGTCTGATAACTCTGTTGTCACTGTCAAAGCAGATATGCGTCGCGTTGAGCGCATTATGCGCAATCTCTTATCGAATGCCCTTGATCATTGCGATGGCACCCCTATTGAGATTCAAATTAAGTCGACCGAATCCGAGGTAGCTGTCGGTGTACGCGACTTCGGTACCGGCCTTGATGAATCTTCACTCATTCGAGTATTCGATCGTTTCTGGAGGGCTGATCCTTCACGTGCACGTGTTCGAGGCGGAACAGGGTTGGGTCTTTCAATTGCACTAGAAGATGCCCGTCTTCACAATGGCGAGCTCGATGCATGGGGTCGTCCTGGCAAAGGTGCGCACTTTGTCCTTACGCTCCCGCGAAATGCAGGTGAGGCAATTGTGAGCCGTCCAATAAAACCAACGCCAGAAGATTTCCACGAAGAAGTTTTCTACCAGTAAATGAGGAAGCATCTACCGCAAAGATACGACGGTGGAATTTATACAATCGCTCAACGAACTTCTCTTTCCCTCTCGATGTATCTCATGTAGCGCACTTGGTTTATCCCTCTGCTCGAAGTGCAGACGGGGATGGAATCCACATATCTACATCACTGAGATTGGCAGAGGTGAAGGAATATCTTTATCAGTAACGTCTAGCGTTCTCTACTCATCAATCGCGCAGAAGGTAATTCTCGGCGCCAAAGAGAACCATTTCGAAAGAGCAGATAAATTAGTATCAGATGCGATTACCCATTCACTTGAAAATCTTCTGAGAAAAGAATGGGTGGATTATTTGATTCCTATTCCATCGAGAAAGAGTGCGACTCGTTTACGAGGTCGAGAATTCATCGCTGAGATGACAAAGCCTGCATCAGCAAAGCTTGGAATTCCGATTCAATCACCACTCTTTCATGGGCGACGAGTGAGAGATCAGAGCGGCCTTGATGTTCAGGGGAGGCGGAATAATCTTGAGGGCGCCTTTGTTGTAGAGAAGATAGATGGGCTGCATGGAAATGCAGTTCTGGTTGATGACCTAGTAACGACAGGTGCCACCCTCAATGAGGCGGCTCGCGCCTTGAGATATGCGGGAATTCAGGTGATTGGGGCCGTAACGGCCGCTCTGGCCCAGCCACTAAGATAAAGCCCTCGTTGCGAAAGGTTCCTCCATGTCAAAGCTTTTAGATCGAATCATGCGTGCTGGCGAAGGCAAGATCCTTCGCGATCTCGGCAAGATTGTCGATAAGGTCAATAGCTTTGAGGGCTCAATTTCTCCGCTCAGCGATGATGCGCTCCGCTCAAAGACAGATGAATTTAAGACACGCCTCGCAGCAGGTGAGACTCTCGATGACATTCTCCCTGAAGCATTCGCTGTAGTTCGTGAGGCTGCGAAGCGCACACTCGGTCAGCGTCACTACGACGTTCAGTTGATGGGTGGAGCTGCCCTCCACCTTGGAAATATCGCTGAAATGCGTACTGGTGAAGGAAAGACTCTAGTTGCAACACTTCCTTCATACCTCAATGCACTCGCAGGTAAAGGCGTGCACGTTGTAACTGTTAACGATTACCTCGCAGAGCGCGATAGCGAGTGGATGGGTCGAATCCATCGCTTCCTCGGTCTCTCAGTAGGCGTCATTCTCAACAGCATGACTCCAGCAGAGCGCCGCGCAGCATATGCATCCGATATTACTTATGGCACCAATAATGAATTCGGCTTTGATTACCTTCGCGACAATATGGCTTGGTCACTCGAAGAGTGTGTTCAACGCGATCACTTCTTTGCAGTTGTCGATGAAGTTGACTCTATTTTGATTGATGAAGCACGTACACCGTTGATTATCAGCGGACCAGCCGATAAGGCAACGAAGTGGTATGTCGAGTTCGCAAATATTGCAACGAAACTCAACCGCGATGAACATTACGAAGTAGATGAGAAGAAGAAGACCATCGGAATTCTTGAAGATGGTGTTACAAAGGTTGAGCAGCTCCTTGAGATCGAGAATCTCTATGAGGCAGCAAATACAACTCTCATCGGCTATCTCAATAACGCTGTTCGAGCGAAGGAGCTCTTCAAGCGCGATAAGGATTATGTCGTCATGAATGGCGAGCTATTAATCGTTGATGAGCACACAGGACGTATGTTGGCGGGACGTCGCTATAGCGAAGGTCTTCACCAGGCGCTTGAGGCGAAAGAACGCATTGAAATCAAGGATGAGAACCAGACCCTTGCAACTATTACTTTGCAGAACTACTTCCGTCTCTACGAGAAGATCTCAGGTATGACAGGTACTGCAATGACAGAGGCATCTGAATTCCATCAGATCTACAAGCTCGGTGTTGTACCAATTCCTACCAACCGTGGAATGCAGCGTATTGATCAGGCTGACCTCGTCTACAAGTCAGAGCTCGGAAAGTTCCACGCCGTCGTCCGCGATATCGCAGAGCGTCACCGCAAAGGCCAGCCAGTTCTCGTTGGTACCGTCTCTGTTGAGAAGTCAGAAGAGCTCTCTGCATTGCTCAAGAAGGCTGGAGTTCCACACGAGGTGCTCAATGCAAAGCACCATGAACGTGAAGCTTCAATCGTTGCCCGTGCAGGTGTAAAGGGCGCAGTAACGGTTGCTACCAATATGGCAGGTCGCGGAACCGACATTATGCTCGGTGGTAATCCAGAATTTATGGCTGACTTCGAACTACAACGTCGCGGTCTCTCACCAGTAGATAACGCAACGGAGTATGAGGCTGCATGGCCTGCTGAGATTGCAAAGCAGAAGGCTGCAGTGGAGAAGGATCACGAAGAGGTAATTGGTCTCGGTGGTCTCTATGTTCTAGGAACAGAGCGCCACGAATCACGTCGTATCGATAACCAGCTTCGTGGACGTTCAGGTCGCCAAGGCGATCCGGGAGAGTCACGTTTCTACCTCTCGCTTCAAGATGAATTGATGCGTCGCTTTAACTCTGCGCTCGTCGAGCGATTCTTGCTTGCAGCAGGTCTGCCAGAGGATGAACCAATCGAATCCAAGATGGTCTCTAATGCAATCCGTTCGGCTCAGACACAGGTTGAAGCGCAGAACTTCGAAATCCGTAAGAATGTTTTGAAGTATGACGATGTCATGAACCGCCAACGCTTGGTTATCTATGGCGAGCGTCGCCTTGTCCTTGAAGGAAAAGATATTGGTATACAGGTTCAAGATTTCGTCGCTGAGACAATCTCTGCCTATGTTCGCGCTGCAACTGCAGAAGGATTTAGCGAAGATTGGAACCTTGCAGATTTATGGACAGCTCTCAAGCTTGTCTATCCAATCTCCTTTACATCAGAGCAGTTGCTCGCAGAGATCGGGGGAGCAGCAGCTCTCGATGCTAGTTTCTTGGAAGAGAAGATTCTCGAAGATGCCCGCAAGGCTTATGTAGAGCGTGAAGCTAATCTCGGAACAGATGTTCTCCGTGAACTCGAGCGCAAGGTACTCCTTTCAGTCCTCGATCGACGCTGGCGTGAACACCTCTACGAGATGGATTACCTCCAAGAGGGAATTGGCCTCCGTGCAATGGCACAGCGCGATCCGCTCGTTGAATATCAGCGTGAAGGCTACGAACTCTTCTCAGCGATGATGGATGCAATTAAGGAAGAGCTTGCAAGCTTGGTCTTTAATGTTGAAGTCACCATTGAGGGCGATGGATCACAACTTCAGGCTAAGGGTCTAGAGAGCAAGCCTGCTCAATCAGTTCCACTGCAGTACACAGCTGCAGATGAGAATGGCGTTGTCACGACAGGCGATGTCTCTCGTAACAGCCCATGCCCATGTGGTTCAGGTAAGAAGTTCAAGCGCTGCCACGGCGCCGCTTAACTTCACATCAATCGCAGGGCGGTGCAGAGCCATCGCCCATCGACTCCCTCTGTCCGAATCGCAAGTGCGCGCAGCCTCTCTCCAAAGCGCACGGTGATAACAGATTCACAGATTCCATCGAGTGGTTGATCCTGGTGAATCTTACGTATCCGTCCAACCTCTTTCTCGCAACCGACCATCGGAAGTAGTTGTCTAAAGATGACATGGTGGCAACGAGTAGCTAATTGAGATGGTTGTCGTCGTCCAGCGATGATTTCAAGGAGATTGATTGCAAAACTCATCGTCCATTGAGCGATGTCAGGCAACTCTGATGCTGATGTTGGCAGGGGGCGATCATCATCTTCAAAAGGTTCTCCGAAGAGTGATGGTGAGCGATAGAGAAGGGCTACTTGTGGAGCTCGCTCTTCAACAGTGAGATCGAAGAGATCGAGGGTGGGGTGGCCCCACAATTCTGGTGGCGTAGTACTCGAAATAAGGTGAAGGCTTCGCTTCTCTTCCATAGTTGTCATGGGGGAAGATTTGCCGAGAATTCTCGCCAATACATCCGAGCAATGTATGAAGATTGCTCATACGTTGGTATGACTGTGGAGAACTGCATCGTGCACCACCGACGCTCGTTACCGTGCCGCCATGAATTCACTCGCCGATAAGAAATCACACTCTCGCCTTCTCGTTGCAGGCGCCCTCTTCTTCACATCAATCATCGCCTCACTGCTGATCGCATATATCTCTTCTACAGGTGGAAAATATTGGGTTCTAAATCACCCATTACCTCGAGGTGTACAAATTTCCTCCACTGATATCTCACTTGCAAAAGTCACCCTTGGAAGAGGGGCAGAGGGCTACCTCTCCTCGTCAGTCAATCCAGTTGGCTCTATTACTTTGAGAAATCTTTCATCAGGATCACTACTCAACGTCTCTGATCTCAGTAATAGCGGTGAGGAGCTTGATTCGGAGAGCCTCTCAATTGCAGTCAGGGCCGCTGACTTGCCGGCAACGATAAACGTGGGAGAGATAGTTTCACTCTATCGAGTATTCGATGCTCGTAATGGAGAAGTTGTTCCGGAGCCAGAAAGGGTTATCAGTGGAGTCTTCATCAAAGAAATTTCTCAGAAAGGTGCAAACTTCGGCGGTGATCTCGCTCTGACAATTTCAATCCAGAGAGATGAGGTTCCGAGAGTTCTTGCCGCAACCTCTAGCGGGCGATTAGTAGTGGTTGCAAGTCGTGGCTAAAGATGAATTACTAGCAATAACTGCAATTAAGGATATTGAGCAAGAGGGAGCAATCGCTGCCTCGCTAATTCGCTCCGGTTGGAAAGTGGTTTACCGCGCAACATCTCCAGATCTTCTCCATGAAAAACTAGAGCGATTCAACAGTGCTGTACTCCTCTTATCGGATGACTTTATATCCGCTGAAAAGGTTAATTTCGAAGCGACAATTCTTCTTCGCGGAAGCACCAAGCCACTTGGTAACGAGGGCCTTGCAGCCCCACAGAGTGATTTTGAGTTAGGCGAAATATTAAGAAATCACAGTAGAGAAAATAGACGAGAGCAGAATCTGATTCCTGCGACCCAATCAAAGGTGATTGCATTTGCATCTACACAAGGGGGAGTGGGGACAACCACATTGGCATTGAATATTGCTGAACAGATATCTCTTCTTGATAAAAAAGTATTGCTCGTGGATGCAAATATCAATTCTGCGGTAATTGCAGATCTCTGTGAAATTCACGATATTCGAAGCCAAGCCAAAGAATTCGCTCCAAACCTAACACTCTTTGAGGTCTCCGAGTTGGCGCAGCTACTCCATCTCGCCACTATCGCTGGGCAATTCGATTTCATCCTGATTGATCTGGGCGTCATATGCGAGCCATCGATAACAGGTCTTCGAGTCAGCGATCGGATTTTCCAGTGGATTCGCCACTCTCAAGGGCGCTTTATTCTCACATCTGCAAGTTCTCACAAAAGCATTGATAGAACCCATCGCGCAGTCAAGAGAGTGAGCGAGATGGCTTCGGCGCTCATATTCGATATTGCAATCACTTTAGATATGGCCATGAGTCGTCGAGATCGCAAAGAACTTGAAAGGGGCATCTCAGAGAGCTCCTCCTGCGGCGCAGTTATATTTTCTCGAGACCATAAGGCGATAGCAGCTACACGCGAGAGAGGTTCTACCCTTCAGAGGAGCGCACCGCGTAGCGTAATTAATCGCGAAATCGCCCAATTTGTGAAAGAGCGCCTCATTCGAGAGTAAATGAAGGTAGGTAATGACGATATTCTTTCTACATGCGCGTTTACTTTGGTACGACTGCCGATGAACTCCAAGAGTTTCTCCAGAGCGGAACGATCGATATCCCCGAGGTATATGCACCAACGCCAATTTATAGCGGGACCCATCCAGAGATGGATGAAGAGGAGATCGAGTATTCACTCTCGCTCCTAGCCGCAGAGGATGCGATCGAGTTTTTAGATGACCAATCTGGAGCTGCGCTTGTAATTGCCCTTGAGGTACCAGAAGAGATTCTTGGCGCCTTTGATGAGATCAGCGCAGAAGTCGTGATGCCGCTCCAGTGGAACTCAGTAGAAGCAGTATTCCTCGTGGGGGAAGATGCAGATGACCTCACATGGTTTGCTCCGCAAGAGGCACAGCTCAGCGTTGGGGATTGGTTGAATCGGTAACCGCTATGGCTTCGATTGAAGAATATGTCGAAGGTAGAACGCCTTCCTCACCAGAAGAGATCCATAAACTTCGTGAACTCGTAGCTGACTGGCAGTTGCTCTCAGACCTTTCATTTGCAGACCTCATCCTCTGGATTCCACTTCGTAAAGATGATGCAAGTTGGCCGACGGGGTATATCGCAGTTGCACATATTCGACCTACTACTGCAGCAACTGTCTTCGCCAACGATGTAATTGGCGATGAGATTGCCTGGGGAGATCGTTTCTATATTGATCAAGCTTTATCTGATGGAGAGATTGTTCGAAATACAGAGCCACAGATGTTGGGCGATGTGATGGTCAAAGAAGAGACCATTCCTGTAATCATGGGGGAGAAGGTCATCGCAGTTATCTCGCGCCACCGCAACTCAGAGCTGATGCGCCAGCCATCTCGACTCGAACTCAATTATCGCGAAATTGCACATGAGCTCTATCGAATGGTTGCTGAAGGAAACTTCCCTTATCGAAATGCGGGAACGCTCTTCGATCCAACTCCTCGCGTCGGTGATGGATTGGTTCGTATTGATGTCAATGGAACGGTGAGTTACGCCAGCCCTAATGCGCGATCAGCATTTAGCCGAATGGGATGGACCAATGAACTTGAGGGTTATTCATTGGGCGAAATTGCTGAAACAGTTTCGCGTGAGAAGTCAGATGCCCGAGAAGAGGCGTTGATAACTAGTTTAAGTGGGCGTTCACTTCGCCGAGTAGAAGTTGAGAATGTCGGTGGTGTAATTGATCTCATCGTCTTGCCGATTATCGCGGGACAAGATCGTATTGGGGCGATTGTCTTGCTCAACAATGTGACTGAGCTTCGACGTCGTGAGCGCGAACTCGTTACTAAAGATGCAACTATTCGCGAGATCCATCACCGTGTAAAGAACAATCTCCAGACTGTATCTGCGCTCTTGCGATTGCAGGCGCGACGGATTGATGATCCTGGTGCTAGCCAAGCACTCAATGAAGCTGTTCGGCGAATCGCATCCATTGCGTTGGTTCATGAGACGCTGTCGAGTAGTTCCGATTCATCAGTTGCATTCGATGATGTATTAGATCGTTTGGTTAATCATGCCCTTGAATTAACGCCGCGCATGAGCGAGCTTAAAATTTCTCGCTCAGGAACTCTTGGTGCGCTCGAATCACGTATTGCAACGCCACTTGCTCTTGTAATAACCGAACTTATTTACAATGCGCTTGAGCATGGTCTTGAAGTTGAGGGAAGTAAGCTCGATATTAAAATCGAGCGCAAGGAAAAATCAGTAACGGTCACGATCTCAGATGATGGCGTTGGATTACCTGATGGCTTCAGCCTTGCGACATCGTCAAATCTCGGTCTTCAGATTGTTCGCACATTGACAGAGAACGAGTTGCGCGGAACATTGGTCCTTGAATCTGATCAGGATGAGACACGAGCAGTTCTGAAATTTCCGATCAGTTAAATCTGCTCGAAAAGTTAAATTAGTGAGTGAGTCCGTTATCCATTAGGCGGGCGCGGTTACGTGCGGCGCGGCGCTTAAGAGCACGACGCTCATCCTCTGAGAGACCACCCCAGACACCGGCATCCTGGCCAGATTCGAGAGCCCATGCCAGGCAGGCATCCTTAACGATGCAGCGGTTGCAGACCTTCTTCGCCTCTTCGATCTGAGTGATTGCAGGGCCTGTATTTCCTACAGGGAAGAAGAGCTCTGGATCTTCGTCACGGCAGGCAGATTGATGTCTCCAATCCATGGGGAAGCTCCTTTACAGCGGCAATCAGTAATTCTCACGAAGTGTGAGTTGGCAATTCTCCCTGTTGTGGGTGAGTTAAACAAGGATGTACGGGAAAAAAGATTTAAATATGAGGTGATTTACCTCGCGCCAATCAATAAAGTGCCCCCGACAGGATTCGAACCTGTGCACCTGCCTCCGGAGGGCAGTGCTCTATCCCCTGAGCTACGGGGGCGCAGAGAGTAGGTTATCCGACTATGAGCGACATCAAATCTGCCACTGCCTACTTTGCCACCGGTTGTTTCTGGGGAGCTGAGCGACGATTCTGGAATATGCCTGGTGTAATTTCAACGCGAGTTGGATATATGGGTGGAATTACAGCAAATCCGAGCTATGAAGAAGTCTGCACTGGTAAGACACTTCACGCGGAGATGGTTGAAGTAATTTTCAATCCAGATCAGGTTTCATATGCGCGCCTCTGTGAAGAGTTCTGGGTGATGCACGATCCGACATCTCTCAATCAGCAAGGTGGAGATATTGGAACTCAATATCGAAGCTCTATCTACTTCACCACTCCTGATCAAGGTGAGATTGCAGTTGCAACGCGGGATTCCTATCAGGGCGCCCTCGATAGTGAAGGCATCGGAGCAATCTGCACAGAAATCATGAGTTCAGAGGGCGTGGTCTTCTATCCCGCTGAGGAGTATCACCAACGTTATCTAGAGAAGAATCCAAATGGCTATGACTGCCATTCAAGTACAGGAGTGAAATTTCCTCAGAGTTAACCCCAAGCTCGCCAGCAATACCAAGCCACGACGCTTCGGTAAGGTTGGAACTTCTCACCTTTGACCTCGAGTTCCTTCGGAGAAATTTCTTCGCTCAGCGAGTAAATCTTCTCCCAGCCTCGACGGACGCCAAGATCTCCTGTCGGCCAGATATTGAGTCTGCCTAATTGATGCATCATAAACATATCTACAGTCCAAGGTCCGATGCCCCAGAGCGCAGTCAACTGATTAAAGATTTCTTCATCGCTTTCAACTTCATGCAATTTATTGAAATTGATTTCCTTATCGAGGGCAGCGCTTGCAAGTCCTTGGATAGTTCGATGCTTTGCGCCAGATACACCAGCTTCGCGCATCGTAACTTCATCGAGTAGCGCAATTCGCGCAGGAATGATTCGACCACCAGCTGCCTTCTTAACTCGCAGAAAGATCGTATCGGCTGCCTTTACCGCCAACTGTTGCGAAATTACTGACTCGACTAGTGATTCAAAGTGAGTGATTGGCTTTGGATTGCGGCCGATTGTGCAGAGGGGGTGAGCTTCGATAATTCGTGCAAATTTCTTATCACGTGCAGATATTTCAGCGACGACCTTCTTCATATGGCGTTCGGTGATGGGTGTAATTGGCACGGGAGCAATCATGGAGTTTCATTGACAGGAGTGCAATACTTCACGTCATGAGCGATTTTCATCTCGTGCCGCTATCTGAACTACAAAGACATAAATCCGAGAAATGGCGCGCATTCCCCAGCGATGTACTGCCACTGCCAGTTGCTGAGATGGATTTCCCTGTTGCAGAGCCGATTCGTCGCGCACTCAAAGAGATGGTCGACAATTCAGATCTCGGCTATCTCGGTGCAATCCCCGAGATGGGAGAAGCATTTGCCGGATTTGCC
The DNA here is from genome assembly GCA_965267775.1 of Candidatus Nanopelagicaceae bacterium. Lineage (GTDB taxonomy): Bacteria > Actinomycetota > Actinomycetes > Nanopelagicales > Nanopelagicaceae > Planktophila. Next base: position 1,084,367 of record OZ254140.1, on the reverse strand, counting down.
GAAAGACGTTTCGGCTGGAAGCCCGATCCGACACAGATTCGTATTGCTGCAGATGTTGGAGTTGGAATCGTTGAGACTCTTCGAGTAATCACCCAATACGGTGACAAGATCATGATCAATTCACCTGTCTATCCAAACTTCTTTACCTGGGCAAATGAAACTCATCTAGAAGTTGTCGACGTCCCGCTCTCTCGCTCAGAGGAAGAGGTCAACGGTTCACCGTGGCATCTAGATTGGCCAGGTATCGAGGCGGCATATAAATCAGGAATTAAAGTTCACCTCATCTGCAACCCACATAATCCACTCGGTCGCGTCTATACAAAGACAGAGCTGGAAAGACTTGTTCAACTTGCTGATGAGAACAAGGTCATCATTATTAGCGATGAGATTCACTCACCACTCACCTTTGCAGAACAAAGATTCACCCCATTCCTTTCATTGGGCGCCAAGGCTCGCGAAGTTGGAATCACCGTTACCGCTGCGAGTAAAGGCTGGAATATTGCTGGCCTGAAGTGTGCAATTATCGTTACCGAGAACGATGCGATGCATGAGCGGCTCAATGCAATCGCTCCCGCAACACACTATCGCGCCTCACTATTGGGAGCTTTTGCAACGGTCAGTGCATTTAAAGATGGCGAGCCGTGGCTCGATCAGCTCATGGTCCAGTTGGATTTCAATCGCAAGCTGGTCGCCTCTCTAGTCGAAGAGAAGCTTCCGAAGGCAAAGACTCATATGCCGCATTGCTCATATCTCTCATGGATTGATTTCAGTGAATATGCAATTGGAGCCGAACCTGCGTCGCACCTCATTGACAATGCCAAGGTCGCCTTCGTCCCTGGCGTGCGATTTGGTGAGAAGTTCTCTGACTATGTCCGCCTCAACTTTGCTACCTCGCCTGAAATCATCACTGAAGCGATTAATCGAGTAGCGCGAGCACTGCACTAAGCCATTACCCTTGGTATATGGAATCACAGCATCCCGAGACCAATGCCATCGCAGCAGGTCGCCCATCATCCGAGGCAGGCGCACCGCTCAATGTAGGCATCTCGCTCAACTCAACTTTCGCAGCAGGTGGCCCAATCGGTTACGGTCGTTTCGGCAACGAGAGCTGGCAAGCACTTGAAGGAGCGATCACCTCACTCGAGCGAGGTGATTCAACGTTGGCATTCTCATCAGGAATGGCTGCGATTACAGCGGTCTTCTCACTTCTTCCTCACGGCGCACCAGTTGTTGTATCTGATCAGGGCTATAGCGGAACGATGGCGCTCTTAAAGAAGTATCACGAGCAAGGTCGACTCGAAGTTCGCTTCGTCGATATTGCAAACACTAAAGATGTTTTTGAAGCACTCATTGGAGCCGCTTTTCTCTGGATTGAATCACCTACAAATCCAGGGCTAGAAATCGCTGAAATGTCACTCATCATCGGCGAAGCGAAGAAGCGCAACATGGGCGTAGCGGTCGACAATACCTTTGCAACGCCACTGAACCAGCTGCCTCTCGAACTTGGTGCAGATATATCAATGAATTCAGTGACGAAATATTTAGCAGGTCATAGCGATGTCATTCTCGGATCTCTTACCGTGAAGGATCCTGCGCTCTACAACCGACTCCTTGAAGCGCGCACACTATTGGGAGCAATTCCAGGCCCATTTGAGGCTTGGCTTGCGCTTCGTGGCATTCGCACCTTCCCGCTTCGCTTTAGGGCGGCAGAGGCAAATGCAAAGATCCTTGTTGAGAAATTAACTTCACACCCAAAGGTCGAGAAAGTTCGATATCCAACTTTTGGAGCAATCATCTCCTTTGAGGTGGCAAGTGATGCTGAAGGCACAGAGAAGGTATGTGCTGCCTCTCAATTAATCACCAATGCGACGAGCCTCGGGGGAGTCGAGAGCACCTGGGAGCGCCGCCGCCGTTGGGCGCTCGAGAGCGAGAGCGTTCCTGAAAATCTCATCCGGCTCTCTGTCGGTTGCGAACATCATGAAGATATCTGGGGCGATATTTCACAAGCTCTGACAGAAATTTAAATCTGAATTACTCAGACTTTTTCTCGTAAAGAGAGTATTTTAAGTACATGAAGGCTCTCCGCAGAATCCTTGCAGCAATCACAATGACTATCTTGGCCTTTAAGGCTGTTGCAACTTTTTTGAGCTGGGTTGAAAAGCAAGAAGATTCCGAAACTGATGCTTGGATCGATGAAGACGAATTCGAGGATGCATAAATGGAAATCAATATTCACACCCGCCACGCCTCATTAGCCGAGGACTTCCAAGCGATTAGTACTGAGAAGCTCCAATCGATGGAGCGTTTCAGTGTTCAAATAGATCGCATCGATGTTGAAGTGACACATGAGCAGAACCCTCGCCAAGGAAAGCATTCACATAAAGTTGTGATTGCATCCCACGGTTCTGGTCCAGCTCTGCGCGCAGAGGCGACAGAATTTAATGATGTCGCGGCATTTGATGTGGCGATAAAGAGCGTTGAGCTACAGATTCGTAAGATTCATGAGAAGAATAAGGATTACAAGCGCGAAACTATTCGCACCATGCCACTCGCAGATTAATTAGCGAGTTTTACCTTTCGGAGCCTTCAGCGGCTTAGCCGGTTCGATCGGCGGAAGAGGTTCTGGACCTAGCGCAGTAATAGCGCTATCTCGAGCGATGATTGCAGTGCTAATCGCACTCTTACGAGCTGAAGCTGCGAGATTTTTCTGATCTGGCGTCCTTGCAGTCGACATCGCATTCTTGTAATCGAGAGCTGCTTTATCGCATGCGCTCTTAAATGCAATATTGATATTCCTAATATTGAGAGCACGCATCTTCATCGCATTGGCGTAGTTCTCGCGATCGATGCGGAATTGCTCCATCGGATTTCTTGCGGGATCTGAGGTAGGTGCAGGAGTTGGCTCTGCCATTGCGAGAATTGGAGATGAAGAACTCACGGCAATGAGTGTCGCGATTATTGCTGCGCGGGCAACTGACTTGCTTTCCATAGAGTTAGTATGACTCAGCATCGTGTGAGAATTCTGTGAATGGTGGCGATTGCGCCCTGCACGTGGCAGAGTTGAGCCATGGCACAGCAGATCATGATTATTGATGATGAGGCAGGGGTACGTGAGCTTCTTGCCGATGCCCTCAAATTGGCAGGTTTTGAGACCCTCGCTGCACCGGATGCAATGGTTGCGCAGACGATGTTGCGCACAATGAAACCCGACCTTTTGATTGTTGATATCAATATGCCCTTGATGGATGGTTTTGAATTTATCGAACGCATTCGAGGCAATGGCGATAACACCCCTGCACTCATGTTGAGCGCGCGAGGCGATCGCGCAGATATCACTCGTGGCCTCACCCTTGGCGCTGATGATTACGTAACAAAACCTTTTGGTCTCGAGGAGCTAGTTCTTCGAGTGCGCGCAATCCTGCGCCGCTCTCAATTTACGGAAGCTACCCCCACAGTTCTCTCGGTAGGTCCGATCACACTCGATGAAGAGTCACATAAGGTCACCTTCAACTCAGAGGTTATCGATCTTTCGCCTACTGAATTCCGTCTACTGCATGTACTTCTAGAATCAAAGGGCAGAGTTCTCAGTAAGAGCTTTCTCTTGGATGAAGTCTGGGGAATTAACTTCGAGACAGAGACAACCGTTGTTGATACCTATATCTCCTATCTTCGTAAGAAACTCCACCGCGATGGTTTTGAGGGAATTCGCACGGTGCGCGGCGTTGGCTTCCAGCTACTACTTGAGAAGAAGTGAAACTCTCTTCAACAGCTAGATTGCGCCTTGTCACTCTAGCAACTGCCACAATTCTCACCGCTTCAATCGGTTCATTTATTACAGTGCAGAGCTACCAGAATGCACTTTCGACAATTGATACTGCAATTACCTCAACGATTGATGATGCAGCAAAGTCTCCGAATCAAGAGTTGAGCGCGGCGCTCTTTCACCTCGATGAATTTTCACTCGACCTTTCCCTCTATCTCGTCTCGCGTGATGGCGCTGTTACTACTGTCAGCGAATCAACAATCCAACTCTTTGAGGAAATCTCACTCCGCAAAGTTGCGGGGGCAACCAATCGTGTAGAAGAGGGCCGTGGCGTTCATGACTATCGATTTAGATCATATGAGATTTCAGGGGGCGACTACTTAGTAGTCGCAGGTTCATCAGTTGAAGCAAACTCTCGCTTGAAATCAGGATTGATTACCGTCTTTCTTATTACCATCCTTACATCTCTCCTCGCATTCGGACTTCTCTCAATCTATATACGCCGCCTCAAGCGTCGTGATGATGAGGATGCGCTGGCCCGAATGCAGGCCTTTCTCGGCGATGCCTCACATGAGCTGCGAACTCCACTGACTGTGATCAAGGGTTATGTCGAGATGCTCAGTAAGGGCCTCATGAATGAAGAGGCAGATAAGAATCGCGCATTCTCTCGAGTGAACACTGAGATTGGTCGAATGGAGACCTTGATCCATGATCTCTTGCTCTTGGCCGAGCTGGGAGAGAGCGCACAACGCGAAAGTGAATTAATTGATCTGAGCGAACTCCTCACTTCGCATGGAGAAGATTTCGCAACGCTCAACCCCGATCGCAAAGTTACTCTCGCCATCGCTAGCGATATTAGGATTTCAGGAGTTCGAGATTACTTCTCGCGATTTATTCAAAATGCCCTCAATAACATTTCGCGCCATACGGAGGGCGAGGTCGAAGTTTCTATCTCGCTTACCAAGATTGGAAAGCGCGCAATCTTGACGATTGAAGATGGCGGAGCCGGGCTTCCTGAAAGCGCTTATCGCGAGAAGATTCAATCGCTCAACCGTTTCGATAAATCACGCTCACGCGAGAGCGGAGGCTCTGGTTTAGGTATGAGCATCATGGCTGCAGTCATAGCAAAATCAGATGGAGAGTTAAGTCTGCGGAAGAGCCACCTTGGTGGCCTCGCTGTTATTGCTGATATTCCTACTTATCGCGAGTAGAGATAAGACTCGTAGCTGTCGCGATGCCAAGGCAACCGACAATCACAATAAGTGATTGAGTAATCGTGATCTCGGGAATATGAATTCCGGCAATCTCGTGGATATCTATTCCGTGGAATGCATGGAAGATCAACTTAACTCCAATAAATCCAAGAACAACTGAGAGCCCCTTGCCAATATGGACGAGACGCTGCATAAGTCCGCCGATTAAGAAGTAGAGCTGACGTAGCCCCATGAGGGCGAAGATATTAGCCGTGATAACGATATAGACATTCTGAGTCAGGCCGAAGATTGCCGGAATTGAATCGAGGGCGAAGACGAGGTCGGTGACGCCCAAAGTTATCAATGCGATTGTGAAGGGTTTGATTCCCTTAGAGCTCAAATAAGAGACAACCTTGCTCTCTTTCTCATCTGTCTCTTCAGCGCCGCTCTCGATGAAGAGCTGTACCGCTGTGTAGATGAGGAATGCTCCGAAGAGGAAGAAGACTTGCTGGAACTCTTCAATGACTTTGGCTCCAACGGAGATTGCAACAACGCGGAGAACAAGAGCAAAAAGTATTCCGATGAGTAGAGCAAGCTGCTGGCGCTCCTTCGAAATCTTTAACTTGGTCAAGATAATGACGAAGACAAAGAGATTATCGAACGAGAGCGAGTATTCAGTCAGCCAACCTGCGAAGAACTCCTTCTGGCTCTGTGGGTCTAGCCAAGATCCCATAAAGACCCCGAATGCGATCGCAAGAGAGACGTAGAAGATCGACCAGAGGGTGACTTCGCGCATCGACGTTTGCTTCTCACGATTAGCGATTGCCCAAATAAAATCGATTGTGACCACAACTAAGAGGGCTGCAATTGTGATTATCCAGTTGGTGGTTGAAATCATGCCGAAAGACTAACATTGATAGTGTGAGCGAGAATGAATTAGCAATTGCCCTTCGAGAGATTCACTCCTCAATTTCGCAGGACCAGAGTTTTGTCCGAGCGGTCTTTTCGGGCCGCCGAAGAAATATGCAGCCTGCCCATGAGCGCATTGATATTCGCCCAGTTCAATTAAAGGATGGCCTCGCCCTTCAAGTCAGCTATAGCGATGGCCGCCAGATGACGACAAAGAATTATTCTCGAGATGATTTTCCATTTAACGACTTTGCTGAAGCTGGATATGCGAACTTTCATATCGAGCTAGAGGGAGAGACGGTTGCACTTCGAATCTCTAAGAAGGGCGTTCCGCTCCTTTCGAAGAGCAAGAATGAAGTGACGCGCGATCTCAGCCATGATCGAAGTAAGAAGCGCCTACTCAATCCTGGAGATCCATTCCTTCGTGAAGTAGGAATTGCAGATGCCAATGGAAATATCAAGCCCTCGAAAATGGATAAATACAAGCAGGTCGAAGAATTTCTACGACTTCTCATTCCTACCCTTAACGATGCAATTACTGCCGGTCATATCAATGCACCGTCAACAGAGGCACCTTTGCGAATCGTTGACCTTGGTTGTGGCCACGCCTATCTCACCTTTGCCGCTCATCAATATCTCAAGAGCGAGGGAATTCCTGTTCATGTCACGGGAATTGATATTCGCCCAGCATCGCGCGATCGCAACAATGCAATTGCGAAATCATTGGGAATCGAAGGTTCAATCTCATTCCTTGCTGAAGAGATTTCAGCGACAACTATCAATCAGGCGGATGTTGCGATTGCCCTCCATGCATGCGATACCGCGACAGATGATGCAATTGCCTGGGCTCTCAATCGCGATGTCCCGCTGACTTTATTTGCTCCATGTTGTCACCACGATATTCAGGCACAGATGAAGGTTTCGCCAGAGCCTTGGTCACTCATTACGCGCCACGGAATCATGCGCGAACGCTTGGGAGATTTGATTACTGACTCACTCCGTATCCAATTAATGAAGCTCCATGGATATCGAGTAGATGCAATCGAATTTATTGGGGGAGAGCACACCCCTCGAAATCTCATGATTCGAGCGGTGAAGACAGGCGCAGAGGCAGATTCAGAGGAAGTTGAGCGTTTTCAATCGATGATTTCGATGTGGGGAGTCACGCCCGTACTTGCGGCGAAATTGAACCGTTAGACTTAAGGCATGTCTAAGGTACTTGCATCCCTTCCTGTTGGTGAAAAAGTTGGTATCGCCTTCTCTGGCGGCCTCGATACATCTGTAGCAGTTGCATGGATGCGCGAGAAGGGCGCTGTGCCTTGCACCTATACAGCAGACCTCGGCCAATATGACGAGAGCAATATCGAGACCGTTCCAGATCGCGCAAAAGAATATGGCGCTGAAATCTCACGTCTCATCGATTGCAAGACACCACTTGTAGAAGAAGGTTTGGCTGCGATTGCATGCGGAGCATTTCATATTCGTTCAGGCGGTAAGCAGTATTTCAATACAACCCCTCTTGGTCGCGCTGTAACAGGAACACTCCTCGTACGTGCGATGTTGAGCGATAAGGTTGAAATTTGGGGCGATGGTTCAACCTACAAGGGAAATGACATCGAGCGTTTCTACCGTTATGGACTTCTTGCAAATCCAAACCTTCGAATTTATAAGCCCTGGCTTGACGAGGATTTTGTTCGCGAACTGGGTGGACGTAAAGAGATGTCAGAGTGGTTGGTCGCTCATAACTTCCCGTATCGCGACAGCGTTGAGAAGGCATATTCAACAGATGCGAATATTCTCGGTGCAACTCACGAGGCTAAGAATCTTGAACAGCTCGATGCATCTATCGAGATCGTTACTCCGATTATGGGAGTTAAGTTCTGGGATTCATCTGTAAGTATTCCATCTGAAGATGTACGTATTCAATTTGTTCAAGGTCGCCCTGTTGCTATCAATGGCAAAGATTTCACAGATGTTGTCGCCTTAATGCAGGAGGCAAATGCAATCGGTGGCCGACATGGACTTGGTATGGCAGATCAGATTGAAAATCGCATCATCGAAGCGAAATCTCGCGGAATCTACGAGGCGCCAGGTATGGCTCTCCTCTTTATTGCATATGAACGCTTGATTAGCGCCATTCACAATGAAGACACGATTGCGAACTACCATGCAGAAGGTCGCCGCCTTGGACGTTTGCTCTACGAAGGCCGCTGGCTCGACCCACAGAGCTTGATGCTCCGTGAATCACTTACTCGTTGGGTTGCATCAGCCGTCACTGGCGAAGTAACACTCCGCCTTCGTCGCGGTGATGACTACTCAGTAATCAATACAAGTGGCCCAGCTTTGAGCTACCACCCAGATAAGTTATCGATGGAGCGCACAGAGGATGCAGCATTTGGTCCAACAGATCGCATCGGTCAATTAACAATGCGCAACCTAGATATTGCAGATACACGTGCAAAGCTTGAGATGTACCGCGACCAAGGCCAACTTGGTGGGGGAGACTTTAAGCTCATTCGCCAACTCGAGGATTAAGCCTTGAAGGTTCAGCAGAAGGCTGTTCTGCTTTCAGGAATCGCCTACATCGCAATTGCGCTCTTCCATATTCCAGATGGCATCTTCCGCCATGGATTTGATAAGAATGCACCAGCCCAGCTCTTCTCGCTACTAATCGTTGCTGCTGGATATTCAATCTTTATCGCAGTGAAATCTGAACGCTTTAGATTTACCAAGCTCGCTCAATATGGAGCCGTTGCACTTATCGCAACGCAGCTCGCATCTCTCTTGATGAGTGGCTCTCTCATTAGTTCACTGATTGGCGATACAGGACGCTACGTGGGCTCAATCAGCACCTTTGCACTTTTGGCAATCTCCATTTTTCATACACAATTTAACTTCCGTGCATTTTTAACGCTTACTCGCTTCTATCTGGCAGCAATCGAATTCGTTGCACTGGCAGGCGTTGCGCAACACTTTAATCTCATCGAACTTCCAGGCGATCAAGGGATGAGCGCGACGCTAGGAAATATCGATTTCTTTGCCGCATTTATCGGCACTTCTCTTCCACTCATTTTTCTTCTCGCACTCTACTCTTCACGCCGGGGGAGAGTGATCGCTCTCTCTGCAGCGCTATTCAATATCTACGCGCTCTATCTTGCTGGGCCACTACAGGGATATCTCGATATCGCCTTTGTCGTAGTTGGAGTTCTTCTCTTCACTGTAAGAAAATATATTCCGCGTCCTCAATGGTCACTCAACGCTCGTACCTATATCGGCACATTTGCAGTTGTCATCTGGGCAGAGTTCATTTTCTTGATGCCATTTCTCGGCGCTTTCATCCCAGTGCTTGGAAATGACGCACAAGTAAAGATTCGTTCAAACTTCTGGCTCGCTGGAACCCGACAGTTCTTCTCGCACCCATTACTCGGTGTTGGACCAGATCAATATGGAAATAATTATGAGCAATATCGAACCCTAGAAGATATTGCGAAGTACACAAATATCTTGAGCAATGATGCACACTCTGCCTCTGTGCAGACCCTTGCAACCGTTGGAATTCTTGGAACTCTCACATTCCTATTTCTCATCGCCCTTGTAATTCGCTCGCTCTTAATCCTTTGGGATTCACGCTCAATCGATCGTAAGTCGCTCTTTGCGATTGGCCTCTATATCTTCGTTTATCTCACCAATTCATTTGTCAGCCCAATAACACTTGCCCACAAGTATCTATTCTGGGCAGTGTGTGGCTTCGTCATTGGACAGGTCTATCGCCTGCCTTCGCGAAAGAGCGAGAAGAGCTCGACAAGCAAAGCGCTTCCACTATTGAGTGCTGGAGTCCTCGCTCTGGTTGCAACTCTTTTCGCACAGGGCCAAATAAATTATCTGACTCATATTGAAAAGTATGCAGCAGATAATTCAGTTGTTCTCGACTACACCCCATCGCCGCTCCTTCCATGCTTTATGTTCTTCGATGCAGAGATTTTGATGGCAAAGAACGTTGGAGTAGAGCGCGCGAGCGAAGTTGCTCATGAAGAGCTAGCTAATAATCCACGTTGTGTTGCGGCGCAGATCTACATCACTGAGAGAGCTGTAAATTCAGGTGATCTCAATGGTCTCGGCGCTCTGGTGTATCACCTCTATGAAATCGCACCTGCACGAAATCAGACAATCAGCCTTGCTATGTATTACGCCAATCGAGCAGGCGATACCAAGCTTCGCACCGCCCTTGAGAAAGAGATGAAATCGCTCGGACTGGTCTATATCCCGGGTAAATTGGGTTAATTCCCCGCAAGGGTTAGACCGCAAGGCTACGAGGAAGGTATATTTCGAATATGTCCATGGATGAGCTCATTGATCGGTTGCGATACCGTTTTAATGACTACTGGCACTCCGAAAAGCGCTCAGTAAAGATCATCTCTCGACTTCTCGCCTTTACTCTCTTTGCAGCTGTCATCTCAACGATTGCTCCAACCCTTGCAGATGAGTTGTCATCAGATCCCCAGATGCTCGAGCCAGTTGTTCAGCTTCAGGATTCATCTACCGTGACTATCGCGCCAGAGACTCCAACAGCATCGCCATCACCAGATGCCACATTTACGCCAGAGGCAGATGTCTCTCGCCCACCGGTAGCCCAGGGCAGTGAATCTCCTTTGGCAGAGTCGACAGATAGCTCAACCGCGCAGGGTCCGGGCGTTCCACTTGAGATTCAACCCAAGTACGTAGTCAAGGCTCCTGCATCAGGTGCCATCGACCCACGCGCCTCCACATATTTCCTGCCTCATATCTATGCGGCAACGAGTGATCCAGACGTTGAATTTACAATGGTCTGCATTAATGGAACCTCGGGGATGAAGTTCGATGCCCTCCAAAAGGGCTCTCCCAACAACGCCACCGAGGGCAATGAGCTCATCTTTGGCGACCAGACCGGAGTTGTGATCCTTTCCGCCGAGACCAACCGCCTCGTCAATCTCATCAATAGCTATAACGGCCTCTTCATCAGTACCTGGAGCGGCGGGCTCTCTGGGCGCTCGCTCACTCTGCGATTTATCGCCGTTACCAAGCCGGTCGCCGACCCTACTTACTGCAGTGCGGCTAAATCTGGAGCGGTCATGACCTTGCGCCCTCTTGGCCTCGATCTATCGACAGTTAAAGGTGGCGGAACCCTTAAATAGGGCTCGATTTCTCCTTTTTCTACGCTCAGCGACACCCTTCGCCAACTTTACTTACCTCAAACCCAAGGTCTAGGATTGCCGGAAATCTCACCCTATGGCGGGATTTGCCGGATCTCCATGTCCGGTTATGTCCAGATTAATGAAAGGAGCGCTCGCATGACATTGCATTCACCGCTGAGCGGTCCCGTTAACTCTGGTTTTGGTGGAGGCAAGAAATATAAATCGAAGATCGTCTTCGGAGTTGCAGTGATGGGATTTATTCCATTCATCATGTCAACATTTGCTGCAAGCGTAACCGTTGGTAATGGTGCGCTTGAATTCGGTCAAGGATCACAGCAGGCAATCGCATGCGATAGCAAGATCTTCATTGCAATGGGCGAAGAGTGGCACGGTCAGCCGACTGATGCAGATCCATCCGCAGGTTTCTTCCGCGTTCGCGCAGTCACAGTTTCCAATCTCGATCTTCAAAATTGTGCAGGCAAGAAGCTTCGCGTTCGTTTAATCGATGGCTCATCACAGGAAATTGGCATCGGCCCTATTCCGGATGCAAAGGTCATGCAGGTAACTCTTCCTTCAATCGTTCCTGCAAATAACATCAGCGATTCAACTGCGCTTCTACTTTCATATTTAACAGGTACAGGTAACACAATCTCAGGCACACTCCTTGCGAGTGCTGCAGTATCTGTCAGCGGTACATCTATCTACGATGGAAGCGTCCTCTCTGCCAATAATGCAGATGTCACCTTCTTCATCGATCCAAGCGCTCAGACCGTCAATATCGATGGTCAGCTTGTACACCGCACCACAGTCGAAACAATCGACAACCCAACTGCAAGCGCAGCAGCGCCTGCTCCAAGCGCATCGCCATCACCAACCGCGACGCCATAAAGAATTCTTGCTCAGCAATGAGCGGGCATACCTAGACCTCATCCCACTATGAGGCGAAGGTGCAGTAAATGAGGTGGAATCGTTAATTAGAATGGGGAATATAGGAATGGAAATCCTAAAGTTTGAAAATAGCGCACCCGCGCCACGTAAATCTGCTCCAAAGAAGAGCAACCTCAAGTCACTCGCAGGCCTTGCAACTGTTGCAGCTGTAGCGGTACTTGGTTCAACACTCGCAGCTAACATCTCACTCGGTTCATCTTCACTTGAATTCGGTCAGGGTGTTCAGACAACTGCTGCATGCGATAGCTCAATCACTTTGTCACCAAAGGTGACATTTGTTAATGGATCAAATCCACAGTTCTACTTATCAACTATCTCGTTTTCAGATGTTGATACACGTACAGCAGGTTCATCACTTACAAGTGGTGGCACAGGTTGTGCAGGAAAGACTCTTACGCTGAATGCATACGGAGACACTTCTGCTACACCAATCAGCTTCGCAACAGTTTCAAGCAGCCTTGTTTCTGTAGCAACTGTTGGCGTCTCAACCAGCACCATTACAACAAGCACTGGATTTACAATCTCAGGAGTAACTAGCGCTGGAACTGCTCAGGCTGGTTTTGATTTTGGAATCACAACTCCTGCAGCAACATCAGGTGCTGTCTACAAGCTCACACTTCAGAGCAACTAAGGAATTAATCCACCCATTTAACGATTCTCTCGTACACGGATAGAAGACACTTTCAAATGTGCGCTTCTATCCGTGTATAAGGGGAGAAGCTAGAAGATGGGTCTAGTCCTAGTTCGTAAGTATGTTCTTTTAGTACAAGATTGAGAAAGAAGTAAATGAACCTATTAAAGCGTTATGAGAGCGATGACTTTGATGAGTCATACGCTTTTGACGACGCTGAAAATGGGGATATCGAAGAGAGTGGAAGTTCAAAGCCCTTCCTTGTGAAGGCAATTGCAATGATCCTGGCAGTTACAGGTATTGCATATGGTGCCAATATTGCACTGACATCTGGAAGCACCAAGACTGAATTTGGTCAAGGTTTTCTTACAGCGACCGCCTGTGACACCGTTGGCGGAGTAACCATCATTCCTTACGCAGGATTTATCAATGATTCTGGTTCTGGAAAGTTCAGCCTGGACTCAATCATCTTAGAAAATCTTGATGACACATGTGTAGGCAACGATTTCATCATCCAGGTCTATGGAGATACGGGTACAGCTCTTACAGTGAGCGAATCTGCTACATCAGCAAACGGTGGTTCATATCAAACTTATGACTTAGCTCGATTCTGGTATAAAGATTCGTCGACAGTTCTTGCCTACGATTCTTCCTATACTGATTTCGATATCCTCACAGATACAAGCGCAGGCTCAACTGAGTTCGCAAGTGACCTTGGCTCTATCCAGGTCACATTTGACCCAGACCGCACACCAACTTTCGCGGACGCTACATTGATTCGCAAGATTACGATTCAGACCGTCAAGCACGGATCATGACCTCAGAGGTAAGTCGTCGCCCGCTCTTTGATGCAACATCAACCGAAGAGATGTGGGTAGAAGGTCAATCACAGTTTGCTGATTCAAAGGTTCTAGTCACTATTTCAAATGCGCTCGGCGAGCGAACAGTCTTAATTACGCCAACAGATATTGCTCCAACAAAATCCAAGATGTTTGTACAGGCTCCACCTGAGCGTATTGCTACTCCTGCTCAGAAGCGCAATTCAAAGATTAATAACGTCATTAAATTCTTAGGGTATGCACTCAGCGGCATTTTGATCTCCTTCTCAGTGCTCTCTGCATCTGGATTTGTAAAGGCACGTATTGTTCTTACCGGTTCGATGGAGCCAACGATTAAGCCAGGCGATGTTGTTCTCCTTGCACCAACGCCACGGACTCAGCCAGAGCTCGGTGATATCGCTGCATATACGGCACGCCGCTTCAGTGGTGAATCAGTTGGCATCTTTACCCACCGCATCATCGGTGGAGATCCAGTTAATGGATGGATTATGAAGGGAGATGCAAATCCTTCTCCCGATGTGCAGAAGCCAAAAGCTGAAGATATTAGCGGCGTCGTCTTCTTCGTCATCCCGTGGATCGGTAAGTTGATGACGCCAAAGATGTTGATGGTCCTGATTCCCGTCGGAGTCGGTATCTGGTTGATTATCGATACCTTAAAGAGTGATTCATGATGAAGCAGATCAAATTAATCGCAATTGCACTCGTTGCTCTTCTCTTTGCACCTACCGCAGCTCAGGCATTTGATATTCCATTGCTCACTTGGGAGCGAGGCCGCGAGCAGCAGGTAGTCCTTGGAGGGGGAGCCTATACGCAGGCGTGGATTGTGACGCTCGAAGGAAATGGTCAGCCAACGATGACATTTACCGCCAGCGATAAGAATTCTGCTGGCTATGTTGTTTACTCACTCTTCATCCCTTCAGATTTCCCAACAGGGGCTTACTCAATCGTTACCAATGGTCAGGGATCGCCAAGAACAGTTGTAGCAGGTGTGAGCCTCATTGAAGCGCAGACAAATACCGGTACAACAAATCTCTTTGACCTCACATTGATCATTGCCATCTTTGTATTTTTGACTGGAATCGTTTCAACCATTCGTGCTCGAAAGTACACATTTATTCCTTTTAGAAGCACCCAAGTCCTGCCAAGGCTCACCGATCCTATTCTCGATGGTGATCAGAACTTCTGGGATCGACTCGAAAAGGCGCCATACCGAATTCGCGTTCAATCTCTTCTCTCATTGCGACCATCACTACTTCGCTTCTTGCTCATTCGCGAAGGAGAAGTTGCTCATCGCATCTCAACAAATCTCTACGGTCTCTCACCTCTATTTGGTCTTGCCGCCGGCGCAATCGCAGGAATCGAAGTTGGACGCAATGGCGGACTTGCATCGACTCCGATGACAATCTTCATTATTGTTGCAGCAATTGCAATCTTTGATGGATATGCCGGAGTTGCGGCAACACTTGGCTTCTGGGCGGTCGAGCTCTTCACCGGAAATATCACAAGCTTTAGAGATGTATTGATCTCACTCGCTGTAGGAATCGCATGGGTTGGCCCATCTCTCTTCGCAGCGCTCTTGCGAGAGACAATCAATCGTGATTTCGAACCGCAATCCATTCGTGGTTCAGATCCAATTAAATTCCTCGGCGTTGTCGGCTCAAGCCTCGTGGGCGCTGGAGTCTTCTACTTCGGTCACGCGCTGATCAATAGCGTCATATATACAGATCACGCTCTTCGTTCACTCACAATTGTTCACATAGCAATTGTCGCTGCAATGCTCTTGATCCGTGGTTTCGCTGATGCAATCGTCCTTCAGAGAAGCGATATTTCAGAGTCACGCGATGAATCATTTGTAATCTCTCGAGTGAGCTCGCCGATTACAGCCTTTGCAGTATTGGCGATGAATTTTGCATTTATCTATATTTGGACAGAGTCTGCGGCGAGAGCGCTCTTGGTAGCAATCCTCTTTGCACTTCCATACTTCTTGATCTTCATCCGCTTCCGTCGACTCTCCTTCTTCAAGACTGCGCGTATCCCGCGAAATATTCTTCTCGAGTCAGCTCTCATTTCGGCGATTGCTTTCATTATCTTCCGCCAGATCTCACTCAAGCCGCTCTTGCTCGACCAGCGAGCCGACCTCTTGCTCCTCTTGGCCGGGGTGGCTCCGGTAGTTCACGCGATCTATAGCGCCATTTACTCATCTAACGAGGATAAGTTTTCTTTTGAGGAGAATCCGGAGATAATGCATCCATGAAGAAGTTCGCACTCATCCTCCTTGTGCTCTCACTGACTCGCGTCGGTGTTGCATATGCGGATTCAACCAACTCTTCCAATTCTCAGAATTACTTCTTTGGAACGAAATCTGCAGCAGCAAACCTCAATCAGGTTCTCGCTCTTCTCGTTGGACCAAAGGGAGATCCAGGACCAGCAGGCGTTGCAGGTAAAGATGGACTCATTGGTATGGATGGCAAGGATGGTAAAGACGGTAAGGATGGCCTCGATGGAGCGCCAGGTGCCGTTGGCGCACCAGGTGCACCAGGTGCTGGAATCCTCTCAATTGCATTCACTGGAGTTCAGGGAAGCTGTACCGCTGGTGGAGTAAAGCTCACTGCAGCTGACGGCACAATTTCATATGTATGTAATGGTCGCAATGGTGCTGATGGAGTCAATGGCGCTCAAGGTCCTGCCGGCACAGGTGGCGGTGGAAATGGAACTGGCGGATTTACATATGCACAGGGGGAACTCTCTGGAACATGTGATGATTACATCTTCATCAAGCCAGTCCGCGAATTTACAATCAACGGTTTTGTATTTGCAGGTTTTAAGATTGGCGACAGTCGTAAGCCTCAGGTAACTGGTACAACTTCAGATGCAGGCGTTGCTGCAGGTTGCCTGCCACAGACAGTTACTTTCCAATTCTTCACCAACAAGTCTTACAACACAGCAAAGTATTCAGCTAATGATCACATCGTTTGTCTCTCAAATGCAGCGCTCAATACATATCCCATTGATGGAAATGGAACGATCTCGCTCAGCGGTGGAACAAGTGGAAATGCCAACTCAGATGATTTCGCCTGCACCTCAAGTGTTGGAGCAATCGCACTTGCAGATTTAAATACCGATGATTACACCAATGCGATCGGATTCTCAATTGGCTAACCAAGAGAGCGATAAGAGCGCGCCTAAAGTCTCTAAGCTCCCACTTCCAATCTCTGATTCACCACTGGTGATTGATCTACCCGATGGCCAGAAGATTGTTGTTGGAAAGATGACCCAAGGAAGCGTTATTGAAGTTGCTACATGGCGTGGGGTAGGTCGCCCTGATAGCCGCACGAGTCGCTTGATGCTCGGTATGGGTAGCGGAAATGTTAATGAAGATTCAGACTCTGATAGCTCGCAACAGCCTGGACCTGCGCGCCCTCCTGTCTCACGTAAGCCAGAGGGTTTTGCAGGCGCTCTCTTTACACTTCAGCACTTCTTTAAGAATTTTAATCGCATCAATTGGTCAGCAACTGCGAAGGCTTTGATCTCTTCATTAACTTCAAAGAAGTCGAAGAAGAACTCTGCGCCCTCACTTTCAGCTGAAGATATTGTGGCGAGAGAGCCACAGATTGAACCTTCAATAACTGTCTCACCGGTATCCGATGATGCCGATATTGAGGCGTGGCTTAATAAGATTTCCGAGAAGGCCGCACGCACGACAGCGAAGAGCTCTAAGCCTGCTGCGAAGAAATCTCCCGCTAAGAAGGCTGCTGTTACGAAAAAGGCCGCTCCCAAGTCAGCCAAGAAGCGTTAGTCGTAGGTTAGACTTTAAGCATGAAGACGAAGCTCATTGCCCTTGCCGCAATAATTGTCGTCCTCTTCTCACTCGGCTTCCGTCTCATTCATCCTGAAAATGGTCTTTCAAGCGCGATGGGTTCTGCGAAATCAAGCGTTGTTCTCTACAAGCATTCAGGCGAATACGCAGTCGGATCAAAGGTTGTTGTTGAAGTTGCGGGTCAGGGTAAGCAGACTGGAATTGTTAAATCTGCAACGCAAGATACTGTCGATGTCGATACTCGCGTAGCTTTCGTCCGAGTAAAGCAATCAGAGGTTCTCGGCAAGCTCATCATCGTGGTTCCATTCTTTGGAACCATCTTCGGAATCGTCGGTCTATAAACCTTCTGCGCTCTTACTGAGGTGAGAGAGTAAGGCGCAAGACAATCTGGTTCGGCTTCAATAACTTACTCGCTCCAAGATCAATCTTTGCATCCTGAAAATAGGCGATCTCAGACTTCTGAATCTGCGCGCTAAAGAGAAGTGCGCGGAACTTCGCCTCATTCTCACCTTCTGAAGCTGGGTTATACCCACCTACAATCTTGGCGAAGAGGACCTTTGAACTACGGGGAAGCTTCTCACCCGCGATAAAGCCATCGATATCCTTCTGAATCTGTGTAGCGTCGAACTTCTCGTAAGCGATATTGAGACCCTTGACGTAATTTCCGCCAGCGATATTTCCAATATTTCCCGTACCAGTCAGACCTCCACCGAGGGATGGCACGAATGAGATGGTCGCAAGGAAGATGACCATCAAGGCTAGGAATGAATCGGCAAAGAGCCAACCACCTTGATGGGTGGCATCTTCTTCGACTCGACGAGCTCTGACTTTACGCACGTGGAAGCTTTCGGGTCGCCTTCTCAATTTCACGAGCTGCGCCATCGAGGCTATTGGTTGCAGATACCAATCGTGAGATTGCGCCAGCAAGGCTTGCATTCATCGTCACTGTTGTGATCTTTCGCTTATCGTAGAGAGCTGCATGAATTTCAATGGCAAGAGCTAGGCGTTGACGATCAATCTCATCCTCTGAGGCGTTTTGAATCTCTTCGACCTTATGGCCTGCCTGTGAAATGTAGAGGGTGAGGACGATAACAAGGAGCACGATGACAAAGTCGAGGCGCGCAACGTTTCCGATCCGCCATTCGCTTCCCAAAATCTCGTAGCCGTTCTGCCAGAAATCAAGGAAGTTGACGACATCTGCGCCGTTTGCAGAGATGTATTGCGAGAATCCTGAGGTCGCAGCGCTGACTGCCGCCCATGTGAGGGCAACTGGTGCGAAGACAAGGACGTTACGGATAACAGTCAAAATTCGAACCAAGCGAGAAGATTGAGCGCCCGCCTTGGTCTGCGGGTGGGGGAGATACTCCGTTGGATCGAGTTCAGCCCAGATGTGAAGATCTTTCTTTCTATCAATCGCTTCGAGAAGACCGTTGAGATATGGATCGCTCTGTAGATTGTGCTGTGAGATCCAGCGAGAGATATTGAGCGCCAACGCATCAATTGCCTGAGGTTTACGTGGCTTACGAGGCGCCATTGAGTTCTCCTTATAGTCCAAGGCCTGCGCCTGGAGTGATTCCGCGAGTCTAATACAGAGGGGCGAAAAGGAAAAAGATAAGGTTCATGCCATGAAGAAGACCCGCCATATCCTGGCAGCAGCCATCGTTCTTGGCCTTGTCGCCGTAATCGTCCTAGGAGGACTCTCAATGAACTCATCAGATACATCAACTTCAGCTGGATCTCTTCCTACAGTTACTGCAAATGCAGGAGAGGTTCCTCAGGTTTCGAAACCTACTGGAACTCCACCAGCAGAGCTGACTACAAAGGACATCATCGTCGGAACTGGTGCAGAGGTTCTTCCTACTTCTACTCTGAC
Source organism: Candidatus Nanopelagicaceae bacterium (assembly GCA_965267775.1). Classification (GTDB taxonomy): domain Bacteria; phylum Actinomycetota; class Actinomycetes; order Nanopelagicales; family Nanopelagicaceae; genus Planktophila. Next base: position 1,065,223 of record OZ254140.1, on the reverse strand, counting down.
AGTTCATTACTACTTGATGTCATGGTCTGATGGAAAAGTTATTGAATCATCTTGGGTAGGTCAGCCTGCAACATTCCCATTGGCACAAGTTGTTGAGGGATGGCAGAAAGGTCTACCAGGCGCAAAGGTTGGCGGACGTCGACTTCTTGTACTGCCACCATCAATGGGTTACGGCGCAGCAGGTGCAGGTCCGATCGGTCCCAACGAAACTCTTATCTTCGTTGTAGATATTCTCGGAGTTTCCTAAACCTTAAGCTTTAAACCAGACGGTCGTTGCTGGAGGAATTTTTCCATCGACGACCGTCTGTGTTGTAAGGATAATCTCTCCCTCAGGCATTGAGTACTTTCCGCCCTTGAAGTTAATGATGCAGTTCCAACCATTTGGGCGGCTAAAGTGCAAGACATTATCTCGAGTTGTCTTATGCCATGTGATTTCTTCAGCACATTGCAACTCACGTCGAAGCTTCAGCGCCTTGCGGAAGATTTCAAGTGGAGCTTCAGGAACGCCGTTCTCTGCCTCAACCGAGTAACTTCCAAACCACTCTGGCTGTGGAAGATGTGGCTGACCGCTTCCGAATCCAAAATTCTTACCTTCTCGACTCCATGGAAGTGGTACTCGAGCACCATCGCGACCCTTCGCCTTCTTATGGTTACGCAAGTAGATTGGATCTTTAATCTGATCTTCAGGGATATCCGCTACTTCATGGATTCCAAGTTCATCACCCTGGTAAATATATGTGCAACCAGGAAGAGCCAAGATAAATGCATTAGCTGCAATAGAAGATTGAGTACCAATCTCAAAGTCAACAGGATGAGATTTTCCATTTCCCAATAGCCACGCATCACGGTCGACTACTGGGTGCAGACCAAGTTTGGTCGCATAACGCATCTGATCGTGATTGCCTAAAGTCCATGTAGTTGAAGAGTTATTCTTCTTCGCCATCTCGAGGCTATCGGTTACGCAATGCTTAAAGCTTGCAGCATCGAATGTTGCATCAATAAAGCGGAAGTCAAAGCACTGCCCCAGAGTCTCTTCGCTTGCATAGAGGGGGAGACGACTTGGGTGAACATTTGCTTCAGCAACGGCAACGCGCGGTGGATCATATGAATTAAAGAGTGTGCGCCATGTCTTATAGACCTCAAGAACTTCATTGCGATCCATCAAGATTCCTGTGCCATTGAGATCGCGTGGCTCGTCATATTCCATTGTGTTGCGCATTCGAAGCGGCTCAGAGAGATCCTTCTTTAACGCATGAGCAACATCGATACGGAATCCATCGACTCCGCGATCAGCCCAGAACTTGAGCGTCGCTAGGAAATCAGCTTCGACTTCTGGGTTATCCCAGTTCCAGTCAGGCTGCTCAGGTGCAAACCAGTGCATGTACCACTGATTGCCTGTACCGCCCCAGACGGATTCATGAGTCCATGCAGATGGCGCAAAGTGTGATGGCCAATCTGTTGGAGGTAGCTCGCCATTGTCGCCGCGACCATCACGGAAGATATAGCGATTGCGCTCTGCAGATCCTGGCTCTGATGCGATTGCATCTTTAAACCACTGGTGAAGATTTGAAGAGTGATTAGGAACGATATCTACAAAGACTCGAATTCCAACGTTGTGAAGCGCTGCGAGCATCTCATCAAAGTCATCGAGAGTTCCAAGCTTTGGATCCACATTGCGATAGTCATCGACGTCATAGCCACCATCTGCAAGTGCAGATGGATAGAAAGGTGATAACCAGACCGCATCGAGGCTGAGTGATTGAAGGTAGTCGACTCGTGAAGTGACGCCCTTAAGGTCGCCAATTCCATTTCCATCTGTATCTGCGAAGCTGCGTGGGTAGATCTGGTAGATAGCAGCTTGGCGCCACCAATTCTTATCTTTGCTTAATGACATTGCGGTAGCCTACTTCAGCTACCCGCCTGAACGACATATTTCATAAAGTATTCTTCTCAGATGAGTATTCGCCCAGCCAGAATTGAAGATACAGAAGAAATTCTCGCCCTGATTTACGAGCTCGCACTCTATGAAAAGGCGCCGGATGAGGCGAAGGCAACTCGCGAGCAGATCGTCCAATCTTTCTTCGGCGAGAGCCCAAAGGTCTTCTGTGAAGTTGTAGAAGCTGATGGTGCAATCGCGGGATTAGCTATCTGGTTCTTGAATTATTCGACCTGGCAAGGCAAGCATGGAATCTACCTTGAAGATCTCTTTATCCGTCCGCAATATCGTGGACGCGGTTTTGGTAAAGCTCTCTTAAAGCACCTTGCGGCTATTTGTGAGGAGCGAGGATATGGGCGCTTCCAATGGTGGGTATTAGATTGGAATGAGCCAGCAATCGAATTCTATAAATCACTCGGCGCAGTTGCGATGGATGAATGGACTGTCTACCGCGTAAGCGAGCAGGCACTCACGGATTTAGCCCAACCCGCGGCGAGCAACGACTAAACTCTCTCTATGACTTTGCTTCATGTGCTCGACCTACTCTCTACATTTGTATTCGCATTAGTAGGAGCGCGCATTGCTGCCGATCGTGGGCTCGATTACGGTGGGATCACCTTTATCGCCACAATCGCATCGATTTCAGGTGGAACGCTTCGAAATGTCTTCCTTGGAATCCTTCCAGTCTGGATTACGGATCCATGGATCATTGCATCGGTACTTGCTGCGGTAATCATTACTCTCACATTTAGACGAGTTACTCATGTCGGAAAGTTATTGCTTATCCTCGACACCTTCGCCTTGGCTACCGCGACACTTTCTGGAACACAGCTCGCTTTTGAAATAAATATCCCTTGGTACTCATGCATCATCCTGGGTGTCATTACTGCAGTGACAGGTGGGCTTCTTCGAGATGTTCTCTGCCAAGTGGAGCCAGTTCTTCTCCACCGCGAAACAATCGGCACTTCAGCGTTGATGGGAGCATCAACATTTGTCGCGCTTCACGCTATCGATGCTTCGCAATCCGTTGCTGTTATCGCTGGTGGCTTGGTTGTAGTCGCTACGCGAGTCATCTCTATTCAATTCGATCTTCACCTGCCCAAATTTAAGAAGTAAACGATGCTCCAAACCTTTACCCGCCAGGTCATACGATTTCGCCTCGTAGTGATTGCGACTTGGATAGCGGTAGGGGTTTTCGGGGTATTTGCCTCCCTTGGTGTTAATGCAAAGCTCTCAACATCGCTGGCAGTTCCAGGATCTGATTCAACGAAGGCAGAAGAGATCACCGTTAAGAACTTCGGTGAGAACTCGGAAGGTACTTTTACCGTTGTCTACTACTTTAACCATGCAACCACCGATGAGATCAACCTTTATAAAGCCAAGGTAGAAGCCGCGTCACGAGCAATACCAACCGGAAAAGTCATCCAGAGCAAAGTTCTCGATGGAATTCTTTACTCTGGAATTGGAACCTCACTCAACCTTAAAGATGCTGCACAATTAACAGAGCAGTTGAGAGTTGCCCTCAAAGAGCAGGGACTTTCTGGTGCGATGGTGACAGGGCCACCTGCAATTCAGGGTGACTTTGAACCAATTTTGAGCTCCGACCTAAGGGGCGGTGGTGTTCTCGCAATCGCTATCGCCATCTTAATTCTGATTATGATCTTCGGACTCTCGCGATCAGTTGTCATACCTTTTATTACTGCGGGCGCAACAATCGCAGCAGCAATATCAACCGTCTATATTCTTGCCGATCATGTGCTGATGGTTCTCTATATTCCTAATGTTGTAGAGCTCATCGGGCTTGGTTTAGCAATCGATTACTCAATTCTGGTGACTCACCGATTTATCTCTGAAATTAAGGTCAACCCTCTCGACCGTGAGGGTGCAATTGTCCGCACAATGGCGACTGCTGGGCGAACAGTTCTTCTCTCAGGACTTACCGCATCTATTGGCCTCACAACTCTATTTCTCGTACCTATCCCATTTATCCGCTCACTTGGCGCAGCAGGATTAGTCGTTCCGGTCGTCTCCGTTCTCGCGGCAATTACCTTGCAGCCGGTGATGTTGCATTACCTAGGTGCGGCAGGAGTGCGCCCACGCTTGATCATGGGAGCATTTAATCGAAGCGATGAGATGCAAGGGCTTTGGGCAAAGATTGCAACGATTGTAATAAAGCGTCCATGGCAAGTCTTAGTAAGTGGCGTACTTGTTTTATTAATTGCAGCAAGCTCTATTGCATGGCTCGAGCTCACTCCTACCTCGCTGCGCGCGATTCCATCCGGAATCGAATCATCGCAAGGACTTAATTTTGTTGTCGATCATGTCGGGCCGGGAATAGTCACGCCAACTGTAGTGGTTATTGATTATGGAAAACCAGATCAGGCGCTACTTCCCGAAAATGTAAAACTAAGAACAAAGCTAGGTTTAAGCATCATCATCGATGATGAAGTTCTGGGCGGACAGGCAGATAGCACTCCGCAGTATGTAGACCCAACTGGACGCTATCAACGTATCTTTATCATGGGTATTCATGAATTTGGTTCTGAAGAGTCGAAAGCATTTATAAAGCGATTGCGAGAGAGATACATCCCTGAATCTGAGCTCTCAAAGAAGGCAACAATCTATGTTGGGGGAGCAGCGGCGCAAGGCGTGGACTTTCTCAATGTTGTTTATGGAACCTTTCCATTTATATTTGTCGCTGCCCTTGCAATCGCTTACTTCCTACTCATCCGCTCATTTAGATCGTTGATTCTGCCACTGATCGCAGTTGCGCTCGATCTCATCTCTCTCGCCGCTACCTACGGTTTATTGGTCGCGGTCTTTAGATTTGGTTTCCTATCGCCGATATTGGGGACATATCACGTCACTCAGATTGAAGGCTGGGTACCTGTCTTCCTCTTCGCCGTTCTCTTTGGACTCTCAATGGATTATGAAGTCTTTATCGTCTCCCGTATGCGTGAGGCCCGGGATAAAGGGGAGTCGACCACCGAGGCGATTAAGGAGGGTTTGGCACATACCGGCGGCGTTGTTACAGCCGCTGCAATTATCTTGGTTGGAGCGCTCGGCGGTTTAGCCAATGGCCATATCGCTGGTCTGCAGGAGCTGGGCGTTGGTCTCGCCTTGGGAATTTTGATCGATGCAACGATTGTTCGCACACTACTACTACCAAGTGTGATGACGATTTTAGGCAAGTGGAATTGGTGGCTGCCCGCAGGAGTTGCAAAGGCGGCAATGACTAAAGCCTCACCACTCGAAGATTAACGAGCGATGAGGCTTTAGCCTTACTGCGGAGAGTGCGCTTGCCGTTACTTCACAATCTGAATTTCGAAGTGAACTGCAGGCTGCTTATATCCAAGAGCTAATCCAAAGAAATCTGTGTTGTATGAGAGCACAGGGAGCATTCCGAATTGAGTATTAGCAAAGGATGGTTGGTTTGTGTACATCAATGGGTGAAGATCGATGATGTGTGTTCCTGGAGCACCTGTCGCACGAAGGTGAATCACCATATAACCATCTGAATTGAAGCCACATCCATAACCAACATAGTTGTTGTCATAAGTAAGCGCCATTGTGTTATCGAGCTGTGTCCAGCCGACGCCCTTCATGGCAACTGTAATCTCTTCTCCAGCTTTAAATTTCAAAGTAGGAGTGCCTGATGCATTGCGAGGTTCTGGTGCCTTTGAATTGAAGGCCTGAGCGATACCTGCAACTGAAACACCCTTCTTATCTTTATTGATGAAGATGCTCTGCTTAACAAAGATACTTTGCTGAGCTTGTGCAAGGTCACCCTTTTTGATTTGAAGAGCGTGGAATCCACCGAGGTGATCTGGGATAGCAACATCGGTAACTACTGAACCGTTGTCATCTGATGTAACTGTTGCAATCTTCTCGCCACTGTAGACCCAGCATGTGCCGGTTGTGCAGTTCACGCGTGAGCCAACAACGTTTGCCCAAGTAATTGCATACTCAGTCTTTGCTGCGAGCCCAGAAACGTTGACATTGATCTTTTCGCCGACGATACCTTCACTCTTTGAAACCTTCATGGCTGCCTTTGAAGCCGGATCTAACTGCTCGTTCATGAGGGTACGTTGAGTTGTAGTAGGTGTGACATCTTGAGGATAAGTAACAAAGGCGGTCTTTGGGCCGTTGTCCTTGGTGACTGTAAAGGTTGAGCAATCGCCACCTGCGTAAGGAACGGGGGATTGGTTGATATTCATATACTGAACACCAATGCCATCCATTGCGCAGACCACATGCTTTCCTACTGATCCAGATGCGTAGATATTAAATGTTGAACTTCCACGGGTCCAGATAGATTGAGCCTCGCCCGCAAAGTTGCTATCCCAGAGAACAGAGATACCAGCTGTGTAGAGATTTGGACCCATGCCCTTGTAAGTGATTGTCACAGGAGTACCAATTGGGCCACTCTTAGGTGTAATTGAAACTGAAGGTGTCATCTGAACGCCACCCTTGGCGATTGCTACGCCATCGAGAACTGCATAGATATCGTGTGGACCGCCGAAATCTTCAGGCATCTTTGTATCGAGCTTGAAGCTTCCTGTTGCATCGGTTGTGACCTTAGCGAGGATGACGCTGAACTTATCCCACTGATAACCGGTGTAGTTAACTGAGTTAGGTAGGAGCTGTGCCTTCCATGCGCCTTTTGCAGTTGACCAGGTGAGTGAAATTTCTGTACTTGGCTTAAGACCAGTTGCAGAGATTGTCATCGCTGTTCCGGATGGACCTTGCATCGCTGAAATCGAGAGAGGGCCAACTCCGCTAATTGGATCGGTGAACTTAATGGTCTCACCGGTAAATGGAAGAGCGGGGACGCCCTTGAGATCGGCAGGTGCATAGAGAACTACATCTGTTGAATCTGCTGCGCCGGCTGGAGTTATTAGCCCCAGCGGGAGTAGCGCTGCTACTGCGACCCGCAGCGCTACCTTCTTTGTAACCTTCATTTTCAATCCCTCCGAATTATTGAAACAGTTAAGTTATTTACTTAGCTGCAGGTGCTGCGTAGAGAGTCAACAGTGATGTTGCTGTCCAGTTTGGAACGAGAGTTCCTGTTGCACCGATGATTGGCCATGTGAGCTTCTTATTCTTGTAGTAGCTCTCCCACTTCCATTCAGTCTTGCCATCAACAGTTACTGCTACGCGCTTAGTTGCGAGCACCTTTGCTGTTGTAATGTCCTTTGAAACCATTGTTACCTTGTAGTTGATAACACCAAGAGTTGAGTACTGGCCAGCTGCTGTTCCTGTTGTAAGAACGCCTGTCCAGAATGAGATTCCTGAGTGGTTTCCATATGCAAGCTGGATTGGATCCTTCACGCCTGCGATTTCGATGTAAGCCTTTGCTGTATTGGTGTTATCCATCACCGCTCCGCCAAGGTCTGCATTATTTGCATAGACGCGGAAGACAATCTTCTGACCCAAAAGGTATTCAGATTGAACGGCGCACGCTGAGAAGCGAGGGGCGAGGACTCCAGTTGAGCCTGATGCGAGGACAGTATCTGCATAGATGCTGATTGGTGAGACAACGCCTTGAGTTGGTGATCCAACCGCTGCTGTTACCGCTGCTGAAGTTACTGCTGCCACAGTTGTATCAGCTGGTGTAAATACAGCTGTAAGAACGACCTTTGAGGCCACAGTTGGAAGCCATGTGCACTTCGCTACGAAAGGTGTGACAGTTGTTGTCGCTACCTTGTCACAACCTGCGATTGACTTGCCATCGGCAATGTATGCAACTGTTCCTGCTGAGTTAGTTGTTGCTACGAGAGTATCTGGAAGAACATTTACTACAGCCTTTGATCCACCTGTAAGGGTAATTGTTGCTGCATCCGCTGCTACTGCTGGTGCGATACCAGCAATACCAAACGCCGCAATGACTGCGGTTGCGATAATTTTGCGCATTTCCTGCTCCTTTAACTTTGGGGTTTCGTGCGATTACTTTGTAACGATATTTCCTGAGAGTGTGAGTGTGAGATCCACTTTCTCAGTGACGCCATTTGCAGGATGCTTTGATGCGAATGAACCATCTACTTTGAGAGTTCCTGTTGCACCTGCATACTTGCCAGTTCCGCCTGTGATCTTTGCAAGGCCATTGATCTCAACTGATGTAGGACCATCTGCATCCTTACCGCAAGCAGTTGACTTAGGTGTTACGAATTCGAGTTTGAGTGTGTCTGATCCACCCTTGAGAGTTGCCTCACCTGCGAGAGTGATGCACTTGTCGCCTTCTTGTGATGCGTAGCTTCCAGCACCAACGAGATCTGAGAGTCCACCATTATTTGCTGAAGATGTACCTGAAACAGATGCATCGATACTAGATTCAGACCAAAGCGCTGACATCTTGCCCTTATATGTTGCATTGATTGCAACTGGAGCAGCAGCTGTCGCAGCCTTTGTAGGTGTTGCTGCAGGCTTCTTAGTTGTCCATCCTGCTGGGCACTTTGGTGAAGCTGCCTTGACTACCTTGCTCTGTGTTCCCTTGTAGCAAGTGATTGACTTTGTTGCCGCTGATGCAGATCCGGCAAAGCCGAAAGATGCAATTGAAATTACTGCGATTGTTGCTAGAACATTTCTTGTTTTCATTTTATTAGCGCCTCTCCATGCACTTGTTTATTTGTTTCCTTGCAAGTGAATCTTTTCACCGGCCTCTAGTGATAAGTAGCGAAAGTGCGAGTGCTAGCACTTTGCAAGGTATTCCTTGCATCACAGATGAGTCGTAGTAGAAATGTGAGCCAGGAGATAGCAGAAAAAGGTGCGTGAAATATGCGTAATCCGCATCGATTTCATAAATAAACCAATTAACGGTAGAATTTGGCACTGTTACACAAGTAACAAAACAATCAACAATGAGCCTACTTCAGGCTCTTCTTGCGAGTCTTATCTCCACCTTGGTCGGCCCCACAGAGGGAAGTTCCTAATCGAGACGCGCTTGATCTCTCGAAATGGAAAACTTAAAAATGACTTTACAAAAGCGTACAGCCGCGCCCGGAAAAGCACGTCGCGAAGCCTCGAAGGGCAAGCCACGTCGTGCAGTAGAAGCAAAGGCAGCTAAGAAAGCAGCTCCAGCTCCACGCGCAAAGAACACAACCACACCTCGTACAGCCTCAAAGGCAACTCCTCGTACAAAGGGAGAATTTAAGCCAACGACAACAGTGCGCTACTCAGATCGTGATGCAGTACCTGCAACTCGTAAAGAGGCGCGTCTTTCAGATCGATCAAAGCTTCGTGCAGCTCGTTTCCAGAAGGAGATTGGCTCAAAGTCGAAGGATGTTGAAGGCGCACCTAAGGGCAACCCCCGCCAGAGCGCATCAGAGCGCGTATTTGAAAAGGGTGGAAAGCCAAAGTCTCGCGCAGCAAAGTTTGTAGCAGAGCGCAACGAACGTCCAGAGCGTCGCTCACCAGAGCGCACAGAACGTCCAGCACGTTCATTCGATAAGCCAAAGCGAACATTCGATAAACCAGCACGTTCATTCGATAAGCCAGCACGTTCATTCGATAAGCCAGAGCGCACGTCACGCCCAGCAGATCGCACAGAACGTCCTGCTCGTTCATTCGATAAGCCAGCTCGTACATTCGACAAGCCAGAGCGCACATCACGCCCTACAGATCGCACAGAGCGTCCAGCACATTCATTCGAAAAGCCAGCGCGTACTTTCGACAAACAAGAGCGCACATCACGTCCGGCAGATCGCACAGAGCGTCCAGCACGTTCATTCGATAAGCCAGCACGTTCATTCGATAAGCCAGCTCGCGACTTCTCTAAGCCTCCACGTGATCGTCGCACAGCGACTGGTCGCAATAGCGAACCACACTCATTCTCACAGGGACGCGGTCGTAACGTTGCTGAAGATTTCGGTGCAGATGATTCATACATCTCACCAAACTTGGCTGATGCAAACCTCATTGATGCAACACCGCTCGATGCAGTTGCAAAGACCTTCCGCGATTTAGGTATTCCAGCAGCGTTGGATAATGCTTTGAGCGCACAAGGTATCTTGAGCCCATTCCCAATTCAGGTAGCAACAGTTCCTGATGCAATTGCCGGCCACGACATCCTCGGCCGCGGTCAGACAGGTTCTGGAAAGACTCTCGCATTTAGCCTTGCACTTCTCTCAAATATTGCTGAGAAGCGCGCAAATCCACATAAGCCATTGGCGCTGATTCTTACACCAACTCGTGAGCTCGCTCAGCAGATTGATGAAGTTCTTCTGCCACTTGCTCGTTCAGTTGGACATGCATCAGTGGTTATCGCTGGTGGAATGTCTTACACAAAGCAGATCACTGCAATGCGCAAGGGAACAGCAATCTTGGTTGCAACACCTGGCCGCTTGATCGACCTTCTCAATAAGGGCGAAGTTCAGTTGGATCAGCTTGAAATTACAGTTCTCGATGAAGCAGATCAGATGGCAGATATGGGCTTCTTGCCTGTAGTGCAGGAGATTCTCGATCAGGCTAAGCAGGGTGGACAGCGTCTTCTCTTCTCAGCAACACTCGATCGTGGCGTTGATGCACTTGTGCGTCGCTACCTCAAGAATCCAAAGACTCACTCATTGCAGAATGACCGCGCATCAGTTTCAACTATGGAGCACTTCCTCCTTGTGATGGATCCATCTGAAAAGGATGAGGTCACAGCTGAGATTGCAGCACGTAATGGAAAGACAATTCTCTTCGTAAAGACCCAGCGAGGTGCTGATCGTCTTGCTGACAAGCTTGCACATGCTGGTGTTCCAGTTGGCGCACTTCACGGTGGAAAGTCTCAAGCTGTACGTACTCGCACATTGGCGCTCTTCAAGGAGTCAGAGAATGCAGCACTAGTTGCAACAGACGTTGCAGCGCGCGGTATCCACGTTGATGGCATTTCATTGGTAGTACATGTTGATCCTGCACAGGATCACAAGGATTACCTCCACCGTTCAGGTCGTACAGCACGTGCTGGCGAATCAGGAACTGTGGTCTCACTTGCAACCACACGTCAGCAGAAGTCAGTAAAGGGCCTCACTACACGTGCAGGCGTTAATCCTTCAACTGTTTATGTGAAGCCATCGAGCGAAGAACTCATGCGCGTTACAGGTGCACAGCAACCTTCAGGTATTCCATACGTTGTACCTATCGTTGAAGCGCCAAAGCGCGCTCCTCGTAAGGGTGGATCAGGTGGCGGCGGAGGTCGCGGTTACCGTGGCAATCGCAGCGGTGGCAATGGTGGTCGCGGTCGTCGCTAACTATTTTGTTATCCTTTTCAATGATTAAGAAGAGAGCCGTACTCGCAACATTTGTTGCAGGTGCGGTTCTTTTTACATCGCAACTCTCTTTTGCGGCACTTCCTTCGGTTTCAACTTCACCAACATTCTCCTTGGATTTCTCGGATTCATCAAAAGTCTCCGGCACAACATGGACTGATCAAGTTGCAGGTCTCAGTGCCTCTGCAGTCGGCACCCAATTCTCACCGGAATTAGGTGGGTCCGAGACGGTTACTTCCGGTGCCAGCTATCTCGACTTTGGCAAGCCCGCGATTGGAACTGCGAACAACCCATCCGGAGATATGAGTGGAGAGGTATGGGTTAAGTTCTCTAATTTCAATACCAACTGGAACATCTTTCTAACGAAATGGTTTGATGATTTGCCTGGCAATGGCGCAACAAATGATTATCACTTTTCCGTTTATTCAGATGGAACGAGCCCTCGCCAGCTGAATCTTTATACAAGCGGAAAATATGATCTGAGAGGCGCGACCACTATTGAGCTTAATCAGTGGTATCACTTTGTCTTTACCGTGGATAATACGAGTGCCACGAAGAAAATTTCCCTCTACGTAAACGGAAATTTGGATGCCACATTTACATCTGCTTCATCCCTGAGAACGGCAAATACCAATAATAAATTTATTGTCGGCGATGCACGAAGCAGTACAGGTACGAATGGAGTAATTGCACGTGTCCGTATTTATAATAAAGCACTCACGGCGGCCGAGGTTTCAAGCAATTACTCGGCAGATATGTTGCAATTTACTCCGATTGCAAACATTTCACTCTCAGCTTCAAACGGCGTATTCCGGGTCAGTCAAAATCTAGTTGCAACAACTACCAAACCGGGAATTGCCAAATTTTATGTAAACAATAAGGTGATCGCAGGATGTGGAAAAATGACGATTACAACTTCGGTTACATGTACGTGGAGGCCAGCGGTACGAGGAAACCTCACAGTAAAAGTCCTAGTGGTTCCGACAGATAGCGCTATCGCCTCTAAAAGTGCTCAAGCGTTGCTCTTTATCTCCAATAGAACAACAAAACGTTAGGGCTTAAGAACGATTTTGCCGGTTGTCTCTCGCGCAAGCATTGCGCGATGGGCGCCGGCAGCTTCGTTTAGTGGGTAAGTTCCGCCAATTACAGGCTTGAGCTTTCCATCGGCAACAAGTTGGAATAACTCGGCAATGACATCTCCCAGCAACTCCTTAGATGCAAAGCAATTAGCGAGCCAGAATCCTGAGACAGTCTTTGAGCCGTGCATGAGTGAGCCAGGATGAATAGGCGTTGGCGCGGTACGTGATGCCATTCCGTAAGTGATCATTCTTCCAAAATCTCCAAGCGCTTTCATGCTCTCGTCAAATGTATTTCCACCGACCATTTCAAGAACGATATCGACACCTTTGCCGCCATTTGCTGCGCGAAGTGCCTTGCCGAGATTTGCAGCATTTGCATCAACAACTTCATCAGCGCCGAGAGATTTTGCAAGCTCTGCTTTTTCACCAGATGAAGTCACTGCAATAACCTTTGCGCCCCACATCTTCGCCAACTGGATGGCGAGCGTTCCGACGCCACCAGCGGCCGCGTGAACAACAACAGTCTCGCCGGGGGAGAGATGTCCCATAGTTTTCAAGATATGCCAGGCAGTTGTTCCTTGAACCAACATGCAGACTGCTTGTTCATCGCTGACTGCATCAGGAATTGGTGAAAGTAGCGCCTTAAGGGCTGATGCCTTTTCGGCATATCCACCTGATGATGCGCTAGCAAGGTAACGCTGACCTTCATATGTGCCAACTACTTCAAGACCCGGAATGAGAGGCAGAGTCTGTTGTGAGAGGTAGCTATTTTCGGTTTGATGAGTATCGGCATAGTTGATTCCGATAGCGGTGACATCAAGCAGGACTTCACCTGGACCTGGCGTTGGATCAGGAAGCTCAACAAGCTTCATTACTTCAGGGCCACCGAACTCGGATATTTGAATAGCTTTCATGCTGTAAGGGTAGGCGAGGATGGTCTTTTTGCGGTGCAGGAAGGTACGCTCGCGGCATGGAACTCACTACATGTCTCTGGTTCAACGGTCAGGCTCGCGAAGCGGCAAATTTCTACGCAAGCATCTTTCCCAACAGCTCTGTTGAAGGCAATTGGGTTGCACCGACTGAGACCCCAGGAAATGAGCAAGGCTCAGAGGTTCTCGTAAACTTCAAGATATTTGGGCAGAACTTCATTGCGCTCAATGGTGGCCCACAGTTCCCTCATAGTGAAGCAATCTCATTCCAGATTCCATGTGTAGATCAATCAGAGATTGATAAGTATTGGGAGATTCTTGCAAAAGATGGCGGCCAAGAAAGTCAGTGCGGTTGGCTGAAAGATAAATTTGGAGTCTCATGGCAGGTTGTCTCATCAGAGATGGGTAAGTACCTCGGCGGCTCAGATCCAGAAGGTGCTCAGCGTGCAACACAAGCAATGCTTGAGATGAAGAAGATTGATCTTAAAGCGATGGAGCGAGCCTACCTAGGTAACTAAGAATGGTGCGCTGGATGAAATTGGACAAGAGGTACCCTGCGATTCTCCTCGCATTAGTGGTGGGTTTTACCTTTCTTTCATCTGCAACCGCCTCAATGGCGTCACAAAAGATCTCAATTAAGAAAACCTTTGATCCCAACAAGACATGGGGTGCTTTGGCTACAAGCACAGATGGCGCAAAAGTCGTTGCAGGTGTCTATGTTGGCAACTCTTACTATTCCTCAAACAATGGTGCTTCATGGAGTGAAAATACTTCTGCCGGTACTTCAATTTTCTGGAATCAAATGACAATGGCATCTGATGGAATTCATGCTGTTGGTATTGCAAATTCTCAACATGCCTTTTATTCAAGTAACTCTGGCGCTACCTGGAGCTCCTCTGCATCATCTCCTTCAGGTAACTGGGGAGGAATTGCAAGTAGTGATGATGGTCGCTACCTCGTCGGCGCACTTAATACTTCTGCGAATGTTTTTACCTCATCAGACTTCGGCGCAACGTGGTCTGATAAAGGTGCTACAACAGCTAAGAACTGGCGAATGTTTGCATCCTCCTCAACTGGCGGGACACTTCTCGGTGCAGTGAACTCTGACTATCTTTACCTTTCAACAGATACCGGCACGACTTGGAGTTCTATCACTGCACCAGGAACTCGCACTTGGGGAGCGCTCGAAATGTCGGCCAATGGGCAGGTAATTCTCGCTACAACAGGCTCAACTGCTTGGGTTTCACTGGATGGTGGATCGACGTGGAATTCGTACGCAACTACTTTGACTGCAAAATATGCAGCGATCAGTTCCGATGGCACAAAGATGGCTATTGCTGGTAATGGTTACATCTATAAGTCAACCAACTCTGGAGCTACCTGGAGTCAATCATCTACATCATCAAACCTCAACTACTGGTCGTTTTCAGGATCTTCAGATGGCACAACGCTCTATGCGGGAGCTTATGACGACCATGTCTATCGATCTATTGATTGGGGAGCAACTTGGTCTCGTCTTTATGTGGGTCCTTCACTAAATATAGGCTCAGGTAGCGCAAGGCCTGTAGCGGTTTCTTCCGACGGATCAGTTATTGCCGTAGTTGAATATGGAGGTCATATTTATACGTCAACCGACTCTGGTTCAAATTGGGGCATGGCAAACATCACTGGAACTAAAAACTACAGTGGTGTCGCAATGTCCTCAGATGGAAGCAAAATCGTTGCCGCGGCTTATTCGGGAGCACTTTGGCTATCAACAAATAGTGGTTCAACTTGGAGCGCTCTCGCCGGAACTGATTTGAAAACATGGAATGGTGTTGCAATTTCTGACGATGGCACCAAGATTGTTGCAGTAGGTACTTCAATGAGTGTCTATGTCTCCTCCAACTCAGGAGCAAGCTTTTCAACAGTTGGTGCATCAAATATGTATGACTCCGTTGCCTGCAATTCAGATTGTTCGAAAATTCTCGTCGGAACAGGTTCACTTAATGCCCCCAGAGAATCAAACGATGGAGGAGCATCTTTCTCGGATGTAACGCTTCCTGGTGTTAAGCAATGGAAATACACAGCAATCTCGGATGATGGAAAATCTATGATTATTGCGCCGACAAGTGGCAATATTTATAAATCTACAGACGGAAATACATCTTGGAACATCCTCTCCGCAGGTGGAACAAAGGCATTTACCGGCCTTGATATCTCAGGCGATGGCAAAATGATTGTTGCAGGCATAAGTGCTGACTATATGGAAATTTCTGAAGATGAAGGAAATTCTTTCTCATCTCACACTGGCGTCACTGGAGATTCATATCGAGGCGTTGCGATTGCCTCAGCTTCAAAGACTGTAGTTGTTCCATTGCTGAGCACGGGGCAGGTTGTCACAGTATCTATTGCTTCGGTCTCAGCCTCTTTGCCAGGTAATTCACTCACAGCTGCATATCGAACGCTTGCAACGATAACGGCAACTACGAATGTTGCAGGCAAGGTTTCCTTCTATATTTCAGGAAAGATCATTCCCGGCTGTAAGAATCTCAGTATAACTTCAACTCAAACGTGTGCATGGAAACCTTCTAATCATCTATCCGTCCAGCTAAAGGTCTCACTTACTCCAACCGATGGCACGTTATCTCAGTTGGTGGATATCAAGAGCATTGGGATAGGAAAGAGAATCGGCCTTCGTTGATTGATTGAAAAAGGACTCTCGATTAGGCTTCCTGAATGTATAAGACCACCCAGGAAGAACGCCTTGAGCTCGTAAAGAGGCTCTCCGCGAATGCCGACATTTTCGCTTCAGAATTTCCAGAGGCGAAAATCCTTGAAGGTGATGGATGGTCGGCAGGCGTATCAGGTGTTCCTTTTGAAATATTCAATGGCGGTTTGGTATTCAAGAATCGCAATGAAGCAGCGGATGAAATCATTTCGCAATTTGAATTGGCAAATGTTTCAGGAACAATCAAACTCTTTGGAGCGGGCCTTGGTGTCGCAGCCCATCTCTTGAGTAAAGGGTGGGTGCCTCGAAGTACTTCTCCGTTGATGATGTGGAAGCCAGATCTTTCACTTGATAACTTCTCTCTGCGTGAAGGACTTTCCGTCGAGCGATTTCCACCTAATGAAGAGAGTCGCCGAATTCTCTGGGATCTCTTCGTGATTGTCTATGGAAATGCGCCGGATGAGATGCGTGATGCCTTCCTGAAGATATTTGTGGTCCATCCAGATGATTACACCTATGCGCTCAAGAAAGATGGCGAGATAGTCTCAATCGTGACAGCCATCCATCAAGGTGATTACGTCGGAATCTGGAGCATGGCAACACCACAAGCACATCAGAAGCAGGGGTATGGCGCAGAACTATTGAAATATGTAATGAAGCTGCACACTGAACTTGGTGGAAAGGACTTTGCTCTTGTGGCCACAGATGCCGGCAAGGTTCTCTATGACAAACTCGGCTGGACGACTATTGAGCATTACACAAGTTATGGCGTAAAGCGTGAAGAGGGTGAGAATCCTTACGCTTAAATTAATAACCCAGGCTTCTCTTTGAAGGGCTTCCACCTTAATATTTAGGAATGAGAATTTCACTCCGTAGATCAGTTGTCGTTGCCTCGCTTATCGCAATCTTTGCAACGGGATTCCCAGCCCTTTCCAGCGCGGCTAACCCTGAGACGATAAAGCTGACAGTTCATTATCAACGCACAGAACCAGATTATGCGACATGGAACCTCTGGATCTGGAAGAACATGTTGACCGGCGCTGATGTCGATGTGAATAAGTCAGGCGTTCAATTCACCGGAGATGACACCTACGGCAAAATTGCAACTGTCGAAATCACCGGAATGGATAAGTTTGATAATTTGGGAATAATCGTCCGCAAGGGGGAGTGGCTCTCGAAAGACGTTCCTGATGATCGATTCATCACCAAATTCGGTGCAGATGGAGTAACTGAAATCTGGCTTCGTCAAAATGATCCAACTATTTACTATGCCCTTCCGACGACGCCAGCTCCTGTAGCTGCTGGAAATAAACTTTCTAAACTCTACGACTCTCCAGATTTCGCCGCGAAGTACACATACACCGGCAGCGATCTTGGAAACACTTACTCTTCAACTTCAACTCAGTTTCGAGTCTGGGCACCAACAGCAATTGCCGTCACATTGGTGACCTACGAGAAAGCTGATTCAACACTTTCATCTGGAGTTGAATTTGCAATGACGCCAGATATCAATGGAACTTGGGTTAAGACTCTCACTGGCGATAAGAACGGTTTGATCTACAACTATCGAGTGACCTTAGATGGTGCAAATAACGAGGCTGTTGATCCTTATGTTCGTGCGACAACGATTAATGGTGCCCGTGGTGTTGTTGTTGATCTTTCAAAGACCAACCCTTCAGGCTGGAGTAAAGAGAAGCCGAAATTCAGCGGAAAGCCAACCGATGCTGTTATCTACGAACTCCATGTTCGTGACCTTTCTATGGATTCCTCAAGTGGAATCTCTACAAGCAATAAGGGCAAATTCCTAGCTTTTACAGAGACCAATACAAAGAGCGGTGGGGTAACAACAGGAATCTCAGCAATTAAAGATCTCGGTGTCACTCACGTCGAACTATTGCCAGTCTATGACTACGCATCGGTGGATGAAGCAGCACCAACATTTAACTGGGGGTATGACCCACAGAATTACAACGTACCAGAAGGTTCATATAGTTCTGACCCAACTAAACCAACTGCGCGAATTACCGAACTAAAGAGCGCAATTCTTGCAATGCATAAGATAGGTCTGCGAGTAAATATGGATGTTGTTTACAACCATGTCTATAACGCAAATACCTTTAGCGAGAACCTCATTATTCCGGGATATTTCTTCAGAACTGATGAGAATGGAACTCTTACAAATGGAAGCGGATGTGGCAACGATGTTGCAACCGAGCGCCCTATGGTTCGAAAGTTCATTGTCGATTCAGTGAAGTACTGGGCAAATGAATATAACTTTGACGGTTTCCGCTTTGACTTGATGGGTCTTATGGATATCAAGACAATCAATGATGTTTCAAAAGTGCTCAAAGGTATCGATCCAACAATCATCATCATTGGTGAAGGTTGGGAGATGGGCACTTTGCCGCAAGAGCTTCGTGCAAGCCAGAGCAACATTTCACAGCTCACCAATGTTGCTCACTTCAATGATCAACTTCGCGATGGACTTAAGGGCTCTGTCTTTAAGCCAGCCGATACAGGATGGGCCACAGGCAAAGTAACTTCTGTCGGAGATATCTATCCTGGAATCGCTGGTAATACTCTCTATAGTCCGGCATTCCTGAATAAGTGGGTCACCAGTTCACCTATGCAATCAGTAAATTATATAGAGGCACATGACAACCTAACTTTGGCTGACAAATTAACGGCAAGTGTGAAGGGAATCTCTCCAACTGGAATCGCACAGCTCAGTCAATTTTCAACATCTGTCGCATTCTTATCGCAAGGTGTTCCATTTATGCAGGCAGGACAAGAGTTCTTACGCTCAAAGAATGGCGATGACAATAGTTATAAGTCCGATGATTCAACTAACTCACTGAAGTGGAGTACAAAGTTGAAATACAGTGCCACGGTCAATTACTTCAAAGGACTGATTGCGCTTCGTGCTGCACATCCAGCTTTTAGAATGACTACAACTGCTGCGGTAAAGACGAACCTTAAGTTTCTCAAAGGTAGCGATTCAGTAATTGCTTATTCGCTCAATGGAAAAGCTCTAGGGGATAAGGCATCAACGATTGTTGTTATTCACAATGCAGATCCTGCAGCCGCCTCTGTGACGCTACCCAATGCCAAGAAGTGGAACATTCTTGCCAAGGGATCTCAGATTGGTACGAAGGTTCTTCAGGTGCTCAATGCGGGCAAGGTAGTTGTTCCGGGACAATCGACGATGGTGCTCACTCAGTAGTTCCTTAAGCGACGCTTAACCTCAGAAATTCTTGATGGTAATTCGTCCTGCAAGAGTCTTGAGAGATTAACGTTTGACTATTCGGGTCCCTACGTTTGCTAGAACGATAGGTGATGTCGACGCCAGGTATCCGGCTGAAGTTGGGGCGAGAGTGGCATAGAGATTTACTCGTCCACGAGTGGATGGCTTCCAGTTGCATGTTGCCGCAAGGTTAGAGCTAGAGATATTGATACACCCGGATATGCGCTTGCCGTTCTGATAGAACGTTACCTTTCCATCGCTACCTGCAACGCCGAGAGTCGCAGTGATCGTTGATGACGTTCGATAGATGCTACTTCCACCGGGTGCGATACTTAAAGATGATGCGCTGGGTGCAGCGGTTCCGATAAAGACCTGAAATTTAAAGGCCGATGGAGATAACCCTGTTTCAAGAGTCCAGTCAGTATTCGTGCATGGTGTTGCGCCAATCTTGCAAGGACCGAAGCCTAACTCGGCTGTATCGCCGTATCGCGATCTGTTCCACGCTAGGACAGTTTGAGTGTCGGTGAGGTTGTGCAATTGGAAGGTACCGTGGCCGTTCGTTCCTATAGCTGCAGAATCGTCAAAGTCGAAGATGGATGCGCTACCAGCTGGCGAAATACCGGTCGTCGATTGGGAGTAGTTGTAGGGCCAAATCTCAACACGTCCCAGCGCATAACTTCCAGTCTTCACGGGGGAGTAATTTGAAGTAACAACAAGATTTGTAACGTTCTTCTGTAAATTCAATATGTTTGCGTAATCAGGAAACTGAAGGTCTGCAAGAGTTGCACCACTCCACTTATCGAAATACGCATCAACGTAGTAGAGCGTGCCGCTTATGGTCATCTCCATACGCCATCGCACTTGGCTGAAGTTCTGGCCTGCAGCGGCGGTTTGAGCCGCACCATTTCGCTCATAGCCTGCGGTGTAGATTGCATATTGGTTTGCGTCGCGCTGGGTACTTGTCGTCTGGTAAATCAAAGTCCATGTAGTTGCTTCTGCTTGAGGGGATAAATAAATAGACGAGGCCAAGATCGCAACAATTGCGAGATAGACCCGGATTCTCATCTGCCAATTATCGGGGTAAAACTTTGAACCTTTAGCGCTTTACGGTTCTAGTGCCTACGACAGCTTGAACAAAAGCTGAAGTTGATGAGGAGATTCCAGCCGAAGATGGCACCAAAGTGGCATACAGAGTGACCGATCCACGCGTGGTTGGACGCCAGTTGCAGGTAGCTGAGAGGCTCACGCTGAGAATATTGATACAGCCAGGAATCTTCTTTCCATTTTGATAGTAAGTAACTTTTCCATCTGTGCCAGCGACGCCGAGCGTTGCAGTAATAGATGATGAGGTGCGATAAGTATTGCTGAAGGATGCAGAGATGCTGATGGAAGAAGAACTTGGTGGAGCACCAAATTTAATAACAATGAGTCCGGAACCACCATTGCCACCAGCTACCGCTGGTCCGACGTAATTTGCACCGCCTCCACCGCTTCCTGTATTTGCGATACCTGCGGCTCCAGCCCCAACATTTCTTGGGCCACCACCGCCACCGCCACCTGCACCACCGCCACCATTTGGAGTGGCACCGTCATTTCCACCACCGCCACCACCACCGGCGATATACCCACCTGACGTTGCAGTTACCCAACCAGTAATAGCTGTCATACCTGAACTGATTGCTGACAACCAAGAAGAGACTGCATTAGTTCCACTACCACCTGCAGATGGAACACCTAATGTTGAAGCTGCAACACTTGCGCCGGCAGCACCGGCACCACCGCCACCGCTACCTGCTTGAGTTCCTGTCGTTGGCCCTGTAAAAGATCCACCAGCATTTCCATAGCGAGTTGCCGTTCCGTAGCTTGACTTCACAGATGCACCAACGGCGCCGCTTCTCGTACCTTCGCTACCACCGCCGCCGCTACCACCGCTGCTATTACTACTTGAACTGAAAGAGGCTCCAGCACCGCCTCCATTTGCAACAACACCAGTTGCACTTCCAACCCATGAGTTTGATCCAGATGTAGAAATTGCACTTGTTGAACTTCCATCTCCGGTACCGCCTGCTCCCACTGATACTGAAATGGAAGATGAAGGTGTTACTGAATAACCAGTTGCTACTGCGACTTCACCAGCTCCACCGCCACCCGCAAATGCATAGTTTCCACCAGCTCCACCGCCACCAATAATGAGAAGGTCAAGTGATGTAACTGCTGCTGGAACGGTAAATGCATTCGAACCTGTTGATGTGAATGCGATGTAACAAGTCGATCCAGATTTGACCACAACAACACCTGTCGAGGACGTAACGGTGATCGCGCACGAACCGGTGCCCGCAGTTGCTGCTTGTGACGCAGGCGCAGAAAAAAGTGAGAGGAGAAGCCCGCTGAGTGAGGCAATTGCAGTCAGGCGTTTCATTGGTGGATTTTAATTGGCAGAGAACCGGCGAGCAAGACGAACTAAATCTAAACCAGGGTTCTAGTAGAAGTGGAGCTCAGCATTCTAATCATCGAGTAGTGCTCAAGAGGAGGCAGAAGGCTGCCTTGCTAGACTCACCGAATGTATGTACCAACGTTGAAGCGCTCTTGGGGTCGCCTGCCGTTGCTCGCATCATTGATTGTCACTTTGGCTCTGCCACCATTCTTTGCTTCTCCCGCAACTGCCGCTGATGTAACCACTGGTCTTGTTGCGTATTGGAATTTTGAAAACGGTTCAACGCTTGGAACCCCGATCTACGGTTCACTCAACCTCACTAACGTCGGTTCGCCTGCTTACACGGCTACAGGTGGAAACAATTCCAGCAAGGGGCTTTCTCTGAATGGAGGCTCTTACCTTGAGGCAACTTCATATCCAACATCTCTTAACGGAAATAACCCGTACACAATGGCTGCCTGGTTTAAAACTACAGCAGGAAACCTAGGAGGCATTCTTGGTTATGGATCCACTGGGGGATGCCTTGGAAATAACTTGCGACTCGGTGGCGCTACAAGTCTCTATGTCTATTGGTACGGCTGCGATTATTCATCTAGCACGGTGGCCAATTTTGTAAATTCTTGGCATCACGTTGCTGTTACCTATGACGGCACAACGCTGAAGTTTTATTATGATGGTGTTTATCTCAACAGCGGGACCGGCAACACTCGTGCGACGACTGGAACTAGTTTCTTTCTAGGCAAGACAGTTAATGACATTGCATTCACTGGCGTTCTCGATGATGTTGCCATCTACACCAGAGCGCTTTCAGCAGCTGATGTTGCAGATCTCAAAGCTGGCGCTTTGAACTTTAACTCTTCAACCACGGTTTCGCTAAGTGTTTCTGGAAATCCAGATAAAGCTGTGCTGAGACAGCCGTTGACCCTTACCGCTGTCTCTAGTATTGCTGGCAGAGTAACTTTTAAAAGTAATGGAAAATCAATTGGTGGTTGTGTTGGTATGAGCACAGTTTCACTGACTGCAAACTGCTCGTGGAAGCCTTCAGTGAAAGGACCTAGCAGGCTAACTGCCGTGATAGTTCCTACCGAATCTGCGACCAATGCTTCTGCGATATCCGGCACCTATTGGATTAATGTGATTCCGAGAAGTGGCTTGCGCGGCTAAAACTCCAGAAATCGCAACCTACTGATTGAAACTCACCCAGTCATCGACTGGAAGTGAGGATTTCTTCAGAGCCACTTACGCTCATAAGTGGGTTGTGAGGGACTCGAACCCCCGACCCGGTGATTAAGAGTCACCTGCTCTACCAACTGAGCTAACAACCCATTTAAGCGCGGGAACGCTTAAATGCAGAGCAGAACATACCAGTTCCTGAAGGCAACTTTGACCATTCCATCCGCCAGTTAGGGAGTTGAGAATGATCGTTGAGAGGCCATGATTAAGCCATGTCACGAGCTATCTCAAAGTGGGAAATCCGCATTACAACCTTGCTTATTGCCGGTGCAATGGCGGCACCCCTAGCCCCGGCAAGCGCTGCAGAACAGAAGGCTTCAGTTGTACTTGAGACTTTATTGGTGAAAGGACGTGCACCAAAGACGGGTTACGACCGCAGCTCGTGGGGAGATTGGGCAGACCCAGATGGAAATAGTTGCGATACTCGCAATGACATTCTCAAGCGCGATTTGAAATCTATTACCTTTAAATATTCAAACGATAACTGCACGGTGCTAACAGGAACTCTTATTGATCCCTATTCCGGCACAAAGATGGATTTCCTTCGCGGAGTTGGCACAAGCAGTTTGATTCAGATTGACCACGTCGTGGCTGTATCGGATGCCTGGCAGAAGGGCGCATTCAAATGGGGGAGCACAACGAAAGTTTCCTTCTACAACGATCCACTCAATTTGTTAGCTGTACAAGGTCGCCTTAATTCTCAGAAGGGCGATGGAGATGCGGCAACATGGCTCCCACCGCTAAAGAGCTACCGATGCGCCTATGTTGCTCGTCAGATTGCTGTTAAAGCGAAGTACGCAATCTGGGTAACAACTGCAGAGAAATCTGCGATGAAAACAATTCTTGCCAAATGCCCTGGGCAATTACTCCCTAAGAGTTAAAGCGCATCTCCGCCGCGCTCGCCTGTGCGAATGCGGATTACTTGCTCAACGTTTGTCACCCAAAGCTTTCCATCACCGATTGATCCGGTATTTGCTGCAGTAACGATTGTGTCGATGATTGATTGTGAATCAGCATCATCTACCAATACTTCAATACGCACCTTTGGAATGAAGTCGACTGTGTATTCAGCGCCACGATAGATCTCTGTGTGGCCCTTCTGGCGGCCAAAGCCACGCGTCTCTGAGACAGTCATGCCAGCAACGCCAGCTGCCTGTAGGGCTACCTTGATGTCATCGACCTTTGCAGGTTTCACGATTGCGGTTATGAGCTTCATATTTTCCTTCAATCTCGCTTAGTAGCGATTGGAATTTCCTGTGATGTCGTATGCAGATTCTGCGTGGAATGTTGTGTCGAGGCCGTTGAGTTCATCATCGCGGAATGCGCGGAAGCCAATGGTTTTCTGGATAATCGTTGCAATCAACCAAGTCGCGCAGAATGAGAATGCCGCAACAACTACTACTGCAATGAATTGGTGTCCGAACTGAGTAGCGCCACCGCTAAAGAAGAGACCGTCTGCGCCAGCGGCATTTGCTGAGATAGTTGCCAGAAATCCGATAGCGAGCATTCCGAGGATTCCTCCTACGCCGTGAACGCCGACAACATCGAGTGAATCGTCATAGCCATACTTGTACTTGCGTGTGACTGCCCATGCAGATGCGACACCTGCAACAAGTCCAAGAATCAGCGCACCGAGTGGATTGAGGTAGCCACATGCTGGAGTAATTGCCACAGCTCCGGCAACTGCACCTGAGGCAACACCAAGAGTGGTTGCCTTTCCGTCGCGGTACTTCTCAAATGCCATCCATGTCATCGATGCAGCAGCAGTTGCAATCTGTGTATTGATCATTGCAGTTGCTGCGAGGTGTCCTGCAGAGAGTGCAGAGCCTGCATTGAATCCGAACCAACCGAACCAGAGAGCACCGGCGCCAAGGAGAACAAGTGGCATGTTATGTGGGCGCATTGGATCTTTCTTAAAGCCATCGCGCTTTCCTAGAACGAGGGCAAGAGCAAGAGCCGCAGCTCCAGAGTTAATCTCTACAACTAAACCACCAGCGAAATCGAGTGCATGAAGTCGATCGACAATCCAGCCGCCTTCTCCATTTTGAGAGGCGAATACCCAGTGGCAGATTGGAAGATAAACCAAGGTGATCCAGATAGCGACAAAGACGACCCATGAACCAAACTTTGCACGGTCTGCGATAGCGCCCGAAAGAAGCGCAACGGTGATGATTGCAAAAGTCATCTGGAACATAACAAAGGCAAGTGTTGGAATCTCATGACCTTCAGCGCCAACTACTTGATCTAGAGTTCCTTTGAGGCCGAGGTATTCAAAGCCACCAATGATTCCGCCCTTTGAAGTTCCGAAGGCGAATGAATAACCGTAGAGAACCCAGATGATTGATGTAACGCCCATTGCGGCAAATGACATCATCATCATATTAAGAGCAGATTTTGCGCGGACCATTCCGCCATAGAACAAGGCGAGCGCTGGAGTCATGAAGAGAACTAGCGCTCCGCTCATTAATACCCAAGCTGTATCTCCGGCATTGATAGCGTGCATAAGTTTCTCCGTAACTTATTACTTGTTAAATATTTATTTGGATTACTTAGTTGCCTGATAGCGATCGTAAGAAGCTTGAATTTCCTTCTCCGCATCATCGTGGCCAACCCAATCGCCACCGATAACTTCTTTTCCTGGCTCAAGAGTCTTGTAGACCTCGAAGAAGTGCTTAATTTCATCGAGTTCATAAACAGGTAGATCGCCGATGTCCTTGATTGCCGCCTTGCGAATATCGCCAGCTGCAACGCAGAGAAGCTTGTCGTCGCCGCCCTTCTCATCGGTCATACGGAGCATCGCTACAGCGCGAGCTGAAACAACACACCCTGGGAAAGTCGGCTCATCGAGCATCACGAGGGCATCGAGTGGATCGCCATCGTTAGAGAGTGTGTTCTTTACAAAACCGTAGTCGTGGGGAAAGCGAGTGGCTGTGAAGAGCATCCGATCGAGGCGGACTTCATGAGTCTCATGATTGATCTCGTACTTATTGCGTGAGCCTGCTGGAATTTCAACAACAACGTCGAAGATCATTCTGCGCTTCTTTCTCTAAACCTCACCAATAAATATGTAAGGGGAAAACTTGGGGTGAACGACGGGGCTCGAACCCGCGACATCTCGGACCACAACCGAGTGCTCTACCAGCTGAGCTACGCCCACCATGTGCTGTGCAGGGCGCTACTTTACCCGCCAAGGCCCGAAATTAAGAAACCGGTTACGCGCTACAGGCTTAGAGGCAGGCTTATTGCTGAAAACTGCGCTGCGGTAGTACTTCAACTCTTCAATAGAGTCACGAATATCGCCAAGGGCGCGATGGTTGCCAGTCTTGGCAGGGGCTGCAAAGTAGGCCTTCGGATACCAACGACGTGACAACTCTTTAATTGTTGAGACATCGATTGTTCGGTAGTGCAAGAAATCTGCAAGGGTCTTCATATCGCGCGCAATGAAGTTGCGATCGACAGAGACTGAGTTTCCAGCGAGAGGGGATTTGCCAGCGATGACTCCAACGGAGTTGAGGTAGGCCATGATCTTCGCCTCTGCTTGAGCGATTGTGATGCCTTGAGGGATCTCATTGAT
The DNA here is from genome assembly GCA_965267775.1 of Candidatus Nanopelagicaceae bacterium. Taxonomy (GTDB): domain Bacteria; phylum Actinomycetota; class Actinomycetes; order Nanopelagicales; family Nanopelagicaceae; genus Planktophila. Next base: position 1,038,836 of record OZ254140.1, on the reverse strand, counting down.
TAACCCCGATGAGGTGTGCATATTGCGGACGAAGTCATTCATCGCCTCGAGCTGTCCGTCGGTTGCGTGGATTACGAGGTCAATGCCTTCGCCGATGATGTTGAGCTCTGAATCGGTGACGAGGACGGCAATCTCGACCAGGGCATCGCTTTCGAGGGAGAGACCTGTCATTTCACAGTCAATCCAGATGAGATGAGGGAGTTCTGCAGCCATGGGGCGAGCGTAGTGGCTCAACGGAGGTTTCAACTCTCGTTCACCTTCCGTTCACCAAGTATCCGTGTGTTTTTTCGGGGTTAGGTGAAGTATTCGACCCATGTCGACAACCCTGGATGCGGGCCAAATTCCTGCGCCTCGAGAATTAACGACCAACCCCCGTACCTCCGACAAGATCTTCCGCGGAGTTGTAACGGGTTTTGGCATGACCGCGCTATTAATCCTGACTTTAATCGGTCTCTTTCTTTCTATACGTGGAATTCAAACAATTCACATGCAAGGTTTTGGATTCCTCACCCGCTCGAATTGGGAAGTTGTACAGACAGATGCCGGAACTACCTACAACCTTGGCGTTGGTGCCATGTTGCTCGGAACAGTTCTCATTTCCATTATTGCTCTCGTTATTGGAGTGCCGCTTTCAGTTGCGCTCGCTCTCTTCCTAACCTTCTATGCACCTGCTCGAATCAAAACTTTCTTAGTATCAGTAGTTGATCTCATGGCAGCATTTCCATCAGTTCTATATGGCCTCTGGGGATTCTTTGTCTTGATGCCTCTTGCAACTTACTGGGGCAAGTTGCTTTTTAAATATCTCAACTGGATTCCAGTCTTTGACGCGCCACAATACTTCTTTGAACGTTCGCCTTTTATTGCTGGCGTAGTTCTTGCAATCATGATTATCCCTATCGTGACATCTGTTGCCCGCGAAGTATTTGCACAAACCCCACTTGATCGCATTCAAGCTGCATATGCACTTGGAGCGACAAAATGGGGCGTTATCAAAACTGTCGTTTTCCCATTTGGAAATAGCGGACTTATCGGCGGCGCAATGCTTGGCCTTGGTCGTGCATTTGGTGAAACTGTTGCGGTCTACTCAGTTCTCAACATTGTATTTAAGGTAAATATCCATATTCTCTACGGTTCTGGCGGAAATGTTGCTTCCATGATTATTCAGAAATGGGGAGAGTCGACAGGTGGTGAGACAACAGCTCTATTAGCTGCTGGATTCATCCTCTTCTTGCTCACACTCATGGTAAACCTTGGCGCAAACTTCATCGTTCGCAACACTTTGAAATCAGGTAAATAAGAATGACTGATCTCGCATTCGACACTGTAAAGCCAATCAAGCCATGGAAGGCAACTGGCAAAGAGCGCATCACAACTGCAATCTCACTCTTACTTGCACTTGCGCTAGCGGGGGTTGCTGTAAAGACAACAGGGCTCTCTGGCAAGCTCGGGTATGCGCTCTCTTTCTTAATCTTCTCAACGCTATTTCAGATAGTTGTGAGTGTTCGTAAATTTGGACGCAAGGCCCTCGGTGACTCAATCGCAACTTCGCTAATTTACACCGGAGCAACACTCACATTTGCGCCAGTTGCCAGCATCCTCTTCATCACTTTGAAGAACGGCATTGCAGGACTTCGCTGGAACTTGTTTACAACAGATATGTTCAATGCATCATTTCTTGATCCAATCGGCAATGGCGGCCTGCTCCATGCCCTTCTAGGAACAGTCACACTGATTCTTATCGCAATGGTGATCTCGGTTCCAATGGGCATCATGACTGCTCTTTATCTGACAGAGATTCGCGGCAAGGGTTCTAATCTCATTCAATTCGTTGTTCAGGCGATGTCAGGTGTGCCATCAGTTGTCGCGGGTCTCTTCATCTTTACCTCAGTCATTCTTCTTACTCCGCTCAAGGCCTCTGCAACTGCAGGTGGCCTTGCACTCACCGTTTTGATGATTCCTACCGTCACTCGAACTGCTCAAGAAGTGCTGCTCCTAGTGCCTGCTGATCTTCGCGAAGCAGGTCTTGCAATGGGCGCTACACAGTGGAAGACCGTTGCAACAATCGTTGTGCCGGCAGCTCGCAATGGGCTTATCACCGCAACAATTCTTGGTGTTGCTCGCATTGCGGGAGAGACCGCGCCTCTCATCTTCACTATCGGTGGCGCGGATAAACTAAATCTCAATCCATTTAAGGACTACACAAGCGCGATGCCTTTCTATGTGTGGAAAGGGCTCACTCTCGGAACTCCTGAATCCATTCAGCGTGCTTGGACCGGAATTTTGATCCTTCTTATTTTGGTTCTATCGCTCTTTACAATTGCACGCACCCTCGGCGGACGGAGAATGAAGTAATGACTACCGATAACAACACCCCAGAGAATTCAGCAGAAAAGAATGAAGGAGCAGATATGACTACCCAGGTTGCATCATCATCACTTGCAAACATCTCTCAAGCTCATAACTTGGGAAAGCGCACCCCTGGAACTCAAGCACTTGGCTCTGGCCTTGAAGCCCGAGGTGTGCACGCATGGTTCGGAAAGCATCATGCTCTAGCAAATGTTTCACTTGATTTCTCTGCCGGAACAGTCACTGCGCTCATCGGCCCATCAGGTTGCGGTAAGTCAACATTTATCCGCACACTCAATCGCATGCACGAATTCATTCCATCTGCAGCTATGGCTGGCGAAGTTCTCCTTGATGGCAAAGATGTATATGCGCCAGGAACAGACGTCACAAAGATTCGTCTTCAAATCGGTATGGTTTTTCAGAAGCCAAACCCATTCCCATCAATGACTATTGGCGAGAACGTTCTCTCAGGTCTCAAGCTCGCGCAGCTTAAGGTTGAGAATAAGGACGATCTCCTTGAAGAGTGCCTCGTTCGCGCAGGTCTCTGGAAGGAAGTGAAGGATCGTCTCGGTGCACATGCAGGTGGTCTCTCAGGCGGTCAGCAGCAGCGTCTCTGTATCGCTCGCTCACTTGCTGTAAAACCAAAGGTTCTCTTGATGGATGAGCCATGTTCAGCACTTGATCCAGGATCAACTCTTCGCATTGAAGATACGATCAACGAGCTCTCATCTTCAATGACAATCATCATTGTTACCCACAATATGCAGCAGGCTGCGCGTGTATCTGACTACACAGCATTCTTCCTCTCAGAAGGTGGCCCTGGCCAGATGATTGAAGTTGCTCCTACAAGTGAGATCTTCTCTCGACCACAAGATAAGCGCACAGAGAACTACGTTTCAGGTCGTTTCGGCTAAAACCTGATTCACCATCTGTTCACTTACAGTTACGGGTTCGTTTCGCGTTAATCCGCCCATAGTTTCTTTGGCAAGTTAATTTTACCTTCGACACAATGTCCATATATCGAAGGGTTCTTAATGAACAAGTCACGTTCAATCAAGATCGCAGCACTCGCTACAGCGATCACACTTGCTTTCGCTCCAGTTGCACAAGCAGCAACATGGAAGGCTGGCGGAGCTTCTTCTGTCAACGGCCTCATGGCAGCATGCAAGACTAAGTACCAGGCAGCTACTGGTGATGACTTCCCTTATAACGGCACAGGTTCAGGTTCAGGTAAGACTGGCGTACACAACGGCACAATGGATTTCGCATTCTCAGATTCATTCGACACAGCACCAGTTGATAAGCAGATTCAGGCTCCAGCATTCGTATGGCCTGTAGCAATTCTTACAAACACAGGTGGATCAAATAAGCCACTCACACTTTCAACAGAGACAATCGCAAAGATTTTCGCTGGCAAGATCACACGTTGGGATGATGAGCAGATCGTTGCTGATAACAACCGACCAATCACAACAATCATCTACGCAAAGAACGCTGATGGTTCTGTAAAGAAGGATGCAAAGGGTGCACCAGTTGTACTTCGCACACAGACACTTACACAGAAGCGCATTCTTCCTGCAAAGCCAATCACAGTGTTCTACCGTTCAGCTACATCAGGAACTTCAAACAACCTCACAAACGCTTTCAACAAGCTCTACCCATCAATCTGGACAAAGCCTGCTAACGATGCATTCGCAACAGCATTCCCAGGTGACATCACAGCTAACCCACAGTTCTTCCGTGGCGCAACTGGTTCAGGCGATGTAGCTAACGGCGTTAAGGCAACACCATACTCAATCACATACGCTGAAGTTGGTTTCGCTAAGGCTCCTTACAACCTTGCAATCACAAAGGTGATCAACGCTGCAGGAAATGCAATCGTTCCATCATCTGATTCAGCAATGGCAGCAGCAGCTCAGGCAACAGTTGCAGCTGATGGAAAGGTGACATTTGCATACGATTCAAAGGATTCAGATGCTTACCCATTCACAGCTACAACATACGCACTTGCAGTAGCAGGTAAGTCAAACTCAGCAGATATTGCTAAGACACTTAACTACCTCTCAAACAACTGCGCAAAGGACAATCCTGCTGAAGGCTTCGGTGCATACTCTGCAACTAACGCTTTCGCTAAGGCTTTCCAGGCACAGCTTGCAAAGCTCAAGTAAGTAAATCCTCCAAGGAATAAAACTGGCCGGGCCCACTATGGGTCCGGCCAGTTTCCTTTTCTAAGGGTGTACCAAGCGATTTAAAGAACTGTGCGCGCCTGGCTGGAATCGAACCAGCGACAACCTGCTTAGAAGGCAGGTGCTCTATCCGACTGAGCTACAGGCGCATTTCACAATCATCACACGTAGAGGCGATGAGGTACTGGCTAATAGTACCCAGTAAGGTTTGGGACTATGGCTGAGTTCATTTATACGATGAAGAAGGCGCGTAAAGCGCATGGCGAGAAGGTAATTCTCGACGACGTAACCCTGATGTTCCTTCCAGGAGCGAAGATCGGTGTTGTAGGTCCTAACGGTGCTGGTAAGTCGACGGTCTTGCAGATCATGGCGGGGCTCCAGCAACCATCCAACGGTGAGGCTTACCTTTCACCTGGCTACACAGTCGGCATCTTGATGCAGGAGCCAAAGCTCAATGAAGAGAAGACCGTTCTCGAAAACGTTCAAGAAGGCGTTGCAGAGACGATGGAGATGGTTCGCCGCTTCAATGAAATCTCTGAAGAGATGGCAAACCCAGATGCTGATTACGACAAGTTGTTATCCGAGATGGGTGAGCTCCAAGAGCAACTCGATCACCGCAATGCATGGGAGCTTGATTCACAACTCGAGCAGGCGATGGATGCACTTCGTTGTCCGCCAGGAGATGCTGATGTAAAGGTTCTCTCTGGTGGAGAGAAGCGCCGAGTTGCACTCTGTAAGTTGCTCCTTGAAGCGCCAGATTTACTTCTTCTCGATGAGCCTACCAACCACCTTGATGCCGAATCAGTTCTCTGGCTCGAGCAGCACTTGGCAAAGTACCCGGGCACAGTCGTGGCGATTACTCACGATAGATACTTCTTGGACAATGTTGCAGAGTGGATTCTCGAACTCGACCGCGGTCGCGCATACCCATATGAAGGTAACTACTCAACTTATCTCGAGACAAAGGCGGCTCGTCTTAAGGTTGAAGGCCAAAAGGATGCAAAGCGCGCAAAGCGTTTATCGGAAGAGCTCGATTGGGTTCGTCAGAACGCAAAGGGCCGTCAAGCAAAGTCAAAGGCTCGTCTTGCACGATATGAAGAGATGGCGGCAGAAGCTGACAAGATGCGTAAGTTGGACTTTGAAGAGATTCAGATTCCACCTGGGCCACGCCTTGGAAATATCGTTGTTGAAGTAGAGAACCTCGTTAAGGGCTTTGGTGATCGCGTATTGATCGACGATCTCTCATTCACATTGCCACGCAATGGAATCGTTGGAGTGATCGGACCTAACGGTGCTGGTAAGACAACGCTCTTTAAGACAATTCTTGGACTAGAACCTGCAGATTCAGGAAAGGTCAAAATTGGTGAGACTGTAAAGATTTCTTACGTCGATCAGTCACGTGGTGGAATCGATCCAAAGAAGACTCTCTGGGAAGTTGTTTCAGATGGCCTCGACTATATAAAGGTCGGACAAGTTGAAATGCCTTCACGTGCATACGTTGCAGCATTTGGATTTAAAGGTCCGGACCAGCAGAAGCCAGCAGGCGTTCTCTCTGGTGGTGAGCGCAACCGTTTGAACCTTGCACTTACCTTGAAGCAGGGCGGAAACCTTTTACTTCTCGATGAGCCAACAAACGATCTCGATGTTGAAACTTTGGGATCACTTGAAAATGCGCTCCTTGAATTCCCTGGTTGTGCAGTTGTGATCTCTCACGATCGTTGGTTCTTGGACCGCGTTGCAACACACATCTTGGCTTACGAAGGTGATTCAAAGTGGTTCTGGTTTGAAGGAAACTTCGAATCATATGAGGAGAATAAGATTTCTCGCCTTGGTGCAGATGCTGCGCGACCACACCGTGCGACCTACCGAAAGCTCACACGCTAATGATTTATACTAATAAGCAGTTCGTTCGCTGGGATGACATCGATGCATTTGGCCATGTCAACAATGCGAAGTATCTGACTTATATCCAAGAGGCGCGTTTTCAATGGTCTTTCTATGAGGTCCGTGCCGAGGGGGAGAAGCCAACACTTCTCGAGATGGTCGTTGCTCGCAACGAGATCGATTACCTCGTACCTATCTACGATGGCGGACTCTTCTACGATGTAAATCTCTGGGTTGAATCGATCGGCAACAGCTCATTTGTCTTGGGCTATGAGGTTGTTGGCGCAGAGGGCGTTATCCACGCAAAGGTAAAGAGTGTTCAGGTTGCTGTCTCAATGGAGACGAAGAAATCACGCCCGCTGACCGATGTTGAGAAGGAATTTCTCTCTAAATACCAGCGTTAATAAGTAGGCTCTGCCAATGAGTAAAAAGCTCCATCCGGCGTGGACTGCACTTGTCGTCACATTCTTAACCTTGATGGCGACAGCTGGTTTTCGATCAGCGCCTTCTGTTCTGATCATCCCGCTCGAAGATGCATTTGGCTGGTCTCGTTCGCAAATTTCTTTAGCAATTGCAATCAACGTACTTCTCTACGGATTGATTGCGCCATTTGCTGCCGCTCTTATGGAGCGATTCACCGTTCGTCGAGTCGTCATGATCGCACTGACTTTTGTCTCATTGAGCGCGCTCTCGACCACACTCATCACTCAGCCGTGGCACTTGTGGGCACTCTGGGGAGTCTGCGTGGGTGTCGGAACAGGTTCCATGGCGCTCGTCTTTGCAGCAACAATTGCTAACCGATGGTTTATTAAGAATAAAGGTATCGTCGTCGGCGCTCTCACTGCAGCAGGGGCTTCAGGACAACTCGTCTTCTTGCCACTGCTCTCTCACTTTGCTGTTACCTATGGCTGGAAGTCAGTTTCAATCACTATTGCGGTTGCGGCACTTGCGGTCGTCCCATTGGTCTACCTCTTCCTTAAAGAATCGCCTCAATCAATCGGAATAACTCCTTATGGCGCACCGATGGATTGGGAGCCTGCTCCAAAGTCTGAGCTCAGTGCATTTCGCCTTGCTATCGACACCATTAGCAAAGCAAAATCAGATTTCAACTTCCAAATCCTCTTCTTCACCTTCTTCGTCTGCGGTCTTTCTACCAACGGGTTGATTGGAACGCACCTCATTCCAGCTGCTCACGATCATGGAATGGCCGAACCAGTTGCAGCATCTCTACTTGCACTCGTCGGAGTCTTTGACGTGATTGGAACTCTCGCATCGGGCTATCTGACAGATAAGTTTGATCCGCGCAAACTTCTCTTCTTCTACTACGGGCTGAGAGGGCTATCTCTCTTCTTGCTTCCATCAATCCTCTTCTCATCAGTTCACCCATCAACCCTGGTCTTTGTAATCTTCTATGGGCTCGATTGGGTTGCAACAGTTCCGCCAACTTTGGTGCTTTCACGCATAGTTCTTGGTCCAAATCGCGGAACGATTGTCTATGGCTGGGTCTTTGTCGGCCATCAGATTGGTGCATCTGTCGCTGCATTTGGCGCAGCGATCCTGCGCGTTCACTTCGGTGATTATGCAATTGCGTTCTATATCTCAGCTGCGATGTGTATCGTGGCGGCGCTTCTGGTGCTACAAATAGCTAAAGGAAAGTCCGCTAGCGAATTGAGAGTCTGATGGCAGAGCGCGATACAACAAATTACTACGAACTATTTGGGGGAGAACCTTTCTTCTCTGATTTGGTCTCGCAGTTCTACGCGCGCGTTGCGACCAATGAGATCTTGCGCCCGATGTATCCAGAGCGCGACATGGAAGGCGCAGCGCAACGTTTGAAGATGTTCCTCGAACAATATTGGGGCGGACCTTCTACATACTCTGAAGAGCGCGGCCACCCACGGTTACGCATGCGACATGCAGGTTTTCATATTGGACCAGCGGCTAAAGAGGCATGGCTGACATGTATGCGCCAAGCAGTCGATGGCATGGAGATGGAAGCTGCCGCACAAGAGAAGTTATGGCGCTACCTAGAGGGCGCTGCAGAGCACCTTCTCAATTCGTTTGAGGATTAGTCCTACTTCTTAGATTTATTGCCAACGACGAGAATCTCACCGTTACGTAAATACCAGAGCGTTGCACTTGAGTCGCGAACAGTGGTGATGCGAAGGCCAACCTTTTCGACTGTGCCTTCAATATCTCCAACTTTGACTGTATCGCCAACGCCGTATTGATCTTCAGCGAGCATAAAGATTCCAGAGAGAAAATCTTTCACAAGTGTCTGTGAACCAAGTCCGATTGCAACGCCCAAGATTCCAGCTGATGCGATGACAGGTCCGAGGTCGAAGCCGAATTCAGCGGCAATCATTCCAACGGCGATTACCCAGATAAAGGCGGTGAGGATTGATGTAAGCACGGTACCGATTGTGCGTGCTCGCTCTGCCTGACGAGCGACCACGCCCGGGCCTGGCTTGAGGTCGGCACTTGCCAGCTTTGCCACTGTGCGGTCGATTGCACGGTTTCCAATGAAGTGGCTGAAGAGTGCAATGACGAAGATGACGATTACGCGAAGTGGGGAGCCACTAAACCAATCGAGAATTGCCTGTGTACGGTCGCTCATAGTGAGTAAGGATAGACTTAACCCCATGATTAAGTCGTTATCTCAAGCCGCGCACCTTCTACCAATGATCAATCAAGAGGGAAATGCACAGCCAGGCGAGGGCCTCACCGCCCTTCAGACATTCACTTACTTCGTCTTCGCTCCAGTAGCTATCTTCACGGTAATCGCGCTGATCTCTTGGTTTGCATCTGCACCGAAGAAAGCAAAGCGAGACGTTATCAACCGCATCGATGATGAAGATGACGGAAGCTTCATCACGATGATTGCTTAGCCTTTCGAATTAAAGCAAAGAGCCCCGGTCACAACGACCGGGGCTCTTTGCTATTGAACTACTTATGCATCTTTTGCTTGTGCCTTCAACGAACGAACCAATCCATCACGTTGTTCGGCAACTGCACGGCGTAGGCCATTCGGCGCTGTCACGCCAGGACCTGCAAGCCACTTCTCTGCCTTCGCAAGTGTCTCTTGAGATACCTGGAAGGTTGGGAATGCAACAACAACGTACTTCTGTGCAACATCGAAGTTGTGCGTATCCCAATATTCAGCGATGCTCTCAAAGAAGATATCCGCATACTGTGCTGTGAGATCGCGATGGCTTGGACGATTAAATCCGCCGAGGGTTTGAAGCATGATGTGGTTTGAGACATCAGTACGGGCAGCGAGTTTCCAGGCAGCAGCCTTAGCCTCTGCTGTCGGCACAGCTGCACGACCAAATGCTGCAAACTTCTCGCCATCTGCGCTCTTATCGTTGGCAAGCTCTGCTTCAACTTCAGCAGGTGTCGCAGCACCGCGCTCAACGAGTGCATTGATGAGAGACCAACGTAGGTTGGCATCTACGGTTACGCCATTCATCTTTCCATCAAGGATTGCGCGTACGCGCTCGAGATGAGCCGGAGTATGTGAAGCAGCAGCGAATGAGCGAACGTACTGAAGCTGGAGATCGCTTCCAGGAGCAGCAGCATCCATCAACTTTTCGAGACCTTCTGCGAATTGCGTACGGAGAGCAGCACGGTTCTTATCTGCGCCATAGAGCTCAACTGCTGTGACAAGCTGATTGAGCTGAACTGTTGCAACAGCAACATCGCTCTCAGGTGCAAGTGCATTGAGAACTAGAGGGAGATAGTCACTTGCCGCAAGCTCTCCGTCACGAGTCATATCCCAGACGGCAGACCATGCAACAGCGCGAGATAGTGGATCTTTGACTGATCCTAGGTGAGTTACGAGAGTCTTGATTCCTCGATCATCGAAGCGGATCTTTCCGTAAGAAAGATCTGCATCATTGATGAAGAGTAGGTCTGCAGCTTTTTCGCCAGACAATTCTGGAACTTCAGTCACTGCACCTTCAGCATCGAATTCAATGCGCTTGCGAAGATTCAAAGCTGCGCCATCGATGTCATAGAGACCGATTGAGAGGCGGTGTGGTCGAAGTTCAGTAGAGCCGGCAGGAACGAGTGGCGCCTCCTGCTTAACCGCAACAGATGCATATTTATCTCCATCGAGGGCGAGCTCAGGACGCAAAGTGTTTACACCAGCTGTTTGCAGCCAAGTTGAAATCCAAGGCTTAAGGTCGCGACCAGATGTTGCTTCGATTTCGACGATGAGATCCTGAAGGATCGTGTTGCCCCATGCATGCTTCTCAAAGTACTTCTTCAAGCCTGCAACGAAGTTATCGATTCCTACATAGGTGACGAGCTGCTGAAGAACAGAAGCTCCCTTTGCATACGCAATTCCATCGAAGTTGGCACGAACAGTTTCTAGATCTGACATATCCATTGAAATTGGGTGTGTCGACGAGAACTGATCATTACGGTATGCCCAGTTCTTACGCTCGGCATTAAAGACAGTCCATGAATTTGTGAAGCGAGTGTGCTTGGCCATTACATAGTAGGAGGCCCATTCAGCGAATGACTCATTGAGCCACAGGTCATCCCACCATGTCATTGTGACGAGATCACCGAACCACATATGTGCCATCTCATGAAGGATCACATTTGCGCGCCAGTTGTAATCCTTATCAGTTACCTTAGAGCGGAATACAAAGTAATTCTCTGCAAAAGTAACGCATCCAACATTCTCCATTGCACCTGCATTGAATTCTGCAACTGCAATCTGGTCGTACTTTTCGAATGGGTATGCGAGGCCGAACTCTTCCTCATAAGCAGCAAAGCCGCGACGAGTAAGGTCGAAGAGTTCTTCTGCATCAAGATGTGGGGCAAGTGACTTGCGGCAGTAGAGGCCCATTGGAACAACCTTTGCGCCCTTGTACTCGCTCTCAATCTTGAAGTACGGACCAGCAACAAGCGCTGTGAGGTAGCTTGAAATTCGAGGAGTTGTTGTGAACTCCCACTTCTTGGATTCACCAATCTCTGTCTTTGCCTTGACGGGGTTATTTGAAATAACTTCCCAGTGGCCAGGAACAATCGCGGTGCATGCAAATGTTGCCTTGAGATCTGGTTGATCGAAGCAGACATAGGTGCGACGAGCATCCGCTGTCTGGTGCTGCGAATACAGGTAAACCTCTCCATCTGCAGGATCTTGGAAGCGGTGAAGGCCTTGACCGGTGATGGAGTAGAAGGCTTCGAGTTCTACGTAGAGCTCATTGCTCGCCTCTAGAGGCGGTAGATAAATTGTCTCGCCATCAAACTTTGGATCAAATGGCTTGCCGTTGAGTTCTGCCTTAATGACAGACTTACCGCAGGCATCGATAAAAGTCTCTGCACCTACCTGGAGGCCATCGAACTTAACCAAGGTCTTTGAAATAAAAGTCTCTGCACCCACTGTGAGGTCTAGGTCTACATCGTAAGAATGTACATAGACCAGCTTTGAACGCTCTTGCGCTTCGGCACGGGTGAGATTGATTCCTGGCACGGTGAACTCCTTCAACGAATACGGCGGTGTATAGGTGTATCAAACCATGGTGGCGAGATTTAGTCATAAGGAAAGTTAGGATTGAGGTATGGAAGAGCCCACAGTTCGCAGCTACCGAATTCGTGGCACGCGTATCACTGGCCCGCAGCAATTGGCGCTCGATACGCACTGGGATTCATACGGAATCGAGCAGAGCGCTCACATTCTCAACCTCACCTCATTATTTCCAGATTCTCAGCAGATCATTATGGAGATCGGTTTTGGCATGGGGGAGGCCACTGCTCTCATCGGTAAAGCATTTCCTGAGACAGGTTTTCTCGCAGTAGATGTTCATCGTCCCGGCGTTGGAAAGTTATTTGCACTCATTCATGAACATGGCCTCAAGAACCTTCGCGTCATTCAAGGTGATGCGCATTTAATCCTGCACGACATGATCGCCGACAAATCACTCGATGGCATTCACCTCTTCTTTCCAGATCCTTGGCCGAAGAAGCGCCACAACAAGCGTCGCATTGTAAATGCAGATTTTCTCGCCCTCATCGCACCAAAGTTAAAAGATGGCGGCTTCATCCATATCGCAACTGATTGGGTTCCATATGCCGAATGGATTGAAGATGTCTTTGCAGCGAGTGATCTCTTTACCGGCGGAAAAGTTGAACGACCAGAATGGCGCCCATTGACTCGCTTTGAAGGTCAAGGAATTACAAAAGACCATCAAGTAAACGACTTTAGATATTTAAAGAATTAACTAGCAACACTTCTCTTCAAAGCTAGCAATCTTTGCAATTCGTCGCGCATGGCGCTCATCTCCTGGATAAGGCGTTGCAATAAAGGTATCGATAAAGTCTTTTACCTCTTGCGCTGTATGCAGGCGCTGGCCAACTGAAATTACATTGGCATTGTTATGTTCTCGTGCAAGCTTTGCCGTCTCGATGCTCCAGACAAGCGCTGCACGAATGCCGTTCACTTTATTGGCAGCTATCTGTTCGCCATTTCCAGAACCACCGAGAACGATTCCTAGGGAGGCTGCATCCTTTGAGACTGCTTCAGCGGTTGGAATACAGAAATCTGGATAATCATCGAGGGCATCAAATTCATATGGCCCGTGGTCTGTCACATCGTGGCCACCTGCGACGAGGTGCTGGATAAGTTCATTCTTAAACTCAAGCCCAGCATGGTCGCTACCGATATGAATGCGCATGCGCAATTAAATCACGCAGGAGCTTGAGGCAAACGAAAACCCGCCAAGCGAATGGATCACTTGGCGGGTTTTCTACCCATTGGAGGAACTAAATGAAGTTAGTTCTTAAGCCTTCGAAGATGAAGTTGTGGTTGTTGGTGTTGGGATAGTTGGAGCAGCTCCACCCATCATTCCGCCACCCAAAGGTCCACCGTGTCCACGGCCACCATTCTCGCCACGACCTCCGCGATCATCGCCACCCTTTGGGCCACCATTTGGTGCGCCAACTGGGTGAGTTGCATTCACAATTTCAGTAACGTGAGCAACGAGATTTGCCTTCATTGAAGTTGCTTGAGCTGCAGTGAGCTTTCCAGCTGTAACTGCTGCATCAATCTGCTTTGTCTCATCAGCAACGAGCGCTGCGATCAAAGTATCCTTCTTTGCACCTGCGATTGTTGCAAGTGAATCACCAGCCTTGAGGCGAGTGAGAACAGTTGTCGTATCGACACCTAGCGTTGATGCAATAACTGTGAGGTGCTCATCAAGAGGACCGCCCTTGCCACCCATTGGTGGGCGTTGTGCATCGTGTGCGCTCTCTGCCGCTGTGACAGCTGCAATGATTGCATCGGCCTGTGCCTGCGTGATTGTTCCCTTAGTAACAAGTCCTGAGAGAAGTGTTGCAAGTTCTTGACCACGACCGAGCTTTCCTGAGATTGCTTGGCCAGCAACAGTTGATACTGAAGTGCGTGTGACCTTTGTTGACTTTGATGCTGCAGTTGCAACGCCGAAAGATCCAGCTGTTAAAGCAACTGTTGTAATTGCGATTGCAACTACCTTCTTCTTTGATGACATTTTCATGTCTCCTGTCCCTTGCGTCATGTCAGCCCCGTGTTGCTGACTTAGGTGTAATTAACACCCTGATGCTCAGAAAGGTAGCGGTAGAACCTGAGGGCAGCTTGTGAATCCCTCTGCTCTTTCTGTGAACTACTGAGCGTCAACTTCGCCCTTTCTGTGAGCGGGGCTAGGGGGAGGCCTGATTACTCAGAGTAATCCTGAACTTTCAGACTTCTCCTCAATAAAAGCCCGCCTCGGCGGGGGAGAGCGAGCAATGACCTTATGCGCGTAGTCAGGAACTTAGGAGCGGGCGTTCTGATTCTCGCCACCTTCTCACCAATGCAAATCACTGCAGAAGCTGCCGGGAGATCTACATCGGCCCTTGTTAATACGATTTTAAATGGAAGAGGGGCGCCGAAAAGTTCGATCGGTATTGATGGAGATTTTTATATCGATACACGTAGCTTGTTGATCTATGGACCAAAGAGAAAAGGAAAATGGCCAGCACCACAAAGTATTCAAGGGCCAACTGGTCCTTCTGGAAACGATGGGCGAAATGGTTCAGATGGGAAAACAGTTTCAGCATCGAATGTGAATACAGTTGTTGGACCACAAGGAATTCAAGGAGCGATAGGTCCAGTTGGACCGCAAGGCGAGAAGGGTGAACAAGGTTTGCCAGGTGCTACTGGTGCAGCTGGTGTTCCTGGAGTTTCGGGCTCTGCCGGTGCAAGTGGAGCAAATGGCGCACAAGGACCCGCAGGTCCAATGGGTCCCGCAGGTGCAACGGGAGCAAAAGGTGAGACGGGAACTTCAGGAAGTTCGGAAGTTATTTACGGACAACTAGTTTTCAACGATCTCAGAGGAGGAATTGGTACTAGCGAATATGTTCAGTTAAATATATTCGAATCTAAAAAGAATTATGTTGTAAAAATTCACATCAATACATACTTACCTAACGACGGCACAAATTCGTTTCTGCCCTTATCGCTGAGCGTTACGAGCTCTATAAGTGGTGCCGTCGTGCAAACAAGTTATTCTCTAGTAAACGGTGCCTCGTATCGGAATGGGAGCGCTTACTTCGAGAACTCAATCGAAGCCGAGGTGGTTCTGGACGGAAATTCCATAGATGTGTCCTACGGCATAACGATTTTGATTACCGCTGGCAGAACCACAGAAGTGAATGGGCCATTGAAAATAAGCGGGAGTTTTACTGCAATTGCCGTCCAAAGCGCCAGAATTCACGCGTAAATAAGTACTGGAGCGGGTGACCGGGATCGAACCGGCACAGCCAGCTTGGAAGGCTGGAACTCTACCATTGAGCTACACCCGCGGGGTGTGGGCGTTAGCGTACATGGTCGGTAAGGAAAGGTGAAAATTTGCCTTAGACTTCCCCCTGCGCCTTCGGGGCGTAGCGTAGTGGCTAGCGCGCCTGCTTTGGGAGCAGGAGATCGGGAGTTCGAATCTCCCCGCCCCGACCAGTATTACTTGTAGTTCGAAGTTATTTAATTTCTAACTAACTTCAAATCAACTTCAATCAACAGGAGTCATTTGTGAAGAGCAACGTCGAGACACTTTCACCAACACGTGTAAAGATTTCAGTAGAGGTTGCATTCGAAGAACTCAGCCCTTACATCGCAGATGCATATAAGAAGCTTGCATCTCAGATCAACGTTCCAGGTTTCCGTAAAGGAAAAGTTCCTGCAGCAATGGTTGAGCAGCGCGTTGGTCGTCCAGCAATTCTCGATGAAGCAATCAACACAGCTCTTCCAGAGTTCTACGGTCAAGCAGCTCGCGAACATACACTTCTTGTTATTGGTCGCCCAGTTGTAGACATTAAAGAATTTAAAGATAACGAGAAGCTCGACTTCACAGTTGAAGTTTCAGTTCGCCCAGAAGTAACACTTCCTGATTTCTCAAAGATCACCATCACAGTTGATAACGCAGAAGTTACTGATGCAGATCTCGATGAGCAGATTGATGAGCTTCGCGCTCGCTTCGGAACTCTTCACACTGTTGAGCGCGCAACTAAATCAGGTGACTTCGTTACTGTTGATCTCACAGCGCGCATCGATGGTGAAGAAGTTGATGGCGGCAAGGCAAATGACATTTCATATGAAGTTGGCTCAAACCGCATGATCGATGGTCTCGACGAGGCTCTCGTTGGTATGTCAGCTGGCGATACAAAGACATTTACAACTCAGCTCGTTGGTCAGAAGGATGACGAGAAGGGTGATGTTGAGATTGCACTCAAGGTTGTTAAGGAGCGCGAGCTTCCAGCTGTTGATGATGCATTTGCAAAGCTTGCATCTGAGTTCGACACAGTTGCAGAGCTCAAGGCAGATTTCACAGAGCGCCTTGCACGTATCAAGAAGCTTGAGCAGGGTGCGCAGGCACGCGATCTCCTCGTAGAGAAGTTGCTTTCAGATCTTACAATCGAAGTTCCAGATGATTTGGTTCTCGAAGAAGTTAATAGCCACCTCGAGGGCGAAGGCCGTCTCGAAGATGCTGTTCACCGTGCAGAGGTTGATAAGGAAGTTCGTGACGGTATTAAGTCTGAGTTCCTCCTTGATTCAATCGTGAAGGCAGAAGATGTTCAGATCACTGAGGTTGAACTCACTGACTACCTCGTCCGCATGTCACAGCGCTACGGAATGGGTCCAGAGCAGTTTGCTCAGGAGCTCCAGAAGGCTGGACAGATCACACAGGTCGTCGCAGAGGTAACTCGTGCGAAGGCTCTTGCATCTGTACTTGGTCGCATCGCAGTAGTCGATAAGGCCGGCACAAAGATTGAACTTGAAGAGCTTCGTCCTCTTCAGAACCCAGCAGCGCCAGCTTCTGCTGAATAATCTTTAGCCAATAGCGAACAGGGGCGAATTCCGCCCTAATCCTCATAATTTGGGAAGCATTTTCGCCCTGCCATTGTTAAGGTCACTACATGCAATTCAGGCAATCTGAAGAGCGCACCTTTTCGGGTGTGCAAGAGTCGGAAGGAAGTACCGTGGATTTATTTAACCCACAGAACAGATCAGCAGCTGAGACACCACTTGGCCTAGGCGATCAGATTTATAGCCGCCTTCTCCGCGAGCGAATTGTCTTCTTGGCAGGCGAGGTCCGCGATGAGATGGCAAACCAGATCTGCGCGCAGCTCCTTCTTCTCTCTGCAGAAGATTCAGAGAAGGACATCTACCTCTACATCAACTCACCAGGTGGATCTGTCTATGCAGGTATGGCGATTTACGACACTATGAATTACATCAAGAACGATGTTGCAACAGTTGCAATGGGAATGGCTGCATCAATGGGTCAATTCCTCCTTACAGCTGGAACAAAGGGCAAGCGTTACGCAACGCCACATGCACGCATCTTGATGCACCAGCCACTCGGTGGAATCGGTGGAACAGCAACTGATATTCGTATCCAGGCAGAGCAGATGGCAATCACAAAGCAGACACTCTCCGAACTCAATGCAAAGCACACAGGTCAGCCACTTGAAAAGATTCTTATCGATTCAGATCGCGACAATTGGTTCAATGCAAAGGATGCACTCGATTACGGCTTTATCGATCACATTGCAACAAGCGATGGACAGATTTCTGGAGGTAAGAAGTAATGAACCACATCTCAGATTTCCAAGCTCGCTACGTACTTCCACAATTCGATGAGAAGACAGCAAATGGATATAAGCGCCACGATCCATATACAAAGCTCTTCGAAGAGCGCATCATCTTCTTAGGTCAAGCAATCGATGACACTGTTGCAAACGATGTCATGGCACAGCTTCTGACACTTGAGTCAATGGATCCAGATCGCGATATTTCGATCTACATCAACTCACCTGGCGGATCATTTACAGCGCTCACGGCGATCTATGACACGATGCAATTCGTTCGCCCTGATATTCAGACTATCTGCTTGGGTCAGGCGGCATCTGCTGCAGCAATCATCCTTGCGGGTGGAACAAAGGGAAAGCGTTACGGCCTCGAGCACTCACGTATCCTCATTCACCAGCCTTCATCAGAGGGTGGGGGACAGGCATCTGATATTGAAATTCAGGCACGTGAAGTAATGCGTATGCGCGGCCTTCTCGAAACAATGTTGGCCAATCACTCAAATAAGACTGTCGAAGAGATTGAAAAAGATATCGAACGCGACAAGATTCTTACCGCTGCAGAGGCAGTTGAGTACGGAATTATCGATAAGGTTATGGCTTCACGAAAGGCCAAGCCTTCCGCGTAATCAGATATTAGATAGAAAGGACCGGGTGCGATGCTCAAGAAATATTTCGCACCCGGTTCTCTCTTTTCTTACAAGGGTTATCGAAACTTCTTTATCTCTGGCGCGATCTTTGTCTTAGGTGCCTCAGCCTTTCCGATCGCCCTTGCCGTCACTGTTCTTGATAAAGGCGGGAGCGCTTCTGCTCTCGGATTAATCCTTGCTGCGCGAGTCGCCGCTGGAACGATCTTCATGTTGATTGGTGGTGTCTGGGCCGATCGCCTGCCTCGTAAATGGATCATGATTGGTGCAGATACTTTCCGCGCGATGATCTGTGTAGTTCTTCTCATCGTTTCAGCAAATGATTTACCGTTGTGGGCAATTGGCTTACTTGTATTCCTTATGGGTCTTGGAGATTCCTTTGGTGCACCTGCAGGTTCTGCAATTGTGCCAAGCCTGCTTCCTGATCACCTGCTCCCAGCTGGAAATGTTGCAAAGGGAATCGTCGCAAAGGTCGGCACAATCGTGGGTCCTGGCCTTGGCGGATTAGCGATTGCATTTCTAGGTGCAGATTGGACCTTTGCGCTGATCGGCGCAGCATTCTTAATTGCAACATCGATGATTCTGACAATTGACGAACCACCACGCCAAGAGATTCTTGAAGATAAGCCAACCTTCCTCTTTGAACTTAAAGAAGGATTTAAATTGGTCTGGGAAATTAAATGGATTGCAGCATCAATTGCGATGGCATCTTTCCAATTGATGGTGATCGTTGCAGCAGAGACTGTTCTGCTTCCAGTCATTACTCGCCGTGAATTCCACACCAACTCAGTCTTCGCCATCTCAGCTGCTGCATTTAGTTTGGGCGGAATGATCAGCGCGATTATTGCGATCAAGATGAAGCCAAAGCGACCAGGATTTGTTGCTATCTGGCTCTGGGCGCTATTTGCAGTTGCACCGCTCGTACTTGCATTCCCTATCAATGAGACCGTTGTGATCGCTGGCTACTTCATCGCCGGCCTCTCCATCGGAGGGTGGGAGGCATATTGGGTTACCGCTGTGCAGCGCGAAGTTCCGCAGGATATGCAGGGGCGTGTTTTTAGTATCGACATGGTCGGCTCTGGTGGACTGATGCCGATTGGAATGGCTTTGGTAGGGCCAGTAATTTTGTTGATGGGAGAGCGCACGTTCCTCATCTCGGCGATTGTTTTCCACGTTCTTATTTGTTATCTCGTACTTCTTGTTCCCGGTGTCGCCGAAATGCGCAATCCAGGTCGAGCACAGCCAGAAACTGAATCAACGCAAAGTTAATTCACTTAGGGCGAACAAAGTCAGGCGTAATTCAGCCCACATAAAGTCGCTGCGAAAACTATATTTACGCCCATGTCCACGAAAATCGGCGAGGCTAACGACCTCTTGAAGTGCTCCTTCTGCGGCAAGACTCAGAAGCAGGTTAAGAAGCTCATTGCAGGTCCAGGTGTCTATATCTGTGACGAGTGCATCGACCTCTGTAACGAGATCATCGTTGAAGAACTTTCTGAAGCGAACACACTCGGCCTTTCAGAACTTCCAAAGCCTCAATCAATCTTTGAATTCCTTGATCAATATGTCATTGGGCAAGATCGCGCAAAGAAGTCTCTCTCTGTTGCCGTCTACAACCATTACAAGCGCGTTCAATCTGGCGAGTCACGTGGCGAAGATGGAATCGAACTCGCAAAGTCGAACATCCTCCTCCTTGGCCCAACAGGTTGCGGTAAGACATTGATGGCGCAGACTCTTGCTCGCATGCTCAACGTTCCATTTGCAATTGCAGATGCGACAGCACTTACTGAAGCAGGCTATGTAGGTGAAGATGTAGAGAACATTCTTCTCAAGCTTCTTCAAGCTGCAGATT
Organism: Candidatus Nanopelagicaceae bacterium; assembly: GCA_965267775.1. Taxonomy (GTDB): domain Bacteria; phylum Actinomycetota; class Actinomycetes; order Nanopelagicales; family Nanopelagicaceae; genus Planktophila. Next base: position 1,018,815 of record OZ254140.1, on the reverse strand, counting down.
ATGATGTGAAGAAGGCAGAGACCGGAATCATCTACATCGATGAGATTGATAAGGTCGCTCGCAAGGCAGAGAACCCATCGATTACTCGCGATGTTTCAGGTGAAGGTGTTCAGCAGGCGCTCCTCAAGATTCTTGAAGGAACTGTCGCATCTGTTCCACCACAGGGTGGACGCAAGCACCCTCACCAAGAGTTCATTCAAATTGATACAACAAATGTTCTCTTTATCGTCGGTGGCGCATTCGCTGGTCTCGACAAGATTGTTGAAGCGCGCAGCGGTTCAGCCGGTGTAGGTTTTCATGCAGATCTCGTCACTCAAGAACAGAAGAATCGTAAAGATATCTTCGCCGATGTAATGCCTGAAGATCTTTTGAAGTTTGGAATGATTCCAGAATTCATTGGACGCCTTCCCGTTATCACTAGCGTTGAAAATCTTGATAAGCCTGCACTCATGCAGATCCTTACTGAGCCTAAGAACGCTCTTGTGAAGCAGTATCAGAAGCTCTTTAGCCTTGACGATGTCGAACTTGAATTCTCAGCAGAGGCACTTGATGCCGTTGCAGAACTCGCACTTTCACGCGGCACTGGTGCTCGTGGCCTTCGTGCGATCATGGAGTCAGTACTTCTCGGCGTCATGTATGAAGTACCAAGCCGCACAGATATCGCAAAGGTGATTATCGAAAAGGATTGCATCGAGTCCAATGCGCCAGCGACCTTGGTAGAGCGCACTGGCGATTTGCCAAAGCGCTCATCACGTCGCGATAAGGCCTCTGAGGAGAAAAGCGCGTAGCCATTCCGGCTAGAATGCGCTCATGACGAAGCGCGAACTCGCTCCATCCTTTACCCCGGCCGATATTGAGCCACGCCTCTATCAGCACTGGGTCGACTCTGGTTACTTCACGGCAGATTCATCATCGCCAAAGGAACCATTCACAATCGTTATCCCTCCTCCCAACGTAACTGGCAACCTTCACATCGGCCACGCGCTGGATCAGACTCTTCAAGATTGCTTGACTCGCATGAAGCGCATGCAAGGTTATGAGGCTCTCTGGCTCCCAGGAATGGATCACGCGGGAATTGCAACGCAGAACGTTGTTGAGAAGCAGCTTGCAGCTCAAGGTTTGACTCGCCACGATCTTGGTCGCGAAGAGTTTGTAAAGAAAGTCTGGGAGTGGAAGGCCGAATCAGGTGGACAGATTCTCGGTCAGATGAAGCGCCTTGGAGATTCAGTTGACTGGTCTCGCGAAGCATTCACAATGAATGAGACCCTTTCACAAGCTGTTCTTACAATCTTCAAGAAGTTGTATGACCAAGAGCTTATCTATCGCGCAGAGCGAATTATCAATTGGTGTCCACGTTGCCTTACAGCGCTTTCCGATATTGAAGTAGAACACCAAGATGATGAAGGCGAATTTGTTTCGGTTCGTTACGGTGATGGCGAGCAGAGCATCGTTGTTGCAACAACTCGCGCTGAAACGATGATGGGCGATGGCGCAGTTGCTGTTCACCCGGATGACCCTCGCTACCAGCACATGATTGGCACTGAAGTTCTCCTGCCACTTGTTAACCGCATGATCCCAATCATTGCTGATGAACTTGTGGATCCTGATTTTGGTACAGGCGCCGTTAAAGTAACCGCTGCCCACGATCCAAATGACTTTGAAATGGCTGTACGCCACAACGTGCCTTTCGTTGTCATCATGAACGAACACGGTGTTATGGATGGAACTGGCACTGAGTTTGATGGAATGGATAGATTCGAAGCGCGCGTAGCAGTTGTTGCAAAGCTTAAGGAGCTTGGACGAGTTGTTGCTGAGAAGCGTCCATATATTCACGCTGTCGGACATTGTTCACGTTGCGATACAACTGTTGAACCACGTCTTTCAAAGCAGTGGTTCGTAAAGGTTGCGCCACTTGCAAAGGCAGCAGGAGATGCTGTTCGCGATGGTCGCGTAAAGATTGAACCAGAAGAACTTGCACCACGTTACTTCGAGTGGGTTGATGGAATGCACGATTGGTGTATTTCGCGTCAGCTCTGGTGGGGTCACCGCATCCCTGTTTGGTATGGACCTAATGGTGAAGTAATCGTTGTTGGACCTGGAGAAAGTGCGCCAGCAGGATATGAACAAGATCCAGATGTTCTCGATACTTGGTTCTCATCAGCCCTCTGGCCATTCTCAACTCTCGGCTGGCCAAACCAGACCGCAGATTTAAAGAAGTTCTACCCAACAAGCGTTCTCGTAACTGGTTACGACATCTTGTTCTTCTGGGTAGCTCGCATGATGATGTTTGGTCTCTTTGCAATGGATGGAGTTCCCCCATTTGGAACAATCGTCTTGCATGGACTTGTTCGTGACCAATTTGGTAAGAAGATGTCAAAGTCCAAGGGCAACGTTGTTGACCCGCTTGAATTTATTGATAAGTACGGCGCAGATGCCCTCCGCTTCACACTTGCTCGTGGATCAAACCCAGGTAAGGATCAAGCGTTGGCAGAGGATTGGATTGCCGGTTCTCGTAACTTTGCAACCAAGCTCTGGAACGCAACACGTTTTGCAATGATGAATGGCGCAACCGTTGAGGGCGAGCTCCCAGCAATTGATTCGCTCAATGCAATCGACAAGTGGATTCTCTCTCGTCTCTCAGAGACAACAGCCCAATACACAGAACTTCTCTCAACCTACGAGTTCGCTCGTGCAAGTGAGGTCATCTATCACTTTGCTTGGGACGATCTCTGCGACTGGTATCTCGAACTCTCGAAAGAGGCATTTGCATCTGGAAATGCACAATCAACTCAGCGCGTTCTTGGATTTGTTCTCGATCAGCTCTTCCGCCTCTTGCACCCTGTAATGCCATTTATTACAGAAGAGCTATGGACAACATTTACTGGGGGAGAGACCCTCATGAACGCTTCATGGCCCATCGTTGATGCTTCTCATCTCGATAAGTCAGCTGAAGAGCTCATTACACAGTTGCAACGTGTAATTACAGAGGTACGTCGCTTCCGTAACGATCAGGGAGTCAAGCCAAGCCAGAAGATTCCTGGCCGCTTTATTGCACCTGCTGATGTTGCGCAGTATTCATCAGCGATGGCATTTCTTTTAAAGCTTGAGCTCGTTGATTTCACGGCAAGTGCATCTGTTGAGATCGGCGCAATTAAGTGCGAACTCGATCTATCTGGCGCTGTAGATGTCGAAGCAGAACGCACACGTCTTGAGAAAGATCTCGCAACTGCAAAGAAAGATCTTGCAACCGCAGAGGTAAAACTAAACAACCAAGGATTTATGGCGAAGGCCCCAGAGAACGTTGTTGCAGAGATTCGTGAACGTCAGGCAGCTACAACTGCTGATATCGAACGGATCACGGCACAGTTGGCTGCGTTAAAGTAGATGAGCGCAATCACACCTGACGATCAAGAGCGTATTGATGCAATTGAGCAGGCACTTCTTAAGCGTTGGCCAGAGACAAAGATTGAGCCAACCCTTGAACGCATAGCCGCTCTTGTCGATGTTCTAGGTTCTCCGCAACTTACCTACCCAACCCTTCATGTGGGCGGAACGAACGGCAAGACCACGACTGCGCGAATGATTGATTCTCTTCTCTTCGAGATGGGCTTACGCACAGGTCGCTTCACTTCGCCGCACCTTGAGTCTTATCTCGAACGCATCTCTATCAATGGTCAACCCATTGATCCTAAGGCGATGATCTTCTCCTATAACGATATTGCTGCCTATCTCGACTTTATGGATACAAAGTTTGATACTCCAATTTCATTCTTTGAAGCGATGACAGCACTCGCATTTGCGGCATTTGCTGAGCATCCAATTGATGTAGGCGTTATTGAAGTTGGCATGGGTGGAGAGTGGGATGCTACAAACGTAATTGATGCTGATGTATCGGTAATCATGCCCATCGATCTCGATCACACAGAATATCTGGGAAACACAATCGCAGAGATAGCGAAAACAAAGGCCGGCATCATAAAAGAGGGTGGCTTTGTAGTTCTTGCCCAACAACAGCCTGAAGCAGCTGTTGAGCTTTTGAAGCGAGCTGCAGAGGTAGGAGCAGATATCGCCCGCGAAGGCGTGGAGTACATTATCGAATCTCGCGCACTTGCTGTGGGCGGTCAACTTCTCACCATTAAGACCTCAAAAGACACTTACGAAGAAATCTTCTTGCCGCTCCATGGAAAGCACCAAGCATCAAATGCGGCGGCCGCACTCGTCGCTGTTGAAGCATTCTTTGGTGATCAAGAGCTTGATTACGATGCGGTCATTGCAGGATTCGCAAACGTTCAATCACCAGGTCGCTGCGAAGTCCTACATCGTGACCCAACAATTATTATCGATGCGGCGCATAACCCACATGGTGCTCGAGCTATCACTGAGACGATTCAAGGCGAGTTCACCTTCGATGAGGTAATCGGCATCGTGGCTTCAATGGCAGATAAGGATGTCCGAGGCGCGCTCGTTGAGTTCGAGAAAGTTATGGACTCGATAATCGTTACAAAGAATTCTTCATCTCGATCAATGGATGTCGCCGAACTCGAGAAGTTAGCAACTGAAGTTTTCGGATCAGAGCGAGTATTTTCAGCCGAGACTCTTGATGCGGCAATCGATAAGGCGATTAAAGATTCAGTACGACCTCTCAGTGAAGATACTGTCGGAATCTTGATTACCGGTTCTGTCGTTACCGTCGGCGAAGCCCGCACAACCGTTCGAAAGCGATTTGCGAAGGAAGATCAGTAATGCGCGTACTCGGTTCAGCTGTACTTGTCATGGAGTTCTTCGTGATGAGCTTTGCAATCTTGATTGCAAAAAATGACCATTCATCCTCAGCCCTGATTGCTGGTGCAATTCTCGCCCTACTCTTTCTTCTCACCCCTGGTCTTCTCAAGAAGAGCTACGGATGGATCATCGCCTCAATCTTGCAATTACTGATGATTTCCTATGCGTTTGTTGTGCCTTCGATGGCATTTATCGGAACTCTCTTCGCAGGGCTCTGGATTGCTGCCATCGTCGTCGGGCGAAAAGGGGAGGCTTTCCGCGCCGCCCTGCTCGTTGAGGCTGAAAAATCTCGTGGCGCGGGGGAGTCCTAACGCCCAATAGAATGGGCGGGTGAGTACTTTAGAAAAGACACTTGTCCTCGTTAAGCCAGATGGCGTAGCTCGTTCTCTCGTCGGCGAAATTATCGCCCGCATCGAACGTAAGGGTTACACGATCACACAGTTGCGCATGTTGCAAGCAGACCGCGCACTACTCGAGCAACACTATGCCGAGCACCAAGGTAAGCCATTCTTCGAACCACTCGTTGAGTTCATGTTATCTGGCCCCATTGTTGCAATGGTCGTCGAGGGCAATCGCGTCATTGAAGGTTTCCGAAATATCGCAGGAACTACAGATCCAACAGTTGCAGATCCCGGAACAATCCGCGGAGATCTCGCACGCGATGCAGGAACAAAAGTTACACAGAATCTCGTACATGGTTCAGATTCAGTTGAATCTGCAGCTCGCGAAATTGCAATTTTCTTTGGAGGTAAATAATGTCAAGCAAGATGTCTTTCATCGGTCGCGATATGGCGGTCGATCTCGGTACTGCAAATACACTCGTCTATGTTCGCGGTCGCGGCATCGTTCTTAACGAGCCTTCAGTTGTTGCTGTCAATCAAGATACTGGCGGAATTCTCGCTGTAGGTATCGAAGCGAAGAAGATGATTGGTCGTACACCGGGCAATATCGTTGCTATCCGTCCACTGAAGGATGGCGTTATCGCAGACTTCGACACAACTGAGCGCATGCTTCGTTACTTTATTCAGAAGGTGCATAAGCGCAGCTACTTGGCTAAACCACGTATCGTTGTCTGTGTTCCATCAGGTATTACTGGTGTTGAGCAGCGCGCAGTTAAGGATGCAGGTTATGCAGCTGGCGCGCGTAAGGTTTACATCATCGAAGAGCCAATGGCTGCTGCGATTGGTGCAGGTCTTCCAATTCACGAGCCAACCGGAAATATGGTTGTCGATATCGGAGGCGGAACAACTGAAGTTGCTGTTATTTCACTCGGTGGAATCGTTACAGCGCTCTCAATCCGCGTTGGTGGAGATGAGCTCGATCAATCAATTATTAACTGGGTAAAGCGCGAATATTCACTCCTTTTGGGTGAGCGCACAGCAGAAGAGATCAAGATGGCGATTGGTTCTGCATTCCCACTACAAGGCGAGAATGATGCAGAGATCCGCGGTCGCGACCTTGCAACAGGTCTTCCAAAGACAATCGTTGTAACAGCTGCCGAGATCCGCAAGGCGCTCGAAGAGCCTGTTAATGCAATTGTTAACGCTGTAAAGGGAACACTTGATAAGTGTCCACCAGAGCTCTCCTCAGATCTTATGGATCGTGGAATCGTTCTTACAGGTGGAGGCGCACTTCTTAAGGGTCTTGATGAGCGTCTTCGTCGTGAGACAGGAATGCCAATTCATATTGCAGACCGTCCACTCGATGCAGTTGTTGAGGGTTCAGGTAAGTGCATTGAAGAATTCGAAGCCCTTGAAAAGGTTTTGATTTCAGAGCCACGTCGCTAAAGGTCTACAACTCGTGCGTTATGGTGGCGACAATCGTGGTCGCTTACTGCTCATCGTTCTCATTGTTACCTCGCTCTTCTTGATCACTCTCGATCTGCGTGGCGTTCAAGTAATCGATGGAATTCGCACAGGAACACAGACCGCGCTCACTCCAGTCCAAAGGGGTGGGTCATGGGTTCTCTCGCCAGTTCGTAATTTCCTTTCTGATGTGACTCACTTAGGTCGCACACGTAATCAGATTGAGAAGTTAAAAGCTGATAATGATGCCCTGCGACAAGCGCTACTCAATCGCAAAGTTGCAGATGCAGAATTAAATCAACTCAAGAGCGTTCTCGACCTTGCGGGCAATGGCGGATTTAAAGTTGTGGGTGCAAAGGTAATTTCACAAGGTGCCAGCACTTCATTTACACAGACAATCACAATTGACGCTGGAAGCAAATCTGGTATCCATACAAATATGACAGTGATCTCCGGATTTGGTCTGGTCGGAGTTGTAAAGATTGCATATGCAAATAGCGCCGTTGTGCAGCTCGCTTCAGATCCATCCTTCCGCGTTGGTGCGCGCATTGCAGGCTCACAGCAGATCGGTATTTTGAGCGGACAAGGCACGCGCAAGGGAGTCTTGCAGCTTCTCGATAACACCACCGAGGTCAAGGTCGGCGATGCAATTTTGGCGCGCGGTAGCAAAAATGGTCGTCCATTTGTTCCTGGAGTTCCCATCGGTGAAGTCACTTCAGTCGATAACTCTGCTGGCGCTGTAACTCAGACAGCTGATGTGAAGTTCTATACAAACTTCTCAACACTAGGAGTTGTTGCAGTCGTCGTAGGTGCGCCTTCGGCAGATCCTCGCGATTCTCTTGTACCTCCTAAGCCACAGCCAACTCCGATTCCAACGGTAACTGTCACGGCAACTCCCAGCCCATCACCATCTTCCAAGGGATAAGTCGCGATGATCTCTCGTAGATTTCTATTCTCATTTCCAATCTTCATAATTATTTATCTCCTTCAAGAAGGATTTGTTACGCAGATGCGCCTACCTGCAGGTGGCTTCTCATTAATTCTCATCTTCACACTCGCGTGGGCTTCGATGAGCACACCTGAAATCGGCGCACTTACCGGTTTTGGCGCAGGGCTCTTGATGGATCTCTCTGAAACTTCTCCTGGTCCACTGGGGCATTGGACCCTTGTACTGATTCTCGTTTCATTTGTCATCTCATTCCTCTCTTATGGAGATGATCACGTTCGCGCCAATCCACTCAATATCGTCTTCCTCGTAGTGGCAGGTGTCGCAGGCGCTCAAGTTTCCTTTGCACTCTTTGGATTATTACTTGGACAAGAGCTGGGAAGTATCTCTCAAGTTCTATTTATCTTCATTGGAACTGCATTTTGGAGCGCCGTCGTCACTCCATTGCTCTTGCCAATCATCTCTCGATTGCATGCATTGGTATTTGGAACGGCATCGCGTATATGAATCAACGTTCTAGGCTCTCGCTCATCTTCTTACAGATCTTTATTGCATCGCTTCTCTTTGCGCTGATGGGGCGTCTCTTTTATCTACAAGTGGCGGCAGGTCCGAAGTATCGAGATGCGGCGCTAAGCATTCAAAGCCGTGATGTTGTTACACCAGCAACTCGTGGATTAATCGTAGATTCATCAGGAGTTCCGCTAGCGCTCAATAAGGTCGGTTTAGCAGTAACTGTTGATCGCACCAAGATTGATAAGCAGCCAGATAAGGGTTATGCAGCGGTAAAAGATCTCGCTAACTTATTAGGACTTAACTTTGCAGATGTCTGGCAGCGCACCCGACTTTGTGGTGAATTGCCGAAGGGGAAGAAGGCTGGATGTTGGACTGGTTCACGTTTCCAGCCAATCCCAATCACGAAAGAAGCAGATCCTCAGATTGCACTTCAAATTGTTGAGCGCTCAGATAAATTCCCAGGAATTTCTGCAACTCCGATTGCAATTCGAAACTATCCGGCAATTGCAGGAGTTAATGCTGCGCACCTTCTTGGTTACGTTGGCCCGCTTACTGATTACGATCTCTCAGGAGCAAGCGGTCGTTCTTACTTTAGATCTGAATCTATTGGTAAGGCAGGGTTAGAGATTCAATATGACTCTTATCTGCGCGGTACACCTGGAATTAAGACAGTCATTGTTGATCGTAAAGAAGCGGTAACAAGTACAAGCCAGAATACAAAGCCAATTCCAGGTAATCACCTCGTTACGAGCATCGACATTCGTCTTCAGGCATCTGCTGAACAAGCACTCGCTGATGCTGTGCGACGAGCAAAGGCATCTGGGCACTATGCCGATGGTGGCGCTGTCGTTGTCATGGATACAACAAATGGCCAAATTCTCGCTCTCGCTTCCTACCCAACATTTAACCCAAACTCATTTGAAACTGGTCTTACGGTCCAGGAGGCAAAAGATCTCTTTAGTGAAAAGACTGGCGTACCTGCACTCAACCGCGCACTTCAAGGACTATATGCACCGGGCTCAACTTTTAAGGCGGTCTCTGTAGTTGCAGCAACTGATGCAGGTTATTCAATGCAGAAAAGCTATAACTGCCCAGCAACAGTTGAGGTCGGTACTCGAGTCTTCAATAACTTTGAATCAAAGTCCCAAGGTGTGCTCTCAATGAAGAAGGCGATGGCGGTCTCTTGCGACACGATTTGGTATCGAATCGCCTTCGATGAATGGCTACGTGACGGTGGACTCAAGCCAAAATCAAATGCACATGATTACTTCTTCAACGCTGCAAAGCGTTTCCAAATGGGGGAGAAGACTGGAGTCGATCTTCCCTCTGAATCAAAGAGTCGCCTCGCAGATCGTGAATGGCGACGAGCTTGGTATGCGCAGAATAAAGATTTCTACTGTCACTACACAGAACGCACCACTAAAGCTCAACAGACGCCTTTCTTGATTCAGTTGGCAAAAGAGAATTGTGTAGATGGAGATAAAGTCCGCGCAGGTGATGCAGTGAACTTCTCTATTGGCCAAGGTGACACAGTCATCACACCAATCAAGTTAGCTCAGATGTATGGCGCTATCGCAAATGGCGGAACAATTTGGAAGCCAACTGTCGCCAAAGCAATCATCTCAAATAATGGCAATGTAATTAAGACTTTCCAGCCAGAGGCTCTCGGCGATATTGGCGTAACCCCAACAACTATCGCCTTCTTGCATGATGCGCTACATGAGGTAACAGTCTCCGGTACTTCTGCAGGCGTCTTTTCAGGTTTTCCGATTGCAACGGCTGGAAAGACAGGAACTGCTCAAGTCTTCGGTAAGAACCCCAATGGTCGAGCAAAAGATGACTCTGCTTGGTATGCATCATTCGCGCCAGCTGCTCAGCCTCGTTATGTTGCAGTAATGATGGTGAGCCAAGGCGGTTTCGGTGCAAGTACATCAGCGGTAGGTATCCGTAAGATTTATGAGACTCTCTTTGGAGTAAAGGGCAATAAGGTTGATCAAGCATCATCATTGTTCCCGACAGGTAAGCCACCAGAGAAGCTACCTAAGATTTCACCAGCGACGCGACCAGCAGGGGAGAAGAAATGAGTTCGCTTCTCTATCGCAATCCTTACCGCAAGGCGCGTAGGCAATCTGCCTTCGCTGGCTTTGATCCGGTCCTGACTATCGCTGTAGCAATATTGCTCTTCATGGGAACTTTGCTTGTCTACGCGGCAACTCGTAATTGGTATGCGGCAAATGGACTTGATCCGCAGTATTACCTCAAGCGCCATGTCATCAATATTGCAATTGGAATCATGCTCGCATGGGGAACAACTGTGATTGATTATCGATTGCTCCGTGCATACACACCAATTCTCTGGGGACTCGGCGTACTTGGCCTTCTCTTCGTCTTACTACCAGGAGTCGGCAGCACAGTTAACGGTGCAAAGGCGTGGATCCCACTTCCGGGTGGCTTCCAAATTCAACCAGCAGAGCTTGCAAAGATTTCTATCATTGTTGGAATCTCAATGTTGCTTGCAGAGCGCAGCCATAATTCCGATGAGCCAACTTCACGAGACGTCCTTCGCGCACTTGCAGTTGCGGCAATTCCTATCCTTCTCATTTTGCTCCAGCCTGATATGGGAACGGTATTCATCATTAGCGCATCCGTGGTTGCAATTCTTGCTGTCTCAGGTGCGCCGACAAAATGGGTTGCAGGTCTGTTGATTCTCGCACTTGCCGGTGGCTTCGTTGCAACAAAGGCTGGAATCATCAGCGAGTATCAGGTCAAGCGCCTTCAATCATTTGTCGATCCCAATGCAGATACACAAGGCTCTGGTTATCAACTTCGCCAAGCGCGCATCACTGTGGGCTCTGGTGGTTTCCTAGGAACAGGACTATTTGATGGCCCGCAGACAAATGGCCGCTTCGTTCCTGAGCAACAGACTGACTTTATCTTTACCGTTGCAGGTGAAGAGCTTGGCTTCTTAGGAAGCGGATTTATTGTTCTGCTCTACATACTTATTTTGATGAGAGCCTTTGCGATTGCACGGCGATCTTCGGATCCTTACGGACAGATGGTCTGCACAGGAGTCATTGCATGGTTTGCATTTCAGACATTTGAAAATATTGGAATGACTTTAGGTTTGATGCCGATGACCGGCGTTCCTCTTCCCTTCATGTCCTACGGCGGATCAAGCATGTTCGCTAATTTGATTGGCTTTGGTCTTTTGCAGAACGTTCACGCTCGCCACCGGGGTTAATTCCTCGCATAAATTGACGATAAGTAGGAGATTTTGACCTTCCTCTGCCATACTTAGGTCACATCTTGAGCGCGGCCAGCGATCTCTATCGCGCCTCGCGGCTTAAGACCAGAAGCTTTTCACCATGATGAGCCACTTAGATTTTGAAATGAAGGTATTTGTATATGGCTATTGAGCCAAAAACTCCGCGTAAGCGTGTCCCAGCAATAAAAAAAACCTCAAAGAAGGCAGGGGTTCCGTCTGTAGCTGCGCCCACAGAAGCTGCGAGTTCTAATGCGGATGTTGCCTCTGTAACTCAAGCCGGATTCACTGAACCTGCAGAACCAGCGGCGCCTAAGACACGTAAGAAGGCAGCTGTTCCAGTTCCTCTCTTCCAGGCACCAACTCCCGAGAAGGCACCTGCGAAGGCTCGCAAAGCAACAGCTAAGCCTGCAAAGGAAGCTATCGAGAAGGAAGCTCCAGTTTCTGAGAGCAACGATTCCGATTCACAAGATTCTCCATCTTCTGATTCTGAGAGCCGTTCATCACGCAATCGCCGTCGCCGTCGCGGTGGCCGCGGTCGTCGCAAGCCAAATGGCGCAGAGGGCTCAGATGATGCAGAGGGTTCAACAGATTCAGAAGATTCATCTGACGATGCAGAAGAGACCACCGATGCAGATGGCACAACACATCGTCGCCGTCGCCGTCGCCGCGCAACTGGCGAAGGTGTAACACCGGGGGAGACCATCGATGAAGATGGCGTTGTCACCGTTGTTAAGGTCCGTGAGGTCCGCGAAAAGTCAGAGCGACCAACACGTGAGCGTTCAACACGCGATCGCAACTCACGTAATACTCGTGAACGTGGTGGGCGTGATCGTGGAGATTCATACCGCGAGCCATACCGTCGCCGCGGAACAATCCTTACAGATGCAGATTTCTTAGCTCGACGTGAGAATGTCGATCGCGAGATGGTTGTACGTCAGATCGGCGATCGCATTCAAATTGCTGTTATCGAAGATAACGTAATGGTTGAGCACTACGTCAACCGAAATGCAAACGTTTCTTATGTCGGCAACGTCTATCTCGGTCGCGTACAGAACGTTCTTCCTTCAATGGAGGCAGCATTCGTTGATATTGGAAAGGGCCGTAACGCGGTTCTCTATGCAGGTGAAGTGAATTGGGATGCTGCAGGTATCTCTGAATCTGAGCCTCGTAAGATTGAAATGGTTCTTAAGACAGGTCAGCCAGTATTGGTACAGGTCACTAAGGATCCAATCGGCCAAAAGGGTGCACGCCTCACAAGCCAGATCTCATTACCTGGTCGCTACGTTGTCTTTGTACCTGGCGGCGGAATGTCAGGTATCTCAAAGCGCCTTCCAGAGTCAGAGCGCACACGCCTTAAATCAATCTTGAAGAATCTCATCCCAGATACTGCCGGCGTCATTGTTCGTACAGCAGCTGAAGGTGTTTCAGAAGCTGAACTCACTGCAGATGTCGAGCGTTTGAAGGCGCAATGGGAAGACATTTATCAGAAGTCAGAGAATCCAAACTTCCACGCACCAGCACTTCTGCTCTCAGAGCCAGATCTTGCTGTTCGCGTTATCCGAGATATCTTCAATGAAGATTTCCGCAAGCTCACAATTCAGGGAAATGAAGCATGGGAAGAGATCAGCTCTTACCTCGGTTCAATTGCGCCAGAGTTGTCACCACGTCTTGAGAAGTACGCAGGCAATGGCGACTTGTTCGCTGATTACCGCGTTGAAGAACAGCTCGCTAAGGCATTCGATCGCAAGGTTTATCTTCCATCAGGAGGATCCCTCGTTATCGATCGCACAGAAGCGATGGTTGTGATTGACGTTAACACCGGTAAATTCATCGGTAAGGGCGGAAACCTCGAAGAGACTGTTACAAAGAACAACCTTGAAGCAGCTGAAGAGATTGCCCGCCAACTACGTCTTCGCGACCTCGGTGGAATTGTCGTTATCGACTTCATCGATATGGTTCTCGAATCAAACCGTGAGGCAGTCCTTCGTCGCTTAGTTGAATGTCTTGGGCGCGATCGCACCAAGCACCAGGTTGCTGAAGTGACCTCACTCGGACTTGTTCAGATGACTCGTAAGCGCGTCGGACAAGGACTCATCGAAGCTTTCTCAACAACATGTGATTCATGTAATGGTCGCGGAATCCATATCCATATGGATCCAGTGAAGATGAAGGCTCCAATGCCTCAGATCAACTCACAGAGCGCCCATCACCCAGATGTTGAGGAGGAATCAGCTACTGAGCACGAATTCCACGAGACTCTCAATGATGAGGTCCCAGGGGAGTCTGAGCCAGATGCCGTCACCACCCCGAAGGGCAAGCGACGCCGTCGCGCTGCCAGTTCAGGTGTAATAACGGCCTAAACCCCCAATTTGACCCTATGGGTACGAAATCCGTATCCTTAGCGTCTGCCCGAGGCACCCCCTCGAGCGTAATATCTAAGTAGAACTAGAGGTAGAAGCGTGTACGCAATCGTAAAAGCTGGCGGTCGCCAGGAGAAGGTAACAGTTGGCGAGACCATCACTGTTGACCGTATTGATGCAAAGGTCGGCGCATCAGTGAACTTCACGACGCTCCTCGTTGTTGATGGCGCTAACGTCACAACAGATCCAAAGGTTCTTTCAGGCGTAACAGTTACTGGCGAGATTCTTGAAGAGACAAAGGGTCCAAAGATCGACATCCTTCGTTACAAGAACAAGACAGGTCACCGTCGCCGTCAAGGTTTCCGTGCTCAGCACACACTAGTCAAGATCACCGCAATCAGCGGTGCAAAGTAAAGGGGTAGACACAAATGGCAAGTAAGAAGGGTGTCTCCTCGACACGTAACGGTCGCGATTCAAATCCACAGTACCTTGGTATCAAGCGCTTTGGTGGACAGCTAGTTAACTCAGGCGAGATCCTCGTACGCCAGCGTGGAACACACTTCCACCCAGGTGCAAACGTTGGTCGCGGTAAGGATGACACTCTCTTCGCACTCGCAGCTGGATCTGTTGAGTTCGGTCGCGCTCGCGGTCGTCGCGTAGTGAATGTAGTCCCAGCAGTTTAATTTAGGTTTCTCTAAAGGAGCGGGCCGCATTTAGCGCGGTCCGCTTTTTTATTACACGCAAGATTTCAGGTAAGTCCCCGATAGAAAAGGAGAAGTTCGATGACAACATTCGTTGATCGCGTGCAGCTCTTTGCTTCCGGCGGAAAAGGCGGAGATGGTTGCGTCTCTGTAAAGCGTGAGAAGTTCAAGCCACTTGGTGGTCCTGATGGCGGTAACGGTGGTCGCGGCGGAGATGTCATTCTCGTCGTTGATTCATCTGTCACAACACTTCTCGATTTCCACCACTCACCACATCGCAAGGCGACATCTGGCCATCAAGGTTATGGCGATCGCAAAGATGGCGTTTATGGCGAAGATGTAATTCTTCCTGTTCCTAATGGAACAGTTATCTACGAAAACGGCGTACAAATTGCTGACCTCGTTGGCATTGGTACAACATTCCTTGCTGCTCGCGGCGGAATGGGTGGACTCGGAAATAACTCACTCGCTTCATCGAAGCGCCGCGCACCAGGTTTCGCACTCCTTGGCGAGCCAGGTGAAGATCGCATCCTTACCCTTGAACTCAAATCAGTTGCTGATATTGCACTCGTTGGATTCCCATCCGCAGGTAAGTCATCTTTGATTGCTGCTATCTCAGCTGCGCGCCCAAAGATCGCTGATTATCCATTTACAACTCTTGTTCCAAACCTTGGTGTTGTCCAAGCCGGCGATACTCGCTTCACCGTTGCAGATGTTCCTGGACTTATTCCAGGAGCATCAGAGGGAAAGGGCCTTGGCCTTCAATTCCTTCGCCACGTTGAGCGTTGCGTTGCACTTGTCCATGTTCTCGACTGCGGAACACTTGAAACTGATCGCAATCCAATTGATGATTTAGATGCAATTGAAAATGAGCTCGCACTCTACGGTGGCCTTGAAGGACGTAAGCGCATCGTTGCTCTCAATAAGATCGACCTTCCTGATGGATCTGCAATGGCAGATATGGTCGAAGATCAACTCAAAGAGCGCGGATACGATGTTTATAAAGTCTCTGCAGCATCACGTGAAGGCTTACAAGATCTCATGTATGCGATGGCACGCCTTGTTCAAGCAGAACGTATCGCTGCAAAGGCTGAAGAGCGCACACGAATCATCTTGCGTCCAACAGCAGTCGATGACTCTGGCTTTACCGTTCAGGTCAATGGCGATGGATCATTCTCTGTTCGTGGAGCAAAGGTCTATCGCTGGGTACTTCAAACTAACTTTAAGAATGCTGAAGCAATTGGTTACCTTGCAGATCGTCTCGCACAGCTTGGAGTAGAGAAGGCTCTCTACAAGGCGGGCGCAGTTGCAGGTTCAGAAGTTCGCATCGGTTCAGGTATCAATGAAGTGGTCTTTGATTGGGAGCCAACAATTGAAGCTGGCGCCGAGCAACTCGCAGGATTCCTGCATCGCCGTGGCGAAGATTCACGACTCGAAAACAATTGGAACGCACCAGAGCGCGAGAAGGATGTTCTCTCTGATGAAGAGATTGCAGAGCAGTGGGAGTACAAGGTTGCAGATCCACATACTCCTCGTGTTGAAGAGATTGCAGCCGCAGTCGCTGAAGATGCACAAGAGCTAGGCGATGACTATGACGATAATGCGGTGGAGGAGTAAGTAATGAACCGTAATGCGGTTACTGAAGCAAAGCGCATCGTCCTTAAGGTCGGTTCATCTTCGCTGACAGGATCTGCGGGTTCAGCCCTCGACGCATCAGCGGTCGGCAAGATAGTTGATCTCGCTGCATCTCTACGTGCTCGTGGCGCAGAAGTTCTCATCGTCTCATCGGGTGCGATTGCAGCAGGTCTTGCTCCTCTCAAACTCACTTCACGTCCAAAGGATCTTCCAACTCAGCAGGCAGCTGCCTCAGTTGGTCAAGGTCTTTTGATTGCCAAGTACAACGAACTCTTCTCGGCGCACTCAATTGTCTCTTCGCAGGTACTTCTCACAACAGAAGATGTGGTCCGCCGCTCTCACTACAACACTGCACAGCAGACTCTCTCACGATTACTTGCCCTCGGTGTTGTTCCAATCATTAATGAGAATGACTCAGTTGGAACAGCTGAGATTCGTTTTGGAGATAACGATCGCCTTGCAGCGCTCGTTGCACTTCTCGTTCAGGCAGATTTACTAGTATTGATCTCAGATGTAGATGCGCTCTATGACGCACATCCTTCACAGGATGGTGCAAAGGCAATTCATGAGGTTGCTAACTTTGCAGATATTGAGTCTGTTGAAGTTGGGGGAGCTGGCTCTGCCGGTGTTGGTAGCGGTGGAATGGTGACCAAGATTGAAGCCGCGCGAATTGCTACTTCTGCCGGAACGCCAATGCTTCTCACTTCTCTTTCGCAATCCGCAGATTCACTTGCAGGTAAAGAGTTCGGAACTATTTTCCACGCGCAGGCAGAGCGCACCAATGCGCGTCTCTTATGGCTTGCTCACGCATCTTCTGCACGTGGCCGCTTAATTCTTGATGCAGGCGCAGTCACCGCAATCCTTGAAAAGGGTGTCTCACTTCTTCCAGCTGGTGTTATTGCAGTTGAGGGCGAGTTCACTGCAGGCGATACAGTCGAGCTTGCGACAAAGGATGGCAAAGTTATTGCACGCGGCCTTGTTGCCTTTGACTCAACTGAGATCCCACAGATGCTCGGTCGCTCTACAAAGGAACTTGCAGCTTCCCTCGGTGCTGAATATGAGCGCGAGCTCGTGCACCGTGACGATTTAGTCCTTCTTTAGTAAATTTCAACCATGCGCCTCAGAATTGGATTCACCTTAGGGGCTCTCTTTATATCTTTGCTGACTTTCATCGAACCAGCGGCATATGCAGTAAGTGCACTTCCAAGTGCTCCAACAAATATTACTCAGAGCGCAATAGCCGGAGGCATCCGAGTGGCTTGGAGCGCACCGAGTGATCTCGCCACTGGTATCACCGGTTACAAATTGGAGTATTCAACATCAGGTTCATCTGGAACCTGGGTCACTTCGGCAACAGTTTCTGGCTCAACATATACCTATGACATTCTCGGTTTAAGCCAAACCGCAACCTATGTTCGAGTAACTGCCTCGGCTACATCAGGATTTGGTACACCTGGATATCCATGGACGAAACTTTATCGGACAGTGACAAAGACACGAAGCGGCAATGACATCGTTTATGAGAGCGGTTACGGAGTGACGTCTGGAGATTTTGCGCCGTCAAATCCATCTCTCTCTTTTACAAGAATTAGGTATCGAATGGAGGATAGTTTTACTGCCGGAACGTTGAACTATGCCGATGTTGATTTCTATAAATGGGCTGCATCTGGTGCGCCTGTTGAAACTACAACGAGCGCCACAATTGCTCCCACAATTACCAATCTACAAGTGCTCTCACCGACTTCAGGGGGAACAATCCAGACAAACGTCTCAGATTTAAATGTGTACTCGAGTATCTACAACACGGTCTACTATCCAACAACAATTACAAATAGAACCGGCGGCATTGGTCGACTTGAAATATGGCCATGGAATTATGCTCAGGCTCTCTCGACATTAACCCCAGCAGGAGATGGCGGAAGTTACGATGTCAACGATACTTCAGCAGGAGCATCTGGTTATGGATCCTTCCAAGTACATGATGTAACGAATTCTGCGAGCCTGAGCACTATCTTTGCCTGGAACGATCATGCATTAACGAATGTAGATATTGGTTTTGGAAATGGAACACCTACATCTGGAAATGGCGACTGGACCTTTTGTGGAACTACCGGTCCAACATGTTTTCAGCCGCCTTATTTCTCATTGACGATTTTTGTCAATGCTCCAGTAACGCCACTCATTGCAAATTCGACAACTTCGATATCTCTGGCAAGTAGCGCGAAGAAAGGTGTAGCAGTTTCGATCACGGCAACATCAAATCTCAATGGTTTCTACACCTTTACCTCTAATGGAAAGCGCATAGCAGGGTGCTATAAAAAGGCAACGACGGGCTCTGGGCCATTCAGTGCCACCTGCACATGGAAGCCGACATTTGGCGGTTTCCAATCCGTTCTTGCCGTATTTAGTAACGCCGCAGCTGGCTATACCGGATCCCAGGCAGCTTCTACGATATTTATATCTAAGCGAACAACTCTCAGATAGTTATTTCTTCTCTGATACCTGCTTCAACACGGCTGCAACCATCGGCGATAAGTTATCTGTATCTGTTGGTTCATCGCTGAGCTTCACAATCAAAGTGTCATTGGCGATATCTGAATAGACAAACTGACCATGGAGGCCGAGCATCAATGAGACTCCTTGGTATGGATGCCACATATATGCGCCGTAACCCCACCTGTAATCAAGGCGAGTAACGGGGGATGTGAATCGCTTCATCCACGCAGTGCTGATGACCTGGCGTTTTGTCTCTGGAACTATTCCGTCATTCATTACCAATTGGCCGATACGGGCATAGTCACGCGCATAAGCATTGAAGCAGCAGAAGGTCTTCTCATATCCGCCGACCTTATCGACGTTCCATGTTGCATCGTGCTCAGCGCCAACCACCTGCCAGATGTTCTTACTGAAATATTCTGAGACTGATTGACCAGTGACCTTTTGAATGATCATGCCAATCATCTGTGGATCCACGCTTCGATAGATGGATTGAGTACCTGGCTCGAAATCCATCTTTCGGTTGTGCTTTAAGAACCATGGAATATCGGTGCTTGCATACATCTGTGCGATTGCAACGCCCCAACCTGATGGTCCCGCTGGGTAATTATCTGAGACTCCCACACCCGATTGCATATCGAGGAGTTGTTGAATCGTAATCTTGTCGAAGCTCCCACCAGTCTTATATTCAGGGAAGAATTTCACAAAGGTATCTGCCTCTTTTAACTTGCCCTGATCTATGAGTTGGCCGACAACTAGCGAGGTCATCGTCTTTCCGACAGAGTAAGAGGGGAGTCTCATCGAGGAATATTTCGCTTCCTTGTAATACTCGTAAGTGATCTTCCCACCACGAATAACTAGGAAAGCATTTGTATGTGTTGTATCGAGGAAATCCTGGAACGAAACCTTCTTACCGTTATAGATGACTTCCTCAAACTGTTCAGGCGTGCCCATCTGCCAATCACTGACTTTGGCGCCGGCCTTGATGACATGGCTCGGCATGAGATCAGGAGTCTTTGATGCGGGGGCGAGTCCCAACTTAATTGCCGCAATCGGCTCTGGATATCGAATCGCCTTCGTTAAGCCGAAGAGGGCGAGATAGAGAGCGAGTAGAACTATGACTGTATTGCGGGCGACCTTGGCTAATGTAGACACATCTGCAGGGTAGCCCCAAGTAGACTTCATGTCATGGATTCAGCGATATTAGTTGGGGAGTTAGCGGATAAGGCGCGCAAGGCTGCCCGTTCTCTATCTACTGCAAGTGGCGCTGAACGTAAGGCTGCGCTTCAAGCAATCGCTCAGGCGCTCGAAGCACGCTCTACTGAAATTCTCGCTGCAAATGAACTCGACATGATCAGCGCACGTGCAGAGGATATGCATCCACAGATGCAAGATCGACTCTTTCTCAATGATTCTCGCGTTGCGGGGATGGCAGATGGCGCACGACAGGTTGCAGCTCTTCCTGATCCCCTTGGCCGCACCCTTAAAGAGTCCACGCTTCCCAATGGGTTGCACCTTCGCCAAGCAACTGTTCCATTTGGCGTTATTGGCATGGTCTACGAAGCGCGACCAAATGTCACTGTTGATGCAGCTGTAATCCTATTAATGTCTGGAAATGCAGCGCTGCTTCGAGGTTCTTCGACGGCTCGTAATAGCAACGAAATCCTAATTAATGTTATGAAGGATGCGCTTGCAACAACGAGTATTGATCCTGAAGTTCTTCAATTGATTCCATCTGATGATCGCTCAACGGTAAAGGCGCTACTGACAGCGCGCGGCAAGGTTGATCTCGTTATCCCTCGAGGTAGCGCGCAATTGATTCGCATGGTTGTCGATGAAGCCACAGTGCCAACAATCGAGACAGGAGCTGGCGTCTGCCATGTCTTTGTCGATGAGTTCGCAGATGTCGCAAAGGCGTTACCGATTGTTCTTAATTCAAAGACTCATCGTCCATCTGTCTGTAATGCTGCTGAGACGCTCCTTGTACATAAGGCAATTGCTCCAACATTCTTGCCACTTGCTCTCAAAGCCCTCGCTGATGCTGGCGTTGCATTGCATGGAGATTCAACGGTTCAGAAGGTTGCAGAAAAGTTTGGCATCGCTTCGACTCCTGCAGTTGAAGAGAATTGGTCGACTGAGTACGGAATCCTTGAGATGAATGTTGCAGTTGTTGATTCTGTCGATGCAGCAGCGGATCACATCGCCAAGTACGGCACCAATCACACAGAGGCGATCGTCACTGAAAATCAGGCTAGCGCGGATCGATTTATCGCACTTGCAGATTGCGCCGCCGTCATGATCAATGCATCTACGCGATTTACAGATGGCGAGCAGATGGGATTTGGCGCAGAGATCGGCATCTCCAATCAGAAGCTCCATGCCCGCGGCCCAATGGGGCTTGAGGCGATGACAACTGCCACATGGATTGTTACCGGAAATGGGCAGATTCGCTCCTAATATCTTTGAATTACGTTAATCGAGCCATCTTTTATAGAATGGCTGCATGAGCACACTCTCTCGCGATGAAGTCGCAAAGTTGGCAGGGTTAGCACGAATTGAGATGACCGAGGAAGAACTGGTCGAGCTCTCTTCACAGTTCGGCACCATCCTTGATGCAGTAGCTCGAGTACAAGAGCTCAACCTCGATGGTGTGAAGGCAACTTCGCACCCACAACCGCTCGAAAATATCGCCCGTCCAGATGTTGTACTTCCAAGCCTCTCTCCAGCAGATGCGCTCTCGGGGGCTCCAGCACAGGAAGAGCAACGCTTCCGCGTTCCTCAGATTTTGGGAGAGGAGTAAGCCATGATCTTTAAGACAGCCGCAGAGATGGCGACTTCACTCGCCAAAAAGGAAGTCTCTTCAGTAGAACTCACACAATCACACCTTGATCGCATCACCGCAGTCGATGGCGATGTCAAAGCATTCCTTCACGTTGATAAGGATGGCGCACTCGCGCAAGCTGCTGCAGTCGATGCAGATCGCGCCGCAGGAAAGGCGCTCTCACCACTTGCCGGTATTCCACTTGCCCTCAAAGATGTCCTTGCACAGAAGGGTGTACCAACAACTGCGGGATCAAAAATCTTGCAGGGCTGGAAGCCTCCTTATGACTCGACAGTTGTTTCTAAGTTGAAAGATGCCGGCGTTGTCATCCTCGGGAAGACCAATATGGATGAGTTCGCAATGGGCTCTTCAACTGAGAACAGTGGTTATGGCCCAACTTTTAATCCGTGGGATCTCACTCGCACACCAGGTGGTTCTTCCGGTGGATCAGCTGCAGCAGTCTCTGCCTTTGAAGCACCACTTGCAATCGGTTCAGATACAGGTGGATCGATTCGCCAACCAGCAGCACTCACTGGAATCGTTGGAGTGCGACCAACATATGGAGCAGTCTCTCGCTTCGGTTTGATTGCTTACTCATCATCTCTTGATCAGGCAGGACCATTCGGTCGCACAGTTCTCGATACAGCGATGTTGCACGAGATCATCGCAGGCCACGATGCAAAGGATGCAACATCAATCAACGCTGCTGTTCCTTCAGTCGTTGCTGCTGCAAAGAGTGGCGATGTAAAGGGAATGAAAATCGGCGTTATCAAGCAGTTGCAAGGTGAGGGATATCAGAAGGGCGTTCAAACACGCTTTACAGAATCACTTGACCTCCTTGCATCTCTCGGTGCAGAGATCGTCGAAGTAGATTGCCCTAGCTTTGAATTCGCACTCGCTGCCTATTACTTGATCGCTCCATCTGAATGCTCATCCAACCTCGCTCGCTTTGACGCGATGCGATATGGACTTCGCACTGGCGATGAAGGCGGAGCATCTGCTGAAGCTGTAATGGCGGCAACCCGCGACGGTGGTTTTGGTCGCGAAGTAAAGCGCCGCATCATTCTCGGCACATATGCTCTCTCATCTGGTTATTACGATGCTTATTACGGCAGCGCTCAGAAGATTCGTACGCTCATTATTGAAGATTACAAGAAGGCCTTTGCAGCAGCAGATGTCTTGGTCTCACCGACTGCGCCAACTACTGCATACAAGATTGGCGAGAAGGTTGATGACCCAATGGCCATGTATCTTGGCGATGTTGCGACAATTCCGGTAAACCTTGCAGGTATCTGTGGAATGTCACTTCCAGCAGGTTTGGCAGATGAAGATAACTTGCCTGTCGGCTTCCAAATCATGGCACCTGCGATGCAGGATCAGCGTCTCTACCAGGCAGGTGCAGCACTTGAAGCAGCGCTCTCATCTAAGTGGGGCGGAACGCTCATTACAAAAGCTCCAGCCCTGAAGGGAGGTGCCAACTAATGGCGCTGAACTATGACGAGGTTGTTGCAAAGTACAACCCAGTATTAGGACTCGAAGTCCATGTAGAACTCAACACGGAGTCGAAGATGTTCTGCTCTTGTTCAACCGTCTTCGGTGCCGAACCAAATACTCAGACATGTCCTGTCTGCTTGGCTCTTCCTGGTGCGCTACCAGTTGTAAACGAGAAGGCGATCGAGTCATCAATCAAGATCGGTCTTGCACTCAATTGCAGCATTGCGCCTTATAGCCGCTTTGCACGCAAAAATTACTTCTACCCAGATATGCCGAAGAACTTCCAGATTTCACAGTATGACGAACCAATCTGTTTCGATGGTTACGTTGATGTTGAGATCGATACTGACGAAGGTCCAAAGCAGTTCCGCATCGAGATCGAGCGCGTACATATGGAAGAAGACACAGGTAAGTCACTTCACGTAGGTGGAGCAACCGGTCGTATCCATGGTGCGGATTACTCGCTGCTTGATTACAACCGCGCGGGTATTCCTCTCGTTGAGATCGTTACCAAGATTGTTCCTGGGACAGGTAAGTACGCACCAGAAGTTGCCAAGGCATATGTTGCTGAACTTCGCGACATCCTTCGCGGCCTCGGTGTATCAGATGTAAAGATGGAGCAGGGATCACTTCGCTGCGATGCAAACGTCTCATTGATGCTCAAGGATGCAACCGAACTCGGAACTCGCTCAGAGACAAAGAACGTTAACTCTCTTCGCTCTGTCGAACGTGCAATTCGCGGTGAGATGTTGCGTCACGCCGAGATTCTTGAATCTGGCGGAAAGGTCAAGCAAGAGACTCGCCACTTCCAAGAAGATACGGGCCTTACCCGCTCTGGTCGCTCAAAGGAACAGGCAGAGGATTACCGCTACTTCCCAGATCCAGATTTGGTTCCAGTAAAGCCAGATGCTGCCTGGATTGAGACACTACGCGCGCAATTGCCTGAGCGCCCATCTATTCGTCGCAAGCGACTACAAGAGCAGTGGGCAGTTCCTGATAAGGAATTCGCAGCGATGGTCAATGCTGACGTTCTCGATATCGTCGAAGCAACAGTTCTTCTCGGTGCAGATCCCACCAAGGCTCGCACTTGGTGGCTCGGTGAGGTCTCACGTATTGCAAACGATAAGGGCGTTGCAATTGATGAACTCGCAATTACTCCAGCACATGTTGCAGAGTTGATTAACTTGGTTGCATCAGGTGAACTCACAGATAAGTTGGCTCGCCAAGTTGTTGAAGGCGTTGTCGCAGGAGAGGGAACTCCATCTGAGGTTGTTGCAAAGCGCGGCATCAAGGTTGTTAATGATGATGGCGCTCTCATGGCTGCAATCGAGAAGGTCTGTGCTGCTCAGGCAGATACAGCAGAGAAGGTACGCGGGGGACACCTGCCAGCTGCTGGTGCTCTCATCGGTGCCGTAATGAAGGAGACTGCGGGCCAGGCAGATGCTGCCAAGGTTCGCGAGTTACTGCTCAAGTTCTTAGGTCAATAACTTTAAGAAATAAGAAAGCCCGCCGAAATATCTCGGCGGGCTTTCTTATTTGAAGCTATTAGTGCATTCCTGCGCCTTCAGTTTCAACAAGTGAATCCTTGCCGACATTGATAAAGAAAAAGAGCACAACTGCGCCTGTAAAGAGCAACGCAGCGCTGACCTTAAATGCGACTGTATAACCGTGAGTCATAGCGGCGAAACGTCCCGGCATATCGGTTCCAGCGATTGCATTAGCAGTCATATAGGTAGTTGTCGCAGTTGCTGCAACCGTATTGAGAAGTGCTGTACCGAGTGAGCCACCAATCTGCTGTGATGTATTGACCATCGCAGATGCAACACCTGTGTCATGGCCTGAAATTCCATGGAGTGATGTTGAAGTCAGCGGGATGAAGACTAGTGCCATACCGCTCGACATGATGAGAAGTGATGGAACAACATGTGTTGCATATGAAGTCTCAGGTGTAATGCGGGTAAGCAAGAGAAGGCCGATACCTGCAGCAACAAGTCCAGGAACCATCAGCGGCTTAGGACCGAACTTAGGTAGAAGCTGTGAAGCGATACCTGCGAAGACGATGATTCCTGCTGTAAATGGCAAGAATGCAAAGCCAGACTTCAATGGGCTATATCCAAGAACTACCTGAAGGTAGAGACCGAGGAAGAGGAACATTGAGAATAAGCCGGCACCGACAACGAGTGAACCGAGGTATGAACCGCCACGGTTGCGCTCTGTAAGAACACGAAGTGGCATCAATGGGTTTGAAACCTTTGACTCGATGAAGACAAAGATCACGAGAAGCGCAACTGCTGCTCCAAGGAATCCGATTGTGTGGCCATCTGACCAACCATTTGTTGCTGCCTGATTGAATCCATATGTAAGTGAGAAGAGACCAGCCGTTGCTGTTACTACGCCAGGAATGTCGTAAGTGTTATCGCCCTCAGCCTTTGATTCATGAACAAACTTAAATGCGAGAATCGCTGCAAGTACTGCGATTGGTGCGTTAACACCAAGGCACCAGCGCCATGAGAAGAACTCTGTAAGTGTTCCACCGAGGATGAGGCCAATTGCTGCTCCACCACCAGAGATCGCACCAAAGACACCGAATGCCTTTGCGCGCTCTGAAGGAACCTTAAATGTCTCAGAGATGATTGCAAGAGCTGCTGGTGCAAGTAGCGCACCGAATACACCTTGGAGCGCACGTGATCCGTAGAGCATGCCCTGGTTTGTAGCAAAGCCACCGAGCGCTGATGCGCTAGCAAAACCAATAAGTCCAACGATGAAGATCTTCTTGCGGCCGACGTAATCGCCGATGCGACCGCCGAGAAGAAGGAGTGAACCAAATGCCAATGTATATGCAGTGATAACCCACTGCTGATTAGCATCTGAAATCTTGAGATCAATCTTCGCGCTAGGAATTGCGATATTCATAATTGAGCTATCGAGAACGAGCATCAGCTGCGAGATTGCAACTACGAGAAGTGTTCTCCAACGATCTGGTGCTTGGCCCTTAATGTGGCCCTGAGCGTCGCGGTCTTGGTTTGGCACAGAAAATCTCCAATAAGTTAGGTACTGCTTCGGATATAAGTATCGAATCAAGAATCCATCTTGAATAGTGGAATTCTAACTTAAGGGCAAGAACTTCTCCCGTTGAGACATGAGAGATAGAATCGCCCCATGTCGACGATGAAACCCCGCTCAGGTCTTGTAACAGATGGTCTCGAGCGCGCACCAGCCCGAGGAATGCTCCGCGCAGTAGGTATGGGCGATGAAGATTGGGTAAAGCCACAGATTGGCGTCGTCTCTTCATGGAATGAGATCACTCCATGCAACCTCTCATTGGCTCGTCTTGCAACTGCATCACGCAAGGGCGTTATCGATGCTGGTGGATTCCCTATGCAATTTGGAACCATCTCTGTCTCTGATGGAATCTCAATGGGCCATGAAGGAATGCACTTCTCTTTGGTATCGCGCGAGGTCATTGCAGATTCTGTTGAAACGGTAATGCAGGCAGAGCGTCTCGATGGAATGGTGATGTTCGCTGGATGCGATAAGTCGCTTCCAGGAATGATGATGGCTGCAGCACGTATCGATGTTGCAGCAGTTTTTGTCTATGCAGGTTCAACTCTTCCAGGTCAGGTTGATGGAAAAGATGTCACGATCATCGATGCATTTGAAGCGGTCGGTGCATGTGCACGTGGGCTCATTACCAAAGAACGCGTTGAAGAGATTGAGAAGGCAATCTGCCCAGGTGAAGGTGCATGTGGCGGAATGTATACAGCGAACACAATGGCAACTGTGGGAGAGGCGATTGGTCTCTCACTTCCAGGTTCAGCTGCGCCTCCTGCAGTAGATCGTCGTCGCGATGGTTACTCAGAAGCTGCCGGTGCTGCAGTCGTTAACTTGATCGCTAAGGGAATTACCACTCGCGATATCTTGACGAAGAAGGCATTTGAAAATGCAATCACAGCTGTTATGGCCCTCGGTGGTTCAACAAACGCTGTCTTGCACTTACTCGCAATTGCGCATGAGGCAGATGTCGATCTGACTCTCGAAGATTTCCACCGCATCGGTTCAAAGGTTCCACTATTGGGTGACCTCAAGCCATTCGGTAAGTACGTGATGTCAGATGTCGATAAGGTCGGCGGCATCCCTGTAGTTCTTCGCATGTTGCTCGATGCAGGCTATCTCCACGGTGATTGCATGACAGTGACAGGTAAGACGATGGCTGAGAACTTAGCCGATATCAATCCACCATTAGCCGATGGAAACGTTCTTCACCCAATCTCTTCACCGCTCTCAACGGATGTCGGAATCACAATTCTTGGTGGATCACTTGCAACCGATGGCGCAGTTTGTAAGACAGCGGGAATCGGAATTGAAACATTTGAGGGTCCGGCTCGCGTCTTTGAGCGCGAACAGGCTGCGATGGAGGCTCTCGAAAATGGAACCATTCAGGCGGGCGATGTAGTCGTCATTCGCTATGAGGGTCCAAAGGGTGGACCAGGTATGCGCGAGATGTTGATGATCACTGGTGCGATTAAGGGAGCGGGTCTTGGAAAGTCCACCCTTCTTCTCACCGATGGTCGCTTCTCTGGTGGTTCCACTGGCCTCTGTGTAGGACATGTTGCACCTGAGGCTGTCGATGGGGGACCGATCGCATTCATCAAGGATGGCGACCTCGTCCGTATCGATATTCCGAACCGCCGCCTCGATCTCTTGGTTGAGCCAGCAGAGCTTGAGGCTCGCAAGGTGGGATGGAAGCCGCTGCCACATAAGTACAGCCGTGGAGTCCTTCATAAGTATTCCAAGCTCGTTGGCTCTGCCTCAAAGGGCGCAGTCTGCGACTAGGTGCGCAATTTTGATGGTTCGCAAGGCAAGCCTTCGAACATATGAGAGTTACGTTTCAATAATTGAGACGTGCATCTCAACCCTTGACTCATGCGCTCGCTCTACGCGAGAATACGGGCATGCGTTCAACAATCGTTTCTTCATCAGTGGTGGTGATTCGATAGCGCATGCCCTCACAGCATGCGCGCCCTCAGATATCTGAGGGTTTTTTCATTTAATAAAGCTTTCACAGAGATCGATCGAGATGGAAAGGAGCAAGAAGATGGCCACACAACACGTTCCAACAGCGAACGGCACAGCAATGAACGGAGCTACTTCATTGGTGAAAAGCCTTGAAGCAGCAAATGTAGATGTGATGTTCGGTCTGCCTGGTGGCGCCATCCTTCCTGCCTACGATCCGATCTTTGATTCAACAATTCGCCACATCTTGGTTCGCCATGAACAAGGTGCAGGACATGCAGCAACTGGCTATGCCCAGGTAACTGGTCGCGCTGGTGTCTGTATTGCAACATCAGGTCCTGGTGCAACAAATCTTGTAACGCCTTTGATGGATGCAGGAATGGACTCAGTTCCACTCGTTGCAATTACAGGTCAGGTTCCATCTGCTGCAATCGGTACAGATGCATTTCAAGAGGCAGATATCCGCGGCATCACAATGCCATTTACAAAGCACAACTTCCTCGTAACAAAGGCTGAGGATATTCCTCGCGCAGTTGCAGAGGCGTTTCATATTGCAACATCAGGTCGTCCAGGTCCCGTACTTGTCGACATTGCAAAGGATGCGCTTCAAGCACAGACAACTTTCAATTGGCCAGCGAAGATCGAACTCGCTGGTTATAACCCACGTATTACTCCAGATAACCAATCGATTGCAGATGCAGCAGCGTTGATTGCACAATCGAAGAAGCCTGTCTTCTACGTTGGCGGGGGAGTCATCAAGGCAAATGCATCTAAAGAGCTTGCACAATTAGTTGAACTTCTCGGTGCGCCAGTTGTGACAACTTTGATGGCACGTGGAGCATTCCCTGATTCACATCCTTTGCACCTCGGCATGCCAGGTATGCATGGAAGCGTTGCAGCTGTTACTGCACTGCAAAAGGCAGATCTGCTCATCACACTAGGTGCACGCTTTGATGACCGCGTCACTGGCAAGCTCTCATCATTTGCCGTTAATGCAAAGGTAATTCACGCAGATATCGACCCTGCAGAAATTAATAAGAATAAATTTGCAGATGTCCCAGTTATCGGTGACCTTCGCGAAACCATTACTGCACTTATTCCTGCGCTGAAATCTGCTCTTGCAAAGAACCACCCTGATCTCGCTCCATGGAATGCATCAATGATGAAGCTCAAATCTTCATACCCAGTGGGTTACACACTTCTTGATGATGGATCTCTCTCACCTCAGGCAGTAATCGAACGTATTGGACAGATCTCTGGCACCGACACCATCTTTACATCTGGCGTTGGTCAGCATCAGATGTGGGCATCACAATTTATCTCTTACGAACATCCACGCACATGGCTCAACTCAGGCGGAGCAGGAACAATGGGTTACGGCCTTCCTGCTGCAATGGGTGCAAAGGTTGGCGCACCAGATTCAACCGTCTGGGCAATCGATGGCGATGGATGTTTCCAGATGACGAATCAAGAGCTCGTTACATGCGCGCTTAACAATATTCCTATCAAGGTTGCAATTATCAATAACGAATCTCTCGGAATGGTTCGCCAGTGGCAGACTCTCTTCTACGAAGGTCGTTACTCAAATACTTCACTTGAATCAAAGCGCGTTCCAAACTTTCCTATGCTTGCAGAGGCGATGGGGTGCGTTGGACTTTCATGCGAACGTCCAGAAGATCTCGATGCCACTATTGAAAAGGCGATGTCTATCAATGATCAGCCAGTTGTTGTTGATTTCCGCGTTCATCGCGATGCCATGGTCTGGCCGATGGTTGCAGCTGGAACATCGAACGATGAAATCATGATCGCCCGCGCTACTGCGCCTGACTGGGATTCACAGGAGCTCTAATGTCTATTCATACACTTGAAGTTCTCGTTGAAAACGAACCAGGCGTTCTCGCACGCGTCTCTGGCCTCTTTGCTCGTCGCGCCTACAACATCGACACCTTAGTTGTCGGCCCAACATCAAACTCAGAAGTTTCGAAGATGGTCATCCAGGTCAACCTAGAAGGACACTCTCTCGAGCAAGTTATCGCTCAATTGGACAAGCTCATTAGTGTTATCAGCATTGAAGAGCTTGTGAATGGCGAGAAGAAGCCAGTCAAAGATACACAACCCGATTATCAGAACTAACAACTAGAACTCAGAAGAAACGACTAAAGGAGAAATACCGTGGCAACGATGTATCACGATCAGGATGCAGATCTATCCGTAATTCAGGGTCGCAAAGTCGCGATCATCGGTTATGGCTCACAAGGCCATGCACACGCACTCAACCTCCGCGATTCAGGAGTAGATGTTCGCGTTGGACTTAAGGAAGGTTCACCATCACGAGCTAAGGCAGAGGCAGAAGGCCTTCGCGTTGTATCAGTAGCTGAAGCAGCTAAGGAAGCTAGCGTCATTATGATCTTGGCTCCAGATCACTTGCAGCGCCACATCTATGCAGAGTCAATCTTGCCTAACCTTGAGAAGGGCGATGCACTTTTCTTCGGCCACGGTTTCAATATTCGTTTCGGTTACATCAAGCCACCAGTAGATGTTGATGTCTGCATGGTTGCGCCAAAGGGTCCAGGGCACCTTGTTCGTCGTGAGTTCGCTGCAGGTCGTGGCGTCCCTGACATCGTGGCTGTCGAGCAGGATGCAACAGGCAATGCATGGCCATTGACACTTTCATATGCAAAGGCGATGGGCGGACTTCGCGCAGGCGGAATTCTCACAACATTTACAGAAGAGACTGAGACAGATTTGTTCGGAGAGCAAGCAGTTCTCTGTGGCGGTGCTTCACAGCTCGTGATGTACGGCTTCGAAACTTTGGTTGAAGCTGGATACCAGCCAGAGGTTGCATATTTTGAGTGCCTCCACGAACTTAAGTTGATCGTTGACCTTATGTACGAAGGTGGAATCGCAAAGCAGCGTTGGTCAGTCTCTGACACAGCTGAGTTCGGTGATTACGTATCAGGTCCACGCGTTATCGATCCACACGTCAAGGAGAATATGAAGGCAGTACTTGCTGATATTCAGTCAGGTGCATTTGCAAAGCGCTTCGTTGATGATCTCGAGAATGGCGCTAAGGAATTCACAGCACTTCGCGAAAAGGGCGAGTCACACCAGATTGAGAAGGTCGGTCGTGAGCTCCGCAAGATGTTTAGCTGGATGAAGAAGGCTGACAACGATGATTACCAAGAGGGAAGTGCTGCACGTGGCTAAACCTGTTGTTTTGATCGCTGAAGAACTCAGCGCTGCAACACTTGATGCTCTCGGTCCAGACTTTGAGGTTCGCAATTGCGACGGTGCAAACCGCGCAGAACTTCTTGCAGAGCTCGGCAAAGGTGTCGATGCAGTACTGATTCGTTCAGCAACAAAGATGGATGCAGAGGCGATTGCTGCAGCAAAGGGCCTGAAGGTCATTGCTCGTGCAGGTGTTGGTCTCGATAACGTGGATATTCCAGCGGCAACTGCTGCTGGTGTCATGGTTGTTAATGCACCAACTTCAAATATCGTCTCAGCGGCAGAGCTTGCAATCTCATTGTTGCTCGCATCTGCTCGCTTTATTTCGCCAGCACACGCTGCGTTGAAGAACGGTAAGTGGGCACGTTCAAAGTACACAGGAGCAGAACTTTTCGAGAAGACTCTCGGAATCGTTGGCTTCGGTCGCATCGGTCAGCTTGTGGCTCACCGCATGCAGGCATTTGGTATGAACGTGATTGCCTACGATCCATACCTTCAGCCAGCACGCGCAGCGCAATTGGGCGTTGAGCTTGTAGAGCTCGATGATCTCTTGCAGCGCTCTGACTTCATTACAATTCACTTACCTAAGACAAAAGAGACAGCAAACCTCATCGGTGTTGAAGCTCTTAAGAAGGTAAAGAAGGAAGTTCGTATTATCAACGCTGCACGCGGTGGAGTACTTGATGAAGCAGCTCTCTATGACGCAATCACAGAAGGTCGCGTCGCCGGCGCTGGTCTCGATGTTTATGTCACCGAACCTTGCACTGACTCACTTCTATTCCAGCTCGATCAAGTTGTTGCAACACCACACCTCGGAGCTTCAACTGATGAAGCGCAAGAGCGTGCAGGAATTGCAGTAGCAGTCTCAGTTCGTAAGGCACTTGCAGGTGAGCTGGTTCCTGATGCAGTTAACGTCAAGGGTGGAGCAATCCACGATGAGATTCGTCCATCTCTGCCATTGGTTGAGAAGATGGCACAGATTGCAACTGCAATTGCGGGCGAGCTTCCTGTATCTATGGAGATCACAGTCAAGGGCGATATCTCCGGCCATGATTCATCTGTTCTTGCAATTAGTGCACTTAAGGGTGCGCTGCAGGCAACTGGCTCTGAAGATGTTACCTACGTTAATGCTCCAGGACTTGCCGCAGAGCGTGGAGTAACTTCATCTGTTACAACATCAGCTGACTCACCTGAGTACCGCTCAATGATTTCTTTGCATGCAGCACTTGCATCTGGCCACCAGATCAAAGTTGATGGAACTCTGATGGGGATCAAGAAGACAGAGAAGATCATCGCAATCGATGGTTTCGATCTTGATCTTCCACCTACTGAGAACCTGCTCTTCCTTCGTTACACAGATAAGCCAGGTGTTGTTGGCGCAGTCGGTAACACACTTGGAACAGCGAAGATCAACATTGCAGGTATGCAGGTTTCTCGTGAAGCTGCCGGCGGAAAGGCGCTAATGGCGCTGACCGTTGACTCATCTGTTTCAGATGCAGTCACAGAATCAATCAAGAAGGAGATCGAAGCCGATCTCGTCCGTTCAGTCTCATTGGTAGGTTAATGTAAATATGTCCAAGTCATTCAACCTTGCAGTCATTCCAGGCGATGGAATCGGTATTGAAGTTGTAGGGGAGGGCCTCAAGGTCCTTGATGCTGTTGCTGCAAAGTACGGCGTCACTTTCAATAAGACCAACTACGACCTCGGCGCTGGTTACTGGCATCGTACTGGTGAAGTTCTTCCTGACTCAGTCATGGCAGAGCTAGCAAAGGCAGATGTAATCCTGCTTGGCGCAGTTGGAGATCCAACAGTTCCATCAGGTGTGCTCGAGCGCGGATTGCTATTGAAGCTCCGCTTTGCATTCGATCACTACATCAATCTTCGCCCTGCAAAGTTGATGCCTGGCGTAACAGGTCCACTTGCTACAAAGGCTCCTATTGACTTCGTCGTTGTTCGCGAAGGAACAGAGGGACCTTATGTTGGCGCAGGTGGAACACTCGCTGAGGGAACCGATGCAGAGATTGCAACTGAAGAATCACTTAATACTCGCCGCGGTGCAGAGCGCGTAATTCGCGATGCATTTGAACGCGCTTCAAAGCGTGAGCGTAAGAAGCTCACTCTCGTACATAAGAACAATGTTCTTACACGCGCTGGTGGATTGTGGACTCGTACATTTAACGAAGTTGCTAAAGAGTATCCAGCAATCACAACTGATTACCTTCACGTTGATGCGGCATCAATGTTCTTTGTAACTAACCCAGAGCGCTTTGATGTTGTGGTTACAGATAATCTCTTTGGAGATATCTTGACCGATATCGCTGCGGCTATCTGTGGCGGAATTGGTCTTGCTGCATCTGGCAATATCAACCCAACCGGTAAGTTTCCATCAATGTTTGAGCCAGTTCATGGTTCAGCACCCGATATCGCAGGTAAGAACATTGCAGATCCAACAGCAACGATCATGTCTGTTGCGATGATGCTTGATCACCTTGGGCTTAACGATGCTGCACGTGATGTTGAAAAGGCTGTAGCTCAGGATCTACTTAACCGCGGAGATGCCAAGCGCAGCACAACAGAAGTTGGCGCAGCGCTCGTCGCATTGGTGAAGTAAATGAAGATCACACTCAATCCCAACGCCGTTTCAGTAGAAAAGCGCAACGCGCTGATCGCTGAAGGTGGATTCGGTAAGTACTACACCGATCACATGATTGTTTGTGATTGGTCGCAAGAGGATGGCTGGTCAGAGCCAGAGCTCGTTCCATACGGACCATTAACTCTTGATCCAGCAACGGCAGTTTTCCATTACGGCCAAGAGATCTTCGAAGGTATGAAGGCGTACCGTCAACCTGATGGATCTATCTCATTATTTCGCCCAGAGGCCAATGCTCGTCGTTTCGCTAACTCCGCAAAGCGACTTGCACTCCCTGAGATGCCAGAGGCCCTCTTTTTGGAGACAGTGGATGCACTTGTAAAGCAAGATGCTGGTTGGGTTCCTAATGCTGTAGGCGAGTCTCTCTATATCCGTCCATTTATGATCGCAACTGAAGTTGGCCTCGGTGTGCGCCCATCAAATAAGGCGAAGTACATTCTTATAGCAACACCAGCAGGCGCTTACTTTGATCCTTCAAAGCCAGTATCTGTTTGGATCTCAACTGAATATGTTCGCGCTGCACAAGGCGGAACTGGTGAGGCAAAGTGCGGCGGAAATTACGCGGCATCTCTTATTGCACAAAAGGCGGCAGCTGCTGAAGGTTGCGATCAAGTTGTCTGGATTGATGCCAAAGAGCGTAAGTGGATTGAAGAGATGGGCGGCATGAACCTTTATTTCGTGAAGGGCAAGGGCGCTGATGCAACAGTTATTACGCCAAAGCTGACCGGAACTCTGCTTCCTGGAATTACTCGCGACTCCATTCTCTCTGTTGCAGCAGATCTTGGTTATAAGACCGAAGAAGTGATGCTCTCAGTTGATGATTGGCGCGATGGGGTTCAATCAGGTGAGATTACTGAAATCTTTGCCTGCGGAACTGCCGCTGTGATCTCTCCTGTCGGTCAAGCAAAATCAGCCATGGGCACATGGGTCACCGGCGACGGAAAGCCTGGCGCAATCACAATGCAGATTCGCAATCACATGCTCGCAATCCAGCACGGAACAATTGCCGATACACACAACTGGAACGTTGCGGTTAAGTAATGACAATTGACGACAGCTTTCATATCTACGACACCACCCTTCGTGATGGTGCGCAGCAAGAGGGGCTCAACCTCTCTGTCCATGACAAGCTGACTATTGCGCGCCACCTCGATGATCTTGGTGTTGGTTTTATCGAAGGTGGATGGCCAGGAGCTAATCCCAAGGACACCGAATTCTTCGCACTTGCAAGAAAAGAGCTCAAGCTCAAGAACGCGACCCTGATGGCATTCGGCGCAACACGTCGCCCAGGAGTGAAAGCGGCGGATGATGTGCTTCTTGCAGCACTTCGTGATTCTGGCGCTGCTGGCGTCACCCTCGTAGCAAAGTCTTATGACCGCCATGTAGATCTTGCACTGAAGACAACTCTCGATGAGAACCTCGCGATGATTCGTGATTCAGTTTCACATCTTCGCGCAGAAGGCCAGCGAGTATTTCTTGATGCAGAGCACTTCTTCGATGGATATCGCGCCAACCGCGCTTATGCACTTGAGGTTATCCGCGTTGCGATGGAGGCAGGCGCCGATGTTGCAGCGCTCTGCGATACCAATGGTGGAATGTTGCCGGATGAGATTGCAGATGTTGTCCATGATGTCATCGGTGCCACTTCTGCCCGAATCGGCATTCACTGCCATAACGACACAGGATGCGCAGTAGCTAATTCAATGGCTGCAGTTGCCGCCGGTGCTACACATGTTCAAGGAACGCTCAATGGATATGGTGAGCGCACAGGAAATGCCGATCTCGTCACAATTATTGCAAATCTAGAGTTGAAGAAGAAGAAGGAAGTCCTTCCCGCCAACGCTCTTCGTGAGGCATTCCGCATCTCGCATGCCGTGGCTGAAGTAACCAATATTTCCCCATCACCTCGTCAGCCATATACAGGTGTATCAGCCTTCGCTCATAAAGCAGGGCTCCATGCCTCTGCAATCAAGGTAGATCCAATGTTGTATCAGCATGAGGATCCAGCATCTGTTGGAAACGATATGCGCATGTTGGTCTCTGATATGGCGGGCCGTGCATCAATCGAATTAAAGTCACAAGAGCTCGGTGTTGATCTCGGGGGAGACCGCGAACTCATTACACGCATCGTTGAGAAAGTTAAGGCGATGGAGGCTCAAGGATTTACATTCGAAGCAGCAGATGCATCATTTGAGCTTCTTCTCCTTGAAGAATCAACCGGCAAGCGTCCATCATTCTTCTCAATCGACCATTGGCTCACAACTACTGAGCACGATGCAGATGGCACCATCATCACCAAGGCAGAAGTCACTGTTACTGCTCAAGGTAAAGAGATCACTTGCTCTGGTTCAGGAAATGGTCCGGTTAATGCTTTTGATACTGCACTTCGTGATGGCCTCAATGAGTTGTACCCGCAGATTTCAGTTCTTGAACTGACCGATTACAAGGTTCGAATCCTGGAAGGCCGCCTCGGTACCGGTGCGATCACTCGCGTATTGATTGAGACCTCAGATGGCAAGGGCGAGTGGAATACAGTCGGCGTACACGAGAATGTGATTGCTGCATCTGCAATGGCACTTGAAGACGCGTTGACCTTTGGCCTCTTACGTCAGGGCCTCAAGCCTTAAGAGTTTTCCGACTAGTCATAACCGGTTTTGCCTCTTGCCTCTCTAGGGTCACAACTTTAAAGTCTTCGCATGAAGAAGACATCATTGGTTCTCGCGTCATTAATTCTTATTTCAACACTCAGTGCATGTGGTGGTTCGAGCAGCGCAGGTGGTTCTTTCGGCGATGCCTGTCCAATAATCCAGGTGCACGCAACAGAGATGGCGATAGTTGTTGCCTCAGTTCCGGTCGCAGTTGAATACGATCAGCGAAGGAGTGAACTTAGTGATGCTTTGGCTCAGACAAGTTTCACTGATCTCCAATCGCTTAAGCTCTCATTTAATGCAGATATGAATACTGTCTTAGGTTTTTCAGGGTCATTGAAGCCTCCAACAGGAGAGGCGAGAAAGACTATTGAGGATCTAAGGCAGAATGTATGGAACTGGGATTGGACTTCGGTCTCAACCGTCGAAGAGGTCAATGCAATCATGGACGGGTTTGCTGCAATTGATGAAGGATGTAGCAAGTCGAACTAGATTCAAGATCATAGCTCCCACCTTCGCGAGTCTCGCGAGGGAAGGGGGCTTGGGTCTTAAACTTTAACCATGTCATTCGATGAGATCCGCGACGCCTATTCGCACTATCTCATCAATGAGAAAGCCCTCTCAACTCACACCGTTCGTGCCTATCTCGGGGATTTAGATTCCTTTATCGAACACCTTGCTCATAATGGCGTGACAGAGATTGTTGATGTGAGCCTTCAATTGATCCGCTCATGGCTTGCGACTCAACAGGTGCGCGGGGGAGCGAGAACAACTCTCTCTCGTCGAGCTGTCTCAATTCGCCTCTTTACTAAGTGGGCGACAAAGCGTGGATATATGGCGGTAGATGTAGGAGCAACACTTGCTACACCTAAATCGCATCACACTCTTCCTGGTGTTTTAACTCAGGGTGATGCTGTTACAGCAATTGATTCCATGGCCACAAGAGCGGCAGAGTTTGATACTCCCACCTCTATCAGGGATGTTGCACTCGTTGAATTGCTTTATGCAACAGGCGCTCGTGTCTCTGAAGTCTGTGGTCTTGATTTAGAAGATCTCGATTTTCACCGCAACACAATTCGAGTATTGGGTAAGGGAAATAAAGAGCGGATGATTCCGATGGGGGCACCTGCGGTTAAGGCTCTCAATACATATATCAATGGTGCTCGCAATGAATTAGCTAACGATAAATCTGGACGAGCTCTCTTTCTAGGGGCGAGAGGCAAGCGCATTGATCAGCGCGCAGTTCGCACCATTGTGTATGAAGCGCTCTCAGCCCTTGAAGGCGTCGAGAGAATGGGGCCGCATGCACTTCGCCATTCAGCTGCCACCCACCTATTAGAAGGTGGCGCCGACCTTCGCACAGTTCAAGAGATACTCGGCCACTCATCCCTGGCTACAACTCAGATTTATACCCACGTTTCCACTGATCGCCTCCGCCAGGCTTTCAAACAGGCCCACCCTCGCGCCTAATTCAACGGCTTGCCCTTCTAAATTGACTGGCTAGCGCCGGTCCTGAGCATGGCCCACGCTCAGGTAGACTCACCTCTGCACAGATCGGAAGATTTGTGACATCTCAGCACTTATTCATGAACTGCTTGCGGGGAATGAAAGCCACTTCGGTCCAGGTCAAACTGGTCGGCGTTGTAGGTGCGACGGGCCTAACAAATCGTTAAGCCATTAACCGAGCGGGTTCTTCGCGCATGCGCGAAAACCTAAGAAGGAGCGTGCCGCCATGGCATCAGTAACAATGCGCGAACTCCTCGACAGCGGAGTCCACTTCGGACACCAGACTCGTCGTTGGAATCCAAAGATGAAGCGTTTTATCTTCACAGAACGCAATGGCATCTACATCATCGATATCCAGCAATCACTTCCTTTGATCGATCAGGCATATGCCTTCACAAAGGATGTTGTTGCTAAGGGCGGACACATCTTGTTCGTCGGAACAAAGAAGCAGGCACATACACCAATCATCAACCAAGCAGCTCGCGTTGGCATGCCAACAGTTACAGAGCGTTGGTTGGGTGGAATGCTTACAAACTTCCCAACAGTGTTGAAGCGTATTCAGCGCCTCAAGGAGCTTGAAGCTCTCGAAGAGAAGAACGATCTTCTCCTCACAAAGAAGGAGCTCTTGATGCTCCGCCGTGAGCGCGAGAAGCTCTTCAAGAACCTTGACGGTATCCGTAACATGACAAAGCTTCCTTCAGCTATCTGGGTTGTAGATACAAAGAAGGAGCACCTCGCAATTCAGGAAGCGAAGAAGCTTGGTATTCCAGTTATCGCGATCCTCGATACAAACTGCGATCCAGATGAAGTTGATTACAAGATTCCTGGTAACGACGATGCGATTCGTTCAATCGAACTTCTCACACGCGTAATCACAGATGCAATTGCAGAAGGCTTGAAGGCTCGCTCTGCAGCAGTAGCTCCAGCAGCTGCTGAAAAGGCAACAACAGCACTTGAAAACGAAATTCTTGCGGCAGCTACTCCAGAAGCAGCTCCTGCAGTAACACCGGAGGCATAATTCAAATGGCTAACTACACAGCAGATGATGTAAAGCGTCTTCGCGAAGCAACTGCAGCAGGAATGCTCGATTGCAAGAAGGCACTTGATGAAGCAGATGGTGATTACGACAAGGCTGTCGAAATCATTCGCGTAAAGGGCCTTAAGGGCGTTACAAAGCGCGAAGGTCGTTTGACTTCAAACGGTCTCGTTGTTGCAAAGGTTTCAGGCGAGACTGGCGTAATGCTTGAGCTCAACTGTGAGACTGACTTCGTTGCAAAGGGCGAGCGATTTATCGCACTTGGTGATGATCTCGTAGCAACACTTCTCGAGGTTAAGACTCCAGATGTTGCTTCATTCCTTGCAGCAAAGACTTCAACAGGTAAGACTGTTCAGGAAGTTATCGACGAAGGAAACGCAACACTCGGTGAGAAGATTGAGATCCGCAACGTTGCAGTAATCAACGGTCCAGTTGGTCTCTACCTTCACAAGACATCTCCTGACCTTCCACCACAGGTGGGCGTTCTCGTCTCACTTGCTAAGGAAGCAGCAGAAGTTGGCCGCGACGTTGCACAGCACATCGCAGCATTTGCACCTAAGTTCGTTAATCGCGATGAGGTCCCAGCTGACCTTATTGAGAACGAGCGTCGCGTTGCAGAAGAGACAGCAAAGGCAGAAGGAAAGCCAGAAGCTGCGCTTTCAAAGATCGTTGAAGGTCGCATCACAGGGTTTGTAAAGGAAGTTTCACTTCTCGAGCAGGCTTTCGCAAAGGATGCAAAGAAGACTGTTCAGCAGATTCTTGACGAAGCAGGAACCGCCGTTAAGGCATTCCACCGCTTCCGCGTCGGCCAGTAATACACTTTCTAAAAGCGAAAAGGAGCACTCTCATGACAGGAACCCGCGGTTCATATCAGAGGGTGCTCCTTAAGCTTTCGGGAGAAGTTTTTGGTGGAGGCAAGGGCGTCGGTCTCGATCCGGACGTACTTGTTGATGTTGCAAAGCAGATCGCAGATGTTGTTCGTGGGGGAGTAGAGGTAGCCATCGTTGTCGGTGGCGGTAACTTCTTCCGTGGCGCAGAACTTTCAGAGCGCGGAATGCAGCGCGCACGTGCCGATTACATGGGCATGCTCGGAACAGTAATGAACTGTTTAGCTCTTCAAGATTTCCTTGAGCGCGAAGGTGTCGATACCCGCGTTCAGACAGCAATCACAATGGGACAGGTCGCAGAGCCTTACATTCCACTTCGCGCAATCCGCCACCTTGAAAAGGGTCGCGTAGTAATTTTCGGCGCAGGTGCAGGAATGCCATTCTTTACAACAGATACAGTCGCAGCTCAGCGCGCACTTGAGATCGGTGCAAATGCACTCTTGCTCGCAAAGTCTGGCGTGGATGGCGTCTATAACGCAGATCCTCGTAAGGATAAGAACGCAATTAAATTTGATGAGATTTCATATGACGAAGTTCTTCAGAAGTCACTCGCTGTTGCAGATGCTGCAGCATTTAGCCTCTGTCGCGAAAACAAGCTCCCAATCGTCGTCTTTGACTTAATGTCACACGGCAATATTGGTCGCGCTGTCCGCGGTGAAAAGATTGGAACTCTCGTTAACTAACGAGAGCCACGAGAGTAAGAAGAGAGAAAACCATGGCAGATGTAGCAACCTCACTCAAAGAGGCAACAGAGAAGATGGCTAAGGCTGTTGAAGTTGCAAAGGATGACTTCGGAGCTATCCGCACAGGTCGTGCACACCCAGGTATGTTCAACAAGATCATGGTTGATTACTACGGTACATACACCGCACTCTCTCAACTTGCATCTATTCAGATTCCTGAGAACCGCCTCGCATTGGTCTCTCCATTCGATAAGGGTGCGATGGCATCTATCGAGAAGGCGATTCGCGATTCAGATCTCGGTGTAAATCCAGCATCAGATGGATCAGTTATCCGCGTAGCACTCCCACAATTGACAGAAGAGCGTCGTAAGGATTACATCAAAGTTGCGAAGACCAAGGCTGAAGATTCAAAGATATCAATGCGCAATATCCGTCGCGCTGCAAAAGAGGCGATGGAGAAGGCAGAGAAGGATGGCGAGATTTCAAAGGATGACCTCTCACGTGGTGAGAAGGAACTTGAAAAGATCACATCTGATCACGTTGTGAAGATTGATGAACTCTTGAAGCATAAGGAAGCTGAGCTCCTCGAGGTTTAAGCTTCGAACTTTCCTATGTCTGATCTACATGCCATCAATGACGCGATTAATAAGCGTGCCGGAAGAAAACTTCTTCCCTCAATTGGTGTCTCAGTAACTCTATTTGCAATTGTCTGGTTCTCACTGAGCTACTTCCGTATCATTTTCGCTGGAATCGTTGCCCTTGCAATGGTTCTAGGTGTGCGCGAAATGGTCAATGCTCTTAAGAGCGCAGATATCAATCTATCTTTTCCGGCACTTACTCTTGCATCAGTTGGAATGGCATCTGCCGCATGGTTTGGTGGAGTAAACGGTTTAGCAGTTGCTACTGCAATCGCTCTTCCTTGGTTGCTTGCGCTCCTTCTTCCAAAGGGTCCAGAGCACTTTATTCGTAACGCATCTGCATACGCGCTGACACTTGTCTATATTCCTTTCTTAGCTGGCTTCTTGATTCTCCTGGCCCGCCCACATAATGGATTCGAGCGGATGATGACCTTTGTAGTTCTCATCGCTTGCAACGACACCTTCGCCTACTTCACCGGCCTCGCGCTCGGTAAGCACACGATGGCGCCAAGGATTTCACCTAAGAAGACCTGGGAAGGTTTTATTGGCTCCATTGTCTTTACAACGATTGCTGGAGCACTCGCCTTCCATTACATTCTCGAAGCGCAGATGTGGCTCGGCGCTCTCGCTGGTCTTGCTGTAGTTATTTCTGGAACATCAGGTGATCTCATTGAATCTGCAATTAAGCGCGATCTTGCGATCAAAGATATGGGCGACTTGTTACCTGGTCACGGGGGAGTCCTCGACCGTATCGACTCAATTCTTTATGCAGCTCCAACTCTGTGGCTCGCACTCGAACTCGTGCGTCGTGCACAGGATTCAGGACTGCTATGAGCCGCACCAACGAAGAACTTAAATTAATCTTCGACGAACCAGTTCAGAAGAAGAAGGCACCAAAGCACATTGCTGACTTCTCGCCTGAAGATCGTAAGAACTTCGCAAAAGAGCTTGGCCTTCAACCTTTCCGCGCGGCACAGGTAGCAACTCACTATTTCTCTCATCTCAATAACGATCCATCGACATGGACTGATATTCCTGCAGATCAACGCCAAGCAATTGCTGATGCGCTGACACCACAGTTGATGGAGCTCGTTACCACTCGCACAACAGATGGTGGAATGACTCGTAAAGATTTGTGGAAGTTACACGACGGCACGCTCGTTGAATCTGTTTTGATGCGATATTCAGATCGCGTAACTGTCTGCATTTCTTCTCAAGCAGGATGTGGAATGAACTGCCCATTCTGTGCAACCGGACAAGGTGGCCTCAAGAGAAACCTGACTGCTGCTGAGATTACTGATCAGATTGTTGCTGCAGCTCGCGCATGTGCAAATGGTGAACTTCCTGGTGGCCCAACACGACTTTCAAATATTGTTTTCATGGGCATGGG
The DNA here is from genome assembly GCA_965267775.1 of Candidatus Nanopelagicaceae bacterium. Lineage (GTDB taxonomy): Bacteria > Actinomycetota > Actinomycetes > Nanopelagicales > Nanopelagicaceae > Planktophila. The sequence continues at coordinate 976,317 of OZ254140.1, read as the reverse complement.
TGAGCCGCTTGCCAACTACAACGCAGTTATTCGCACACTTCACAACATCGTCGATGCCAATCCAGATGGTCTTGGAATCTCTGCCCGCTCTGTCACAGTTTCAACTGTTGGTTTGGTCAATGGCGTTGAGAAGTTGATGGAAGAGGGAATTAACTGCACTCTCGCGATTTCACTTCACACGCCTGACGATGAACTTCGTGATTCACTCGTGCCGATCAATAACCGTTTTCCAGTTCGTGAAATTCTTGCAGCAGCAGATGCCTACGAGAAGAAGACCGGACGTCGTTATTCAATCGAGTATGCGCTCATCCGCGATATCAACGATCAGGCATGGCGCGCTGATTTACTAGGACGCATGCTTAAGAATCGCGCAGCCCATGTGAATTTGATTCCACTGAATCCAACTCCGGGATCTAAGTGGACAGCGTCTCGTCGTGAGGATGAGGCCGAATTCGTCCGAGTCCTTGAGAGCTATGGCGTCCCCGTAACGGTCCGCGATACTCGCGGCCGCGAGATTGATGGCGCTTGTGGCCAATTGGCCGCCACCGAATCAGCAAAGTAGCCAAACTTCCCATAGATAGACCTAACGCCTAAAATCGCTCCATCATGATTTTCAAGAGAAATTACTTAGCTACTGCGGGCCATCTATCCCGCAAGCGTATTTCTCGTTCTCTCGCAACAATCCTCACGCTTACTCTCTTGCAGGTAGCGCTGCCTTCGCAATTACCTACCGCCTACGCAGCGGCGGGAAATGTTGGATCTTCAACATCAAGCGGAACATGTGCATCAGCAGTCGGCGAAACTACTTATGTAACTGCAACTTTTGAGGTCAACACATTCTGTCTTCTCAAGTTCACTACTGGAACAACCTGGACCGTTCCAACTGGCGTGACTGCAATCGACATTCTCGTAGTTGGTGGTGGCGGCGGTGGTGGAACCGATGGTGGAGGCGGTGGCGGTGGTGGTGAAGTTCGCCAAGCAACGGGAGTCTCTGTAGCAGGAGGTGTGAGCGGAACTGCAACTGTTGGACTTGGTGGCGCGGGAGGTTCTTGGACTGCGGGTACCGGAAGTTATTCTGGAAATACAACTTCATTTGTAATTAATGGAACGACTTACAGCGCAGGTGGTGGAGCCGGCGGAGTTGGCTGGTTATCTTCAGAGAACTATGCAGCAGCAGGAAGCGGTGGCCAGAACGGCACGCAACTTACGGGATCAACCAATTACAGCAAGGGCGGCAGAAACGCCGTACAAATTTCAGGCCCGTCATCAATCACTGCGAACTCACCTGGATATGCAGGTGTCACAACTTCATTCACCGGCACATCACTTACCTTCGTGGGTGGTGGAGGTGGAGGTCTCTGCACCGATGTTAAAGGCGATGCATCTTTCGGTGGCGCAGCAGGCGGCACCGGCGGCGGAGGTCGCGGCGCTTACCACACTCAAAATGTTGGCTTCGATGCAGGTCAACCAGGCACCAATAGTCTCGGTGGTGGTGGTGGTGGTGGAGGTGCATGTAATGGTGGCGGTACAAATGGTGTCAATGGACGTACCGCAGGTGGTCGGGGTGGTGATGGCGTTGTCTATATTAAATACATCCCAGTAATCTCAATTACATCGAATCCTTCAAATGCAACCGGAATTATCGGATCAACGACAACATTCACCGCAGCAACTTTAGGAACTATCTCTGGCGCTACTCGCACTAAGAAATGGCAGGTACTCGTTCCAGGTGGATCGTGGACAGATATTCCTAGTTCAAACGCGGATTCTTATACAACTCCAACGTTTACGCGAGATATGAATGGGAACCAATATCGATATGTGGTTACGGATGCCGCCGGCACCTTGGTTTCAACTTCAAATTCTTCAGCTGCAACTCTCACAGTAACGGCGCCCTACTTATTGGGAGATACTGATACGGCACTTACTACAACCGGAACTAAGTATGTAAGTGCATCCAATTCCACCACAATTATTCCTGGCACAGTTTCAACTATGTCTATAGAGGCTTGGGTCAAGCCATCATCGACATGTGATTTAGCGGCGCCATGCACTATTGCGGCCGTTGAGAACTCATATTTGATTCAGATTTATAGCGGAAAGATTATCTATTACATAGGCAGCGGAAGCGCCTACTGTGATGGTGGTGGTGGAAAATTTCCGGCTGATACACAAGTGACTTCAGGTAGATGGTCGCACGTTGCACTGGTTCGAAACGGCGTCAATGTCAAAATCTATATTAATGGTCAAATTCGCTCCACGATTGATTCTTCTTGCAGCCCAGCAACTCAGGCAGCGAACTCAAACCCGCTTTATCTGGGAGTGCGTTCAAATAATTATCAAGCTCTCGTGGGCTCTCTAGATGAAGTTCGAATTTGGAATACAGACCGTTCGGCAAGCGTATCGGCAGATATGAATTCCAACGAAACCTCAACAGCAGGGCTCCTAAATTATTGGAATTTTAATGAAGGAACCGGTACCACAACATACAACCAAGTACCAGGAGCCGGTATAGCAAGCGACCTGACTATTACTGATTCAACAATCTGGGATGCTGATGTGGTTTCATCACTTTCAAACATTGATCCATATGCAACTCGCACCTTTTACCGCACTTACATCACGGCAAATGGGGGTTGGAGAATTCCTTCCACGGTTAACTCGCTCTCGGCCCTAATAGTTGGTGGCGGAGGTGGTGGTGGGTATAACTCGGGAGGCGGTGGATCTGGAGGTGGTGTCTTAACACAAGGCCGACTAGTTTTAAGTGGAGTTCAAGCCGTCACAGTGGGCGTCGGCGGAGTTGGCGCCAGCTCGACTGGCGGTGCAGCTACTGTTGGTGGAAATTCCAAATTTGCTTCTACGACTGTCCAAGGCGGAAATCCTGGGGGTAATTACCCGGCAAGCCAGGCAGGTGGAACGGCGATAACAACGGCAAGCGGCACTAGTGGCGCGGGTGGTGCTGGTGCGCCAAGTAACATCACTTCAGGCACGGCAGGCGGTGCTGGTATTTCATCCGATGTAACGACACCTTCTCAAACTTTTGGCGGTGGCGGTGGCGGTGGCGGATGGACAGCCTCTACGGGCGGTGGCGCAGGCGGAAATGGCGGCGGTGGCGCAGGCGGAATTACAAACTCTCAGGCAGGAAAATTTGGTGGAGCAAATACTGGCGGTGGCGGCGGTGGCGGATCTGCATCGGGAACGATAGGTGGATTCGGCGGATCAGGTGTTGTCGTAGTCCGCTGGATAACAGCAAGTAAGCCGATCTTTACCCAACCCACATATGACACAACGACTGCCGGTTTGATTGACACTATTACAGTCTCTGCTGATCCAATATCCCCTTTGACCCGCAGCTATCGTTGGCAATCTTCAACTGATACCGGAACAACCTGGAGCAATATCTCAACAGGGTCAGGCTTTACATCCCAAACATATTCAACGCCAACTCTCGAAACTAATACGAGTGGAGCCCGATATCAATATCGGGTAATTGTCACTGATTCCGACACGGTCGGACTTTCGATAGTCGATACAAGTACTGCGGTCTACTTAACAATCAACCCTCGAATAAGTATCTCTGGCAGCTACACGACCCAGAAATATGGAGCGACACATACCGATACCTTTACCGCCGTAACTGGAACGGGCACGGGCAATAAAACCTTTACCTTCACGCCAAATAACAGGTCAGGGATAACGTGGAACAGTGCTACGGCAAATCAAGCAACGCTGACGTTGGCTCGAACGCTTGGCCCTGGTACGTATTACGAAACGATGACTGCCACAGATACAAAGGGTGCAACGAATCAGTATGCAATTGCGATTGTTGTGGGCAAGGCTGACACAATTACTGTTACTTCATTAGCGAGAACTGATACCTATACGGGAAGCGCGCTGAGCTTTGCTCCTGGCTATACGATCACAGGACTACAAAATAGCGACACAGTCACTTCTATTTCATGGTCTTACACAGGAACCGAGAATTCAGCATCATCATTTGGGCCATCTACAACCAAGCCAGTTAACGCTGGAAGCTACCAAATAACTCCAACCGCGGTAATTTCCAACTCGGATTCATATACAGCTGTTGCATATGAGACTTCAACCCTAACAATCAACCGTGCAACGCGAACTATTACCGGTTCAATCTCTCCGTCACCGCTGAAGTTCGGTTCAACTGGCGCACTCAGTTCAACGCCAAGTGCGGGTGCGGGCGATGGAGCTGTTTCATATGTAACCTCGACAACGGATTCCTGTACCGTCTCATCGGCCAACCTGCAGGCGATGAAATCAACTGGTTCGTGTGCATTTACGGCTCGTATTGCGCGAGGCAATAATTATGAATCAGCTACCTCAACATTGGTGAGCGTTAATCTGATTAAGGCAGATACGCTGACAGTCTCAGTAGATGCAATTGCTCCAGTGACTTATACGGGAAGTCCTGCTGCTGTCTCACCTACCGTCACCGTTACGGGACTGGTCTCGAGCAATTCGATCAGTTCAAACCCCGTCACTATTAACTATGTGGGTCTTGGCGCTTCAGGTTCATCATGTGCTCAAGGTGGAGCATGTGCGGTGGGGGATACCGGTCCTGGTGGCGGAAAGGTCTTCTATGTTGCAGCTACCGAACAATCGTGGGGTCGCTATCTAGAGGCGGCGCCTGCAAATTGGTCAGGCGGCGCAGATAACCAAGCGAGCAATGTCACTAAGTGGTGTGAAGCATCCCCTACTATCGATGGAACGACGCTCAGTGGTTTCTGGAACGGCCTTGGACTTGGATATGACAACACCTACGACACAAGGCTCAATGTTTGTACGGGTGGTGCGATCTATAACGCACGTGCATATCGCGGCGGTGGTTTTACGGATTGGTATGTTCCCAACAATACAGAGCTAGCACTTATGGCCGATAGCAGCGTGAGAACGATGATTGGATTAGTAAACGACCTTGCAAAGTGGGGTTATTGGGGTTCATACCAGGCAGCAGATACCGGATATATCGGATCTCTCGTAACTTCAAGCTGGGCGATAGGTGCAACGATCAAAAGTGAGAGCGGCAAGAACTATATGCGCCCTATCCGTGCCTTCTCTGATGGAGAGGTAGCGATTGCAACATATTCTTCCCCTCCAACCGATGCTGGAACTTACACAGTGAAGGCATCTTCTCTTGCGCTCACTTCCGGTTCACTCTCGGATTATCAAGGTGTCATCTATACCGATAGCTCCCTATTAATTAACCGCGCACAACAACTGCCTTTAAATATCTTCATGTATGGAGGAACTGTTGGTTCGCCTTATCTCATTGTTTTGCAAGGTGGCGGTGGCACAGGAGTTGTCACTGAGACATTGACTGGAACTTCATCACTTACAGGCTGTGCTGTTAACAACCATTACCTCACCGCAACTGAGCAGAAACAGGGTTTCTGTGAAGTCCGTGTAGTTAAGGCGGGCGATCGCAATTACTTCTCAGAGACACAGACAGTTCAACTGTATTTCATGGCATATCTCAATAATCAGCCAACTGGTATTACTGGAAGTGGCTCCACAATCGCCCTCAATGGTGGAACTTCTTTAGAGACATCAACAATTCAAGCGCCTTCTATTACAGGTCTTTCTGCGACGACTATCTCTCTCGCGGGCGGGGGTACATTCACAATTACCGGTACTGGCTTTAGCGGCGCAATCACTGTGAAGTTCTGGAGAAATAAGACAGTCTCGGTCACATCAAGCAATGGCACCTCCATTGATATTCCGGTCTCAACGATTGCCAGCATCGGTGCCACAAGTGGCCGAATTGCTGTGATCACCGCAGCTGGCGAGGGTATCTCCGTAAACTCTTTAACTATTACCCCATAACGATGCATCTCATCAGCCCATCCCGGCTTGGTTGGCATTAGGCCGTCCCTTAGAATCCGACTCTCATGTTCCTTTCTAGCCTTCAGAAGCGTATCGCTCGCACGGTCGTAGTGCTGATTTCTGCTGGCTTCATACAGACAGGGATCTCACTTCCGGCAGCTCAAGCTGCGGCACCCATAAAGCCAACAATTACAAGCCTCACTTCAGGGGCGACATCTCTGACAGTCAATATGGTGACAACAGGTATTGATGCAACGCAATGGCGTTGGCATATCACCACTCGGACCGGAGTGAGTTGCGCAAATACCTATGGCAATGGGGTCGTGCAATCTACTGGCTCGCTTTCTTCTACCATTTCCATCACGGGTCTCACATCTGGATGTTCCTACTCGGTTAAGGTCGCAGGATTCAACGGATCAATTGGCGAGTATGCAGAGGCCGAGGAGCTTGTCGGAGCATTTACCAATGGGCTTATTGCATATACCAAGAATGAGGCTGGCTCATCGACTGCGATGACGCGTGTTCCATTTACAACAGGAACGTGCAATGTGGAGACCGTTGCGAACATTCAAAGAAATTATGTTCTCACGGCGCCAACCGGTTGCAACGTAGATGGATTCACGACGTACTATCTTGGCTATATCAAAGCTCCGGTCACAGGCTCTGTTACATTCAAGAATCGAAGTGATGATGGTTTTATGCTCAACATCCAAGGTCAGAACATTCTCACTGATATGGCAGACCATGCATCGGCTGCAAATGGAAGCTTCAATGCGAGCGGGTCTATCAATATGGTCGCAAATGAGATTTATCGGCTCGAAGCGTGGTTTCATGAGAATTCATCGGGGGCAGATGTAAACCTTGAGTGGGAATACTCTGGTCAAAGTCAGACAGCCATTCCTACTAGCTCGCTAGCAACCGACCCCCACGTCTTCGGAGGCTATTGCCCTCTTGGTCTTGTTGCTCGATGTGCTGCGGGGTCTGCACTTGAAATTAAGCAATCGACCGGAACCAATATGGATGGCAACTATTGGATTATGGTCAACGGAACACCGACTCTGACCTACTGCATTATGAACTCCGTTATGAGCGGTGGTGGCTGGATGTTGGCGATGAAGGGTAAGAAATCAAGCTCCACCTTCAACTACGCATCGTCATATTGGACGAATTCGACTCAATTAAATGAAAGCTATCCAGAGCGTTGGAAAACAGGGGATACGCAAAGAGATATTGATGCTAAATACGGTGTCTTTAGCTATAACAAGGGCAACCAGATCATGGCCCTCTATCCAGAGCAGAGCGGTTATGCAGGTGGTGCTATTGCTGCGGGTACGACTGGAAATACATCTGCCACATATGGATTTACATGGATTGAGACAACAACTGCAGGTAGAACATGGACTTCATCGGATGGAGACTCGTGGAATATCAACAGCTCAAGTTCAGGAGGTCCTAACGGATCCTCTTGCGTGACAGTTGCAACCACATTTACCAACCTCTTCACCAATTCTGCTCGCTGTGCATTTAGAAAGGTAAGTTCTTCCTACTCTGCGAGCGAATCACCATACTCTGCAATCGGTAACGGGCTCTTCTATTCTCAGGCAGATATTCGCTTCTTCGGTATTAATTATGCGAATTCAAGTGGAGGTGCGCTAGTTCGCTTTGGCTTCGGCTGGAATGAAAATGGCGCAACAAATGAGTATTCCAATGATGGCTCTGGTGGTATTGGTATTACATATAGCAGTTATGCCGTAACTGCTGGAACTGTTAATGGTTGCTGTGCGACCCAAAATGGTTTATCTGGTGGATCCAATACGGGAACAAATATCCCATTTGAGATGTATGTTCGTAACTCAGTTTCTGCGACAGTTTCAGGTAACAATATTCGCGTATCCTCAAAGCGCACATCGAGTACTACCTATGAAGCTGCCTACACAGCTTCAGGTACTAATGGCTCGAATACCTTCCGTCTGAGTCCCCTCTACGAAGGCCTCTCAATCGATTCAAGTACCGGCATCCTTACAGTCTCTGAAGCCCTACCAGTTGGCACATACACAACGAATGTGACTGTGACAGATACAAACGGAGTCTCAGGATCTAGGTCAGTCACCGTTCAAGTCCTCGCCGATTCGCAGGGGACAGATGATGCAATCAACTTCACCGGTGCTGCATCCCTTTCCACTTCAGCGACCGTCTCATTGACGGGCAATCAAACGTGGGAGGCGTGGCTTAAGCCAACTTCAGCATGCAATAACAGCACGCAAAAAACTGCATTCGGTTCTCTCAATTTCGCACTGCTCTGTATTGATGGTTACTGGTGGGGCACCTTCAGGCTCTCGAATGGAACGTGGGCTACTGTTAAAACTTCCCAACGTATTGTCTTCGATACGTGGACACATATTGCGGTCACGCGATCGGGAACAATAGCCTCTTTCTTCGTTAATAATGCTCAGACTCGCGTCCTGGTCAACAGCGTCTGGGCCAACACCTGGGATGTCGCCTCTATCCACAGCGATGCCGCGAATATCTATATCGGTGGATACAACGGAGGACAGTTATTCGAAGGCGTAGTTGATGAAGTGAAAGTCTGGAGCGAAGCGCGAACGCTCTCACAAATTACGGCGGGAATGTATGCGGCACCCAACTTGGGTAGTGCAAATCTAGTTGCTTATTGGGATTTCAATGATGGAGCGGGCAATCCTGCGGTATCGCGCGCACTCCCTTCGACTTCATCATTTAACTTCTCACCACTGAGCGCCCAAGTAATCCCAGTAGCAACAACGACTACATCCGGTCCTTACACGGTTGTCACAATTCCACGAACATTAATTTCCGTTCGATCCGGTTGGCGAGTTCCTGATTCAGTGACTGCAGCATCGGTACTTCTGGTTGGCGGTGGCGGTGGCGGAGCAGGTTCTTACACTCCTCGCATCATGGATCCAGCAGGCGCCGGCGGTGCTGGCGGAGTTTATTTTGCGCCAGCTGTTCCCTTAATTCCAGGCTCGATCATGCCAGTGACCGTTGGTGCTGGAGGGGCTGCCGGATTTCCCACTGATACAAGAGCTGATGCTCGTGGTTACTCAGGAGCAACAACTAGTTTTGATTCACTCTCTGCCGGCGGAGGAGGTGCAGGTGGTTATGTCGATGCCACTAATCAAGATGGATTGGCCGGTACGGCAGCTGGCGCAGGTGGTGGTGCTAGCAACTATTGGGAAGCTGGTCAGAAAGGCGATCCCGGTACGACTAGCTCCGCTACCGTCAATGGAAATACTTTCGCAGCGAGTACAACTTCTGGAGCGGGTGCGAGTTATAACGGAACCTATGGCTATGGATATAACGGTGGAGGTGCCGGAGGTGCTGCTGCGTATAACGCGCGAGGTGCCGGGGTCCAGTCCTCCATTACTGGACAGTCGGTCACCTATGGAGTTGGTGGTGGTGGATACGGTTTAACGAGTTGGAGTTTTTCTGCTCAGACAGGTTTCGGTAACGGTGGCGATGGTAATTACAACGAATCCACTGGTGGAGCCCAAGGTGGTAGCGGTCTGATCGTTATTCGCTACATAACTGCACTAAAACCTTCATTTACAAAGCCAGCTAATACAACGATTAACGTTGGAATGGTTGAATCCTTTACGACCAATGCGATGGCAGATAGTGCTACCGCTGGCCTTACGCGTACCTTTAGATGGGAATCAACCACGACAGGATCAGGTGGAACATTCTCTTCAATTAAGAGCGGAACAGGTATCTCTAACGCATCATTCAGCTGGACTCCGTCGGATACGAGAACCACGGGAAGTAATTTCCTTTACCGAGTCGTCGTAACTGATTCAGATAGTGATGGCTTGTTTATCGTCGATACAAGTACTGCGGTCTTTGCGACGATCAATGGAACTTTGTCACTCATATCTAAGTCAACAATTACGAAGACGGTGAATATCAGTAAGACCGAGACCTTTACCGTGCTCAACGGAACACCTACATATCGATATACCTTGACGCCAGATGGCCCCAATTTCTGGGTTGATACTTCGATAGCTGGTTCTCCAAGAATTAGAATTTCTGATACCGCCACCGTAGGTACGTATTACGAAACATTTACTGTCATAGATTCAATCTCGGCATCTGTCACCGTGCCACTGACAATTGTTATTAGCCCTCCACCATCCTTCTCGGCAAGTACTTCACTTGTTGATTCTGGAACTGTGCTCTATTTAGATGCAGGTAATAGCGCAAGCTATCCACGTACTGGAAATTCTTGGAACGATATCTCTGGACGTGGTTTGACGGGTGATCTCGTTGCGAATCTTGGCTCGAAGGTAGTTTCTTCTTCAATAAATACCTGTTCTGCTCCATCATTCTCGACAGAGCTCAATGGTGCTTTTACATTTTCATCAACGGTCAAGAATTGCCTCTATGCCGCAAATGTGGGCACATTACAGAACTACACTGCCGAGACTTGGTTTAGAAGAGCGGGGCCTCAAACAGCATACTCAACTCTCTTTGCGACGCCATATAGCGCCGGTGGAAAACAGATTAATATCGCATTGGTTTGGATTAACTCCACAGATCTGATTGCAGGTCTCTTCAACGGTACAGCCTGGATTTGGTCAGCCCAGGTAACAATTCCAGATCAAACTTGGACCAATGCAGCAGTAACTTTCTCTGGTAGCGCCCTCACATTGATTGTAAACAATGTTGCCTCTACACCGACAACCGGAATTTCTATCTCCTGGGATTCATCGAAGCTAGATACCGGCTTGTTATTTGGACGTAAATGGGATGGCGATACCGAATGGTTTAACGGGGCGATTGGTTCAGTTCGTCTCTACAGTCGAGTTCTCTCTACTGCTGAACTCACACAGAATTACAATGCGACTAGGAATCGGTTTACCGAGACACTTAACCCCAAGGGCATCAAAGCTCGCTACGGATTAAGAATTAACGAGACCTACACCGTTACCGCTGGTTCAGAGACAATTACAGCAACCTTTACATCTAGCGCCATCACAGGAATTACGTGGGATACATCCACTGCCAGGTCCTTTAAGGTTCAGGTCGCAGAGTCTCTAACAGTCGGCGTTTACTGGGACACAATTACGGTTACTGATATTTATGGATCCTCAACCAACTTGCCAATGAGAATCGAAGTTGGTCGCGCGCCATCAATTGTTATCTCGATGGATACGGCAACGGCGGTCTCCTATAACGGATCTCCAATTACGAGATATCCAAAACCGGTTATTCGAGGGTTGCTCAATGCCGATACGGGGACTGTGACCACCAAATTCTCATCCGCTCTCTATTCACTCAGTAGCACGGCACCGACCAACGCAGATACTTACACGGTCACCCCATCGGATTTCATATTCACTATTGGTGCAGAGAGCAATTACATCTCCGTGATTTATGAGACCGGCACGGCGGTAATCAATAAGATTAATCAAAGACCGCTCAATATTTTTATGTATGGGGGAGTCGTAGGTAGTGCCTATCCAATCTCACTCCAAGGTGGCGACGGAACAGGTGTCGTGACAGAGACCCTCACCGGAACGGCATCTCTCTCAGGATGTGCCATCAGTAACCACGCATTGACTGCCTCTGAGCAGAAGCAAGGTTATTGCGAAGTTCGCGTTGTTAAAGCTGGAGATCAGAATTACTTCTCTGAAACACAGACCGTTCAGTTGTATTTCATGGCATTTATCAATAGCCAGTTAACAACTGTCGTTGGTGGTGGATCAACAATGGCTCTCACCGGTGCAACTTCGTTGGAGACTTCAACTGTCCAGGCACCGTCAATTACCGGACTTTCGACCACAACCATCTCCTTAAGTGGGGGAGGAACTCTGACGATTACAGGTACAGGATTCACAGGAACGGTCATTGTGAAGTTCTGGCGCAACAAGACAATCTCAAAGAGCTCCGGAGATACGACCACTATCGCCGTCTCGGCAACTGAGCTTGCATCTATTGGGGCAACGACCGGGCGCATCGCAGTGATCACTTCTAATGGTGAGGGCGTCTCACTGCAATCACTAACAATTACCCCGTAAGCCCGGCCATTTGCTGGCTTGGCTCACCCTAGCTCTTCGCCTAGAATCGCCGTCTAGCTAGAGTCAGGGAAGGGGATTGAAGTGCAGTTTTCTCACGCGCTTAATCCTCGTCGCGTAGCGCGATCACTCGTCACAGTTCTGCTGCTCACACTGATTCAAAGCGTTGCTGCACCGATTCTCTCTCCTGTTACTCAGAGCGAAAGAGCAGATGCCGCTCCTGTCTCGGTTGCCTATGCCAGCAATACAACTGGCTTCAGTGTTGTGGTGCCGGCTGGAGTCTTTTCGGTAACGCTCACTGCGCGAGGCGCCGCTGGCGGTAAAGGTGGAAATGATGCATCAGCGGGATTGGCATCAACCAACGTTGGATCTGTTACCGGTACTTTCGCGGTAACGCCGGGTGATCGAATTGCAATTTATCCAGGTGGTGCTGGAGGCGGCGGAGCAAACAGCGCTGCAAATTCCGGCGGCGGATCAGCTGGCAGTACATCTGTATTTATAAGCGGAGGAACGCTTACTCCTACCTTGAGATTTAATTCAGTTGCATCTGCAGCTTTAATTGCAAATGGTGGAACCGGTGGAAATGCGGGTAGCGGCGGAACATCAGGAAGCGGTGGCGGTGGCGGCGCCGCAACAATTATTGCAATTAATGACAATGTTGCACTTGTAGCAGGCGGTGGCGGCGGCGGCGGTGGCGGAAGCGGACCTGGCGCACAACCATGGAATGGCACACACGTTGCAAATGGAAGCAACCCTGCTGGTGCAAATGGGTTATACGGTGGTGATTGCGGCAATACCGATGGTGGCGGTTCTGGCGGTGGCGGTGGCGGTTGGTATGGCGGAGCTGCAGGCACAGTCGATCGACCAGGTGGCACCGGTGAATGTCGCGCGTTCTCTGGATCTGCTGGTGGAAATTTCCTGGGCAACACAGCGTCATCGCCTAGCCAGGGATATGTCGCAGCCAATGGCGCCGGCGAAGGCACCTACGATTTCATCTACTCTGCAACAACTTCATGCACAACCGATCAACAGACCTCAGATATCTACACAATTATCAAGGTAACAACTACTGCAGAGTGCACATGGACTGTTCCTTCAACAGTCAGCGTTCTTGATCTCTTCCTTGTCGGTGGTGGCGGTGGTGGCGCAGGAGATGCAGGTCCAGGCGGAGGAGGTGGCGCAACACTCTCTCGAACGGCAATTGCAGTAAGCCCTAGTTCAACTATGCGACTCAAGGTTGGTTACGGTGGCGCCGGCGGCGGTTGGGGAATTGTCGGTAGTACATCCCGAGGGGATTCCACAACAGTAGTCACATCTACTGGGTCGGTTTTTTACGCATTAGGTGGTACGAAATCAGATAACGGTCCAAGTGCCACTGTCACTGGAAACCAAACTGTTCAAGCTGGTTCATTTGATGGCGGAATTGGCGGCACCGCTACACCAAATTCAAATACCGTCGGTGGAGCTGGAAAACCGGGAGTCTCAAATTACTTCTACGGTTCTCAAAATACATATGCCGGTGGCGGCGGTGGTGGTTGCTACTTCGGTACCGGTCACAATGTCTCGGTAGCAGGAGCCGCGGGGTTGAATGGCGGCGGATCTGGTTGTAGCTACGACACAACTACCAAGAACAGTAATGGTGGCAACGGAACTCCTGGAACAGGCGGTGGTGGTGGAGGAGGCGGTGCAGGCGATGCACTTCGAACTATCGGGGGTAAGGGCGGATCAGGTGTCATTCTTATTCGCTATGCAACGAGCGCTGAAGATTCATTCCCTGTTTCACTTACAAGCGCCCTGCAGCAGAGATGGTCGGCCACTGATTTTCAATATTTAGATTCAACTCGAAGAGGTTGGATGGATTCTTCTGGATCAAATGACTCAACTCGCGTTTTGAGCGGGTCTACCGCTCAAATTGTTGACGCGCCAGCTACAAATGGAAACAGTAAAACCTTTAAGACACTTCAAGGCGCAACTACCGATCGAATTACGTTAGCGGATCTGCCAACCAATTACACCTTATTTCACGTAGCTCGCTATAACAATGGAACCAAGGGTCGGTTGATTACTGCCTCATCGGTAAATTGGCTAAGTGGGTTCTTCAACGGCGCAACTGGAGTTTCTCATCACAACTGGTGGATGACACCTGAATCTGGCGTTATTAGCGATTCGAATAAATGGTTGTTGTCCTCTGACCAGTTAAAAAATTATCGAGCAAATGGCAAAGATGTTACATACAACTACGACGCAACGCCTAATGGCCAATATTGGGTCAACTACGCATCAACGTCATCAGGATTTGGAATTAACAATTCTCCTTATAACGATAATTCTGATTGGCAAGTCGCTGACGTCATCGTTTTTAATCGACAACTTTCAAATGGCGAAACTCGCGCCATGGAGCGATATCTGACTCGAGTATATGGTTTAACGCTTGACCCGGCTAGCTCCTCGGGCGAGACCGATACCGCGCTGAGTCTCGATGGAAATCAATATTTCTATACTCAGTTAAATTATGGAAATACCATTAATGACACCTTCACGATCGAAGCATGGATAAATCCATCATCTGAATGTGGAGCAGGTGGCGGCGTAAGGTGCACGATTTTTTCAAAGGAATATGCAGTCCGCGCCACAATCTATGATGGCAAATTTGGATTTATTATGTATGGTACTTCCACCGGCTGGCAATGGAATGACACAAGCTTAAAGATTCCGATCAACGAATGGCACCATATAGCGCTTGTAAAGCGTGGGGTAGCAAATAGTAATGGCGCTGTCGAGATTTATCTTGATGGGCAGCTTGCATACGTAAAAGCTGGAAGTCCTTACCTGGTTTCGACGGCAAATGTAACTTTTAATTCAGCAGATATCCTTCGGCAAAATGACGATCAGTGGATTTATGTCGGAGCAGCGTTAGGTAGTTATGATCGTTTCCGTGGTCAGTTAGACGAGGTCAAACTGTGGAAAGTGGCAAGAACTACCTCAGAAATTATGCAGGATATGCATTCAGGCGATGCATCAAATCCTTCGCTTCAGTTCTATTACGATTTCAATAAATCTGTTGGATCTAAGACAGAGAATATTTCTAATCTTGGTTATGGTGGAGGTCCGAGAGCAGATCTCATTACCGTGGGTTCTGCTACTTACGTGGATGTAAAAACAACTACAACGAGCTCGGCATATACAACGATTAAGTTCCCGCGCACATACATCACTCAAGCTGGTGGATGGACTATCCCCTCGAACATCTCGACAGCATCGGCAATCGTTGTCGGCGGTGGCGGTGGCGGTGGTTGGAATTCAGGCGGAGGTGGCGGAGGTGGTGGTTTCCTTTCTTTGCCAAATACAAATGTTTCAGGGATAGTCACAGTCAAGGTAGGAGTTGGTGGTGTGGGCGCTCTTGCCACAGATGTTGGACAAGTGCCAACTGTCCAGCCTCAGGATGGTCAATCCTCGCAATTTGGTAGCACTGTTGTCTCGGGTGGAAATAAAGGAACTGTTTATGCTGTTTCTACTGCGGGAGGAGCTTCGGTAGTCACCGCTTCTGGAAATTCAGGTGCAGGTGGTAATGGCGCGCCATCTTCGGGCGTTCCAGGAAGTGCCGGTGGTACAGGAATTGCTTCCACGATTACTGGGTCAAACGTCATCTACTCAAGCGGTGGCGGCGGTGGTGGTTATTCATCTGCAGGAGGTGCCGGTGGGTCTGGCGCAGGCGCAGGTGGAGGCAGCGGAAACTCGAATATAGGTCAAGATGCTGCTGCCAATCGTGGTGGCGGCGGTGGTGCGAGCGGTGCGCATGTCTTTGCAGGAAATGGTGGATCCGGCGTTGTAATCCTTCGCTACATCACAGCGGCAAAACCGTCTTATACGAAACCCTCCAATGCATACCTCAACGTCGGAATGACAGAGACCTTCACAACGAATGTTGCTGTTGATAGCGCGACTGCTGAGCTGACTAGAACATTTAAATGGGAGTCAACTACACCGACGGCAAATGGCGTTTACACAGTTGTAAAATCTGGAACTGGCGCTGCAAACGCTGCATTTAGCTGGCTGCCAACGGATACCTCAACTTCAGGATCTGGCTATCTCTATCGACTGACCGTTACAGATTCAGATACAGCAGGGCTCTTTATTACCGACTCTTCGACCGCTTTTGCGGTCATCAATCGAACCCTACAGATGACCGGCGTTACCTCGGTTAAAAAGCAGATCAATGTGGCTCGCAACGAAACTTTCACAATTTCCGCGGGCACGCCTGGATATCGATACACCATTTCTCCGACCTTGCCGGGCGTCACCTTGGATACATCTACCGTTGGTACAGCACTGCTGAAAATTTCAGATACAGCATCAGTTGGTTCATATGCCTTAACGTTAACTGTTACCGACTCGGTATCGGCAAGCGTTTCGATTCCAATCGCGCTCTCGATCTCAGCACCGCCAAATCTTGTAAATAGTTCAGAGATCATTGAAAATGATCTAGTTTTCAATATTGATATGGCCTATACCGCAAGCTATTCAAGAGTCACCGGAACAATTAGCGACATTAGTGGCACTAAGAAGCAAGTCACCATCAATGGCGGCTCCACCTTTAGTGATGACTACTCCGGAATACTGAAATTAAGTACCTCGCAACATATCAGTGCAACTGGATTCTCAACTTTGCCAAGTTTTACCATCGAGGCCTACATCAACCTTCAATCGATAAGCAGTGGTCAAGTGTGTGTTTTCGGTAGTGAACAGACGCCAACAAATGTTGCCTACTTTATGTGTATTGATACAACTCGAACTGTATTCACCGGTTTCTATAATGGATCATGGACTTATAAGCGAACATCACAGACCTTAACTCTGGGAACCTGGACCCACCTAGTCGGCACCTTTGACTCAACAACGGCCGGCACAAAGATGGAGCTCTATATGGATGGCTCTGTTGCAACCCTTCGAGATAGCGCTCAGGATGCCGGACTAAATCCGCCAACAGCCTCGACCGATAGGGTTTTCATAAATAAGTGGTTTTATACCACCACTGCACCTACATCTGCCATGGATATTGGATTCATCCGCTTATACAGCGCGCCTTTCACTCAAGCTATGGTCACTCAAAATTACAACGCCACGAAGAACCGCTTCGTTTCTTCAAATATTTCACAACTCAAACCATCGCAGAAATATGGAACCTCAACGTTAGATTCATTCACCGCAACGTCGGGTGGAGAATCAAAGACTGTCTCATTTGCAGTTGGAAATCGCTCAGGGGTCGCATGGGATACGTCAACAGTCCTCGGCCGCGTTGACCTATCAATTCAAGATTTTCTTTCGGCTGGAAGCTATTACGACACAGTTACCGTTACAGATAACTTCGGCCAATCGTCGTACTTGCCGATCAAAATGACTGTCACCAAGGCTGATTCACTCACCGTCTCTATGGATACAGCGACCTCTGTCTCGTACAACGGTAGTCCAATAACTGTTTATCCAAGAACCACTATCAAGGGCTTGAAGTCATCTGATACCGCAACCAGTTCGGTGCGCTTCTCATCATCTCTTTACACAGAATCAACCGTTGTCCCGACCAATGCCGATACGTACACCGTCAGGGGAGCAGAGCCAGTCTTTACAATTGGCTTGCTCTCCAATTACGAGGGCGTTATCTATGAAACTAAGACCGCTGTTGTAAGAAAGATTAATCAGCGTCCGCTTAACATCTTTAAGTATGGCGGAACCGTCGGAACATCATTTGTCATCTCCCTTCAAGGCGGAGATGGCACCGGTGCTGTTACCGAAACACTTACTGGAGTCTCTTCTCTGACTGGCTGCGCAATTAGCAACCGAATGTTGAGTGCGACCGAGCAGAAGCAAGGATTCTGCGAGGTTCGGGTTGTGAAGGCAGGCGATCAGAATTACTTCGCCGAGACAGAGACCGCTCAGCTCTATTTCATGGCATTTGTTAATAGCCAACCAACCAACCAGGTGGGAAGTGGTTCAACAATTGGGCTTAATGGAATTACATCGGTAGAGACTTCTACCGTTCTTCCACCATCAATTACTGGGCTTTCGACTTTGACTCTCTCTAAGGGCGCAGGCGGCACCTTCACGATAACTGGAACCGGCTTTACTGGTTCAATCTCGGTGAAGTTCTGGCGCAATAAGGTAATCATCACCACCTCTGGCAGTGGCACATCTATAGATATTCCAGTTTTAGATATTGCCAATTCCGGGGCTACTTCAGGGCGAATTGCAGTTATCACCGCTGCGGGTGAGGCAGTCTCGGTTGATAGCCTGACCATTACCCCATGACAAGTATGATTCGGGTGATCGCGACGAGAAGGGTGGGGACATGAGTTACTTCAATGGTCCCGTAGACCCCGAAGATTTCGATGAGGGATATGCCGAAGGCTCCTCTCGTAAATCCCGCCTCAAGATCAATCTTGCAATTTTCCTCGTTGCAATGGGCGCCCTCTCAACGACACTTGCTGCAAATATTTCCCTCAATGGTGGCCAGCGTAAAGAGTTCGGTCAAGGTATCTTTCAAATTAAAGCTTGTGATCAATGGATCGGTCTTGGCCTTCAGAGCGCCGCTCAACCAAATAACGCTTATGTCGGAACAATCAAGCTCTACGGCTTTGATCCACGACTATGCGTTGGGCGAATCTTTAAGATTAAATTATTTAAGACAGGTAGCACAACACCACTCAACTTATATTTAGGTCCTGGTCAAACATCAGGAACTGATACCCACACCGTCTTAACTTTGATGGATACCAGCACGCCTCTGGCTTCATCCGGTTACACCTCATCTATTAATCCAACTCGATCCGCTTACGAGAATTGGTCTTATGACGCTGTCACCATCGTCGATAAGTGGGGTCGCAATGTTGGTTATGACGATGGCTATTCATATATCGATTACAAGTACGAGACAGGTGAGTACTGGATTATCCTCACCTATCCGCGCGCGCTCGTAGGTGAGGTAACTAGCGTCACTATTGAATCTGCCAAGTACAACTAGCTAGACTCCGCCGCATAGGTTTACCCGTTGCGACCGAAGGAAGATCATGAAGAAGCTACAGAATTTCATCAATGGCCAGTCAGTAGATTCAAAGTCAGGCGAGACAACTACCCTCATCAATCCTGCAACAGGTCAACCATTTGCAACGGCGCCTATCTCTAACGCCGCCGATGTCGATGCGGCGATGAAGTCAGCTAGCGACGCATTCGTAGATTGGCGCGATTCAACTCCTTCCGAGCGCCAACGTGCGCTTCTTAAGATTGCAGATGCAATCGAGGCCCGCGCCGATGAATTTGTAGCAATCGAATCCGAGAACTGCGGAAAACCAACAGGACTTACCGCCTCTGAAGAAGTTCCACCGATGGTCGATCAGATCCGCTTCTTTGCCGGCGCTGCACGTAATCTTGAAGGAAAGTCTGCCGGCGAGTACATGCGCGGCATGACTTCATTTGTCCGTCGCGAACCAGTAGGCGTCTGCGCGCAGGTAACTCCATGGAATTACCCAATGATGATGGCTGTCTGGAAGTGGGCGCCAGCAATTGCGGCGGGAAATACTGTTGTTCTTAAGCCATCGGATACAACACCAGCATCAACAATCTTTATGGCTCAAGTAATGTCTGAGTTTCTTCCTGCTGGTGTTATCAATGTTGTAACAGGCGAGCGCGCAACCGGCGCCCTCCTTGTTGAGCACGCAACTCCTGCGATGGTTTCAATTACCGGATCAGTTGCTGCAGGTATGGCGGTGGCAGGGGCTGCATCAAAATCCCTTAAGCGCGTTCACCTCGAACTCGGCGGAAAGGCGCCTGTCGTTGTCTTCAACGATGCAGATCTCGCAGCTGCAGCTGAAGGCATCGCAATTGCAGGCTTCTTCAACGCTGGCCAAGATTGCACCGCGGCTACTCGCGTCCTCGTGCAAGAAGGCGTCTATGAGGAGATGGTGAAGTTGCTGGCGGACCAGGCGACAAACCAGATCGCTATGGGTATGCCGGATCAAGATGTTCTCGTTGGCCCGGTCAACAATGCCAACCAATTTGAGCGCGTTAATGGCTTTATCTCTCGCGTGCCATCCCATGCTCGAGTCGTTGCGGGCGGAAAGCCATCAGGACTTCCCGGCTACTTCATCGCACCGACCGTTATTGCCGACCTACGTCAGGGGGATGAGCTCATCCAATCCGAGATCTTCGGCCCAGTCATCACAATTCAGAAGTTCAAGGATGAATCCGAGGCGGTGGCGATGGCCAACGGCGTCGATTACGGCTTGGCATCATCTGTCTGGACCAAGGACCATGGCCGCGCGATGCGCATGGCTAAGGCCTTCGACTTTGGATGCGTCTGGATCAACACCCATATCCCTCTCGTGGCAGAGATGCCACACGGTGGATATAAGCGCAGCGGCTACGGCAAGGACCTCTCAAGCTACGGCTTCGAGGATTACACCCGCATCAAGCATGTGATGACCAACATCAACGCTTAAGCCCGACTCGAAACACTTTCATTTAAGTTTGGCCTACAGGCCATTGGGTTACATAATGAGCCCTGCAAAACCGTCCCTTGTACCGGCGCTGGTTAGATGAAGCGAACGCTTCGCTAATCGCTTATAAAAAAGGAGCCCTTCGATGGCTAAGTCACTCTCTCCAGAAGCACGTTCAATTCTCAATTCTCGCGTCTCACGCCGTGCAGTTCTTGCAGGTGCTGGCGCTGTAGCTGGAGCAAGTGCGCTCGCTGCATGTGGGTCAGGTGGATCATCGGGAGCATCAGCGGATTCAGTCCGTTGGGCTAACTGGACTCTCTACTTAGATATTGATGACTCGGGTAAGCACTATCCAACACTTGAGGCATTTACAAAGAAGACCGGCATCAAGGCAAGCTACTTTGAAGATATCAACGATAACGATGAGTTCTACGGCAAGGTTCAGGGACAGCTCAAGCTCGGCAAAGATATCGGGTATGACGTAGTTACACCGACTGACTGGATGGCTGCACGTTTCATTCGTCTCGGTTACACACAGAAGTTTGATAAGGCGAACATCCCTAACTCAACAAATTTGATTGCAACACTGCAGCACCCATCATTTGATACAAATCGCGAATCATCACTTCCATGGCAGGGCATCATGGCCGGCCTCGGATGGAACACAGCGGTTAATCCAAAGGGTATGAAGACTCTCGATGATCTCTGGACTCCACAGAACAAGGGAAAGATTGTTGTTCTCTCAGAGATGCGCGACACCATCGGCGTTATCTTGATGTCACAAGGCATTGATGTTTCGAAGGTTACTGAAGATCAATTTATGAATGCAGTTGATTTCCTCGCTAAGAAGATCTCTGATGGATGGATTCGCGGCGTTAAGGGCAATGAATACAAGGAAGATCTCATCTCAGGCGATGCAACAGCTGTAATCGCTTGGTCAGGTGACTTGTTCCAGCTTTCAAATGAGAACGCAGGCAAATTTGACTTCGCAATTCCAGAATCAGGCGGAACTATCTCTGCAGATAACCTCCTTATTCCATCAACAACGAACGCTGATGGAAAGAAGAATGCAGAAGCGCTTATCAATTACTACTACGACCCAGCAGTTGCTGCAGAAGTAGCGGCATATGTGAATTACGTATGCCCTGTTGCTGGCGCTCAAGCTGAGATGGAGAAGATTGATGCAGCTCTTGCAAAGAGCGAGTACATCTTCCCAACTGAGAAGACAATGAGCCGCCTTCACATCTTCCGCGCACTCACACCAACAGAAGAGACAACTTGGACAGAAGCTTTCCAAAAGGCAGCTGGTAACTAAGTTGGCTGAGAAGACTTCAATTCATGGTGACCTTCGTCTTTCAAATATCACCAAGTCATACGGAGATTTCACAGCAGTAAATGATTTGTCGTTAACAATTCCTGAAGGTTCATTCTTTGCACTCCTTGGACCTTCAGGTTGCGGCAAGACAACAACTCTTCGTATGGTCGCCGGACTTGAAGAACCAACTCAAGGCACGATCTCTCTCGGAGATACTGATATCACTTTCACAAAGCCGTATCAGCGTCCAATCAATACTGTCTTTCAGAACTACGCACTCTTTCCTCACCTGACTATCTTTGAGAACATCGCATTCGGCCTTCGCCGTCGCGGTATCAAGGATGTTAAGGAGCAGGTTGATAAGGCGCTCGAGCTCGTAGAGCTTTCACATTTAGCAGGACGTAAGCCAACTCAGCTCTCTGGTGGTCAGCAGCAGCGCATCGCACTTGCTCGCGCAATCGTTAACCGCCCAGCTCTCTTGCTCCTAGATGAGCCATTGGGTGCGCTCGACCTCAAGCTTCGTCGCCAGATGCAGATTGAGCTCAAGTGGATTCAGAAAGAAGTGGGTCTCACATTCGTTCACGTTACACACGATCAGGAAGAAGCCATGACTATGGCCGACACTATCGCGGTAATGAATGAGGGCGAGATCGAACAACTTGGTTCACCTGCAGATCTCTATGACAATCCAAAGACAGCATTTGTTGCTAACTTCCTTGGCCAGTCAAACCTTATTAAGGGAACCATCTCAGGCAATGATGGCGCTAACCACATCGTTGATCTCTTCGGCCAGAAGATTTCCCTGGCGAAGAATCGCTCTCATGCAGTCGATAACTCGATCTATGCAGGTATCCGCCCAGAGAAGTTCCGTATCTCACGCCTTTCAACTCCTACATCGGGCAACTTGCTCTCTGGTGGAAAGATCGAAGATGTTTCATATATCGGCGTATCTACTCAATACCAGGTCTTGATGCCATGGGGTCAAGAGCTGATGGTCTTCGAGCAGAATGATGATGCTGTCGCACCATTTAGCGTTGGTGAAGATGTGAACATCTCTTGGGAATCTGGATTTACATTCGCTCTTCGCGGAGATGAAGATGCTGAAGCAGGCATGGAAGTCGAGCCAGAAGAGATCATCGAAGACGATGAGTAAGTCAGGTATCTCAAGCCCACGTACGCCATATCTTCTCCTGCTCCCAGGAATGGCTTTTCTCTTTACCTTCTTTATCTGGCCTATCGCAAACCTCGCACAGACTTCGACTCAGACACCAGTCGCCGGGGGAGATACCGGAGATTACGAGCAAACACTTCGTTGGAAGAACTACATCGATGCCTTTGTAGAAAATAAAGAGCAGTTCGGTCGCTCATTCCTCTACGCCGCGATTGCAACAATCGTTGCCTTGGCAATTGCTTACCCACTGGCATATGCAATTGCATTTAAAGCTGGAAAGATGAAGAACGTACTTCTCGTTCTCGTCGTTGCGCCATTCTTTACATCATTCTTGCTTCGTACAATTGCTTGGAAGCAGATTCTGGGCGAACAAGGTTTTGTTGTTCCATTCCTTCGTGATTTACACATCATTGCACCCAGCACGACTCTGACTTCATCAGCATTCGCAGTGGTAGCCGGCATGACATACAACTTCTTGCCATTTATGACCTTGCCACTCTATGCATCTATCGATCGCATCGACCCTCGTACCCTTGAGGCATCTGGCGATCTCTATGCCAATGGTTTAACAACGTTTCGTAAGGTGACGCTGCCGCTTTCAATGCCAGGCGTTGTTGCGGGAACACTTCTTACCTTCATCCCTGCGGCAGGCGATTACGTCAATGCGGCTATCTTGGGAAGCCCTCAGACAAAGATGATTGGTAACGTCATTGAATCGCGCTTCTTTAAGATTGTCGATTACCCAACCGCAGCTGCGCTCTCATTTACGCTGATGGCAACAATTTTGATTCTCGTTACCGTCTATATCCGCAAGGCCGGAACCGAGGAGCTCGTATGAGAAAAGTATCTCGCTGGTTCCAACGCAATCTCATCCGCATCTATGCAGTGGTTGCATTTACCTACCTTCTTATTCCAGTTGCCTACACAATCGCTTTCTCCTTTAACGATGGCGGCAAGTCCAACCTCATCTGGAAGGGCTTCACTCTCGATAACTGGATGAACCCATGTGGTGCGCCAGAGGTTTGTACTGCGCTCGGAAACTCAATCAAGATTGGCTTCCTTGCAACGCTCTTCTCAACAATTCTCGGCACAATGATCGCCTTTGCGATTGGTCGCCATAAGTTCCGCGGTCGATCAACAACAAACTTGTTGATCTTCCTTCCAATGGCAACTCCTGAAATCGTTCTCGGTGCATCACTTCTCTCACTCTTCTTAACGCTCAAAATCAATCCGGGCTTCTGGCCAACAGTGATTGCACACGTGATGTTCTGTATTTCATTTGTGGTTGTGACCGTCAAAGCTCGTATCGCGAGCCTTGATCCACGCCTCGAGCAGGCTGCGATGGATCTCTATGCCAATGAGGTCGAAACATTCCGTCGCGTGACTTTGCCATTGGTTGCACCAGGTATTGCCGGTGCAGCGCTGCTCGCATTTAGCCTATCTTTCGATGACTTCATCATTACCAACTTCAACTCAGGCACGATGACAACCTTCCCAAAGTTTGTCTATGTCTCAGCAGCTCGCGGTATCCCGCCACAAGCGAATGTCATTGGTTCGTCAATGTTCATCATTGCACTCGTCATTGTCATCCTCGGACAAGTTGTGGGACGTAAGCGCGCAGTCAAATGAAGCGCAGTCTTGTAATCCTCGGCTCAACGGGCTCTATCGGAGTCCAGGCACTTGAGATTGTTGATGCCAATCCAGAGCTCTTTGAAGTTCTCGCAATCTCTGCCGCTGGCTCCAACCCTGATGCACTGATTGCTCAGGCAAAGAAGTATCAGGTCAAATTTGTTGGAACCATTAAGAATGCTGATGTAATTCGTGAAGCGCTCCCTGGAGTCACCGTCATCGATGGAGCAAATGCATCCACCGAGATTGCGGCGATGAAATGCGATGTTGTGCTCAACGCAATCACAGGCTCAATCGGACTTGCTCCAACTCTCGCAGCAATTAAGGCAGGCAATCAATTAGCTCTTGCAAATAAAGAGTCACTTGTTGCAGGTGGCGACCTCGTCATGCCTCTTGCGAAAGAGAATCAAATTCTTCCAGTTGATTCCGAACACTCAGCAATTTGGCAATGTTTGCAAGGAAATAGCCCATCAGATGTTTCAAAGCTCGTTCTCACTGCAAGTGGTGGACCATTCCGTGATCGGGCTGATCTCTCAGGAATTACTCTCGTCGAAGCACTCGCTCATCCAACTTGGGCAATGGGTCCAGTAGTCACCATTAACTCGGCAACGTTGATGAATAAGGGCCTTGAGATCATCGAAGCCCACCACCTCTTTAACCTGCCTTATTCCCAGATTGAAGCTGTCATCCACCCACAATCAATCGTTCATTCGATGGTCGAATATAAAGATGGCTCAACGATTGCACAGGCATCACCTCCTAATATGAAGGGGCCAATTTCACTTGCGATTAATTACCCACATCGCACAGCTGCAGCAACGGCGCCTCTAGATTGGAGCAAGGCATCTACATGGAGCTTTGCACCGATTGATAACGATCGCTTTCCAGCAGTCGATCTTGCTCGACACTGCGGCGCAGTCGGGGGAGCGCTACCAGCAATCTTTAATGCAGCAAATGAGGTTGTCGTTGATGCATTTATGCAAGGCCGAGTTAAGTTTGTTGAAATCATTACGACCGTCGAGGCGATTCTCGCTCAATACGAGAAAAGCTCAATCCCAACCCTCAGAGATCTCTCAGATGTCAGTGCTATAGAAGAGGATGCACGTAAGGCAACATCCGACTATTTAGCAAAGGTAGCGTCGTAATGGAGATTCTCGGCATCATCGCATTTGTTCTCGCCCTATTGATTTCAGTGATGCTTCACGAGCTTGGACACTTTCTCACTGCAAGAAAATTTGGAATGTGGGTCTCTGAATTCTTCGTCGGCTTTGGTCGCCGCATCTGGTCAATCACTCGGGGTGAGACTGAATACGGAATCAAGGCGATTCCCGCCGGAGGCTACTGCCGTATTGAGGGAATGACACCTACAGATGAGATGCCACAAGGCGAGCTCGATCGTGCATTTATCTCTGCCCCTTCTTGGAAGAAGTTAATCGTCCTTGGTGCAGGCTCAACTGCCCACTTCATTCTCGGTTTCTTACTTATCTTCTCCATCTTCTTCGCCGTCGGTTACACGACTGTTACCCCCGTAATTGCTGAAGTTAAGTCAGATTCTGTCGCAGCATCTGCGGGCTTTAAAGCTGGCGATGAAATCATCTCAATCAACGGCGAAGCCGTCACGCAATGGTCTCAGGATGCAGCCAAGATTGGCCAATCCAAAGGTGCGGTAATGCACTTTGTTGTGAAGCGTGGATCAGAAAATATTTCAATCGATGTGGCGCCTGCATATAACGAAGAGGCGAAGCGCTACATGCTCGGTGTTATTACCGCCCTCGGTACAGAGCGTGATGGATTTATTAAATCTATTGGCGAAAGTGCTAAGGCAACCAAGGTCTTAACCAAGGAATCAGCAAAGTCACTTATTGCGCTTCCATCTAAGGTGCCACAACTATTCCGCGAGACATTCCTTCATGAAAAGCGCGATCCCAATGGGCTCGTCGGAGTAGTGGGCGCAGCTCGGGTATCTGGACAGGCAGTCGGCAGCGATAAGCTCAATAACAATGAGCGCCTCGCAACATTCATCTTGCTCGTTGCATCCCTCAATATCTTTGTTGGACTCTTCAATCTCTTGCCAATCTTGCCTCTCGATGGCGGCCATATGGCGGTCGCAATTGCCGATGAGATTCGCGCGCTCTTCGCCCGCCTCCGCAAGAAGCCACGTCCGGCTCCAATTGATGTGAATGTTCTTACACCAATTACAGGGGTAGTCGTTGTTCTACTCGGAATTCTCACAGTTCTCCTTGTAGTTGCCGACATCATCAATCCTGTCTCGCTCAATCTTTAATTTTCGGGCAGAATACGGCTCATGGTTGATCTCGGAATTCCAAGCGCCCCTCTCAAGCCACTAGCTCCACGTCGCAAGACAAAGCAGCTCATGGTCGGCAACGTTGGCGTTGGCTCAGATTCACCGGTCAGCGTTCAGTCGATGTGTACAACACTCACATCCGATGTCAACGCTACCTTGCAGCAGATTGCAGAGCTCACAGCATCCGGATGTCAGATTGTTCGCGTTGCAGTTCCATCCCAGGATGATGCAGATGCGCTCAAGCACATTGCAAAGAAGTCACAAATTCCAGTAATTGCAGATATTCACTTTCAGCCAAAGTACATCTTCGCTGCAATCGATGCAGGTTGCGCAGCTGTTCGCGTTAACCCAGGCAATATCAAGCAGTTCGATGACAAGGTTAAGGAAGTTGCAAAGGCTGCCGGAGATGCAGGAATACCTATCCGCATCGGCGTCAATGCAGGTTCTCTCGATCCGCGCCTTCTCGCAAAGTATGGCAAGGCAACTCCAGAAGCACTCGCAGAGTCTGCTCTCTGGGAAGCGGGTCTCTTCGAAGAGCACGGCTTTAGCAATATCAAGATTTCTGTAAAGCATCACGATCCCGTCACTATGGTCAGCGCTTATCGTCTTCTCGCTGCGCAGTGCGATTACCCATTGCACCTCGGCGTAACAGAAGCTGGACCTATCTTCCAGGGAACAATCAAATCTGCGACTGCATTTGGAATTCTTCTTGCAGAAGGAATTGGAGACACTATTCGCGTCTCACTCTCAGCGCCTCCTGTTGAAGAGATCAAGGTCGGAATGTCTATCCTCGAATCTCTCAATCTTCGTCAGCGAAAGCTTGAAATCGTTTCATGTCCATCATGCGGTCGCGCACAGGTAGACGTCTACACATTGGCCGAAAAGGTCCAAGCTGGATTGCAAGGTATGACTGTTCCGCTTCGCGTTGCTGTTATGGGTTGCGTCGTCAATGGTCCCGGTGAGGCACGTGAGGCAGATCTCGGTGTTGCATCTGGAAATGGAAAGGGTCAGATCTTCGTTAAGGGTCAGGTCATTAAGACTGTTCCTGAAGCGCAGATTGTTGAGACTCTTATCGAAGAAGCGATGCGCCTTGCAGAAGAGATGGAAGCCGCTGGAGTCGCTTCAGGCGAGCCAACAGTTCTCACCTCGTAATTCGCATTTAACTTCACCAATCATTTGCACCATACGCGGTAGGCTCGCGCCATGTTGCGAATGTCCACACTCTTTCTTCGTACCCTGCGTGATGACCCAGCTGATGCTGAGGTTCCAAGTCACCGCCTCTTAGTACGCGCTGGATATATCCGCCGTATTGCGGCAGGTATCTACTCATGGTTGCCACTAGGTGTTATCACCCTTCGCAATATCGAAAACGTTGTCCGCCAGGAGATGGATTCAGCTGGCTTCCAGGAAGTGCACTTCCCAGCGATGCTTCCACGCGATCCATATGAGCAGACCAACCGCTGGACTGAGTACGGCCCTGATTTATTCCGCCTCCAAGATCGCAAGGGCACCGATTACCTTCTCGGTCCAACACATGAAGAGATGTTCACCTTGATGGTGAAAGGCGAGTACTCCTCATACAAGGATCTTCCACTGGCTCTCTATCAAATCCAGACAAAGTATCGCGATGAAGCGCGACCACGTTCAGGAATCATCCGCGGTCGCGAATTCGTTATGAAGGATTCATACTCATTCGACCTTACTGATGAAGGTCTTGTTGAGTCATATCAGAAGCATCGAGCTGCCTACATTAAAACTTTTGATCGCCTTGGAATGAAGTACAACATCGTTTCAGCAGTTGCTGGCGCGATGGGCGGATCTTCATCTGAAGAGTTCTTGGCGCCATGTCCAACAGGTGAGGACACATACGTTCTCTGTCCTAAGTGTGGTTATGCGGCAAATGTTGAAGCGATGACTACAAAGGTTGCAGCAGTTGACCCATCAGGAGTCGGCGCCCTTGAAGTATTTGATTCACCTAATACTCCAACAATTGATTCATTGGTTGAACTTCTCAATACAAAGTTTGGCGGGGGATATACAGGCGCTTCAACATTGAAGAACGTTATGTTGATGGCAGATAATGTTGCAATAAGCGTCCTTGTTCCAGGAGATCGTGAAGTAGATATCAAGCGACTTCAGGCGAATATGCCAGGTGTCAATGAGATTCGCGTCTTTGAAGAAGCAGATTTCGCAAAGTTCCCAGGTCTTGTTAAGGGCTATATCGGCCCACAGGATGCGAAGAAGAATGGCATCACCGTTTATGCAGATCCTCGCATTGCACCAGGAACTTCCTGGGTGACAGGTGCCAATGCAAGAGATAAGCATGCGCTCAACGTTGTAAATGGTCGCGACTTTGATGTTGATCATTACATTGAGGCAGCGCAGATTCGCGAAGGCGACTCATGCCCAACGTGCGATACAGCAGTGGTCATCGATCGCGCTATTGAAATTGGCCATATTTTCCAACTGGGGCGCAAGTATGCAGAAGCCCTCAATCTCACCGTTCTCGATCAGAACGGTAAGAGCCAGGTAGTAACAATGGGTTCTTACGGAATCGGCGTATCTCGCGCTGTTGCAGCAATTGCAGAGCAGACACATGATGAGATTGGCCTCTCGTGGCCAGTTGAAGTTGCTCCAGCAAAGGTCCATCTTGTTGTTGCAGGCAAAGATGATTCACTCTTTGAGGCTGCAGAGAAGATTGCTGCAGATCTTGAGGGTCGTGGAATCTCAGTGATGCTTGATGATCGCCGCGGCACAAGTCCTGGTGTGAAATTCAAAGATGCAGAGCTCATTGGTATTCCAATGATTGTCGTTGTCGGCAAGGCTCTCGAGCAAGGCAATGTAGAAGTCCGCGTTCGCAAGAGCGGCGAAAAGTCTGAGATTGCAGTTGGCTCTGCTGTCGATGTGATCGCAAAGACTCTAGCAACGCTTAAGTAAAATGTTCTACGACCTCTCCGCTCTGAATGTCGCCCTGCTTGTCCTGGCGATGTTCTCGGCCGGATTTGTCGATGCAATCGCTGGCGGGGGAGGTTTGATACAAACCCCCGCGATGTTGCTCTCATTTCCTGATCGCAATCCAGTATCGGTTGTAGCAACATCAAAGACAGCAGCATTCTTCGGTACTTCAACTGCAGCAATCAAATATCGTAAATCGATTAAGACCGACCCGAAGCTGCTGCTTGCAATGGTTATTCCCGCCTTCTTTGGGGCATGTGGAGGAGCGCTTCTTGCTTCACATATCTCCGCACAGAGCTTTAAGAGCTCAATCTTCTTTATGATGATAGCAATCTTCTTCTACACACTTCTTAAGCCAGATCTCGGCAAGGTGCATGTAGAGAAGCACTCACCTCGTAAGTTGATGGTCATAGGTGCAATCGCTGCAACCCTTATCGGTTTCTATGATGGCTTAATTGGTCCAGGTACGGGAACGATGTTGATGATTGCACTCGTTGCAATTATGGGCTTTGCATTTGTCGGAGCTTCTGCAATTGCAAAGGTCGTCAATGCGACGACCAACTTGGCATCAATCATTGTCGTGGGGCTTCGAATTGGAATCCTCTGGAAGATTGGTCTATTTCTCGCAATTGCCAACCTAGCTGGGGGATATGCAGGCTCGCACTTGGCAATTAAGAAGGGATCGGGCTTTATCCGTATCTTTTACCTGATTGTCACCGGCTTGCTCATCCTGCGACTTGGATACTCGCTCTACTTGCAGTAAATTTTGACCCGCAGCACAACTGAATAACAACAGAATAGGACGGCAAAGCTATGGCAATTAAAGATCAAATCGCAGAACTTATCTCTCCAGCGCTACAAGAAGCTGGTTACTACCTCGAAGAGGTAAGTCTCGTAACTCCAGGCAATCACCGCATCGTGACTGTCATTGTCGATGGCGAGAGCGCACTCAATCTTGATCAGGTCACAGTCGCTTCAAAGCTCGTCTCCGAACTCGTTGATGAAGCTCCATTTATGGGCGAGACTCCATTTACCCTTGAAGTCACATCTCCAGGAATTGATCGCCCACTTACTCTTCCACGCCACTTTGCAAAGAATGTGACTCGCCTTCTTAAGGTGACACAGAACGATGGCGTTGTCGTTACAGGTCGAATTCTCTCAAATACAGATTCTGATCTCACTCTCTCGGTTGTCGAGAAGAAGGAGGCCAAGGAAGTGACCATCGCACTTGCTGATATCAAGCGCGCAGTCGTTGAAATTGAATTCAACCGAAAGGATGAGAACTAACATGCATGTTGAAATGGAAGCTCTCGTCGCCCTTACCAATGAAAAGGGAATGTCACTTGAAGAATTGATTCGGGCAATCGAATCTGGTGTTTTAACTGCATATAACGAAGGCCTCGAGCCAAATCGATACGCACAGGCGCGTCTCAATCGAGAGACGGGCGAAATCCAGATCGTAATACCAATCTTTAATGAGCTCGGCGAGCGAGTAGGCGAAGATTTTGATATCCCTGAGAACTTTGCACGCACTGCAACCTCAACGGCCCGCCAAGTTATCAAGCATGCAATGCGTGCAACTAATGATGCCGAAATCGTGGGGGAGTTCACTGCCTCTGTCGGTGATGTTATCTCTGGCGTTATTCAGCAAGGTCGCGATCCAAAGATGGTCAACGTCAATCTTGGCCGCATCGAAGGACGCATTCCACCTCAGGAACAAGTTCCAGGTGAGGTTTATGAACATGGTGCGCGCATCAAGTGTTTCGTCGTTGAAGTAAAGCAAGGCATGAAGGGTCCCGAGATTATGTTGTCTCGTAGCCACCCTGGTCTTGTGAAGCAGCTCTTTGCCCTTGAGGTTCCAGAAGTAAAAGATGGAATCGTAGAAATCATGGGCGTTGCTCGCGAAGCAGGCCATCGCACAAAGATTGCTGTTCGCTCACATCGCGCAGGCGTTTCTCCAAAGGGATCTCTCATCGGCCCAATGGGTGCACGATCACGTGCTGTTATGGATGAACTCAATGGAGAGAAGATTGATATCGTCGATTACGACGAGGATCCAGCAAAGTATGTTGCACATGCTCTCGCCCCTTCAAAGGTGAGCAAAGTTGAAATCGTGGACCTCGATGCACGGAGCGCGAAGGTAGTCGTCCCTGATTATCAGCTCTCTTTGGCAATCGGTAAGGATGGGCAGAATGCCCGCCTCGCTGCACGTCTGACTGGCTGGCGTATTGATATCCACCCAGACACCACCGCACCGGCCGCGACGGAATAGGTAAATCTCGGGCGTTTCGCTAGAATCAGCCCATCACTTCCTCCTTGCTTTCGGCAGGGGGAGATAAGAAATGGATGCGAAAGATATGAAGCAAAAATGAGCTCGTTCACATCATGAGGTTCGACAACTAGGGCTCGCATCCCACAAGTTTTAATGCGGGCCAAGACAGGAGAAATGTGTCAAAGGTCCGTGTACATGAGTTGGCAAAACAACTCGGTATGGAAAGCAAGGAAGTCCTTGCTAAGTTACAAGAACTCGGCGAATTCGTCCGATCAGCTTCATCAACAGTAGAGCCGCCGGTTGCGCGCAAGTTAATTGCGTTATATCCCGATGCAAAGCCAGCTGAAGAGAAGAAGCCAGTAAAGAAAGCTGCAGCAAAGAAGGCGGCAGCTCCCAAGAAGTCTGAGGTCAATCCAGAACTCGCTGCTGAACTTGCCGCAGAGCTCGGCGTTGACCTTGCAGCGTTGAAGGCATCACGTGAGGCAGAGCAGGCGGCATCAACTGCAGCAGCTGCATACACGGCAACACCAGATGCTCCATCAGCACCTGCAACTCCAGCAGCTCCACCCGTTCCAGGTGCACCAGTTGCTCCTCGTCCAGGAAATAATCCATTCTCTGCAGGAGCGGCAGTTCCACGCCCTCCTCGTCCAGGAAATAATCCATTCTCAACAGGTGGTGCAGTTCCACGCCCACCACAACGTCCATTGGGTGCAGCACGTCCAGGTGCACCACGACCAGGTGCACCACGTCCAGGTTTTGCTGCACGACCAGGTGCACCACGTCCTGCCGGTGCAGGCGGACCGGCACGTCCAGGTTTTGCACCACGTCCAGCAGGAGCAGGTGCACCAGCATCAGGTCCATATCGCAATTCAGGTCCATCAACTGGTGGTGCTCCACGTCCAGGCGGTCCAGGTCGTCCGGGTGGAGGTCCCGGTGGTCGCGGATCTGCAGCGGGTGCATTCGGTAAGGGCAAATCTTCAAAGCGTAAGCAGAAGTCACGAAAGGCTCTTCGCGAAGAGTTCGACAATATGCAGGCACCACAACTTGGTGGCGCAGTTATTCCTCACGGTGATGGCAATACAAAGATTCGTATGCGCCGTGGTTCATCGCTTGCAGATTTCGCAGAGAAGATTGGTGCAGATCCAGCAGCGTTAGTTTCAGCGCTATTCCACCTTGGTGAAATGGTTACTGCAACACAATCTGTAGATGCCGATACATTCGAAATTCTCGGTGCGCAGCTCAAGTACCAGATCGAAATCGTCTCTCCAGAAGATGAAGATCGCGAGCTATTGCAGGACTTCGATATCGACTTAGCTCAAGAGCTAGAAGATATGGATCCAGATCTACTCGTTGCTCGTCCACCAGTTGTTACCGTCATGGGTCACGTCGATCACGGTAAGACATCGCTCCTTGATGCAATCCGTAAGACTGAGGTCATTAAGGGTGAAGCAGGTGGAATCACACAGCACATCGGTGCTTACCAGATTCACCATGATCACGATGGCGTTAACCGCGCAATCACTTTTATCGATACACCGGGTCACGAAGCGTTTACCGCTATGCGTGCTCGTGGTGCGAAGGTAACTGATATTGCAGTTCTCGTCGTTGCAGCAGATGACGGAATCATGCCTCAGACAATTGAAGCGCTTAACCACGCTCAAGCAGCTGATGTTCCAATCGTTGTTGCCGTTAACAAGATTGATAAGGAAGGCGCGAACCCAGATAAGGTCCGCCAGCAGTTGACCGAGTACAACCTCATCGCTGAGGAGTACGGAGGAGACACAATCTTCGTAAACGTCTCTGCAAAGAAGGGTCAAGGCGTCGATGATTTGATCGACTCTATTCTCCTTACAGCAGATGCTGCTATCGATCTTCGTGCAATTGCTGAAGACGATGCTCGTGGTGTTGCGATTGAAGCGCACCTCGATCGTGGTCGCGGCCCAGTTGCTACCGTTCTTGTTCAGCGCGGTACTTTGAAGGTCGGAGATGCAATCGTCGCTGGTGGTTCATTCGGTCGCGTTCGCGCAATGCTCGATGAGCACGGCGAGACTGTCACCGAGGCAGGACCATCACGTCCAGTACAGGTACTCGGATTTACATCTGTCCCTAACGCTGGCGACACATTCCTTGTAGCTGAAGATGACCGTACTGCTCGCCAGATTGCTGAGAAGCGTCAGGCTGCAGAGCGCAATGCTCAGCTCGCAAAGGCTCGCAAGAAGGTATCTCTCGAAGACTTCATGGAACAGTCCAAGATTTCTACGCTCAACCTTATTCTCAAGGGCGACGTATCTGGTTCTGTCGAAGCGCTCGAAGATGCACTTATGCAGCTTGATGTCGGAGCTGAAGTTGATCTTCGCGTTATCCACCGCGGCGTCGGTGCAATTACCAAGAGCGATATCACTCTTGCATCTGCATCAACTGCTGTTGTTATCGGCTTTAACGTTAAGCCAGAGCCACAGACAGCAATCTTCGCCGATCAAGAAGGCGTCGAAGTTCGCTTCTACTCAGTTATCTACAACGCAATCGAAGAGATCGAGCTCTCACTTAAGGGTCTCCTTAAGCCAGAGTTTGAAGAGGTTGTATTGGGTAATGCAGAGGTTCGCGATCTCTTCAAGTCATCAAAGGTTGGAACTATCGCTGGTTCTATCGTTACAAACGGAATCATCCGTCGTAACGCAAAGGCTCGCGTTATCCGTGCCGGCGCAACAATTGCAGAGAGCGTCACAATCGAATCTCTCAAGCGATTTAAGGATGATGCAACAGAAGTCCGTGAGGGCTTTGAGTGCGGTATCGGCGTAGGTAAAGGTGCTGACCTTCAGGTCGGAGACATCATTGAGGTCTTCGAGATGCAAGAGAAGAAGCGCGCATAACTCAAGATGGGTAATTAAATTGGGAAAGAATCACCGTAGCGATAAAGTTGGAGACCGCATCAAGGTAGTAGTGGCACAGCTACTCGAGACGAAGATCAAAGATCCTCGTCTTGGCTTTGTCACCATTACCGATGCGCGCGTGACTGGAGATCTCCAGCACGCCTCAATCTTCTACACCGTATTTGGTGAAGATGATGAGCGCTCTGCAACTGCTGCGGCTCTTGAGTCAGCAAAGGGCGTGATCCGCTCCGCAGTCGGCAAGGATCTCGGAACACGCATCACTCCAACTCTCGAATTCATCCTCGACGGACTCCCAGAGTCAGCTCGCGCAATGGACACACTTCTGAACAAAGTACACGAGCTTGATGCTCAGGTAGCAAAAGCTCGCGAAGGCGCAAAGCCAGTTGTAGAAGATGCTTATAAGCAACCGCGCGTTATCGACGAAGAATAATCTTAAGGAAATATGTCTGACGGATTCTTGGTAGTCGATAAGGCTCCAGGTATGACAAGCCATGACGTTGTGGCAATTGGTCGCCGCGCTCTCAATACACGCAAAGTGGGCCATGCCGGAACCCTTGATCCGATGGCGACTGGCGTGCTTGTTCTTGGATTTAATAATGGAACACGTCTACTGCAGTACATCACCGATGGCGATAAGAGCTACACGGCGACAATTGTTTTAGGTGCATCGACAACAACTGATGACCATGAAGGTGAGATAACTTCGACGGCTGATGCATCACATGTGAGCGATGAAGAGATTAAGCGAATTCTCGCAACAATGGTCGGCGAAATCATGCAACGCCCCACCAAAGTCTCTGCAATCAAAGTCGACGGTAAGCGTGCCTATGACCGCGCGCGATCAGGTGAAGAGTTTGAACTCCCGGCTCGCAAAGTCACAATCTCACAATTAGATATTCTTGATATTCGCCATAAAGAAGCCACGACGTTGGTCGATATTGCTGTGACCTGTTCTGCTGGAACTTACATCCGTGCGATTGCCCGCGATCTCGGCGTAGGGCTCAAAGTCGGGGGACACCTCAATGTTCTTCGTCGTACTCGAGTCGCAGGATTTACCCTCAATCAAGCAATCGATATCGCTCAACTGAAGGGCGGCAACTTCACTACTCTCGAACTTGCAGATGTCGCACGTGCCACCTTCCCGGTCCGCGAACTCGACTTACAGGAAGTCAACGAACTCTCTTTCGGCCGACCGCTTACTGCAAATGCAACGGATGAGTTAACTGCAGCACTCTCTCCTGATAATCGCCTCATTGCACTGCTCAAGAACAGCGTCGACAAGGCCAAACCGGTAGCAGTCTTTGCGGCAGCGAACTAGGTAAGGCAAGATTCACCCTATGAGCGAGTCAAGCGTTGTAGTCATCGGAGTATTCGATGGCGTACATAAGGGACATCAGGCCCTGCTTAACCGCGCCAAGGAGATCGCTGATGGCCGTCCAATAATCGCCCTCACCTTTGATCCACATCCACGCACAGTCTTCGCACCAGATTCAGTTCCACCAATGCTCACAACTTTGGCCGATCGCGTCGAGCTACTCAAAATACATAATGCTGATCAAGTTGCAGTGATGAA
Source organism: Candidatus Nanopelagicaceae bacterium (assembly GCA_965267775.1). Taxonomy (GTDB): domain Bacteria; phylum Actinomycetota; class Actinomycetes; order Nanopelagicales; family Nanopelagicaceae; genus Planktophila. The sequence continues at coordinate 939,814 of OZ254140.1, read as the reverse complement.
GTTCAATGAGCAATTTGCTGCAATGACCCCAGATCAATTCGTTGAGGATATTTTGGTTAAGCAGCTACATGTCGGCACAGTAATTGTTGGAAAGAACTTCACATATGGCTCGAAGGCATCAGGAAACGTTGACACACTTATCAAATCCGGCATGACACATAACTTCACAGTTGATGTCCAAGAACTTGCCGGGGGAGAGGAAGCAATCTCTTCTTCCCGTATTCGCAACCTCGTCCTTGAAGGTAAAGTTGAGCAGGCTCGTGAACTTCTCTCACGCCCACATCGTCTCGATGGCGTGATTGTTCACGGCGAGAAGCGCGGCCGCGAGATCGGCTACCCAACTGCAAACCTCGGAAAGATTGATGGTCAAACAATTCCTGCAGATGGAATCTATGCAGGGTGGCTTACCGTCGGCATTAAGTTCTGGCCTGCAGCAATCTCCATCGGAACAAATCCAACCTTTGAAGGTGACCGCGGTCGCCAGGTTGAGGCATATGCCCTTGACCAACAAGGTTTAGATTTATATGACAAGGCAGCATCGGTTGAGTTCGGTTGGTATTTACGTCCGACTCTTAAGTTCAACGGCCTTGAAGAATTGTTGGTTCAGATGAAAAAGGATTGCGATGAAGCGCGCCGCCTCACCGAAGCTTAAATTCATTGCAGTTCTGACTGCGCTTTTTTCATTGATCTCTTTTCAGCCCGCAAATGCTGTTCAGTTTTCTACAACTATGAATTCAACTTGTTCAGTGACTTCTCTTGGCAATACGTTTTCTCTAGCAATGCCATTCAATGTTCCTGAGACAGCAACGGTTACTCGCATCGATTGGATGCAGTCTTCTACAACTGCGCCAACCGATGCATCGATTACAATAAAAAGTGACAATGCTGGCGCGCCAACAGGGTCCACACTTGGAACTTATTCATATTCTTCGATGTCTGGAAACGCGGCGCTTTTTACGGGAACTGCATCGATGACTGCCGCTGGTAGGTATTGGTTAGTTTTCCGCCAAGTGACTACGATTTATGTTTGCTATTCATCTTCACCTGTGTACACCGGTTCTCCTTCCGGGTGGACATTAGGAACAACCTACTCATGGAGTTCATCAGATTCGGGAGCGTCATATACATCTCTCAATGACTACCGAGGATTTCTTGTGACTCTCTACGGAACAGGTGGAGGTGTTCAGCCACCTGCCAGCTCAATCACTCTTGGTGGTACTTCAGTTGCTACATATCATCAATCAATAACTACAACAGCGACTCTCGGCGTCGCTGGTACCAATGGAAAAGTAACCTTTTTCGCAAATGGAAAAAGAATCCCTGGGTGTATTGGCAAGCTATCAAATGCGCTCTCTGCTTCTTGCAGTTGGAAACCTTCACGACGAGGAGCAGTAACGGTTACAGCAGGCCTCACTCCAACGGATACAGGTTATGGAAGCTCAACATCTGCTCCGAAAACTATTCTTGTCAGCAATCGCACTAATAACCGATAAATCACGCTCAATTTGGGTTATCCACAGGCTTAGCCTAGAATTTACCCGTCCACGAGTAAGCGTTCTTCCGTGATCCAAACCGGAAGGCCTCTTGGTCAGTAGAAATAGATGAAAAGGAAATGTCATGTCATTAACACCAGAAGTAAAGAAAGAAATCATTGCAAAGTACGGCTCATCAGCTACTGATACTGGAAGCCCTGAAGCTCAGGTCGCTCTGTTGTCACGTCGTATTGAAGACATCACAACACACTTGAAGACAAACCCACACGATCACCACAACCGTCGCGGACTTTTGCTCCTCGTAGGTCGTCGTCGTCGTATCTTGCAGTACCTTGCAAAGACAGATATTGCTCGTTACCGCGCAATCATCGAGAAGCTCGGCATCCGCCGCTAATTCTCGTCTTAGTTTTCTAACTTAATAGCAGTACGAAGGTAGGAAAGTTGGGTTGCACACGGCAGCCCGACTGGAGCATCAGCGCCCACGAGGATAAATGGTCCTCGGTAGTGGCTCACAGAAGCTGATAAATAAATTTCTGTGGACTTCGATCGAAGATTCATTTTTTCTCTTGTGGTGCGCTGACTTAAACAAAGGAGCGCCCTATGGAGGGTCAAGACGTAAAGACAGCAGTAGCCGTTATCGATAACGGAAAGTTCGGAAAGCGCGAGATCAAGTTTGAAACTGGTCGCCTCGCGAAGCAGGCAGCAGGAGCTGCAGCTGTATACCTCGATGAAGAAACAATGATCTTCTCAGCGACAACAGCATCAAAGACACCTAAGGATCAATTCGACTTCTTCCCACTCACAGTGGATGTTGAAGAGAAGATGTATGCCATTGGCAAGATTCCAGGTTCATTCTTCCGCCGTGAAGGCCGTCCATCAGAAGAGGCAATTCTTACTTGCCGCTTGATCGACCGCCCATTGCGCCCATCATTCGTAAAGGGTCTTCGTAACGAAGTTCAGATTGTTGTGACAGTAATGGCACTCAATCCAGATCACATGTACGACGTACTTGCGATCAACGCTGCATCAATTTCAACGCAGCTCGCAGGCTTGCCATTCTCAGGTCCAATCGGTGGTGTACGTGTTGCGCTTATCGAGGGTCAGTGGGTTGCATTCCCTAACCACTCACAGGTTGAGAACGCTGTATTCGACATGGTCGTTGCAGGTCGCGTAACAGCAGACGATGTTGCAATCATGATGGTTGAAGCTGAAGCTACTTCACGCACAATCGAACTCATTGCAGGAGGAGCGCCAACACCAACTGAAGAAGTTGTTGCACAGGGCCTCGATGCTGCAAAGCCATTTATCAAGATTCTCTGTGATGCACAGTCAAAGCTCGCTGCAGTTGCAGCTAAGCCAACAGCAGACTTCCCAGTCTTCCTTGATTACCAGGATGATGTCTTCGCTGCGGTTGAAAAGGCTGCAAAGGATGACCTCGCAAAGGCTCTCACAATCGTGGGTAAGCAAGAGCGCGAGACAAAGATCGATGAGATCTCTGCATCTGTTAAGGAATCAGTTTCAGCGGCTTTCGAAGGCCGTGAGAAGGAAGTTCCTGCAGCATTCCGTTCGTTGACAAAGAAGCTTGTACGTCAGCGCGTTCTTCGCGACAAGATTCGTATCGATGGCCGCGGTCTCCGCGACATCCGTGCATTGTCTGCAGAGGTTGAGGTAATTCCTCGCGTTCACGGTTCAGCAATCTTCGAGCGTGGAGAGACACAGATTCTCGGAATCACAACTCTTAACATGCTCAAGATGGAGCAGCAGCTCGACACAATGAGCCCTGAGACATCAAAGCGTTACATGCACAACTACAACTTCCCACCATATTCAACTGGTGAGACAGGTCGTGTTGGTACACCTAAGCGTCGCGAAATCGGCCACGGTGCACTTGCTGAGCGCGCATTAATTCCAGTACTTCCAACTCGCGCAGAGTTCCCTTATGCAATCCGTCAGGTATCTGAAGCACTCGGATCAAACGGTTCTACATCAATGGGTTCAGTCTGTGCTTCAACACTTTCAATGCTTCAAGCTGGTGTGCCACTTAAGGCTCCAGTTGCGGGTATTGCAATGGGTCTCATCTCAGATGATGTTGATGGCAAGGTTGAGTACGTTGCTCTCACAGATATTCTCGGTGCAGAAGATGCATTCGGAGATATGGACTTTAAGGTCGCAGGAACAAAGGACTTCGTTACAGCTCTCCAGCTCGATACAAAGCTCGATGGAATCCCTGCATCAGTTCTCGCTGGCGCACTTCACCAGGCAAAGGAAGCGCGTCTTGCGATTCTCGATGTCATGAATGAAGCAATCGATACACCTGATGAGATGAGCCAATACGCTCCTCGCATCATCTCTGTAAAGATTCCAGTTGATCAGATCGGTGCGGTTATCGGCCCTAAGGGCAAGATCATCAACCAGATCCAGGATGAGACAGGCGCTGAAATCTCAATCGAAGATGACGGAACTATCTACATCGGTGCAACTGATGGGCCATCTGCAGAGGCTGCGCGTGCGCAGATCAATGCAATTGCTAACCCAACAATGCCTGAGGTCGGAGAGCGTTACCTCGGAACTGTCGTCAAGCTTGCAACATTCGGTGCATTTGTATCGTTGATGCCAGGCAAGGATGGACTCCTTCACGTTTCACAGATTCGCAAGATGCATGGCGGAAAGCGAATTGAGAACCTTGAAGATGTTATGAAGGTCGGAGATAAGGTCCAGGTTGAGATCGGTGAGATCGATCCAAAGGGCAAGCTATCTCTCGTTCCAGTTCTCGAAGAAGGCGCAGCATCAGCTGAGTAATGTCTGTTAAGAGAACGGTCCACTCCAGCGGTCTGCGCATTGTTACAGAGGAAGTTCCCTCTGTTCGAAGCGCAGCTGTTGGTATCTGGGTCAATGTAGGTTCACGTGATGAAGCACCGGCCACGGCCGGTGCTTCTCATTTTCTTGAGCACCTTTTATTTAAGGGAACTAAATCACGAACAGCTCTAGAGATTTCATCCTCTATCGAGTCTGTTGGTGGCGAGATGAATGCCTTCACATCGAAGGAGTACACCTGCTTCTACGCACGAGTCATTGATACAGATTTACCAATGGCCATTGATGTTGTGAGTGATCTGATTACCTCTTCGATTGTCACGGCTCTCGATGTTGATGCAGAGCGCAAGGTTGTTCTTGAAGAGATTGCAATGCGTGATGATGACCCATCTGATCTTGTTCACGATCTCTTTAGCGACACCTACTACGGTGACACTCAAATTGGGCGGCCAATTCTGGGCACAATCGAGAGCATCAATAAGATGTCTCGGAATACTGTCTTTAACTATTACAAGAAGAAGTACCAACCATCTGATCTCGTCGTAGCAGTTGCTGGAAATATCAAGCATAAGCGCGTCGTTGCCATGGTTGAAGAAGCTCTTTCAAGAGATAACTTCCTCGATGTTATTGGAACTCCAAATATTCGCCCCAATACTCTAATCAAGAAGGGTCCACAGACTCCGGTTGGTTTGATGTATCGCAAGACTGAGCAAGCCCACATGCTTTATGGCATGGAAGGCGTTGCACGCGCAGATAGCCGTCGCTTTGCGATGGGCGTTATGTCTGCCGCCCTCGGCGGGGGAATGTCATCACGACTCTTCCAGGAGATTCGTGAGAAGCGTGGTCTTGCATACTCCGTCTACGCATATTCACAGCAATTTGCCGGTAGCGGAACTCTCGGCTTCTATGCGGGATGTAATCCAACGAAGGCGGTCGAAGTCGTCGAACTCATTCGTGAAGTTCTCACCGATGTTGCCGACAATGGAATGACACACGAGGAGATTGAGCGCGCTAAGGGCGCCGTTCGTGGATCACTTGTATTGAGCCAGGAAGATTCAGGCTCTCGCATGAGCCGCATCGGCAAGAATGAGATTGTCTACGGACAGGTCATGGATTTTGACGATATTTTGAAGGCAATTTCACGCGTTTCCGCTGAAGATATTCGCGAAATTGCTGGCGAGTATCTGACTAAGACGCCTACCCTTGCTCTTGTAGGACCATTTAAGAATCCATCTAAGTTTGAGAAGGTATTGAACTCATGATCAAAGTAGGCGTACTTGGTGCACGTGGCCGCATGGGCTCAGAGGTAATTAGAGCCGTTACCGATGCCGCAGATTGCGAGCTCGTTGCCGCTCTCGATGAAGGTGATTCGCTCGATGCACTCGTATCAAGTGGTGCTCAGGTTGTCGTAGATTTCACAACGCCCGATGTCGTCATGGCAAACCTTGAATTTCTCGTAAAGAACAATATTCATGCTGTAGTTGGAACAACTGGCTTCTCAGATGATCGCATCGCTCAGCTCAATACATGGCTTGCAGCAAATCCAAAGGCCGGCATCTTGATTGCACCTAACTTTGCAATCGGTGCGGTTTTAATGATGGAGTTTGCCGAAAAGGCAGCAAAATTCTTTGAATCAGCAGAGATCATCGAACTTCATCATCCCAATAAGGTTGATGCACCATCAGGAACAGCGGCGCGAACCGCTGCATTGATTTCAGATGCTCGCAAGAAGGCGAACCTTTCTGCGATGCCTGATGCAACTACAACTTCACTTGATGGGGCACGCGGTGCAAGCGTCGGAGATGTTCCAGTGCACTCAGTACGCCTTCGCGGATTGATTGCGCACCAGGAAGTTCTCTTCGGTGGCCTCGGTGAGACTCTCACTATCCGCCACGATTCACTAGATCGCGCAGGATTTATGCCAGGTGTTCTGCTTGGCGTTCGTCAAATTTCATCACATCCAGGGCTGACTGTCGGCCTTGAGAAGTTCATGTAACGGATAGGAAAAAATATGTCATCACATCCAGAGATCACAATGTACGGAGCTGATTGGTGTGGAGATTGCCGCCGTTCTAAGCGTCTCCTTGAAGAACTTGATGTTCAGATTACACATATCGATGTAGAGGCCGATCTCTCTGCTGCGGATAAGGTCATCGAGATCAATGGGGGAGCGAAGTCGATTCCTGTGATCGTATTCCCAGATGGAACACATATGACTGAGCCATCAGATAATGATTTGAAGGCAAAGCTCGTCGCTCTTGGAGTTGTCTCAGCCTAAGTAGTGGAAAGTCAGCGCACTTGCTGCAGCTGACCCGATAACAACTACAGGAAATGGCGCTTTCAATAAGAGCGCAATTACTGCAACAGCCATTCCAGCTAAGCGCTGGTCAATGACGAGTTTGCTCTTCTCAGTGACTGTTTGCACTGCTACCAGCGCGCTTAAGAGTGCAATTGGTATGAGTGTATTAATTCGCAGCGCACGAGGATGGCTTAGATATTTCTCTGGAACGCTATGGCCAAAGTACTTCAATCCAAAGGCGATTGCACTTGTGCCAATGACGGCGATCCACATCTGGCTCATGGTCGCACCTTCCATCCAAATGCAACTGCTAAGAGCGCGGTGCTAATAATTGGAATTCCTGCTGCAACAAAGGGAGTAAGAGCAAGAGATAGAGCCATCGCAGCAAATGCTAATGTGCGTTCTCGATTATTTGTCAGGCGCGGCCATACAAGTCCTAAGAACGCAGCAGGAACAGCTGCATCGAGTCCCCATGCTGCAGGATCTCCCATCGCTTGCGCGCCCAGTGCGCCGAGTACGGTAAAGAGATTCCAAAAGAGATAGACGCCGATTCCTGTTAGCCAGAAACCTTGACGCATTGCTGGTTCACCGAGCTCTGATTGGCCGAGTGCAACACCAGTTGACTCATCGATTGTTACCTGAGCACCGACAACTCGTTTCCAACCGTGCAACTTCATGATCGGTGCCATGCGCAATCCATAGAGAGCATTGCGAATTCCCAACAGCGATGCAGTTGTAATTCCTGAGATGGCAGAGCCTCCAGCACCCAGCACTCCGACAACAGCGAATTGTGAAGCGCCGGAGAATGTCAGCAAGGAGAGAAGACAGGTCTGAAGTAGAGAGAATCCGGCGGCGATTCCAGCTGCGCCAAAGGCGATGCCATAGAGCCCAACTGTGAAGGAGACGCTGAAAGAGGCGGCTGCGGTGGTGCGGTTCACTCGGGACACGCGCCCATTCTGCCCCATAGATACCGCAGAGGATGGGGGGTGGCTCGATAAGGTGCCACCATGTCCGAATCAAGCGCATATCCAGAGGTACTTTTCCGCGACGATGTATCAGTCGAGCTCATCAAGGCAAGTGCAAGCGATGCCGACGTTATCTGGGCAGCGCGCGTTTCGACCGCCGGAGAGCAGTCGATGGATGAGATCGGCGAAGATCCAGCGCGCTCAGCAGGTTTGATTAACTACTTAGCTCGCGAGCGTCATGGCTCTCCATTTGAGCACACATCAATGACCTTCTTTATCTCAGCTCCCATCTTTGTATTCCGTGAATTTATGCGCCACCGCATCGCTTCCTATAACGAAGAGTCTGGCCGCTACCGTGAATTAAAGCCGGTCTTCTATATTCCTAATCAGGCTCGCAATCTCATTCAGATTGGCAAGACTGGTGCTTATGAATTTATCCCTGGCACAGATGAGCAATTCCAGGTAACGGTAGATGCGATGAAAGATGCATACACAGTTGCATACGATTCATATAAGAAGATGCTCGATGCAGGAATCGCTCGAGAGGTCGCTCGCGCAGTATTGCCAGTTGCAACATACTCTTCAATGTATGTGACGATGAATGCCCGTGCGCTCATGAATTTCCTCTCCCTTCGCACTTCTCGTGAAGGATCACACTTCCCAAGCTATCCTCAGCGTGAAATTGAGATGGTTGCAGAGAAGATGGAGGCAGAATTCGCAAAATTGATGCCTCTTACCTATCAAGCCTTCGAAAAATCTGGTCGCGTAGCGCCATAAAGGATAAGATTCGCAAATGAGTATCAACGCACCATTCGGCCGACTTCTCACCGCAATGGTGACCCCTTTTAAAGAGGATGGGTCGATCGATTGGGATGGCGTCGCAAAGCTGGCTCAGCACCTTGTTGACAATGGCCATGACGGAATCGCCGTCAATGGAACAACGGGTGAAGCGCCTACAACTAAGTCTTCCGAAAAGCTGGAAATCATCCGAGTTGTAAAGAGCGTTGTCGGTTCCAAGATTCAAGTTCTCTCTGGTGCAGGCGATAACGAAACTGCATATACAGTCGAGCAGGCAAAGCGTTCACAAGATGCAGGAGCAGATGGCCTCCTCGTTGTAGTTCCTTACTACAACAAGCCACCACAAGCGGGAGTAGAGGCGCACTTCCGTGCAGTCGCTGCAGCAACCGATCTCCCCATCATGATGTACGACATTCCAGGACGTACTGGAATTGAAATTGAAAATGACACCATCTGCCGTCTCTTCGATAGCGTCGACAATATCGTCGCCCTCAAAGATGCCAAGGGCAACAGCGCGAGCACCTCATGGGTAATCAAGCGCTGTGGAATCCCTGTCTACTCAGGAGATGACATCCTTAACCTTCCACTTCTTGCAGTGGGCGCTGTGGGATTTGTTTCTGTCTGTGGTCACACAGTGGGTACAGAACTCAAAGCGATGCTCGATGCATGGTTCGCTGGAGATGCGGCTAAGGCACTTGAGATTCATCAACAACTTCTTCCAGTATTTACCGGAACATTCCGCACGCAAGGTGCCATCCTTACAAAAGCTGCAATGGGGCTTATGGGTCTTCCTGGCGGCACAACTCGTCTTCCTCTCGTCGATGCAACACCAGAACAGATCGAGCAATTACGCAAAGATCTCATCGCTGGTGGCGTCGCTCTGAAATAAAAATTACTAGATGACACAACATCCCCATCCAAATCTAGGTACACCATCCAAGCTCGCAGCTGGTGGCTTACGTATCGTTGCCCTCGGTGGCATCTCTGAGATCGGTCGCAATATGACCGTCTTTGAGACAGATGGTAAGTTATTAATTGTTGATTGCGGAGTTCTCTTCCCAGAAGATAACCAACCAGGTATCGACCTCATCCTCCCTGACTTTAGCTATATACGCGATCGCCTCGATGATGTTGTTGGAGTATTTCTGACACACGGCCATGAAGACCATATCGGCGCTGTTCCATATCTATTGCGTGAGCGCGTTGATATTCCACTCTATGGATCTCCGCTCACAATCGCTCTCATCACCGCAAAATGCAAAGAGCATCGGATCGGCCCCATTACACATGAGGTACGCGAAGGTGACCGATTTAAGCTTGAAGGATTTGATCTTGAATGCATCGCCGTGAACCACTCAATTCCAGATGCCCTTGCAGTTGCGATTCGCACAAAGGCCGGACTTGTCCTTGCGACAGGTGATTTTAAGATGGATCAACTTCCTCTTGATGGGCGCGTTACAGATTTAGCGAGCTTTGCACGACTTGGTGATGAAGGCGTAGATATCTTCCTTGCCGACTCAACAAATGCAGATATTCCTGGCTTTACTCCATCAGAGCGTGAAATCATGCCGGCGCTTCACCGAGTTATCGCGACAACAAAGAAGCGCGTGATCGTTGCATCATTCTCATCCCACGTGCACCGTGTCCAGCAAGTAATCGATGTTGCTCATGAGAATGGTCGATGGGTCTGCTTTATCGGACGCTCCATGGTTCGCAATATGAAAATTGCAGAACAGATGGGTTACCTCAACGTGCCTTCTGGCACGGTGATTGAACTTAAAGATCTCGATAACTATGGCGATAACGTCGTACTCATCTCTACCGGATCTCAAGGCGAACCAATGGCAGCGCTCTCGCGTATGGCAAATGGCGATCACCAGATCCGAGTCGGCCAGGGCGATACAGTTATTTTGGCATCATCACTCATCCCTGGAAATGAGAATTCCGTCTATCGAATCATCAATGAGCTAACTCGATTTGGCGCAAAGGTTGTCCATAAGGCAAATGCGCTAGTTCACGTATCAGGACATGCAGCAGCGGGGGAGCTTCTCTACTGTTACAACATCGTTAAGCCAAAGTATGCAATGCCAATTCACGGTGAATGGCGACATCTCAAGGCAAATGCAGAGCTTGCGATTCAAGCAGGAGTTCCACGCGAAAATACTTTTATTGCAGAGAACGGGATCGTTATTGATCTTGTAGATCATGTTGCAGAAGTTGCTGGTTCAATTCCCGTGGGATTTGTATATGTTGATGGGCAGAGCATTGGTGACATCACTGAGGATTCATTGAAGGATCGACGAATCCTTGGCGAAGAAGGTTTTATCTCCGTTATTGTGGTCATTGATTCTCAGAGCGGAAAGATTGTTGCCGGCCCTGATATTCATGCACGTGGTTTTAATGAAGATGAAGCGCTCTTTGATGAGGTCCGTGGAGATATCGAGAAGGCGCTGGCGCATGCCGTTGCTGGTGGCACAAATGGAACTCATCAACTTTCGCAGGTAGTACGTCGGACAATTGGATCCTGGGTTGGCCAGAAACATCGCCGAAAGCCGATGATTGTGCCCGTTGTTATCGAAGTATAAAAACGGCGCGCCTTCCCGCTTTCAATAAATCTCACCACCTAAGATTGAGCGTGTGGCTAAGAGAAAACGCACAACTAAGAAGCAGAGCAGCAAGGGCGGGATAGTTCCCCTGATTGGCGCTGGCTTGGCATCAACCTGGCGACTCATAGCAAAGAGCCTTGGATCATCTATCCGCTTTGTCGCTCGTGGGGCAAAGGATCTCGACCCGGAGCATCACCGCGATGGCGCCGCCCTCTTTCTCTTCCTTCTCTCACTTACCTCCGTGACTGGTACCTGGATGCACTCAGATGCAATCCTTGGTCGAAATGTCTACTCATTCCTTTATGGCGCATTTGGCGCGATTGCAGTTGCAATCCCAATTGCATTGATCTACTTTGCAATTCGACTCTTTCGTACTCCGGATGACAAGCAAGGGACAGGTCGCATCACAGTTGGACTTCTCATACTTCTGGTTAGCTCAACTGGAATTGCCCATCTCTTCAATGGATCGCTCGGTTCTACAAATGAGCTAGGTGCTACAGCTATTCGTGAGGGTGGCGGACTCCTCGGTTACTACATCTCTATGCCGTTGGTAAAGGTGATGTCATCTCTGCTGGCATATCCATTCCTCATTGCACTCTTCCTCTTTGGATTACTCGTTGTAACAGCTACGCCTTTCTCTGAAGTAATTACACGTGTCAAAGTTCTTGCAGCATGGCTTAATTCCAAGAGGCCAGTGCGCGAAGAAGATGACTTTGAAATTACAGATACCCCTCCATTCGAGACTCCGGTAGTTGCATGGCATGAAGATGAGCCAGAAGAGGAAGAAGAGCTTGAAGAGGCAGAGTTCGATCAAGAATTCACCGTTGAAGTTCCAAAGCCACTCGAAGCACAGCTCAAAGAACCGCCGAAAAGCAATCAGCGCCCTGAGCAACTCTTACTCACAGGCGATTCAAAGTATGAGCTCCCGTCACAGGATCTCTTAAAGGTTGGACCTGCATCAAAGGGTAAGAGCAAGGCAAATGACACTGTCGTTGCAGCTCTCACTGAAGTTTTCAAGCAATTTGATATCGATGCAGCTGTCACCGGATTTATGCGTGGACCGACGGTCACTCGATACGAAGTTGAGCTCGGAAATGCGGTAAAGGTTGAGCGAATTACCGCTCTCTCTAAGAATATCTCCTACGCTGTTGCCAGCAGTGAAGTGCGAATTCTCTCGCCTATTCCAGGTAAATCTGCCGTAGGTATTGAAATTCCAAATACAGACCGTGAGATTGTTGCGCTCGGTGATGTAATGCGTTCAAGTGTTGCAGGGCAAGATCATCACCCAATGCTGGTCGCGCTCGGTAAAGATGTTGAAGGCAACTTCGTCTGCGCCAACCTCGCAAAGATGCCGCACCTTCTCGTTGCAGGTGCAACAGGTGCAGGTAAATCTTCAATGATTAACTCAATGATTACATCAATCATGATGCGTGCTACACCTGATGAAGTCCGATTAATTTTGATCGATCCTAAGCGGGTAGAGCTCACCGCTTATGAAGGAATCCCTCACCTCATCACACCGATTATTACCAACCCTAAGAAGGCTGCAGATGCGCTGACGTGGGTTGTCCGTGAGATGGACCTTCGCTATGAAGATCTTGCGAATTTTGGATTCCGCCATATCGATGATTTTAATAAGGCTGTTCGTGCCGGAAAAGTTGTTGCACCTCCAGGTTCTGATCGCGTTCTCGAGCCGTACCCATATCTCCTTGTTGTCATTGACGAGCTTGCAGATTTGATGATGGTTGCAGCGCGTGAAGTAGAAGAGTCTGTTGTGCGCATTACTCAGCTCGCTCGATCTGCAGGTATTCACTTGGTACTTGCTACGCAGCGACCTTCAGTTGATGTCGTCACCGGTCTCATTAAGGCGAACGTTCCATCGAGACTCTCATTTGCCACATCATCACTTGCAGATAGCCGAGTTATCTTGGATTCACCGGGCGCTGAAAAATTGATCGGTCAAGGCGATGGACTCTTTATTCCGATGGGAGCAAGCCGCGCTATTCGTATTCAGGGTGCATATGTATCAGAACGCGAAATCGAAGCTGTTACAAATCACGTCAAGAAGCAGTTGAAGCCACGCTATCGCGAAGATGTGACGGTCGCACCTCAGTCATCAAAGATGATTGATAAAGAGATCGGTGACGATCTAGATCTTCTCTGCCAGGCAGTTGAATTAGTTGTCGGTACACAATTTGGTTCTACATCAATGCTTCAGCGAAAGTTGCGAGTTGGTTTTGCAAAGGCTGGTCGATTGATGGATTTGATGGAGTCACGAGGAATCGTTGGTCCCTCAGAGGGATCTAAGGCTCGCATTGTTCTCGTGACCAATGAAGAGCTTGATTCTGTTCTTGCCACGCTCCGCGACTACTAATTAAGGGTGCCCTTAGGGGTGATTTCCGCTAGAACCTTCTTCAGGGCTAGTGATTACCATCCTTAGACAGGTAAAATTAGGAAACTTTTTATTAGAGCGGGGATGAGATGAATTTGGGCGAGGTGCTTTCATCTGCACGTAGCTCTGCACGTATCTCACTTGAAGATCTCGCTGCCGCAACTAGCATTCGCGCAGGGTTGCTCACACAGATGGAGAAGAATGATTTCTCACATTGCGGTGGAGATATCTACGCACGAGGACACCTAAGAAATCTTGCCCCAAAGCTCGGGCTCGATGGAAACGATCTCGTCGCTCTCTACAACGCAGAACATTCAGCGGAGAGCCGCAGCATTAATGAGATGCTTGCAGAGAATAGCGTCACTAGAGTTCCTCACGAGAAGAAGAGCATCTCTTGGAAAGTGCCAGCAGCATTTTCATTAGCTGTCGTTCTAGTCTTGGCTCTTGCACAAATTGTTATCACAAATGTCAATAGCGATAGCCCAATAAAGAGTGAGACAACTGCGTCCGCCTCTGCATCACCAACGCCTGCAGCAACTGCAACAGATCAGCCAACAACTACTGCCACGACGACACCTGCCGGCGAGGGAGTGACCCTCTCGGTGACAGCTGCTCGTGGAAATTCATTGATTGATATCGTCATTGATGGAGAACATGTGGCTAAGGGATCTCTATTCCAAGGCGAGACAAAATCTTTCGAAGCGACCACATCAATTAGCGTTTATTTCAGCAATCCTGCAGACCTTGATGTCACTGTTAATGGTGAATTGTTGGCTTCGTTGGGGGCAAAGAATCAGGAAGTCCGTCGTACATTCCGCTAAGCCTGTAGTATCACCCCTATGTCTCGTACCGTTGCAATTGTCACCATGGGCTGCGCCCGCAACGAAGTCGACTCTGAAGAGCTCGCTGGGCGTTTAGCTGCAGAGGGTTGGACCCTTGTCGAGAACGCGGATGACGCTGAAGTTGCAGTAGTCAATACCTGCGGCTTTATCGAGTCCGCAAAGAAAGATTCAGTGGATGCGCTGCTAGAGGCAAATTCACTTAAAGGCCATGGAACTACGAAGGCGGTAGTCGCTGTCGGCTGCATGGCAGAACGCTATGGAAAAGAGTTGGCAGAAGCCCTTCCCGAGGCAGATGCAATTCTTGGCTTCGATGATTATCAAGATATCTCTGCAAAGCTCAATTCAATTCTCTCTGGAAATACCCATGTATCGCATACGCCTCAAGATCGACGTGCGCTCCTTCCAATAACTCCGGTTGCTCGCGCTGAAGCTCGACGTGAAGTACGTGATGCCGAGCATCAATCAAGTGTTGGAGCAGGCGGTTCACTCTTTCGTAAGCGCCTTGGCAACGCTCCATGGGCGCCACTAAAGATCGCATCGGGATGTGACCGTAGATGTTCATTCTGTGCAATTCCTTATTTCCGCGGATCTTTCGTCTCGCGTCCTCCTCAAGAAATTCTCGAAGAAGCTCAGTGGCTTGCGGCCAATGGCGTCTCAGAACTCTTCCTCGTAAGTGAGAATACGACCTCATATGGAAAAGATTTAGGCGATCTTAAATTGATGGAGAAGATCCTCCATCAATTTACAGAAATTCCTGGAGTCGAACGAGTTCGCCTCTCATACCTTCAGCCAGCAGAGGTGCGCCCATCGTTGCTTCAGGCAATGATTGAGACCAATAAGGTCGCACCATATTTCGATCTCTCATTCCAGCACACAAGCCCATCTGTACTTCGCCGCATGCGCCGCTTTGGTGATTCAGAGAAATTCCTCCACCTCATTAATCAGATTCGCGCGCTATCTCCAGAAGCTGGAATCCGTTCTAACTTTATTGTTGGTTTTCCGGGGGAGAGCCAGGAAGATTACGATGATCTCTCAAACTTCATCGCATCTGCAAAGCTCGATGCTATCGGTGTATTTGGCTACTCAGATGAGGACAATACAGAAGCTCTCGATCATGGCGATAAGGTTGATGAAGATATTATTAAAGAACGCGTTGAGTCTCTCTCGCGCCTTGCCGATGAGATGGTCTCATCCCGTGCACAAGCTCGAATTGGTGAAAATGTTCGCGTATTAATTGAGGATGAAGAACTTCAAGAGGGTCGCGCTGCGCATCAAGGTCCAGAGGTAGATGGCACTACATCATTTATTGGAACTGATTTTAAAGCTGGAGAGTATGTAGATGCTGTGGTGATTGATTCCATGGGTGCTGATCTCGTCGCGAGGCCTTTATAAATGTCGCTAGAGATAACTCCTAACTGGCTCACAGTTCTACGTATCGCTCTCATTCCGGCAGGCGTGTGGGCAATCTTCCATAATTCTTCATCAGGATGGCAATCATTTGCCTGGTCGATCTTCTTTGTACTTGGCCTGACAGATATCCTCGATGGCCATTGGGCTCGTAAATCTGGTCGCACAACTCCGCTAGGTGCATTCCTCGACCCAGTTGCAGATAAGGCTCTCATCGGTTCGGCAATGATTTCTCTTGCCATCCTTGATCGTTTTCCGTGGTGGATTGTCATTCTTATCTTGGTTCGCGAAATTGGAATCACTATCTTCCGCTTGGTGGTTATCCGTGATGGAGTAATTCCTGCGAGCAAGGGTGGAAAGCTCAAGACGATGATGCAGAGCTTCGGCGTCGGCTTCTACATCCTGCCGATTCCAGAATTCGCCCACCCGCTCAGAGATGCCTTTATGGCCGTCGCGATCATCCTTACAATCTGGACTGGGGTTGATTACATCCTTAAATGGAGAGCTGAAAGAGTTAAAAGAACTAGTAAGTAACAACTTGCCAGAGTAGATTTCTACCTATGCCTCTGCGCGCTCATGCCAAGACGATTGTTGCCAAACTCATTGAGCAGAATGAAACTCTCTCCGTTGCAGAATCTTTGACCGCTGGGGGATTAGGACATGCAATCACATGCGCCCCAGGAGCATCACAAGTTTTCTTAGGCGGAATCATCGCCTACACAAATGAAGTGAAGGTAAATATTCTTGGAGTAAATCCTGCACTCATTGAAGAGTTCACAGTTGTCAGCGAAGAAGTTGCGATCGCAATGGCAGATGCCGCACGTGCGAAATTTGGAACGACATGGGGCATTGCGACGACAGGAATAGCCGGCCCTGGCGATTATCAAGGAATTCCCGAGGGCACAGTCTGGGTAGCAGTAAGCGGGCCGATAAATCAGAGCCTTCAATTGCAGCTCGATAGCGGGCGCGAAGCGATTCGTACCGGGGCTATATCCAGCGCGATTGGCACATTTGCCCGTATCCTTAGCTATCGCACTATTTAGCATCTGCAAAAGGAAGGGGTAAGTCGATGGTTTTATTACGTGAATCTGTTGGACAAGCCCTTCGTCGTGCGCGCACAGAGCAATCTCGCACCCTTCGAGATGTTGCCCGTGATGCTCGCGTCTCACTCGGATATCTTTCAGAAGTTGAGCGCGGACATAAAGAGGCATCATCAGAGCTCCTCAATTCAATCTGCGAAGCTCTCGGTCTCACGCTAGGTTCTTTGATGGCTGAAGTAACTCTTGAGATCACATCAGCTGAGACTGCAACACTCGTCGTTGTCGATGCAGCCTAAATATTCGCTTCAAGCTAGCGCACACCGCCGCACAGAAGCGGCAATCCTTGAAGGCACAAAAGAACTCATCGCACGTAGCGGTATCTCTGGTCTTTCAATGATTGAAATAGCCGATCACTCCGAAGTTTCTCGTGCAACTCTCTATAACCATTATCGCGATAAAGATGCCGTACTTGCAGCTCTTGTAGCCTCTGAAGTGCAGCGTCTAGCTGAGCTTGCAACTACTGCAGGAACACCGGCAGATGCCCTTGAATCGCTATCAATTTCAATTTCATCAGACCCAGCTCTCGCTGCAATGCGTACTTATGATGCAGATGCATTAGTCGCCGCAATGACAAACACCGCTTCAGAGCACTACATCACGATTGCACAGATTATTTATGGTGCAACTAAATCACAGGCAGGTACGGGCATTGCTATGCGCTGGTTATTGGGACAGGTAATGCAACCCATCACGCCAGAGCAATCTCGCGAGCAAGCCACGCTCTTAGCAACGGATACTCTCTTTTAATCTATGCGAATCTCAGATCTTAAGGAACGTCTTGTACTCTCATTTGGCGAAGAGTGGGCACCATCATTCTCGCAAGATATTGCAATAAGTGAACTCGGGAGCAAGACTGTAAACGAGGCTCTTAAGGCTGGGCTAGAAGCAGATGAAATTTGGCGGGCAGTATGTAAACAATGCCCGGTTGAGACAGCTAAACAGCGATAACTTCTAGTACCCACGGTTCAACTCCATCAGATGGAGTTAATGCGCAGGGATATTTTTCAGAGACGATTGCATAGAGATCTTCCGGCGTCTTTGGAACCGATCGTGATTGCAATAGCCAGCGGGCAATCTCGCCTCGAGTCTTCTTTGACATATGAGTAATAACTGTTCGAACACCATCAACCACCGTAGAGACGCGAATTTCTACGGTGATATCAACGGGAGCTTTCCACACTGTTTTATAGGTTGATGAACGACAATCAACGATGAGCGGAACTTTGATGGGATCAAGGATTGCGGCTACATGTGGCGCCATCGCCTTGTTATTGATCTTCTCCTTATAGCTCTCGATCTTCAATGATGGCCTCACGACTCCGTACTTGGCGCTGATAATTGCCAACGAACTTTCGCCACGTTTCTTAGCGGCAGGGGAGAGAGTGGCCCAGCCGAGTGCCTGATAGAGGACCCCCGAATAGACAGCCATCGCCACTGTCGGCTTGGCAGTTTCAACCTTCTTCTCAGAGGGCGGCAGGAGGATAAGCACGGCGTGAGTATGGCTGGCTCAAGGCTCATTTGTCGGTGGTGGCTCATATATTGCCAGCGTGTCTAAAGTGGTATTCGAACAGATGTTCGACTACCCTTTATCCATTGCTCAACCGAGCGATATGCACAACCAGAGCGGTCTCACTCTTCCGCCCACAGCGTCTCTATAACGCTTACGGCCGTCGGTGAAGTTTCCGTACCTTCTGGGCCACCAAACGGTGGGGGATTAGCCCTCAGCGTTCGATTAAAAGGAGAAAAGCTCATGGCAGCTGAAAAGCCAAGTAAAGCCGATGAAAAAGCATCATCCGATCGCCACAAGGCGCTCGACACCGCCCTCGCTCAGATCGAACGTCAGTTTGGTAAGGGTGCAGTTATCAAGATGTCCGATAAGCAAGCCCAAGTTATCGAGGTTATTCCAACAGGTTCTGTTGCACTCGATATGGCTCTCGGAATCGGTGGCCTACCACGTGGCCGTATCGTAGAGATCTACGGACCAGAATCTTCAGGTAAGACAACTCTTACCTTGCATGCAATCGCATCTGCTCAGAAGCTCGGTGGAATCTGTGCATTTATCGATGCAGAGCACGCATTTGATGCAGAGTATGCAAAGAAGCTCGGCGTTGATATCGATGCACTTCTCGTTTCACAGCCAGATACTGGAGAGCAAGCTCTCGAGATCATGGATATGTTGGTTCGCTCAGGCGCACTCGATCTCGTTGTTGTCGACTCAGTTGCAGCACTTGTTCCTCGCGCAGAAATCGAAGGCGAGATGGGTGATTCACATATGGGTCTCCAGGCTCGTTTGATGTCACAGGCGCTTCGTAAGATCACAGGTGCGCTTCACCAGTCAAAGACAACAGCAATCTTCATCAACCAGTTGCGTGACAAGATCGGTGTCTTCTTCGGATCACCTGAGACAACTACAGGTGGAAAGGCGCTTAAGTTCTACGCATCTGTTCGCCTCGATATCCGTCGTATTGAGACGCTGAAGGATGGACAAGAGTCTGTCGGTAACCGCACACGCGTAAAGGTCGTCAAGAACAAGATGGCCCCACCTTTCAAGCAGGCAGAGTTCGACATCATCTACGGAACAGGTATCTCACGTGAGGGTTCACTCCTTGATATGGGCGTAGATCTTGGCATCGTAAAGAAGTCTGGCGCTTGGTATACATATGAAGGCGATCAACTCGGTCAGGGTAAGGAGAATTCACGTAACTTCCTCCTCGATAACCCAGATCTCGCCAACGATATCGAGTCAAAGATTCGCGCAAGCTTTGTTCCAGTCGAGGTCGATGCAGCGCTCATCGCCGAGATTGATGAAGCGGTAGCAGAGGTTGATTTCTAATTTCACTTCTCTATAAGAAGGTAGAGAGCAGCTCCGACCCTTACGAAACTGCATATGCAATCGCGCTCAATGCGTTGGTAGCACGTGCAAAGAGTAAGGGGGAGCTGCTCGCTCACCTCAAAGCCCGTGGCACAGAGGATCAGGTTGCACAGGCAACGATCTTCCGCTTGCAAGAAGCCGGCCTCGTTAACGACCAAGAGTTCGCCCTTGCTTGGGCGAAGTCACGTCATGAACATAAGAAGATCTCAAAGCGCATCATCGCAACCGAGCTCCGTCAACGTGGAGTGACTCAAGAAGAGATCAACCACGCTCTCGAATCCATCGATGATGATGCTGAGTATCATTCTGCCTTTGAACTCGCGATGAAGAAGTACGCGACGATGTCACGCCTTGAAGGTGAAGTTCAGATTCGCCGTATTCAATCGCTTTTGCAGCGTAAGGGTTTCGGTTTTCCTGTGATTGCCCGCGTCATCCGCGAACTTGGAATCGGTACTGAATTTAACGAGTAAAAGTTATTTACCCTGCTTTAAATGCTCTGTCAGTCGCTCAGCAGTTGCGACAACTGCAGCTGCATGAAGGCGTCCAGGCTGACGCCCTAGGCGTTCGATAGGGCCAGAGATTGATACTGCGGCGATAACTTTTCCGTTAGGTCCGCGAACAGGTGCAGAGACTGATGCAACGCCTGCTTCGCGCTCTCCAACAGATTGCGCCCAACCACGACGGCGATCTGCAGCGAGGTGGGCAGCGGTGTAGCGAGCATTCTTCAGGACGCGATGAATCTTTTCGGAATCTTCCCAAGCCATCAAAATCTGAGCAGCAGAACCGGCCTGCATCGTCAGTGCTGCGCCGACAGGAACAGAGTCGCGAAGACCAGAGAGTCGTTCTGCAACCGCGACACAGAGGCGGACATCGCCTTGGCGCTTATACAACTGAGCAGATTCACCTGTGGCATCGCGAAGCGCAGCGAGTGCGGGGCCAGCTGCTGCAATGAGGCGATCTTCACCTGCTGCAAGAGCAAGCTCGGCAGAGCGTGGACCAAGTACGAAGCGACCGTTGAGATCGCGGGTAACGAGGCGGTGGTGTTCGAGAGCCACTGCAAGACGGTGAGCGGTTGGACGAGCGATTCCTGTCACAGCAACGAGCTCTGCGAGCGAGTGAGGCCCTGATTCGAGGGTGCCAAGGATTGCTACGGCTTTATCTAGAACGCCGACTCCGCTATTCTTCTTGTCCATGGAGTGATATTAACATCCCATTTAATGAGATGGCAATATCACAGCTGAAAACGATGGAGGTACTGATGGGTAAGACACTGGCAGAGAAGATTTGGGCCGAACACATTGTTCGCTCAGCTGAAGGCGAGCCGGATCTTCTCTATATCGACCTCCACCTCATTCATGAAGTAACTAGCCCACAAGCTTTCGACGGCCTGCGCCTTACCGGTCGCAAGGTACGTCGTCCAGATTTAACAATCGCAACAGAAGATCACAATGTGCCAACGTTAGATATTTTGAAGCCGATTGCAGATCCTGTCTCAAAGTTGCAGGTAGATACTCTTCGCAACAACTGTAAAGAGTTCGGCGTTCGCCTTCACTCACTTGGTGATGTCGATCAAGGCGTTGTTCACGTCGTCGGTCCTCAGCTTGGCGTTACACAGCCAGGTATGACAATCGTCTGCGGTGATTCACATACATCAACGCACGGTGCATTTGGCGCAATCGCATTTGGAATCGGAACATCTGAAGTTGAGCATGTTCTTGCTACTCAAACACTCTCATCACGCCGCCCAAAGACAATGGCTATCAATGTCAATGGAAAGCTTAAGCCAGGTGTTACTGCGAAAGATTTAATTCTTGCAATCATTGCAAAGATTGGTACCGGCGGGGGACAGGGCTACATCCTCGAATACCGCGGTGAAGCCATTCGCGAACTCTCTATGGAAGGTCGCATGACCGTCTGCAATATGTCTATCGAGGCTGGCGCACGTGCTGGACTTATTGCCCCAGATCAGAAGACTTTTGATTACATCAAGGGCAAGCCACATGCACCTGAGGATTTCGATGGCGCAGTTGCTTACTGGAGCACTCTCTTCACAGATGCTGACGCAAAGTTCGATGTCGAAGTTGAAATCGATGGCGATGCTCTAGAGCCATTCGTAACATGGGGAACGAACCCAGGTCAGGGACTTCCGCTCTCAGCAAATGTTCCAAGTCCATCTGATTTCACATCTGAGACAGATCAGGTTGCTGCCAAGAATGCCCTTGAATATATGGGTCTCACACCAGGCACACCCCTCAAAGAGGTAAAGATTGACACTGTTTTCTTGGGCTCTTGCACCAACGGACGCATTGAAGATCTCCGAGCTGCAGCAGATATTGTGAAAGGCAAGAAGATTGCTTCAACACTTCGCATGTTGGTAGTACCTGGTTCAGAGCGCGTTCGTCAGCAGGCAATGACCGAAGGCCTCGATAAGGTCTTTATCGATGCAGGTGCAGAATGGCGTAATGCCGGATGTTCTATGTGTCTTGGCATGAACCCAGATCAGCTTGCAGTCGGTGAACGTTCTGCATCTACATCAAACCGTAACTTTGAAGGTCGCCAAGGTAAGGGTGGACGTACTCACCTTGTAAGCCCACAGGTAGCTGCTGCAACTGCACTTCGTGGCACATTGTCATCACCGGCAGATTTGTAAGAGAGGGATATACATCATGGAAAAATTCATTTCACATACAGGTACTGGTGTTCCACTTCGTCGTTCGAATGTTGATACCGACCAGATCATTCCCGCTGTCTATCTCAAGCGCGTGACACGTAGTGGCTTCGAAGATGGACTCTTCTCTGCTTGGCGTAATGATCCAGAGTTCGTCCTCAACCAAGAGGCATTTAAGAAGGGCACTGTTCTCGTTGCAGGTCCTGACTTTGGAACAGGCTCATCTCGTGAGCATGCAGTCTGGGCGCTTCAGAACTATGGCTTCAAGGCAGTAATCTCAAGTCGCTTTGCAGATATCTTCCGCGGCAACTCGCTCAAGGGCGGATTGCTCACCGTCATCATTCCGCAAGATGAAGTAGAAAAGCTCTGGGCGAAGATTGAGTCCGAACCAACGACTGAGATCACCGTTGATCTTGACTCTCGCACCGTCTCGTACGCTGGCGTATCACTCAACTTCGAACTCGATGATTACACACGTTGGCGCTTGATGGAGGGACTCGATGACATCGGACTTACCCTTGCTCAAAGTGACTCTATTGATGCATTTGAGAGCAAGCGTTCAACGCTAAAGCCTGCGACTCTTCCTATTCGCGCTTAAAAATAGGCGTAAAACGCTACTTATCTCATACAGGTGAGTAGCATATGAAAAAGTCTCAAGGTAAGAATGAGAGTTTTTTACGCATAAATATTGAAAAAAACGCGAAATAAAAAAATGCGACACGCGCAACGCAATAACGCAATCACCCCTATAAAAGGCTTATGTTTTGCGCAGTTAAGCAAATGCTTAATTATTTACGCGTAAAACTTAGGGGAAATCATGAATAAGGCCCAGTTCATCGCTGCGTTGGCCCCACACTTCAACGGCAGCAAGAAGGAAGCAGCTCACGCTGTTGACATCGTTTTTGACACAATCGTACGTAACATGTCTGCAGGTAACGATGTCATGATCAACGACTTCGGTAAGTTCAAGAAGGTTGATCGCAAGGCACGTATGGGACGTAACCCATTCACAGGCGAGACAATCAAGATTAAGGCTTCAAAGAAGGCACGCTTCCTCCCTGCAAAGGCACTTAAGGAAGTTATCGCTGGCGATCGCAAGCTAGGTCCAGCACCAAAGCCAGAGGTAAAGCCAGTTGCTAAGGTAGCTGCTAAGCCAGCTGCAAAGAAGGCAGTAGCGAAGAAGGCTCCAGCTAAGAAGAAGGCTGTTGCTAAGAAGGTTGCTAAGAAGGCTCCAGCTAAGAAGAAGCCAGCAGCTAAGAAGGTTGTTAAGAAGGCAGCAAAGAAGAAGTAATTCTTTTTTAGCTTTCATCGAATGGAGTCGGCAATTGCCGGCTCCATTCGTGCTTTCCACGCATAGAATTACCACATGGCTGAGTTCAAGGTCTCCTATGACCCTCCCAAAGGAAATCCTCTGGGCACAAATCTCACATTTAAAATCTGTACAACTTTAATCATTCCTATTTTTCGCCTCATCATGAAGCGCGATATTCGAGGAATCGATAACCTCCCACGACAGGGGCGCGCAATCGTTGCCTCTAACCATCTCTCATATGCAGATGTCTTGGTACTTACAGACATGCTCTATACCAATGGACGGGCACCTCGCTACCTTGGTAAGTCTGGGGTATTTAAAGTTCCTGTCATCGGAAAGATTCTTCTTGCCGCTGGTCAGATCCCAGTAGAACGTGAATCAAGTGATGCGCGCAAGGCGGTAGATCACGCAAAGTTTCTGCTCGAGCAAGGTCATCTCCTTGGTGTTTATCCTGAGGGAACGCTTACCCGAGATGAAGATCTTTGGCCGATGATTGCAAAGACTGGCTGTGCACGACTTGCCCTTGCAACCGATACTCCGGTAATTCCTATCGCTCAATGGGGTTCGCAGAAGATTCTTCCTCGTTACACAAATCGCATCTATCTATTTCCCCGAAAGACAATCGAGATGAGAATTGGTACTCCGGTAGATCTCTCTCGCTGGAAGGGTAAGCATGAAGACCCTCAAGCGCTAATTGAAGCAACAGCGGAAATCATGCGCGCCATTACAGCGATGCTGGAAGAAATTCGTGGAGAGAAGCGCACTCCTGTAATCTTCGACCCTCACAATTCGAACCTGCCACGTACGGGTAATTTTAAGAAGAAGGCGAAGTAATGAGAGAGCGCGTCACGGTATTTGGAACAGGTGCATGGGGCTCAACCATGGCGCAAGTTCTCCACGATGCGGGTAATGATGTTCTTTTATGGGGCCGTAGTTCAGAGGTAGTAGATGAGATCAACACTTCTCATACAAATAAGAAGTACCTCGATGGACATGTGCTTCCCGCAGAGCTGAAGGCGACATCAGATTTAGCGGCAGCCTTTTCACACTCACATATCTACGTCTTAGCTATTCCTGCGCAACAGTTGCGAACAATGCTCGCTGAGTGGAAACCGCTAGTTGCCTCCGAAGCGATTGTTATCAGTACTCTTAAAGGTATCGAGATCAGCACGCAGAAGCGCATGACCGAAATCATCGAAGAGATGTGGGGCGTAACCAAGGTGGGCGTGATTACCGGTCCCAACCTCGCAGATGAGCTAGTTCTACGCCAGCCTGCTGGCGCTGTTGCAGCAGCGTCCACCCAAGAATTGGCCGACTTCATTCGCGATCTTTTCCGCACTCCGTATTACCGTACCTACACATCAACAGATGTGATGGGATGCGAACTCGCGGGAGCAATTAAATCTGTCATCGCTCTCTCTGTAGGAATCTCAATCGGTATGGGCTTTGGTGAAAATACTCAGGCGATGCTGATCACTCGCGGCCTCAATGAGGTTGCGCGTCTCTGTGCAGCACACGGTTCTGATCCACTGACAGCGGCGGGACTTGCTGGGATGGGCGACCTCGTTGCTAGTTGCGGTTCTCCACTCTCACGTAATCGCACATTCGGTGAAATTCTCGGTAGTACAGGCTCAATGGAGATCACCCGCCAAAAGGTTGCTAAGACAGTCGAAGGCGTAGCTTCCGCTGGGGCAGTTGTAGAGATTGCTCACCGCGTCGGAGTTGAAGTTCCAGTGATCGAATCCGTTGCAGATATCGTAAACGGCACACTTACTCCCGAAGCTGCGCTTCAGAGACTTATGGAGATCACAACTAAAGCAGAGAACTTCATCCGATGAAGACAGTAGCAATTCTCTGCGGGGGACCGGGAAGCGAACACGAGATCTCGTGCCTATCGGCCGCCGGTGTTCTCTCTGCAATCGACCGTAGTAAATTTGAGCCGATCCTTATCGGAATCACACGCGATGGTAAATGGATGTTGCTTCCGCTTGATTACCCACTTGCGATGGTGAATAAGCGCCTACCTTCCATCACTGGAAATTATCCCGAGGTGACGCGCACGCGCGGCGCCCTAGGTGTCAACGGTGAGAAGTTGCCTATCGACATCATCTTCCCAGTGCTCCACGGTACCTATGGTGAGGATGGACAGTTGCAGCGAGAGCTAGCGCTAGTGGCTATCAAATATGTTGGAAGCGCAGCTGCTGCATCTGAGATCGCAATGGATAAAGCGGAATCAAAAATTGCATTTGCTCGCAGCGGAATCAAGGGCGCTCCCGGAGTCACAGTCACACAGGATCAATGGCGGAGTAATCCTGCCGAGATCGAAGAATCCGTTAAGAGCTTAGGTCTTCCTCTCTTTGTGAAGGCAGCCCGCGGAGGTTCAAGTCGCGGCACAGTTAAAGTGAAGTCTTATCAAGATTTCTCTGCAGCAATGGCAGAAGCGTTTTCATATGATTCGAAGGTGCTTATAGAGAGCGCAATCGTTGGTGCAGAGGTTGAATGCGCTGTGCTTCGAGTTGGACGAGAAGTGAAAGCTTCCCTACCTGGCAAGGTCTGGATTGACCCGCACTTTGAATTCTATGATTTCGAAGCCAAGTATCTCGATGGTGCAACGCGCATTGATATTCCGGCGCCCTTTGATCCATTGGTTATCCGCGCAATTCGCGAATATGCGATTAAGGCATTTAGGGCGATCGGGGCGAGCGGATTGGCTCGAGTAGATTTCTTTGTGACCCCAACAAATGAAATTATTATTAATGAAATTAATACGATGCCAGGATTTACACCCACTTCAGCATTTCCAAAGATGTGGGCTGCAAGCGGCATTGCCTATAAGGAGCTAATTACAATTCTTCTTACTTGATTCAGCCAGTTACAGGGTACAACTAGCGACTGCGTAAGTGATTAAGCCTTCGGCCTGGAGTTATCCAGTAACAGGACAAGTGAGAGTGCGAGTAATACCAGGCACAGCTTGAACCTTAGAGAGAATGAGGCGACCGAACTCTTCCATTGTCTGAGCTTCAGCGCGCATGATGACATCGTAAGGACCAGTGATTCCTTCAGCGAGCGTTACGCCAGGAATAGCAGCGATAGCAGCAGTAACTGATGATGCCTTACCGACATCAGTTTGAATCAAGATATATGCCTGTACGTTCATATGCGCACGGTACCTCATGAGATAGGTTTCTGACTATGGGTGAAAAGCAAGCGAGCTGGAACGAAGCGCAAGTAATTGAGGTGCTTGCGCATGTCTTCGCCACATCCGACCCACGAGTAATTATTGGAATTGGCGATGATGCAGCCCTCGTAAAGGCGGATGGCCAGCAAATTCTTACGACCGATATCGCAGTTGAAGGCGTGCACTTTCGCAGCGATTGGTCATCCGGCTATGAAATTGGAAAGCGCATCGCCGTTGCAAATATCGCCGACGTATTGAGTATGAATGGCAAGTGCGACTATCTCTTGGTAGCGGCAACGCTGACAGGAAGAGAAGATATCGATTGGATTCGTGATCTAGCCCAGGGAATTCAGGATCAAGCTAAGGCGGCAGGGGCGGTTGTCGTTGGTGGCGACTTAGCCCGATCAGCCACGCTCTCCATTGCAATTACTGCAGTTGGGCATACGGAAAAGGCAATTCTTCGTTCCGGAGCAGTGGCAGGAGATTCAATCTATCTCTCATCACTCACCGGATGGTCGGCAGCCGGACTTGAAATTCTCTCGAAGAGTATTTCACCCTCTGGCGCAGCAGTTGCCAAAGCTCTCAATGAGTACAGAGCTCCGACCCTCAATCTTTCAATCGATTTCTCTGCTGCAACATCAATGTCTGATGTGAGCGATGCAGTACTTATTCAAGGTGGCCAGATGGCCTCTGCTTCACGAGTCAGATTTGAATTTGATTGCGATGCGATTTCGAAAGCAAGTGAGTTCTCTCAACTCTTAGCGCTAGCGGACGAGATTGGCGCAGATGTTTTAAATTGGATTCTGCAAGGGGGAGAGGATCATGCTCTCCTTGCAACGGGTAGAGAATTGCCTGGAATTTGTATCGGCCGAGTTGTTGAAGGTTCGGGAGTAGCGGTATTTGAGAATGGTGGGGAAATAAAAATGGCCCCAGTTTCCTGGAGCCATTTCTAACGCTAACCAATCAATTTCAGATGGCAAGCCTTTGAATCTCTAATTACGCGCGAGCGACCTTGCCAGCCTTGAGGCATGATGTGCAGACGTTCTGACGCTTTGATGCGCCCTTAACGAGTGTCTTTACGCGCTGGATATTTGGATTCCAACGACGACGTGTCTTCACCTGTGAGTGTGAAACGTTGTTACCAAAGCTTGGGCCCTTGCCACAGATGTCGCATGTTGATGCCATTGCGGAACTCCTTGAATCGTAAGAGCTAACCGCGAGACGCGCTTAGCAGGGCGAAAGGGTATCAAGAGGGGGCGGGATAGGGCCAATCCGCTAGGCGGGAGTGCCAGCCCTCTCAATTTTACGCGTGAATTTTCTAGTGTGAGGCGGGCTACAGCCAACTCTCTGATTTTTGCCTCTATACAGGCGCAAGATTGAGACATGCAATAAAGCTCCACAGATGTGGGGCGAGGTTAAGAAACGGAGAGTTTCATGAACGCATTGGATCTCGCGAGATGGCAATTCGCTATCACTACGGTTTACCACTTCCTCTTTGTCCCAATCACAATCGGACTCGGCTTCCTTGTGGCTGGACTTCAGACCGCCTGGTATCGCAAGAACAATCTTAAATATCTACGAGCAACTAAATTCTTTGGAAAGTTGTTCCTTATTAACTTCGCAATTGGTGTCGTAACCGGCATCGTGCAGGAGTTCCAGTTCGGCATGAACTGGTCCACCTACTCGCGCTTCGTGGGGGATATCTTCGGCGCTCCACTTGCCATGGAGGGGCTCCTTGCATTCTTCCTTGAATCAACTTTCTTAGGCCTCTGGATCTTCGGATGGGATCGACTTCCCAAGAAGCTCCATCTCGCAACTATCTGGATGGCAGCAACAGGAACACTTCTCTCTGCCTACTTCATCTTGGCTGCAAATTCATTTATGCAACATCCAGTTGGCTACATTATGAATGCCACAAAGAATCGTGCTGAGCTCGAAAACATCTTCACGGTGCTCTTTCAGAAAACGGCCGTTGTTACCTTCCTTCATACAATTCCTTCTGCATTCTTTGCAGCAGGTGCATTTATGGCGGGAATTTCTGCTTACCTCATCCTGAAGAAGAAGGATGTTGAAATGTCACGACCAACTCTTAAGCTCGGCCTCGTAACTGTCATCATCTCATTTCTTCTCATTGGAGTTACAGGCGACGTTATTGGAAAGGTAATGACCACTCAACAGCCTATGAAGATGGCTGCAGCTGAGGCTCTCTATGACACAACCGATTCAGCACCATTTTCACTCTTTACCGTCGGAACACTGGATGGCTCTCGATCTGTATTCCAGGTAGATGTTCCATCAGTTCTCTCATTCCTTGCTACTGGCGATTTTAAAGCGACAGTGAAGGGCGTTAATGATTTACAAGCTGAGTACGTGAAGAAGTATGGTCCTGGTAATTACACACCAAATATTCCGCTTGCATACTGGTCATTCAGATTAATGATTGGATTCGGTGCGATTGCATTCCTCTTTGCGCTCTTTGCTTTGTGGAGAACCCGCAAAGGCGGCGAACTTCCACAAGGTAAGTGGTTCCTGCGCTCAATGATTGCGATGCCATTCATTCCACTTGCAGCAATATCATTCGGTTGGATCTTTACAGAGACAGCTCGCCAACCATGGGCGGTCTTTGGGCTTATCAAAACTGCAGATGGAGTCTCAGCAGTTGTATCTGCAGGAAGCATCCTCTTCACAATGATTGTCTTCACACTCCTTTACGGCATCCTCGCTGTGATTGAAGTGGGACTCACTCTCAAGGTAATTAGGAATGGACCTGCTCCAGAACTTGATTATGAGAATCCAAAACTCGGCGGAAGTTCCGACAAACCACTCGTGATGAGCTACTAAGGAGGGATGCGAAAATGTCACTAGAAAATCTACAAACAATCTGGTTCCTTCTCATCGCCGTTCTCTGGGTGGGTTACTTCATCCTTGAAGGCTTCGACTTTGGCGTGGGAGTTCTTCTTCCATTCGTATCTAAGAACGAGGCAGATCGCAGAGCGGTACTCACCACTCTTGGTCCGGTCTGGGATGGAAATGAAGTCTGGGTGCTTGTTGCAGGAGGTGCAACCTTCGCTGCATTCCCAGAATGGTATGCAACGCTCTTTAGCGGTTTCTACCTTCCGCTCTTCCTCATCCTAACGTCGCTGATTGTGCGCGGAGTGGCATTTGAATACCGCTCTAAGTATGGAAAGGCTCAATGGCGTCAGCGTTGGGATATTGCAATTGTAATTGCGAGCTTCTTGCCTGCACTTCTCTGGGGCGTAGCTTTTGCAAATATCGTCCGCGGCGTCCCAATCGAAGAGTCAGCAGATGGATACCTCGAATACACAGGTGGCTTCTTTAACCTCCTCAATCCATATGCACTTCTTGGTGGAGTAGTCACACTCACTGTCTTCCTGACACATGGCGCCGTTTTCCTATCGTTGAAGACAGATGGTGGAATTCGTGAGCGTGCACGTGCTCTCGCACTGAGGATCGGCCTTATCGCAGCCGTTGCTGCAGTCGCCTTCCTTGCCTGGACCAATGCAATGCTTGCAGAGTTCAATGGACTCGTCTTCGGATTATCAGTTCTGGTCGCAGTTCTGTGGCTGGCCGGCCTCTTCTCAATCTTGAAGGTCCGCGAAGGTTGGGCATTTATCTTCTCTGCCGGAACGATCGCAACATTTGTGGCGACTCTCTTCTACGCCCTCTATCCGCGAGTAATGCCTAGCTCTGTGAGCTCACAGTTTGATCTCACAATTTCAAATGCTTCGGCTACTCACAACACACTGACAGTGATGTCTTGGGTGGCAGTTGTAATGACGCCGCTTGTGCTGATCTATCAGGGTTGGACTTACTGGGTATTTAGAAAGCGCGTGAGTGCATCACAGATAACAAATCCAGAGATGGGCATGTTGGATACGGTCCATCACCCGTAAGGGTTCTGGCTTCGCATATATTGCACTCGTGAAAAGAAAAGATTTGCGGCTACTCCTCTCCATGGGCAGTAGCCGCAAACTTATTTTCGGAGCACTTATTGGCGCTCTCATCAATACCGCGATCGTGCTCTCCAATGGTTTCTTGATCGGAGCCGTCATTATTGGGTTGATCTATCACCATCCCAATATTTCTACTCATATTGCGGCCCTTGCTGCTCTGTGGGCTTTTAGGGCAATCTTCACTTCGCAATTTGATCGCTGGGCATCGATAGAAGCCTCTCGCCTTAAGATGGAGCTGCGAAATTCAGTGCTCTCATCACAGAGCGCCTTGCTTGCGACACCTTCAACGCATCTCACAACTCTTCTCGTAAAGGGCGCAAATTCTCTCGACATCTATCTGGCTCGTTTTCTGCCACAGATGTTTGGCGCATCTTTGACGCCATTTGTTCTGATCGTCGCCATTGCAACTCAAGATATAACCTCTGCGGTAATCGCTCTGGTCACCTTGCCCCTTATTCCGGTCTTTGGCGCCCTCATTGGCAGATATACAAATGATGCTGTCACTGCCAAGTGGCAATCGCTCGGAACGCTTTCAAAGTATTTTGAAGATTCGCTACGTGGCATCTACACCCTCGCAATCTTTGGTCGTCACAAGAGCCAAGGTCAGCGAATTCGCGAGATGGGTGACCGGTATACCGACGAGACGATGAAGGTCCTTCGAATCTCATTTCTCTCTGCCCTCGTTCTTGAACTCGCGGCGACTATCTCTGTTGCTGTAATTGCGGTTTCCATTGGCCTTCGTCTGGTCAGTGGCTCGATGGATTTCTTCCCAGCGCTCACAGTGCTCGTCCTGGCCCCTGAGGTCTACTTCCCGCTGCGCAATGCAGCTTCGCTCTTCCATGCTTCTGCAGATGGGGGAGCGGCGCTCTCTGAACTGATCGAACTGAAAGGATCGGCAGTGGCAGAGGTTCCTATGGGAGAGAAAGAGCTTGGACTCATCTCATCGATTCAATGGCAGGATTGGAAATCTCCATATTCAAGAGCGGGCATTGAAGGTCAGAGCGTAAAGAGCGGAGAGCTTCTCGTACTACGTGGTGGTTCAGGATTGGGAAAGACCACTTTTCTTAACTCCATACTCGCAATGAATACAAGTGCTGAAATTAAAGTTAATGGCGAAGCGCTTAGCAATTTCAATCAGAGATCGCTCTACAACCAGATTGGTTGGATTCCACAGAACCCCACACTTCTGACTGGATCCTTGCGCCAGCAATTTACTCACATCAATTCATCAATCAGCGATGAGGATATTGAAGCAAGGCTCAACTCCGTGGGGCTAGAACTCTCACAGCTTCCACACGGATTAGAGACGATCATCAGCGGGCCAGGAGAGAAGAGTGGTGAAATCTCTGGCGGACAACGGAGAAGGATTGCAATCGCACGCGCACTCTCTATCTCGCCATCACTGATCATTGCTGATGAACCAACAGCTGATCTCGATCCAAAATCTGCCGCCAACATTTTGCACCTTCTTGAGAACTGCGCTGCCGGCGGAGCCATCGTAATTGCGGTTCTCCATGCGCCAGATCAACAACTCTGCAACGCTCGTGAGATTGAGATGGTGGAGCGATGAAGCTATCTCAACGAACTTCATTTGCACTTGCGGTGGCACTTGGATCCTTCGCTCTGATTGGCGGAACTGGCCTCACCGTTTCAAGCGCCTGGCTCATCACAATGGCATCACAACATCCACCAGTACTGGTGCTCGGAGTGGCAATTGTGATGGTCCGCTTCTTTGGAATATTTAGATCGGTTGCTCGATATGGTGAGCGGGTAATTAGCCACGAGGCAATCTTTAAGAAACTGACTGGAGTGAGAGTAAGTCTCTTCTCAGCAATTGCATCCCATCTTCGTAGCAATTCAATTGATATTGCGCGTCAAGGAAAGACAATTATTGACGATGTCGAGCGCGCTCAAGAGTTCCACCTGCGCGTAACTCTCCCCGGATATTCAGCCCTTATTGCAGGTCTCACAACGGTATTGATTGCACTCTGGATTGATCCCATGTTGCTGACTTGGATTCTGCCAACTGTGGGGCTCTTTGCACTTGTTATTCCAGTACTTGTGCGAAGAGAGCTTGATCCACTTGCCTCCAGAATTGAAGATAGCGAGAGCGCATTCGCCGCACAGATATCGGAAGCATCACATGCAATTGTTGAAGCTGAGGTCTTCGGATACTCAGATGAGTATCGAAACCAGCTTCACGCTCAAACTGACTCCCTCTATCGCTTGGAGCGAAAGAACTTCATCCGTACCTCACTTTTACAATTCTTATCAATCGCAGGAATTGGTTCTGCTCTTGTCGGTATCGCCCTCTCTCTGCACAAGCGAGATCAAGTTCTCCCGGTACATATATCTATGGCGATATTTCTTGTACTTGTCGGATTTGAGGGTTACACAACCTGGTTCCCCAACTTATTCCCGGCCGGGAAGAATCGACGCGCCTCACAATCGGTTGATCGCCTCGCTGCGACTCACGAGGAGAAGCCACTCTCTGGCGCGAACCCAATCTCTTCTGAATTAGTGGCGATGAAGGTAATTCCATATTGGGATAAGGAATTCCTCATTCCTATAGATTTCACAGTTGAGTCAGGTGAAACACTTGTAATAACCGGTGCAAGCGGAACGGGTAAGTCAACGCTTGCCGCAGCTCTCATGGGTTTCACCGCATATAACGGCTCACTCACAATTGGTGGCATCGAGGTCCGAGAAATCAGCCATCTCTCTGAATACATCTCTGGCACCCTGCAACAAGGTCATATCTTCAATACGACCCTTCGCGAGAACCTCAAGATTGCAGATTCTCACTCATCTGATACACGACTACGTGAAATTCTCGAGGCGGTTGAATTGAGCGAGATCTCACTCGATGAAGTGCTCGGTGAATTTGGGCGCACTCTATCAGGGGGAGAGGCGAAGAGATTATCGATTGCTCGCGCCCTTCTTTCGAGTGCGCCAATTCTGATCCTGGATGAACCGCTCGAACACCTCGATCACGAGTGCGCCTTAAGAATTCAGGCATCAATTGCTCGCATCGCCGCCGAGAAGAGTTTGATTGTTATCACCCACTCACCATGGCTTCAATACTCGCGAAAGCTCGAGCTCGCGAGAGAATAACGCCATGGCCACCTTCGACTCCAAACTCAGCGGAGTCCTTGGCGACAAAACTGCGAAGGCATTTAAGGATCTCTTCGGCTATATAACAGTTGGCGATCTCCTCCATCACTTCCCGCGACGCTATCTCGTGCGCGGAGAGCTCTCAGATATTGCAGCGCTCCAAGAGGGAGATGAAGCGACAATCCTTGCAAAGGTATACAGCGCATCATCACGGAGATTTCAGGCGCGCAAGGGAACAATGCTTGAGGTTGTCGTCACCGATGGAACTGCCAAACTCTCGCTGACCTTCTTTAATCAAGCATGGCGCGAGAAAGATCTCAAAGTGGGAAGCCAAGGTTTGTTTGCCGGCAAGGTCGGCTCTTTTAATGGAAAGAAGCAATTAGCTCATCCAGATTACGAAATGATTCCTGATGGAAATGATGTGGATAGCGCTGTCGCTGGATTTGCGGGTCTCTACATCCCTCTCTATCCATCCAGCGCAAAACTTCCTTCTTGGAAAATCGCACAATGCATTGATCTTGCTCTGACTTCGCTCGATCATGTCGATGATCCCATTCCCGAGGAGTTATTGCGCAAGAATAATTACCCAACTATCAGGCAGGCTCTTGAACAGATTCACCATCCCAACGATCTCGATGCAACTGAGATAGCGCGAGAACGTCTCACTTTTGATGAGGCGCTTCTCCTTCAATTACTTCTGCTTAAGCGCAAGAGCGAATTAAAGAAGTTAGATGCAGTCGCACGTCCATATAAACCAGGCGGTCTGCTTGATGGATTTGATGCGAAATTGCCATTTGAACTTACCGCCGGCCAGAAGAGCGTCTCGCAGGAAATAGCAACTGATCTTGCTGCAAGCCATCCGATGCACCGTTTACTACAAGGTGAGGTTGGTTCCGGTAAAACTGTTATTGCACTTCGAGCCGCGTTGACTGTTATCGATAACGGGGGACAGGCAGCGTTACTTGCACCGACTGAAGTATTGGCGGCCCAACACCATAGAACATTTACCAAATTACTCGGTGAACTTGCACAGGGGGGAATGCTGGGAAGTACTGATGTCTCAACGAGCGTTGTTCTTCTGACTGGCTCTCAGAGTGCGGCGACGAGAAAAGAGGCGCTTTCTCAGATCAAGAGCGGTGCTGCCGGCTTAGTTGTTGGAACACATGCACTTCTTAGCGAGAGCGTTGAATTTGATGAGCTCGCTCTCGTCATTGTTGATGAGCAACATCGTTTCGGAGTCGAGCAGAGAGATGCCCTTAAATCAAAAGCATCCATCACTCCGCACTTACTTGTGATGACTGCAACTCCAATTCCACGTACCGTTGCAATGACGGTATTCGGAGATCTCGATGTTTCGACTCTGCGTGAACTTCCATTGGGCAGGCAGGTCATCACAACGCATCTTGTGCCAGTTTCGGAGAAGCCGCACTTCCTAGAGCGAACCTGGGAACGCGTTCGCGAAGAAGTCTCACAAGGTCACCAGGTCTACATCGTGGCGCCACGCATTAGCGCAGATATCTCAGAGGATGCTGACTTTGAATTTCTTGAAGGAACCGACTCATCCCTGACTGCTGTTGAAGAGCTAGGGCCAGAACTCCAGAGTGGTGCACTCAAAGGACTTCGTATTGCACCTCTCCACGGGCGACAAAGTTCAGATGTGAAAGACGAAACAATGAAGGCCTTTACCGCCGGCGATATTGACGTTCTCATCTCAACAACGGTGATTGAAGTTGGCGTGGATGTTCCCAATGCAACTTTGATGATCATCATGGATGCCGATCGTTTTGGCGTATCTCAGCTCCACCAGCTACGAGGTCGCGTAGGCCGCGGTACTTCACCTGGTCTCTGCCTCCTTGTGACCAAATCTCCCGCAGATTCACCTGCTCGCCAGCGCCTCGATGCCGTTGCATCTACAACAGATGGCTTTGAACTCTCGCGCATCGATCTCGAGCAGCGACGGGAAGGAGATGTACTCGGTACAAGCCAATCAGGTTCTCGCTCGCATCTTCGACTCCTTCGAGTACTTCGCGATGAGGCTCTTATTGAAATTGCCCGCACCGAGGCAGAGGCGCTTATTGAGCAAGGTCTCAATAACCATTCGCTCTTGGAAACAGCGCTCAAGAAATTAGAGTTAGATACAGCTACTGAATTTATCGATAAGAGTTAGGGGTCTATTTCTATGCGCATCATCGCCGGCGCCGCCAAAGGCCGCCCTATCTCTGCAGTAGCGAGTGCAACACGTCCAACATCAGATCGCGCACGTGAAGCGCTCTTCTCAACCCTGGCATCTGAATTCGGAGACTTTGAAGGACTTAAAGTTCTCGACCTTTATGCGGGTACCGGCGCAATCGCACTCGAAGCGCTCTCACGTGGCGCCGCCCTCGTCCATGCAGTTGAAAAAGATGAAGCGGCAGCTAAAGCCATCTCAACTAATTACGACAGTATTAAGAGCGCGCAATTTGCTGGAACATTCCATCTCTACACAATGGGAGCCCACCGTTTTCTAGGCGACAAAGCGCAATATCAATATCACTTTATCTATATCGATCCACCATATGATGTTGATGACATCGACATTGTCGAAACACTTGTTCAGCTTAAAGAGAATGGATTCCTCCACCCAGATGCGTTGATTGCAATCGAACGCAACAGTCGCACCAAAGAGATTTCTTGGCCTTATGGATATGAAGAAATCCGAGTGAAGAATTACGGCCAAGCAACTATTTTCTATGGAATTCCTCTCAGCGCTACGCCTGAAAATGGATAACTAGCCCGCATCTTGCTAGCGTTCTCCACATGAAGCGCGCCGTTTGCCCTGGATCATTTGATCCAATCACCTTTGGTCACCTCGACATCATCGAGCGCGCCAGCAAGCAGTTTGATGAGGTCATTGTTGCCGTCTTCGCAAACCGCAAGAAGGAGGGTCTCTTTACCCCTCAAGAACGTATCAATCTCATCGCAACCAACGTCGCACAATTCAACAATGTGAAAGTCGCCATTGGTGGCGGACTGCTCGTTGATTACTGCAAAGAAAATTCAGTTGATGTCATCGTTAAGGGACTTCGCGCTGTCACTGATTTTGATTATGAGCTTCAGATGGCACAGGTCCATACTCAAGCTTCAGGTGTAGAGACTATGTTTATGGCAACCTCACCAACTCATTCATTCCTATCTTCATCTATCGTGAAGGAGCTCGCCTATTACGGGGGAGATGTCTCATCGATGGTTCCAGCAAATGTGAATGCTGCTCTTCAAGAGCGAGCTTCTTCACGATCAGATAATTTACAATCAGATAAATAAGAGGACAGTGCAGATATGACTATGGATTCAATTGAGAAGCTTAATACCGCGATTACTCTTATCGAGGAAGCGCGTAGCGTCCCGT
Source organism: Candidatus Nanopelagicaceae bacterium (assembly GCA_965267775.1). Lineage (GTDB taxonomy): Bacteria > Actinomycetota > Actinomycetes > Nanopelagicales > Nanopelagicaceae > Planktophila. Next base: position 902,595 of record OZ254140.1, on the reverse strand, counting down.
TGTCGGCATCATGTGTTGTCCATCGTGGTGAGATCCTTGAAATCCTCGAAGGTGCTCGCGAATTTCTTCCATCAGATCTTCACTCAGCTGAGCAAATCATCGCTGATCGCGATCGCATCATTGAAGAAGGCCGCACCAGTGCCGAATCGATGATTGCAACAGCTCGCGAGGATGTAGCGCGCATGGTTGAGCAGACAGCAATTGTTCAATCAGCACGTGATGAAGCCCAACGTATTTTGGACGATGCTCGCGATATTGCAGCGCAAGAGCGTGATGAGGTTGAGGCTTATATCGATGGCCGCCTTGCAACTCTCGAGGTTATTCTCAATAAGACTATGGATGCAGTTGCCCGTGGTCGCGAGCGCCTAGAGGGCGCCAACGATAAAGATGTCCTCTCACAGCTCGCTGAAGATAAGTAATACTCTCCATGGGATCTAAGAAGCCAGCAAACGAAGGCGCTTTCCTTCTCAACACCCACGAGCTCCCACGCCGCGCAGGTGAGATGAAGGAGTACGAACTCGATATTGAAGCCCCATTTCGCGTCGGCGTTCCGCTGATAGCTGTGCCTGAAGGCGAAATCATCGAACTCGATGTGCGCTGTGAATCTGTCACCGAAGGCATTCTCGTAACCGCAGATATCTATGCAGTTGCCGAAGGCGAATGCATTCGTTGCCTCGATCCCGTCGAGCAGACCATCGATCGCAAGATTCAAGAGCTCTACCGTTATGAGCCAACTGACGAAAGAGGGCGAAAGTCGAAGAAGAAGGAAGAGGAAGAGATCGACCTCGATGAAGATGAGGTTCTCTTTGTAGAGGGCGAACAGGTCAACCTCGAAGCGCCAGTCCTTGATGCCATTATCTTGAGCCTCCCAATCAACCCTCTCTGTGATGAGGATTGCCTTGGCCTCTGCCCTGACTGCGGCGAGAAGTGGGAGAGCCTTCCTGAGGGCCATGCCCATGATGTAGTCGATGCCCGCTGGGCTGGCCTCACCGGCCTCGATTTGGGCTCTAGCGACATTTAGGCGATACTTACGCCATATCCGCTGGCCCGAAATGGGTGAGCAGTCGAGTTAAAGGACGGTTACCGTGCCAGTACCAAAGCGAAAGATGTCTCGATCAAAGACACGTTCACGTCGTGCGATGTGGAAGACAACAGCGGCTTCACTCTCAAATTGCCCACAGTGCCAGCAGCCAAAGCTCAACCACGTTGCATGCCCTACATGTGGAACATATAACCGCCGTCAGGTTCTTGACGTCTAATTTGTATTCAGAACTCCTCGAGCAGTTAGGCGTCGATATCGATGCCTCGCTACTTGAGTTAGCTTTCACCCATCGCTCATTCGCCTATGAAGCAGGATTAACTGCTACGAATGAGCGTTTGGAATTTCTAGGGGACTCTGTCCTTGGAATGATCGTTACCGAAGAGCTCTATCGCAAGTACCCCGAACTAGATGAGAGCCGTTTATCTCCACTTCGCTCTGGCATAGTCAACATGCGCGCGCTCGCAGATATCGCGCGCTCGCTCGATCTTGGAAAATATATTCGCCTTGGTAAGGGTGAAGAGGTGACCAATGGTCGCGATAAGAATTCACTTCTTGCAGATGCCTTTGAGGCGCTCATTGGCGCGCTCTATATCTCAACCGATTTCGAGAAGACATCGCAATGCCTTTTGAAATTGGTAGCCCCCACTCTCGATAATGCAATGGCGATGGGTGCAGGACTCGATGGAAAGACAGCGCTACAAGAACTCGTGGCATCTCTAGGTAAAGCAACTCTCGAATACCAGGTGACTATGAGCGGACCAGATCACGATAAGAATTTCGAAGCTACCGCCCTTGTTGGGGGAGAAGCTGTCGCTACAGGTACTGGCAAGAGCAAGCGCGAGGCAGAACAATCTGCAGCCCGCTCTGCCTTTGAAATTCTAAAACCACAGATCTAATCTGAGACAAACCCTCAAGTTGAAGTTGAGCTGAGTCGCGTTTATATGTAAACCCATCTCCAAGGTAGGTTTGCGCCGTGTATTTGAAGAGTCTGACCCTTAAAGGATTTAAATCCTTTGCATCTGCGACGACCCTTCGTCTCGAGCCTGGCATCACATGTGTGGTTGGCCCTAACGGTTCTGGTAAATCAAATGTTGTTGATGCACTCACCTGGGTGATGGGTGAGCAAGGAGCGAAATCACTCCGCGGTGGAAAGATGGAAGATGTCATCTTCGCCGGAACTTCAGGTCGCGCACCACTTGGTCGCGCAGAGGTAGCGGTCACAATCGATAACAGCGATGGCGCACTGAATATTGATTACACAGAAGTAACGATCTCTCGCATCCTCTTCCGTAATGGACAGAGTGAATATCAGATCAATGGCGAAGCATCACGACTTCTTGATATCCAAGAGCTCCTCTCTGACTCAGGTATCGGTCGCGAAATGCACGTCATCGTTGGACAGGGTCAGCTTGATGCAATCTTGATGGCAACGCCTGAAGAACGTCGCGCATATATTGAAGAGGCAGCAGGCGTTCTTAAGCATCGCAAACGTAAAGAGAAGGCGCTTCGCAAACTTGATTCGATGCAGGCAAACCTTGCACGCGTCAATGACCTCACCGTTGAACTTCGCCGCCAACTTCGCCCATTGGGTAAGCAGGCCGAGGTTGCAAAGAAGGCAGCGACAATTCAGGCAGATGTTCGCGATGCGCGCCTTCGTCTATTGGCAGATGATTACATCGGTTTCTCGAAGACGCTCGATGCTGAAGTTGCAGATGAGAATGCACTTCGCGAACGACGCGCAGGCGTTGAAGGAGAGCTAGATAAGGCTCGCAAGCGCGAAGAAGAGCTCGATGCGCAAGCGGCATTTGAGACTCCACTCCTCATCTCTGCGCAAGAGACTTTCTATAGCCTTACCGGACTTCGCGAGAAGTTCCGCGGAACGCAATCACTTGCGCAAGAGCGCTCACGCTTCTTAGCTGAAGAGGCGGAAGAGGCACGATCTGCAGGACGCGATCCTGACGCGCTCGATGCAGAGGCAGCGGCTCTTCTAGAAGAAGAAGCAAAACTTCGCCAAGAGACAGTTGCAGCTCAAGGAGCACTTGAAGAGGCAACAAGAAAACTTGCAGAACTTGAAGCAACGTTAAAGGCAGAAGAAGACACAATTGATGCAGCTCTTCGTGCTATCGCTGACCAACGTGAAGGAACGGCTCGCCAAGAAGGACATATCAAATCTCTTGCAGCGCGCCTTGAGGCAAATGCTGAAGAGATTGCACGTCTGACAACAGCGCGCACCGAGGCTCAATCACGCGTTGATCAAGCAAAGGCTTCTTATAGCCAATTTGAGATGGAGATTGCCGGCGCAGATGCTGGCGAGCTTGGACTTGATTCACAATTTGAAGTTGCAAAGAGCGCCCTCGATAACGCAAAGAAGAAGCAGAGCGAACTCGTTGATGCAGAGCGTGCAGCAGATCGTCAGCGTAATGCTGTTGAGTCAAAGCTCGAAGCAATGCGCATTACTTCTCAATCACGAGATGGTGCAGCTGCACTTGTTCGCGATTCACGCGGCGTAAATCTCCTTGGCAGCATCGCATCTCTTATTCAGATTGATTCCGGTTGGGAGGCAGCTGTTGCTGCAGCTCTCGGAACTCTTGCAGACGCCGTTGTTGTACGCGATATCAACGCCGCAGTAACAGCGCTGACTACGTTGCGCAGCGAGAACCTTGGCCAGGCAGATGTTCTTGTCTACGAACCAGGTGCGCAAGCTTCATCAAATATTCCGAGCGGACTTACATCACTTCTCTCGCATGTTCGCTCAACACAGATCTCTGAACTCCTTGCTCAGCTTCTCGCCAGCACAGTTGTTGTCGAGAGCGCGCGCGAGGCTGAGAACATCCTTCGCGAGAATAAAGGCTTGACCGTTGTTACCCGTGATGGTGATGTCATCACAGCACATCGCGCACGCGGCGGTTCTGCCTCATCTAACTCACTCGTAGAGATTCAAGCGCTCATCAACGGCCTTGAGAGCGAGCTTGAAGAACTCACACGCACCTGCGATCGCCTTAAGTTTGAAATCTCAACTGCTTCATCAGAGGTCGATAGCAAGCAAGGCGATTTCGATGCAGCACTTGCTCAACTCAATGAATCTGATGCGCGAATTGCAGCTCTCACAGAACAGCTCGCTGTCTCTGGTCAGAATATGAAGTCAGCGGCAGCTGAGGTAGAGCGCCTTACTCAAGCAATATCTGAGGCATCTGCGGCAAAGTCTCGCGATGAGAATGAACTTTCAATTGCACAATCACAACTCGGACAACAGGGTGAAATTGCTGAACCAGATCGCTCAGGAGCCGAAGCGCTTCGCGAGCAGGTGTCTGTAGCGCGTACAGTGCAGATGGAGTCACGACTTGCAGTTCGCACCTCTGAAGAGCGTGTGACCTCAATTGCAGCACGCGCGCAATCTCTCAAGGAGGCTGCAAATGCCGAACGTGAAGCATCAGAGCGCGCTGTTGCACGTCGCGGCGCTCGTGCACGTGGCGCAGTCATTTCACAGGCAATCGCAGAGGCCGCTTACGAAGCGTTGATCAATATTGAACGTTCAATTGCAAAGTCATCTGCAGAGCGTCAACGTTTAGAAAATTCACGTAATGAGCGCGATAGCGAAACTCTGACAGTGCGCACACGTGGTCGTGAACTCACAGCAGAACTTGATCAGCTGACTACAAGCGTTCATCGTGATGAAATTGCTCGCGCAGAACAGCGCATGCGTATTGAAGCTCTCGAGAGTAAGGCTGTAGAAGAGCTGGGAATTGATATTCCAACTCTTATAGGTGAGTACGGTCCAGATAAGGATGTTCCAACATTTGTTGAGACAGATGAAGGCGAGATCATCGCAACAGAATTAATTCCTTACCGTCGCGATCAGCAGGAGAAGCGCCTTGCATCTGCAGAGCGTTCACTCAATCTTCTTGGCAAGATCAACCCATTGGCTCTTGAGGAGTACAACGCACTTGAAGAGCGCCTGAAGTTCCTTGCAGAGCAGCTCGAAGATTTGAAGCGCACCAAGAAGGATCTTCTCGACATCATCAAGGAAGTTGATGACAAGGTTCAGGAAGTCTTCATGGAGGCATATACAGAAGTTGCCGCTCACTTTAAGGATATCTTCAGCCGCCTCTTCCCAAGTGGAGAAGGAAAGCTCTTCCTCTCAAATCCTGATGATCTTCTCAACACAGGTGTAGATGTTGAAGCACGTCCACCAGGAAAGCGCGTTAAGCGTCTATCACTCCTCTCAGGCGGAGAGAAGTCGCTGACTGCTGTTGCGATGCTCGTAGCAATCTTTAAATCTCGTCCAAGCCCGTTCTACGTGCTCGACGAAGTTGAAGCAGCGCTCGATGATGTTAACCTCGGTCGACTCCTTGGAATTCTTGAAGAACTTCGTGAAAGTTCTCAACTTATTGTTATCACTCACCAGAAGCGCACGATGGAGATTGCAGATGCGCTCTACGGTGTCACGATGCGCGGTGATGGTGTTACTGAAGTGATCTCGCAGCGTCTGCGCGAGAATACAAACGCCTAAGGGATTTAATCTCTCATGGGTCTCTTCTCGCGTTTTGTTTCAAAGCTCAAAGGTGAGTCAACGGCCTCTGCCCTCGATTGGGATGAACTCAACGCTGAACTTTTAGCAGCAGATTTAGGTCCGGTACTTACTGGCAAGCTCATCGATGAAGCGAAAAAGATTAAAGGTGACGATGCGGAAGGTTCGCTCCGTGAAATCTTGAAATCACATCTCTCGGAGAAGAGTCGCTCACTAGCGCCAGCTGCAACACCTGCAGTCATTTTGGTAGTGGGTGTCAATGGCGTTGGAAAGACAACATCGGTTGCAAAGCTTGCCCAGTATTTAAAGAATCAATCGCAGAGCCTTGTACTAGGAGCTGCCGATACATTCCGTGCAGCAGCTGTCGACCAGCTTGTCACATGGGGCGCGCGCGTTGACGTCGATGTCGTTACTGGAAAACATGAGAGTGAACCAGCATCAGTTGCATTCGATGCGGTAAAGCGTGGAAGTGAGAGCGGGGCCGATTACGTCCTCATTGATACAGCCGGTCGTCTTCATACAAAGAATGATCTGATGGCAGAGCTTGGAAAGATTAAGCGCGTGATCGAGAAGACCGCTCCGGTTGCTGAAGTTCTCTTGGTTATCGATGGCACTACCGGGCAAAATGGGCTGATTCAGGCGAAACTCTTTAGCGAAGCGGTCGATGTCACCGGCCTCATTGTTACAAAGCTCGATGGCTCAGCCCGTGGGGGAGTCGCTCTGGCAATTGAGGATCAACTCGATCTGCCCATCAAATTCATCGGCACAGGTGAGGCAATCGATGACTTTACCCCCTTTGCGAGCGAGAGCTACCTAGATGGCCTCTTAGGCGATTAACACTGGGCGATTAACACAGCCGAAACATTTCACGCCCTTTTGTTGCACCCCATTAACGCAAGAATCCGCCTCCTGTAACCCGCTCTTGCGACCTTACTCCCATCTCAACGGCGAGTTTCAGCGGTTTATTACATGTAAGTGAGGTTTGTAAATGGGAGATGTAGTTCTCAACAGTGGTGACACTGCTTTTATTCTTATAAGCAGCGCCCTAGTCCTTCTTATGACGCCAGGTTTGGCATTCTTCTATGGCGGAATGGTGCGTACGAAGAGCGTTCTTAACATGATGATGATGTCGATGGTAACAATCGGAATCGTGAGCATCCTCTGGGTAATCTTTGGATTCGAACTCGCATTCGGATACAAGGGTGAATCAGCGTGGTACGGAAACTTCTCACTCAGCGGTCTTGGCGGAGTAGTGAACGATTTCACCAATAACGGTGGCGTCTATCCAATTCCAGTCTTGGTCTTCGCTGCATTCCAATTAATGTTCGCCGTAATTACTCCTGCACTTATCTCTGGTGCAATCGCAGATCGTACAAAGTTCATTTCTTGGTCAATCTTCGTAGCAATCTGGTCAACAGTTGTCTACTTCCCAGTGGCTCACTGGGTATTCGCGTTTGGTAACAAGGTTGGCGACACCGTTACAGGCACCGGATTCCTCGCAGGTAAGGGTCTTGAAGATTTTGCAGGCGGAACTGCAGTTCACATCAATGCAGGTGCAGCAGGTCTAGCACTCGCAATCGTTCTTGGAAAGCGCATCGGATGGCGTAAAGATCCAATGCGTCCACACTCACTTCCACTCGTCATGCTTGGTGCAGGACTCTTGTGGTTCGGTTGGTTTGGATTTAACGCGGGATCAGCTCTTGGTGCAAATGGCATCGCAGGTCTTGCATTTTTGAATACTCAGGTTGCAGCAGCTGCCGCAATTGTTGGATGGCTCGCTGTTGAGAAGATTCGCAACGGCCATGCAACATCTCTCGGTGCGGCATCAGGTGCTGTTGCAGGTCTTGTTGCAATTACACCTGCTTGTGCATTTGTTGCTCCATGGGCGGCAGTTGTCATCGGAGTTATCGCTGGCGCACTCTGTGCACTTGCTGTTGGCTTGAAGTACAAGTTCGGCTTCGATGATTCACTCGATGTAGTCGGCGTTCACCTTGTCGGCGGTATCTGGGGATCACTTGCAATCGGTCTCTTCGGAACTCACGTTGTTAATAGCATCGGACTTGACGGTCTCTTCTATGGCGGCGGAACTGCACTCCTAGGTAAGCAAGCGCTAGGCGTGGCTTTGGTTGCTGGTTACTCATTTATCGCAACGCTGATAATCGGCTTTGCAATTGAAAAGACAATCGGCTTCCGCATCTCTAAGGATGCAGAGATCGAGGGTATCGACCTGAAGGAACATGCTGAATCAGCATACGAATATGCAAGCTCATCACGAGGAGGCGCAAACCTATGAAACTCATAACAGCAATTCTCAAGCCATTTAAGCTCGATGAGGTAAAGGATGCGCTTCAAGGCGCTGGCATTACCGGTATGACTGTTTCAGAGGCGAGCGGTTTCGGTCGCCAGAAGGGACATACAGAGGTTTACCGTGGAGCTGAATACACAGTAGATCTCGTTCCAAAGGTTCGCCTCGAGGTTCTCGTCGATGATGCAGATGCTGCAAATATCGTCGATGTCATCGTCAAGGCAGCAGGAACAGGTTCGATTGGAGATGGAAAGGTCTGGACCACTCCAGTAGATCAGGTCGTTCGCGTTCGTACAGGAGAACGCGGCCCAGATGCAATCTAGCTAGAATCAATTCATGGGTACACGAGAGAGGAGGTCGCGTTCTAACGAGCGCGACCTCCTTATCTCTTCTCTCTTCCAAGCAAGTGGCGCAGATTCAGATGAAGTTGCAATTGCCGCTGTTGGAAGTTTTGGCCGTGGTGAACTCTCACCCGGTTCTGATTTAGATATCGTCATTCTCCATACAGGTTCATATAAGCCGGCCCAACTCACTGAGATAGTCAATGCAATTCTCTATCCACTCTGGGATCAGAAACTTAAAATAGATCACTCTGTTCGTACGCGACAAGAAGTCCGTTCAGCGCTCACCGAAGACCTCAAAGTTGCGATGGGGCTACTCGATATACGCCTCATCTGCGGAAGCGCCGATTTAGTTGCAGAGATTCAAAGTATGGCTCTTGAGAGCTGGCGCGATGAGAGCGCCCGATACCTACCTTTATTGAAAGAAACCCTGGAAGAGCGCTATGAGCGCAATGGTGAGCTCGCGTATCTCCTCGAGCCAGATCTCAAAGAATCGCGTGGTGGTTTAAGAGATATCACCGCTCTGCGTGCGATGAATTCATCTGGTGCGGTCACTCTTCCAATGGAGCGGGTAAGCCAGGCTGAGTCTCTCTTATCTACAGTTCGAGAGACTCTTCACATCACAAGTGGGCGAGATAAAGATCGTTTACTTTTTGGAGAGCAAGATAAAGTTGCGCAGATTCTTAATTATGCGGATGCCGATGCTCTTATGAGCGATGTCGCTCAATCCGCTCGTGCAGTCGATTACTTGATGCAGATGGCCTGGCATCAATATCACCATAAAGGTAAAGATGGATTTGGACGGTTCTTACGAAAAGTCCGGTCAACAACAATTGCTCCAGGAATAAGTGTGAGCAATAAGGAAGTTGTCATCGATTCAACATTTGATATCGATAGCGATCCTGTCATTGGTCTGCGCGCTGCAGCAACGGCGGCACAATTAGGTCTGCGGCTAGCTTTTGATCCACTTCGCATCTATGCCGATGCTCTCGATGCAGGCAGGGGCGCGCTTCCTAATCCATGGCCACGTGAGGCACGTGAATACCTCATCGCACTCATTGGAGCGGGGCCTGCAATGGTTGAAATTTTTGAAGCGCTCGATCAAGAGGAGATTCTCTTCCATTGGATACCTGAGTGGAGAGGCGTGCGCTCACTGCCTCAGCGCAATGTCCTCCATCGCCACACCGTTGATCGCCACATGGTTGAGACTGCGGTATCAGCAGCTGCACTGACACGTGAAGTGCACCGTCCAGATCTCTTGCTCTTTACATCTCTCTTCCATGACATTGGAAAGGGCACGCAAGAAGATCACTCACTTCGCGGCGAAGCGTTGATAAAGCCACTTGCGATGCGAATCGGATTTAATTCACGCGATGTAGAAATTATTCAGAAACTTATAAAGCATCACCTCTTACTTTCAGCGACAGCCACCAGGCGTGACCTCGATGACCCAGCAACGATTGCAGGAGTTGCGGAGAACATCACCGATGTCGGAACTCTCGAGCTTCTTCACGCACTGAGCATTGCAGATGGCGAGGCGACTGGGCGGGCAGCATGGAGTGAGTGGAAGGCAACGCTTGTGAGCGAGTTGGTCCGTAAAACCAAATTGGCTCTGACCGATAACACAATCTCTCGACAGCCAGAACTTTCACCCGATCAATTAGAACGTGCATCTCGCCAGATCCTCGATGTTGCCATCGAGGATCGGGGAAATGTCTATGCAATTGAAGTCATCTCTCCCGATAAGACTGGGCTCCTTTCAATTGTCTCTGGAGTTCTCAATATTCTTCGTTTAGATGTGAGAAGCGCACGTACAAAGACTGTGGATGGCGTTGCGGTGATGGAGTGGATTGTCGTTCCAGATCCCAATGCTACGGAAATTTCTCGAGAGAATCTTCATCGCGAATTGATGCGCGGCCTAGATGCTGAAGAAAAGTTGGCAGATCGCATTCAGGCTCGCATCGAGGCATATGCGCAGATGCCGACAATCCCGGTCCCGCCTCCGGTAGTTGAAACATTTCTCGATGCGGCAACTGATGCAACGATTATCGAAGTCCGAAGCCATGACCGCCCTGCTCTTTTATTCTCAATTGGTGACACCGTACGTAAGTGCAATATCGATATTAAATCCGCAATCGTGACCACACTTGGCGCAGAAGCGATTGATACTCTCTATGTCACAGAGGTAGGCGGGGGAGCTCTGACCGCAGAGCGCGCGACCGAAGTCGCTTCGCGAATCCAAGCCTCTCTCAAGTAGTCTTACGCCACTATGTTTGATGCACTCTCCTCGAAAATCTCAGGTGTCTTCGGTTCACTTCGCAACCGTGGCAAACTCTCAACGAGCGATATCGAAAACACCGCTACAGAGATTCGTCAGGCGCTCCTTGAGGCTGATGTTGCGCTCCCTGTAGTCGATCAATTTATTGAAAAGATTCGTACTGGTTCTCTTGAGCTCTTGCCGACGTTGCAATCTGGCGTCAATCAAGCACAAGCAATCTTTGAGCTTGTAAATAAGGAACTTACCGAGATTCTCGGTGGCGGCGCACGTCGCGTTCGCTATGCCAAGAATCCACCTACTGTCATCATGCTTGCCGGTCTTCAAGGTGCAGGTAAGACAACGTTGGCAGCAAAGCTTGCCAAGTTCTATAAGGATCAAGGCGATACACCAATTCTTGTTGCTTCAGATCTACAACGCCCCAATGCGGTCAACCAATTGCAGGTCGTCGGTGAATCTGTAGGAGTTCCGGTCTTCGCACCCGAACCAGGTAATGGCGTTGGCAATCCCGTTCAGGTTGCGCGTGACGGTGTGGCATTTGCAAAATCAAAGCTTCATAACATGGTCATCGTTGATACCGCCGGTCGCCTGGGTGTCGATGAAGATTTGATGAAGGAAGCATCTGCAATTCGCGATGCAATCAACCCTAATGAAATTCTCTTCGTTGTTGATGCGATGATCGGTCAGGATGCAGTTCGTACTGCAGAAGCATTCCGTGATGGCGTTGGATTTGATGGAGTTGTTCTCACCAAGCTCGACGGAGATGCTCGCGGTGGTGCAGCTCTTTCAATTGCATCCCTTACCGGTCGCCCAATCATGTTCGTCTCTACCGGTGAGAAGATTGCAGATTTCGATATCTTCTATCCAGAGCGGATGGCCTCACGAATCCTTGGAATGGGTGATGTAGCAACCCTTGCCGAACAAGCGCAGAAGGCCTTCAACCCAGATACGACGAAGAAACTTGAAGAGAAGTTTGCAAGCGGTGAAGATTTCACACTCGAAGATTTCCTCGAACAGATTGAGGCGATGTCGAAGATGGGCAATATGGGCAAGCTCCTTGGAATGTTGCCTGGTGCCGGCGCTATGAAGAAACAGATCGATAACTTTGACGAGTCAGAGATCACGCGCACCAAGGCAATTGTTCAATCGATGACCCCCGCCGAGCGCCGCGACCTCAAACTCCTCAATGGCTCGCGACGAGCTCGTATTGCCGCAGGCTCCGGTCGCGCAGTATCTGATGTCAATAAATTGGTCGAGAAGTTCACCGCTGCCCAGAAGATGATGAAGCAGCTCCGTGGAGGCAAGGGCCCTGCTCTGCCTCCTGGAATGGCCCTTCCGCCAGGAATGCCCATGCCGGCCATGGGTGGAGCTCCGAAGATGGGGCAGATGCCACCTAAGAAGAAGTCTCGCTCAGGCAACCCGGCAAAACGAGCCCTCGAGAGCTAATTCGCCGATTTCCGTATAAGCGGGCTGGCTGGCAGAATAAGCAACCTGTTGAAGGGCCCTCTACCCCTGAAAACATCCAAATCCGCCGTCGGATGAGCGCAGTTACGCACCCCGCTGTAACGAGTTCACGCTGACACACTTTTTTAGGAGCACCACCACTTTGTCTACAAAGATTCGTTTGATGCGTTTTGGAAAGATCCGCACACCGTACTTCCGTATCGTCGTTACAGATTCACGTAAGGCACGTAACGGTCTCTCAATTGAAGAGATCGGTCGCTACGTACCAGGACAAGAGCCATCAATTATTCAGGTTAACTCTGAGCGCGCTCAGTACTGGCTCGGCGTAGGCGCACAGCCAACTGAAGCTGTAACAGCACTTCTTAAGGTGACTGGCGATTGGCAGAAGTTCAAGGGCCTTCCAGGAACTGAAGGAACACTTAAGTTTGCAGCACCAAAGCCAGCAAAGAGCATTGCATACGAGGCAGCTGTTAAGGCAGCAGCGTCAGAGCCTGCAGAGGGTGCAACAACTCTTAAGAAGAAGGCACAGGAGAAGCTTGCTGCTAAGTCAGCGCCAGCTGTAGAGGAAGCACCAGTGTCCGAGCCAGAGACAGTCGCCGAGGTGGCAGAGGTTCCAGCTGAAGTTGTAGAAACAGAAGCTGCGGTTGAAGCGGTAGTAGAGACGCCCGCTGAGGCACCTGCAGAAGAAGCAGCTACAGAATAATTATGATTGACGAAGCTCTCGAGCACCTCGTTAAGGGAATCGTAGATAACCCTGACGATGTAAACGTTAAGGAGAAGAACGGTCGTCGTGGGGCAACTCTCGAAGTCCGCGTTAATCCTGAAGATATCGGTAAGGTGATTGGTCGTAACGGTCGTACAGCAAAGGCGCTTCGCACAGTCGTAAGCGCGCTCGCTGGACGTTCTGTACGCGTTGATCTCATCGATACAGACGAACTTCGCTAATCCTAGAATTAATTTCAAAGGAATAGGTACGTCATGCGCCTCAATGTAGGACGTATCGGTAAAGCCCACGGAATTCTCGGTGAGGCAACTATCGAAGTGCGAACAGATGAAGCGGAAGATCGTTTCGCACTCGGTGCACATTTAGAGACAGATAGCCACGGTGTTCTCACCGTGGCTTCTGCACGTGTACATAATGGAATCTTGCTCCTTGGCTTTGAGGGCATTGAAAATCGCAATCAGGTAGAAGAGCTACGTAATGAACTTCTCTACGCAGATGTTGATATCGATGCACCAGGCGTTGATGAAGATGATTATCACGTCCTGCAATTGATTGGATGCGTGGCATATCTCGAAGATGGATCTGAATTCGGCCCAGTTACCGAAGTGCTCAATCTTCCGGGACAAGATGTTTTGGTCATCAAGGCTGCGAACGGCGAGGTCATGATTCCCTTTGTCTTACAGCTGGTGCCAGAGGTCGATGTTCGCAATAAGCGAATGGTTGTTATTCCACCTGTGATTTCAGGTTCAATCTAATGAAGATTGATGTCATCTCGATATTTCCTGAGTATCTCTCACCGCTAAATCTTTCTCTTCTCGGTAAAGCGCAGAACGCAGGGCTAGTAGATATTCAGGTTCACAACCTTCGCGACCACGCTGTTGGCGTTCATGGTTCAGTCGATGACTCGCCTTATGGAGGCGGTGCGGGAATGGTGATGTCACCTGAGGTCTGGGCCAAAGCACTGGATCCATTGATGGCAGATAACACCGATCTCATCATCCTGACACCTGCAGGAAAGCAATTCACACAACCCGTAGCTCAAGAATTTTCTTCACATTCACATTTAATCTTTGCCTGCGGTCGCTATGAAGGAATTGATGATCGCATTCGCCAGTATTACTCACAACCAGAGTTCGAATCTCGGAATATCCGTGTCCATGAATACTCGATTGGTGATTACGTTCTTGGCGGGGGAGAAGTGGCCTCAATGGTCATGATCGAGGCAATCACCCGTCTGATTCCTGGGGTTCTCGGAAATCCAGATTCGCTTGCGGAAGAGTCACATAACAGCGAGGGTTATCTCGAATATCCAAACTTTACAAAACCCGCACAGTGGCGCGGAATCGAAGTTCCCGAGATTCTCTTAAGTGGAAATCATGCTGCGATCGCCAAGTGGCGTGCAGAGCAGGCACAGCTTCGCGCGCAGAAGAATCGATAACGATGGCCCGTACATATCTCGTTGAGACCTACGGATGCCAGATGAATGTGCACGACTCAGAACGCATCGCAGGGCTACTGGATGCAGCAGGACATGTACCGGTTGCAGATGGCGAGCAGGCGGATATCGTCGTATTTAATACATGTGCCGTTCGCGAAAATGCAGATAATAAACTTTATGGAAATCTAAGTTTCTTAGCGCCTATCAAGAAGGCCAATCCTTCACTTCAAATTGCTGTGGGTGGGTGTCTTGCTCAGAAAGATCAGGCGACAATCCTCAAGAAGGCGCCCTATGTTGATGTGGTCTTCGGAACCCATAACGTTGGATCTCTCCCAGTCTTGTTAGAACGTGCTCGCATTGAAGATGAGTCACAGATCGAAATTCTTGAGGCACTTGAACATTTCCCTTCAACTCTTCCCGCTCGTCGTTTCTCATCCTTTACATCGTGGGTCTCGATCTCGGTGGGATGTAATAACACCTGCACCTTCTGCATCGTTCCGGCTCTGCGCGGACCAGAGAAAGATCGCGAACCAGAAGATGTTATCGCCGAAGTAAAGGCTCTTGTAGCTCAAGGCGTTATTGAAATTACGCTCCTTGGGCAGAACGTCAATGCTTACGGAGTCGAGGCGGGAAAGAAAGGCGCATTTGCGAAATTGCTCCGAGATGTTGGCGCTGTCGAAGGGCTAGAGCGAATTCGATTTATGTCACCGCATCCACGCGACTTTACAGATGATGTCATTGAAGCGATGGTGGAGACACCTAATGTCATGCCGCACCTTCATATGCCGCTGCAATCCGGTTCGGACTCAATCTTGCAGGCGATGCGACGTTCTTATCGAAGTGAGAAGTACCTCGGGATCCTTGATCGCGTACGCACCGCACTTCCACATGCGATGATTACGACAGACATCATCGTTGGATTTCCTGGTGAAAGCGAAGAAGATTTCCAGGCAACAATGGATCTTGCATCAAAGGCTGAGTTCGCTGCTGCCTACACATATAAATATTCGATCCGTCCAGGTACTCCTGCAGGCGTCATGCCGAACCAAATCGATGAGGCAGTTGTAGGGGAGCGATACACGCGACTCCATGAACACCTACAAAAGATTTCACTCACCATTAATCAGCGCGCTATCAGCCAGACTCACCGAGTAATGGTCAATGAAATTGAAGGACGTCGCGATGGAGATCGCGGCCGCATCACTGGCCGTTCAGAGGATTTCCGTTTAGTGCATTTCGAGCCAATCGAGGGAGCTCGCCCAGGTGATTTTGTTGATGTTGAGATTACAGAGGCATCAGCGCATTATCTGATTGGTAATCCACTTCAGGTAATCCCTACTCGAGGCGGCGATGCTTTTGAAGCCCGCAATCGCGAGAGCACAGGAACTGCACCAACAATGCTCGGAATTCCAACGGTTAAGAAGTAACTATGACTTCGCCCGTCATCATCATCTGCGGTCCGACTGCAACTGGTAAAAGCGATCTCGCCCTTGAGGTAGCAGGGTTAATTGATGGCGAGATCATCAACGCTGACTCGATGCAGCTCTATAAAGGAATGGATATCGGAACAGCAAAGCTTTCAGTCGATGAGCGCAATGGAATCCCTCACCATCTTCTCGACATTCTCACCGTTGAAGAAGATGCATCAGTGGCTCAATATCAAACGCTGGCTCGTGCAGCCATCGACGACATCCGAGCTCGCAATAAAGCAGCGATTATCGTAGGTGGTACCGGTCTCTACATTAAATCAATTATCGATGAGATGAACTTCCCAGAAACAGATCCAGAACTTCGCAAGAAGTTAGAGAGTGAAGCAGAACTATTGGGTACCGCTGAGCTCTACTCTCGTCTTCGCTTGCTAGACCCAGAAGCAGCGACTGCTATCGAGCCAGCAAATACCAGACGTATTATCCGCGCACTCGAAGTTATTGAGGTTACCGGTCAGCCTTACTCAGCAAATCTTCCTAGTGATACAAGTCTTAGATATCCAGAAGCTCTTCATATTGGCCTAGCTATGGAGCGCTCATCTTTGGCGCCACGGATCGAAGCTCGCGTTCATCGAATGTGGCAGAGCGGATTGGTTGCTGAGGTTGATACTTTGGTCGAGGCAGGCCTGCTCAGGGGGAGTACCGCTCAGAGGGCTATTGGATATGCCCAGGTAATCGCAATGAGAAACGGTGAAATTTCTGAAAGTAAAGCTATCGAAGAGACGATTGTCGCCACTCGTCAATATGTTCGCCGCCAAGAGACCTGGTTTAAGCGCGATCCGCGAATTCAATGGATTGGCGAGGATCAACCACGTCTCGCTTTTATCAATCAGAGACTAAACTCTTAACACAATGCAAAAACCAGTTATCGCCACCTATGGCCACGGTACCCAAAACGATTTTCTTATCTTCTTCGATCCCGATGACCAATTAGTTATCAGCGCCCATCAGGTAGCTGCGCTCTGCGGTGAAGTAACCGGTTTTAACACTGATGGAATCATCCGCATTGTTAAAGGCGACGATGGCAAATGGTTTATGGATTACCGCAACGCTGATGGCTCGATCGCAGAGATGTGTGGCAATGGAATCCGCGTAATGGCACGTTACCTGGTTGCAAAAGGCCATCAAAGTGAAGGTATCTTTGCGATTGATACACGAGCTGGCATTAAACATCTTCGCGTACCAGCTGAAGATGACATCTCAGTAAATATGGGAAAAGTCTATCACGAATCCGAGGAAGTGAAGGCATCGGTCAACGGCGCCACTTACTCTGGATTCAATATCAACGTTGGCAACCCCCACGCGGTGGTCTTTACAGATGATCTCTCGCAATTAGGGTCGCTCGAAAACGCACCGACTGTTTCACCTGCTGATTCTTACCCCGAGGGCGTCAATGTTGAATTTGTAGAATTAATGCCTAATCATGAAGCGAAGATGCGAGTCCATGAACGTGGCAGCGGTGAGACTCAATCATGTGGAACCGGAACATGCGCAGTTGCTCTTGCAGCAACGATGAAGAGCGGTGAGCCTCTTCCATCTCGATGGGTTATCTACCCACCAGGTGGTCGCTTGGTAGTCGATATCGATGGGCATTCCAATGCAACGCTTACCGGCCCTGCAGTAATTCTCGATGATCATGATGTGAGCGCATACCTTTTATGAGCATCGAAGATAACGGTTACGACAAACTCTTTGAAGATCTCTTACGCGAAAGCGCCCGCGCTGCCGCTGATTTTGATGCAGATGAAATTGATGAGGTCGAGTCTCAGCAAGATCTCTCAGATCGCCACGCCCTTCGCCGCGTAAAGAGTTTCTCTACCGAACTCGAAGATATCTCTGAGGCTGAATATCGCCAGCTCCAATTAGAGCGTGTAGTTCTCGTAGGTGTCTGGACTGAGGGCTCAGCGGAGATGGCAGATAACTCCCTTGCAGAGTTGAAAGCACTTGCAGAGACTGCAGGATCTGAAGTTCTCGATGGTTTGATTCAACGACGCGATAAGCCAGATCCATCTACATATATCGGAGCGGGAAAGTTAGAAGAGCTCCGTGCCATTGTTCGCGGAACAGGGGCAGACACCGTTATCTGCGATGGTGAACTTTCGCCATCACAACTTCGCACTCTCGAAGATAAGTTGAAGGTTAAGGTTGTTGATCGCACCGCGCTCATTCTCGATATCTTTGCTCAGCATGCAAAGAGTCGTGAAGGCAAAGCGCAGGTAGAGCTCGCGCAGATTGCCTACCTTCTTCCACGTCTTCGCGGTTGGGGTGATTCACTTTCACGTCAGGTGGGTGGTCGCGCCGCGGGTGGCGCTGGTATCGGTGGACGCGGTCCTGGTGAGACAAAGATTGAGACCGATCGTCGTCGTATTCGCGACAAGATGGCCAAACTCCGCCGTGAAATTACCGAGATGAAAGTTGCCCGCGATACAAAGCGTCAAGAGCGTCGTCGCAACAACATCCCATCTGTGGCAATTGCTGGGTATACCAACGCAGGAAAATCTTCACTTCTTAATGCACTCACCGGCGCTGGAGTGCTCGTTGAAAACGCACTCTTTGCAACCCTCGATCCAACAGTCCGTAAAGCCCAAACGGCAGAAGGTCGCGTTTACACCCTCTCAGACACTGTTGGTTTTGTTCGCCACTTACCGCATCAACTAGTTGATGCATTTAAGTCCACCCTTGAAGAAGTTTCCGGTGCAGATCTCATAGTTCACGTGGTGGATGGTTCACACCCTGATCCATTTGAACAGATTCGCGCAGTACGTCAGGTCATTGATGAAATCGGCGGGGGAGCGATCCCAGAAATCATTGCAATCAACAAAGTTGATATTGCAGCGCCTGAAGTCGTTATGGAGCTACTTCGCAAAGAGAAAAACAGTTACGCATTCTCGGTCAAGAGCGGCTTCGGCATTGAAGGCTTAATCCATGCGATCGAGAAATCGCTCCCACATCCCAGCGTTGAGATTGACTCTGTTATTCCATACGACCGTGGGGATTTGGTCCATGCGATTCACGAGACCGGTGAGATTCTTCTCGAAGAGCATCTCGCTGAAGGTACCCATATCCGCGGATATGTTGATGGGGCTCTGGCGCAATCGATTGAGCGCGCCACAAAATCTCTCTCGTAGCCAGATAGTGCGGGAATAAACACGACACGCCGGCGGTTCTAACAGGTAATTCCAAGCTTTATACGCGACTATTCGCACGCAGGCGCACAGTCCGCACGATTATGATGAAGGAGAGGTGAGATCAGTGGCAACAGATTACGACACACCCCGTAAGACCGATGAGGAATTACACGAGGAGTCTCTCGAAGAACTGAAGGCGAAACGTGCTGATGCACAATCCGGTCAGATCGATGTCGATGAGGCAGAGGCTGCAGAGAATCTCGAACTCCCAGGAGCAGACCTCTCAGGAGAACAACTTGCTGTACGCGTTGTTCCAAAGCAGGTAGATGAATTTACTTGTTCAAGTTGTTTCTTGATTCACCATATGACTCAGCTCGCCAAGGGCGAAGGCGCAAAGGCAATCTGCAAGGATTGCGCTTAACTCTTTAAAGCTTGCGCTAACTCTTCGGCTCTACGAGTTGAAATCAACCAATATGGCGTCACATCCCGCGTATCGGTAACTTCAACTTTAAGCCCCTCTGAAATCCAGAATGTAGTTGCAAAGTAAGCGGCAGGATCTGCGCCTCGAGTTCTCTCAAAGCTAAAGTTCTTCTTATCGATAACTTGGGATGTGCCGAGATATTTCACAGGGATATGTGCCCGTTGAATTCGGAGCTCTCCATCTGCCACGATAATTGATGTCGTCGCGATATAGATAGCTACCAAACCCAGAACAACCGCGATCGCAAAGGCATTGATAGCTGCCGCATTATCAAAGGCTGCCCAGATGGCGAGCACAAGTGAGAAGAGCATGAAGTAGATAAATGCAATCAGCCAGAATGGGGGGCGAATCACTTCTTTAAATTCATATCTCTGGCTCACGGATATAGGTTAGTGGCTAACTCATCAAGTAGCCTTACCTCATGAGCCGTGTAGCGAGTACGACACCTCCAGAGGGAGCTCTCCTTCCTGAGCGACATCCCAAATCACCTCCAACGGGCTCTCAACTTCCCTCGCACTTCAAGCATTGCTTCGGATGTGGCGATCTCCACCCAACCGGATTACATCTGACGGCAATTGTTGAAGAAGGCCTTGAAATCTCGGCTCAATTTACAGTGACTGAAAATCACCAAGGCGCTCCTGGCCTTGCACATGGCGGACTGCTCTCACTCGCCTTTGATGAAGCACTCGGAAAGTTAATGTGGCTACTTCGCGCACCTGCGGTCACAGCACGTTTAGAGACAGACTTTCTCCTGCCTGTTCCAATCGGTACAACCCTCTTTATCTCAGCTCGTATCGTCGGTCAGCAGGGTCGCAAGGTCTACTCAGTCGCTGAAGGTCGTATCGGGGGAGTAGATGGGCCTGTTGCAACGCGCGCAGCTTCACTCTTTGTCATCGTTCCCATGAAGCACTTCCTTGAGAACGCCCCAGCTGAATACATTGTAGCTATTCGCTCTAATCCAGAGCTGATGGCATTCGTCGATCCAGAATTTAATATCAATCCATGAGCAACCTTCAGGTATTGATCACGCGCTTAGATCCAGATCTCCCACTTCCGCAATATGCAAAAGGTGGAGATGCTGGAGCAGATATCTACTCTCGAATTGATATCACTCTTGCGCCAGGTGAGCGCGCACTTGTTCCTACCGGAATCTCAATCGCCCTGCCTGATGGATATGTTGCACTCGTACATCCACGATCTGGTCTTGCTATCAAACATGGCGTGACGATGGTGAATGCGCCGGGTACCGTCGATGCGGCATTTCGCGGCGAACTTCAATGCATCATGATCAACCATGATCCCAAGGAGTCAGTCACATTTAAACGTGGCGATCGCATTGCGCAATTAGTATTCCAAAAAGTAGAACGTGCAGATTTCATGGAAGTTCAATCTCTTCCTGGATCAGGGCGTGGAGATGGTGGCTTTGGATCGACGGGACGTTCATGAGCGCACATGATGATCGCGATAAAGTCTTAGCTGCCTTTGGTGGCAAGAAGGGGCTGATTGATTCAGGAATTCCCTCACTTCTCTTCCTTATTGTCTTCAATCTGCGCCACGATCTTCATGATGCGCTCTATGCGTCAGTTGCTGTTTCAATACTCCTAACAATTATTCGCTTGGCTATGCGCGATACGGTTCAACACGCATTTAGCGGCCTCATCGGTGCCCTCATCTGTGCCTGGTTTGCCAATCGCACCGGTAATCCAAGTGATGTCTTTGTTCCAAAGATGCTGACAAACCTCGGCTATGGCACTGTCTATCTGATCGCCAATATTGCAGGATGGCCGATCCTAGGCTTAATGCTCGGACCAATTCTTGGAGAGAACCTTCTTTGGCGCAATGATCCAGCGCGTAAAGCTGCATATCTTCGCACCGGTTGGTTATGGGTTGGTCTCTTCTTTACTCGAATCGCAGTGCAATACCCGATCTACAAGAGTGGAAATGTAAATCTCTTAGGTACAGTCAATCTAGCGATGGGTTACCCGCTCTTCTTGGCAACCGGTTATGCAACTTGGTTGATTTTAAGGAATGTGCCAGTTACTCGCGCACATCAAGACTAATTAGCGGCGATAAAGCACTCTTTGAGTTTGCCCTCAGCGATTGCTGATGCAACAAAGAGCAGTTCATCTCCTGCAACAAAGACATCTGATGGAGTTGGTGTAACAACGCGACCATCGCGGACAATCGCAGCAAGGGATGCATCATCTGGAAGAGTTACCTCTTCGACGGTCTTACCGATGCAGATTGATGAATCTGGAAGTGTGAGCTCTACGAGGTTCGCCTGACCCTTACGGAATGAGAAGAGTCGTACAACATCTCCAACGCTGACAGCCTCTTCGACAAGGGCTGCAATGATGCGAGGTGTTGATACAGCAACATCTACACCCCATGAGTGATCGAAGAGCCACTCGTTCTTTGGGTGATTGATGCGAGCAACAACACGGGGGACTCCGTACTCAGTTTTGCCGAGAAGTGAGGCGACAAGATTTACCTTGTCATCGCCTGTTGCACAGACAAGTACCTGACAATCATTGAGGCTCGCCTTATCAAGAGATGCAATTTCACAAGCATCTGCCATCAGCCATTCAGCATCAGGAACAGATTCGAGTTTGAGAGCCTTTGGATCACGGTCAATCAAGAGGACGCGATGTCCATTATCGAGAAGCTCTCGCGCAATCGCGCGGCCAACATTTCCAGCACCAGCAATAGCAATACGCATCTCTTATGCCTCCGGTGACTTTCCTAGAATTGCTTCAACTTCTGCAAGCTTCTCATCGCGAACCATCACATGGATGAGATCGCCATCCTGCAAGACTGTGCCCTCATCAGGAATGAGTCCTTCACCAAGACGTGTAAGGAATGCGACGCGAAGTTCTGCAACCTTCTCAATCTCAGAAATTGCATGACCAAACCAATCAAGATGAGGGTGAACCTCAGCAAGCTGAACTGTTCCACTGGCATCGCGCCATTCGGAGCGTGAACCTTCGGGGGTAAGGCGACGCATAATCTGATCAGTAGCCCAGATAACTGTTGCAACAGTAGGAATTCCAAGGCGCTGGTAGATCTCAGCTCGACCTGGGTCATAGATTCGAGCAACAACATTTGTTACGCCATAGCTCTCACGGGCAACGCGCGCTGCCAAGATATTGGAGTTATCTCCATTGGAAACAGCGGCAAATGCATCTGCACCTTCGATACCTGCCTCAAGCAAGGTGTCACGATCGAAGCCGACACCGGTAACGGTGCGGCCCTTGAAATCAGGACCAAGGCGGCGGAATGCCTCCTTCGATTGATCGATGACTGCAACAGAATGGCCGTTTGCTTCAAGCTCGATAGCGAGCAGTGAACCCACGCGACCGCAACCCATGATGACTACGTGCATAGGCATAACTTACTCCTTTACTCTTATCTCTATGACCGAATCAACGAGAAAAGCCCTCCATATCGGCGAAATTTACCGACTGGAGATTGAGAAGGTCGCCCACGGGGGTCATTTCATCGCACGCCACGAAGGGGCGGTCATCTTTGTCCGCCACGGTATTCCAGGCGAGATAGTTGAAGTTGAGATCACCGGTGTAGAGAAATCATTTGTGCGCGCCGATGTTGTTGCCGTGATTGAGGCAAGCCCTTCGCGCGTAACACCGCCATGTCACTTTGCAGGAACTTGTGGAGGCTGCGACTTCCAGCATGTGGCTATCGAACGTCAGCGCGAATTGAAATCTGAAGTAATCGCAGAACAGTTTGCTCGCATTGCAAAGATGGAGGTTGATGTCGAGGTCGAAGAAGTCTCATCGCCGTTGCTATGGAGAACTCGTTTTGCCGCATCGACAAATGGCCGCAGCGAGATAGGTTTCAAAGGATCTCGAAGTAACGCGGTAATACCTATTTCAACCTGTCCCGTACTGATCTCTGAGATAGATCTTCCATCCCTGCCGCACGATCGCATCGGCTCGAATCAACGAGTTGAAGTTTCCCTTGCAACAAATGGCGAACGCACTATCTCTGTGATGGATCAGCGAGAAAGTCGAACAGCACAGCGAGCAACACCAAAGATTATCGAAGGACCAAAGGTCTTGAAATATCGAGTAGGCGATCGCGATTATGAGGTAAGTCAATCTTCATTCTGGCAGAGCAACATCAATGCTCCCGAAAAGTTAGTTGAAGTTGTACTTAACTTTGCAGATCTTCGTGCAGGAGATCACCTGCTAGATCTCTACGGGGGAGTTGGCCTCTTCGCCGGAGCCGCACTTCCGATAGTCGGTCCCGGTGGCCGCATCGATATCGTTGAAGGAAGTACATCTGCAACCGATGATGCCCGTCGCAACTTTGCAAACAATGAGAACGTCCACGTTCACACAGGAGATGTCGCTCGCGAGATTCGTAAATTTAATCGGGCTGATGTTGTTGTATTAGACCCGCCTCGAACCGGGGCTGGAAAGCCAGTGATTGAATCGCTAGGAAAGATAGGTGCCCGAGCAATCGTCTATGTTGCATGTGATCCGGCAGCTCTGGCACGCGATACGACATATCTCAATGAAATCGGATATCACCTCGATGATATCCGCGCCCTTGATCTATTTCCCATGACTCACCACATCGAATCTATTGCGCTCTTCGCCCAATCTAAGGTATCTTGACGTCAAGATACTTTTAGGTAGATAGGTGCCGCGCCATGAGCAAGAACTCCCTCGGAACAGAGAAGAACCTCACCGTTGCAGGTAAGGATTATCAGATCTTTGATATCTCGAAGGTGGAGGGCGCCAGCGATCTTCCATTCTCGCTCAAAGTTCTTTTAGAGAATCTCTTGCGCACCGAAGATGGCGCAAATATCACCGCAGATCACATCAAAGCTCTCGCGCAGTGGGATCCATCAGTCGAACCAGATACAGAGATTCAATTTACGCCAGCGCGTGTTGTCATGCAGGACTTCACCGGCGTTCCATGCGTTGTTGACCTTGCAACAATGCGTGAGGCAATTGTCGAGCTCGGGGGAGATGCGTCAAAGGTAAACCCACTTGCGCCTGCCGAACTCGTTATCGATCACTCTGTCATCGCTGACTTCTACGGAACTGCTGGCTCTTTTGAGCAGAACACAGATATTGAATACGAGCGCAACCGTGAGCGTTATCGCTTCTTACGTTGGGGACAGGGCGCCTTTGATGAGTTCAAAGTTGTGCCACCTGGAACAGGAATTGTTCACCAGGTAAATATTGAATATCTCGCACGCGTCATCATGACTCGTAGCGTCAATGGAGTCATGCGCGCCTATCCAGATACCGTTGTTGGCACAGATTCACATACAACAATGGTTAATGGTCTCGGAGTTCTCGGCTGGGGCGTTGGTGGAATTGAGGCAGAGGCTGCACTTCTTGGTCAGCCTGTATCAATGTTGATCCCACGTGTCGTTGGTTTCAAACTCAAGGGTTCATTGCCAGTGGGTACAACTGCAACAGATATGGCTCTCGTGATTACCGAGATGCTTCGTAAGCATGGAGTTGTTGGAAAGTTTGTTGAGTTCTACGGTCCAGGTGTATCAGCAGTTCCTATGGCGAACCGCACAACAATTGGAAATATGTCACCTGAATACGGATCGACATGTGCAATCTTCCCTATCGATGAAGAGACCTTGCGCTACTTGCGCCTTACTGGTCGCAGTGAAGATCAGGTTGCACTCGTTGAGCAGTATGCAAAGGCTCAAGGAATGTGGTTCGACCCATCTGCAACACCACGTTACTCAGAGCACCTCGAGCTCGATCTCTCAACAGTGGTCTCATCTATCGCAGGACCAAAGCGTCCGCAGGACCGAATTTCAATCTCAGAGTCGAAGAAGAAGTTTGAAGAGATTCTACCTACCTATTTCACAGAGAAGACCGGCAAGGATGCTTACCCGGTCAGCGTTGGCGCAAATAAGACAACAGTGAAGAACGGTGACGTTGTCATCGCATCAATCACCTCTTGTACCAATACCTCAAACCCATCAGTGATGATTGGCGCAGCTCTTCTTGCAAAGAAGGCAGTTGAGAAGGGTCTCAAGTCGAAGCCATGGGTGAAGACAACTCTCGCACCAGGATCAAAGGTTGTTACCGATTACTACGATCGTTCAGGTCTTACTCCATATATGGAGGAGCTCGGATTTAACCTGGTGGGTTATGGCTGCGTTACATGTATTGGTAACTCAGGACCACTTCCTGTTGAGATCAGCAAGGCAGTTAACGATAACGATCTCGCAGTGACAGCAGTTCTCTCAGGAAACCGAAACTTTGAGGGTCGCATCAGCCCAGATATCAAGATGAACTATCTTGCTTCTCCTCCACTAGTAGTTGCATATGCAATCGCTGGGACAATGGATCACGACTTTGCAACTGATTCATTGGGCAACGATAAGGATGGCAATCCAGTTCTCCTGAAGGATATCTGGCCATCAGCTCAAGAGATTCAAGATGTCATCGACTCATCAATCTCATCTGAGATGTTTACCAAGGACTATGCAAGTGTCTTTGAAGGCGATCACCGCTGGAAGTCACTCGACACTCCAACAGGAAATACTTTTGAATGGGATCCAAAGTCCACATATGTTCGCAAGCCTCCTTACTTCGAAGGCATGCCTGCACAGCCAACTCCGGTTAAGGACATCACAGGTGCACGCGTGCTTGCAGTTCTCGGAGATTCAGTTACTACCGATCACATCTCACCTGCAGGAAATATCAAAGCTGATTCACCTGCTGGTACGTATCTAGAGGTTAATGGAGTCGATCGCAAGGACTTCAACTCTTACGGTTCACGACGTGGAAATCACGAAGTGATGATTCGTGGAACCTTTGCAAATATTCGTCTTAAGAATCTCTTGCTCGATGGAGTTGAGGGTGGATTTACTCGCAACTTCCTCGACAATGGCAATCAGTCAACAATTTACGATGCATCAGTTGCATACCAAGCTGCCGGTGTTCCACTCGTAATTTTGGCTGGTAAGGAGTACGGCTCAGGATCATCACGTGACTGGGCTGCAAAGGGCACTGCACTCCTCGGAGTTCGTGCAGTTATTGCAGAGAGCTTCGAGCGCATCCACCGTTCTAACTTGATTGGAATGGGAGTTCTTCCATTGCAATTTGTCGATGGCCAGAACGCTGCATCACTTGGTCTTAAGGGTGATGAGAGCTTCACCATTACAGGTATCACCGCCCTCAACGATGGCGGTATTCCTAAGGAGGTACAGGTCACAGCAGGGGATAAGAGCTTCACCGCAAAGGTGAGAATTGATACCCCAGGCGAGGCTGATTACTACCGCCACGGTGGAATCATGCAGTTCGTTCTCCGTTCACTGCGCGGGTAACTTACACTTCTCTACATGCTCGAATCTCTCAAAGGTCCTGCCGACCTCAAAACGCTGACACCTGCCCAATTGGCAGAGCTCTCAGCAGAGATTCGCGCCTTCTTAGTCGAGAAGGTCTCGCGCACAGGTGGCCACTTAGGTCCCAACCTCGGCGTCGTTGAACTAACACTCTCAATCCACCGCACCTTTGATTCACCGAAGGATCTAGTTCTCTTCGATACGGGTCACCAGTCCTACGTTCATAAGATCGTGACTGGTCGGGCCGATCAATTCGATGGACTCCGTCAACGCGGTGGAATCGCCGGATATCCAAACCGCCGCGAATCTGAGCACGATGTTATTGAGAACTCACATGCTTCAACTGCGCTCTCATGGGGCGATGGAATCTCTCGAGGATTCTCACTTACAGGTCAGAAGGATCGCCACGTTGTTGTAGTTGTTGGCGATGGTGCACTCACCGGCGGTATGTCATGGGAGGCGCTCAACAATATCTCTGCAGCTGGGGAACGCAATCTCGTCATCGTTGTTAACGATAATGAGCGTTCATACTCGCCAACAATCGGCGGCCTTGCTGCACACCTCGCAACCCTTCGTATGACTCAAGGCTATGAACGTTTCCTTGATTGGGGTAAGGAAGTTCTCCAGAAAACTCCTGTCGTTGGCACGCCAATCTTTGAAACCTTGCATGGAATGAAGAAGGGGATCAAAGACATTGTCGCCCCACAAGGCATGTTTGAAGATCTTGGTCTTAAGTACATTGGACCAATTGATGGACATGACATCGCTGCAATGGATCGAGCCCTTGAACAAGCGAAAGAATTTGGCGAACCAGTACTCGTGCATGTCATCACCGAAAAGGGTCGCGGCTATAGCCCGGCCGTTGCGGATGAGGCAGAGAAGTTCCACGCAGTTGGAATTGTCGATCCAGAGACTGGCATGCCTGTCTCTGCAAGTAAAACTTCTTGGACCGATGTCTTTGGAAGCGAACTCGTCGAAATCGCTGCAGAACGTCAGGATATTGTCGCAATCACCGCTGCGATGCTCGGACCAACAGGCTTAGATAAATTCCAGAAGGCCTATCCGGATCGCACTATCGATGTCGGTATTGCAGAACAGCATGCCGTCACAAGCGCTGCTGGACTTGCCTACACAGGCATTCATCCAGTTGTCGCCGTTTACTCAACCTTCCTTAATCGTGCATTTGATCAGCTCTTGCTCGATGTTGCTCTCCATGGCGCGGGCGTCACTTTCATTCTCGATCGCGCAGGAGTGACCGGCGATGACGGACCTTCACACCACGGTATTTGGGATCTCGCACTCACCGGCATTGTCCCTACCTTGGCTGTTGCAGCTCCTCGTGATGGCGCACGCCTTCGTCAAGCGCTCGGTGAAGCTCTCAATATCAACGATCGACCAACACTTCTTCGTTTTCCAAAGGGCGCTGTGCATGAAGATATTCCAGCCTTTGAAAGCCGTGATGGTGTAGATGTTCTTTATCGCGGTGAGAGTGCAGATGTATTGCTCCTCAGCGTCGGTGCAATGGCTCCAATGGCTGTTGAAGCAGCATCTCAGGCCTATCGCGAAGATATCGGCGTTACTGTTGTCGATCCTCGTTGGGTCAAGCCACTTCCTGCATCACTCGTCACGATGGCACGACGTTACAAGAGCGTTGTTGTCCTCGAAGATGGAATCCGCCATGGCGGAATCGCCTCATCACTTTCAGAGATGTTCCGCGATGCACGCCTCGAGGTGCCAGTGCACAGCATCGGTGTACCACTTGAATTTATCGAACACTCTAAGCGCAATGAAATCCTTGAAGATCTCGGAATCACAGCTCAGAAGATTGCTCGTGAAATCGTTGAGTGGAGCTCTACTTCAGAGCCGATGCAATTCCCGGAGCATGAAAGCGCTGACCACAAACAGCGTCGCTAATACCTTCACGATCAAGGAACGGCAAGATTCCACCGAGGTGCATCGGCCAGCCAGCACCGAGCAACATGCATAGATCAATCTCTGAAGGCGTTGCAACAACACCTTCATCGAGCATCATTCGAGCCTCTTCTGCAAGTGCCTTCAGTGCACGATCGCGAACCTGCTCGGCTGTTGATGGAGTTGTGCCCTTATGAATGAGTGCAACAGCTGCGGGGTTTGCTCCGTAGCTACCATCTTCATTCTTTATATAGAAAGTCTTAACGCCTCCCTTGACCATCGCCTGCATCGTTGGTGAGATGCGATAGCGAGGTCCGAGGTTCTTATTGAGAGTCTCTGCAACATGGAGAGCAACGCCTGGTCCAACGAGGCCAAGTAGTTCAAAGGGACTCATTGGGAATCCGATTGCGCGCATTGCATTATCTGCAGTTGCTGGATCGGTTCCTTCATCGACAGCATCGGTAATCTCACCCATGAAGCGGGTAAGAAGTCGATTAACGACGAATCCTGGAGCATCCTTACAGATGATCATCGTCTTCTTGAGATTCTTTCCTACCTCAACCGCTGTTGCAGTTGTTGCATCATCTGTGTGAGATGTGCGAGCTACTTCGAGAAGTGGCATCACAGCAACTGGATTGAAGAAGTGGAAGCCAACAACGCGCTCTGGATTCTTCATACCTTCCGACATCCGCTCGACTGAGAGCGAAGAGGTATTTGTTGCAAGCACACACTCGGGGGAGACGATTCCTTCAAGGGTCTTGAAGAGTTCTTGCTTGAGTGAGAGCTCTTCAAAGATTGCCTCAATGATGAAGTCGCAACCGGCGTAGACAGACTTATCTGCAGATCCTGAGATAAGTGCAGAGAGGCGTTGTGCGCTCTCGGCGCTCATACGTTTCTTCTCAACGAGCTTTGCAAGCTCTGCACGAACCCAAGCAACGCCCTTATCTGCGCGCTCCTGATCGATATCAGTCATCACTACTGGACACTTGAGATTGCGCACAAGGAGAAGGGCGAGCTGAGATGCCATAAGTCCAGCACCGACAACGCCAACCTTTGTGACCTTACGTGCAAGGTTTGCCTTAGGAGCGCCTTCAACCTTCTTGCGCTTCTTCTGAATCATATTAAATGCATAGAGTGAAGCGCGAAGTGGATCAGACATTACGAGATCGGCGAGTACCTGATCTTCAGCATCGAAACCTTCACCATTGCTACAGCTCTTAGCAGCTGCAATGAGCTCGAGCGCCTTGCGAGGAGATGCAATATCTGCACCACCAAACTTCTTGAGCGCTGCAGCTTTTCCTGTAGCAAGCGCTGTATCCCATGCAGGATCGTTACTGTAATCCTTACGCTCAATCTTTGTTGCACCTGAGAGAACAGAAGCAGTGAATGCCACAGACTTTTCTAGGAAATCGGCTGGTTCGTAGACAGCATCAACAACGCCAAGTGCAAGTGCATCCTTCGCCTTCATCATTGTGTTGTTATTGAGCGCATTGAGAATGATTACCTGTACAGCCTTCTCTGGACCAATCAACTTTGGTAGGAGAGTTGCTCCACCCCACCCTGGAACAAGTCCAAGGAAAACTTCAGGAAGTGCTGTGAAAGCAGTTGATGCAAGTGTGCGGTACTTCGAGTGAAGACCAATCTCAAGTCCGCCACCGAGTGCGAGGCCATTGATAAATGAGAATGTTGGAATATCAATCTCACCGAGACGACGGAATACATCGTGTCCCAACTTGCCAATCGCAAGAGCCTGACTGCGATCTGTCAGAAATGACATTGCAGAGAGATCGGCACCTGCTGCGAAGATAAATGGCTTACCAGTTACTGCAATTGCAGCTGGCTTATGTGAGATCGCTTCTGTGATTGCAGCATCAAGGGAAGCTACAGATTGTGGTCCAAGGGTATTGGGACGTGTGTGATCGAGACCGTTATCGAGGGTAATAAGAGCGAGAACGCCCTTAAAGCCAAATGGAGTCAGATCTACATCGCGGACCTTTGCAACGGTGATTACTTCTTCAGGAGCGCCTTCAGGCAATACGAGTGGTGTAGCCATTTACTTATTTCCTCCGTTGAAGTGTGGATTTTCCCAAATAACTGTTCCGCCCATTCCAAGGCCGATACACATTGTTGTAATGCCATATCGAACTTCTGGGTGTGATTCAAAGGTGCGAGCGAGGTTGATCATGAGGCGCACACCGGAAGATGCCAATGGGTGGCCCACTGCGATTGCTCCTCCATATGGATTGACGCGTGGATCTTCATCACCGATTCCAAAGTGCTCAAGGAATGCGATGACCTGCACTGCGAAAGCTTCATTAATCTCAAAGGCACCGATATCGGCAATTGTTAACCCTGCCTTTGCAAGGGCCTTCTCTGTCGATGGAACTGGTCCATAACCCATTACCTCTGGTTCTACGCCCGCAAATGCGAATGTAACCATTTTCGCTTTGATGGGAAGTCCAAGCTCTTTCGCCTTATCTTCGCTAGCAAGGAGCGCAATTGTTGCGCCATCGTTAATGCCTGATGCATTTCCCGCGGTAACGCGTCCACCTGGACGGAACGGCGTCTTTAAGCCTGCAAGACCCTCCATCGTTGTTGTTGGACGTGGCCCCTCATCTGCAGAGACGATTGTCCAACCAAGTTCTTCTGAGCGAGCAGCTGTTGGAATGAGATCGCGCTGAATCAAACCCTGCTCATATGCCTTTGCGGTCTTCATCTGTGAGTTATATGCATAACGATCTGCGCGCTCTTTGGTGATATCTGGGAAGCGATCGTGGAGGCGCTCAGCAGTTGCACCCATTGACATCGCATCTGGATCGACAATCTTCTCTGCAAGGTAGCGAGGATTTGGATTCATCAATTCGCCCATTGGGTGATTGCCCATATGTTCAACGCCACCAGCGAGTGCAAGATCAATCGCACCCATCGCAATCTGTCCTGCAACAGTTGTTGTCGCAGTCAGCGCACCTGCACACCAACGATCGATTGAATATCCTGGAACGGTATTGGGAAGCCCTGCTAAGAGTGATGCGCTGCGACCGATATTCATTCCTTGATCGCCGGTCTGAGTTGCAGCAGCGATTGCAACGTCATCAATCTGGTTGAGGGGGAGCTGTGGATTTCGCTCAATCAATCCGCGCATCGCTCGAATAAGTAGATCATCTGCGCGCGTATTAACGAAGGCGCCACCTGACTTTCCAAATGGCGTGCGAACTGCATCAACGAGGACAACGGTGCGTGTCATCAAGGCTCCTAAAGCTCAAGGTGGTGAGGCTTTTAGGTTACTCGCCGGTAGCCATTTCCGCTACGAGGTAGCGCGCTTTTTTATTCGGCTGGTACGTCGGGCGTCGCCTCTTCAGGCTCAGGAATTTCCAACGCCTCGCTCTGAGCAAGGGCGCTGATCAAAATTGGGGCTGCAATCTCAATCTGCCAGGGTCGAGCGCCCATCTCGCCCAAGATCCGCTCAACTTCATCAGGATCAGGCAGTTGCCAGCAGATCTGTCGTAGATGTTCTGGGGTAAGTAAGTTCTCGACGGGAAGCTCTAGCTCCTCAGCCTTAAGCGACATGTTGAAGCGAGCGTGAGAGAGTGGAATGTACTTCTCTGGGAAACGATCACGCCAGATCTTGATAGGTGGGAGAGCCTCAGCTTTGCTCCGCGTCTGCGGCATCTCATCCTCAGAGAGGGCGAGAGCGCTATCTATCGCCTTGAGCCAACGTGGAGTATTTTCAAACCAACGTGCGCGAAGTCCGATAGGGCGTAAGACCTTTTCGAGATCTCGCTTAGTTGCTAGAGGCGCAGTATTGCTAGCAAGTGCGATTGTAGAGATTGCGAGATCTGAGAGAACTCGCCCTGGAGAGATATCGAGGTGAGCTGCGAGGTCATCGCGCGCCTCCCAGAGTGATTTCACAATCGAGAGCTGCGAACGCGTCCTTACCTTATGCATTCCTGATGTACGTCGCCATGGATCTACTCGTTTAGGTGCAGGTGGAGCGGCAAGAATTGATTTGAATTCTTCAAGCGCCCACTTCAACTTCTTCTTCTCGATAAGCAACTTTTCAATCTCATTACGAAGTTCAATGAGAAGTTCTACATCGAGGGCGGCGTAGTTGAGCCAATCTTCAGGCAATGGTCGTACCGACCAATCTTGCGCAGAGTGCTCTTTCGCCAAACCGATATCTAAGAGCGATTCAACAAGTGCGCCTAGACCAACTCTTGGCAGGCCGATAAGTCTTCCTGCAAGCTCTGTATCAAATAAGCGAGTGGGGTTAAGTCCAACTTCACGAAGACAAGGAAGATCTTGAGTACTTGCATGCAAGATGATCTCTTCATCACGCCAGAGATCATTGAGTCGAGCGAAATAATCACTCCCTACACCAAATGGAATGGGATCAATGAGATGCAGTCCGCCACCTTGACGTTTAATCTGAATTAAATATGCACGAGAGCTGTAGCGATAGCCAGAGGCACGCTCTGCATCGACTGCGTAGGGACCTGAACCGCCAGCAAGTTCTTCAAGCATCGCTTCGAATTGTTCAGGGGTTGCGACTAATTCCGGCAAGCCGAGATATGGGGCGGTAAGAAGTTCAGCCACGACGACGTGCAGTGCTGATTGAGGCAACGCCTTCGGCGATGGGAGGCAATCCTGCTACCTCGCTAATGAAATTGCACCAAGCGCGAACATGTGGAACGAGCTCTTCCGGAGTTGTCAGAATTGGAGACCATGATGCGCGAATCTCAACCTCTGACTCATCATGGCGAGAAGATAACTTTCCAAATGAAGCGCTTGAAACGCGAGTAACGGTTCCTGACGGAGCGCTGTAGAGAGCATCCGCCTCTTGCAAACTATCGAGAAGCCAATTCCATCCGACCTCAGGAAGAAGAGGGTCTGCCTGCATATCGGAGTCGACAGATGCGCGCATAAATGTCACGCAACGGTATTCGCCCTCCCAAGTGTCCTGTCCGCCTGGTTCATGCAAAATCACAAAGCGACCTGATGCAAGTTCATCTTCTTGATCTCCGATAAGTCCATTGCTGACATCGGCGGTAAATGCGAAAGAGTATTGAGCGAGTTTTTGAGGAGCGGGAACTTCTTCAAGTTCAATCTCGCTACGGGGGGTAAATTCACGAATGATGTTAATCATTGATTCGAATGAGAAAGGGGCGCGTGAATTCACTGCTCAATTCTAAAGATGAAAGGGTGAAATAGCTGGGAGGTCGGCCTCGGATTCGATACCCTGCGCGGATGGCAACGCTCCTTGCACTTCTCTCAAGCCTCCTCTGGGGGAGCGCCGACTACCATGCAGGAAATCTCAGCAAGAGATTGCCTACGATGGTCGTTCTCGGAATAAATCAAGCTTTTGGTCTCGCCTTTGGAATTCTCCTTGTTCTAATCTCGGGCGATTGGATTGCGCCTTCACTCGATTCATCAGGCTACTTGGTCAATGGTGCACTTGCAGGCCTCTCTGGTTATGCAGGCCTTCTCTGTCTCTACGCAGGGCTATCAAGTGGACGTATGGGCGTTGTATCGCCAATCAGTTCGCTCAGCGTTCTGATTCCACTCTTCTTTGCACTCGTCATTAAAGGCGATCAACTCTCAACCCCTCTAACGATGGGAGTGATTGCAGCAATTATCGGTGGCTTCCTTGCAAGCGGTCCTGAAATTACTCAAGGTCTTCCGATTAAACCCGTTCTCTTAGCCCTCGGTGCCGCACTTGGTTTTGGTTCAGCGCTAACTTTTATGTCGATTGGTTCTCAGCAAAGTTCGCTTCTTACAATGACGACGATGCGCTCGACAACGTTTATCGTCAGCGCCGCATACTTTATAAGGATGCGAAATGGTGGGGGAGTTCGGTCAACCGACATTCCACTCTTGGCCGCAATTGGCATCGCGGATTTCTCTGCAAACCTACTTCTCGGTGTCGCAACAACAAAGGGACTTGTCTCTATCGCGATGGTTCTTGGCTCGCTCTATCCAATCGCAACTGCCGTTCTCGCCTATATCTTCTTGCATGAGAGACTCCATAAGGCTCAATACGTCGGAGTCGTATTAGCTGTTGGGGGAGTCGCCCTTATATCTGCATTGCAATAGTCGAGTTCCATCTGCTGCAACTTCTTCGCTCACATCGAATTTTAATAAGAGCGTTTCATAATCTATAAAATCGCCATCGCCTTCAATGGGTGAGATTGAAAGTTCCCATTGATCAATCACGCCGGCGTTGATAAGGGCGGTGAGAAGTGAGACTCCAGCTTCAACAACAATCTCTCCTTCAATGCGTTGATCGATTCTTCGAGATATCTCTCCTAAATCTCCGCGATTTACCGTGACTTGTTGCATTAAGGGATGCGGCAGATTCAGCGCATCGGAATTTCGGGAGAATACAAAGATTGGAACATCAGTTGCTGCATAGCTCTCAAGGATGGCGCTCTTCTTGCCGATAATGAAGGCCGAAGCGCTGCGGTGACGTTTGAGAAACCTCTCTCGATCGCTCGGCGTAGAGAGCGGCCGAGAGTTTCCTGCCAGTGAGGTGGCCCCATTGCTCCCAACGACGAGAGATGCAATCAGAGCCATTTGGGAAGAATATCCTCGCCTAGAGCGAGATTCACACCATATTTTCAGCGTGAATGCGGCGGTGAAGTTGAGATTGGCGCTTTTACTTGGTTAGCCTTCCCTAATGAGAATTCGCGTGGCTGCTCCGCTAGTAGCGCTCGTGGCAGCAATGGCATCGCTCGTTGCAACGCCGCCAGTGGCTCAGGCTGCGCCGACCCTCGCACAGATTCAGGCCCAGGTAAATGACCTCCAAGATCAGGCAACAGCTGCGGCAGAGGGCGCACAAGAGGCGAAGGTAAAGCTGGCTGCTCTTCAGCGCAGCCTCAATGGCATCCAGGCACAGGCTGCGATCCAGGGGAAGAACGTAGATTCGATTGCACGCAACCTTGGCGTCATTGCAGTCAACCAATATAAGTCAGGATCTCTCAGTCAGAGCCTTGAGCTCCTCTTCTCGAGCGATCCCACTCTCTACTTAAGTTCAGCAGGGTCTCTTGAATCCATCACACGCCAGAAGTCGATTCAGCTCAAGAAATATCAGTCGGCGACGCAGAAGCTCAACGCCACTTCTTTGACGGTCTCTGATCGCCTGGCGCAGGTAAAGATTTTGCAGAAGAAGTTAGCTCAGCAGAGCGCCGTTGCTCAAGAGAAATTGAAGAAGGCAGAGGCGATTCTCGCCAAGTTGAAAAAGGAAGATCGTGATCGTCTAGCAAAGCTTGCTCAGCAGCAAGAGGATGCAGATCAGGCGAGCTCTCTGGCGCAAGCAAAATCTCTCGGTGGCATTTCTGGCCGAGCGGGATTGGCAATTAAATTTGCATTTAAACAAATTGGTGACCGTTATGTCTTTGGCGCCGACGGAATGGTCTACTGGGATTGTTCTGGGCTGACTATGCGCGCATATCAATCCGCTGGAGTGAATCTTCCACACTCATCGGCGGCTCAATCGCGAATGGGCAAATCAATTCCTTTCAACCAGAAGAAGCCAGGCGATCTCCTCTTCTTCGGTCGACCTGTATCTCACGTCGGTATCTATATCGGCGGCGGAAAGATGGTTCACGCACCACGTTCTGGTTCACGAGTAAAGATTGCTGATGCATCTTCTCTCGGTTCTAAGAGATTAGTTGCGGTACGTCGTTTCTAATGAGTGAAACTCCACAAATCCTCTGCATTACAAATGACTTCGGCCCTCGCGCTGGAGGAATTGAAACTTTTGTTATTGGTTTGATTGAGCGTATGCCATTTGGATCGGTATTGGTCTATACATCCCAGCAAGGCGACACAACTGAATACGATCAGAAGTGGCTTGAAAATTACGGTGTAGAGGTAATCAGAGATAAATCAAAGGTCTTACTTCCATCGCCTCGAGTAGGCCGAGCAGTAAGAAAACTTGTTCGCCAACGAGAAATCACCAAGGTCTTCTTCGGTGCGGCAGCGCCCCTTGCACTTCTCTCTCAAGGTCTACGTCGCGCCGGCGTTACGCGAATCGTTGCGCTCACCCATGGCCATGAGGTCTGGTGGGCAAAACTCTGGCCATTTACTTGGGCAGTACGCCGCATCGGTAGCGGCGTTGATGTTCTTACTTATCTCGGCGAATTTACTCGCAGAGCAATTTCTAGATCGCTCTCAACTCAAGCGCAAAGTTCAATGGTGCGCATTGCACCAGGTATCGATACAACGCACTTTGCGCCCGTTGCATCAGCGGCAGAACTCAAGCGTGAGTTAGACCTTGATGATAAGCGTGTCATCGTCAGCGTTGGACGTCTCGTCCATCGCAAAGGCCAGGACACACTTGTTGAGTCTCTTCCTGAAATTCTGAAGCACCATCCAGATGCTCACATCCTCTTTGTAGGCGTTGGACCACATCTTGAGTACATCCATAAACGCGCAATTCAATTGGGCGTCCTCGACCACATCTCATTTGTAGGGCGCGTGCAGTATTCAGAACTTCCACGCTTTATCTCTGTTGGTGAAATCTTTGCAATGCCAAGTCGTTCACGTCTTGCCGGTCTTGAAGTTGAAGGACTGGGAATCGTCTACCTCGAAGCGAGTGCATGCGAGCTCCCTGTTGTTGGTGGGCTCTCCGGGGGAGCACCTGATGCGCTCCTTGAAGGCGAGACAGGTTTTGCGGCAGATGGGCTAGATCCAGCATCTGTTGCACGTGCAGTTATCTCGCTTCTCGATGATCCTCTTCGCGCTCAAGAGATGGGTAAGCGCGGGCGCCAGTGGATTATTGATGAGTGGGAGTGGCGCCACTGGTCTAAGAGATTTAACGAACTCTTCTAACTTCTCCTTAATTCTGCAACCGCTTCAACTCGATTGCGAACCTCTAACTTGCGATAGATAGAGCTCAGATGGCTCTTAATTGTTGCCACCGAGTTATGTCTCATAAAGGCAATCTCTTGGGTAGTAGCTCCCGTTGCTACGTTGAGAAGAATCTCTCGCTCAGTCAGCGAGAGTAAGTGAATCTTTGAAATCTCTCTTGAACTTCTATCAACCGAAGTATTTCCAGGAGTAGCGAGGATTCGTATCGTTGAGACGATCTCATCGATTGAAGTCTGCTTATCCACGACTTGATCAAATCCCAACTGTCTCGCCGCCTCTCGCGTTGCCCATTGGGTATGTGATGTCAGCAGGATAGAGATTGCATCGGGCTGGATTCTCTTAATCGTTGGAGCCAACACCAAGCCATCGCCATCTTCGAGTTCACGATCGATAACTATGCAATCAAATTGCTGAGTCCGAATAATTGCGATTGCACTTCGGATGTCACGGGCGACAGTCAGTTGCCTACTGAGGGTATGAATATTGCGCACCCCTGCACCCACTACGAGAAGGCGTAGGCTGCTCAGTGGGTGAGGGGGCACCCATTAATAATCATCAACGTTGGGCGTTGACTCAATTCCGTTTCCCCTAGGTAGGGCAATAACGGGTTATTAATCCTTTGTGTAGAGAGCCTCGATGGTCGATGCATATTGCTGTGCAACGACGTGGCGCTTGACTGAAAGTTTTGCAGTGAGCTGGCCACCGGCAATGCTGAAGTCATCTGCAAGGATTGCAAACTTTCGAATTGACTCTGCCTTAGAGACCGCCTTATTGGCCTCATCAACTGCAGTTTGGATCACTGCGATGAGATCTGGATCGTTGACAAGAGTTGCAATAGTTGCGCCAGTTTTATGGTTCGCCGCGATCCAACCCTTTGCCATATCTGGATCAATTGTGATGAGAGCTGCAATAAATGGTTGGTTATCTCCTACGACCATGCACTGACTTACGAGAGGATGTGCACGAAGTCGATCTTCGAGAACTGCAGGAGCAACATTCTTGCCGCCAGCTGTCACGATGAGTTCCTTCTTGCGACCTGTGATGTAGAGGAAGCCTTGGTCATCAAGCTTTCCGAGATCTCCTGATTTAAACCAATGGCCATCGAAGGCTTCTTGATTTGCTGCATCGTTCTGCCAATATCCACGCATCACGATTGGTCCGCCGATAAGAACTTCGCCATCATCTGCAATTTTGATTGATGTGCCAGGAATTGGCTTTCCTACTGAACCAATAGAGAGAGCGGTGCTCAAATTGAGAGTCGCACCTGCAGTTGTTTCAGTTAATCCGTAGCCTTCAAGAATGGTGACGCCAGCTCCGCGATAGAAGTGTCCGAGGCGAGCACCGAGGGGAGCTCCACCTGAGATAGCTGCCTCTACGCGACCACCAAGAGTGTTGCGAATCTTTGAGTAGAGGAGAACATCGAAGAGCTTATGTTTAATCGAGAGAAGTGGCTTGAACTTCTTCGCATCAATATTCTCTGAATATGCAATAGCAACTTCAGCGCCCTTGCGGAAGATCTTTCCCTTACCTGCCGCTTCCGCCTTAGCTTCTGCGCCGTTGTAGACCTTCTCGAAGATACGTGGAACTGCGAGAACGAATGTTGGCTTGAAGGATGCGAGATCTGGAAGTAAACGTCCTTGAACATCTGCGCAATGAGCGAGATGAAGACCGGCAGAGATTGCACCGATCTGCACCATTCGACCGAAGACGTGTGCAACTGGAAGGAAGAGGAGAGTTGAGCCGCCTGGCTTGAGGAATAGATCTGCTGCACCTTGTACAACATTTCCACACTCTGCAAGGAAGTTGCCATGTGTGAGTTGAACGCCCTTTGGCTTTCCTGTTGTTCCAGATGTATAGATCAGAGTTGCAAGTGAATCCGGTGAGAGAGTATGACGACGATTATCGATCTCCGCATCAGAGATGTGCGCTCCTGCTGTGCGAAGCACCTGGAGAACATCTTCAGTCATTGTCCAGATATGTCGAGTATGAGGTGGGAGAACAGGGGCAACGAGTTCACGGAGCGTTGGTGTTTCAACAAAGAGCGCGACTGCACCTGAATCGTTAAGAATCCAATCAACCTGTTCTGGAGATGAAGTCTCGTAGATTGGAACAACGATTGCGCCTGCAAACCATGATGCAAAGTCGAGAATGGTCCACTCATAGCGAGTACGCGCCATGATTGCGACACGATCGCCTGCATGAACGCCTGCTGCGATAAGTCCCTTTGCAGCGGCGCGTACATCGCTCTCGACCTCGCGCGCTGTCAGCTGCTGCCAGCCATCACCCAAGGGGCGTGACATCGTGATGCGCTCTGGCTCAAACCAGGCCCGCTCAGCGATCAGGTTGGTGAGGTTGCCGCAGGGACGAGTGCCGGAATAGTGACTTCATTCATGGCCCCAACGCTATCGGTGAGAGGTATAAAAAGGGAAGGATTGGTAGCCTTCGTGTCATGTCAGAATTCAGCTCATCCTCAGTCCTCGTTGAAGCACCTCTAGCCGAGGTCGCTGCCAAGCTCTCGAATATCGGTGAGTATCCGCAGTGGCTTACCTCGATTAAGAAGGTAGAGGTCGTTGAGAGCGATAGCGATGGACGTACCCTCAAGGCTAATGTCTCAATCGATGCAGGAGTTATGAAGGATCGAGCAACTCTTATCTATGACTGGAGCGCAGCACCGACTGAGATCTCATTCTCTCTCGATGAGGCAGATCTGATGACAGCTATGGATGGCAAGTACATCCTTAAGTCAATCGATGCAGATACAACTCAGGTGACGTATGAGCTCGGCGTTGAACTCTCACTCCCTGTTCCACGCATGATGATCTCTAAGACAGAGAAGCAGACAATTGATGCAGCTCTCAAAGAGTTGCAGGCGCAGTTCGAATAATGTCGTACACAGTCGGAGTAGATGTCGGTGGCACCAAGGTTCTTGGTGGAGTTGTTGATGATTTAGGAAATGTCGTAAAGACATCTCGTCGGGATACACCGCATGAAGGTGGCGCAGCCCTTACCTCAACTATCGCGGATGTCGCACGCGAACTTGCAGCTGAATATCCAGTTGCGCGTGTAGGTGTATCTGCTGCAGGTTTTGTCTCATCTGATCGCAAGACAATGCTTGCAACTCCCAATATCGCAGGATGGAACGGCGTTCAGTTAGAAGAGCAGCTTGCTTCACAGATAGGCCTTCCTGTTGTTTTAGAGAATGATGGAAATGCTGCTGCCTGGGGAGAGAAGCGCTTTGGTGCAGGACGTGGCAAGGCAAATATGTTGCTCCTGACAATTGGTACTGGCATCGGCGGCGGAATTATTGTTAATGATCAACTCTTGCGCGGCGCTTTCGGAATTGCAGCAGAGGTCGGCCATCTTCGCGTTCTTCCTGAAGGTCATCTCTGCGGATGTGGTGCACGTGGTTGCTTTGAACAATATGCATCAGGAAATGCCCTATTACGTCATGCCCGTGAAGCGATTGCTGCAAGTCCAGATTTAGCTCGCGGGCTTCTTGGGCGTGGAGATGGAACTATCGAAGGTCTGACAGGGCGCGCAATAACTGAGGCTGCACGCGAAGGTGATCAAGTGGCTCTCGCTGCCTTTAATACAACAGCTCAGTGGTTGGGTGCCGGTATTGCATCGCTCTCAGTTCTCCTAGATCCAGAGTGCGTTGTAATCGGCGGGGGAGTAATTGATGCAGGAGAGATTCTCCTTGCACCTACTCGTCTTGCCATGGAGCGCTCCATGCCATTTGCAGGCAAGCATCCATATCCAGAGATCATCCCTGCGACTCTCGGAAATGAAGCCGGGCTCGTAGGAGCTGCAGATCTAGCTCGTAACTAATTTATTCGGTTGGGTATTTAACGCCAATCTGGCGACGTACCTCATCCATGAGCTCCATAATCTCTTGGCTCTTCGCATGCGTCATCAACGGTGATTCAATCTCTCCTGAACGAACAACGCGTGCAAATTCGATTGCTTCTTCGCGAAGACCATGTCCCTTGTAGGTATTCGGAAACTCGGTTACCTCGCCATCGCGAGTAATCAGTCGCCATGATGTCGGGTTATAGAACGGTGCATCAATCTCAATCCGCGCCTTATCGCCTGCAATCAACGCAGTCACTGATGTTCGTGCCGCCATTGTGCATGTGAGAAGTGCGTGGGCTCCATTTGAATATTCCAGAGCCATTGACGTTTGAAGGTCTACGCCGAGATCGGTGAGAGTCGCATGTGCATGAGTTTTAGTTGGAGAACCGAGGGCGATATCTGCAATGGTGATTGAGTAGATTCCAAGATCAAGAAGTGCGCCACCGCCGAGCGCCGGCTCCCACAAGCGAGGCGCACGTGTATATGGAATATATTGGCCATGATCTGCAATCACGGTATGAATTTCACCGAGAGCACCATCGCCAATAACCTTCCTAATCTCTTGAATATGTGGCAAGAACCGCGTCCACATCGCCTCCATCAGCGCGACCTTCTTGCTCTGTGCAATCGCGATGATCTTTGCCGATTCCTCTGCATTAATGGTGAATGCCTTTTCGCAGAGAACTGGCTTACCGGCGTTGAGAGCAAGTGCAGCATTCTCGGCGTGAAAAATATGTGGGGTCGAAACATAGATTGCATCGACATCGGAGGCTACGAGTTCTTCATAACTTCCGAAAGGTGTCGCAGTTGGATATAGCTGGGCAAATGAAGCAGCTCCTTCGACAGTGCGAGAGCCGACCGCTGCAACAACCTGTCCTTCTGCATGTGCAAGATCTGCGGCGAAGGCTTGTGCAATTCCACCGGTACCGAGAATGCCCCAACGAAAATCACTCATACAACCGCTCCATCTGAATCATCACGTGGCGGCTTCTTCCACCAACGCTTAATACTTTCCAAGAGATGTGTCACTGTCCCGTGAATTCCACGTTTGATTGCAGGGG
Organism: Candidatus Nanopelagicaceae bacterium; assembly: GCA_965267775.1. GTDB lineage: Bacteria > Actinomycetota > Actinomycetes > Nanopelagicales > Nanopelagicaceae > Planktophila. Next base: position 860,342 of record OZ254140.1, on the reverse strand, counting down.
GATTGTAAATCTCTAAACGCTCTGCCTTTGAAATATCCTCAAGTTCGTCGAGATAGGTGCGGGGCGAAGATTGATCGAGATTGAGATCTGCAACCATTGATTCAAATTCGGCGTTGATGAGTTCCATCTCGTCATCATCGCGCCCATCGTTTCGTCCACTGTTCTTTTCCGACATGCTGGAATACTTTCATAGATAGCCTCACTTTCCCTATCCATTTACGCATATATTCGCGCCAGAGGGGCTAGCTGTATTAGATTATCGCCATGAACAACTTGCCCTACGGCACCTTGCGAGCTTTCTTGACTCCGTTCTTGATGCTCCTCTTCCGCCCAAAGGTGAAGGGTCTTCGCAACGTTCCTGCATCAGGTCCAGTGATTATTGCTTCTAACCACTTATCGTTTAGCGATTCAATCTTTATGCCGCTCGTTGTTCCTCGCAAAGTGACCTTCCTTGCCAAGAGCGAGTACTTCACAAGCCCTGGCCCCAAGGGTCTCTTGAAGAAATTAACTTTTATCGCCCTCGGTCAGGTTCCAGTAGATCGCTCGGGTGGTCGTCGCAGTGAAGCTGCTCTAATTACCGGTCTTCAAGTTCTCGCTGATGGAAAGTGTCTCGGTATTTATCCTGAAGGAACGCGCTCACCAGATGGCCGTCTCTATAAAGCTCGTACTGGTATCGCCCGCCTTGCAATCGAATCCGGAGCCCCTGTAATTCCGGTAGCGATGTTTAATACCGACAAGATTCAACCAACTGGAACTGTCGTTCCAAAGGTAAAGCGCGTTGGAATGACCTTCGGTGAACCGATGTACTTCGAGGGCGATTCACGTGATGCTCTCTTCTTACGCGAATGTGCCGATGCGATTATGAAGCGAATTCAGCAGATGTCAGGTCAAGAGTATGTTGATTCATATGCAGTTAAAGGCGCAAAGCCAACTGCTCAGAACGAAGAAGAGAACTAGCCTTCTAACTCGTTACGTCGTGAGTGATAATTACATGCATGGCAATCAACGCCAGCATCTGGAATCTCACCATCAATCACGGTTATGAAATCCTCAAGTAATTTCTGAAGGCGCTCTGGATCTCTCTGGACCGGTACATACATTTGATTGACACCGAAGCCCATCTCGTTGGAGACAAATTCATTAGGTCGGGTTTGGGCAACGCCTGCTAACTTCCAGATAAGTAGCCCCATCGTTTGAACTGAGAAAGCTTTACCGCTGAGAGGGTTTTCGAGAGTGTATGCATACGCCTCGAGCTGAGGTGCATAGAAGTCACCGCTATCGCGATCGGAATCAGAGACCTTGCAATCGATGATTCCAACGCTTCCATCATCGTAATGACCGAGAAGATCGTAGATACCGCGCAGCTTCCAAGGAGTCTCAACACCATTAATCACAATGTTCTTTGACTTTACCCACTGGCCCCACTGCTTAACGGTTCCTGCAGGAAGTGAAGGATCAAGTGTCGGCATCGGCGCGCGACGGAAGTACTCTTCTTGAAATGTTGAGAGCGATTTTACGAGTGGAAAATCCTTCTTCAATTCGAAGGAGAACTGGTACTTAATCCAGATGCATCGCTTGCAGGTAGCGAATCCAAAGGTGAGGTCTGAGGGAGCGATAAATTCGCGCGCTGGCTTATCTGGTTTCTTCATGAGGTGATTCTCCCTTTAGCCACTGACAATTGCCGAAATCAACACAGCGATACCGAGAATGATCATGATTGATCCACCAGTTCCACGCAACTTCTCGAGTCTAGTACTGCTTTGAGCTAGCCAAGCTCGCGCAGTGCCAGCAAGTAGTCCCCACATTCCATCAGAGATAAATGCAAGTACGCAAAATGTGAGGCCGAGAAAGAGAAGTTGACGGGTTACGGAGTTTCCCTTGATATCAACGAATTGAGGAAGGACTGCTGCGAAGAAAACAATCGCCTTAGGGTTCAGTACTCCGACCCAGAATCCATCGCGAATTGATTGCAGGGGAGTAGGTCCAACGGGACCTTGGTTGGTCATATCTGAAGCATGTACCGCTCGTTTACAAATCGCGTCGATTCCAAGATAGATCAAGTAGAGACCACCACCCCATTGCACTGCAACATAGGCGAAGTGGTACTTCTGCAGAATAGGTCCGATTCCGAGTGCAACGAGTGAGGAGAGAACGAATGAGCCAGAGACATTTCCGAGAACGGTGAGTACGGAAGTTGCCCGCCCCCACGCGATTGCACGGGCAATAACAAAGAGAACGCTAGGCCCCGGCGCGATGATAATCACCATCGCTGCGATGAGGTATTCCGGGTACCGTGTTGGAATCACTCGGAGAGCCTAGCGTTCTCTTATTACTTCCTGTCGTTGATTACTTGCGGATTTTCGATACAGCGTGGAGTAGTTGGTATCCAATGACAGCCACAAGAGTTGCATTCACAATTCCTGTAAATGTGTATTGGCCCTTTGTCCATGAGATATCTGAAATACCGATGATGATCGCAGAGGCAGCGATGATGAGGTTATTTGAATTTGAGAAATCAACCTTTGACTCAATCCAAATACGTGCACCAAGGATGCCGATCATGCCGAAGAGAGCGACCGCCACACCGCCGAGGGCGCCAACTGGTGTTGCAGAGAGAACGGCGCCAAACTTAGGGGAGAGGCCAAGAAGGATTGCTCCAACTCCCGCTACCCAGTAAGCAGCGGTTGAGTAGACGCGAGTTGCTGCCATAACGCCGATGTTCTCTGCATATGTAGTAGTTCCTGAACCTCCACCTGCGCCGGCAAGTGTTGTTGCAATTCCATCTGCAAGGAGGGCATTTCCCATTTGATCATCAAGGTTTTTTCCGGTCATGGCAGAAACTGCCTTGACGTGTCCAACGTTCTCTGCGATGAGTACGAGAACTACAGGCAAGAAGAGCACCATGATATTGAACTTAAAAGTTGGTGCTGTGAATGCAGGAGCTGCAACCCATGCTGCTGACTTAATCCCCGATGTATCCACATTTCCTTGAAGGAGTGCAACGACATATCCAACGACAATTCCAGCGAAGATACTGATGCGGCCAAGGAATCCCTTTGAGATTGCGCTAATGAGAGCGATTGATGCAAGGGTGATAATTCCAAGAAGTGGATCCTTTACAAAGTTACCCTTTGCAGCGCCTGCTAAATTGAAACCGATCACAATCACGATTGTTCCTGTTACAACTGGAGGCAGAATTGCATTAATCCAGTTGATGCCTGCAGCCTTTACGGCGAGACCAACCAGCGCGAGGACTACACCTGTGAAGACGATGCCACCGAGTGCGCCAGCCATTCCAGCTGACTTATCGGCCATCGCCGCAGAGATTGGTCCGAGGAATGCAAAAGATGAACCGAGATAGCTTGGCACTCGATTTCCTGTAATGAGAAGGAAGAGGAGAGTTCCGATTCCGGAGAAGAAGAGTGTTGTAGTTGGCGGAAATCCGGTAATGATCGGAACGAGAAATGTTGCTCCGAACATAGCTGCAATGTGCTGGAGGCCGACGCCGATTGTGCGTGGCCATGTAAGGCGCTCATCAGTGGAGACGACATCGCCGGCAGCGATATCTTTACCGTTTCCATGGAGCTTCCAAGTTAATGACATTTGGATCCTTCCGAGAGAGAGGGTGCCGGAAGGCACGCCTCGTTGGGCGGGGAAGGTGCTCTAAGGCTAGATTCACTGTGGCCCACGACACCTTCGCGGCGCGCCGGGGAAGCTTTGCATTTAGCTGCTATATCGGGTTAACTATCGCCCAGATATATCGAATCGATATATTAACCGCTATACATCGAGAAATGAGCCTGCAATGCGTTCACGCGTGGAATCCCTGGAGTTTGCGCTCCTTGGGCTCTTGGCGCAGGGGCCACTTCACGGCTATGAGCTCCGCAAGCGAATGGTGACCATCTTTGGCCCATTTAAGGCGATCTCATTCTCAGTTCTCTACCCGCAACTTCGTCGCATGCTCCTTGCTGGCTCAATCCAGGAAGAAGAAGTCGATCGAGGAAGCAAGCGTCCAAGAATTGTCTACGCCATCACCGATCAGGGAATGGCACGTTTCGAGGCGCTCACCGAATCCGTCAGCGCGGATGCTTGGGAAGATGAAGGATTCGAAATTCGTTTCGCCTTCTTTAGCCCAACACCTACAAAGAGCCGAGTTCGGATACTTGAGGGACGGCTACGTCGACTTCAGGAGAAGGCAGAAATCCTTCGCGATGAAGTAGAGAAGTCTCCAATTGGAATCGATAAGTACCTTCAAGAGTGGCGCCGCCATTCGCTTGACTCTGCAGATCGCGAAATCGCGTGGCTGCAGGAAATGATTACGACCGAGAGGAAATCTAAGTGAAGATCACAACAGGAGCTGGCGACATTCGCGTTGCCATCGTCGGCGTAGGAAACTGCGCAAACTCACTCGTACAGGGTGTTACTTACTACAAGGATGCAGCTATCGATCAGGAGATTCCTGGTCTTATGCATGCTGTTGTAGGCGGATATCACATCAGCAACGTTAAGTTCGTTGCAGCCTTTGATGTTGATGCTAAGAAAGTTGGTCTTGACCTTGCTGATGCTATTTGGGCATCAGAGAACAACACAATTAAGTTTTCAGATGTAGCAAAGACTGGCGTTGAAGTTCAGCGCGGTAAGACACTTGATGGTCTCGGTAAGTACTACAAGGAGACAATTACAGAGTCAACAGCTCCTGAGGCAGATATCGTTGCAGCTCTCAAGGCAGAGCAGGTAGATGTACTTATCTGCTACCTCCCAGTGGGATCAGAGAACGCAGCTAAGTTCTATGCAGAGTGCGCAATTGCAGCTGGTTGTGCATTTGTTAACGCACTTCCAGTCTTCATCGCTTCAGATCCAGTATGGGCGAAGAAGTTTGAAGATGCAGGTCTTCCAATTGTTGGCGATGACATCAAGTCACAGGTCGGCGCAACAATTACACACCGCATCATGGCTAAGTTGTTCCAGGATCGTGGCGTTCACCTAGACCGCACCTACCAGCTCAACGTTGGTGGAAATATGGACTTTAAGAACATGCTCGAGCGCGATCGCCTTGAGTCAAAGAAGATCTCAAAGACAAACTCTGTGACTTCACAGCTCGATCACGACATGGGTGCAAAGAATGTTCACATCGGACCTTCTGATTACATTCCATGGCTCGATGACCGCAAGTGGGCATATGTTCGCCTTGAAGGTCGCGCATTCGGTGACGTTCCTTTGAACCTTGAATACAAGCTAGAAGTATGGGATTCACCAAACTCAGCTGGCGTAATCATCGATGCTCTTCGCTGTGCAAAGATCGGTCTGGATCGCAAGATTGGTGGAGCTTTGCTCTCACCATCTTCATACTTCATGAAGACTCCGCCGGTTCAGTACACAGATGAGCAGGCTCATAACAAGACAGAGGACTTCATCTCAGGAAAGCTTGAGCGCTAAATAGTAAAACTCACTTAGATAAAAGGAAAACCCCCGTAACTTCACAGTTGCGGGGGTTTTCTATTTCCCTCAACCCCTCAACGGAGAGTTTGAGAGAGTTGGGGATGTTAGATCATCGCCTCTTCTGGAGTGCGACGAAGATGAATTACGCCTGCGATAGTTAAGACAAGCATTAAGAGAGCGCCGATGAGCGCTGCAATTGCTCCATATCCTGCAAGTGTTCCGAGAGTGCCAAATGCATAGGCAGTTAAGAGTGTTCCACGAAGCATGTTTCCCTTGAAAACTGTTTCTACAGTTGCATCAGCTGATGCCTTGTTCTCAGGTGTAGCAGATCGAGCCGCGGCTGTAGCTTCGTTATAGGTAGGCATCTTTGACATATGGAATCCAATAAAGTGATCGGCATACATCTGCGCATCTTTACCTGTTGTCATTAACTTGCCACCGTGTGTCTTGAAGTAAGCGGTGACATCTGCTGATTCCTCAGAGTTGCCAGTGGTTGCAGGCATTGTAATTTCCTGAGCTTTGAGTTGTGAAGTGACTGAATCACTGGCAAATGAAGCACCCCAGTTAACGAGTGCTGCAACGACAAATAGAAAGACTGTGAGGCCGGCTCCGATAAAGGTCACAATCTTGTCAAAAGTTTTACGTTTCATTTTTCTCTCCTATTTACTTCTACGTAAATCCACTCATGTCCCTGAGTGCTATTTACATTAAATACTCGCGGAAAGATGCGGGGGAGAGAAAGAGCGAGTGCTAGCACCTGCAGCAATGTGAGTTGCCGCATAGAAGAGCAATCTGGTCAGTGAATCTCTCGATTGCACATCGCTTGACCTTCGCCATTGAGTTCAAAGTGAGCGCAGGGAACTCCAAGGCGATCAAAGGCCGTGTCTCCATAGTGGGTGCGGAAGGCGAGGGCGAGGAGAACGCGAATATTTGTATCTCCATCAGAGGTGATATTGAATGCCTTCGCTGAACGAGAGATTGTATTCTCGACAACTTTCTCGGTGTGATTGGTCTCTCGAGCAATTGCTGCATTGGACTTGCCTTCGCAGAGTAGACCTAGGACTAATTGCTCAAAGGGAGTCAGCTCTCTTGTTGTGATCGTGATATCGCGTGCCATTGTTAGGACCTCTCCGTCGCTATATCCCTATTGTGCTCCTTCCCAAGGCGATAATCACCACTTACACTCGCCCAATGACGCAAATCACCTCGGAATTGGTCGACCAAGTCCAGATCATTCGATTTAACCGCCCTGAGAAGATGAATGCGCTCACTCGCGAGATGTATGGCGATCTAGCGCGCCTTCTCAACGAGGCGGGTGGAGACTTTGGAGTCCGCGCAGTTGTTCTCTCATCCGTGGGCGATCACTTCACCGCCGGAAACGACATCTTCGACTTTATGAATAATCCTCCGACAGCTGAGGATTCAACCGTTGCCCTCTTTCTTGAATCCCTTCTCAATTTCCCTAAACCTCTCATCGCCTCCGTCAAAGGAAATGCAGTGGGAGTAGGAACAACAATGCTTCTCCACTGCGACATTGTGATCGCATCGGAAGATGCTGCCTTCTCTATGCCATTTACCTCACTCGGCCTGGTTCCTGAAGCCGGTTCATCACTTCTCTTTCCAGCGCTTGTTGGCTACCAACGTGCAGCAAAGGTCTTCTTTACAGGAGAGGCTTTCTCGGCAGATTATGCAGAAGAGATTGGTCTCGTTGCAGAAATTGTCGTTGATTCAGATGCAGAGGCAATCAAAATTGCAAAGAAGATTGCATCACAGCCACCAACGGCAATCATTAATACAAAGGCGCTGATGAAGGCGAGCAAGCACGATGCGGTAGCTGCCGTCATGAAGGCTGAGTTCCAGCTCTTTGCTATGGCCCTTGAATCAGAAGAGTTTGCAGATGCTGCAATGAAGTTCATGTCGAAGAAGGGCAAGTAAATGTCACTAGCAGGTAAGAAGATATTCATCACCGGCGGTTCACGAGGTATTGGTTTGGCTATTGCTCTTCGCGCAGCGCGTGATGGCGCATCGATTGCGATTGCCGCAAAGACAGCTGACCCCAATCCTAAGCTTCCCGGAACAATCTTCTCGGCAGCGGAAGAAATTCGCGCTGCGGGTGGAACTGCCCTGCCAATCCAATGCGATATTCGTGACGATGAGCAGATCGAATCAGCTATTCGCCAGGCTTCACAAGAGTTCGGCGGGATCGACATCTTGATTAACAATGCCAGCGCTATTAATCTCACTAAGACAGAGGTAACACCAGCGAAGCGCTTTGACTTGATGTTTGATGTCAATGTGCGTGGAACTTTCCTTACCTCTCAAGCTGCGATTCCTTATCTTCGTGAATCTGGCAAAGAGGGTCGAAATCCTCAGATTCTCAACCTGGCACCACCTCTCTCAATGAAGGCGAAGTGGTTTAAGAATCACGTCGCCTACACAATGGCGAAGTACGGAATGTCTATGTGCGTACTCGGCATGGCCGAGGAATTTAAGCGCGATGGCATTGCAGTAAATGCTCTCTGGCCGCGTACGGCAATCGACACCGCAGCTCTTGCAATGATTCCTGGAATTGATACCGCTGCCTGTCGCACACCTGAGATTCTCGCCGATGCCGCATACATCATCCTTAATCGCCCTGCAGCTGAGTCAACAGGAAACTTCTATGTAGATGATGAAGTCCTTGCGAGCGAAGGAATCACTGATCTCGATAAATACGCAGTTGTTCCTGGCACAACGGATTTCTTGCTCGATTTCTTCCTCGACTAAGAAGGAAAGTTAGAGTCGTCCTGCATCATGGAGGGCGCCGAGGAAGTTGCGGAGCTCTGGACTCTTCGGGCTATCAAAAATCTGCTGTGGTGTACCGCTTTCACAGATGACGCCACCTGAGAGAAAAACGACTGAGTCTGCAATTTTCTTTGCAAAGCCCATTTCATGCGTCGAAATAATCATTGTAATTCCATCTGCCTTCAACTCTGCAATAAGCGAGAGCACTTCAGCAATCAACACTGGATCAAGTGCGCTTGTGACCTCATCGAGAAGGAGCAGCTTCGGCCCAGTAGCTATTGCACGGAGAATCGCAACGCGCTGCTGCTGTCCACCGCTCAAGAGATTTGGATATGCATCAGCCTTATCTTCAAGTCCGAAACGCTTAAGAAGCGAGAGTGCTTGCGTTGTCGCTTCATCCTTGCTCTTTTTCTGAACTAATCGTGGTGCAAGAGTGATGTTCTCGAGGACGGTGAGATGTGGAAAGAGATTGAAAGCTTGAAAAACTGAGCCGATTTTTCCGCGAACCGAATCAAGATTTATTCCATAAGCGCTGATATCGCTTCCCTCGAGAAGGATTTGGCCATCGCTAAGCTCTTCTAGGAGATTGATACATCTCATGAGAGTGGATTTACCCGAACCGCTGGCGCCGATGATTACCGTTGCAGATCCTTGAGGAAAGTTAAGTGAAATATCGTCGAGTACAAGATTCTCTCCAAAGGTCTTACGCAGACCCTTGAGCTCTAATAAGTGGCTCATTAGAAGACACCCTGCGCTTTCTGTGCGCGATCTTGACGTCGAATCAGCCAATCCGTGTAACGAGTAAGTGGAATTGTAAGAAGAACAAAGAGTCCGCCGGCTACGACATATGGCGTGAAGTTAAATGATTGCGCAGTCTCAATTCCTGCGGCACGAATTGCATCAACAGCACCTAATACAGAGATCAAGCCTGAATCTTTCTGAAGGGAGACGAGATCATTCAGGAGCGGGGGAGTGACATTGCGAAAAGCCTGCGGGAGAACAACATGTTGAAGGGTCTGGGTATGAGATAGACCGAGTGCGCGAGCCGCTTGACGTTGAGTTGGATTTACTCCCTCAATGCCTGCACGGATAACTTCAGCTACATATGCAGAATAGGTCAAGACGAGCGCAACGGTTCCGAGAAAGACCGCTGAATTCGGTACATATGAGAGGCGCAGACCGGGAATTCCGAGGCCAACGAGGAAAAGCACGAGCAAGAGAGGCATGCCTCTAAAGATGTCTGTATAAATCGTGGCGACGAGGCGGACCGGGTAGAGGACAGGCGATGTAGTTGTGCGAGCGATTGCGATTGCTAATCCGAAGATGAGGACGAAGAACTCTGCAATAAATAGCACGCGCAAATTGAGAAGGATGCCATCAAAGATTCTTGGAAAGGCTTTCTGGGCGTAATGCCAATTAAAGAAAGATTCACGAACTGCGTCAAAGCCTTGGGCGTTGACGACAATTGCAGTGAGAAGCGCGCCAAAGATAAGTGTGCTCAGAAGCGCAATTGCGGTAGAACGACGAGAAGCCCGACGCTTTGCATCTTCACGCTGCGATTGCAACGTAGAAGGTGTGTAAGTCATCGAGCTTCTCGTCTCTACTTTTTAATCTATGCGATTACTTGAGAACAGGTGCAGATGCGCCAGCAGCGAGCCACTGGTCTTCAATCTTTGCAAGAGCGCCGTTTGCGCGGAGCTTATCTACAGCCTTTGAGATATCTGCTGTAAGCCAGCTTCCCTTAGATAGAACGAGGCCGAACTGCTCGCCGCCAGCCTTAGCTGGGAACTGGCCAACAATCTTTCCATTCTCAAGGTCTACTGCTGTGATATAGAAAGCTGTTGGTAGATCAACAACGAGTCCGTCGATCTGGCCATTTGCTAGCGCCTGCTTCGCAACATCGTTTGTATCAAAGACAGCTGCATCCTGAGTTGGCTTGATGACATCGGTGATTGTTGCGTAAGAAGTTGTTCCTACCTGTGCACCGAGCTTTGCGCCCTTAAGGTCTGCAATCGACTTTGCGTTAGCAATCTTTGAACCTGCAACTGTGATGACCGCCTGAGTTACATCGTAGTAACCAGTTGAGAAGTCGATGACTTTTGCGCGCTCAGGTGTGATTGAGAATTCATTAATATCAAAGTCGAAGTTACGGCATCCTGGAGCAACAACGTTATTAAATGGAACGCGAACCCACTCGACCTTATCCTTTGAATAACCGAGCTCTTCAGCGACTGCATATGCAACAGCTGCTTCATAACCCTTGCCGTTCTCAGGCTGATTGTTATCAAACCATGGGCCGTAGACTGGCTCATCTGTGGCGATTGTAAGAACGCCTTCCTTCACCTGAGGACATGCAGCAGCTTTATCTGAGCCACATGATGTGAGAGCGAGGGCAACGAACGCAGCAATTGCAGCTGCAGAGATCTTCTTCTTATTAAGAGACATGATTACCTTTCAAATGCGCTTGCCATGACGACTTGTCATGGCCTGGTCTTCACTCGGGGGCACCCCGCCGCTTTGGGAGGGTTGCCGATCACGCTGCCGGTGCATTGCGTGATACTCGGGACCGGGCAGAACCTTACCAATCGCACCCTTTCAGTTGAAATCGCCTACGATGCGCAGATGCAATTAGAGCTCAATGGAACAAATATCATCGATGAATCTGAGCGTGGTGGATCACCAGCCAGCCTCTTCTGGCCTTGGTGTGGAGCAAATGTCTCGCTCCTTGCCCTCTCATATGGAGCCTTCTTTCTCGGCTTTGGAATCTCATTCCTGCAGGCAACAATCGCTGCAATTCTGGGAACCGTCCTCTCCTTTCTCTTGGTCGGTGTCAGCTCCCTGGCAGGAAAAAAGTCGAATGCGCCAACGATGGTGCTCTCTCGCGCTTCATTTGGAGTTAAGGGAAACCTGATCCCTGGCTTCTTGTCCTACCTCATCTTTGTTGGATGGGAGACCGTTCTTGTCTCATTAGCGACTCTTGCAACAGGAACCGTCTTTGTACGTGTGGGTCATCTAGATCGCAATCTCTCGATGGTCATCGGCTTCCTTATTGCAATCGCACTTACCGTGTTTGGCGGAGTTCTTGGCCATTCGATCATCATGAAACTTCAGAAGTGGCTCACTCTTGTCACCGTTGCAGCGACCATTCTCTACTTTCTTCTCACCATCGATGAAGTGAATTGGTCTGCCGTAACTTCAATCCCTCATGGAAGTGCAGCAGGATTTATCGGTGCGCTCATCTTTGGCGCGACCGGCATTGGACTTGGTTGGGTTAATTCAGCGGCAGATTACTCACGTTACCTTCCTCGAAGCGCATCAAGTAGAGGGGTAGTGGGGTGGACCGTCTTCGGCGCATCTATCGTTCCCATTGCAATGGTTATCTACGGTGCAGCTCTTGCAGGAAGCAGCGAAGAGCTCTTTGGTGCCATCGCAAATGATCCAATCGGCGCTCTTACAACCTTGCTTCCTACATGGTTCTTAATTCCATTCGCACTCGTTGCAATCCTAGGACTCGTTGGGGGAGCGATCCTCGATCTCTACTCTTCCGGACTCACATTGATTTCTATCGGGTTGCCGGTCAAGCGTTATGTAGCAGCATCAATTGACTCAGCAATAATGGTTGCAGGAACTATTTATCTGGTCTGGATAGCAGATGACTTCTTCTTCCCATTCCAAGGTTTCCTGATCACTCTTGGAGTTCCTATCGCTGCCTGGTCTGCAATATTCGTCGCAGATGTCCTGATGCGAAAGCAGTCATATAGCGAGAGCGATCTCTTTAATGAATCTGGTCGCTATGGAGCTTGGAATCTTCGTTCGCTCTCACTAATGGCTATCGGCTCGATTGTTGGTTGGGGATTTGTTACCAATCCGTTTGCATCATGGTTGTCATGGCAGGGATATTTCTTAGGAGTCTTCGGCGGAAAGGAAGGTCAGTGGGCGGGTGCGAATCTCGGAGTTGCATTTGCGCTTCTCATTGGCTTCTTCGGCTACCTTCTTCTTTCACGCCAGGCTATAAAGAGGCAGGAAAACGCCTAAGCCAGAGAACTCCAAGAAGAGCCGAAATCAGGGCTGCGAGAAATAGCCCTGAGCGAATCTCTGAGTGGATAGTTGGGTCAGTAACAGTGATATCTGCAATGACCAACGAAACTGTCATACCCATTCCTGAAAGTAGCCCAATTCCTGCTACCTCTTTTATATCGAGCTGAGCAGGTAGTCGCAATTGAGTTACACGCACAAGAAGAGCTGTGACCAGGGTGATACCTAGAACTTTTCCGATTACTCGAGCAAGAACAATTGCAAGTGAAGTCTTGCTCCCAAAGGCAGAGAGATCAATAACTGAAAATAGATTGATCCAGATATAGATAGGAATAATTGCAAAGGTCACCAATGGTGCAAGGTATTTTAGAATGAGATTTCTATAGGGGAGCAGTGACCCAATCAGCGCCGCTCCAATTGTGTAGAAGGCGCTAGAAATATCTAAATCGCTTCGATAGAAGATTCCTATGGCAATCAATGAGAAGAAATCATCGGCCACTGCGAGAGTCATAAGGAAGAGCTTGACCGCAGGATTAACTCGTGAGCCAAGAAGGCTGAGAGCTCCAATTGCTAGTGCAACATCTGTCGGCATGACAACAGCCCAGGCACTCTTTTCTTGCGCAATCAAGAGGAAGATCAGCGCTGGAAATACCATTCCACCTAGCGCTGCAAGCGAAGGAAGAATTGCTGCCTTTGCATGAGCTAAGCCATCACGGATTTCTATTCCGATGATGAGAAATATTGCAAAGGTCAAAAAGTGATTAAGCACGGAGAAAGAGTAACGCCCACCTAGGAGGATAGGCGGGCGATTACGCTTTTACTTATGCAGCGAGCTGAACATCCTCGCGAGATGATCGAGCCGCTCTTAAAGGTGAAACCTCAGTAATGAGGTGTTCCTGTGGAGGATTGCTCAGACCCAACTTTGAGATGAAGAAGAGCGTGGCTGGAAGAGCTCCTAAGAGGATGAATGCGATGAACATATCTGCCACTACCTTTCGTTGTAAGTAACTCTTACATTGCAGATAATGCACTTCGTTGCTGAGGTAGCGCCTTAGATAACCTGAAAGAATCCTTAGAAAAGTTCAGATAGAATCAGCCTATGAGCGGGAAAATAGGCGCGCTGGCGCGCAAAGTGATACCGCAAGAGCCCCACCTTCGAATTCTGGCCGGCTCAACCTTCGTCAATACCTTCGGCAATGGCCTCTTCATGACGGTTGACGTTATCTACTTCACCACCATCGTCGGACTCTCGCCAGCTCAGGTGGCCCTCGCCATCTCTATCGCAGGCGGATTGGCGATGACGCTAAGCGTGCCTGCCGGTCATATCGCAGATCGCTTTGGACCTCGAAATATAAGCGCCTACGCAGTTGCTGCCGAAGGTGTAATCATGGCTGGGTTGGTCTTCGTACACAGTTATGCGCCATTCCTTGCAATTCATATTGTGATGGGGATGCTCGGTGTGGTTGCGCAGACAACTCGTATGGCAACGATCGCAAAGCTCGGGGGAGAGGAATCTCGCGTACAACTTCGCGCCTATCAGCGCGCTGTTACGAACTTTGGAATTTCGGTCGGAACTCTCTTTGCAGGTATTGGTTTAGCGCTGAACAATCCGGCGGTCTATAAAGCTCTCCTTATCGGAGATGCAATTACCTTCGTTATTGCCGGCTTGATGTATCTCAAGCTGCCATTCGTTGAACCAACGGTTGAACGTGGTGAACCATTCTCATTTGCTGCCATGAAGGATAAAGTTTTTCTCGGTGCGACTCTCTCAAATGCATTCATGTCAGTCCACTTCGTACTTCAATCAGTTGCCATCCCGCTCTGGGTAGTACGCGAGACTAACGCGCCTCGATGGTGGGTCTCGGTAATTATGCTGATGAATACAATCGCTGTGATGCTCTTGCAGGTTGCAGCAAGTAAAGGCTCGGCCACTCTCTTTGGAGGAGCCAAGCACTACCGTCTCGCTTCATACTTCCTCTCTCTCGCATGCCTACTCTATGCGTACGCCCACGGTGTAAATGCTGTTATCGCATCACTTCTACTTGCACTTGGAATGGCATCGCACATTGTTGGTGAGCTAATTGGTTCTGCAGGTTCATGGTCGATTGGATTTGGCCTCGCAGATGAGAACCATCAAGGCCAGTATCAAGGTGTCTGGGGTCTCTCGTGGGGACTCAGCGGAACACTTGGTCCTGCATTGGTTACAGCGCTAGTTATTGGTATGGGTATATCTGGATGGTGGATACTCGCTGCAATCTTTGCCATCAATGGAACGGTGATGCATAAGTTGGTTACACAGTCTTGGACTCATACACCAGAGTCAAAGGCGATTTAAGCCGCGCTCTGCTTCACGTACCGCAACGCGTCCAAGATCTGGGTGGCTCTTGAGAAAGCCACGCACTGCGCTGGGGCTGATGGGGGCCAAATCACGAAGCGCCCAACCAATTGCTTTGACGATGAAAAACTCTTTCGAATCTGAGTGATCGTCACAGTATTGAAGAATGAGATTGATATCGGTCTCAAAACGACGTCCTCGTTGGTGCTGGATTGCTGCGCGATTGAGCCACATATTCGAGGAGTTATTCCATTGAGCGATTAACTTTTCACAACCATATTTATCTGTAAGCGGTGATACCGCGACACTTCCCAGGCCATCCACGGTATCCCACCAGGATTTGGTGACAATCAACTCTTCGACGTGGTCAGCAAGGAAATTCTTATCAGCTACCTTCCAATGGATAGCTATCAGATCATTTGCAGCGTATTGAAATTCGCGCTCATCTAACTTCCAGAGTTTGCGAGCTGTAGCTCCAAGCTCATCAGAAGTGGGTGCCGCCATGGATTTTGCAATGTGTTTTACAAGAGTTCTGCGTTCAGGTGTAGCAACTCCAATAAAGGGAGCGATCTCCTTCATATACATATGCGCACCAATTGCACGTTTACGATCTCCAAGCTTTCGTAACGCGGGCGAGAGACCATTAACGAAATCGGCGGCAAAGCTCATTTACTTACTCTTCTCCACGGGTGGCTCTACCGACCAAGGGAATTCAATCCACTTAACTGTCTGGCGCCAGGCATAGTCTGGCTTCTCAACGCTATGAGGTTTTTCGTAAAGTACCGCGCTTCGTACCTCAGAGACATATTCACCACAGAATTCGCGCACTAGCTTCAAGGTCGCGCCCGTATCAGCAACATCATCGGCAACGAGAACTTTGAGTCCCGTGAGATCAACTTTGTTTGGCACTGGTGGGAGCACCACTGGAAGAACTAAGCGCTCATTTACCCCGGTATAGAACTCAACGGACATTGTGAAGGTGTTCTTCACTCCTAGCGCATAGCCAAGTGCTCCACCGATCAACAAACCACCGCGAGCTATTGATAGAACGATATCCGGCTCATATCCAGAATCCTTTATTACTTGAGCAAGCTGACGGATAGCGCCGCCAAATTCTTGGTAGCTTAAAATCTCTCTCTCGGCCGTCATTTTCGAATTCTAGCGCCCCGTTCTAATCGTGAAGTTCTTGAGAGCCAAAATACATCTATTTGGGAGTTTCGCTTGAGAGCATCCTCGAAATTTAAGGGAGAGGGGTTCATATGTGGTTTATCGCTGTAGTCGCAGTTGTTGTTTATCTACAAGTACGCGGCGCATCTAGCGCTCACTAATGCAGTGATTATGGAGGTCTCGTTGATGGATCTTGGGATTGAATTTAGAGGAGTAAAGAAGAAGTTCGGAAGAAAGGTGGCTTTAGACCACCTGACTTTCGTTGCGAAACCAGGGCAGATTACCGGACTCCTTGGTCGAAACGGTGCCGGCAAAACGACGGCCCTTCGCATCCTTTCTCAACTTGAACACCCAAATGAAGGTACCGCAACCATCAACGGACTCCCATTTTCAAAGCACACTCCTGGAAGTGTCGGTGTCTCAATCAATCTTGCTTTCCCACCGAGTCGCTCCGTGAAAGCTCAGCTTCAAATCGCGGCGCTCTCGACTGGTGCCAGCTCTTTACAGATGAACCAGATTGCAGCTCTTACTGAAATTGAGAATCTCAACACCTTGAAATGTTCTGAACTCTCTCTCGGTATGCGTCAACGCCTAAGTCTCGCCTGCGCTTTAATTGCGGACCCTCACACTCTCATCCTTGATGAGCCAGTAAATGGGCTCGACCCTGACGGTATCCGTTGGCTTCACTCTTTCCTGCGAGTTGAGGCAGATAGAGGGAGAACCATCCTAGTTTCAAGTCATTATCTGCACGACATGGAGCAGTACGTAGACAAAGTTGTAATTATCCAACGCGAGATTCTTTGGCAAGGAGAATGGCCGGGCGATAACACAAGTTCATTGGCAGAAATATTCGATGAGGTCACCAATGGCAATGCTATCGGTTGATAGAGGCCATGGACATCTCAGACGAAACTTGGAGGTAGATCTACGGAATCTGCTTGCTAATCCACTGGCATTCACCGCACCAATTGTTGTGATTCTCCTAGTGAATCTCTCATACCTGAACGCAATAATTGAGACCGAAGAGCCCGCCTCCCACCTCTTGCCGGTGGCGACCATGTTATTACTCGGAGTTCTCTTCAACTCTCTTCTCTCAATACCATTTGAGATCAAGGAGGGTTATGGCGATCGAATACAGATTGAATTTGGTTCACTTCAGAGGCGCCTCGCCATTCGTATAGCCACGAATGGGATTCTTGGAGCGACACTGGTCGTTGGACCATATCTATTTCTATCTATTCAAAATTTCATACCCCATCTAACGCTTAATTTTGATGCGATTCAGCTTCTCTTACTTTTCCTCGCGACTATCTATGTCACAGCAACGGCAACTCTTATAGGCTCTCTTTATAGAAATTATCTAGCTCTCTCGATTTCTAGTGCTGCGTTACTCGTTCTACAAGTCTCGCGTGGATTCGCAGGTGATCGAGGTTGGGCTTTTTCTACCCTCATTGAACGCCTTCTAAGTCTTGCAGCTGATTCGCGAATTCTAACTTTCTATAGCCGATCAATATTTCTAGATATTCAAATTTGGATAATCGCCACTAGCGCCTTCTCCCACTGGTTGAACCGGGGGAGAGGTGGCATGAAATCACTACGATCCCGCCCTCTCACTTCATCGAGATTTCAAAGAGAAGACGTAGGCCAGACACCTGTTATGCGGATGGCTCTTGCGTTGAAACAAATTACCTCGATCGAATCACATATGAAATTGATTCCATTCACCCTCTTTCTCTTTGCTCTCTACCCAATAATCAATGCAGAGGATGCATTCTCAGAGTTACCGATAGAGATTAAGAGACCAATAGTTGTCTCTATGATTGTGACCGCTCTCTTCTCTGCTCTCATTTCTATTGGCTCTTACAAACTCACCCAAGAAGAGCAAGAGCGAGATGCGCTGAGTTTTGGTGGGATTAGCTATTACCGACGGTATTTGGATGGTACCTATATCGCACTCTTCACAGTTCTTGGTATGGGAATCTTTACCTCTTACGAAATATTTTGCTATTTCTGGGGTAACGGTTTTTACTCAAAAACAACAGTAAGGCCTTTTCTGATAATCCTTCTATCTGTACCGATATTTTCAAACTTTGCAAGAGAGATTACAAACTTAAATATTGATATCCGATTCTTTGTGCTCTTTGCGACAGTTATTCCTTTTGGAGAGATGCTCATCGCGTCATTTGCACCGGAGTTAATTAGCTTCTTGCCATCTTCGATTCTCGCCCATCTTGCTGGAGGAGAAGGGCTTTACCAAATTCTTAACAAGTGACCAAGCCCGCCATATTGTTCAACCATAAGACCGAGGCAAAAGTAATGGACTACGAGTGCGGGGCGCTCTGAAGGGTGAAGTTTGAGATATTCGATGAAATTGCGGTCGGCGAGTCAAAGGAGACCGTAAAGGAACCAGTAGGCGAACTGGAAATTGTTGTGACTGTAGATCCCGTCGAGTTTGCTCCGCTGTAGAAGGACCCACCATTGTCGTAGATGGTTGCAGTAGTAGATGAAGAGTTAAAGATTGGAAGAACTGACGTAACTAGCGGGAACGGACTTTGGCTCACGCTTGTCGGAGTACCGCTTATCTTTGTGAAGACTATTCCATTTCCAGAACTATCAGATAGGAAAGAAGCGCCGGATGGAGTCTCAAGAAGTAGTTGAGTTCCGGCAATCTTAGGCAACATCGAGGTAGGTGGAGTGAAGTTTGAGGTATATACGGCTGTGCCAATGACATAACGGAAATCGCTGATATATCCATTGAAGAACTCGTTATATCCTGTAAAACTCTTCGCTCCTAGGGCCAATGAGGTACCAGTGCTGCCTGAAAAATTGAATGGACTTCCGATGCTCGTACCATTGAGATAGACAGTCCATACGGTTGTTCCATTTCTCACTACAGCAATGTGATTCCATTTATTCTGTAGATAAGTACCGGTAGTGCGTAGCATGAAAGAGCTTCCGACTGAAATGGTTATACCTCCGCCTTCCAAAGAAACGTCCATTCCATCAGCGCCTGCAGCATTAGTTCTAGTTTGCAGCATGCCTTGAGTAGCAGGTGTAGCTGAGGTGCTATAAAACCACCACTCATATGTTGTTGAAGTAGTACCGGGAGCTGCGACCGTTCCAAGAAGATATGGACTTGATAATCCAACGTTTGTAAATCCGATACTTCCATTGGGGGCTGTAGGTGTTCCATAAGCATTCATAATGAAATCATTACCGGCACATGATGTTGGAATATTTGAAACTGTTACAGATTTCACGAGATAACTAGTTCCATCGAAAATGTTGGTAGGTTTTATTGAAAGATTGTTAGTTCCTGAGCAGGCGGTCGTGGCCAATAGCCCTTGGCCGAATTCTGTTGCCCCAGAATTATTTAAAGAGATATTTGCTGCCAAGGTACTTCCCGCAGTTCCAAGGATTGCTGCAACTGCCACAAAGAAGAGAGCTCTTTTGAGTTTCGGCTCTCTCGGCTCGATCTCCTCAATGGGATCATCGTGATAGGCATAGCGGTAGGCCATGGCCACACCCCCCCTCACGATAGATAGGGGTGATTCTATAACGGAAAAGCACTACGATATAGAAGTTTGTGAGCTGACAGAGGTTGGTCCTAGGTTTTTCGTAGCCTGAAGTCCTAGATTTCGAACTTAAATCCTCGTATTACATGGCTAAGGCGCCGAAGGTGTTTAACTATCAATGACTATAAAAACCATCTCGTCGAAACGAGCAATTTCCTCGTGGTTCTCCTCATAATCGGGCTCATATAAGAATCGAGCCTCTTCAAGATCACGTGAGCTGATCGAATCCCTGATGGCAAGGGCGCTCTCCGCATCGCCACAGATGAATAGGCCTGCCGCAATTACCAGTTTATTTTGGTAATCATCTTTGTCGCGCAAGGCATTTCGCACTCTTTCGACATGTCCGATCTTGGCACTTTTCAAAATTATCTGACTTTTCAATTGATCCAAGATGATTCCGTCATAGGCAATATCGCTTAGACCTTTATCTTGTAACACCTTTTCAGCATAAGAGATGCATTTCTTAAATTGTCTACTGAGGTAATAAGTGCGACAGATACTTTCGCGTATGCTACTAGCTCCAAACTTCTCTGCAGTTCCAAAAATAGTAATCGCCGCAGACGCTGAACTTTCCGTGAGCTTCCGATTGGTCATCACAGCTTCGCCCACAAGGAATAATTGCGAGGAGAACTCAATGAGTTCGCTCGTGGTGAGTGAACCCTTATATTGATCGAGGGAGAGATTGGTGGATTTTCTAACAAGAGAAAGTGCGCTTCCGGGGTTTATCGGATTGTCTTCTTGTGCATTCTCGACAAATTTACGGAGATCTCTTAGATCTTGTCTTGCCTGTCCAAGAATTCGAGATTTCTCCTTTGCGACCTTCTCGGCTTCATTTTTTCTCTCAAGATTGATACGAACTGTCTCAGCTTCCTGCTTTCTAAGAGCTTTCAGTTCGTCTTGCGCCTTCGTTCTCTCAATCTGTAGCCTATTTTCAAGCTCAATTTGCTTACGCTGGTCCTCGATTGCAGCAATACGAAGGACCTCAACTTCAATCTCTTTTACAGTTGATTGAAGTTCAGCGATTGTTTCCTTATCGCGCATGATTAAGTCTGGGCGATACAGGAGGGCGACACGAATAAAGTCCCAAGGGCCGAAATTGAGGATTCCTTGACACTGATTGCAAATGAGAGCCTTGCGTGAGATCAGTTGATTGCAATAAGGGCAGGCAACTTCTCGGTTAGCCATTTGGGCTTGATGCATCTCAAAGAGTTGCTGGCGGAGCATCTCGCCCTCTTTACTGAAGGCCGACTGTAAGTCGACTGTTGCCTCAGTATTTGCCTTGATGGCAGCGGTAATCTGCTTTGCCGAATCTGACGTTTGATTTCGAAGTGCATCTATTGAAAGTTGGTTCTGTCCAATGCGGTATGAGGCGTAGGCCATCCCAATGAGCATTGGCGGAAACATGCGTTGATTCTATTGAAGATTTAAGAATTGAACTTAAATTCTTGGTCATAGATGAGATAACCAGTCAAAGAAAGAGCCCCTGCCAGTATTACTGACAGGGGCTCTTTCTTTGAAGATCTTAGATGTCGTAGTAAAGCTCGAACTCAGCTGGATGCGGACGTAGGCGTACGTAATCAACTTCATTTGTACGCTTCCATTCGATCCATGTTGCGATGAGATCGTCAGTGAAGACTCCACCCTTTGTAAGGAATTCGTGGTCTGCTTCAAGTGAGTTAAGTACTGCATCGAGTGAACCTGGAACCTGTGGGATAGCTGCAGCTTCTGCACCCTCGAGCTCGTAGAGATCCTTATCAACTGGAGCAGGTGGTTCGATCTTATTGATGATTCCATCGATACCAGCCATGAGCATTGCTGCAAATGCGAGATATGGGTTTGATGATGGATCTGGGCAACGGAACTCAACGCGCTTTGCCTTTGGTGATGATCCTGTAATTGGGATACGGATACATGCTGAACGGTTACGAGCTGAGTAAACGAGGTTTACTGGAGCTTCGTATCCTGGAACCAAACGACGGTATGAGTTAACAGTTGGGTTGGTGAATGCAAGAAGTGATGGTGCATGCTTCAAGAGTCCACCGATATACCAACGTGCCATATCTGAGAGATCGCCATATGTGCCAGCTTCGAAGAAGAGTGGCTTGCCATCCTTCCAGAGTGACTGGTGAACGTGCATACCTGAGCCGTTATCTCCGAAGAGTGGCTTTGGCATAAATGTAGCTGTCTTGCCGCCTTCCCATGCAACGTTGCGGATGATGTACTTAAACTTCATCAACTCATCGCCTGCAGTAAGAATATCGGTGAACTTGTAGTTGATCTCCATCTGGCCAGCTGTTCCCACTTCGTGGTGTGAACGCTCAACAAGAAGACCTGCACGACCGAGCTCCATCACCATTTCATCGCGAAGATCTGCATACTGATCTGTTGGTGAAACAGGGAAGTACCCGCCCTTAATACGTGTGCGGTATCCGCGGTTAGGTGTTCCATCTGGATCTGCAACGATGCCTGTATTCCAAGCACCTTCGTAAGAATCGATGTGGTGGAATGACTCGTTGATGCCTGTCTTAAATCGAACTGCATCGAAGACATAGAACTCTGCTTCTGGAGCAAAGAATGCCTGATCTGCGATACCTGTTGACTTCAAGTACTCAACTGCCTTCGCTACAACGCCACGTGGATCGCGTGAGTAAGGAGTGTTATCTGAAGGATTGTGAACAGAGAAGATAATGACGAGAGTCTTCTCAAGACGGAATGGATCGATATATGCAGATGATGGAACTGGAAGAAGCTTCATATCTGATTCGTGGATTGACTGGAATCCGCGGATTGATGAACCATCGAACATCAAACCATCTGTGAAGACTGCTTCATCAAATGATTCAACTGGAACGTTGAAGTGGTGCTGGATTCCTGGAAGATCAGTAAAGCGAACATCAATAAGCTTGACGTCTTCCTTCTTGATATACGCGAATATTTCGCTTGAATTCTTAAACATATGCATGACTCCCAATAAGTCTCATAGTCGAATTGACCCTGTCGAAAGGGCTCGACTTTGAGCCTTTCTATGTGGCAGAGCCTAGAACCTGAATGGCCACTTATGTGAATTGGCGTGTTACGCCTATGTAACAAATCGACCGACTTGTCTCATCTCGGTAGGCTTACCGCCATGTATCCACGCATCAGCCAAGGCCGTCGCATGCTCGGTATCACGATCGACTGGCTCGCGGCCTACGCCGTTACCTTGGGCTTCTTCGCGGGCAGTGGCACTTTCCTAGAGCGTAGCCGTGGAATCGGCGGCACGGTCCTACTCGTTCTGGCGCTTCAATACCTGATTTTGGTCAGCCTAGGTGGCTCCTCATTTGGCCACAGAATCGTCGGCCTCAAGGTTGTTCGCTTTAGCGACGGAGGAGTGGCAACACCAGTTCAGGCCTTGATTCGAACTCTGCTCATGGTGGTCATCATTACCGCGATTACATTCGATGAGAATGGTCGTGGAGTAAACGAGCGTCTATCTAATACTGTTTTAGTAAGACGGTAATTACTTAATCTTTACACCCTTAGGCATTGGTCCCTTTGGAACTGGCAGAGACATTCCGCCGACAGCCTTAAGGCGCATACGAAGTTCACGCATCTGATGTGCTGAAAGCTTCTTAGGCAATTTCTGAACATGCTTCTGCAACTTCTTGAGTGGGACCTGGCCAGCGCCATCGCCAACAACAATCAAAGTAATTGGAGCACCTGGTGCATAACGCTCTGACTTCTTCTTCTCATCTTGCAACATCTGAGTTGTTGCAGATCCGCCTTCAGCGGTAAGAACGATTCCGCCGCGACCAACGCTGCGGTGGACCATATCTTGGTTGCGATTAACAGCAACTGCAGGAGTAGTTGTCCATCCCTTACGAATAGCCATCAAGACAGATGCGCCGGCACCGATCTGACCTTCAATAGAGGCATATGCGGCAGAGCCTGCAATACGTGTGAAAATGACGAGAGCTACGATCAATGAAGATGGAAGGCCGATAAATGTTGCGTAGATGGGATGTCCACCCCAAGCACCGAGCCCGATTGCAACTGCGGTAACTCCGACGATTACTCCAAGGAGGAGGATGCCGATCCAAGGCTTAACGCTCTTGGTGATTGCATAGGCATCACGGAACTCTTTAAATCGTGGGGACTTAACCTTTGCTTCTTTATTCTTAGCCATGCCCGCTAGTTTAGGGGAGCAGGTGCGGTACCACCAAGGCGAACAGGCGCCCAGCGCTGACCTTGATGTGAATCTGGATACTTTTCCTGTACTTCATGGAGCATTTTCACCATAGCTCCGCGCAAAATTGCCTCACCCGCTTCGACATCGCTGCCTTTTTCAAAGTAGATCGGTTCACCGAAAGTTACCGAGATAGGTACTCCACGTTGAGCGAGATTTCGCTTTACCTTCTTAGTCCAAAGTCGTTGCGAGCCCCAAATGATCGTTGGAATAACTGGTACCCCTGCACCTTGTGCCAAGCGGACTGCGCCGCTCTTTAACTCCTTAATTTCAAAGGAGACAGAGATTGTTCCTTCAGGGAAGATGCCGATGATTTCGCCATCTTTTAGTGCGCGAAGTGCAGCAACTAATGATGCTGAGCCATTGGAACGGTCAACGCTGATGTGGTGCATCCCTCGAAGCAGTGGTCCCGCAACTTTATTGTCGAAGAGCTCCTTCTTCGCCATGAAACGCACATAACGATTCATGGGAAGGGCGGCAGTTCCGACTAGCGCGAAATCAAGATAGCTAATGTGGTTCATCGCAAGGACGGCGCCACCATGGTTCTGATCGGGCAGATGCTCAACACCTTGAAAATCAAATTTGAGGCCAAGAGCTTTCCAGAGAGTGCGAAGTGCAACGACAACTGGGGGATAGACGAGATCAGCCACGAAGAGCGCGCTTTTCCTGGGCCTGCTTGTAGAGACGTCCTGCGCGATAAGAAGAACGCACAAGCGGTCCGCTCATTACGCCACTGAAACCAATATCTTCAGCGCGCTTTGCAAGATCTACAAACTCATCTGGCTTTACCCAGCGCTCGACTGGATGGTGCTTATTTGTTGGACGCAAGTATTGGGTGATGGTAATCAAGTCGCATCCTGCACCGTGGAGATCTTCAAGGGCTTGGATGACTTCACTGATCTCTTCGCCAAGTCCAAGGATCAAATTGGATTTTGTTATCAACCCGAATTCACGAGCTTGTGTAATTACATTGAGAGATTTTTCGTAGGTGAATGCTGGACGAATGCGCTTAAAGATTCGCGGAACTGTTTCAAGGTTATGCGCAAATACTTCTGGGCGAGTTTCAAAGACCTGATTAAGAAGATGTGGCTTTGCACCGAAATCTGGAGCAAGCATTTCAACACCAGTACCAGGATTGAGTTCGTGCACCTTGCGAATGGTCTCTGCATAGAGCCAAGCGCCTTCATCTTCTAAATCATCACGTGTTACACCAGTGATAGTTGCGTACTTAAGGCCCATTGATTGAACTGACTCTGCAACGCGACGTGGTTCATCGCGATCGATCGGTTCAGGCTTTCCGGTATCGATATTGCAGAAGTCACAGCGACGAGTACAACGCTCGCCACCAATAAGGAATGTCGCCTCTTTATCTTCCCAACATTCAAAGATGTTTGGGCATGCAGCTTCTTGGCAGACGGTGTGGAGAGATTCGGTCTTTACCAATGAGCGAAGGCGTGTGTACTCAGGACCCATATTTGCGCGAGTCTTGATCCATTCAGGCTTTCGCTCGATTGGAGTCTCAGCGTTACGAGCTTCGATACGGAGAAGCTTGCGGCCATCTGGTGCGATTGTCATGCGCTCACCTTTGTTAGTGCTTCGTAGAGATACTTCTCTACAACGGGGGTTACCTCTGCAATTGTAATTTCTCGGCCGAGCTCTTGGGCTAGGGATGTCACTGCGGCATCTGAAATTCCGCAAGGCACAATCGCTTCAAAGGCAGATAAGTCAGGATTAACATTGAGTGCAAAGCCATGCATCGAAGTTCCTGATGCCACTCGAATGCCGATTGCGGCGACCTTACGTTCGCCCTTCTCGTCGACAATCCAGACTCCAGAGCGACCAGCAACTCTTACGCCTGTGATGCCAAAATCTGCACAGACCTTGATCAGGCCAGCTTCAATCTCTCGAACAAATCCAACCAGCTCGTGAGGATTACTTAATCGAACTATTGGATAGCCGACCAATTGGCCCGGGCCATGCCACGTGATCTTTCCGCCGCGATCAACATCGAGGACTCGTGCACCATTTCCAGGGCGTTCTTCATCAAGGGTTCGCTTGCCAGCGGTATAGATAGATGGATGCTCAAGAAGGATAAGAGTGTTAGGGCGAACTCCAGCTGCGACCTCAGAGTGAATCGTTCTCTGAATAGCCAGGGCCTCTTCATACTCAACTAGGCCGCTTCGCTTCAAAGCAAGGGGAGAGGAGTCGATTACGGGCACCAGGTAAGCCTAAAGGTAGACTCCCGCCCATGCTAATTAAGAATAAAAAGCCTGTTGCTCTCGCCGTTTTGGTTGTCATCGGATGGTTCATGATCACCGGAATCTTCGGCCCGCTCTTCGGAAAGCTCTCAAGCGTCCAGGAGAACAACAATTCAAACTTCCTGCCTAAGGGCTCTGAGGCAGCTCAGGCATCCGATGCCATCGCTAAGTTCTCAGATGGCAAAGCTTTCAACTTCCCAACTTTGGTCCTCTTTGAAGGTGAGGCAACGCCTGCTGCAATTGCCGCCATCAATGAGCACTTTATTGACGTTCCAAACCTCACTTTAGATGGCACCTCAGCAAAAATCGGTGATTACATTCTTAAAGGCGCACAGGTAACGGCATTCCCATCAGAAGATGGAAAAGCAATTCTCGTCAATGTTCCACTCGATGGTGAATCAATCTCGAAGCTTCTTCCTAATGAGAAGCCTGTACTTCCAGCTGTCGTTAAGGCTCTCCGTGATGATGCTGCGCCTATCGCAAAAGCGCAGGGCCTTACACCTTATGTAACGGGACCTGGTGGAATCCTCGGCGATCTCTTTAGCGCATTTGGAACTCTTGATTCATCTCTCTTGCTCACCACCCTTGGTGTGGTTGCGTTGATTTTGATAATTGTCTATCGCTCACCTGTTCTCTGGATTATTCCTTTGATGTCTGCGATGTTCGCACTTACAACAGCAGGTGGAATTGTTTACTTGCTCGCAAAGAACAACATCATCGACGTCGATGGTCAGTCTCAAGGAATTTTGTCGGTACTCGTAGTGGGAGCTGCAACAGATTATGCACTTCTACTCATCGCGCGATACCGCGAAGAGTTACACCATCACGAGTCACGTTTCGATGCGATGAAAGCTGCTTACAAGGGAGTCTGGGAGCCAATTCTTGCCTCAGGTTCAACTGTTGCAATCTCACTCTTGATGTTGCTCTTTAGCCAATTAACAAGCACCAAGGGTCTTGGACCAATTGGTGCGATCGGCATCGCTGCTTCAATGATTACGATTCTCACCTTCCTTCCAGCTGCACTCGTCCTCTGTGGACGTTGGGTCTTCTGGCCACGTAAGCCTCGCAATGATGGTGATGATCACGTACTCAGTGGACCTTGGTCAAAGGTTGCTAATTCAATTGGCAAGAATCCACGTAAGGCATGGGCTATCACTGGTGTGGCTCTCCTCGCACTTGCCTTCACATCGACAACGCTTAAGGCAGATGGTCTTGGAACGATTGATTCCTTTACTGGCAATCCTGAATCTGTAGTTGGTCAGAAACTTCTCGATACTCACTTCCCAGCAGGTGAGGGAGATCCAACAAAGATTGTTGTCGCCCAAGGCAAGGCCGATGCGGTCATTGCAAGCGTCTCTGCAGTGAAGGGCGTAACAGATGTTTCTTACGATATCGATCCAATGACTCAGAATGTAAAGGCAGTCGGCGGAAAGGTAATTCTCAACGCAACTCTCGATAAGGCTCCAGATAGCGTTGATGCAGGAAATTACATCACGCCTATTCGCGAAGCAGCTAAGAAGGCTGACCCAACTGCATTGGTGGGAGGAACATCTGCTACTTACTTCGATGTTCGCACAGCCAATAATCGGGATAACCACACAATCATCCCAATCATCCTCTTTGTCATCACTCTCATTCTTGGATTGCTCCTCCGTAGCATTCTTAGCGCAGTAGTGCTCTTGGGAACCGTAGTTCTTTCTTACTTCGCAACGCTCGGAGTCTGTGCATTAGTCTTCAATCACATCTTCGGATTTGCTGGTGGCGATAACTCATTCCCACTCTTTGCATTTATCTTCCTTGTCGCACTCGGTATCGACTACAACATCTTCTTGATGACTCGCGTTCGCGAAGAGTCAGCGAAGATCGGAACACGTGCTGGTGTTATCAAGGGCGTAACCGTTACAGGTGCTGTCATTACATCTGCTGGAATCGTTCTTGCGGCAACATTTGCCGTTCTCGGACTCCTTCCGCTCGTTCCACTTGCAGAGCTCGGCTTTGCAGTTGGATTCGGTGTATTGCTCGATACCATCATCGTTCGTTCGATTTTGGTTCCAGCGCTTGTTCATGAGATTGGTCCAAAGATCTGGTGGCCATCTAAGCTCCAAGATAAATAAAGACGATGAGCTATGTAGTTATTGGTGGCGGACTCGCCGGCCTCAGCGCAGCAATTACGTTGCAGGAGGCCGGTGAATCCGTCGAACTCTATGAAGCATCCGATGATCTCGGAGGTCGAGTTCGATCTGATTACATCGATGGTTACATACTCGACCGTGGTTTCCAGTTGATTAACTCTGGATATTCAGAGATCAAGCGCCTTAAAGTCATCGGTGAGATTGATTTCTGTAAATCAGATCGCACTATTGATGTCATCACTCCATTCGGAATTTCATCAATTGGAGATCCACGCCTTCACCCAATACTTGCAACTCGCTCACCATTGGGTTCACTTGCTGAGAAAATTGCAGTGTTGAAGTTTGTGGGGGATAAGCCCAATAGCTCAATCTCTCTCCGTGATGCTCTTCTTGCATCAGGTACCGGCAATCTCTATGAAAACGTGCTGAAGCCATTTCTTCGCGGAGTCTTCCTGACCGATCTTGAAAATATCGATAGCTCCTACGGTCGAGAGATTATTAAGAGCTTTGTTGCAGGGGATTCAGGTCTGCCTCGCGCAGGTGCGGGTGCGTTATCAGCAGCTCTTGGTGCGCGGGTAGAGAATGTGGTTCTCAACAACCCAATCGATTCTCTGCAGCAATTTGCCGGTAAGAAGGTCATCCTTGCAACGGATGCTCATACAACAGCGAAACTGACGCACGTCTCTGTAGATAGTGGATTCACGGATAGCCACACCTGGTATCACGCGCTTCCCTCAGGCTTAATTTCTTCCAAGTGCCTACGAGTGACAAGTACAGCGAACCCAATTGTTAATTCGATTGCTCTGAGCAATGTTGTCTCTCAATATGCGCCGGAAGATAAGACGCTGATTTCATCAACTTCAATTTCCTCTATTACGGATGCTGAAGCGCTCAATGAAATCTCTAAGTTCTGGGGAGTAGCTCCATCAGAGTTTGAATTAATCAAGCGTTACGACATTCGAAATTCATTGCCGGTATTTAAGCCAGGTAAGAATGGCGTGACATCGGCGCGTATCAACGATGAACTCTTTATTGCAGGCGATTACCTGACTGCAGGTTCGCAGAATGGCGCACTACTTTCAGGACGCCTTGCGGCTATGGAGTCACTCGCTCACTAGAGCGGTAAGTGCGCTGGTGATGTGCGGGTAATCCCACTCAAATCCAGCTTCGGTAAGTGCTTGCGGCATTACCTTCTTTGAACCAAGGATCTCGCTACTAAATCCACCGAGAGCAATCTTGAGCGCAATCGCTGGTGCAGGAAAGAGCGCGGGACGATGCATCGCACGAGCGAGTGCTGATGTGAACTCTTGATTAGTAACAGGATTTGGCGCAGTCAGATTCACCGGACCAGAGATATCTCCTTCGAGCATAAATGTAATTGCACGGATGAGATCATGAAGAGTAATCCAAGACCACCACTGCTTACCGTTGCCCATCTTGCCGCCAAGACCGAAGCGAAAGAGCGGAAGCATCTTGCCGAGAGCTCCACCTGTGGGATCAAGAACAAGTCCGGTACGAATCTTTACTGTGCGAGTGTTCAGTGCAAGATCTGCTGCACCTTCCCATTCGCGACAGACTGCTGCGAGGAAATCATCGCCAGCCTTATCTGATTCAACAACAGCGCGATTACCTGATTCGCCATACCAACCAATAGCGCTAGCTGAAATGAAGACCTGCGGAGCAAGTTCAGTGACTGCATTCGCAATTGTTGTTGTTCCCAGGAGACGTGAGTTGAGAATCTCTGCCTTGTACTTCTTATTCCAGCGCTTATCTCCAACTCCTGCACCTGCAAGATGGATGATTGCATCGACGCCGCGAAGAACCTCAAGATCTACGTAATCTGTCTTTGGATTCCACTGCACTTCATCGGGAGAGACAGGAGTACGACGAACTAAGCGTTGGACAGTATGTCCTTCACTCTTGAGGTGGCCAACAAGTGCCGAACCGATAAGACCAGAAGCGCCAGTAATAGCTATGCGCTGTGGAGTGCTCAAATTAGAGACCCAAATCAGCTTCGAATGCGCCGCCTTCTAGTCGCTCCTTAAGAGTGACCAAGAAGCGTGCAGCATCAGCTCCATCTACAACGCGGTGATCGTATGAGAGACCGAGGTAGACCATTGAGCGAATCGCAATTGACTCTCCACCATCATCGCCCTTTACAACCATCGGACGCTTTACAACTGCGCCAAGTCCAAGGATTGCAACCTGTGGCTGATTAATAATTGGTGTATCAAAGAGCGCTCCACGTGAACCTGTATTGGTGAGAGTAAATGTTCCTCCACCGAGTTCATCTGGCGTGACCTTGTTATCGCGTGTGCGAGCTGCAAGATCTGCAATCTTACGAGCAACTCCGCCCATGTTGAGGTCACCAGCATTGTGAATTACTGGAACCAAGAGGCCGCGCTCTGTATCTACTGCAATACCGAGGTGCTCTGCGCCGTGATAAATAATCTGATCGCCTTCAACAGATGAGTTGAGGACTGGGTGCTGCTTCAGTGCTTCACATGTTGCAACTGCAAAGAATGGAAGGAATGAGAGCTTGACGCCTTCACGCGCTTCAAATGTTGCCTTTGAACGGTCACGTAGTCGAGCAATCTTCGTAACATCTACTTCAATCACTGTTGTCAGCTGAGCAGAAACCTGAAGTGATTCAACCATGCGAGCTGCAATCACCTTGCGAAGACGTGACATTGTCACTGTTGTTCCGCGCAGCGGTGATGCGGCAACTACCGGTGCAGCAGCTCGTGGAGCTTGCGCCGCAGGAGCTGAAGGTGTTGAAACGGGAGCAGCTGAACGAGGTGCCGCAGCTTCCACGTCCTCACGGCGAATACGTCCACCGATTCCTGTTCCCTTTACAGATGCAAGGTTGACACCAAGATCATTAGCAAGCTTGCGAACAATCGGAGTTACATATGCATCTGCAGGTTGTGTAACCGGAGCAGCTGGAGCAGCAGGCGCTGGGGGAGGTGTCACTGGTGCAGCAGGAGCAACAGGGGCTGGGGGAGGTGTCACTGGTGCAGCGGCAACTGGAGCAGCAACAGGCGCTGTTGTTACAGGCACAGCTACAGGTGTCACTGGCTGAGCCGGAACCTGTGCCACCGGAGTGGAAATCACTGGCTCGGACACACCTGCTGCGCCGATAAGAGCAAGACGGGCACCAACTGGAACAGTTGTATCTACTGGAACGTCGATTGCAAGAAGTGTTCCGGCAACAGGTGAAGGAATCTCCGTATCAACTTTGTCAGTCGAAACTTCCAGAAGTGCTTCATCTACTGCAACTGAATCGCCTACATTCTTAAGCCAACGTGTGACAGTTCCTTCTGAAACTGACTCTCCGAGAGCTGGCATGGTGATGACAGTTCCTGCAGATGAAGAGGCGGGTGAAGACGCAACTACTGGAGTAGCAACTGGAGCTGGAACCTCTGCCACATTTATCTGAGCTACTGGCTCGGACACCGGAGGGGGAGTTGGTGCCGCAGGAGCAACAGGTGCCTGGGCTACTGGTGCTGGCGCTGATGCGCCTGCGCTATCCGCAATGATTGCAAGCTCCGCTCCGACTGGAACAGTCTGATCAACGCCGACAACAATCTTCTGCAATACGCCAGCAACTGGTGAAGGAATCTCTGTATCAACCTTGTCGGTTGATACTTCGAGGAGCGGTTCATCAACAGCGATGTGATCGCCCTCAGCCTTAAGCCAACGTGTGACTGTGCCTTCGCTAACTGATTCACCAAGTGCTGGCATTGTTACTGAAAATGTCATCTGATTTTCTCCTCTATACCTTTAACTTAATTCTTAACCGTGGGCGTGAAGTGGCTTGCCAGCAAGGGCCATGTGAGCCTCGCCCATCGCCTCGGACATTGTTGGGTGAGCATGGATGAGAGGAGCAACATCATCTGCAGTTGCCTCCCAGCTAAAGATTAATTGCGCTTCAGCAAGAAGTTCACCAACACGTGCACCGACCATATGGATTCCAAGTACTGGACCATTCTTCTGCGCAACGAGCTTGATCGAACCTGCTGTCTTGAGAATCTGTGCCTTGCCATTTCCTGCAAGGTTGTAATCAACTTCAACAACATCGTAACCGCGCTCTTTTGCAACCTTTGTTGAAAGACCGACAGATGCAACTTCTGGCTCTGAGTAAGTAACGCGTGGAACGCCGTCATAGTTAATTGGACGTGGATTGAGTCCTGCAATTGTCTCTGCAACGAGGATCCCTTCCTGGAATCCAACGTGTGCAAGCTGAAGAGTTGGGATGATGTCACCGACTGCGAAAATTCCTGGAACATTTGTACGGCAGTGATCATCGACCAGGACATAACCGCGATCCATTGCGATGCCAGCCTCTTGGTAACCGATTCCATCAGTTACTGGGCCGCGACCGATTGAAACGAGAAGTACATCAGCTGTAAATTCACGACCATCTTCAAGTGTGACAGTGACTGAATCTGGATTGACGCGATGTGACTTGAACTTGATGCCAAGCTCAAAGTTGATTCCGCGCTTGCGGTATGCGCGCTCAAGGAGCTTCGAAGATGATTCATCTTCAAGCGGAACGAGGTGGTTGAGGCCCTCAATGATTGTGACCTCTGCACCGAATGACTTCCAAACAGATGCGAATTCGCATCCGATGACGCCGCCACCTAGAACGATTACGCTCTTAGGAATGTAATCAAGCTTTGTTCCGTGATCGGATGTGATGACGCGCTGACCATCGATATCGAGGCCAGGAATTGTCTTTGCATATGAACCGGTCGCAAGAACGATGTTCTTACCTGTGTACTGCTGACCGTTGACTTCAATAGTGTTGTTATTGACGAGGCGTCCCTTGCCCTCGATATATGTGACGTTACGAGATTTGATCAAACCTTGGAGGCCCTTGTAGAGACCGGCGATGACGCCATCCTTATAAGAGTTGACGCCATTCATATCGATTGAGTTGAGCTGAGCGTTGACGCCGAAGATATGTGACTCGCGTGCGCTATCTGCAACTTCACCTGCGTGAAGAAGCGCCTTCGTAGGGATACATCCGCGGTGGAGGCAAGTGCCGCCGACCTTGTCCTGTTCGATGAGTGCAACTGAGAGACCTAGCTGTGCACCTCGAAGTGCTGCTGCGTAACCACCGCTGCCGCCACCAAGAATGACAAGATCAAAATTCGACATTGAGCAACTCCTTAAACCCGTAGGCGAAAAAGACTTTCTAAGCCCATATCTTGCCAGCCTTAGGCGTGGATGACTAACTCGAGAGGAGTCTCATGGCTCACTATTCAGCGGCGGCGATAGCCATCTCAACTAGTGAGCGCAGGGCGACGCCAGTTCCGCCGACAGGGGTATATCCGTGGGGCTCTGAGTCGTTATAGGCAGGACCTGCAATATCGAGGTGGAGCCATGGGAGCTCATCGGAGACGAACTCCTTGAGGAAGAGGCCAGCTACCAACATGCCGCCCATTCGCTCGCCCATATTTGCAAGGTCTGCAACAGGGGAGTCAAGTGATGGACGCAGATCTGCCGGAAGCGGCATTGGCCAGAATGATTCGCCAGATTTCTTGATGACATCCATAAAGTGGGCGGAGAACTCTTCATTATTTGTCATTACCGCACTGGTGCGCTTTCCAAGTGCAACAACTTGATGACCGGTAAGAGTTGCAACATCGATGATTGCATCGATATCACCAGCCTCCTGTGCCTTCACAAGTGCATCACCGAGAACGAGGCGACCTTCTGCATCTGGATTAATAACTTCAACTGTCTTGCCACCGTAGATCGTGATGATGTCAGATGGACGTGTTGCGTGATCGCTCACCATATTCTCTGCAAGGGGAGCCCACGCATCGATAGCAACGGGAACCTTGAGGAGTGCAAGTGCAATTGTGGCTGCACATACAGCAGCAGCGCCAGACATATCTGACTTCATTGCCTCCATACCGAGCGCTGGCTTGAGTGCAAGGCCACCAGTATCGAATGTAATTCCCTTACCTACATAGGCATACTTCTTCTTAGCCTTTACACCCTTAGGTGTGTAAGAGATATTGAAGAGACGTGGTGGATTTGCAGAACCTTGACCTACGCCAACAATGCCGCCAAAACCCTTGGACTTCAATTGGGTATCAGTCATCGTTGAAACCTTGAGTCCGATTGAAGCTCCGCCAGCTTCCTTCACCGCATCGCTCATCATGGAACAGAATGATGCTGGCGTTAAGTGACTTGGAGGTGTGTTGATGAGATCGCGAACAAGATTGGTGTACTTAGAAATAACATTTGCATGGTGAGCAAGTGACTTTGCCTCAGCGCCATGAACTAGTGATGAGTAGACAGTGATCGACTTCAACGGGTTCTTCTGTGCCGACTTTGTTGAACCACGGAATTGGTCAAAGAGGTAACTGCCAAGTCCAGCACCTTCCGCAACAGCCTTAACTGCGGCCGGCGTTGATGCTGGTAGCGCAAACGTTGCGCTGGTATTTCCAGCTAAGGCGTGAGATGCAGCGCCTGCTGCGCGACGAAGGGTTTCATCAGAATATGTAGAAGCAGCTTTGCCTAAGCCGGTGAAGACAATGAGGCGAGTTGATGTGCCGGGAATGCGAGTGACTTCATCGCTCTTGCCGGTTACACCGAGGTCGTTCAGGGTTGCAATCAGCGCCTTTGTATCGAGGGCGAGATCGCCAGATTCGATTTGAAGCGCTCCCTTGCCTGACTTGATCGAGACTCCCACAACCAGGACATCGTCCTTAACGATTCCGTCGGAGATTTTGATAGTCGACATGGTGCTCCCTTGAGTACTTGAAAACTGAATTCTTTGATGAGGTAAGTGTAAGTTGTTCATGTGAAAAACTCACCATTGCATCAAAAGCATATTGACCTCAACGCGAAAATGGCCGATTTCGGTGGCTGGCTCATGCCGATTGAATACCCAGGGGCTGGCGTCCTCGCTGAGCACACCGCTGTTCGTGAGCGGGTCGGATTATTTGACGTCTCACACCTCGGTAAGGCGAGCGTTAAGGGCGAAGGTGCACTTGAGTTTCTCAATACGCAGGTAACTAATGATCTCAATCGAATCTCTGATGGACAGGCGCAGTACACAATGCTCTGCAACCCCGATGGTGGGGTTGTTGATGATTTGATCGTCTATCGGAATAGCCCTTCAGATCTCTTTCTCATTCCGAATGCATCAAATACAACAGATGTTGTCGCAATTATTTCTGCTGCATCTCCCGCAGGTATCGAAGTCATCAATCTTCATGAGAAGCATGCTGTCCTCGCCCTTCAAGGTCCAAAGGCTGCGGCGGTTATCGAGTCACTTGGCGTTCTGCCAACGATGGATTACATGGCTTTCTCTCACGTAACAATTGCAGGATGCGATGTCATTCTCTGTCGCACCGGTTATACCGGCGAGCATGGTTACGAGCTTGTTCCGTCTTGGAGCGATGCTTCGACAGTTTGGGATGCGCTCGTTGCGGCGTTGGCACAGTTTGATGGATTGATCTGCGGATTAGGTGCGCGCGATACCTTGCGAACAGAGATGGGTTATCCACTCCATGGCCATGAGCTTTCATTGGAGATCACTCCCGTTCAAGCAGGATCGACATGGGCAGTTGGCTGGAAGAAAGAGTCTTTCCGCGGAAGTGACTCACTTCGCAGAGAGAAGGAGAGCGGTCCGCACCGTATTCTGCGCGGACTTCAATCAACAGATCGCGGTATTCCTCGCGCCGGCATGGATGTGAAGAATTCCGAAGGTCAGGTAGTTGGCATTATTACGAGTGGAACATTCTCACCTTCACTCAAGAAGGGAATCGCGCTAGCTCTCGTCGAACCATCATTTGCAATTGGAGATTCTCTCGTTGTCGATGTTCGCGGTCGCGAATCAATTGCGACGGTTGTAGCTCTACCGATGGTTGAGTCGCACGTCCGTTAACTCTTTGAATTGAATCTCAGTCAGAAATGCAGCTCGGTGACGCGCACGTCTAAGGGCATTGAGCGCTGATTTACCTGCAACAAGAATGAGTATCACCGTGATCGTTGCGCGCGGAATGTCCCACGCAAGCGCAGATAAGTAGTGATACGAAATGAAGTGCGAGAAGTTTTCGCGCAGCGGTGCGCCAGCGCGATAGGAGAGTTCTGTACCGCTACCGAGTGACCATGGCCAGAATTGAAGATCCATTGCGATCCCAAATATTTCAGCGGAAATCGCTCCATAAATCGCAAGGAGAGCGATTTCCATTCGTCCGCGAACACGAGAAGGAATTACTCCGACTCCAAAGCCGATAAGAGCGGCAGCAAAGACTTGATAGCCAAGCCAAGGTCCGATTCCGCCGGTAAGAAGAGCTGAGAGCAACATGCTGAGTGCGCCCAATAGAAATCCAAAGGTAGGGCCTATCGCGCGAGCGGCGAGAATGAGCGCGAACCACATCGGCTCAATCCCGATCGCTCCAATTCCCAGTGGGCGTAAGGCCGCAATGAGCGCTGAGAGAATTCCAAGAAATGCAACGTTCTTAGAACCGAGATCATCATTTGCAACAAGGGCAACCATTAATAAGACCGAGATTGTTGTGGTTGCGACAAAGAACCAACTCGCCTTCTGCGCGAGTTGAGGTGATGAAACAAAGAATGGCCAGAGGAATCCCAAAAGCGTACTTAGAATCAGCGCTGCAATTAGCACTGGGCGAAGGATTTTCATTGCGAGCTTTCTTGTGAACGCAAGACATCTGCGACCGTGAGCCAAGGTCGCGGTGACATCACCTTTGCTACTTGAGGTGCAAATGCAGGTGAAGCTAAGAGCACCTCAAGAGTTGTTCCATCTGCAACTTTTTCACCATCTGCAAGGAAGATAGTTCGGTCAGCGACCTCAGCGACGATTTCAACATCATGCGTTGCCATCAGGATTGCAATTCCATGATCACGTGCACGTAGGTGCAATTCACGCATTAAGCGATTCTTTGCTTCGTAATCAAGGCCACGGGTAGGTTCATCGAGGATGAGAACCTTTGGTGAACCAGAGAGAACGATTGCTAGAACGAGAGCGAGACGTTCACCTTCTGAAAGATCACGAGGATGAGAAGCTGGCGCAATGGTTGGAAGGGTGGAATGTAAGAGCGCGAGGGTGGAACCCGCTGGGATTGAATTATCTCGATCGGCTCGATCACACTCCTCCTGCACTGAGGTGAGGTAGAGCAGATCGCCTGGTTCTTGCGGAATGTAACCAATCAGCTGTGAACGTTTCTGGGGTGACAGTGCGGAGATATCTTCGCCAAGAACGGTGATCCTTCCAGTAGAAGGTGAGAGAAGTCCTACAGCGCATTTGATGAGAGAGCTCTTACCGGCACCATTACGACCCATCAGCGCTGTTATCTCGCCGCTCTTAATTTCAACACTGACGTCGTTAAGTGCAAGGTTCGAACCGTAAGTGAGGTGGACTTTCTCAAGAGAGAGAAGATTTTGCCCAGGAGTGAAGAGAGGACGAGGGCTAACTGGAAGTTCATTTCTTAACTTCTCTGTGAGGCGTCGAACTTCTCGCGTACTAGTCCCAACCTCATCAAGAGAGAGCGCGCGAGTTAATCGCACAATAGGCGGCACAAGATCTGTCTTCTTCAATATCTCAGCCGGTGATCCGATTGATGAGGATCCATTGCCTTCGATAAGAAGAATTCGATCAACGTATCCAATTACTCGTTCAAGTCGGTGCTCTGCAAGAACCACGGTAACGCTGAGGTCGTGAACAAGTCGATGAAGGATAGCCAGGATCTCTTCAGAGGCGACTGGATCGAGAGCGCTTGTAGGTTCATCGAGAACGAGCACTTTGGGATGCATCACCAACGCCGATGCAATCGCTAGCCGCTGCTGTTCGCCGCCACTGAGAGTTGCAATAGTGCGATTGCGATGAGATGTGAGACCGACTTGATCTAACGCTTCTTCAACTCTCTTCCTCATGACATCGTGAGGAAAGTTGAGAGATTCCATTCCAAAGGCGAGCTCTTCCTCGACGGTATCTGCAACAAAGGTATCGAGTGGATTCTGGCCAACGATTCCAACGATTCCAGCTAATTCACCAGGCCTGGTTGTACGTGTTGATTTTCCATCGACGATGATTTCACCGCCGAGAATTCCACCGGTGTGGTGGGGGACAAGTCCATTGATGAGGCGAAGAAGTGATGACTTACCTGAACCGGTATGACCCATCACAAGGACCATCTCGCCCTCGACTATCTCAAAAGATAAATCTTCAATCACGGTGGTGGTGGAGTGAGGATAGATAAGTGATACGCGAGAGAAGGTAATCACAGCGCCACCATCGCAATTGCTAGAGAGATACCGCTAGTGATAACGGTGAGATCTTTGAGCGAGTATCGCATTGGTCGATATCTGCTCTGTCGCTTTGATTGACCAAAGCCGCGAGCCTCCATCGATTCAGCGAGATGCACCGCGCGTTCAAGACTCTCTTCAAGAAGAGGGATGGCAATCGTTGCAATGCGTGGCTTCTTCCCGCTTCGCAAGAATTGAGCCTGACGAATGCGTTGAATACTGGAGATCAATTGCGGAAAAACGGATGTAGCAATCGTCAAGGTAACTGCTAGTTGATAGACCTTAGATGGCATGACGCGCAAGAGTTTGTGGGGACTCGTTACCGAATTCGCCGCACCAAAGAGAGCAATCACTGTTGCAATCATGAGTCCTTCATGAAGCGATGAAGAGAGTCGTTCCCAGGTGACGGCGCCACCGATACGAATTCCGGGTAACCACGTTGGAAGAGCAATTCGCGGAAGGGTAAAGAGTGTGGTGCCAATTCGAGGTACGCCGATCAGGATGCCGGTAAGTGCTCTGATAAAGATTAAGAGCGCTCCGGCGATGAGAGACCACTTAAAGCTTTCACGCCATGGTCCTTCTTCACGACGTCGATAGACGATGAAAGCCGCACCACCAATCGCAGCGATAGCGCAGAGAGCGTTATCGGATGCGATGACACCTACTGCAAGGGCTGTGAAGAGCCCCCAGAAAGTAAGCGGGTGGAACGGCTTTTGCATCTGCTTACTTCTTAACGAGTGAAGATGGAGTCGTGATTTCTACTCCGCATTCACGAGCTGGATAGTTATTAAATCCACAGATCAAACCAGAATCTGCTTGGCGGACTTTAATTTCTTGCGCCAGTACATCGATTCCTTGTGAATCTTTAGCAGTAAGAACACAGCGAACAATTGTCTTTTGAACCTTCTCGCCCTTCGGTGCATAGGCAGCTCCGCCGAAATCGATGACAAGTCCTACTCGCTTAAGCCCAGCCTGCGCCTTTGTCTTTCCGCAGATGCTCTGGAAACTTGGCTTGATTGATGGGGCATTTGATGGGATGTCGTCATTGCTAAATGTGAAGATCCAGCCTTCAACAGAGCCATCTGCGATATCGACAGTAGGGCCGGTCATTGCAGCTTTCCAAGTAGTGCTCTTTGCAGCCGCTTGGTAATAACCCCAGTATCGCCAACCCTTAGATGCCGCGTCGGCTTGTGGGATAAATGATTGAGTTAATAGAACCGCAGCAACAAGTGCGGTGATTGTCTTCTTCATCTGGAGCTCCTGAAAATAAAGAGCCTCACAGGGGTAGCAAGCAATGGTTGAATCAACCGTTACGACTACGCCCCGCAAACCTCGGCGGGTGTTGGTCTAATAGATGAATCAGGTAATCCGACTTAAGTGGCGAACCACTCTTACGGTTGCGGGTCAGCGTCGGAATTTCACCGATCTTCCCCTGAATCCTCTATCTCTTACTTATTAAGTTCTGTGCGAAGAGAACCACACCGCCTATCCATTGGCAACTATCAACTCGCCCCATACGATGGCCACATGGAATATCGCCGCCTTGGCTCAACCGGAATGTACGTCTCAGAGATTTCTTATGGAAATTGGGTCACACACGGCTCTCAAGTAGAGGCTGAAGCTGCAACTAAGTGTGTTCGTACCGCACTCGATGTAGGCATTACGACATTCGATACCGCTGATGTCTACGCCGGTACTAAGGCTGAATCAATTCTTGGCAAGGCGCTCAAAGGTGTTCGTCGCGAATCGTATGAACTCTTCACCAAGGTCTACTTCCCAACCGGTACTGGAAAGAACGATCGCGGACTTTCTCGCAAGCACATCATGGAGAGCTGTAACGCATCGCTGAAGCGACTCAACACAGACCATATCGATCTCTATCAAGCACACCGCTTTGATTTTGAAACTCCACTTGAAGAGACTCTCTCAGCATTCGATGATTTGATCCGACAAGGCAAGGTTTCCTATATCGGTTTCTCTGAATGGAACGCAGAGCAGATTAAGGCAGCACTAAAGATTCAAGATGCACGCGGTTACAACCGTTTCGTCTCAAGTCAACCTCAGTACTCGGCGTTATGGCGCGTGATTGAGGCAGAGGTTGTTCCGCTTTCACGTAAAGAGGGAATCGGTCAGATTGTCTGGTCACCGTTGGCTCAAGGTGTTCTCACTGGAAAGTATCTACCTGGCAAGAAGGTTCCAGCGGGTTCACGTGCAACTGATAAGAAGAGCGGCGCAAACTTTATCTCCCGTTGGTTACGTGAAGATGTGTTAACTGCAGTGCAGAATCTCAAGCCGATAGCTGATGAGGCAGGGATTACTACTGGCCAGCTTTCACTTGCATGGGTACTTGCAAATGACAATGTCTCGAGCGCAATCATGGGTGCGACTAAACCATCACAGGTCAAAGAGAATGTCAAAGCATCTGGGATCAAACTCTCTGTCGATCAGATCAAAGCGATTGATGCAATTCTTGGAGATCTTCCAGAGCGCGATGCCTCTAAGAATGAAAGCCCAAATCCTCGAGCTTAATTAAATCTTTGTACCAGCTTTGACCTGTGGTTTAGGGCTACGCATACGGCGCATCTGCGTCGAACGAAGCCAGCCGTAGAGACCAAGTCCGCGAGTTACTGTTCCTGGGAACTTCGCCGTAACCAACTTCTTGATCTTGCGATTGAGAAGCAGGCCGTCGATTACTGAGATCAATAAGACGGTGTACATGATGGCGATGGAGATGACCTGAGTCATTGGAACTTGTGGAAGGCCATCTGCATTCTTGGTTGAAGATGTTGGAATCATCGTCAAGATGAGAACGATAAAGATGATTGGCAAGAAGTACTCACCGACAGAACGACGTGAATCGATATAGTCGCGAACAAATCGACGTGCAGGTCCACGATCACGTGCAGGAAGAGCGCTCTCATCTCCACGCATATATGCCTGGCGGGCTGCTAAACGTGCGGTCTTAGCTGCTTCACGTGCACGCTTCTTCTCTTCCTTTGTCTTAATGGGAGCGAGAGAGTGGTGCTTCTGGGTTGCCTCACGACGCTTCGGTGTCGGACGGCCCTTCTTCGACGATTCTGATGCGCTTTGTGTCATGGCGGAAACTATAGGGCGAGCATTTGCTCGAGCGCCAACTTTGAGTATCGCGCCGTCTCTGAATCGACCTTGATCTCATTGATGACCTTGCCGGCAACAAGTGACTCGAGCGCCCAGACTAGGTGGGGGAGATCAATTCGATTCATCGTCGAGCAGTAGCAGACGGTGCGATCGAGGAAGAAGACTTTCTTATCTGGGTTCGCTGCTGCAAGACGTGAGACAAGGTTGAGCTCTGTTCCAACCGCCCATTGCGTTCCTGGAGCCGACTCCGAAACTGTCTTAATAATCTTCTCAGTACTTCCTACGTAATCTGCTTCAGAGACAACTTCATTCTGACATTCAGGATGAACGATGATGTTGATCTCTGGAATACGGACGCGAAATTCATCGATGGACTCTTTTGTGAAACGACCATGTACGGAGCAATGACCTCGCCAGAGAATCATTTTCGCATTCTTTATTTGGTCTTCAATAAGTCCGCCCTGTGGCTTCCATGGATTCCATACGACACAATCTTCAAGAGTTAATCCAAGATCATTGACGGCAGTATTTCGACCAAGATGCTGATCAGGTAGGAAGAGAATTTTCTCTGCCTTTTCAAAAGCCCAACGAAGAGTCTTCTCAGCATTTGACGATGTACAGATGGTTCCACCATGCTCACCAGTAAAACTCTTAATTGCTGCCGATGAATTCATATATGTCACCGGCACTGTTCTTGATGCAATTCCCAGTTTCTCAAGATCTTGCCAACATTGTTCGACTTGAGCCGCTGTTGCCATATCAGCCATAGAACATCCTGCAGCAAGGTCGGGAAGAATTACTTTTTGATGTGGGCCGGTGAGGATGTCTGCGCTCTCGGCCATGAAGTGAACTCCGCAGAAGATGA
Source organism: Candidatus Nanopelagicaceae bacterium (assembly GCA_965267775.1). Lineage (GTDB taxonomy): Bacteria > Actinomycetota > Actinomycetes > Nanopelagicales > Nanopelagicaceae > Planktophila. The sequence continues at coordinate 818,117 of OZ254140.1, read as the reverse complement.
TGTACTCAGCTTCGCTCTGTGCTGCTGCGGCTTGCGCCAATTTGAATGAGTCACCAGTGATATCCGCGAATTGGATAACTTCATCGCGCTGATAGTGATGGCCTAAAACCAAGACCTTTGATCCAAGAGCCTTCTTTGCCGCAGTGGCACGAGCAACCAAATTTGGGTCGCTCGCTTGAGGGAGATCTCCCGTACATGAGACTCCACGCTCGGAGGCGAGGTCGGTTCCCTGCCCCAAGAGGAGGAGCTGAGCCAATGGCGTTGCAGACATGTGACCTATTCTCGCCGTTTTGGAGTCGCAACGGCAACCTGACGCGGGTATTCTTCGGCACATGACAACAGAGACAACCCAGACTTCAACAGGTGTGGCAGTAGACCTCACAACAGGTATCGCACTTACAGATACAGCAGCTGCAAAGGTCGCCTCACTGCTTGCACAAGAGGGTCGCGATGACCTCTACCTCCGCGTTGCTGTTCAGCCTGGTGGATGTTCAGGACTTCGCTACCAGCTCTACTTCGATGACCGTAACCAAGATGGCGATATCACTCGTGAATTTGGCGCAGTCAAGGTAGTTGTCGACAAGATGTCAGATCCATACCTCATGGGCGCAACAGTTGACTTCGTTGACACCATTGAAAAGCAGGGCTTCACAATTGATAATCCCAATGCACAAGGTTCTTGTGCATGTGGCGATTCATTTAACTAAAAAACCTCACACTGTAGTTAAATCCACTCATGAGAATTGGTGTGGCAGGTTCAGTTGGTTTAGATCACTTAATGACTTTCCCTGGGAAGTTCACCGATTCATTGGTGGCAGGTTCACTAGAGAAAGTCTCTCTCTCATTCCTCGTTGATGGGCTCGAAGTCCGTCGCGGTGGCTGCGCTGCAAATATCGCATTTGGAATGGCCAACCTTGGACTCAACCCCGTTCTGATTGCCGCTGTTGGTAAAGATTGGGCTGATTACGACGCATGGCTCTCTCGCCATGGAGTTGATACATCACATGTCTTGATCTCAAAGGAGCAGTACACCGCTCACTTTACAGTGACAACAGATACTGAGCTCAATCAGATCGCATCTTTCTTTCCAGGTGCAATGTCTGAAGCGCGCAATATTGAACTTCAACCAATCATGGATAAGACGGGACGTTTCGATCTCCTCGTTATTTCACCGGATGATCCCGAGGCGATGCTCCGTCACATGGAGGTAGCGGTCGAAAACAATATTCCAGTTGCTGCAGATCCTTCACAGCAGATGGCACGTATGTCCGGTGATCAGATTCGCAAATTAATCGAAGGCGCGACATACCTCTTTATGAATGAGTACGAGCTCGCTCTCGCTATTCAGAAGACTGGATGGAGCGATCATGAAATTCTGCAGCGCGTAAAATATCGCGTTGTTACGCAAGGCTCCGAAGGTGCACGAGTTGAGAGCATCGATGGCGAATTCATCAAGGTTGTATGTGCAAAAGAGAATGCAAAAGTTGATCCAACCGGCGTCGGTGATTCCTTTAGATCTGGCTTCGTAGCAGGTCTTGCTTGGGGTCTTAGCCACGAGCGTTGTGCTCAACTAGGTTCGATGGTTGCAACATATGTCATCGAAACTATGGGTACACAGGAATATCGATTTACCAATCAAGAATTTGTTGCCCGTTTTAAGGATGCATATGGTGATGAAGCGGCTTCAGAGATTGCCGCTCATCTAGCTGCGTAAATCTGTCAGCACTTCCTTCAATACTTGAATAAGAGCGTGTATATCGCTCTCTGTGTGACCTGGGTGGATAGTTAGCCTCAGGTGTCCTGTTGTTGGGAACCCCATTGAAGCGATGACATGACTTGGCGTGAGATCTTCTGGTGAACATGCAGAACCTGCATCGACTGCAATATCGCGCTGAAGTAAGGCACGAAGAATCTCTTCCGAAGAAAAATCTTCAGCAATAATCGAGAGATAACGTGAACCCGCTCCTGAAGTATTCGCTAAAACGGAAATTCCATTGAGCTCTGATAACTCTCTCGCTAGAACTGCACGCAAGAGGGTAAGAGAATCTTGATACGAGACGAATTCGTTGAGAGCTATCGCGCTACCTACTAAGAGCGGTATCGAATATGAGCCGGGAACTCGAATAGGTGCGAGGTGGGGAAGTGGATATTTAAATTGCTTCTCATCACTGATGGCCAAGAAGCCGATGCCATGTGGGCCGCCCCACGAAGTTGCATCGAGGGTTGTAGCGGCGAATCCCTCGAGGAGCTCTGGAGAAATCAGCGAACGGGTGGCATCGAGAACAACATGGGCGGCATGGTTCTTCCAGCGCTCCAGATCTTGCCTCACACCGGTTTCGCCATTGGTTGCTTGAATCGATACGACTGAATTCTTATTCGCCTTAAACTGGCCAAGGATGTATTGCCCGTTCTCATCGACGCCGATTTCATTTTCCGGCGCTGAATACTGACGAGCAATTGCTCGGATCTTTCCGAGATCGACAGTCGATGTGTAGAGGGCGCTTCCTTCGCGCATAAATCCCATTAGGGCGATGAAGTGGACCAGAGAAGGCTCGCCAATTACCTCAAGGCGATTGGGGGTGGTGCCGAGAGTCGTGGCTATCTCAGAGAGTGCTGAATCCCGCAAAATTGCTGCTCGGGCCGAGGCCTGCGATTGCTTCTTTGGATCGCCCCACCCTTGTTCGAGGGCTGCTGAAATCGCCTCTCTGACGACGGGGGAGAGAGGGGCTTCAGAGGTGAAATTTCCTGTGAGGTGAGCCACCCGAGGAAGGCTACCCGTTCCTGCAGATACTTTGCGCTCACGCCACTATCCTTAGCTCTATGTCTGCACCTAAGAAGCGCACCCTGCTCGGCCTGCTCGGAGCCACATCGGCTCCAGCACTCCTCAGTGGTTGCTCATTAAAATCAAACGATATCTCCGGTATGGGTTACCCAAAGAACACGACGAGCGTGAACGATATTTCACTCTCATTGTGGCAGGGCGCTTGGATCACTGCGGGAGTCGTAGGCGTCATTACCTTGATCCTCATTCTCTGGCCAGCATTCTTCCATCGTAAGAACGATGAGAAGAAGGGTGAGTTCCCTAAGCAGACTCAGTACAACATCCCGATTGAAATTGTTTACACAATCATTCCCTTCCTTATCGTTGCAGTGCTCTTCTACTTCACAGCGACAAAGGAATCAAAGATTGTTGATCTCAAGACTCCTGCACAACATGAAATTACTGTTGAAGGTATTCAGTGGTCATGGCAATTTGGTTACCCTGAAGCTGGAAAAGATGCAGTAGTAACTGGAACACCTGAGAATCCGCCAACGCTCTACATGCCTCAAGGCGAGAGCGTTCGTTTCACGATTACATCTAACGATGTTGTTCACGGCTTCTGGATTCCTGCCTTCATGATTCAAATGCAGAACCTTCCTGATCGCACCAACCATCTTCAATTCACAGCAAATAAGCTTGGAACATTCCCAGGTCGATGCAACATTCTCTGCGGTCGTAACCACGCTCAGATGATCTTTAAGGTGAAGGTTGTTACTCCAGAGCAATACCAGAAGTACCTCAACTCATTTAAGGCAGGCGCATAATGACTACATTTGCAGACCGTCCAACAGTTACAGCGCCTCGTCAGGGTGTTGAGCGCAAGGATTCATGGGGCTCACAGTTCGTTAAGACTGTTACCTCAACAGATCACAAGCGCATTGGTTACCTCTACCTCGCAACATCATTTACCTGGTTCTTGGTAGGTGGAATTCTCGCGCTCTTCTTGCGTGCAGAGCTCACTCGTCCAGGCATGCAGTTCATGAGTAACGAGCAGTACAACCAGATCTTCACAATGCACGGAACAATCATGTTGTTGATGTTCTCGACATCGCTCTTCGTTGGTTTTGCCAATGTAATCATGCCGCTTCAGATCGGTGCAGCAGATGTGGCCTTTCCACGTTTGAATATGCTTTCGTATTGGCTCTACTTCTTCGGTTCATTGATGGCAGTAGGGGGCTTCCTCTCACCAGGCGGCGCTGCTTCATTTGGATGGACCGCATATGCACCACTTGCTAACTCAACTTACTCACCAGGTATTGGTGGAGATCTCTGGGTTATCGGTCTCGCAATATCAGGTCTCGGAACAATTCTCGGTGGCGTTAACTTCATTACGACTATCTTCACGATGCGCGCACCAGGTATGACGATGTTCCGTATGTCGATCTTTAGCTGGAACACACTTCTTACATCAATCTTGATTCTTCTCGCATTCCCGCCACTTGCGGCAGCTCTTCTAGGGCTTGAATCGGATCGAATCTTCGGAACACATATCTTCGATCCAGCAAATGGTGGAGCGATGTTGTGGCAGCACTTGTTCTGGTTCTTCGGACACCCAGAGGTTTACATCTTGGCACTTCCATTCTTCGGAATCGCAACAGAGATTTTGCCGGTATTTAGCCGTAAGCCAATCTTTGGTTACAAGGGTTTGATTGCAGCAACAATCGCTATTGCAGCGCTCTCTGTTGCTGTGTGGGCGCACCACATGTTTGCAACGGGCCAGGTTCTCTTGCCATTCTTCTCATTTATGACTTTCCTCATCGGTGTACCAACCGGTGTGAAGTTCTTCAACTGGATCGGAACGATGTGGCGTGGCCACGTCTCCTTCGAGACACCAATGCTCTGGGTTATGGGCTTCCTCGTAACATTCCTCTTCGGTGGATTGACGGGAATCATCCTTGCCTCACCTCCATTGGACTTTGCAGTATCTGCGACTTACTTCGTCGTGGCACACTTCCACTACGTTCTCTTTGGAACTGTGGTCTTTGCAATGTTCGCAGGTTTCTACTTCTGGTGGCCTAAGTTCACAGGTCGTATGCTCAATGAGCGCCTTGGAAAGATTCACTTCTGGACTCTCTTCTTCGGTTTCCATACAACCTTCCTTATTCAGCACTGGCTTGGAATCAAGGGATTCCCTCGCCGTTACGCTGATTACCTTGCATCAGATGGCTTCACTGGAATGAATATGATCTCGACTGTCGGATCTGTCCTTCTTGCGCTCTCAATGATTCCGTTCTTCATCAACGTTTGGATTACTCGTAAGAGCCCACTCGTTAACTGTGACGATCCTTGGGGTTATGGAGCTTCACTTGAATGGGCTACAAGCTGCCCACCTCCACGCCACAACTTCACATCGATGCCACGTATTCGTTCAGAGCGTCCAGCATTCGATCTCCATCATCCACACATCACGACAGAAGGACACTAATTCATGAAGGCTAATTGGAAACTCTTCACAGGTCTTGCTGTCTTCTATGCTCTTATGGCAGTTGTCTATTACTACGTAGGTGGCGAAGCGGTCGGTATCACCGGCATGATTCTTGCCTCTTGTCTTGCAGCAATGGTTGGTTTCTATGTCTGGTTTACACAGAAGCGCATCGGATTTGATATTCCATCTGATGACCTTGAGGGTGAAATTGCAGATGATGCAGGCGAGCTCGGCTTCTATAGCCCACACTCATGGTGGCCATTACCTGTTGCAGTAAGCGCATCAGCTATGGGTCTCGGTCTTGTTATTGGTTGGTGGCTCACACTCATCGCTCTCACCGCGTTGATCGTCAGCATCATCGGCTTCGTAACTGAGTATGAGAAGCCACTTCCAACAACTTCTTCACATCACTAAGTAATACCTTTCAGTGACAAAGATCCTAGAGCGCTATGCGCCTGGGATCTTTGTCATTATCTGGGCATCTGGCTTTGTTGTAGCCAAGTACGCCTTCAAGAGCTCTGATGTCATTTACTTTCTCTCAATCAGACTCTTTATCGCGAGTGCAATTCTGGCAATCATTACCAAGGCGCTAGGTCAATCGCTCACACTGACTAGGCGAGATCTACTAGCCTCTCTTGCAATCGGAATCGCCTTGCATGCCGTTTATCTCGGGGGAGTCTGGGAGGCAATAGCTCAAGGTTCACCATCTGGCATTGCTTCAGTAATCACAAGCCTTCAGCCAGTTCTCGTCTCTCTTATCGCTGTAAGACTCTTGGGCGAAGCCCTTACCCGCACTCAGCTGATTGGTCTCTTCCTCGGTCTTAGTGGCGTTGTTCTCGTACTCGCACCGGCCTTCTCGCGTGCGGGGGAGATGACCCTCATAGCTCTTCTCTTACTTATTGGCGCGCTCTCAGGTTCGACCTCTGCAACGCTTTTGCAGAAGAAGTTAGGCCACTCGATTCCACTTCTGGCCGGTACTACCTATCAATTTCTAGTTGCAGCGATTGTTCTCGGCGCCTTCTCACTAGTAACCGGCAAAACTTCAATCGAGTGGAGCCTCGAATCGACCCTTGCGATGGCGTGGGCGGTTGTAGTCACCTCGTTGATAGCGATCCTTTTGCTGCTCTGGATGCTTACTCGTGGAAGTGCAGCTCGTGTATCGAGCCTTCTCTATCTTGTTCCACCAACGACTGCAATCCAAGCCTTTATTCTCTTTGGAGAAAAGCTAACCCCCACAGCGATCATTGGAATTGCAATGACTGCTGCAGGGGTTGCTTTAGTTCAAAAGCGTTAAACGCTTAGTGATGTCCTTCTAGTTCACGACGCTCTGTCTCTGTGGCCTTTGGAACTGCAACAGCATTTGCGCGTGAGATTCGATTACGAATCTTATTTGCAAGCGCCTTTGGGCGACGAACTCCTGCTTGGTCATACTCAGGAAGTTCTAGCGGAGCCAACTGCTCGTGCGATGTGAGAGTCCAAGCCTTCTCAGCAGAGATTGGCTCGTGAACTTCAACGAACTCACCGTGTGGAAGTCGTACGAGACGTCCTGTCTCGCGGCCATGGAGAACGAGATCGCGATCTGCGCGCTGCAATGAGAGACAGATGCGCTTTGTAATAACGAAGGCGATTGGAGGAAGGACGAGAACACCGATACGGGAGAACCACATCATCTGATTGATAGTGAGGTGGAATGTTGTAGCGATGATGTCATTTCCACCGTTCATCAATGAGACGAGAGTGAATGTAAGTGCCATCGCACCGAGTGCTGTGCGGTTTGGCGCATTACGTGGACGATCGAGTAGGTGGTGCTCGCGCTTATCGCCCGTTGCCCATTGTTCAATGAATGGGTAGAGAGCAAGAAGTGTGAACATGATTCCTGGAAGGATTAAACCTGGAATCAAAATATTCCAGGAGATCGTATGTCCAAATGCATGTGTCTCAAGTGGCGGCGACATACGCACCAGACCATCGAGCCAGCCCATGTACCAGTCAGGCTGTGAGCCCGCAGAGATCTGTCCAGGGGTATATGGACCATAGAGCCAGATTGGGTTAATTGACGCAACCGCTCCCAAGAAAGCTGTAACACCGAAGACGATGAAGAAGAATCCGCCAGCCTTTGCCATATAGACAGGCATCAATGGATATCCAACGACATTCTTCTCTGTGCGACCAGGGCCAGGGAACTGTGTGTGCTTCTGGTACCAGACCAGCATCAAGTGGACGGTAATCAGTGCCAGGAAGATTCCTGGCAAGAGAAGTACGTGCACTGTGTAGATGCGTGGAATGAAAGCTTCTCCTGGGAATGCTCCACCAAATGCAAAGAATGCAATGTAAGAGCCGACTAGTGGGAGAGCTTGGATGATTGCTTCAGCGATACGGATACCAGTACCTGAGAGAAGGTCGTCAGGAAGTGAGTATCCGAGGAAGCCTTCAACGATTCCGAGAGTCAAGAGACCGACGCCGATGATCCAGTTGAATTCACGTGGCTTACGGAAAGCACCGGTGAAGTAAACACGCAGGAGGTGGACAACGATTCCCACCATGAAGATAAGAGCGGCCCAGTGGTGAATCTGGCGCATCAAGAGACCACCGCGAACCTCAAACGAGAGGTTAAGCGTTGATGCATAGGCTGCAGACATCTTGAGTCCAGAGAGTGGTTGGTATCCACCGTCATAGATAACTTCACGCTGTGAAGGATCAAACCAGAGTGTAAGGAATGTTCCTGACGCAAGAAGAATAATAAATGAGTAGAGGCAGATTTCGCCGAGAAGGAAGGACCAGTGATCAGGGAAGACCTTTGTGAGGTTTTTCTTCATCCACTTTGCTGCCCCTGTGCGGTCGTCAACGTAGCCCGCTACATTGCCTGCAATACGTTCGCGTGCTGTCATGATGAGCGCTCCCAGAAGCTAGGTCCAACAGGTTCGTTAAATGGTGCTTGTGCGACGAGATATCCCTCTGCATCAACTGTGATTGCAAGCTGAGGCAGTGGTCGTGCTGCTGGGCCGAAGATGACCTTCGCAGCACGTGTTACGTCGAATGTTGATTGGTGACATGGGCAGAGGAGATGCTTCGTCTGCTGCTCGTAGAGCGCAACGGCACAACCCATATGTGAACAGATCTTTGAGAAGGCGATGATGCCTTCGTGGGTCCATGAGAGACGCTCGTCATCGAGATTGAAATCTTCAGGGCGAAGACGGATCAAGAGAACCGCATCCTTGCCGATGTTATTGAGTGTGCGCTCTTCACCAGGTGCAAGCTCAGGAAGTGTCTGTGCAACTGCGCCAACCTCAAGATCTGATGCCTTAATTGGGCGATCACCTGGATCTGTAACAAGGCGTGTGCCTGCCTTCCATGATGTCTTGGTGAGATCATCTTTTGGAAGTGGACCGAGGTCGCGAAGAAGTAGTAGGGGAGTAAGTCCTGAAAGACCGAGCGCCAAACCAAGTGTGCGCTTAATCAATGGACGACGTCCAAGTCCTGCAGATCCTGCACCAGCCTTAACAGTCTTTACAAACTCTGCACGATCATCATCACTTGATCGGAACTCGTGACGCTCTGCAATAACTTCTTGATCAGGCATCAAAGTCTTTGCCCAGTGGATAGCGCCGGCACCGATACAGAAGAGTGCGATAGCCATTCCGAGGCCTAGGAATAATTGATGAGCATTTGTCTCGCCCATAATTGGGATAAAGATAAATGAATCAGTTGGAATAAAAACATATGAGGCTATGAGAAGAAGTGTTCCAAGTGCAGAGAGGATAAAGAGAATCGCTACTTGAGTCTCTGCCTTCTTTGCATACTTCTCATCTTCGTCGGCGCGACGATGAACGTGGGCTGGTAGCCCAGGATCTTTAATCTGCTCGATCTCGTTAGACATTTAACTATCTCGCTTTCATCGCCAACCAGACTGCTACACCAATGAGCAATCCGATTCCTAGTGTCCATGCCAAAAGGCCTTCAGTTACAGGACCAACGCGTCCCAGTGCTGCTCCACCAAGCTGTGGCTCTGACTCTGCAGCCTTGATCCACTTGATGATAGAAAGTTTCTCTTCAGGTGTAATTGTCTTATCGCTAAATACTGGCATTGACTGTGGGCCAGTGATCATCGCTTCGTAGATGTGCTTCGGTTCAACGCCCATCAAAGTTGGCGCGTACTTACCTTGTGTAAGCGCTCCACCTTGTGCAGCGAAGTTGTGGCACATCGCGCAGTTGGTGCGGAAGAGTTCGCCACCTTCGGCAACTGATCCATCGCGCTCGTAATTAAGAACTTCATCACCAGGAACAGATGGGCCTGAAGCAAGTGAAGCAACATAGGTAGCGAGGGCATTGATCTCAGCAGGTGTGTAAACAACGTTCTTGCGAACTGCCTGTGTGCTCATATCGGCCATTGGCATACGACCTGTGCCAACCTGGAAATCAACTGATGCCGCGCCAACGCCGATCAATGATGGTGCAATAGCGCCACCTTCAGCGTTGAGGCCATGGCATGAAGAACATCCCTTAAGGAAGAGCTGCTTACCTTCTTCGATAGTTGTAGAACGATCCGCGGCAGTAGTTGTCGTGTTATTGACAGCGCTTGCTACTTGAAAGGTAGTGCCGATGGTGAAGAGAGCGAAGACCAAGAGAATTGGTCCAGCCGCACGATGGCGACGAAGGCGTGATAGACGCTTCACTTTTATTTTCCGTCCTTTACTTAATCAAGTAGATAGCTGAGAAGAGGGCGATCCATACAACGTCAACGAAGTGCCAGTAGTACGAGACGACAATCGCTGTTGTTGCTTGGCTTTGTGTAAAGCGACGAGCCTTGGCAACGCGGAGCAGAACAATGAGAAATGCGATGAGTCCACCAGTTACGTGAAGACCGTGAAAGCCTGTTGCGAGGTAGAAGACAGAACCGTATGCATTAGATGAAAGGGTGAGTCCTTCAGTGACCAATGATGCGTACTCGTAAATCTGACCTGCGATAAAGAAGCCACCCATAAGGAATGTCAGCGCAAACCACTCGCGCATTCCCCATGAAGAGATTTTTAATAGTGAACCTGAACGACGTGGCTGGTAACGCTCTGCAGCGAAGACACCGAACTGACATGTCACTGATGAGAGGACAAGCACGGTCGTGTTGATGACTGCAAATGGGATATTAAGAATCTCTGTCGACTCGAGCCACACTGCCGGCCCCTGGACTGCGCGTGTAGTGAAATACATCGCGAAGAGCGCAGCAAAGAACATCAGTTCGCTTGATAGCCAAACAATTGTTCCTACCGCGACCAAGTTAGGGCGGGTGATCTTGTGGTGAGTGCTCACGCTGGTACTGGTCATGGGTGGCATTATTCCCGATTTATGCTCGTAAAGCCCACTTTCGAGGTGGCAAGAACCACTTTTTACTGGTCGATTTGAGGTGAAAAGGCTCACCTATCGTGACTACAATTTGGCCATGGAATCAGCTCGTAAACTCAACATCGTTCTCTACTCCGATGACTCCACCACCCGCGCAGCAGTCACTAGCGCTCTCGGTGGGCGAGTAGCGGCAGATATGCCAGAGAACCAGATTCGTGAGTTTGCCACTGCTGATGCACTTCGCCTCTATGTCGATTCCGTGAAGCCTGGCTCTCTCAATCCCATCGATCTCTTCATCCTCGATGGTGAAGCGACCCCTGAGGGCGGAATGGGCGTTGCCCGTCAACTCAAGGATGAGGTCTACAGCTGCCCACCAGTACTTCTCTTGGTTGCTCGCAAGGAAGATGCTTGGCTTGCCGCTTGGTCACGTGCCGAAGCGAGCGTTACCCATCCTGTCGATCCTTTTACTCTTGCAAATACCGTAGCTGACCTCATTCGCTCTCGCGCAGTCGCAACGGTCTAGCCACGAAGGCCACAGAATCGAGATGACTTTGCTGTGGTCTGATTTTGTTGGGCGCCTCGATTCTGGTCTTGATCTGGAACCGGCTGAGATTCAATCGGTCTTACAAGCGATTCTCGAAGATACCGCTGATATCGAATCGGTAAAGCGCTTTCTGCTCTCCCTTCATACAAAGGGCGAAACCGCAGAAGAAGTCTCTGCTCTAGTAGAGCAGCTCTATCGCAATGCGACCCCCATCAATATCGCAGAGCGCGCCGTTGACACAGTAGGTACAGGTGGAGATGGCGCACACACCATCAATATTTCCTCGACTGCGGCAATCGTCGCTGCAGCAGCAGGTGCTCGAGTTGTTAAGCATGGAAGTCGCGCAGTCTCATCGAAATCCGGAGCATCTGACTTTTATGGCGCGCTAGGTGTTGCCTACGATCTCGGGCCTGTAGGCGTTGAGCGCACAGTTCGAGAGCTAGGAATTGGCTTCTGTTTTGCTCCTGTTTTTCACCCAGCGATGAAGAATGCAGCACCTGCTCGTAAAGAGCTCGGGGTGCCAACTGTCTTTAATTTTCTCGGTCCATTAGCTAACCCCGCAAAACCAAAGGCTGCCGCTATCGGAGTTGCCGATGATCGCATTCACTTAGTGATGGCACAGGTAATGGCGTCTAAGGGCTGCGATGGCTTTGTCTTTAGAGGCGATGATGGCCTCGATGAGATTACCCTCGATGGTGCAACATCTGTATTGAGTATCGGTCGTGAAGAGATTTCTAGCGACCGCATCGATGCGAAAGATTTTGGTTTAGATAATGCACCGATTTCAGCAATTGTTGGTGGCGATGGCGCAGAAAATGCTGCAATCGCTCGTCGCATTCTTGCTGGAGAACGTGGTGCGCCACGCGATGTAGTTCTTCTCAATACCGCCGTAACTATTGCAGCATTCGATGGAGAGCTCAATCTTTCGCTCCATGAGCGAATTGAAAAATCATTGCCACGCGCAATCGATGCAATTGATTCTGGTACAGCTACTGCTCTTCTTGAGAAGTGGGCTTCTTTGTCGACCGAGATTTCTTCGGCGCAGTAAAGTTCAAAGCCTCTTCAACTGTAAAGACATCAAATCCTGCAAGGCGCTCAAATAATCCGTGAAGGACATCAACGGTTGCCTGTGCATCATCAAGGGCTCGGTGATTGGGCATAACTTCGGTGCCGAATAATTCAGCGAGAGTTCCTAACTTGCAGTTAGGCGCTTCTTCACGCGAAAGCGCGCGTCTTGCGAGAATCGCTGTATCCAGAACACGGAAATTGGGCCATTGATGTCCATGTGCACGCGCGGCAAATTTTAGAAACGATAGATCGAATGGCGCATTCTGCGCTACAAAGACAGTGTCATCATCCCCAAGAAAGTGAAATAGATCTGGGAGTACTGCCTCGATAGGAGGGGCGTCATTGACGAGTGCATCATCGATTCCAGTGAGCTCTGTAATGAATGACGGAATTGGGTGGCGCGGATTGACGAGAGTGGAGAAGGTGTCGAGTACTTCGCCACCTTGAATCTTTACTGCGCCAATCTCTGTAATTGCAGCCCCAAGATGAGGTGCGCCGCCACTGGTCTCAAGATCGAGTACAACGAAGCGAGCGGCGTGAAGCGGGGTGCCAAGTTCTTGAAAGGTTGATTGCCAACTCGTATCGTCCATAGTGGATTTAGCGTAGATGATTGATATGACATTACTCGGGCAATACTCTTCTCGCATGAGCGTTCATGATGCCCCTGCAGGTTCGATGGAAGATTTTCGCGCGCTAGGAAAAGGCGCAAACTCGAAGGTAGGAATCATCTTCGTCCATGGATTTACCGGCTCTCCAATATCAATGCGTCCTTGGGCGGATTACTTCCATAGCCGCGGATACTCGGTCTCAGTGCCGCTCCTTCCAGGTCATGGAACAAAGCCTGGTGATCTCAACTTGGTGAAATGGGAGCAGTGGCCAGCGAAAGTTGAGACAGAGCTCGATTGGATGCACTCACAAGGCATGACTGCATTCATCTTTGGTCTCTCAATGGGAGGAGGAACGACTCTCAATGTCTCCATTAAATACTCGTCATCTATCGCAGGCATTGTTTTAGTAAATCCGATGATCCATGTGAAGTTCATTCCCCATCAACTTGCTTGGCTCATCTCTCGTTTCCAGAAGATGCGTGACTCTGTGGGAGACGACATTAAAAAGCCTGGGGTTACTGAGCATGGTTACGACTCACTTCCAGCTGTTGGTGTCTATCAACTCTTAAAGATGTTGAGCTACACCCGTAAACGCCTCCACGATGTCACCGTTCCACTGATGCTCTTTCACAGCAAAGAGGATCACACACTTCCAGTGAGCAACACCGAAATCATCATGAAGGGCGTTGGTTCAATTCCAAAACAACGCATCGAGTTGGTTAATAGTTATCACGTGGCAACGCTCGATTACGATCAAGAGATCATCTTTGAAAACTCCTTGATCTTCGTGCAGAGCAATAGTTCGAATCAGTGAGCGCGCTTCTCAAACGTCTTGGTGGCGAGAAGATCGCATCGGCTTTTCGTAAGGCGGTATCTGGCGATCCACAGGGCTTGCCGCAATGGGCTAACGAGATGGCGATTGGTAGCGATGCCGGTTTCTACGGTCCCGATAGCGATGTGTGGAAAGTGCACGGTTCGCTCGCTACCTTAGTTGGGGGAGTCCGCGCCCTTTTGATGCAAGCTGCATATCCAGCTGCTCTTGCTGGAGTTTCGCAGCACTCTGCATATGACACAGATCCATTGGGCAGGCTTGAGCGGACAACTCGTTGGCTAACAATCACTTCATTTGGTTCGACTGAGGCAATCGCTAAGGAGGCTCGACGAGTAAATGCGCTTCACAGCCATGTCGTTGGCGACTATGAGGACGCACAGAGCAAGCGACGTCATTACGAAGCTTCACAATCTCGACACCTGCTCTGGGTGCATTGCGCCTTTACCGATTCTTTCCTGACTGCTTATCGCGAATTGGGCCGAGCCGAAGATCGTACGGTTACTCGTTATGTAGCCGAGTGGGCAAAGAGCGCAGAGCCACTTGGTCTTTTCGATGCGCCGAAATCAGATCAGGAACTTGTAGAAGTGTTAAATGATTTTCTCAACAATGAAATCGGAGAAATCGAACCAACAAGGCGGATTGTTCATTTCATCATCCACCCACCATTTTCAAAGGCTGCAATGCCTTTCTATCGTGTTCTTTGCAATGCAGCGATTTCCACAATGGATCCGCGAGTACTCAAGGCACTTGGCCTCAAAGAGAGATCTCGCATCTGGTTGAAAATTGTGAAGCCGCTTCTCAATATTCTTCAACTCTTACTCGGAAACGAATCCCCAAGCCAAACTATTGCTCGTCAACGTATTTCTCGTTTAGCATCATCCTCATGAACAACTGCATCTTCTGTTCGATAGTTGCCGGTGATATCCCGTCACATAAGGTCTACGAGGATGATCGTTATTACGCATTCCTCGACATTTTCCCGGCAAGCAAAGGTCACACGCTAGTTATTCCCAAATCTCATCATGTAGATATTCATTCAATGCCAGCAGATCTTTATGGTGGAATGGCAGCGGTTGCGAAGAATGTGGCAGATTTACTATTGAGCAAGCTCGCATCTGAGGGTACAACTATTTTTCAGATGAATCGCGAAGCAGGGTGGCAGACCGTCTTTCATGCACATATGCATGTAATTCCGCGATGGAGTGGAGATGAATTGCATAAGCCTTGGGATATCGCCCCAGCGGTTCAGAGCGAATTAGCAGAGCTGAAGAAGTTACTTACCGAGTAGGTAGTTAATAACGTCGAGCGCCTTCCAACCTTGCGGATGCTTCTTCGCTAAATAATCTGGTCCAGATAGATCTGATCCCAAGGTAATGAGCGGGAGCTCTCTGCGGCCATCGGGGCGCAGTTGGCCAAGACCGATATTCGACATCAGTGCATTGCAGAGACATTGTGAATGTTGTGCCTCCTCGACATTGCCCTTCTTGAACTCATATGTCTTCAGTGGTTCCGAAGGACAGCGGTAACCAACTCCACCGTTCTCACGTTCGAAGGGAGTACGCAAGTATCCGAGATCGCAGATGCGATTGCGCGCTTCATATGCATCATCATCTGAAAGTGATTTTGGAAGGACTGCGACCTTAAATGGGAAACCTGTAGGTGAAGCACTTCCATCAGTCTTGACCGAAAGCTCTTCTGCAGTGAGTGCATCAATCACTTCCTGCTTGAGCTCTGGTGTAAAACCGGATTCATCAGCGAGGGCAAATAGCGAACCAACCTGGACGCCTTGTGCTCCTGCAGCTAACGCTTCTTGAACCTTCTCAGGTGTAGCAAAGCCACCCGCGAGCCAGAAAGGAGATCCTGAATTCTTTACCTTTACAAGATCTGCTTCGTCTTGCTCGGTGTATATCGGATTGCCTTCTTCATCCTTCGACTTTTTATTACGTGGGGGAGCGTTATGTCCACCAGCAGTATGGCCTTCAATGACATACCCGTCAGGCTTGGTGATCTCATCTTTATTCAAGTATGCGACAAGCGCATGTGATGAGACGATTGCCAAGAACTGTGGGCGCTTGATTGGGAAAGAAAGTCCTTCAATACAACCCGGATCAAAAGAGATGAAGTGTTTCATCGTTGATTCTGCAACATCGACTGTCATTGAAACAGGCTTACCTAGCGCAAGTTGATTGAGAAGATTTGGAATCTGTGCGGGAATGCCCGCACCGATAAGAATGTAATCAACATCTGCGAGCATCGCACCAAAGAGTTGAGCAGGTATACACATCTGAATCTTCTCAAGAAGGTTCATGCCGATCAGGCCCTCGTGGCCTTCTTTGGCGAGCCAGACCTCTACGAAAGATGCAACGACCAATAGATCCACTGCATGCTGAACAGGTTTTAAAGTTAACTTAGGAACATCGATGTAAGGCTTTGACTGATCGCGACCGCCATCAATGAAGTAGCGATCCATGACGCCCTTAATGACATCTTGATTTGGAAAGTGCGACATTGCGCGACGGATAGATCCATCTAGATCGCCATCTTGGAGACGGCGAGATACAACTGAATCAATAGCCGTACCCGAGATGACGCCGAGGTTTCCTGATTTAGCAACCTCTTTGGCGAGCTGGTTTGAAGAGACAGCAATACCCATGCCACCTTGAATGATGGTTGGAAGGGCAACTGTTGTCATGGAGTAAACCTAAGTGCATGGAGGGGATAACTCGCGAGTAGTAATTGCGCGAGGCGCAGATAAATCCACATTTTGCGCCTACTTCTATGACAAGGGTCATAAGTTCAGAATCCAGAACATTGTTCTGAGAATTGCAAAAGTCATGAGAAGTGCGAAGGCCCAGTACCCGGGATTCATGAAGGGATCATCATTGAGGAATAACCGGGATCTATCCGATGAACAGATGGGGCATTTGGAAGTTCTATCCAGGTTGTATTTCCAGCCACAGTCAACACATCGCAAATTAGGCGACTCCGAGACTTGCAAAATTTCTTCAAATTTCTTCGCCTGCAATCGATAGGAAGCTCTCCTTATCGTTGACCTGAGTGCACCTCTATACGAGGGAACTACAAGAGCGGTGCGCTTGAAAGCTTTCGCCTGAAATGTGTATATAGGCCTCATGAAGAACCTCTGGATTGTTGCATGGTGAAATTAAAATGCAGACGTAAGTTTGGAACCAGGAATTAAGCTCACGAAAAGTTCAAGATTTTCTAAGTGGACGATACTGGGATCGAACCAGTGACCCCCACAATGTCAATGTGGTGCTCTACCGCTGAGCCAATCGTCCGGGTCTTATTAAGTTGTGGTGAAGCCGTGGCGTTAGTGTAACGCAAGAAATCTAGCGCTGACTAACGAGCGTAATCATCCTCAATACGCTCAATATCATCTTCGCCAAAGTACGTTCCGCGCTGTACCTCGATAAAGATCATTACCTCAGAGCCTGAGTTACCGATTCGGTGCTGTTCGCCGATTGCGACCTCAACTGAATCTCCAGCGGAAGCTTTGAATTCCTTATCGCCGAGAACAACATCAGCTAATCCGGAGACGATGTACCAATGCTCTTCGCGCTTTTGGTGGCGCTGCAATGAGAGACGGTGTCCTGGTTCAACCCAGATTGTCTTGACCTTGTAAGTTGGAGTATCAGCGAGAACTTGATAACGACCCCATGGGCGCTCTGGACCTTCGAGGTATTCCTGTGTCATAGGCATCAGAGTATTCCGTTTCCTCGTTGAAACAATGTCAATCAATGGAGGTGGAAACGGGATTTGAACCCGTGTAGAGGGATTTGCAGTCCCTTGCCTCGCCTCTCGGCCATTCCACCATAGATAAAAAGCCACCTCAAGAAGAAGTGACTTTTCAATCCGAGCGGACGACGGGGTTCGAACCCGCGACCTGAACCTTGGCAAGGTTCCGCGCTACCAGCTGCGCTACGTCCGCGTATTGCGGGCGCAAATCTAGCGCAGGTAAGCCCGAAGTGCCAAAGCGCCTTTTTCTTCCACGAGTAGCCCTAGCCTTGCCTCATGTTTATCGGTCAGGGCCATCAATTCTGGATGGGCGGGCTCCATGCCACTCGATTAGCTGAGGTGTGCGATGACCCATCTCGTTTAGATGATGGAAATTTCTGGGCAGTAATGGCGACCTTTGAGGGTGGCTTTCACTTTGCGCGTTATAAGAAAGTTTCTGAAAGAGCATTTCCACCGGTAGCTCCATGGCGCCGGCTAGAGCGGCCATGGAAATCCAGCCAGGAGATGATTGATTACATCGGCTACATCCATGAAATTCGTGAATCAATCGCTGCAGGCGGTGTGTATCAAGTCAATGCCTGTCGTGAACTCTCACATTTCCTAGGTGAGAAGCCGCAGAAATTGGAATCACTCTTTGCTGCAATTCTTGGTGCACACCCCGCACCCTTTGCATCCTTCCTTAAGATTCCTGGCTTTGAAATTGCTTCCGCTTCTCCTGAAAGATTTCTCTCGCGAAACGGCAAACGAATTATTACTTCACCGATCAAGGGGACTATCCGTTGGAATCAAGAAGTTTTTGGAGATAAAGATAAATCCGAGAACCTGATGATTGTCGACCTCATGCGAAATGACATCTCTCAAATCTGTACACCAGGGTCAGTTGAGGTCAGCGCACTCTTCAGACAAGAGAAGCACCCTGGCATTACTCACCTTGTCTCTGATATTGAAGGCGATCTTCGTGATGGGGTTTCCTGGAGAGAAATATTTACAGCCCTCCTTCCACCCGGGTCGGTATCTGGTGCGCCTAAATCATCTGCAGTTGCGACTATCGCCGAACATGAAGGTGCGCGAGGTCCATACTGTGGCGCACTTGGCTGGATTCACGGTGATCGCGCAGAGTTAGCAGTTGCAATTCGCACCTTCTGGACTACTGGCGATAAGTATTTACGTTATGGAACAGGTGCGGGAATTACCTGGGAGAGCGATCCACAATCAGAGTGGGAAGAGACGCAACTAAAAGCTCGACACTTAATTTCTATTGCGGGTGGCGAACTGTGATCCATCCAGCACGTAGACCATTTCCAGAAGGCGAAGGCTTCTTTGAAACTCTGAGAACTCAAGATGGAAAGGTTGCTGAATCCACGCGCCACATGCGACGCGCACTTACGGCAGCAGCTGCAACAGGAATAAAGATGCTTGGAGAAGAATCGATTCGTACCGAAGTAAGCAAAGTTCTTGCTCAAAATCCTTTCCCACTTGGTCGACTTCGCATCTGCTTCACTCAAAATTCAATGGTAATTACTCATGATCCTTATGAAGAGCTAGTTGAAGGCGGATTCCTCACCTTTTCACCACACACTACAAAGGCCATTGGCGAGCAATTTAAAACGTTTCCTTATGACTCACATTATGAAGTGGTCGATGAAGCAAGAGCACATGGCTTCGATGATGCAATGATTTTCAATAGCGCTAATAATGTGACAGAGACCGGACTCTCCAATCTCGCATTTCTATTCGGTGATTCATGGGTCACGCCGCCTATCTCGGCCGGAATTTTGCCCGGCACAATGAGATCACTTGCGATTGAAAAGTGTGGTGTTCAAGTGCGCAATATTCATATCACTGAGGTTCCGCAGGCCGATGAAGTCGTTCTCCTGAGTAGCCTCAAGATTGCTCAGCCTGTTGAGCAGATAGGCGAGATGCGACTGGCATGTGGCGAGGCATCACAGGCCTTCGTCGCTCAAATGCGGGAAAAGGTTCAGTACTTTTCGGTAGTCTAGGCATATGTCCGAAATCGCGATTATCGTCGAGGGTCAGCCACGTAAGGTTGAAGTCGACCAGAAGCCAACCCATATCTTCGCTGAGAATAAGGAGATCGTTGTTTGCAAAATCAACGGTGTACTCCGTGATCTCTGGTCGGACCTTGCAGAGGGCGATGTCGTTGAAGGCGTCTCCATCTCATCACCTGAGGGGCTTGCGGTTCTTCGTCACTCAACTGCACACGTTATGGCACAAGCGGTGCAACAAGTCTTCTCACAAACTCGCCTCGGTATCGGCCCACCAATTACGGATGGCTTTTATTACGATTTCGATCCACAAGAGCCATTTAATCCTGATGATCTCGAGAAGATCGAAAGTGCAATGCGCAAGATTGTTAAGGAAGGCCAGCGCTTCAAGCGTCGGGTCATAACTGAAGCTGATGCGCTCAAGGAACTTGCGCACGAACCATATAAGTGTGAACTCATTGGGCTGAAAGGTCCTGCAGGAGATGAAGCTAGCGTTGAAGTAGGTGGGGGAGAACTCACCATTTATGACAACCTCGGTCGCGATGGGCAACCAGTCTGGTCAGATCTTTGTCGCGGACCACACCTTCCTTCAACAAAACATATCCCTGCATTTAAATTGATGCGTAGCGCTGGCGCTTATTGGCGCGGCTCTGAAAAGAATCCAATGTTGCAGCGCATCTACGGAACAGCGTGGCCCTCACAGGATGAGCTCAACGCATACCTAGAACTTCTTGCAGAGGCAGAGAAGCGCGACCATCGTCGCCTTGGTCAAGAACTTGATCTCTTCTCATTCCCTGAGGAAATTGGTTCTGGCTTAGCGGTCTTTCACCCTAAGGGCGGAATCATCCGTCGCGCGATGGAGGACTATTCTCGCAAGCGCCATGAAGATGAGGGTTATGAATTTGTTTATTCACCTCACTTAACTAAGGCAGCGCTCTTCCAGAAATCTGGTCACCTTGATTGGTACTCAGAAGGTATGTATCCACCAATGATCATGGATGAAGAGCTTCATGAAGATGGAACCATCAAACGTCCCGGGCAGCAGTACTACATGAAACCAATGAACTGCCCTTTCCATAACTTGATCTTCCAGGCACGTGGACGTTCATATCGCGAACTTCCATTGCGACTCTTTGAATTTGGAACTGTCTATCGTTACGAAAAGTCCGGCGTTCTCCACGGCATTACCCGTGCACGTGGCTTCACTCAAGATGATGCACACATCTACTGCACCAAAGAGCAGATGCCAGATGAGCTCGATTCACTTCTTACATTCGTTCTCAATCTTCTGCGTGATTACGGTCTAGAAGATTTCTACCTCGAACTTTCTACTCGCAATCCAGAGAAATCCGTTGGAGAGGATTCTGATTGGGAAGAGGCAACAGAAGCACTTCGTAAGGCAGCACTTGCTCAGAATCTCGAGCTCGTTCTCGACGAAGGTGGAGCTGCTTTCTACGGACCAAAGATTTCAGTTCAAGCGAAAGATGCAATCGGTCGAACATGGCAGATGTCTACGATTCAAGTTGACTTCCAACTTCCGCAACGTTTTGAACTTGAGTACGCAGCATCAGATGGAACACGTCAGCGTCCCGTCATGATTCACCGAGCTCTTTTCGGTTCGATTGAGCGTTTCTTCGGCGTTCTCACTGAACACTATTCAGGAGCCTTCCCTGCATGGCTTGCTCCTGTGCAGGCAATTGCGATTCCAGTCGCAGATACTTTCTCTGACTACATGTTCGACGTTGTGGCTCAACTCAAGAAGGCGGGAATTCGCGCAGATATTGATGCATCGGATGACCGTTTCCAGAAGAAGATTCGTAATGCGCAATTACAGAAAATTCCATTTATGTTGATTGCCGGCGAAGAAGATATGAAGGCAGGCGCAGTTTCTTTCCGTTACCGCAATGGTGACCAGAAGAACGGTGTGCCAATCGCAGATGCAATCAAGGAGATTTCACAAGTTGTTGCAGATCGGGTTCAGAACTAGCAATGACTGAGCAGATTCTTGGCGGAGCTGGAATGCCAGATGGTTGGCATCGACTCTGGGCACCACATCGCCTTGACTATCTACGTGGTGAGAACCGTCCGCTTGATGGCAACGATGTGCAATGTCCTTTCTGTCATATTCCAACCCTCAGCGATAGTGAAGGCCTAGTAGTTGCTCGAGGCGTTCATGCATATGTCGTGATGAACCTCTATCCATATAACCCTGGCCATCTCTTGGTCTGCGCTTATCGCCACGTCGCAGATCTGACCGACCTCACAATTGAAGAACGCCATGAGATCACTGACATGACAGCGCATGCGATGGAGACTGTTCGCAAAGTTTCAAATGCAGAGGGCTTTAACCTCGGAATGAATCAAGGGGCAATCTCTGGCGCCGGAGTAGCCGCACACATTCATCAACATGTTGTTCCACGGTGGTCAGGTGATGCAAATTTCATGCCAATAATCGGTAAGACAAAGGTGCTACCTCAATTATTGACGCAGACTCGCGACGAACTATCTGCTGCTTGGTAATTGCTCTAGATATTCTCGAGCAATATCTAAGCCCATTCCATTAACAGGATTAACGGGAATAGCTGGAAAGAGAATGCCAGCGGCAAACGCCCCATCTTCCATCTCGACCATCTGTTCTAGATACTCTTCTTGAAAATCTTTTACCAACTCTTGTAGCTCAGAATCGCTCTCACCAATAATTGGTGGGTTGGTTGAATAATCACGAGTCGTGAGATCGGTAAGCGAGATTGTGCCTATCGGCGAACCTGATTCTCCGTGGAGTACAAGGTATGGAGTTACCAGTGGATCAAAGACGCGATTTGCAACTAATACTGCATCGTCAAAATCCATCTCCATTCCATCAAGGACTGTCACAAGCACCATTCTCGGGGTCTGAAATTCTTCGAAACCTCGCCAAGCCTCGATTGTTGGGTTATCAATTCCGGCGGATGGGTTGATGAGAAAAATCGCGGCATCGCACTCTGGATCTACTTCACTTGCGACCACGCCAGCGAAAATTTGCGCAAATTGTTCTGGGGTAGCGCTGACATGGCCATAGATTTTGATCGATTTCATAGCGTCGTGGCTAGTTGAACTCATGGAGATAACTCTACGATGAGGCCATGGTGAGCTCCGCATTTAAACCCGCAGTCAATCGTGTGATTGAGCCCATCGCGCGTCTTGCGATTCGCGCCAAGATCACTCCCAACGCTGTCACCCTCATTGGTACGGCGGGCACAATAATCGCGGCTCTCTACTTCTACCCGCGAGGCGATCTCTTCATCGGAACGCTCTTCATATCCTTCTTTGCGCTCAGCGATCTCTTTGACGGCGCAATTGCGCGGCTCTCTGAACGAGGAGCCAGCGCATGGGGAGGATTCCTCGATTCAACCTGCGATCGACTTACTGACTCTGCAATTTTGGGCGGCGTCGCCATTTATTGCATTCTGGAAGATATTGCCATTTATCCAGTGGTGATCTCTTCAATTGTTATTGGATTTCTAGTTCCTTATATTCGTGCAAAGGCCGAGAGCTTTGGAATAGCGTGCACAGTAGGGATCGCCGAACGAACTGAACGAATCATCCTCGCTCTGACTGGAATTGGGCTAGATGGTCTTGGTCTTCCATATGCACTCTCAATCTCAATGTGGCTACTTCTCGCCCTTGGAGTAGTCACCGTCATTCAGCGAATCGTGGTTGTGAGAAAAGGTCTCATCTAGATGGTTGCTCAGATTTCCTATCTTGCATACCTGCTCGGGTGGAAGATCGTTGGACTGCTCCCCGAGAAGAGCGCCTACCGAATCTTTTACCGAATTTCTTCCTATCTCTACAAGAAGAATGGCAAGAGCGTTCGACGTCTGCGTACAAATTACGCATTGATAAGGCCAGAGCTGTCGCACGAAGAGATTGAGAGCTTAGTAATCGCAGGACTCGAAAGTTATATGCGCTATTGGTGCGATACCTTCAGAATTCATCGCTGGTCTTCAGAACGAATTCAATCAACTGTAACTACCAATAACGATCACTTGTTGCGCGATCCAATGAATGAGGGACGAGGAGTGATTGTTGCTCTTCCACACTCCGGAAACTGGGATCACGCTGGTGCATATTTCTGCCAAGAAGCATTTCCATTGGTAACGGTTGCAGAAGTCTTAAAGCCGGAGAAGCTATTTCGCAAATTCTTAACTTATCGAGAAGAGATGGGCTTTGAAGTTCTTGGTCTAGATTCGCGCGCATTTGTAACTCTCATTAAGCGAGCTCGCGAGAAGCGACTCATTGCCCTTGTTGCGGATAGAGACCTTTCTTCATCTGGAATCCCAGTCTCTTTCTTCGGTCGAACTGCAAAGATGCCTGCTGGCCCGGCAGTTCTTGCAATTAAGGAAGGGCTTCCACTTGTTGTGGCTCACGTGAGTTACACAAAGCTTGGAATCCATATCGATTTCCACTCAATCAACGTTCCGGCCAATGGCAGCGAGGAGGAGCGAATCGCTGCTACAGTTCAAAATATTGCGAGCACATTTGAAATCGGGATTAGCGAACGCCCTGAAGATTGGCATATGTTGCAACGAATCTGGGTTGAAGAAGGAATTTACTAATGACTTTTGAGAAGAAGAGGATCGGAATCGTCTGTCCCTACGGTTGGGATACGCCCGGGGGAGTACAGGCTCATATTGCAGACCTTGCTACCTATCTCATCTCTCAGGGCCACCATGTTTCGGTTCTAGCACCCACCTCTGATGAAGAAAATCTTCCCGAATATGTAGTGAGTGCCGGTAAGCCTATTTCGATTCCCTATAACGGAGCGGTCGCTCGTATTCTCTTTGGACCAATTGCATTTGCTCGTGTGCGTCAATGGATCTCGCAAGGTGAGTTTGATCTTCTCCATCTCCATGAGCCAGCTATTCCATCAATTTCGCTCCTTGCATGTTTTGCCGCAGAAGGGCCAATGGTCGGCACCTTCCACGCTTCTGCAAAGAGACAGAAAGCCATCTTTGCAATTGGTCCAATACTTGAACCGGTTATCGAGAAGCTGACTGCACGTATCGCTGTCAGCGAGGCAGCGAGATCAACACTGACTGAGCACCTTGAGACCGATGCAATTGTTGTTCCCAACGGAATTTATGCAAAGCGTTTAGCAGATGGAAAGTTAAAGCCAGAGTGGTCTGGAAATACGATTGGATTTATTGGTCGATTTTCCGAACCTCGAAAAGGTTTAGCGGTGCTCGTTTCAGCACTGGGTGAAATTACGAAGTCAATTCCCGATCTTCGCGTCATTGTTGCCGGACCTGGAGATTCCTCAGAATTCCTCAAGGAAGTCCCTGAAGAATTTAGAAAGTGTTTTACCTTCTTAGGTCGCATCACTGAAGAAGAGAAAGCTGACTTCCTGCACTCGGTAGGACTCTATGTTGCACCCAATACCGGCGGAGAATCTTTCGGAATCATCCTTGCAGAGGCTCTCGCTGGTGGAGCTGCCGTGGTTGCAAGTGACATTCCTGCTTTCCAAGCTCTTTTAGGTGATGGAAAGTACGGTTCACTCTTTATATCTGAAGATTCTCATTCGCTTGCGAGGACTGTCATCGATATTTTGAAGAATGATGAGAAGAGGGATTCACTTCGTACTGCGGGTAAGTCGTATGCCCAAAGTTTTGATTGGGATGTCGTCGCTGAACGTATCTACGATGTGTATGAAATGGCAATGGTTGGTTTAGGTAAGGTTGCTCTCTCATCTGAGAGCCGCGGCTGGAATAAGTTCTTAGGAAAATAGATATGAATTTCAAATCCCTGCTCATTCTCTTCCTTATAGCTCTCTTCGCCTGGTACTTATCCTTTTTGGCGACAAGACTTGATCGACTTCATCACCGAGTAGAGACAAGTTGGGCAAATCTCGATAGTTTGCTGCAACGACGTGCAGCAATTGCAATTGAGATAGCTCGATCAGATATTGCTGATCCTGCTTCAAGTCTCTTACTTACATTTGCTGCTCACCAGGCGCGCGAAGCAAGTGTCAAAGATAGATCTCAGGCTGAGACCGGTCTATCTGGGGCGCTAGGTATCTTGCTGGAAACATCGCTCACAAGTGCTGGCGATATTGAGCAAGAGTTGATGCGAGAACTTGGCGATCTCAATGAAAAGATTAAAGTTGCAGTCTCGCTCCACGTTGAATCGGTTAACCGAACTCAATTGATTCGGTCGAGGTGGGTTATTCGAACTTTTAGGCTTGCAGGTCGTGCACCTCTACCGGTGACTTATGAATTTGAAGCAGATGTTCTTTAAGAAGAGCTCTGCTCTCTTCCTTGCGATTTCCTCTCTTGCGATCGTAACTTTGGCTGCGCTCTCATTTCTACCTAATTTTTCACTGCCTATTCCTTTTCTGGCTTCTGGTCCAACCTCTTCCTTGACTGGTTTATCAGGCAGCGATGGAGAAGTTCTCGTTGTAAAACTTGATGACACCACTTATGCCCACCCGCAAGTAGGGCTACGTGATGCAGATGTTGTTTATATTGAACAGGTAGAAGGTGGTCTCACTCGCTTGGCCGCTATCTTCTCTTCAAAGATGCCTCCAAATGTTGGTCCGGTACGTTCAGCGCGAATTTCAGATATCGAACTCTTGGCTCAATATGGGAAAGTTGGTTTCGCATATAGCGGTGCTCAAAGATTAATGCTTCCTGTTATTGCATCAGCAAATCTCTACGATGTAGGTGCCAATAAATTCGGGTCGAGATATTACGCAAATGATCCTTCTCGAATCGCACCTTACGCGATGATGGTTAAAGTGCCCGAACTTTTGGCAGAGGCGAAATCCCGCGGAATGACTTTCGCTACCTCTTCAAAGATGGGCTGGAACTTCGGAGATGCATCAGAACAAAGCTCGGAGATTTCAAAGGTCCACATCTCTTGGCCAGCAAGTAGCTATGACGCAACATGGTCTAGCGACGAGGATCGCTGGCTCCTCACGCACAATGGAAATCTTGATACTGATGACACCGGTTACGTTTTAGGGCCTAAGACCCTTGTGATCCAAATAGTTTCAATCACCGATTCGATCTATCACGACAAAGTTGGGGGAGTGACTCCATTCTCTGCAACTGTCGGTGAGGGAAAGTGCTATCTCCTTCGAAATGGAAGTTACGTTGAAGGTATTTGGAAGCGCAGTAGTGCAGAGTCCGGAACCTCTTTCACAGACCTATCTGGCAAGGAACTTGCCTTTGAAAAGGGGCAGATCTGGTTCGCACTCACTTCAAAAGAGCCGCTATTTACGCCGGTAAATGTGCAAGATGCGACAACTTCAGCGAGCAAGTAGACTTTTACACCTGAACTAGCGTCTCTTCGCTATATCTCTAAAAGGGGTCATGTAAATGTCTGAAGCAACAGGTACGGCACGCGTCAAGCGCGGTATGGCAGAGATGCTCAAGGGCGGCGTCATCATGGATGTCGTCAATGCAGAGCAGGCCAAGATCGCTGAAGATGCCGGCGCATGTGCTGTGATGGCGCTCGAGCGCGTTCCTGCAGATATTCGCGCACAAGGCGGAGTTGCTCGTATGTCAGATCCTGACATGATTGAGAAGATTCAAGCAGCAGTCTCCATTCCTGTAATGGCGAAGGTTCGTATCGGCCATTTCGTAGAAGCTCAGATCATTCAGAGTCTCGGCGTCGATTACATCGATGAGTCAGAAGTTCTTACACCAACCGATTACGAGAACCATGTAGATAAGTGGAAGTTCACAGTTCCCTTTGTATGCGGTGCAACAAATCTTGGCGAAGCGCTTCGCCGTATCAATGAAGGTGCAGCAATGATTCGCTCAAAGGGTGAAGCTGGCACAGGAGATGTTTCAAATGCAATGACTCATATGCGCAAGATCGGTGGCGAGATTCGTCGACTCACTGCAATGCGTGAAGATGAGCTCTATGTTGCGGCTAAGGAGATGCAGGCACCTTATGCTCTTGTTAAGGAAGTTGCCGAAACAGGAAAGCTTCCAGTAGTTCTCTTTACTGCAGGTGGAATCGCGACTCCTGCAGATGCAGCACTGATGATGCAGATGGGCGCCGATGGCGTATTTATCGGTTCAGGAATCTTTAAGTCAGGAAATCCTGCACAACGTGCAGCAGCGTGCGTTAAAGCCACAACATTCTTTGATGACCCAAAGGTCCTTGCAGAAGTTTCTCGCGGCTTAGGTGATGCAATGGTGGGAATCAACGTCTCTGATATTCCTGCACCGCACCGCCTTGCTGAACGCGGTTGGTAACCTCCTTCAATAATGAAGATAGGTGTACTTGCCCTACAAGGTGATTTCCGTGAACATATTGCTGCGGCAACTTTGGCAGGACATACAGCATCTGCGATTCGTCGCGAATCTGAACTTAATGAGGTAGATGGACTGATCTTGCCTGGAGGCGAGTCAACAACCATCGCACTCCTTGCAAAGAGTTATGATCTATTTCAACCGATTCGCAAGCGAATAAAAGAGGGCTTACCTGTCTACGGTTCCTGTGCCGGAATGATTCTGCTTGCAGACCGCATCATCGATGGAGCACAGGGTCAAGAGACTTTCGGCGGAATCGATATGACGGTTCGTCGTAACGCCTTTGGTCGTCAGGTTGAATCCTTTGAAGGTGAGATTACATTTAATTCCAAGCAAGTTAATGGAGTATTTATTCGCGCTCCTTGGGTTGAATCCGTTGGTAGCGGCGTTCAAGTTCTCTCCGAAGCGGCTGGCCATCCGGTCGCGGTGCGGCAAGGCTCGCTCCTTGCAACGAGTTTTCATCCTGAACTCACAGGAGATCTCTCGATACACCAGTACTTTTTTGATGAGATTTGCCGCTAGCCGGTACTCTTTCCCCATCAATTTTCGTAATACACAAGTAGAGGTGAACCATGTCAGGCCATTCCAAGTGGGCAACTACCAAGCATAAGAAGGCTGTTATCGATAGCCGTCGTGCGAAGAACTTCGCAAAACTGATTAAGGCAATTGAAGTTGCTTCTCGTAATGGTGGTCCTGATATTGATGGCAATCCAACTCTCTTTGATGCAATCGCGAAGGCGAAGAAGAACTCAATGCCGGCCGACAATATTGATCGTGCGGTAAAACGTGGAGCTGGACTTGAATCTGGCGGCGCTGATTGGCAGACAATCATGTATGAGGGTTATGGACCTAACGGCGTTGCAATCATGATCGAATGTCTCTCTGATAACCGTAACCGCGCGGCATCTGAAGTTCGCGTTGCCGTTACTCGAAATGGTGGCACGATGGCAGATCCCGGTTCGGTTTCTTATCTCTTCAACCGAAAAGGCGTCATCATCGTCAATAAGGTTGATGGAGTAACAGAGGATTCAATCCTTGAAGCAGCTCTAGAAGCTGGCGTAGAAGAGGTTAACGATCTCGGAGAATCCTTTGAAGTTGTATGTGAGGCATCAGATCTCGTTGCGGCCCGAACAGCGCTACAAGGCGCCGGCATTGATTACGAATCTGCTGATTCATCATTCCTTCCATCTATGAGCATTCCACTTGATGCAGATGGAGCGAAGAAGGTCTTTGAACTTATCGATGCAATTGAAGAGCTTGATGACGTGCAGAACGTCTTTGCAAACTTCGATGTATCCGATGAGGTAATGGCGAGCCTTTCATAAGGTTTCTCTCACTTCGCCCCTAGGCTTTGATATATGGCGGCGAAAATAATTATGGGCATCGACCCTGGTTTGACGCGCTGCGGTGTTGGCGTCATTACCCAGAAGAGCGTTCGCGAACTTTCACTCCTTGATGTTGGAGTAATTCTTACCCCTGTCGACGCGCCACTTGAAGAACGCCTACTCGGTATTGAACGTGAGATCGAAAAGTGGATCGAACGCACGTCACCAGATGTCGTTGCAGTCGAACGAGTCTTTGCTCAACACAATGTTCGTACCGTGATGGGCACCGGTCAAGCGGCAGGTATCGCTCTCCTGATTGCAGCTCGTCGAGGAATTCCAGTTGCGATGCACACCCCATCAGAGGTGAAGGCGGCAGTAACAGGTTCTGGACGCGCCGGAAAAGTTCAGGTTGCTGAGATGGTCAAGCGAATTCTCAATCTCGAAACGATTCCTAAGCCAGTCGATGCAACGGATTCATTGGCTCTTGCAATCACTCATGCCTGGCGCGGAGAAGGAACGTCGCGTCTTGCATCTGCAGTAAAGGCAGAGAAAGAGCGCCTTGCTAAACTGAGGTCATCATGATTTCTCAACTCACCGGAACAGTTCGCCATCTCACCACAGAGAAAGTTGTACTGGAGGTCGGGGGAGTCGGATATCTCATCTCCATAACTCCTCGCACATCTGCTCAGATCACAATGGGATCTGCAATTACTCTCTCAACAACCCTTGTTGTTCGTGAGGATTCAATGACTCTCTTCGGATTCTTAGATTCGAAAGATCGCGACATTTATGAAGTTCTTCAGACAGTCTCTGGAATCGGTCCAAAGGTCGCGTTAGCTATTACAGGTGCCATGACACCTGATGGATTGGCTCAAGCGATTGCCTCTGAAGATATCGGTGCGATCGAGAAAGTTCCTGGTATCGGCAAGAAAGGTGCGCAGCGCCTTATATTGGAGCTCAAAGGCAAACTCGTCTCATCAAGTAGCGCTCCACAGATTTCATCTCACTCCGCGGTACGTGACCAGTTATTGGCAGCTCTTACAGGTTTAGGTTTCTCATCAAAAGAATCAGATGTTGCAATCAACGCAACCCTTGCTCACTTAGCAGAGAACGGCACAGATCCTTCATCACTCGATGTTGCAGAGCTCCTCAAGTTAACCCTACAGAGCGGTAAGCGATGAACGAGAGAATTGTGAACCCAGAACTTTCCACCTCTGAAGAATCAACTGCAGAGCTCGCACTTCGACCAAAATCACTCGATGAATTTGTAGGTCAGCATCGTGTTCGCGAACAACTCGATGTACTTCTATCTGCAGCTAAGAGCCGAGGTGCATCAGCTGATCACATTCTTCTCTCTGGCCCTCCCGGTCTTGGCAAGACAACACTTGCGATGATCCTTGCCGGCGAGATGGGTGCGCCTATCCGTATCTCGAGTGGCCCTGCAATTACGCATGCCGGAGACCTTGCGGCGATTCTCTCCTCGCTCGTCGAAGGTGAAATTCTCTTCCTTGATGAGATTCATAGATTGTCACGACCTGCAGAGGAACTGCTCTACATGGCGATGGAAGATTTCCGAGTAGATGTCATTGTTGGCAAGGGACCTGGTGCAACTTCGATTCCATTGCAACTTCCTCACTTCACCTTGGTTGGCGCAACTACTCGCGCAGGGTTATTACCTTCACCGTTACGCGATCGTTTTGGATTTACTGCTCATCTCGATTACTACGAGAGCGAAGAGTTAGAGAAAGTCATCTCTCGCAGCGCTCAACTCTTAGGTGTCACCATTGATGGAGCCGCAGTCGCCGAAATTGCCGGACGTTCTCGTGGTACGCCCCGCATCGCCAACCGGCTCCTTCGCCGAGTCCGTGACCTTGCACAGGTAAATGGCTCGGGCCAGCTCACCCTGGATCACGCCCTCAAAGCGTTGACCATCTATGAAGTGGATGAGAAAGGCCTCGATCGTCTCGATCGATCCGTCCTTCTCGCCCTCATCGATCGATTCAATGGCGGACCTGTAGGTCTGTCGACTCTGGCAATTGCTGTAGGGGAAGAAGTTGAGACAGTTGAGGCAGTGGCAGAGCCATTCTTAGTGAGAAATGGCCTGATGGCTCGAACTCCACGTGGCCGAGTAGCTACTCCCGCTGGATATGCCCATGTGGGACGAACACCACCTGCATCTCTGGCGACGCTTTTCGACACCTCGGCTGAGTAGCACCTAGACTCTGCCCTTATGTCCACACCTACAAAATCAGCGAAGAGCTCAGGGCGCCCAGCGCGCGCCTTGGCAATCCTGGCCCTCATCCTTGTTGGCCTGACTGCGACAGCTCTACTTCAAGGCGCCACTTCAGTGCGTCTCGGTCTCGATCTCCGCGGAGGAACAAGCGTCACGCTTCAACCTCGCGCCTCCAATGACTCTAATAAGGTCACATCAGAGGCGATTGATCAGGCGGTCTCCATTATTCGTCAGCGCGTTAATTCACTCGGTGTTGCTGAGTCAGAGGTAACAGCGCAGGGCAGCGGTGCAAACCGTCAGATCGTTATCTCTGTTCCAGGTGATTCAGGTCGACGTGTGGTCGATCTCGTCGGACAGACTGCAGAGCTTCGATTCCGTCAGGTACTTGCTACAGCTGCAGGAACTGCAGGAACTGGTACAGATGCAGCAACTCCAGTCTCAGGTATTTCTGCTGATCTCAATGCAAAGTTTGCCGCTCTCGACTGCACCAACGTTGAAAATTTGCAGGGCACAGGTGCAGATGCACCGACTGACACAATCGTTGCCTGTGATCGCACAGGTACAAGTAAGTTCGTATTGGCTCCCGCTGAAGTACTTGGTCGCCAAGTGTCAAAGGCAGCTGCAGGTATCGATACACAGGCAGGAAATGTTTGGACAGTCTCACTGACATTTAACGGTGAAGGTACAAAGGCATTCGGAGCTCTCACCGCTCGCGTCACATCACTGACATCACCTCAGAATCAAGTTGCAATTGTTCTCGATGGTTTAGTTGTTTCAGCTCCATCAATCAACGAAGCAATTCCATCAGGAAATGCTCAGATCACCGGAAATTTCTCTCAGACTGAAGCACAGGATCTTGCAAATGTACTTAAGTACGGTGCACTTCCACTTGCATTCGATCGTGGAGAAGTTCAGCAAGTTTCACCTACTCTTGGTGCAGACCAACTTCATGCAGGACTTCTTGCAGGAGCGCTTGGTCTTCTTCTTGTATTCCTCTTCTCACTTATCTATTACCGCGCCCTCGGCTTGGTAACGGTAGGTTCACTCCTTGTTGCTGGCGCGCTTCTCTACCTGACCTTCTTGGTGCTTGGTAAGAACATTGGTTTTACGCTGACACTTGCAGGAATCGCGGGAGCAATCGTCTCGATCGGTATTACCGCAGACTCATTTATCGTCTACTTCGAGCGTATTCGCGATGAAGCTCGTGAGGGTCGCACACTTCGCTCAGCTGTTGAATCTGGCTGGGCTCGTGCGCGCCACACAATCATTGTCGCTGACATGATCTCGGTCCTTGCCGCAGTACTTCTCTACTTCTTCGCAGTTGGTGGCGTTCGTGGTTTCGCATTCACGCTCGGCCTTACAACTCTGATCGACCTCTTGGTCGTCTTTATCTTTACTAAGCCACTTGTCACAATCTTGGCGAAGGTGAAGTTCTTCTCTTCAGGCCATCCGCTCTCAGGCTTCTCAGCTAAGAGCATCGGTTCAAAGAATCAAATGACACAGCATGTATCAACAGAAGCCGTGGAGGGTTAATCAGATGGCTCAACTATCAGGACTCGGAAGCCGCCTCTACTCTGGCGAAACATCATTTAACATCATTGGAAACCGCAAGCGTTGGTACTCCATCTCTGCGATCTTCATCCTTATCTCAATTGCAGCACTTGCAATTCAAGGTTTACACCTTGGCATCGAATTCAAGGGCGGCTCTTCATATACGGTCAATAAGAGCGGTACAACAATTGAAGAGGCACGTAGCGCGGTTGAATCTACTGGCATTACCGGTGAAGTCATCGTACAAAAGATCGGTAACGACAAGATTCGCGTACAGACCGGCACAGTAACTCCAGCTCAATCTTCAGCGATTGAAGATGCATTGGCTGCGAAGTTCTCAGTTGCAGTCGAATCTATCGATACTCAGATTGTCGGCCCTTCATGGGGTAAGGAGATTACAAAGAAGGCGCTCTACGGTTTGATCGCATTCTTGATCGCAGTAATGCTCTTCCTCGCAATGGCATTTGAGCCAAAGATGGCGATTGCGGCAATTGTTGCCGTTATCCACGACGTATTCATTACCGTGGGAATTTATGCAGTGGTTGGATTCGACGTTACTCCTGCAACGGTTATCGGCTTCCTTACAATTCTCGGATACTCGCTCTATGACACAGTTGTTGTCTTCGATAAGGTTCGTGAGAATACAAAGTCGATTGCTGCATCAGGTAAGAGCACATATTCAGATGCTGCAAACTTGGCGGTCAATCAGACTCTCGTTCGTTCAGCGAATACTTCTCTGATTGCCCTCCTTCCAGTAGGAGCGATTCTCTTTGTTGGCGCAGGCCTTCTCGGTGCGGGAACTCTTAAGGATCTCTCACTTGCACTCTTTATCGGCCTTGCTGTCGGTACATATTCATCAGTATTTATCGCACCTCCATTCCTTGCAGCACTTCGCGAGAAGGAGCCCGCAATGATCGCTCTCGCAAAGCGCGTTCAGGGTCGTGGGGGAGCAGCTCCAGTTGCTTCAGAGATTCGTGCAGTGCGTCCATCAACTGGTCGCGGTCCACGCAATCAACCAAAGCGCAAGGGTCGCAAGTAAACCCTTAACTGCTTATGGCTGATATATCTCTGATTGATCCATTGATTGGTTCACTCAGAGAGCACTATGAAAACGTTGATGAAGAACTTATTCGTCGCGCCTTCACAGTTGCCAATGATGCGCATGCGGGCCAGGTGCGTAAATCTGGCGAGGAGTACATCACTCATCCAGTTGCCGTCTCTGAGATTTTGGCAGAGCTCGGACTCAATACAACAACCGTTGTCGCATCTATTTTGCATGACACTGTTGAAGATACTCCTTACTCGCTCGAGCAATTACGCACTGACTTTGGCGACGAGGTAGCAAACCTCGTCGATGGAGTCACCAAGCTAGACAAGCTGACTTACGGCCCAACGGCTGAAGCAGAGACAGTTCGTAAGATGGTGATTGCGATGTCGCGAGATATTCGTGTTCTCGTAATCAAATTGGCAGATCGTCTTCATAATGCTCGCACCTGGGGATTCGTCTCATCCGATTCTGCGGCTCGTAAGGCTCGAGAGACTCTCGATATCTATGCTCCTCTTGCCCATCGCCTCGGAATGAATGCAATTAAGTGGGAGCTCGAAGATCTGAGTTTTGCAGTCATTGAACCTAAGAAGTATGAAGAAATTACTCGTCTTGTTGCAGAGCGTTCACCTTCTCGCGATGCACTTACTTCAGAAGTTATCGATGCAGTTGAAGAAGATCTCGCTAAAGATCAGATTGAATCAACCGTTACTGGACGAAAGAAGCACTTCTACTCTGTTTATCAGAAGATGGTTGTTCGCGGTCGTGACTTTAACGATATCTATGACCTCGTAGGAATTCGCGTTCTCGTCAATGATGTAAAGGATTGTTACGCAGTTCTAGGTTCTATTCACGCACGGTGGAGCCCAATCCCAGGCCGCTTCAAGGATTACATCGCGATGCCAAAGTTCAATCTCTATCAATCACTTCACACCACGGTAATTGGTCCAAAC
The DNA here is from genome assembly GCA_965267775.1 of Candidatus Nanopelagicaceae bacterium. GTDB lineage: Bacteria > Actinomycetota > Actinomycetes > Nanopelagicales > Nanopelagicaceae > Planktophila. The sequence goes on along the minus strand of OZ254140.1, from coordinate 783,313 downwards.
GGTAAGGCGATTGAGATTCAGATTCGTACCTATGAGATGCATAGTCGTGCCGAGTTCGGTATCGCAGCGCATTGGAAGTACAAACAAGGGGGAGAGCAGAAGTCCCCAGAGATGCTCTGGCTTCGACAGCTACACGAGTGGCAGAAAGAGACGGAAGATCCATCAGAGTTTCTTGAAGCGCTCCGCTTCGATTTGGGAAGCCCTGAAGTTTTCGTCTTCACACCAAAGGGCTCAGTGATTGCTCTACCTGGGGGATCAACGCCGGTAGACTTCGCATTCTCTGTTCACACAGATGTAGGTCTGCGTTGCGCAGGGGCGAAGGTAAACGGACGTCTCGTTCCCCTTGAATCAAAACTGAACAACGGTGATGTTATTGAGATTGTCACTAATAAGTCAGATTCTGCCGGCCCAAGTCGTGATTGGCTCAACTTTGTAAAGAGCCCACGTGCACGATCAAAGATTAAGGCGTGGTTCAGTAAGGAGCGTCGCGAAGAGGCGGTTGATGCGGGACGTGAATCAATTGCGCGCCAGATGCGTAAGGCGGGTCTTCCGCTTCAAAAGATCTTTGCCGGCCACGCTCTTCTAGAACTTGCTCATGATCTTCACTATGCAGATATCGATGCGCTCTACAGCGCAGTAGGCGATGGCCATGTATCTGCCGCATCCATTATTGAAAAGCTCGTCGTCTCAATGGGAATTGAAGATTCACACCCGGAACCTTCAGTTGAATTTATTCCGACTTCTAGCCAAGCGGCAAAGCGAACTTCAAGTGCCATTAAGGTTGAAGGCGTTGACGATGTTCTCGTAAAGCTCGCACGTTGCTGCACTCCAGTTCCTGGCGATGAGATTATGGGCTTCATTACTAAGGGATCGGGTATCTCTGTTCACCGAATAGATTGCCTCAATGCTTCAGATTTGCGCGAGCATCAAGGAGAGCGCGTCGTTGGTGTTTCTTGGCTTGCCGGTGCCGCAAGTGTCTTCCTCGTTAATATTCAAATCGAAGCTCTTGATCGTGCTCGATTGCTGGCGGATGTAACACGAACTCTCTCTGAGCAGCACGTGAATATTCTCAGCGCAGCTGTAAGCACGTCCAAAGATCGCGTAGCAATTTCAAAGTTCACATTTGAGATGGCAGATGCAAAACACCTTGACTCGGTTCTTGCAGCGGTACGTAACGTTGAAGGTGTCTACGACGTCTACAGAACCTGATTCAATACGTTATCGGAGAATTACTTAAATTCAGCGAGAGATTTCTCAGCCTCGACCAGCCAGACCTTACGAGCAGCAGCTGATTCGAGAGCCTCTTTAGCCTTCTTATCATTTCCTGCAGCTTGAGCCTTTGCAGCAGCCTTCTCGTAATTTGCGATTGATTCAGTGAGCTGTGTGACGACATCTGCAGCACGAGCTTTCGCAGCTGGATCGCTCTTGCGCCAGACCTCAGCCTCTGCACTCTTAATAGCCTCTTCTACTGCGGATACACGCGCATCAAGAGCTGCACGCTTATCGCGGTTTGTAATGCCAATCTTGGTCCACTCATTCATCAACTCGCGGAAAGCTGCCTTAGCTGCCTTGACGTCGGTAAATGGAACGAGAGCTTCAAACTTTGGAATCAACTCTTCGCGCTTGATGAGATTTGCCGCCATGCTGACTTCACGCTTTTCTAGGTCAGCATTCTTCGCTGCAAAGAATTGATCTTGTGCAGCCTTGAAGCGATTCCAGAGCTTTGTATCGTCATTCTTCTTGCCGCGACCAGCAGCCTTCCACTGATCCATCAAAACCTTGAAACGACGAGCTGTTGCAACCCAATCTGTGCTTGTTGCAAGCTTTTCGGCCTCTACGACAATTGTCTCCTTGGCTGATGCGACAACTGATGAAGTCGCTTCAAGCTGAGCGAAGTGTGTACGGCGACGCTTATCAAATTTATTTCGTGATGCTGAGAACCGCTTCCAGAAGTCGCCATCTGTCTTCTTATCTAGACGAGGCGCAGCCTTCCACTCATCGAGCAAGGTCTTGAGGCGATCGCCTGTTGACTTCCAGCTCTCAGAGAGTGCGAGAGATTCTGCCTCAGCAACGATCTTCTCCTTCTCAACGAGAATCTGCTCACGACGTGCAGCCTTTGCGACAGACTCTGCAGCCTTCTTCGCCTCGTATGCCTCGCGATGACCTTCGATCAGCGGTTCGATCTGCTCAACTGATGCAGCGAGCGCAGCGAGATCTCCGACGCCGTTGAGATCTGATACTTGTTGACGCAACTTCTTCACTGCCTCGTATGCATCTTGTGGAACCATCGCACCACTTGTGATGCGCGCAGCAGTAAGTGCTACCTCAGAGGCGAGGGCTTCAAATTTGCGGACAAAATAGGCGAGCGCTTCTTCTGCGCTCTTTCCTGGATATGAACCAACAGCCTTCTCGCCAGAAGGAGTACGAACAAAGACTGTTCCATCCTCTGCGACTCGGCCGAACTGTGAGGGATCTCCGATGAGAGCAGATGCAGCACTGACGTGCGCCTTTGCAGCTAGTGCAATCTCGGTTGGGTTATGTGATTCAGTCATGGTCATCCCTTTCAGCGCGTTGGCCGATTTGGCCTTCGTTATCAGCAGTTGGTAAGAGGAAAAGGTACCCTGTCCCTCCTATCGCAGTAAATCGAGAGGCTCATTGGAGGCTCACCCCATGCTTATCCGCTCTCATGTAGCGCCAATGTTCGCCACAAATTGCTGGATCATCGCCCCCGAGAAGGGCTCTGAGTGCATCATCGTCGACCCTGGGATGACTGATATCTCAGCTGAGGTTGAGATGATCGTCGCCGAGGAAGGCCTCAAACCAGTTGCCGTTCTGTTGACTCACGGCCACCTCGATCACACATTTTCTGTAAAACCCCTCGCAGATGGTTATGGAATCTCTGCCTATATCCACTCAGAGGATCGCCGTTTTATTGCAGACCCCGCTGGCATTCACGGTCCACAGTTTGTTGATCAACTCAGCGGCATGCACTTCGAAGAGCCGGTGAAGGTCGAGAACCTCAAAGATGGTTCATTACTAGATTTCCTTGGGATGAAGATCCGCGCAATTCACGCGCCGGGACATACTCGTGGATCGCTGATGTTCTTACTCAACGAAGAGACGCTCATTAGTGGTGATGTTCTCTTTGCAGGCTCCATCGGACGAACGGATCTTCCTACAGGCAGCGCGAGCGATATGAGAAATACCTTGAAGAAGAAGGTTCTTCCGCTGAGTGATGAGATAAGAGTTCTGCCAGGACATGGCGATGAGACCACTATTAAATATGAACGCAAAACCAATCCTTATCTGAAAGAATTAGCGTAAGGAAAGGTTGACGATGAAATTTGAGAAGATCGCAGCGCCTAAGGGCGTACGCGAGTACCTGCCTCCCGAATCTCAAGCATTTGAATGGGTTCGCGAGCAGTTGATCTCTCCTGCCAAGCGAGCCGGCTATCAATTGATGGAGCTTCCCGTCTTTGAAGATACAGCACTCTTTAATCGTGGCGTTGGTGAATCAACCGACGTGGTCACAAAAGAGATGTACACCTTTGAAGATCGCGGTGGCCGCTCTATCACTCTTCGCCCTGAAGGCACTGCCGGAGTCATGCGCGCAGTCATTGAAGGAAATCTTGATCGCGGACAACTTCCGGTAAAGGTTTGGTACTCAGGACAATTCTTCCGAGCAGAACGTCCCCAAGCTGGTCGTTATCGCCAGTTCTACCAAGTTGGTATTGAGGCAATTGGAATTGATGATCCTGCGCTAGATGCTGAAGTTATTGCAATTGCAGATCAAGGCTTTAAGAATTTAGGTTTAAAGAATTATCGCCTTGAAATTACATCACTCGGCGATGCGCAATCCCGCGCTGCGCATCGAGTTGATCTTATGGAATTTGTCTCAAAGCTCGATCTCGATGAGGCGACTCGTACTCGCTCTGAGATTAACCCCCTTCGAATCTTTGACGATAAGCGTCCAGAGATAAAAGAGGCGATGCAATCAGCGCCGATTTTGATGGATTACCTCTCTGATTATTCTCGAGATCATTTCGAAAAGGTGAAGAGCTATCTCGATGCTCTCGGTGTTGCTTACACAGTTAATAAGCGGATGGTGCGCGGACTCGACTATTACACCGGGACAACATTTGAATTCGTCCATGATGACCTAGGTGCCCAGAGCGGTATCGGTGGCGGCGGACGTTACGACGGTCTGATGGAAGTTCTTGGGGGACAGGCGCTCTCGGGAATTGGATTTGGCCTTGGCGTTGATCGCGCACTTCTTGCAGCAATTGCCGAGAACACCCTGCCGGTTCAAGAGTTCAACTCAGATCTCTTCATCATCCCGCTTACTCTCGATGAGAAGTCATTTGTCCTCAACCTTGCTCAGGAAGTTCGTCGCGCTGGATTTGCAGTGGAGGTCGGCTTCGGGGACCGTTCGCTCAAAGGTGCTATGAAGGGCGCCGATAAGAGTGGCGCTCGTTTTGTCGCTGTTATTGGCGATACTGAGCGGGAGAGCGGTGATGTAGAGCTCAAACGCATGAGCGATGGCACATCAATCCGCGTTAAGATTAGCGAATTACAGAAGGTGCTTGAGGCGTAAACCCCTCAGCACATCCAACACTTCCAAAGGCGATTTCACACATGTTACGTACACACGATGCCGGCGCACTTCGCGCCAGCGATGAAGGCACATCAGTCTCTCTTGCTGGATGGGTATCTCGCCGACGAGATCATGGTGGCGTTGCCTTTATCGATCTTCGCGATGGAACAGGTTCTGTTCAGGTTGTTATCTCTGATGAAGCAGTTGCCGGTGCGCTTCGCGCAGAGTGGTGCCTTCAGATTAAGGGAACAGTTCGTAAGCGCCCTGCAGGAAATGAGAATACAAATATCCCTACAGGTGAGATTGAAATTCTCGCTGCTGATGTAATCGTCCTTAGCGAATCTGCTCCACTGCCATTTCCTATCGATACAGGTTCTGAGGCAGAGATCAGCGAGGAAGTTCGTCTTCGCTACCGATACCTCGACCTTCGTCGCGAACGTCCTGCAGCAAATCTTCGTCTTCGCTCACGTGTGACCTCTGCAATTCGTCGCGTAATGGAAGAGCTTGATTTCCACGAAATTGAAACTCCATACCTCACTCGCTCAACTCCAGAAGGCGCACGTGACTTCTTAGTTCCAGTACGTCTTCAACCAGGCAGTTGGTATGCACTTCCACAATCACCGCAGCTCTTCAAGCAGCTCTTGATGGTCGCTGGAATGGAGCGTTACTACCAGATCGCTCGCTGTTTCCGCGATGAAGATTTCCGCGCAGATCGCCAGCCAGAATTTACTCAGCTCGATATCGAGATGTCCTTTATTGATCAGGCGGATATCTTGGCTGTGGCAGAGCAGATCCTTGTAAAGATTTGGAAAGAATCAGTTGGCTATGACATTCCAACTCCGATTCGCCACATGACATATGCAGATGCGATGGATAAGTACGGCTCAGATAAGCCGGACCTTCGTTTTGGATATGAATTAGTTGAAGTCACTGATTACTTTAAGGAGACACCTTTCCGCGTCTTCCAAGCTCCATATGTTGGCGCAGTGGTGATGCCAGGTGGCGCATCAACGCCACGCCGCGAGCTCGATGCTTGGCAAGATTGGGCGAAAGCACGTGGCGCAAAGGGAATCGCTTACATCCTCGTCAATGAAGATGGAACCCTCGGCGGCCCAGTCTCAAAGAATATTTCTGAGAGCGAAGCAGCTGGAATCGCAGCGCTCGTTGGCGCAAAGAGTGGAGATGCAATCTTCTTCGCAGCAGGAGAGCGCTCTGCATCACAGCAACTTTTGGGCGCTGCTCGACTTGAGATCGGAAAGCGTTGCGGTCTCATCGCCGATGGTCAATGGGAGTTCCTCTGGGTCGTCGACGCGCCAATGTTTGAGCCAACAGATAATGGGGGATGGACGGCAGTTCACCACCCATTTACCGGTCCAAAGCCAGAGTTCGCAAAGACATTTAAGAGCGATCCAGCAACTGCGCTTGCCTATGCATATGACATCGTTCTCAATGGAACTGAGCTTGGTGGTGGATCTATTCGTATCCACGATCGAAACATTCAAAAGGATGTCTTCTCAGTCATCGGCCTTACGGATGAAGAGGCGCAGAGCAAGTTCGGCTTCCTACTCGAGGCATTTAACTATGGCCCACCTCCACATGGTGGAATCGCTCTTGGCCTAGACCGTGTCTGCGCACTTCTCACCAATTCAGATTCAATCCGTGAGGTCATAGCATTCCCTAAGACGGCTAGCGGTGGAGATCCTTTGACCGGAGCTCCAACACCAATTACTCCAGCACAGCGAAAAGAGGCTGGAATCGATTGGGTGCCTGAAAAAGCGCCGGTTAAGTAAAGAGGAGCGGTAGGCTACAAACATGGGTCCAGGTGGAATTGCAACGATCATCGCATCAGTGTCACTGCTGATTATCGCGGTCGCGGTCGCATATGTCGTCGTACGTGTGGGCAAACTAGTTGATGAGGCATCGACTAGCTTGAAGGCGCTTACCGATGACACAACTCCACTCCTTGAAGAGTCGACACGTACCCTCGAGCTCATCAATAGCCCTCTTGAAAGTTTCGCCCGAATTACCAAGAACGTTGAAGAAGTGACAACAAAGGTCACCAATGCAACGACAGGTTTTATGGAGAAGAACGGTCCTGCAGTCAAAGTGGCTGGTGCGCTTCTGAGTGCAGCTCAGATCAGCAAGGGACGTAAAGCTAAAAAGAAAGCTGAGTAGCCCTCACCGTGCAATCTGCTGAAATCCGCTCCCGTTGGCTCCGCTTCTTTGAATCTGGAAACTCATTAGGGCTCAATCACACCGTTGTTCCATCTGCATCACTAATCGCAGATGATCCCAACCTCCTTCTCGTTAATGCAGGAATGGTTCCATTTAAGCCGTACTTCCTCGGTGAGGTAAAGCCTCCCTTTGAGCGTGCGACATCTGTGCAGAAGTGCGTTCGTACACTCGATATTGATGAGGTCGGCAAGACAACACGCCACGCATCTTTCTTCCAGATGTGCGGAAACTTCTCATTTGGTAATTACTTTAAAGAGGGTGCAATCGCTCTAGCGTGGGAACTTCTTACCAAGCCAATCTCTGATGGTGGTTACGGTTTCCCAGAAGAGAAGCTCTGGGTCACTGTTTATCTTGATGATGATGAAGCGGAAGAGATTTGGCATAAGAAGATAGGTATTCCAAAAGAACGAATTCAGCGTCGCGATATGGCCGATAACTTCTGGTCTATGGGCGTACCTGGTCCATGTGGTCCATGCTCTGAAATTTACTTTGATCGCGGACCTGCATATGGTCGCGATGGCGGTCCTATCGCAGATGAGAACCGTTACCTCGAAATTTGGAACCTCGTCTTCATGCAGAATGAGCGCGGTGCAGGCGGCGGTAAGGATGGATATCCAATCCTCGGCGAACTTCCAGCGAAGAGCATCGATACAGGTCTTGGACTTGAACGAGCTGCGGCCCTCTTGCAAGGTGTCGAGAACATCTACGAGATCGATACAACGATGCAGATTCTCACAAAGGCGATGGATCTCTCGGGCGTTAAATATGGCGCATCAGAGAAGAGCGATGTTTCGCTCCGCGTTATTGCAGATCATGCACGAACAGCTGCAATGTTGATCGGCGATGGAGTCACTCCAGGCAATGAAGGTCGTGGCTATGTTCTGCGACGCATGATGCGCCGCACAATTCGTAATATGCGCCTTCTCGGTACAAATGATGCAATCATGGCCGAGCTCACCCAAGCGGCAATTGGCGCGATGGGTCCTCAATATCCAGAGCTCGTCACAGATACCAAGCGCATCCTCGCTGTTGCCACTTCTGAGGAGGAGTCATTCCTGTCAACGCTCAAGAGCGGTACACAAATCTTTGATCTTGCAACTACTGCACTCAAGAGTGAGAAGAAGAGCGTTCTTCCAGGCGATGAAGTCTTTAAGCTTCACGATACTTACGGTTTCCCATTTGATCTCACACTAGAAATGGCACGTGAAGAAGGTCTAGAAGTTGATGAGGATGGATTCCGTCGACTGATGAAGGAACAGCGTGATCGCGCTAAGGCTGATGCAAAGGCGAAGAAGAGCGGTCATACCGACCTCACCGAGTATCGCAAGATTGCAGATGACAAAGGCATAACTAACTTTATTGGTTACACACATACAGAGACAGATTCTAAAGTTAATGGAATTCTCGTTGATGGAGTGAGCGTAACCAGCGCAAGCGAAGGTGACGATGTTGAAGTCATCCTCGATGCAACACCTTTCTATGCAGAAGGTGGCGGACAACTTGCAGATGGTGGCCGCATCACTCTCGCAAACGGCGCAATCATTGATATCTCTGATGTGCAATCTCCAGTTAAGGGCCTCTCAGTTCACCGAGGCCGCGTCATCTCTGGCGAGATCAGCGTCGGTTCTGCTGGGCATGCAGTAATCGATGTCGAGCGACGTAATGCAATCTCTCGTGCACATACTGCAACACACATGGTTCATAAGGCTTTCCGTGAAATTCTCGGCGAGACTGCAACTCAGGCAGGTTCTGAGAACTCTCCAGGGCGTTTCCGCTTCGACTTCCCATCGACCGGTGCGGTCTCAGCGGGAGTACTCAATGATGTTGAAGGTCGCGTTAATGCGCTCCTCCTCAATAATCTCAGCGTCACTGCCGAGGTAATGACGCAAGATGCCGCTAAGAAGATTGGCGCTATGGCGCTCTTCGGTGAGAAGTATGGCGATCAGGTTCGCGTTGTTAGCGTCGGTGATTGGGCACGTGAGCTCTGTGGAGGTACACACGTTTCTAATTCTGGCCAACTCGGAGTTGTGAAGCTGATTGGTGAATCATCTATTGGAGCTGGTGTCCGTCGCGTTGAGGCTCTAGTAGGTGCAGATGCTTACAGCTTCCTGGCTCGTGAACATATCCTTCTCAACTCACTCACTGATTTGATCAAGGGCGCACGCGTTGAAGAACTTCCAGAACGTATTCAAGGCCTACTCGATAAGATCAAGGAGGTTGAGAAGGAGCTCGCAGCTCTTCGTTCGGCTCAAGCACTCGCAAGTGTTGACTCACTTGCTGCGACTGCGGTGACATTTGGTGAGACTTCACTCATCGCAGGTTTACTTCCCGATGGCGTATCAGGAGATGATCTCAAGAAGATTGCCCTAGAACTCCGTTCACGATCTGCAAACTCTGTAGTGGCTCTCATCAGCGCATCAGGCGGCCGACCAGTTCTCGTTGCGACAGCATCTGATGCTGCGCGTGCTGCCGGTATCAAGGCTGGTGAACTTGTGAAGATTGGTTCAACTATTCTCGGCGGTGGCGGTGGCGGTAAAGATGACTTCGCTCAAGGCGGAGGAGTTGATGCTTCCAAGTCGCGCGAGGCTCTTGAAGCAATCGCTGCAAAAATCTCTGGAAAGTAATATGTCTAGAGGTCGCAGAATCGCTTTCGATTATGGCGATGCTCGCATAGGTGTAGCAATCTGCGATCCCGATGGAGTTTTGGCTACTCCATTACCTTTCTTAGATTCCAGACATCCAAAGGTGTTTCGAGAGATTGCATCTCTCCTCGATGAATTTCAACCGATAGTTATCTATCTTGGTTTGCCTAAACATCTCTCGGGCTCTGATGGTGAATCAGTTGAGAAGGTTCGTGCTTTTGCTACGAAATTGGGTGAGATCACCAATCTACCGATTACTTATATTGATGAACGTATGTCTACGGTTGGCGCGCAGAAGAAACTCCATGAGGCAGGAAAGAGCGCGAAAGATTCGAGATCGCTTATCGACTCTATGTCGGCGGTAGCAATTCTTGAGAGCGGTCTTCTCCATGAGAATAAGTAGAGATAACCTCCGTGGCTTCGCCGGAGTGGCACTTGCCTTTGCAATCATTGGCCTTATCCACTTTGTGAAGCCAGGCGTTTCAGCCGCGCCAGATTTTCCGTGCTCAGTGACGCAATCTGATTCAGTTTCGATAGATATCAAATCAGGGGAGACTGGTTCAGAGATTGCACAAGAGCTCTTCCATAAAGGCGTCGTTGCATCTTCACAATCATTCTTTAGATTGGCTGTCTCGAATCCTCGCTCTGGTCGAATCGCACCAGGAGTTCACGAAATTGATCTCAAGATTTGTGCATCAGATGCGTTAGAGCAGCTGCTCGACTCCAAACGGATCGGAAACCTTCTCTCCATTAATGAAGGTGCATGGAATAGCGAGATTAAGAAATCCCTCATTTCAATCGGTTATTCCAAGATGGATGTAGATCAAGCTTTCTCTCACGCCCATATTCCGCAGCCATTTACAACGCTCGAGGGGCTCCTCTTTCCCGCTCAATATAGTTTCGATACCTCGACAACTGTTTCTGAAATTCTCACGGCAATGATTTATCGCGGAGGCAGTGAATTATCGAAGAGCGGAGTCTCGCAAGGTTCTGGCAAGTTCACTCCATCCCAACTCTTAACAATCGCATCACTTGTTCAAGCTGAAGGCGATAGAAAAGACTTCGCGAAGATATCTCAGGTTGTACGTAACCGACTCACAAAGGGGATGCCACTTCAATTCGATTCGACGGTGCACTATATAAAGCAGAGCCGTGGTTCAGTCTTTTTGAGCACTCAATCAACTTTCATAAATTCTCCATACAATACCTATCGACGATATGGACTCCCTCCCGGTCCAATCAATAACCCTGGATTTGAAGCGATGTATGCGGCAACTCACCCTGAATCTGGGGCGTGGCTCTTCTTCATCACTGTTGCGCCGGGAGATACTCGGTTCACGGATTCAATAGATCAATTCAATTCATGGAAGGTTCTCTATAAGAAGAACCTCAGAGCTGGAAAATTTAGGAGCAAATGATGAGAGGCGCGGTACTCGGTTCACCGGTTGAGCACTCACTCTCTCCGCTCCTTCATCGGGAAGCATTTCAATTCCTTGGCATTTCAGGGGATTACATACGTCAAGAGGTGGCTCTAGATAACCTCTCTTCTTTCTTCACTGCACATAAAGAAGAGTTTGACTATTTTTCTATCACCATGCCGTTGAAAGAGGAGGGGCTGACCTTAGATGTCGCAATTGATCCACTTGTGAATCGGATTCAATCTGCAAATACGCTCTATCAGCGCAGCGACCAATGGCATCTCACAAGTACCGATGGTTTGGGATTGATTGGCGCCCTCAAGAACGAGGGATACTCAAAATTTAAGAGAGCTCTCGTTTTAGGAGCTGGTGGTACTGCGCGCGCGGTTGTTGGCGCTCTAGATGGCGTTGCTGAGGAGATAGTTGTCCTAGGACGCACGAGCACACGTCGCGAAGTTCTCGAGAGCGCTGTTGAGAAGTCAGTATTTGAATATCTACGTTGGAGCGATTCACCCGGTTTTGGAGATTACGACTTCGTGGTGAATACAACTCCGGCGGGTGCCGCTGATCTATTGGCAGACTCCCTCTCTCAAGGTTCATGTTCTCTTCTCTTTGATGTGATTTACAAACCATGGCCGACAGTATTGGCCTCGCGCTGGTCTGATAGTGGCGGATCAGTGATCAATGGCCTTGAACTCCTTCTCTATCAAGGCATCGCGCAGCTCTCGCTCGCACTCAACCGTGAACTCGATGAATTAGCTCTGGCGACGCATTTACGTCCAATTCTCAAGAAGGCAATTCGCTAATCCACAGGAGATATTGAGGCCTTCTCTTTTCTCGGTAGCCTCAATCAATGTTCAACCTTGCTCTCTTTGCCTTTTCGGCACAGATCATTGTGCGAGATGCTCTTACCCATCGAATTTCAAATGTAAGCATTCTCTGCTTCACCGCACTTCAACTATTCTCTCCGCATCCAATCCATGCAACTAAAACCTTTTTTGCGATTTCGCTAGCCTCAATTCTTTTCACTATTGCAAGAATTGGAATGGGTGATCTCAAGTTGCTCATTGGGCTACTGATTACTCAAGGCGCGATAGTCACCTCCCTGAATTACCTCTACCTCACAATTGTCGCCCTCGTATTTACCTTGATTTCACAGCTGATTTTTCGCCGCTCATTGCAAGGTTCAGTCGCCTTCGCTCATGTATTACTGCTGCCATTCCTCATCGGCTATCTCGCTATCTGAATCGAACCCTATTTGGGGTGCGCCTGGCAGCCTCGGTCTGCGACAATACGGGCATGCGTTGGATAACAGCCGGTGAATCACATGGACAAGCTCTCTCTGCCATCATCGAAGGCATGCCCGCCCATATCTCGATTTCGACTGCAGATATTGATAAGCATCTTGCTCGACGTCGACTAGGGACTGGACGCGGTGCTCGTCAGAATTTTGAAGCCGATAAAGTTTCGATTCTTGGCGGCGTTCGACTTGGTGAGAGCCAAGGTGGTCCAATCTCGATTCAGGTAGGCAATAGCGAATGGCCTAAGTGGGAGAAGGTCATGTCGGCCGATCCGCTTCCGATTGATGAGATTAAAGATCTTGCCCGCAATGCTCCACTTTCTCGTCCACGACCAGGTCACGCCGATCTAGTTGGTATGCAGAAATATGACTTTGATGATGCGCGACCAATTCTTGAACGTGCAAGTGCGCGTGAAACTGCAGCACGTGTTGCGCTAGGCGCCATCGCTCGAGCTTTTCTACAACAGAGCGTCGGAATTGAAATCTTCAGCCATGTAACTTCAATTGGAACGATCTCAATCTCTGAAGGTCTACCACTTCCTTTGCCAGCTGAGATGGATCGCATCGATGCCGATCCTGTCCGATGCGCATATCCAGAATTCTCAACGGCGATGGTCGCTGAGATTGAAGCGGCCCATAAAGATGGTGACACTCTCGGTGGCGTCTGCGAAATTCTCGCCTATAACTTGCCTCCAGGTCTTGGCTCACATGTGCATTGGGATCGACGACTCGATGCTCGACTTGCAGCTGCCATGATGGGCATTCAAGCTATTAAGGGCGTTGCTGTTGGAGATGGATTTACATCAGCATCACGTCGTGGTTCTCAAGCACACGATGAGATTGAACGTGACGCCTCGGGCAAGATTGTTCGCAGAACAGATCGCGCTGGTGGTACTGAGGGTGGAATGTCTAATGGCGAAGCGCTCCGTGTTTCAATCGCAATGAAGCCAATCTCAACTGTTCCTAAGGCGCTCGACACAATCGATGTCATCTCAGGTGAGGCGGCAAAAGCTATTAACCAGCGATCAGATGTCTGCGCAGTTCCCGCTGCAGGAGTTGTCGGAGAAGCTATGGCCGCTCTCGTTCTAGCGGAGGCAGTTCTTGAGAAGTTCGGGGGAGACTCAGTCGCTGAGACCCGTCGAAACTATCTCTCATATATGGAAAATCTTCGTTTTAAGTAAATGGCACCTCGAATTATCTTGATCGGCCCCATGGGTTCTGGAAAGACAACTGTGGGTCGGGCACTTGCTGAGGATTTCTCACTCTCATTTCGAGATACAGATGAAATGATTGTCTCTCAAAGCGGTCGAGAAATTTCAGATATCTTCATCGAAGATGGTGAAGATGAATTTAGAGCGCTCGAGAAGATCATTCTCCGCACGGCGTTGTTAGAAGATGAAACAGTGCTTTCACTAGGCGGTGGTGCATGTCTTTCAACGGATGCGCAATCTGCTCTCCGTGCATCGGGCGCCTTCGTCGTCTACCTCAAGATCTCGCTCTCACAGGTCTCATCGCGCGTTGGTTTCAACCAAGGCCGTCCGCTCTTGATGGGCAATCCTCGAGCGCAGTGGCAGAATTTGATGAATGAACGAGCGCCTATCTATGAAGGAGTCGCGACTTATATCTGCGAAGTAGATAGTAAGAGCGTTGAAGATATTGCATCAGAAATTGGAATAGCTTTTGAATTACGAGGCAAGGGGATAGAACGTGGCTGAGATTGAGGTAAGAGCAGAGCGCACATATTCCGTTCGCATCACAGGCGATTGGCGCGGGGATCTCTCTCCACTCGTAACTAAGCGCTCTCGCGTTGCAATCATCTATCCAGCAACCATGGCCGCTGATATGCCTTCACTTGTTTTTGGTAACGCCGAAGTACTGACCTTGCCGATACCGGATGGTGAAGCAGGTAAGAGCGCTGCTGTTCTCAACTACATCTGGGGCGAGCTGGCCAAGGCTGGATTTACTCGAAGCGACCTCATCGTTGCCATAGGTGGAGGCACGGTTACTGATCTCGCAGGTTATGCAGCGGCGTCATGGTTACGTGGGATTGATTGGGTAGCTGTACCTACAACTCTTGCTGGAATGGTTGATGCATCAGTAGGCGGCAAGACAGGTATCAACTCTCCTTATGGAAAGAATCTCATCGGAGCCTTCCACTCACCGATTTCAGTGATTATCGACCCAGCGTGGTTAAAGACTCTAAGCGATCGTGATTTTGCCGCAGGCCTAGCAGAGGTTATTAAGTGTGGCTTCATTGATGATGAAGAGATTCTCAATCTCGTATCTGGAACATCACTTAGCCACATCAGAAGCAACCCTGGACTTGTAAATAATCTCATCGAGCGTGCGATCTCAACTAAGGCAAAGGTAGTCAGCGAAGACTTTAAGGAGTCAGAACTCCGAGAGATTCTCAACTATGGACATACATTCGGACATGCCATTGAAAGAGTTTCGGATTATGCAATTCGCCATGGTGAAGCGGTAGCGATTGGAATGATCTTTGTTGCAGAACTTGCTTCCCTTAAGGGGTTAATCGACGATGAACTTGTAGCCCGACATCGTTCGATTTTAGCCGGTGCAAGCCTTCCGATTTCACTGACAAACATTCCGGGAGCCTCAAATTGGTCGAGCCTTTACGCGGCGATGGCGCTCGACAAGAAGTCTCGCGGCTCGAATATTCGCTTCGTTATCCTCAGCGCAATCGGAAATTGTGGACGTCTAGAGGGTGTCACTGAAGATGAATTGAAATCTGCATATGAGAAGGTTCTCGCATGAAGGTTTTAGTAATCAATGGCCCAAACTTGGCTCGATTAGATATTCGTGATTCCTCTATCTATGGAGATCTCTCATATCCGCAATTGGTTCAGCTCATCACTGAATCAGCAACGGAGCTTGGCTTTGAAGCAGATGTTCGCCAGAGCGATCAAGAGTCAGAGATCATCGGATGGCTTCATGGAGCAGCCGATACAAATACGCCGGTGATTATCAACCCAGCTGCCTTCACTCACTATTCCTATGCAATCCGTGATGCAGCAGAGCTCGTTAAAGCACCGCTTATTGAAGTACACCTATCGAATCCTCTATCACGGGAAGAGTTCCGCCATACCTCTGTTATCTCAGGAATTGCTAATGGAACTATTGGGGGATTCGGTCCAGATTCATACCGTTTAGCCCTCCGTGCGCTCGTCACTCTCCTGAATAAGTAGGGTAAACTCAACGCTTGTGTCCTGATAGTCGGGACGTTGAACTGGAGTAAATGATGGCAACAACTAACGATCTCAAAAATGGCATGGTTCTTGATATTGAAGGCCAGCTCTGGACAGTTGTTGAATTCCAGCATGTGAAGCCAGGTAAGGGTCCAGCTTTCGTACGTACAAAGCTGAAGCAGGTTCTTAGCGGCAAGGTCATCGATCGCACATTTAACGCAGGTGTAAAGGTTGAGACAGCAATCGTTGAGAAACGAGAGATGACATTCCTCTACAAGGAGGGCGATGACTTCGTATTTATGGATGACGTTAACTTCGATCAGATGACAATCTCAGAGGCGACAGTTTCTGATGCAGCTAATTATATGCTCGAAAACACTGGCGCAATTGTTGCAATCCACGAGGGCAACCCACTCTTCATCGAACTTCCAGCATCTGTTGCTCTCAAGATCACCTATACAGAGCCAGGCCTCCAGGGAGATCGCTCTTCTGGTGGAACAAAGCCTGCAACAGTTGAGACAGGTATTCAGATTCAGGTTCCACTCTTCATCAAGCAGGATGAAGTAGTTATGGTCGATACACGAGATGGTTCATACCAAGGCCGAGCTAATTAGTTTTATGGCTCTCTCTATGACAGTGAGCAAGTAACGTGTCTGCTCGCAGTAAGGCGCGTAAGCAAGCCCTCGATATTCTCTACGAGTCAGATATCCGTAGCAGTGATGCTCTGGCGATTCTTGAATCCCGCGATGTCACAGAGGAGGGCCCTGATGCCCGCCCCATTCGTGACTTCACCCGCGAACTGATAACTGGAGTCTCTGCCAATAAGCGCAAAATTGATGAGCTCATTGCCACCTATGCACAAGGCTGGGATATGGATCGATTGGCTGCAGTAGATCGCAATATCTTGCGTTTGGGAATTTTTGAAATTATCTGGAGCGATGAACTTGCAGATGGAATAGCCATTGATGAAGCAATTACATTGGCTAAGGATTTATCAACCGATGACTCTGCAACCTTTATCCATGGTTTATTGGGAAAGATCTCATCGATTAAGGATTCTGTCGCCCGCTAACTTCTGAAGCGAAGAGAAAGCCGGCTAATCGCAGCTCTTGATATAGATCGTTAAGCGGCTCTTCGTTCATCAAAGAGAGTACCTCGGAGTCGCTGCTCCTTAATGAGATGACCTCGCCATTCCAATCTCTTCTCCTAGCAGCGATTGAAGCGAGATACTTCTTTACGATGAGCAAGGTTGGATTAAGTTCAGTTAATGTTCGGATTCTCCGTAGATCAAAGACCAGTCGGTTATTCTCGGAACTGCTGACCGTATGCCTATCGGTAAAGAAATATTCGATCGGGACTTGATAGAAGTCCGCTAACTGCGCAAGACGCGCCAGTGAAATTGCTCGGTGGCCACGCTCATAGGAACCTAGAACAACCGCCTTCAGCGCTCCATGAGTGCTCTCTTCACACTCTTGAAGGGTCAGACCCTTCTTGCGACGTAGCTCTCTCAATAACTGGGCACACCGCTTCTCAATCTCTACGCTCATTTCAACTCCTAGGCTCGTGGGCGAGAAGGGTATTGAGCCGGCGCAGGCGCAGGAGCAGCCAATCCACAGGTATCTCCTGCGCGGTGGTAAGGTACGCCCAACGTTCCTTTAACAACCTGTCCAGAGAGGCAGGAAAGGAGAAGTACATGAGCGCTGCTCTTTCAGCCGGGGATATCTCTCGCGCATTGACTCGGATCTCCCATGAGATTCTTGAGCGAAATAACGATTCCACAAATGTCACCATTCTTGGCATACCTACTCGTGGCGCCCATCTCGCTTATCGCTTGGCGAAGATTATTGAGGGAATTGAAGGTGTTCCGGTTCAGGTAGGAACGCTCGACATCACCCTTCACCGTGACGATCTTCGACTGCGTGCGCCTCGCCCTTTGATGGAGACAGTGATCCCATCCCTTGGCGTGGAAGGTCGAACAGTAGTTCTCGTCGACGATGTTCTCTTCTCAGGTCGAACTATTCGCTCGGCGCTCGATGCCCTTGGTGAGATAGGACGACCAGAGCGCGTGCAATTGGCAGTACTGGTGGATCGCGGTCATCGCGAACTCCCAATCAAGGCAGATTTTGTAGGCAAGAACCTCCCCACTTCAAAGAACCAGAGCGTCAAGGTAACCCTCACAGAGCATGATGGTTCAGATGAGGTTCGTATCGAGGGGGAGAGCGCATGAAGCACTTACTTTCAATCAACGATATCGATAAAGATTTTGCAATCACCATTCTCGATACAGCTGCTGAAATGGCGCGCGTATCTGAAGGACCCGTTAAGAAACTTCCAACTCTTCGCGGCAAGACAGTTGTAAATCTTTTCGCTGAAGATTCAACTCGCACTCGAATCTCCTTTGAAGCTGCTGCAAAGCGCCTCTCCGCAGATGTCATCAACTTCACCGCAAAGGGGTCGAGCATCAGTAAGGGCGAATCTCTCAAAGATACGGCCCAGACTCTTCAGGCCCTCGGTGCCGATGCAGTCATCATTCGCCATCCAGCATCTGGTGCGGCTCATCGACTTGCGCAGGGTCGCTGGATGAATGGAACCGTTATTAATGCGGGCGATGGAACACATGAGCATCCAAGCCAAGCCCTACTTGATGCATACACAATTCGTAAGCATCTCAAGGATGGCAAGGGCGATCTATCAGGTCTTCGAGTGGCGATCGTGGGAGATATTCTCCATTCACGAGTTGCGCGTTCGAATGTATTACTACTCAATAAGTTGGGTGCAACTGTCGTACTGGTAGCGCCACCAACTCTTCTTCCATATCAAGTTGAATCATGGAAGGTAACTGTCTCGCATGATTTCAACGCAGTCCTACCGACTGTCGATGCAGTAATTATGTTGCGCATTCAGCAAGAGAGAATGAGCGATCTCTACTTTCCATCTGAGCGCGAGTACTCGTCACTCTTTGGAATCGATGCAGAACGGTTAGCTCTGACAAAGCCCGGAACTATTCTGATGCACCCAGGGCCAATGAATCGTGGCCTTGAAATCAGCGCAGAAGCTGCTGATAGCCCACAATCTGTAGTTGTTGAGCAGGTTGCTAACGGAGTTTCAATTCGTATGGCAATCCTCTATCTCTTTATCGCTGGAAGTCAGGAGTCAATCAATGTCTAACTCACTACTTATTAAGGGTGGTTCGATCCTCGGTGGCGATGTACGTGATCTCCTGATTCGCGATGGCAAGATAGTTGAGATAGCACCTTCGATTACATCGGGCGCTGATGAAGTAGTCGATGCCAATGGTTGCGTACTTCTCCCAGGTTTTGTCGATCTTCATACACATCTTCGCGAGCCGGGTCGTGAGAATTCCGAAACTATTGCTACAGGTTCTCTTGCCGCAGCTCGTGGTGGCTACGTCGCGGTCAGCGCAATGGCAAACACTCTTCCCGTTGCAGATACTGCTGCAATAGTCGAGCAGGTAGCTGCGATAGGAAAGCGCGTTGGACTTGTTGATGTATTTCCTATTGGGGCCGTGACAAAGGGTCTTGAAGGTCATGAGCTTGCTGATCTTGGATCGATGGCTCATTCAGAGGCGAAGGTACGAGTCTTTAGCGATGACGGTAATTGCGTCTCTGATCCTTTGCTTATGCGTCGCGCGCTCGAATATGTTAAGCAATTCGATGGTGTTATTGCACAGCATGCACAGGATCCTCGTCTGACTGAAGGTTCTCAGATGAATGAAGGAGTAATTGCCTCAACGCTCGGACTTAAAGGTTGGCCTGCCGTTGCCGAAGAATCGATAATCGCTCGAGATATCCTGCTTGCAAATATGGTCGGTTCTCGACTTCACATCTGTCACGTCACAACTCGCGGCGGGGTAGAGATTATCCGATGGGCCAAGGCGCAGGGCATGAAAGTTACCGCTGAAGTAACGCCCCACCACTTACTACTGACAGATGAACTCGCTGAAAGTTATGATCCAATCTATAAAGTAAATCCGCCTCTCCGTACTAAGAGCGATGTCGAAGCGCTCCGCGAAGCTTTAGTCGATGGCACTATCGATATCGTCGGAACAGATCATGCGCCACATCCCGTTGAGAGCAAAGAGTGCGAGTGGCAGAATGCAGCCTTTGGAATGGTCGGCCTAGAGACAGCATTTCCAATTCTCTATTCAACGCTGATTGCCACGGGAAGAATGTCATGGGAGCGAGCAGCTCAGGTGATGAGCATCGCCTCAGCCGCGATAGCTGGATATGCCTTCCACGGGCAGGAGCTTGTAGTTGGCGCACCGGCTCATGTTGCAATCGTTAATCCCGCAGGGAAGATGGTCGTCGATCGCGCTCAATTAGCCTCTAAGAGCAAGAACACACCCTTCCACGGCATGGAGTTCCAAGGAACCGTGCTCGCCACTGTATTTAATGGACACCTCACACATAAGGTCGGTATTTAATGAGTAAGGCATATCTAGTCCTCGATGATGGACGAATCTTTGAAGGACGCTCTTGGGGCGCCCTCGGTAAGACCTTTGGTGAGGCTGTTTTCCAGACTGGCATGACCGGTTATCAAGAGACCCTTACCGATCCTTCTTACCATCGCCAGGTAGTAGTGATGACAGCTCCTCATATTGGCAATACCGGCATAAACCTTGAAGATAATGAATCCTCGAAGATTTGGGTGGCAGGTTTCGTTGTTCGCAACCCTTCTACGATTACTAGCAATTGGCGCAGTACCTCTGATCTTGAGGAAGAGCTCATTCGCCAAGGAGTCGTTGGAATTTCAGGTGTCGATACTCGAGCTATTACACGACACCTTCGCGATCGTGGAGCGATGCGAGTAGGTATCTTCTCTGATACAGAACTAACTCGTGAAGAGATGGTGATTGAGGTACGAAAGCAGAGCCCAATGTCAGGGGCATATCTCTGTGGAGATGTTTCAACTGATGTTCCTTATCTCGTCCCAGCTATTGGAGAGAAGAAGTTCACTGTTGTAGCAGTTGATCTTGGCATCAAAGCTGCAACGCCTCGCAATATGGCAGAGCGCGGTATTGAAGTTCATGTACTTCCATACAATTCAAACCTTGAAGAGATTCTTGCCTACAAGCCTGATGGCGTATTCCTCTCAAACGGTCCAGGAGATCCGGCGACCATGACGGATACTGTCTCACTCGTTCGCGATATTCTCATCGAAGAGATTCCAGTCTTTGGAATCTGCTTTGGTCACCAGATTCTCGGAAGAGCTTTGGGCTTTGAAACTTACAAGTTGCAATTCGGCCATCGTGGGATCAATCAGCCAGTTCTCGATCGCAAGACTGGAAAGGTTGAGATCACGGCACATAACCACGGCTTTGCACTCAAAGCTCCAACTGATTCTGTCTTCTCAACAGTCTTTGGTCCCGGCCATGTAACTCATATATGTCTCAACGATGGAGTAGTTGAAGGCCTTGAACTTCTTGAGCGCGGTGCATTTAGCGTTCAGTATCACCCCGAGGCTGCAGCTGGTCCTCACGATGCAAGTTATCTCTTTGATCGATTCGTTGCCTTAATGGAGAAGTACCCACGAAAGGCGGTGAGCGCATAATGGCTCTCGACACATCAATTAAGAGCGTACTTGTTATTGGTTCTGGTCCAATTGTTATTGGCCAGGCTTGCGAATTCGATTACTCAGGCACACAAGCTTGCCGAGTACTCAAAGCTGAAGGTATTCGCGTCATTCTCGTAAATTCCAATCCAGCAACAATCATGACCGATCCAGAATTTGCTGATGCAACTTATATCGAGCCAATTACCCCTGAATTCATTGAGCGAATCATCATCAAGGAACGACCTGATGCAGTTCTAGCAACGCTCGGAGGACAGACAGCGCTCAACGCCGCTATCGGCATGTTTGAAGCAGGAATCCTAGAACGGCACAATGTAAAACTTATCGGCGCTGATGTGGATGCGATTAATCGCGGCGAGAACCGCGAACTCTTTAGAGCTATCGTTGAGAAGGTTGGGGGAGAGTCGGCAAAGTCGATTATCTGTCACACCATGGATGAGGTTCTCGAGGCAGCTGCTCAACTGAACTACCCTTGCGTGATTCGTCCCTCATTTACCATGGGTGGACTCGGCTCTGGAATTGCTTATGACGAAGAGACTCTGCGCCAGATTGCGGGTGCTGGTCTTCGTCACTCACCAACGTCTGAGGTTCTCATTGAAGAATCCATCATTGGCTGGAAAGAGTATGAGCTCGAAGTCATGCGCGATCGCGTCGATAACGTGGTCATCGTATGTTCAATTGAAAATATCGATCCGATGGGCGTTCACACTGGTGACTCAATTACCGTTGCTCCGGCGTTGACTCTTACCGATGTCGAATATCAGAAACTTCGTAATCTTTCGATCTCGATCATTCGCGAAGTTGGCGTAGATACCGGTGGATGCAATATCCAATTCGCTGTAAATCCCGATACCGGACGCATTATTGTCATTGAGATGAATCCAAGAGTCTCTCGTTCATCAGCTCTCGCATCAAAGGCGACCGGCTTTCCGATTGCAAAGATTGCGACGAAACTTGCTATTGGTTACACGCTCGATGAGATCAAGAATGACATCACTCAGGTTACACCTGCATCATTTGAACCAACTCTGGACTACATAGTCGTAAAGGCGCCACGCTTTGCATTTGAGAAGTTTGCCGATGCAGATCCTCGCCTTACGACAACGATGAAGAGCGTTGGTGAAGCGATGGCTATTGGCCGTTCTTTCCCTGAAGCTCTCATGAAGGCGCTCCGTTCGCTTGAGCGCAAAGAGGCAATCTTTGCCTTCCCGGCAGATGCCTCAATGATCAATATTCCAGAGCTCCTAGAAGCGATGAAGGCACCTACCGAGTACCGCCTTCAGCAGGTTCATCGCGCTCTCTGGGCAGGTGCTGACATTGAAGATGTCTTTGCATCAACAAAGATTGATCGTTGGTATCTCAAGCAACTGCAAGAGATTAACGATGCAGCTCGTGAGATTGCTCAACCAGGTGAAATGACTTTTGATGGCTTGAAGTTCGCCAAGTCATTTGGTTTCTCAGATAAGCAGATAGGTGAGCTTCGAGGAATTTCAGAGGAAGATGTTCGCAAGGCGCGCCACCACCTTGACCTCCATCCTGTCTATAAAACTGTTGACACATGCGCTGCTGAATTTGAAGCACACACGCCTTATCACTACTCAAGTTACGAAGAAGAGACCGAGGTGCGCTCTCGCACCAAGCCTGCGGTGATTATCTTGGGTTCAGGGCCAAATCGCATCGGTCAAGGTATCGAATTTGATTATTCATGTGTCCATGCCGCCTTCACACTTCGTGAGGCTAATTACGAGACGATCATGATCAACTGTAATCCTGAGACAGTCTCAACCGATTATGACACCAGCGATCGTCTCTACTTCGAGCCGCTCACCCTGGAAGATGTACTTGAAGTTATTCATGCAGAGACTCTCGCGGGTCCTGTGCTTGGCGTCATTACACAGTTAGGTGGTCAGACACCGCTAGGTCTTGCCGCTGGCCTCAAGGCTGCAGGTGTGACAATTCTTGGCACGAGCCCAGATGCGATCAACCTCGCTGAAGAGCGCGGCGCTTTTGGTGAAGTACTTAAGTCTAAGAATCTGACAGCACCTGAATTCGGAATGGCATCATCAGAGGCTGAGGCAATTTCAATTGCACAACGCATTGGCTATCCAGTACTTGTCCGTCCATCTTTCGTACTTGGTGGACGCGGTATGGAGATTGTCTATGACGATCAATCACTCTCCGGCTTTATTACTCGAGCAACTGATATCACGCCCGATCACCCCGTTCTTGTTGATCGTTTCTTAGATTCAGCTATCGAGCTCGATGTTGATGCTCTCTATGATGGCACTGAGTTATTCCTCGGTGGAATCATGGAGCATATTGAAGAGGCGGGAATTCACTCTGGTGACTCTGCCTGTGTGCTTCCGGCAATGACTATCTCAGATAGTTCACGAGATGAAGTCCGTCGCGCAACTCTTGCGATCGCTGAAGGTGTCGGTGTACGAGGCCTGATTAATATCCAATTCGCGATGGCTGGAAACATTCTCTATGTACTTGAAGCAAATCCTCGCGCTTCACGTACAGTTCCATTTGTAAGTAAGGCGACAGGTGTTCCACTTGCAATGGCAGCTGCCAGAATTTCAGTTGGAACTTCAATTGCTGAACTCAAGAGTGAAGGCCTATTACCGCAATCAGATGCTGAGGTTCCTCGCGGAATCAGCGTCAAGGAAGCTGTCCTTCCTTGGAATCGTTTCCGTCGCACAGATGGACGTGGAGTCGATGCGGTACTTGGACCAGAGATGCGCTCTACTGGTGAAGTTATGGGAATCTCTGCCAGCTTCGGCGGTGCATATGCAAAGAGCCAGATCAGCTCATTTGGTCCATTGCCAAAGAGCGGAACAGTATTTATCTCACTCGCCGATAAGGATAAGGGCGCTGGAATCGATGCAGCGCGCGCCCTTGTTGATATGGGATTTAAGGTTCTTACTACCGAAGGAACAGCACGTTTCATGTTAGAGAACGGCGTTGTTACTTCTCAGGTGCGAAAGAATTCAGAGGGTCGCGGACCGCTGGGCGAGCCAACGATCGTCGACATTCTCAACTCTGGAGAGATTGATCTTGTGATCAATACTCCAGTAGGTCGCGGAACTCGTGCAGATGGTTGGGCTATTCGTACTGCATCTGTTCAGCGAAGCATCCCGATCATTACTACAACTCCAGGATTTAACGCAGCAGTTGAAGGTATAAAGGTTCTCCGCCAAGGTGAGCTCGGGGTTAAGTCGATCCAGGAGTGGCTCGCATGAGCACGATCAATAAGGCCGCTACGCAGGTAGATGCGACGGTAATTGCCAATAAGAGAATTGGCGCATATCACCAGATTATTTTGAGCGTCGGTGAGGCAGTTCGACATTGCAAGCCTGGAAACTTCATTGCAATTCAGGTGGGCGGCGACTCATCTCGCATGGTTCTCCGTCGAGCTTTCGCTATCTCTCGTACTTCAGAGAGCGCTCAATTCGGGGGAACGGTAGAACTTATCGTCGCTCCGCACGGCTCAGGATCAAAATGGCTCTGTGCCCAAGGCGAGGGAGCAGAAGTTAACGTCATCACGCCTCTTGGTCGCGCCTTCGGTATTCCAACTGAGCCAGCAAATGCGCTTCTTATTGGTGGCGGATATGGATCTGCGCCGCTCTTCGGTCTTGCCGATCTCTTAAAGAGTCGTGGCTGCAAGGTCGATATGGTTCTTGGTGCAAGTAATGGGAGCAAGATCTATGCACCTATGGAAGGAAAGCGTTCTGTTAACTCACTGAAGATCTTTACGGAAGATGGTTCGATGGGTGAGATGGGTCGCGTGACTTCGCAACTCGAAGCAATCATCGCCGAACGAGAGATTGAAATTATTTATTCATGTGGCCCTATGGCGATGTTGAAGGCGATTACTGAGATTGCAGATCAGCATGGAGTCATCCACCAAGCATCTGTAGAAGAGTCGATGGCCTGCGGTATCGGAATCTGTATGACTTGTGTCTTGCCAGTTAAGGGTGAAGATGGTTCTATCTCGATGAAGCGTTCATGTATTGATGGTCCAGTAATGGATGGATCTTCAGTCTGTTGGGATCTTGTTGGTAAGAGTACGGAGGGCTTCTAAATGAGCGCTGCCGTTGATCTATCGACAACTCTGGGAAATGCCTGGTTCCCTTCGCCTGTATTTACTGCGAGCGGTTGCGCCAGTAGCGGTAAAGAGCTCGCTCAATTCTTCCCATTGAAGGATATCGGCGCAGTTGTCACTAAATCAGTGATGAATAAGCCTCGCCATGGACGACCAACTCCGCGAATGGCGGAGACACCATCCGGAATGCTTAACTCTATTGGCTTACAAGGTCCAGGTATTGACGCATTTCTCGCCAATGATGTGCCGTGGCTTCTCTCGCAAGGTTCTCGCGTCATCGTCTCGATTGCAGGGGAGACGATTGATGAATATGCAGTTCTTGCGCGAAAGATTCGCTCGACCTCTGGAATCTCAGCTGTAGAGGTAAATATCTCTTGCCCCAATGTTGAAAACCGCGGCCTTGTCTTTGCAACCGATTGCGATACATCAGCTCGCGTTATTGAGGGTGTTCGTAAAGTGATTGGCGGAGAGATTCCTATCATCGCAAAGCTGACACCGGATGTAACCAATATTTCCGCTGTAGCAAAGTCAGTTGCAGATGCCGGTGCAGATGGTGTCGCTCTTATCAATACGGTTCTTGGAATGGTGATTAACCTCGACACGATGAAGCCACATCTCGGCGGTAAGACTGGCGGTCTCTCAGGTCCCGCCATTCGTCCAGTTGCCGTCCGCGCCATCTATCAAGTCCATGAGGCGCTACCTGGCCTTCCCATTCTAGGAATGGGTGGAGTATCAACTGGACGCGATGCGCTAGAAATGATTCTCGCTGGCGCATCAGGTGTATCTGTCGGTACAGCGAGTTTTGGAAATCCAACTGCACTTATTTCGATTCAAAATGAACTTCGCGATCTCCTTGCGCAACGTGGATTTACCTCGTTGAAGCAGGCGATCGGCTATGCCCACCGATAAGAGAGGCCTACGATGACAGCACCAATCATCCTTGCAGTTGATACGAAGGATTTCGAAACTGCCCAACGTTGGGTAGAGGCAACACGTGAGAGCGTCTCTGTCTACAAGTTAGGACTTGAGTTCTTCCTGACCTTTGGCGCAGAAGGCGTTAATAAGATTAAGAGTGAACATGGCGTTGACATCTTCCTTGATCTCAAACTTCACGATATTCCCAACACTGTAGGTATGGCCGCATCAGCGGTTTCACATATCGCGCCACGATTTCTCACTGTTCACGCCTCAGGTGGTCAGGCGATGATTAAGGCAGCGGTCGATTCTCTTCCAGGTGTTGATGTCACTGCGGTAACTATCTTGACCTCACTCTCTGAGGAAGATCTCTTTGAGATAGGTTTTGCCAATCCTGCACTCGAGAGCGCAGTTGCTTTAGCTGATCTTGCAGTTCGTGCCGGAGCGAAAGCAATTGTCTCTTCTCCTCTTGAAATTTCTGCGATTCGCAGCAGCGTTGGTAGCAAGCCAATCATCATTACCCCTGGCGTACGTCCAGCAGGTTCTGCTGGCAGCGATGATCAGGTCCGAACAATGACTCCGCATGATGCAATCGCCGCTGGTGCAAACTTTGTTGTGATTGGCCGACCAATTACTGGCGCATGGAGTAATGGTCCACAAGCGATGAGCGATGCCGCAAAGGCAATCGCAGCGGAGATTGCCGGATAGAATCAGACCATGGCTCTTCCTCCACAGTTATCCGCTGAGGAGCGGGCGCGCGCTCTAGCAATCGCTAAGAGTTCACGCCAGGAGCGAGCACAAGTCAAGGGGGAGATTCATCGAGGCGCTATTTCACTTCCACAATTTCTGACACTCGCTGAAAGTAATTCGGTCCTTGCGAAGATGCGTGTAGCCGAGTTGCTCGAATCCCTTCCAGGTTATGGCAAGATTCGTGCCCAAGCGCTAATGGAGCGATTCGATATCTCTCCCACTCGACGCGTTCAAGGTCTTGGTCGCCATCAACGAGCGGCTTTATTAAAGGAGTTTCAAATTCCATCAACAGATCCTCGAGGACGACTCCTCGTACTCTCAGGACCTGGGGGAGTCGGAAAGAGCACCGTTGCGAAAGCTCTCCGCGAAGTTCCCGGTTTTTGGGTCAGCGTTTCGGCTACAACTCGCGAACCGCGCTTTAATGAAGTTCCAGGATTTGATTACTTCTTCTTCACCAATGAAGAGTTCGATCATGCGATAGCCGAGGATCAATTCCTAGAGTGGGCAGAGTTTGCTGGTAATCGTTATGGAACTCCACGAAGAGCGGTTGAAGAAGCTCTTGCATCTGGAATCAACGTTCTCCTCGAAATTGAAATTGCTGGCGCTAAGCAAGTTCGCGAACACTCACAGGAGGCTCATCTCGTCTTCCTCGAGCCCCCTTCATGGGAGGAGCTCGTTAGCCGTCTTGAGGGGAGAGGGACAGATTCACCAGAAAGGCGCGCTGCTCGCTTGGCTTTGGCCCAGGAAGAGCTTGCTGCAGCCTCATTCTTCGACTCGGTCATCATCAATACTGAGGTAAGCGAGGTCGTTGAAGCCCTGATAAGATTGGCAACCTCGTAAGAGCTAATTTTTCGTAAGTCTATTGAAGGAGAACCCCATGAGCGGACACGTCGACGGCATCACAAATCCACCTATCGACGAACTTCTCGATAAGAGCGGTTCAAAGTACGCACTCGTTCTCTACGCAGCTAAGCGTGCGCGTCAGATCAATGCTTACTACTCACAGCTCAATGAAGGTCTTCTTGAATATGTCGGTCCACTAGTGGATACCTATGTTCACGAGAAGCCACTTTCTATCGCTCTCCGCGAAATTAACGAAGGTCTCTTGACCATCGAAAATCTTGAGACAAACGCTTAATACTTTTTAATTTACTCAAAAGCTATGGCCGCCCCAACTCGAGAGGTAATTCTCGGAGTCGGAGGCGGCATCGCTGCTTATAAGGCATGTGATCTCTTGCGCCGTATGCAGGATTTAGGTTTTGCAGTCACTGTAGTTCCAACGCCCTCAAGCTTGAATTTCGTTGGGTCAGCTACCTGGGAGGCGCTCTCTGGTCGAGAGGTAACTACAAGCGTCTTCGAATCAGTGGATCAAGTTCGACATGTTTCACTCGCTCGTAGCGCAGAGGCGATAGTTATAGCCCCAGCAACGGCAGATTTGATTGCTCGCATTACAGCAGGTCGCGCAGATGACCTTCTCACTAATGTCGTTCTAGCAAGTGAAGCACCCATCTTCATAGTCCCTGCAATGCACCCAGCGATGTGGTTTAACAAAGCTACCCAAGCAAATGTCGAGACCCTTCGTGCACGTGGTTATTTCGTTATGGAGCCGGCAGAAGGTGCACTTACTAGTGGAGATGTTGGCAAGGGACGTTTTCCTGAGACCTCTGAGATTCTCGCTCAGTTGCACGAGAGCGTTCTCCTTTCGCACGATCTCACCGGGAAGAAAGTCTTAATCTCTGCCGGTGGAACTCGCGAAGCAATCGATCCAGTGAGATATATCGGAAATCGTTCAACAGGCAAGCAAGGTATTGCTATCGCTGAAGCTGCTTTATCGCGCGGAGCTGATGTCACTCTCGTGATTGCCAATAGTTCACTTCCTTCACATCCGCGCATCAAGCGAATCAACGTTGAATCCGTCCATGAGCTCTCTTCTACTCTCTCCACGTATTTTTCTGACAGTGATTACCTCTTCATGGCTGCAGCAGTATCAGATGCGCGACCTTCACTGGTAGCGAAAGAGAAGATCAAGAAATCGAATCTCACCTCGATCGAACTTGTTGAGAACGAAGATGTCTTAGCAGCGCTATCTGCAAAGAAATCGCAACAAGTTATTGTCGCCTTTGCAGCCGAGACCGATTCAGATTCCATTGAATTGGCAAGAGAGAAGATGGAGCGCAAAGGCGCGGATGTGATCTATCTCAATAATGTCTCTGGTGGAGCAATCTTTGGAGATAACGCAACATCTGGCTCTATCATCGATAAGAGCGGGTTAGTCGAAAATTTCGCCGATATTTCAAAGGAAAAATTGGCACATGCCCTCATCAATCATGCAATCAAATCCAGCGATAAGTTAGGCTAACCACATGTCAAAGCGCCTCTTCACATCAGAATCAGTAACTGAAGGTCACCCAGATAAGATTGCAGATCAGATCTCAGATGCAATCCTGGATTCACTTCTCCGTCAGGATCCTTCTAGCCGTGTAGCAGTGGAGACACTCATTACAACTGGCCAGGTTCATGTTGCCGGAGAGGTGACTACATCAGGTTATGCCGATGTGATGGGAATCGTCCGTGACACTGTTATCGGAATAGGTTATGACTCATCCGTTAAGGGCTTTGATGGCAATAGCTGTGGTGTCTCAATTTCGATCGGTCAACAATCACCGGATATTGCACAGGGCGTCGATGATGCATTTGAGCACCGTGTTACATCTGCAAGTGATCCTCTAGATCTTCAGGGCGCTGGCGACCAGGGGCTCATGTTCGGATATGCATGCGATGACACGAAAGAGCTCATGCCTCTTCCTATCTACCTCGCTCACCAACTTTCACAGCAGCTCTCTCTTGTACGTAAGTCGGGTCAACTGCCTTATCTTCGCCCGGATGGTAAGACTCAGGTCACCATTGAATATGATGGCGATCGCGCAGTTGCGCTCGATACCGTTGTCATCTCTAGCCAGCATGCAGAAGAAGTTGATGTTGCTAAGCAGCTCACTCCAGAAATCATTAAGTATGTTATCGATCCGATCCTTGAGAAGATCGATCTTCCGCGTAAAGATCTTCGCACTTTGATCAACCCAACAGGACGCTTTGTTGTTGGTGGACCAATGGGAGATGCGGGCCTAACCGGCCGAAAGATCATTGTTGATACCTACGGCGGAATGGCTCGCCATGGTGGCGGTGCATTCTCAGGAAAAGATCCTTCAAAGGTAGACCGTTCAGCGGCGTACGCCATGCGTTGGGTGGCGAAGAACGTTGTAGCAGCCGGCCTGGCACGTCGATGCGAGGTTCAGGTTGCATATGCAATTGGAAAGGCACAACCTGTCGGAGTATTTGTAGAGACTTTTGGTACCGAGACAGTTGCAATTGAGAAGATTCAGGAAGCTGTTACGACTGTCTTCGATCTTCGTCCTGCAGCAATCATTCGAGATCTCAACTTATTACGTCCGATCTACTCACAGACCGCTTCATATGGCCACTTCGGTCGTGAACTACCTGACTTCTCTTGGGAGAAGACAGATCGCGTTGCCGCTTTACAAGCAGCTGTTAAATAATCAACGTTGAGGCTTGAGCTGCAATGGTTAAGGCTGTAGCAAAACTCAAGCTCAAGCGCGAGGTTATACAGCTATCGCCTGTTGAACCGAGTGGCCCATTCACAGTTGCAGCTGTGTGGGTTGATGCTTCGGTCTACCACCTCGATACACCCTTCTCATATGTGATCCCGGGAAATCTATCGGCTGAAATTCATATCGGATCTCTCGTCTCGCTCCCTTTCCACGGTCGCGAGATCACTGGCGTCGTTATTCAAATGCACTCTCCTGATAGTTATTCAGGGTTAAAGAGCATCTCAAAGGTAATTGGAAAGATCCCACTGTTGACTGCGCCACTCATTGAAATCATCAAGAGTGCCGCAGAGCGTTATGCGGCTCATCCATTCGACCTTATCCGTTCAGCGATTCCCGATCGTATGGCAACGATTGAGAAAGATTTTCTTTACACCGAACCCACTGTTGACTCAATCCAGAGGCAGATTCAGCAGCAATACCTTCAATTACCTCCATCTGAGTCGAGAGCTATGCTTATCGCGAAGAAAGTTCTATCGCTTAAAGGCGCTGGGGGAGTATTGGTGATTCTGCCGGATACTCAAGAGGTTAAGAATCTCTACGCTGCGCTCAGAGCTCAATCAATTAACCCTGCGGTGTTAGATTCACAGTTATCGAAATCTGAATACTTTAAGAACTTCCTAGAAGTTCGCTTAGGCCAGAGAACGGTAGTCATTGGCACGCGCTCAGCAATCTTTGCCCCGGTGGCCAACCTTCGTTCAATTATTATTTACAACGAGGGCTCAGAGAATCTCTACGAAAAGCGTTCACCCGGTTGGAATGCGAGAGATATCGCTCTGATTCGCAGAGAACAAGAAGTCCTTGATCTCTACTTCGTCGGATATTCACCGAGCTCTGAGGTATCGCGTTTTATCGACGAAGAGTGGGTTGAATTTAGGAGATCCCGAGCAAAGATGAAGGTTCTTACCTATCAACCGACCCATGGTGAGTTACTTCCATCGAGAGCTTTGACCGTTATTAAGAAAGCGCTCCATAGCGGGCCAGTCTTAGCAATCGTTCCAAGTAAAGGTTATGCCCAAGCGATTCGTTGCGCCAAGTGTCGAACGATTTCTCGCTGTGAGTGTGGAGGAGCGCATATAAAGAGCGCTCACAACGCACCCATCACCTGTAATCACTGCGCGAAGATTTCACCTCAGTGGCAATGTGTATGGTGCAACCACCTAGTGCCATCACTTCAATCTCGCGGGATTGAACGACATAGCCATGAGCTTGGACTTCTCCTGCCAGGTATCGCAATTCAT
The DNA here is from genome assembly GCA_965267775.1 of Candidatus Nanopelagicaceae bacterium. Lineage (GTDB taxonomy): Bacteria > Actinomycetota > Actinomycetes > Nanopelagicales > Nanopelagicaceae > Planktophila. The sequence continues at coordinate 751,692 of OZ254140.1, read as the reverse complement.
CTTTCTTCTGCTGATCATCGCATTGACGAGATTGTTTCTAGTGGATTAATCATCTCTACTCCAGGCATGGCGCCAGCATCTCTCGATGGATATTCAGCGGTGGTTATCCTCGAGGGTAATAAATTCTTAGATCAGCCGGATATGCGAGCAGGTGAGAGAGTGCGCGAGATGTACTTCGCCCACGCAGCACTTGCTTCATCCGGTTCTCCAATTATCTTGGTTCAAGATGAAGGACATGCAATCGCAACAGCCCTTTCTACATGGAATCCAGTCATTGCCATTCACCGAGATTTGGAGGAGCGAAAATCTCTCTCACTACCTCCTTATGTGCGTATAGCTCATCTCACGATGGAGAGTTCAGATATAACGCGCTTAAAGAACGCACTCATCTCTTCTAGAGATGAGGGGAGACTTCCCGAATCAACAAAGATTCTCGGTCCTATTCCATCCGCCAATAAAGCTTCATTAATTCTCTCCGTTGATACTTCTGAAGGCGAGAGCCTCATCACAACCGTCCATGAATTTATGAGACGACGGAGCGCTTCTAAGAAGGATTTACCTTCACTTCGAATTGACCCGTATTCGCTCTCACGTTAGATAGACTTCCCTCATGTCTATCAAGGAAATTCGCCATTTTGGCGATCCAGTTTTGGTGACTCCTGCGAACGAGGTAATCGACTTCGATAAGGAGCTGCGAACTCTCGTTAAAGATCTCACCGAAACGATGCTCAACGCCCCTGGCGCTGGACTTGCAGCCCCTCAGATTGGAGTTCCACTTCGAGTCTTTGTCTGGGATGTTGATGGAGAGCTCGGTCACCTCATCAATCCTTCGCTCGATCTCAGTAGCGAATTGCAGGATGGCGATGAGGGATGTTTAAGCTTTCCTGATCTTGTATACCCAACGCCACGTTCCCTGCGGGCGGTTGCAAAAGGTTTCAATATGCATGGCGAACCTCTAATGGTCGAAGGTACTGAACTACTAGCTCGTGCTCTCCAGCACGAGACTGACCATCTCGATGGAATCCTCTTCATTGATCGACTTTCAACTGAAGATCGCAAACTTGCGATGAAGGAGATCCGTGAATCCGAGTGGTTCGGTATGGCGAGCGAGTTAGGTCTCAATCCCCAGATTAGGGTTTCACCGCACGATCCATTTGGTCGAGGTCTGTAGTGCGCCTAGCTGTCGCGGCTTCACCAGAAGTTGCTCTCCCTACTCTCGAAGCGCTACGTAAAAGTGAACATGAGTTGGTTCGAGTTATTTCACAGCCAGATCGCCCGGCAGGTCGAGGCAAGTCGCTCACGCCAACAGCTGTCTCTCAATGGGCGGTTGCAAATGGAATTGCTCTAGCGCGTCCTGAAAGTAAAGATGAGATTGCACCCCATGTTGCAGATGTAGATTGCGTCATCACAATCGGCTATGGCGTTTTGATTCCAGAAGCAACGCTTGCGATACCACCATACGGCTTTCTCAATCTTCACTTCTCGCTGCTACCTCGATGGCGCGGTGCAGCACCTGTTCAGCGATCTATAGAAGCGCAAGATGCAGTTACAGGTGTCACTGTCTTTAAACTCGATGCTGGCATGGATACAGGTCCGATTTACACAGTTCATCGATTCGCACTCGATAGCGACATCACGAGCGATGAGCTCTTCGTCGAACTTGGAGAGTTGGGCGTTGATGCCGTTCTTGAAACTATTGAAAAGATAACGCAAGGAGTAAAACCAACCCCTCAGAGTAATGAAGGGGCGACTCGCGCGCTCAAACTTTCACGTGATGAGGCACGGATAGTTTGGACTCTCAACGCTGAGGAGATCAGTGCAAAGATTCGCGCATTCACATCTAATCCAGGTGCCTGGACCAACTTCCGTGGGTCACCTATCAAGGTTGCAACACCGCTGATATCTCAAGAGAAACTCAAGCCTGGTGAGATTGCAGTGATAGCAAAGAGAGTGCTTATTGGAACAGCAACACATGCATTAGAGATTTCTCATATAACTCCTGTTGGTAAGGCTCGGATGGATGCATCAGCATGGGCTAATGGAGCTCGATTAAGCGAAGGTGAACTCTGTGAGTAATTTTCCGCCAAAGAAGTTCACTAAACCGCGCCCAGATGCACCTCGATTGCTCGCCTACGACATTATCTCTGAGGTCAATCGTCGTAACGGGTACTCAAATCTCTTATTGCCACAGGCGCTCTCTGCCTCGACGATGGATGAACGTGACCGAGGTTTCACTACCGAGTTGGTCTACGGAACAATACGTATGCAAGGACTCTACGACTATATCTTTGCTCAAATTAGCGATCGTCAATGGAGCCAGGTTGATGCCGATATTGTCGATCTCGCACGTATGGGCGCTCATCAGATTTTCACCATGCGCACACCACTTCATGCTGCAGTCTCTGCAACGGTAGATGTGGCACGTAAACAATTGGGGGAGTCGAAAGGAAGTTTCGTCAACGCTCTGATGCGCAAGGCATCTGCCAAAGAGATGGATCAATGGCTTGAACCTGTTCGGGCTATGAGCGATCCAATCTCACGTTTGGGGATTGAATATTCACATCCCGAATGGATTGTTTCTGCATATCTCGATTTACTGAAAGATGTTGATGCAGTTGAAGCAGAGTTACGCTCGAATAACACTCCAGCTCTTCCTACCCTCGTTTCGTGGCCAGGAGCGTCAACGCAAGAGGAGCTAGTTGCGCTAGGCGCAACTGCAACTGAGTACTCACCATATGGAGCACGTTTTAGTGGGGCACCAGGTTCACTCGAAATCATTCGCCATCGCAAGGCAGGAGTACAAGATGAAGGTTCGCAACTTGTTGCAGATATCTTTGCGAGAGCGACAGCTACTGCGACTAGTACTCTCGATCTCTGTGCCGGTCCGGGCGGCAAGGCGGCGCTCTTGTCCCACATCTGTGAAGTAGATGGTCGAGATTTCGTTGCCAATGAAATCTCTGAACCACGAGCAAAGTTGGTGAAGAATGTTATTGGCAAGTTTGGAGTCATTGTTGGTGATGGCCGTGAAATTGCTTCACATGGTCGAACATTTGATGCAATCCTTGCAGATGTACCATGCACAGGACTTGGCGCCCTCAGGCGCAGACCTGAGGTTCGCTGGCGTCGCACCATCAAGGATTTAGCACCGCTCTTGCAACTTCAACTTGAACTGAGTAATGCGGCTATCTCTGTACTGAACCCTGGCGGCTACTTTGGCTATGCGACCTGCTCGCCTCACTTCGCTGAGACCACTGGACAGGTTAAGCAGATTCTTAAGGAGCATCCCGAATTAGAGCTCGTAGATATCAATCCACTCATTCCTGATGGATTGTCGGATGGAACTCGTGCGGGTGCGCTCTCGCTCTGGGGCCATCTTCACAACACGGATTCAATGTTCCTGGCGATATTTAAGAAAGCGAATTAGCCTTCTACGATGAGTAAAGATATTCGAATCACGCCGAGCATCCTCAACGCCGACTTCTCAAATCTTGCCGCTGAGATATCCAAGATTGCAGAAGTCTCGGATTTTATTCACCTCGATGTGATGGACAATATCTTCGTTCCAAATTTCACCTTTGATTTCGATGCTGCATCGGCAATTATCGCTTCATCTCCAATACCAATCGATTCACACCTGATGGTTGCCGATGTTGATCAGATTGCAATTCAGTATGCAGAGGCTGGCAGCGCCAGCGTTACCTTTCACGTTGAGGCGGCGAAAGACATTAGAGGAACCGCGCGTGCTATTCGCGCCTTAGGATCCCGCGCGTCCATCGCTCTTAAGCCCGGTACCCGTATAGAAGATTATGCAGATTACCTCGATAGCGTTGATATGTTCTTGATAATGACTGTTGAGCCTGGCTTCGGCGGACAATCATTTATCGAAGCAATGCTCGAAAAGATTTCGGCCACTCGAAAACTCATCGGTGACCGTCCTATCTGGCTTCAGGTGGATGGTGGTATTTCGCTAGAGACGATTGAGCGAGCAGCGCATGCTGGCGCAGATACCTTTGTTGCAGGAAGTGCAGTATTTAGATCAGAAGATCCTGCTGAAATGGTGAAATTACTTCGTAAGAAGGCAGGGGGAGAGTAATGTCATTACTGAAATGGTTATTTGAAGCAACAATTACCTTCGGAAGTAAATCAATTGCTGTGCGTGAAGTAATTGGTGGTCTTCTCGGCTTGACGAGCGCGATCCTTGGTGCACGTCGTAGAGTTTCTGCATGGCCTGTTGGCATCGTTGGCGATGCTCTCCTCTTCACTGTTTTTCTAGGCGCGGTCTTCTCATTTGGTGATCAGAGCCAACATGCAAACTTCTACGGACAGGCAAGTCGAAATCTCCTCCTCATCATCGTGAGTGCTTATGGATGGATTCGCTGGTCTCACCATCAGCGCCATGGAGTTGCTGGTACACCTGCCGTTCAGCCTCGATGGACTACTTCCCGCGAGAAGCTCATCCTCATACCGGTGATTATCGCCTTCTTTCTCATCTCCTCTCAGATCTTCAAATCCCTCGGTGAGAGTGGTCAATGGCTCTTCGTCGACACATGGATCTTCACCGGCACTGCTCTAGCAACATATGGAATGAGTCGTGGGTACGTTGAATTCTGGCTTGTCTGGATCGCCGTGGACCTTGTTGGAGTTCCATTTGCCTTCAAGAATGGCTATTACCCAACAGGCACTCTCTATGCAATTTATCTTCCCTTTGTGTTGTGGGGCTTTACCTCTTGGCTAAGAATCAGTAAATCCGAGAAGTCATCGACTCCTCTCTAGTAGAATCTACCCATGAAGTCATTTGATTCCCTTTGGGTAGAACTTGTAGCAAAGCTAGAGACTCGTTCTGAGGGTTCAGGGACTGTTGCCGCGGTAGATGCTGGCGTTCACACGATAGGAAAGAAGATTCTCGAAGAAGCTGGTGAGGTCTGGCTAGCTGCAGAACATGAGAGCGATGAAGCCCTCGCCGAAGAGATAAGCCAATTGATCTATCACCTACAAACTCTGATGCTCGCACGTGGCCTCACGCCCGACGATATCTACCGTTACCTCTAAGAGAGCAGGCTTGCCCATGTTACGTATCGCTGTTCCTAATAAAGGTTCACTCGCAGATTCTTCTATCGCAATCCTTAAAGAGGCTGGATATCGCCAACGTACAGATTCGAGAGACCTTGTACTCACCGATAGTTCAAATGGCGTCGAGTTCTACTATTTGCGCCCGCGTGATATCGCAATCTATGTTGGTTCAGGCGAACTTGAGGCCGGTATTACCGGACGCGATCTCCTTATTGATTCAGGAGCAAGTGCAGAAGAAGTTCTCGCACTTGATTTTGGAGGTTCAACATTTCGATTTGCAGCACCCGTGGGCTCAGAGCTCTCAGTCGAAAAGATTTCTGGCAAGCGCGTTGCAACTGCTTATCCTGGACTCGTTGACAACTATCTCTCGCAGCGGGGGATTAGCGCATCGGTAGTTCGACTCGATGGCGCAGTTGAAAGTTCCGTCCGACTCGGCGTCGCAGATCTCATCGCCGATGTTGTGAGCACTGGAAATACACTTCGCCAGGCTGGGCTAGAGGTCTTTGGTGATCCAATCCTTACATCTGAGGCGATACTCATTAAGCGTCCAGGTGCGGAAATTCCGGCAGGACTCGACATTCTTATTCGTCGCCTTCAAGGCGTGGTTACAGCTCGTCAATATGTTCTTCTCGATTATGACGTTCCTAAGATTTCAGTGGAGAAGGCCTGTGCAATTACACCTGGACTTGAATCTCCAACCATCTCTCCGTTACAGAAGGAAGATTGGGTTGCAGTGCGTGCAATGGTCCTTCGAACAGAGACTAATCGCTTGATGGATGAGCTCTGGGCGCTCGGTGCACGAGGAATTCTCGTTACCGATATTCACGCCTGCCGACTCTAATTATTTACGAGAAGCTCCAGCTTCCTCGACTTCCTCGCGAGTAATTCCAAGGAGATAGAGGACTGAATCTAGGTAAGGTGCAGTGAGAGAGCTATCAGCAGCTGCTTTTACAGCAGGCTTAGCATTGAATGCAATTCCTAAACCAGCTGCTGCAATCATATCGAGATCGTTTGCCCCATCACCGATTGCAATAGTCTGCTCAAGTGTGACTCCCTCAAGAGCAGCAAAATCACGAAGTGCAGTCGCCTTAGCAGGGCGATCGATGACATCTCCAATAATCTTTCCTGTTAATTTTCCATCGATTATTTCGAGTGTATTTGCTCGGTAATGCGTAATGCCGAGTTCTACCAATATCGGTTCAATAACCGTTGTAAATCCGCCAGAGACAACTGCGACACTGTGGCCCAACTTCTTCAACGTTGACACAAGAGTACGAGCCCCAGGTGTAAGTAGAATTTCTCCGCGCACTTCATCAATGACGCTCTCAGATAGCCCTTCAAGGAGCGCTACGCGAGAACGTAAGCTCGCCTCAAAATCTAACTCGCCAGCCATAGCTCGATCGGTGATTGATTTAATCTCAGCCTCTTTACCGGCCTTTGCTCCTAAGAGTTCGATTACCTCTTGCTGAATGAGCGTTGAATCAACATCCATCACAACGAGCTTCTTCGCCCATCGCATAAGCCCGCCAGGGGAGACAGCTATATCTACAGAGTGAGAGTTAGCGACTTGAGCAAGGGTGGGTCGAATACAGTTCTGATCTACCTCGGAGACAACGAATTCAATAGCGGTAACGGGATAGCTAGCGGTGCGATGGATGCGCTCGATATTTCCTCCGTGTTCGGCAATCTCAGATGCGATAGCGCTGATTGCAGCAGGATTGAGCGGATTGCCAAGGGCGACAACATGCATCAAGCCAGTCTTCGCTGCGATGGTTGAGCCCTCTTGAGTTTGGAAAGATGTGGCGATATCAACGCCGAGCTTTTCAGCACAAAGGTTGAGATCTTCATCAATCGCGGCACGATGATCTGGATTGAGCGCAATAAGTACGGTTAAGATAACTCGGTCTCGAGCGACAACTTGCTCGATATCGAGAACTGTTACGGCAAAGGGAGAGAGAGTCTCAAAAAGAGCCTGAGTGATTCCGGGTGTATCAACGCCAGAGAGGAGAATTAACCCCGTAAATTGGCTCTTTTCGCTAGTCACAGGGGTCAGGTTAGTACGAATCACTCTCAAGAGAGGTTATTTCTACCGCGGATTTCACTATGAAAGATATATCGTGCTCGCATGGCCGGAGAGTACGTATTAGAACTTCGCGACGTGTCAGTTCGTCGTGGTGATCGCACGATTCTTGGACCCTTAACTTTCGCTATCAAGCCTGGCGAGCGATGGGTTGTTCTCGGTCCCAATGGCGCTGGCAAGTCGACTCTTCTTCAGATTCTCGCAACTCGTTTCTTTCCAACTTCGGGTTCAGTGCATCTCTTGGATAAGGAGATGGGCAAAGTTGATCTTGCCGAATTAAGAACGAGGATCGGAATCTGTGGCGCCCTTATCTCTGAAGATATTCCTGATAGCGAAGTAGTTCGTGACGTTGTTCTTACTGCTGCATATGCGATCTTGGGACGCTGGAATGAGGCTTACGACCTTTGGGATGAGTCCCGCGCCGTCGCCCTGCTGACCACATTCGGTGTTCGCGATCTCGCAGAGAGAAGGTATGGAACCCTCAGCGAAGGCGAACGCAAGCGTGTTCAAATTGCGCGAGCTTTGATGGCAGATCCCGAACTTCTCCTTCTCGACGAACCGACATCCGGTTTAGACCTTGGTGGAAGAGAAGATCTCTTGCGTCGATTCTCTCTCTTTGCCAGCGATCCAATGGCGCCTGCATCAATTCTCGTTACCCACCATATTGAAGAGATTCCTGCAGGTACTACTCATGCGTTGATTCTTAAAGATGGCCAGGTCGCTATCTCGGGACCTGTTGCCGAGGTCATCACAAGCCAACATATCTCTGCGATCTTCGAACTTCCCATCACGGTAGTTCACGAGGGCGAGAGATTCTTCGCCCGTTCCATTTAAATGCACTTCTCACTCGATGAGGTAGAACAATCATGGCGCCCGCTCTTCTCAGAACAGATTGGCGCAATCAATGAGATCTTCGATGCGCTTGGCGAAGAGATTGCCCCTGCGCGAAGTGAGGTTTTTAGAGCCTTCAGAACTCCGATAGAAGATGTAAAGGTATTAATCCTGGGGCAAGATCCTTATCCTGGATCTGGGGTTGCAGATGGCCTTGCCTTCTCCTCCTATCCGCACAACTCAGTGCCAGCTTCTCTTCGAAATATCTTTAAGGAGTATTCAGAAGATCTTGCTTTGCCAACACCATCTAGCCCGGACCTCACTCTCTGGAGTACCAGGGGAGTCATGCTCCTTAATCGAACTCTGACAACTGCAGTGGGTGAGCGAAACATCCATGCATCAAAGGGGTGGAGTTCACTCACTGAGGCGATTGCTCACGAGTTGGCGAAGAGAGATGTTGTCGCGATTTTGTGGGGAAATAGCGCACGAGGATTCGCCCCTCTCTTCCATAACGTCATCGAATCCGTTCATCCAAGTCCACTTTCTGCGAGAAATGGATTCTTCGGATCTAAACCATTTACTCGAGCAAATTCACTTTTGATCAGCCAAGGCAGAGATCCAGTTAACTGGGAATTGTAAAAGAAGAACGCCCCCGAAGATTTCTCCTCGGGGGCGTTCTCACTATTTCTTACTTGAGTATTAGCCAATCCATGAATCAATTGGCGACTGCAGGAAGAAGACAACGAAGAGACCAGCTACCAAGAGAAGTAGTGGATGGATCTCCTTGCGACGTCCTTGAAGAGCGCGGATAATCACGTGAGTGATGAATCCTGCACCGATACCAACTGAGATGTTATATGTGAATGGCATCAAGATGATTGTAAGGAATGCAGGAATTGCAATTCCATAATCAGACCAGTCGATTCCGCTGATCTGTGTCATCATCAAGAATCCAACGATGATAAGAGCAGGTGTTGCTGCCTCGTAAGGAATCATCGCAACTGCTGGTGCGAAGAGTGTTGTGAGCAAGAAGCAAACACCAGTAACTACTGATGCGAGTCCTGTACGTGCACCTTCACCGACACCTGATGCAGATTCGATATAGCTTGTATTAGATGAGATGCTCGCTGCGCCACCTGCTACTGCAGCAAGTGAGTCAACGAGAAGAATCTGCTCGTTGTAAGGAATGTTTCCATCCTTGTCGATGAGTCCGCCCTCGTGTCCGATAGCTGTGACAGTTCCGACTGTGTCGAAGAAGTCAGAGAGAAGAAGTGTGAAGACGAGAAGTACTGCAGCTACAAGGCTGATCTCTTTAAAGCCACCGAAGAGGCTGAAGTGACCGAGTAGACCGAAATCTGGTGTCTGAATCCACTTTGTTGGAACAGCAGGAACGTTGAGTGACCATCCCTTTGGATTGACGTAATCACCAGTTGGAATGATGAATCCCTTGTATTCGGCAGGGAGCTTATTAGTTCCATTGGTCATGAATTCGACGCCACCCTTGGCGATGAATCCAGCATGGATCTTAAATGCCTTCTCTGCAATAACAGCGAGAATAGTTGCTACAGCGATACCGATAAGGAGTGCGCCCTTAGTCTTCTTCACCATGAGAGCGATCATCAAGAAGAGACCGATTGCGAAGATGATGATTGGCCAACCAACGAGAGTTCCATCTGCGCCGAGTGTTACTGGAACTGGTCCAGCACCTGTACGACGAACGAAACCTGAATCAACGAGGCCGATGAGAGCAATGAAGAGTCCGATACCGACAGAGATAGCGATCTTGAGCTGACCTGGAACTGCCTTAAAGACAGCGGTACGGAAACCTGTAAGAACGAGAACTGTGATGATCAATCCTTCAAGGACGATCAGACCCATCGCATCTGGCCATGACATCTGCTTTGCAATTACTACTGCAACGAATGTGTTGAGGCCGAGACCTGTTGCAAGTGCGAGTGGGTAACGACCGACAACGCCCATGAGAATGGTGAGAATTCCAGCTACAAGAGCTGTTGCAGCTGCAATCATCGCGATGTGAGGAGTCTTTCCTCCACCGATGAAATTGCCGTACTTATCTGGTGTGTAACCAATGATGAGTGGGTTGAGGACCACGATGTACGCCATTGTGAAGAATGTGACGAGACCGCCACGAACTTCACGACCTACAGTGGATCCACGTTCGGATATCTTGAAGAAACTATCGAGCATGGTCGACCTTCCTGATTTTGTTAACGGGGGTGTTTGCGACCCCGTGTGAAATGACGGCTCACAGACCGTGGGAAGGCCCAAGTTTAAGAGAGGCTCTCATTACCGACTGGTCAGACGCGCCACGACCCCAAGGGAAATCGCGATGGATTCACCGATAAGGAGGGCAAAGAGGAGCGTTCCGATATTTACCGTTCCTCCCATACGCCAGCCGATGAGGAGGACGGCGAGCTCGATACCTAGGCGAACTCGCCCGACACGAATGCCTGTGGCCTTATGGATGCCTGTCATAGCTCCATCTCGAGGGCCAGGGCCAAGACCGCAGGTGATGTAGAGGGCTGAACCGATTCCTACCAAGGTAATTCCAAGAAGATCAAAGGCAACGCCCATTGCGAGAGAGTGCTGCAGAGGAAAGATGGAGATACCGATCTGGATAAATGAGGCAATCAGCAAGATATTTGAGAGAGTTCCGAAACCTGGTTTCTCCTTCAAAGGAATCCAAATCAGTAAGACAGCTACAGAGATAAGAAATGTTGATACTCCGAGTGGTAAGTGGGTCTTAAGAGATAAACCTTGGGCGAAGACAGTCCAGGGCGCATTACCAACATTGCCCTGAACAAGTAATGAGTCACCGAGACCGAAAATCGCGAGACCGAAGAAGAGAATCGCAACACGGGTGGGTGAGAGTTGCCATCGATGTTCAGCTCTCCACGGAGTTTCAGGAATTGTCTTATGTGGCGCAATAAATTTCAGTAGAGAACGCATCGCAGGAGTCTATAGTGTGGCCATGTTTATCGGGCTTGGCACGGTTATAAATCTTGCGGCAATTATCGTTGGCTCTTCAATCGGAATTGCAGTGGGGCATCGGCTACGAAAAGACTCGCAGTCAGCGATCACCGATGTGCTCGGCCTAATCACCTTACTCGGTGCAGTATCCGCGTTGATCCCACTCTGGTCGAGAGATTTCACAACTGCCCTTCCTAAAGGCGCTCCGCTATTAGTAATTCTCCTGACTATGCTTTTAGGTGGCTTTATCGGTACCGCTCTGAAACTTGAGAATCGATTAGATAGTTTTGGTGAAGGTCTCCGCAAGAAATTCAAGGCATCCGATGAGAGCCCCTTTGTTGAAGGATTTGTCACCGCATCACTTCTCTTCTTGATTGGGCCACTGGCAATACTTGGAAGTATTAGCGATGGAGCTTCACAAGGTATCGATCAATTGCTCCTGAAATCATCGCTCGACTTCTTTGCCGCGATGGCATTTGCCTCAACTTTGGGTTGGGGAGTAGCTGCATCGATAATTCCGCTCGGTATCTATCAAGGTGCCTGGACGGTAGTGGGTTGGATAGCAGGTAATGTTTTGGAGCAGTACCAGATTGATGCGATGACAATCTGTGGTGGACTGATGCTGGTAGGTATTGGCCTGCGCCTACTCGATATCAAGAAGATTGCGGTCGGAAACTTACTTCCCGCCCTATTCTTAGCGCCGCTTATCGCGACCCTGGTGCATTCCTTCTAAATTACTTCTCTCCAAATGGCAACGGATCGCTAGAGATATGGCCTGCCCTTGATGCGCGTGCGGTAACACGTCGCATATGATGGCGGCGACAGAGAACTTCATAGGCAACTTCATCACTCTTGCCGACATCTCCGACAACAACTTGTTCGCCCTCTGTAACCATCTTTCCGTTAACGGTACGAGCATTGTGAGTGGCTCGAGAACCGCACCAGCAGAGGGCTTCTACCTGAAGGGTATTGACTCGATCAGCAAGTTCTACAAGTCGCGCAGAACCTGGGAATAGTTTTGTTCTAAAGTCTGCGAGAATTCCAAAGGCGTACACATCAATACCTAAGCCATCAACGATGCGAGCCAAGCCATCAATCTGATCTGGTTCATAGAATTGAGCCTCATCGCAGATGATGTAATCGATACGTTCGCCCATGGATAACTTATCGACAACTAACTTATGGATATCAAAGCCAGGAATAACCTCGATAGCTGGGCTTTGAAGTCCTAGGCGAGATGAGATCACACCGGAACCAGCACGGTCATGGCTGGTGAAGATCAAACCACCACGTCCACGACTCTGATGGTTATGAGCCGTCTGTAGCGCAAGGGTCGACTTGCCGCTATCCATCGTGCCGCAGTAATAGATCAATTCAGCCATGGCGACATCCTGCCATGAGCTCTCGCAAATTCCTTACTTTGAAGCGAAGACACCGAGAGAGAGGAGAGTGCTCAGTAATTGTGGCTTGGCCTTCTTGGAAGCGAGAACGCTGATATGTGATGCATCGCGATAGACAACGACTCCATTGATTACAGCGGGGCAGTTTTCTGCACAGAACCATGGAGTTGGATTGATCTGTTGCCAACCAGGGGAGAAGATCGCTTGAGAGGGCTCAGTGGAATTGCACTTATCTATGCGTCCAGCAGCTATACAACTCGGAATATCTCGCTGTGGGTGAGGCGTGTCCGAGATATAGATAATGTGCTTGGAGGAACCTTCTAGAGCGGCAAATGTCTTCGCTTCTCCTTCGCGCCACCAATCTGTGCGCGATGAATATCCCGATGGCATCTCAAAATGCTGCATTCCGCTTACCAATACCGCCATCGGCTTGATTGACTTAATTCGAGCAATCGCATTATTACGCCATGTCGAACAATCAGCATTCTTATAAGCCCCAGTCTCAACTTTCACAACGGCAGGGCCTGGGCAAGCAGATTTAGTGAGTGAGATGAGAGTGAAGTTCTTCTCATATGCAAGCTCTTCAAGGACTGGCATCCACTGTGCGGCATGTGAATCTCCGAAGAGAACCACCTTCGTCGGACTCTCTGGGCCATAGGAACAGTCACCTGAAACTGTCTCACCATTATTAACATGACAATCGTCGAGATAGACCTGTGGCTTTGCCATGACCTCTTCCAGTGAGTAGCTCTCACCAGAACTCAAGGTGATCGTGTTGTTCGCACTTGCGGTAATCGCAAGACCGGTACCCGTTGCAATTAAGGATGCAATCACTGCACCTGAAATGATTTTCCGTGGCGAAAGAGAGATATGTCGAAGTGGCTGCTCAATAAAGCGATGCGTGAGATCTGCCAAGAGCAAGGTTGCAAGGATTGCGATTGCTCGCTCATAGATATGCAGACCACGGCCGAGATAGACCATAGGAATAACGAGAAGCGGCCAATGCCAGAGATAGAGCGGGTAGGAGATCTCACCTAACCATTGAATGAGTCGAAGATTGCTCAAGAAGTTGAGAATCTTCGGCCATGAAGAGATCGATGCGATCGCTGCTGCCGTACCAATCACAGGAGCAATTGCCGCTGTACCTGGAAAAGGTGTCTTATCCGTGTAGAAGAAGGTTGCATAGCTGATGAGCGCGAGTGCTGCCCAAGGGTAGAAAACGGAGAGGCGATATTTCGTTGGAATCGCCAGAAGCAGCGCACCTACTCCGAGCTCCCAAGCACGCGTAGGAAGTGAGTAGAAGGCCCAGATAGGCGAATGTGAAGTCAGGTAGAGGCTCAAGAGGAAAGAGGAGAGTGTCAGTATGGAGATGCTCTGAAATAGCCGACGGCGTCCACCAAATTTGAATGCGATAAGAACAATGACCGGCCAGAAGAGATAGAACTGCTCTTCTACCGCAAGAGACCAGAAGTGAATAACAACAGGCGGGATCGCATTGAGGTTTTGATAATCCATCTGCCAGAAGGCGAAGAGAAAGTTAGATACGTAGACAGCTGCAGCGAAAATATCTTTTCCAAGTTCCTCGCGCATCGTTCCCGGGTAAAGGAACCAAGAAACTAGTGCGGTCACCATCAATATTGAAAATGATGTCGGAAGCAATCTCTTAATTCGTCGAAGGTAGAAAGCCCTGAAGTTAAGTGAGCCTCGATCTTCAATCTCACGAAGAATTAACCCTGTAATCAGATATCCAGAGATTACGTAGAAGATATCAACGCCGATATAACCGCCACCGACTAGGTTGGCATGGAAGAGAAGTACAAGTATCGCTGCAAGTGCACGTAGCGCCTGAATCTGAGGAATACGCATCTATCCAGCCACAATCGATCGAATTGTGATCTCTGGATACTTTTCAAGGATGCGTTCGCGACCTTTGAGAAAAGAGATTTCATAAAGAACGACAACTTCAGATATTGAGGCGCCGAGCTCGTAGATCAATTCAATTGCAGCGAGAAGAGTTCCTCCAGTTGCTAAGACATCGTCAACGATCAGAACCGAATCACTTGGTAGGACTGCATCGATATGCGCTTCGATTACATCAACGCCATATTCGAGACCGTAACTCTTTGAGATTGTTGTGTGGGGGAGTTTGCCCGCCTTGCGAAAGGGCACAAATCCACGTGATGAGTACGAGGCAATGGCTGCTCCAAGGATGAAGCCTCTCGCTTCGATGCCGACGACTTGTGAATATTTTTGGCTATCTCCGGCGAGTTCAGTTGTAACGAGAGCAAAGGCCTGGGGATTTGCAAGAAGAGGAGTGATATCTTTAAAGAGAATCCCCGACTGTGGAAAATCGGGGATATCTCGTACTAGTGCGAGAGCGTGTTGAAGTTGCATACAGCGCTCCATTTCGACTGCTCAATGGCTAACCAGTGAGCAACTCTTGTGTCCGAAAGGGGACTTGAACCCCTAATCCCTTGCGAGAACTAGCACCTCAAGCTAGCGCGTCTGCCAATTCCGCCACCCGGACGAGTGTCCCCGCCACGAATAAGAGAAGCCTACGTGATGGGGTTGAATTACCTGCCGAAGGATAGCAATGCTCTGCCTCACACGCAAAATAGCCCTTGATAGTAGAGAATGGAGCCATGAGCAACGACTTTGCAACGCTAGAAGAAGAGACCATCTCAATCTGCCAGGAGTTGATCCGAATTCCTTCTGTGAATTTTGGTGAAGGTAAGGGCGACGAGAAGGCGGTAGCTGAATATGTCGTCGCATCTCTTGCAGAGGTCGGCATCTCAGCGAAGATTTATGAATCAGCACCGAATCGCTGCAATGTCATTGCCAATATCGAAGGTGCAGATCCAACTCGTCCAGGTCTTGTTGTTCATGGCCATATCGATGTTGTTCCTGCAAATGCCGATGATTGGAGCGTCGATCCATTTGCTGCAGTGATCAAAGATGGAATGATCTGGGGTCGCGGCGCAGTTGATATGAAGAACGTTGATGCGATGCTTCTTGCAATCGTTCGTCGCTGGGCGCGTTCTGGCTATAAGCCGCCACGCAATATCGTTCTCGCCTTCTTCGCTGATGAAGAGGCAGGAAGTAGTTACGGCTCTCGATATATGACAGCCAATCACCCAGAGGTTTTCGCCGGTTGCACCGAGGCGATTTCTGAGGTTGGTGGATTCTCTGTCACCGTAGGAGATGGAAAACGTCTCTACTTTGTAGAAGCTGCACAAAAGGGTATTCACTGGATGAAGCTCACAGCCGATGGTCGCGCTGGCCACGGTTCGATGATGAATGATGAGAATGCTCTCACAGCACTTTCCGAAGCTGTTGCAAAGATCGGTAAGTATGAGTGGCCTCAACGTTATACAAAGACAGTAAAACTACTCTTTAAGAGAATCGCAGAGGCAACAGGAAAGCCTTACGACGAAAACGATTTGCGACCACTTCTCAAAGAGATCGGTCCCACTGCTCGAATGATTGGCGCCACTCTTCAGAACACCGCCAATCCAACGATTCTTGAAGCCGGCTATAAAGCAAATGTCATCCCAGGAAGCGCCAGTGCAACTATTGATGGTCGCTTCCTCCCAGGATATGAAGAAGAACTCAATGCAACGATTCGCGCAATTGTTGGCCCAGATATCCGTATCGACACTCTGACTCATGACATCGCTCTTGAAGTTGAATTCGGTGGACCGCTCGTTGATGCAATGTGCGCTGCAATTGTTCGCGAAGATCCAGAAGGTATTCCTGTTCCATACACAATGAGCGGTGGTACTGACAACAAGGCGCTCTCAGAACTTGGAATTATCGGCTATGGCTTTAGTCCACTGATGCTTCCAGCAGATCTTGATTTCATGGCGCTCTTCCATGGCGTTGATGAGCGTGTACCTATCGATGGTTTGAAGTTCGGTGTGAAGGTATTAAACGACTTCTTAGAAAACTGCTGATACCTCATCTAAAACTTCGCGAATAGTGAGAGGGAGAACGATCTCCTCAGATTTTAGAATTCCGCGGAGTTGTGCTCCAGTTCTTGCTCCAACAATTGATGAAGTGACAAGAGGATTGTCCCGAACCCATGCGATAGCAACTTCGAGAGGTGCAAAGCCAAGACCTTCTGCTGCTACCGAAACGGCTTCAACAATCCTGGAAGAACGATCATCCATATATGGCTCGACATGTCGCATGAAATGCGGCGCCGCGGCACGTGAATCACTCGGAATGCCAGTTCGATATTTTCCTGTGAGTACGCCTCGAGCAAGTGGTGCCCAAGCTAGAAATCCCACATTGAGATCATCTACACAAGGGAGAATTTCATTCTCCACTTCGCGGTTCAGAAGTGAGTACTCATTCTGAAGCGAGACGATAGGCGCCTTCAATCCATGTAACTCTTGGAGTGTGATTGCTCTAGAGCTCTGCCATCCGGAGAAGTTAGAAATTCCTATATATCGAGCTTTGCCTGAAGCGTATGCGTAATCAAGAGCAGAGAGAGTATCTTCGAGTGGATTATTCGCATCCCAGCCATGTAGCTGCCAGAGATCGACATGATCAGTGCCAAGACGTGAGAGCGACTTATCGAGCTCGGCGATTAGCGATTGACGAGAATTATTTATAACTTTCTCACCGTTGATCAGTTGAATGCCGGCCTTAGTCGCAATCACTACTTCATCTCGCTCGAAGAGCGTTCCGATCATGCCGCCGATTACTCGCTCTGAATCGCCATCGCCATAGATGGGTGAGGTATCGAGAAAGTTTCCACCTGCATCGATATATGCGCGACATTGGTCGGCTGCTTCATGGGTATCGGTATCACGACCCCACGTCATCGTTCCAAGACCTAAACGCGAGAGCGTTAATCCACTCTTACCCGCTCGGCGCATTTCCATGAGCGCGACCTTAGCAAGACTCCATAGCAATAACTCGCTAACCTAGGTGCCGAGCGTGTTGTCCGTTATTCAAAGGAGTCCCATGAGCACATACATTTTCCTGCGCCATGGACATTCGGCCGCCAATCAGGATGGGCTACTTACAGGACAGCTTCCTGGAGTTGGACTCTCACCAGTTGGTCGCAAACAAGCGGTTCAATTGATTGAGCGAATTGGCAAAGGGGTAATTGATCACGTCCACCTCAGCCCCATTGAGCGTTGTCAGCTCACTATTAACCCCTGGCTTCAATCGCCCTATTCAAAAAGTATCTCTTCTCTAGAAATCGATGATGGCTTCTCTGAAATTAACTTTGGTCAATGGAGCGGGAAGAAGTTATCAACTCTGCGTCGTAACCCTTTATGGAAGAGCGTCCAAGAGAGTCCATCTCAAGTAACTTTCCCTGGGGGAGAGTCGTTTAAGAAGGCACAGAAGCGCGCCATCTCATCTCTTGAAGATATCCGAGCGATACGTGGAGAGAATATTCATCTCATCGTTTCGCACTCGGATACGATCAAACTAGTAGTAGCTCATCTTCTAGGTATGAAGTTAGATGAATTTCAAAAGTTAGAGATTTCGCCGGCATCCTTCACCATCTTTTCCGGTAATCAGAAGAAGTTATCTCTTATGACGATCAATAACTCTGGTAACCTCAAAGAGATTCTTGGCTGAAAATGCTCCGAACATTTAAAGATATCTCCCGCTTTACAGTTGGCACCATCGGTCAACCAGGTGAACGGACATTCTTCTTGCAGATTCGTTCTGCAAATGCTCTGATATCGACCTCAATTGAGAAGTCTCAGGTAGCGGCCATCTCAGAGCGTCTTCGATATATGCTGAAAGAAATTCGCGTAGCTCATCCAATCTCGCCAAAGCCAACTCTGACGAGAGATTCGCTTCCACTCGAAACTCCAGTGCTTGATGAATTCCGCGTCGGTTCGATAGCAATCTTCTACGATGAAGAGAGCGAGATGATTCAGATAGATTTA
The DNA here is from genome assembly GCA_965267775.1 of Candidatus Nanopelagicaceae bacterium. Taxonomy (GTDB): domain Bacteria; phylum Actinomycetota; class Actinomycetes; order Nanopelagicales; family Nanopelagicaceae; genus Planktophila. The sequence continues at coordinate 733,405 of OZ254140.1, read as the reverse complement.
CGTGAGCTCAATCTCGGCGACGAAGAAGAGGATGATGACGAACTACCAATCCTCGATGATGTGGAAATCGTGAGAATCTTTATCACCCCGACACAGGCAAATATCTTCCAAGATAGAGCGGGACTCGTAATTGCAGCAGGGCGACAACCGTGTCCCTTCTGCGCACTTCCAATTGATCCACAAGGGCACCTCTGTGCGCGAGCAAATGGATATAGAAGATGAAGATCCTCGAATTAGGTGAGATCACCGTAGAAGGTCGCTTGGTAGATGCAAGTAATGCGACGCTCTTAGTTGAAATTGCAGATGGGACGACCCAAGTAAAAGCGATATATAAACCAGTCGCTGGCGAGAGGCCACTCTGGGATTTTCCAGATGGCAATCTTGCATCACGAGAGCGCGCTGCATACTTAATCGATCAAGCGCTGGGCTTCAATCACATCCCGCTCACAATTCTTCGAGATGGCCCATTTGGCTTTGGGATGGTTCAACGTTGGATTGATGTTGACGAAGAGATTGATCTCGAACTTTACTTTCGCCAAGATGATCCTCAGTTACGTGAAGTAGCACTCATGGATGCCGTCATCAACAATACCGATCGAAAGATTGGCCATCTCCTACCCGATAGCAATGGACATCTCTACGTGTGTGATCACGGGGTCACCTTCCACATTGATGACAAGTTGCGCACTGTTCTATGGCAGTGGGCTGGAGAGCAAATCAATGAGGCAGAGATTGAGGCGCTGGAGAACCTCTTACAGCTACTGAGTAGTGGCGCACTCGATGAACTCAACTCGTTATTGACTGAGGACGAGATTGATGCCCTTACTCTTCGAATCAACCGCCTCATCGCATCGAAGAGATTCCCCGAACCAAATCCAGAGTGGCCTCATATCCCATGGCCACCGTTCTAGAGGTTACCCTTCTCCAATGAACTCCTGGGCAAGTGTTGCAATACCTCCGCTTGATAAGCGCTTCTCACTCCCGCCGCTTTCACTTTGGGATACAGCACGTGGGAGATCGCATCCACTTCCAGAGAAGTCTCTTTACAGAATCTATGTCTGCGGAATTACTCCCTATGACGCAACCCATTTAGGGCACGCGGCTACCTATCTCACCTTTGATCTCGCCACTCGCTACCTCCGAGCACGTGGGGCAGAGGTGCGTTTTGTTCAGAACATCACTGATATTGATGATCCCCTTTTAGAGCGAGCAACACGCGATGGCCTTGATTGGCGCGAATTAGCGCAGTCTCAGATTGATCTCTTTAGGGGAGATATGGTCAATCTCCACATTCTTCCGCCGGATCATTACATCGGTGTTGTCGAGGCGATGGAGTTGGTAACTCAATCAATCGAAACTTTAGCTGCACGTTCTAGCACTTATGAGGTCGATAAGGATCTCTACTTCTCTGTGCACGCAGATTCTGATTTCGGAAAACGCTCTCACCTGACTCAAGAGGAGATGCTTGAAATTTTTGCCGAACGTGGCGGAGATCCAAAGAGAGCCGGAAAGCGAGATCCACTTGATGCACTTCTCTGGCTGGCGCACCGTGAGGGTGAACCATCATGGTCCAGCCCATTCGGTGAAGGTCGTCCCGGCTGGCATATCGAGTGCTGTGCCATTGCTCTTCACTATCTAGAACCAGATGCATTGAGTGAAACATCTATCGATATCCAAGGTGGTGGAAGTGATTTGATTTTCCCTCATCATGAGATGTCTGCTGCGCAAGGAAAGATCTTGCAGGGTCGTGAATTTGCATCTCACTATGTTCACTCAGGGATGATTGGTCTCGACGGAGTGAAGATGAGTAAATCTCTTGGAAATCTCGTCTTTGTTTCAAAGTTGGTTTCTACCGGAGTAGATCCAATGGCGATTCGTTGGGCGCTCATGGAGAGCCACTATTCAACAGATCGTTCGTGGAGTGATAGCGGCCTCGAGGATGCATCACAATGGATAATTCGACTTCGTCGCGCGCTCTCCATGATGGAGACTGCACCAACTGATGGCGTGATTGCATCCATCATTGCGGCGCAGGCAGATAATCTCGATACGCCTAAGTCGCTTCAGTTAATCAAGGATTGGGTTCTTCTCAGTGAAGCTGGTTCTGACGGTGGCGCACCAGGTGAGCTCTCACGTGCGCTAGATGCGATTTTAGGTTTAGCGCTCTAACTCTCATTACTATTATTTTGACGACGTAAGAAACGTTCAACTTCTCGCGCTAACTCTTCGCCGCTATCTTCAGAGATTTCACTAGCATCCTTCGACTCTTCAAGAGTCTTGATGTACTCCTCGATATCGGAATCTTCTTTGACTATCTCGGTAACAGATTCTTCCCATTGGCGCGCAAGTTCTGGGAGATCGCCTTGAGGGAGGCTAATCTCAAGAAAATCTTCTAGTCCGTTGATGAGCGCCAACGTTGCTTTCGGTGAAGGGTTTGCATTTGCATAATGAGGGACTGCTGCCCAGAGAGCTACTGCATCAACTCCGCGACGAACGCAACCATCCTGGATCACTGCGAGAATTCCTGTCGGTCCTTCATAGCGGCTGACTTCAACTCCAAGGCGTTGTGCAATATCTGGATGTGCACCGGTCCCAGATACCGGAATAGCACGAGTATGTGGCGTATCGGCCAACATCGATCCAAGAGTGATAACTAGTTCAACTTCCAAATCATCAGCGAGATCGAGCAGTTCAGAGGCGAAGGTACGCCAGCGCATTGATGGTTCTACTCCACGTACGAGAACGAAATCTCTCTCGCCATCAGGATTCTTCACTCCAAATATCTGCACTCCCGGCCAGGTCAAGCTACGAATCATTGAACCATCGACAAATATCAGCGGCCGATTGACCTGGAAATCGTAATAATCCTCAGAATCAACCTCTGCGATGAGTGTAGGTTGGAATTCTTCTAGAGACATATCTCCGCTTACAGTAGAGAGGAGATGGGTAATGACGCCGGTCGCTGCCTCTCCAGCATCGCTCCAGCCACCAAAGGCGAGAACCATGATTGGTGAGCGAAGGCTTGGAATCTCATGAATCTCCACGAGCGACACCTTACGGTAACCTCCTCTCCGTGACGAGTCCGCAGCAACACCAACGTAAACGCGATGGTCTCCTTCGCGCAACGCTGCGCTCTCGCGTCATCATCGCCGATGGCGCCATGGGAACAATGCTCCAAGCGGCTAATCCATCCCTTGAGGATTTCCAGAACCATGAAGGTTGTAACGAGATTCTCAACGTTACCCGTCCTGATGTCGTCCGCTCTGTTCACGATGCCTATCTCTCGGTCGGAGTTGATGCGATCGAGACAAATACTTTCGGTGCCAACTGGGCGAACCTCGCTGAATATGGAATTGAAGATCGAATCTACGAGTTGGCATTTGCCGGAGCGGAGATTGCGCGCCAGGCAGCTGATGCCTATTCCACACCAGATAAGCCACGCTTCGTTCTTGGTTCACTTGGACCAGGTACGAAGTTGCCCACTCTTGGCCACACGACCTACGCCCATCTTAAAGATGCATACCGCATCGCATCGCAAGGATTGGTAGATGCAGGAGCCGATGCTCTGCTGATCGAGACAACTCAAGATTTACTCCAGGCGAAGGCGGCAGTCAACGGCGCGCGTGAAGTATTGGATTCACTTGATCGTGATGTCATTCTCATTGCACAGGTGACGGTAGAGACAACAGGAACGATGCTTCTCGGTTCCGAAATTGGAGCTGCACTTAATGCACTTGAGCCACTAGATATCGATCTGATTGGCCTCAACTGCGCAACTGGTCCCGCTGAAATGTCTGAACATCTTCGCTATCTCGCTAAGAATGCAAAGGTCGCTATTTCAGTAATGCCAAATGCGGGTCTTCCAATCCTTGGACCAGATGGAGCGAGCTACCCACTCTCACCGAACGAGTTAGCGGATGCGCTCAATGCATTTGTAGATGACTATGGCCTCTCGCTTATCGGTGGTTGCTGTGGAACGACACCTGAACATCTGGCAGCCGTTGTTGAACGCGTTTCACATCGCGCTCCAAAGGTTCGTTCAATTAACAGTGAACCAGGCGTCTCGTCTCTCTACCAATACGTTCCACTGAAACAAGATCTTACATATCTTGCGATTGGTGAACGTACTAATGCAAATGGTTCTAAGGCTTTCCGTGAAGCGCTCGTTGCCGAGGATTGGCAGAGCTGTGTGGAAATTGCGCGCGATCAAATTCGCGACGGCGCCCACATACTTGATCTCAGCGTTGATTATGTTGGTCGCGATGGTGCTCGCGATATGCGAGAGATTGCTTCACGCTTTGCAACTGCCTCAACTCTTCCCATCATGCTTGATTCGACCGAACCACAAGTAATTCAGGCAGGCCTTGAAACTCTCGGAGGTCGATGTGTCATCAATTCGGTGAACTATGAAGATGGCGATGGAGCTAATTCACGTTTTGCTCGCATCATGCCCCTTATCAAGGAACATGGTTCAGCCGTTGTTGCGCTTACCATCGATGAAGAAGGTCAAGCTCGAACCGCAGAGTGGAAAGTTCGAGTTGCAAAGCGTCTGATCGAAGATCTCACCGGTAATTGGGGGATAGCCGTCGGTGACATCATGATTGACACTCTCACCTTTCCAATTGCAACTGGTCAGGAAGAGACTCGTCGAGATGGGCTTGAGACAATCAGCGCGATTAAGACGCTGAAAGAGCTTTATCCAGATGTTCAGACAACTCTTGGCGTAAGTAATGTCTCCTTTGGTCTCAATCCTGCTGCTCGCGTCGTACTCAATTCCGTCTTCCTCCACGAATGCGCACAGGTTGGCCTGACATCAGCGATTGTTCATCCCTCAAAGATCATGCCAATTGCACGCATTGAGCCACGTCAGCTTGAGGTTGCACTCGACCTTATCTATGACCGTCGCACCTTTGATGGAGATCAATGCACCTACGATCCACTTTCAGAGTTCCTGCAACTCTTTGAAGGTGTTGAGCTAGCCACATCACGCCTAACGCGCGCCGCAGAACTTGCAGCTCTTCCCTTAGAGGAACGCCTTCAACGTCGAATTATCGATGGCGAAAAGGTAGGTCTTAACGAAGATCTCGATGAAGCGATGAAAACGGGTATTGCGCCGCTTTCAATCATCAATGACCACCTACTTGAGGGCATGAAGGTAGTGGGCGAACTCTTTGGAAAAGGTGAGATGCAACTTCCCTTCGTTCTTCAGAGCGCTGAAGTAATGAAGACAGCGGTCGCCTACCTCGAGCAATATATGGAGAAGGCTGACGAAGGTGGTCGCGGCACAATGTTGCTCGCAACGGTAAAGGGCGATGTCCATGACATCGGCAAGAACCTTGTAGACATCATCCTCTCCAACAATGGCTATCGCGTGGTAAATATTGGAATTAAGCAAACCGTCAATCAGATTATTGATGCAGCTCTAGAGAACAATGTAGATGCGATTGGCATGAGTGGTTTGCTCGTGAAATCCACCGTTGTGATGAAAGAGAATCTCGAAGAGCTTACATCTCGTGGCCTCGACCAGAAGTGGCCTATCGTCCTTGGCGGCGCTGCACTTACCCGAGCCTTTGTAGAGGAAGATCTCTCTTCGGTATTTCCTGGTGAAGTTCGTTATGCACGTGATGCCTTTGAAGGATTGCGATTAATGGATGCCATCATGGCTGTTAAGCGCGGTGAACCGGGCGCAGCTCTTCCAGAGCTTCGTCAGCGTCGCGTAAAGACAGTTTCACGCAATGCAGATATCCCACTCGATGACACAACTCGTAGCGATGTGGCAATAGATATAGATATTCCGAAGGCACCATTCTTTGGATCTCGTATTGTTAAAGGAATTGCTTTAGCTGATTACGTAGGAATGCTCGATGAGCGAGCTCTCTTTGTGGGCCAATGGGGACTCAAGGGCGCACGCGGTGAGTACGAGAAGATGGTGGAAGAGGAAGGTCGCCCACGACTTCGCGCTCTTCTCAACGAAGTACAAGCAAATGGCTGGCTCGAAGCTGCCGTTGTCTACGGATACTTCCCATGCGTCAGTGATGGCAATGACCTCGTAATTTTGCATCATGAAGGACCGCTCAAAGGTCAAGAACGGACACGATTCTCATTCCCACGTCAAAGGCGTGATCGTAGGCTCTGTATCGCAGATTTCTTCGCCGGAAAGGATTCCGGCAAGACGGATGTAGTCGCATTCCATGTTGTGACGATGGGAAATACCGTCAGCCAGGCGGCCAATAAGTTATTCGAAGCTAATAACTACCGTGAATATCTTGAACTCCACGGCCTCTCAGTTCAATTAACAGAAGCCCTTGCCGAACATTGGCATGCTCGAGTGCGTGAAGAGTTCTCGGTTCGCGATAAGGATGCTGCAGATCTACAGGGAATTCTTGATCAGGGATATCGCGGATCACGTTACTCATTTGGATATCCAGCATGCCCAGATATCGAACAGCAAGTACAGCTCTGTGAACTCCTTGAGCCAGAGCGTATTGGCGTCAATCTCTCGGAAGAGTTCCAACTTCATCCAGAGCAATCAACCTCTGCAATTATCGTTCATCATCCTGAGGCGAAGTACTTCAACGCTAATTAACCCAAAGTGAACTTTGTATCCAGAGGATTAATTGTGTGCCGGACAGATTTCTTTAAAGGAACACCAATCACATAGCCTGCTCTTCTTCGTTGGAAAGAAATCGGTATCGATAGCGGTAAGAATTTCGTTACCAATATTTTTTAAAATTCTCTCGGTCGCTTCGAGCTCTTTCTCGGTTGGCGAACTCTTCACTGTTTTTCCATCTCCAAGATAGAGCAACTGCAAGAGTCGCGGGAGTACACCTTCGTTGCGCCAATAGAGAAGTGCATAGACACGAAGCTGGAAGAGCGCCTTCTCCTCCCATCCAGGTTTTGGTGCTTTACCGGTCTTATAGTCAACGATCCTGACTTCACCTGTAGGCGCTACATCTAGACGATCGACATATCCATGAAGGTAGATCTCTTCCGTGAAATTCTTTTCGAGATGCAACTCACGATAGGTCGAGTCAAATGATGTTGGATCCTCCAAGGTGAAATATGTCTGCAAGAGAGCCGTCGCTCGATCCATCCACTCCTGATTACTGGTGACCAACTCTGCGAGTTCGGGTTTCTCTTTGAGTTGTTTCTGCCAGGCCTCCGGGAGAATTGAAATTGCGTGCTGATGGTCGCGATCATTACGAGGAAGTTCGAAGAGATCCTCGAGGACGGCATGAACTAGTTTCCCTCGCTCGGCATCGAGACTAATTTTTTCGGGAAGGTTGAGAATGGCACGATATTTGTAGAGTTGCGGACAATTTGTAAAGTCATTGACTCTGCTGGGGGAGAGACGAAGTGCATCCATATCGCGACCTTAGCTCTCAATGTCAGCGCATCGAGCGATATCTCGCCTAAGATGCTCCACGTGTCTCAGACTTCTCAATCAGGTAGCGGCTATTTCAAGGCCGGCGATCGCGTTCAACTGACCGATCCCAAGGGAAAGCTATATAGCTTCACGATCACACCAGGCAAGGAGTGGCACACCCATAAGGGTTGGATTACTCACGAGGATCTCATTGGATTGCCAGAGGGCTCTGTCGTAAGCACCACAGCGGGATTGAAGTTCACTGCCTTTATTCCTCTCCTTGCAGATTACGTCCTCTCAATGCCACGTGGCGCAACGATTGTCTATCCAAAAGATGCAGCGATGATTGTTGGCGTTGCCGATATATATCCAGGCGCACGAGTACTTGAGGCAGGTGTTGGTAGCGGCGCTCTCACGCTCTCACTCTTAAGAGCAGTCGGGAAAGAAGGCTTCGTCCATAGCGTTGAACGACGTGATGACTTTGCAAAGATTGCCTCAGCAAATGTTCTCGACTATTTCGGAGAGACCCCGGCTAACTGGCGCCTCGATGTCGGCTCAGTACAGGAACAAAACTTTGAAGGTGGATTTGATCGTGTTGTACTCGACATGCTGGCTCCGTGGGAGTGTGTTGCTATGGCTGCGGAGGTTCTGCGACCTGGTGGAGTATTCCTCGCCTACGTTGCAACCACAACGCAGTTATCTGCAACAGCAGAGGCGTTAAAGGAAGATGGGCGATTTACCGAACCAGAGAGTTCAGAGACAATGGTTCGAGGCTGGCACCATGAAGGCCTTGCAGTTAGACCACAACAGAGAATGATCGGACATACAGGTTTCCTTATCCAGAGTCGCAGAATGGCTCCTGGTGTAGATGTACTTCCACGTCGACGTCGACCAGCTAAGGGTGCATACGGTGTCTCGGAAGAGTGAGCGACTTGTTAATTTAACAATCGCTCTCCTTGCTACAAAGCGTTACCTCACAAAAGCTGAGATATTCAAGAGTGTTGCCGGTTACTCAGGCGATGCTGAGGCGAAAGATCGAATGTTCGAGAGAGATAAAGATGATCTTCGATCTCTTGGAATCACTATCGAACTTGGTACATTCGACCCTCTCTTTGAAGATGAAGCTGGCTACCGAATTAAGCCAGAGAGTTACGCACTTCAACTTAAGAGTGTAGATCCGCTTTCAATCGCACTTCTCTCTCAAGCTGGAAAAATGTGGCGAGAGGCAGCGCTCGGAGATTCTGCGCAATCAGGTCTACGTAAATTGAAATCGCTAGGAATTGATTCAGATATTGATTCTCTCGTTGAACTGACCTCAGGTTCACACGATGCACCTGAACAACTTCCAGAGTTGATTGAAGCAATCTCAGATCGACGTCGTATCTCATTTGAATATCTCGATGAAGAGCTCACAAGCAAATTACGTAATGTAGAACCGTACCGTTTATCGAATTCACGAGGCTATTGGTACCTGATAGGACTCGATACAGATAAAGGGGCGCTACGCACCTTTAGATTAGATCGTTTCGATTCGACAGTTTCAATGAGGGGCAGCGCTAATTCCTTTGATGTTGATCTAGCCGCTCTGGATAATATTGATTTGTTAGATGAAGATGATTTGCTCGTGGCAAAAATTGCGGTTCGAAAAGGAAAAGCGCCATCACTCCGCACCGAAGGCGCAACAAGTGAATTAGATATCGAATGGGACTGTCTTGACATCCCTTATCGCAATGAGAAGCAGTTGATTCGGGAAGTTCTCTGGGCGGGGGAGAATGCGTACATTCTTGAACCTGCCGAACTCAAAGAGAAAATAGTTTCGATACTGAAATTGGCGGTCTCACATCATGGCTAAGCAGAGCGCTCCTATACAAGAGGTATCACGACTACTTGATCTTGTCCCTTTCCTATCAACGCATTCGCACATCTCCCTCAAAGAGCTAGCTCAAGAGTTTGGGATTGATGAGAAGGCGATGGCCAATGAATTGACGGCGCTTTCGATGTGCGGTCTCCCTGGATACACTCCATATGAACTTATAGAAATATTCTTCGATTCAGGGTTCGTCACAATTAATAATCACGATGCTCTCGATATTCCACGGGCTCTCACAGCTCTTGAAGTTGCATCACTTCTCATCGGTCTTGAAATTCTGCGCGAGAGCGCTACCGCCTCTGATGCAACGCTGGTCTCAAAGATCGATCTTCTCATTTCAGAGATGAGAGCGCTCGTCGGTGCATCTATCGAAGTTGAAGAGGATCCTCAGAGCGCATATCGAGTTGTTATCGAGAGAGCGATTGCCTCGAGAGAAACTCTCGATATGGAGTATTTATCTCCAGTACGCGATGAAGCAACGGTTCGAAAGATTGACCCACTCTATTTCCAGAGGGATAACGGATTTACTTATCTGGTGGCCCATTCTCACGAGCAAGGCGCTGTTCGTAATTTTCGACTCGATCGAATTCAAAGGGTCGAATCTACTGGCAGCCAATATTCACAAGTTCCTCTGAGTTCAACTCCCGATGAAGAGAAGATCTCGCTATCGCTCACCGTCACAGGGTCCCGTCGTGCGATTGCTGAACTCTTTGGAACCGGATCCATCCCTCAGGGCGGCGAGTTAGAAACTTCGGTTTATTCGGCTGAATGGGCGAAAAAGGCGGTAATTGCCCATAGTCCAGATTTAAGAGTCAATAAGCCCTCCGAGCTTCGTAAGGAAGTCCTTGCGGAGCTAGAAAATATTCTCTCGCTCTACGCACCATAAGAGGGGCGCATGCGATAGCGTGTACGTCTGTAAGAACGAATCACTTCACTTCAAGGAGCTATTGACATGCCATTCCTACGCGAGCCAAGCCACATTCTTCTGCTTCTCATCGTTGTTACCGTCCTCTTTGGCGCGAAGCGTCTTCCTGACTCAGCCCGCTCACTTGGCCGTTCGATGCGTATCTTCAAGTCAGAGATGAAGGAGATGAAGAGCGACGAGCCTGAAGCAAAGGGCAAGAGCGAAGACTCTTCAGAGAAGTAATCTCATATGGCGACCCCAGATGGCGGTCGCATGCCGCTTATCGAACATTTACGCGAGCTGCGCCGACGTGTAGTGAAGTCTTCCATCGCAATCATGGTGGGATTTGTTTTTGGTTGGGTTCTCTATAACCCGATTATCACCAAACTAGCTGAACCTGTCTGCGACCTTAAGAAGGCGCAAGAGCAGGGCGCAACGCATTGCGGATCGCTCTACATCAATGGCGTACTGGGTCCACTCAATCTCCAAATTAAAGTAGCGCTTCTGACCGGAGTAATTGTTATGGCGCCAATCTGGCTCTATCAACTCTGGGCCTTTATCGCACCTGCACTACACCGTAAAGAGAAGCGCAGTTCAATTGCATTCTTCGCAGCTGCGACCCCATTCTTCGCCGCTGGCGCAACCCTTGGTTATATCGTTCTGCCAGTTGCTATTCGAGTGCTCTTCGGCTTCACCCCAAACGCTCTCTCTAACTTGGTGAAGTTCGATGATTATCTAGATTTTGTTCTACGCATCATCTTGCTCTTTGGAATTGCCTTTGAACTTCCCGTATTTCTCGTTACCTTCAACTTCATCGGTTTCTTGAGCGGTAAGGCGATTCTCAAGCCATGGAGAATCTGGATCTTTGGCATCACTCTCTTTATCGCAGGGTTTACACCAAGTGCTGACCCGCTCTCGATGCTCCTTCTTGCAGTTCCTTTGATCTCTCTCTACTTTATGGCTGGCGGTATCGCCCTCCTGAATGATCGTCGACGTGGCAGAAAGTTCAAGGAGAGTGAAGGTGGCGAAGGAGAGATTCTTCCAGCTGCACCGATTGAATCTGTTGCACCTATCGATCACACCGATTCATAAGAGTTCTCTTCATGTGGCTGATAGCAATTAATCCTCACTCGGGTAACGGTCGAGGCGCAACTGTTGCAGCCCATGTCACTCAATTCTTAGCATCGCGTAATATTTCATATCAAGCGATGGCAGCTGCAAGCGCTGAAGAACTTTCTCATTTATTGACCAAAGAGTTAGTAACCAAGAGCTATCAAGGTGTCATAGCTGTCGGAGGAGATGGTCTAGCACATCTTGTATTGCAGGTATGCGTTCCGCACCACATTCCATTTGCAGTGGTGCCTGCGGGTACCGGTAATGATTTCGTTCGAACACTGGGTTGGTCACTCGATGATGTCGAGCCACTTCTTCATCGCATAACATCAAGCGAGCCGTCGCCGATCGATCTTGGAAATGTCGATTCAGAATGGTTCGGAGCAATTCTCTCAACAGGCTTTGATTCTGTCGTCAATGAGCGAGCAAATAGATTGTCCTGGCCCAGGGGCCCGCAGAGATATAACCTCGCTATTGCACTTGAACTACCTAGATTTACTCCGATTGAGTATGAAATCACCTGTGATTCCAAGACCTTCACAACAAAGGCAATGCTCGTCGCAATAGGCAATGGCAAGTCCTATGGCGGAGGAATGAATGTCTGTCCTCAGGCGCAGATTCACGATGGACTCTTCGATGTCGTGATTCTCGAGCCAGTGAGTAAAGTTGAGTTTATAAAGGTATTCCCGACTGTCTATTCCGGAGCACATATCACCCATCCCAAGGTGAAGTCACTACGTGCAAAGAAGGTCACTATCAGCGCAAAGGCTGTTGCTTATGCAGATGGCGAACGAATTGGTCCTGCTCCAATCTCAGCAGAGTGTGTAAAGGATGCAGGCTTAACATGGACGCTCTAGAGACACCAGCTCAGCGATATGCGGCTGCGAAAAAACGTTCCTCGCATCCATTAACAAATGACTTTATCGATCAATTTGATTTCGGTTTTGACGAGTTCCAGATCGTTGCCTGTCACGCCGTTGAAGATGGCAGGGGAGTGCTAGTTGCTGCTCCAACCGGTGCTGGCAAGACAGTGGTCGGTGAATTTGCAGCGTTTAGTTCATTAGCACGAGGCAAGAAGTGTTTCTATACAACCCCGATCAAAGCTCTTTCAAATCAGAAGTACCACGAGTTCGTTGCACGATTTGGCGAGGAACGAGTAGGCCTGCTCACCGGTGATACAAATATTAATTCAGATGCACCCGTCATGGTGATGACAACGGAAGTACTTCGCAACATGCTCTATGCCAACTCTTCGACGCTTCTTAATCTTGGGGCAGTTGTCATGGATGAGGTTCATTACCTTGCCGATAAGTTCCGTGGTGCAGTCTGGGAAGAAGTGCTGATCCACCTCATGGAGAGCGTTCAAGTTATCTCCCTCTCAGCAACCGTAAGTAATGCAGAAGAATTTGGCGAGTGGCTTGGTGAAGTTCGTGGGCAGACCGATGTAATCGTCAGCGAAGTACGTCCTATTCCTCTCTACCAACATGTCCTCATCGGAAATCGACTCATCGATCTCTTTAGCGAACCAGGCCGCGTCAACCCTGAGATTCTTGGACTCGAACGCCAAGCCCTCAAGCGTGTAAAGAGTCCACGAAACCGCCGAGATCGTTTTGGAAATGATGAAGATCGCTTAAGCCGTGATGAAGTAATCGATAAGTTGCAGCGAGAGAATCTTCTTCCTGCGATTACATTTATCTTCTCTCGAGCCGGTTGTGATGCCGCAGTGAAGCAATGTCTCAACGCCGGAATCAAATTAACGAATTCCGAAGAACGCTTAGAAATTATGCGTACTGCGACTCAATACACGCAGAATATTGCTGAAGAAGATCTCGAAGTTCTCGGCTATCGCGATTGGTTGCTCGCTCTTGAGCGAGGAATCGCAGCCCACCATGCTGGTCTATTGCCAAGCTTTAAGGCTGCCGTGGAAGATCTCTTTAAACGAGGGCTGGTGAAGGCTGTCTTTGCGACGGAGACCCTTGCCCTAGGTATCAATATGCCAGCACGCACAGTGGTTCTCGAAAAACTCACTAAGTGGAATGGAGAGGGACATGTCTCGATTACTCCAGGGGAGTACACACAGCTCACTGGACGTGCAGGTCGTCGCGGAATCGATATCGAAGGTAATGCGGTCGTTCTCTGGTCTCCAACAGTAGATTCGGCGACCGCGGCAGGGCTCGCATCAACTCGCACATATCCACTTCGTTCCTCATTTACTCCTTCATACAACATGTCCATCAATCTCATTGCGCGATTTGGTCGCGAGCGAGCTCGTACGAGTCTTGAATCATCTTTCGCACAATTTCAGGCTGATCGCGCTGTTGTTGGCCTTGTAAAGCAAATCAGAAAGAATGATCTCGCTGCAAAAGAGCAATTAGAACTTGCAGTCTGTCATCTTGGAAACTTTGAAGAGTATGCAAATATTCGGATGGAAATTAAAGATACTGAACGGCTATTGAGCAAGCGAGATAACCGTCGAACATTTGATAATCGTCAACGTCAACATATGGAGAATGAACTCGATAAGTTAAGGCGTCAGTTGAGACAGCATGAATGCCACTCATGTAATGATCGCGAGACCCATGCTCGCTATGCCGAGCGAGCTGCACGACTCAATCGTGAATCTGCCGGTTTACGCGAGCGTGTGGAAAATCGTACCCACGTGATTGCAAAGACCTTTGATCGCATCTGCGATGTGCTTAATCATCTTGGCTATATCGAAGGCGAAAAGCCACTTGAGCAGGGAAAAATTCTTGCGAAGATCTACGCTGAATCAGATCTCCTTCTCACTGAAACTATTCGTAATGGAGTACTCGATAATCTATCTGCACCAGAATTGATTTCCGTGGTTTCATCGGTGATCTACGAAAGTCGCGGAGCTGAGAATTACGCTCCTAAGATGCCACATCAAAATGTTGCGAACGCCCTCGCCTCGATCGCCTCTATCTGGGGACAACTAGAAGATGTTGAGGAAGATTTCGGGGTTCAAACTCAGAAGGAGCCCGATTTTGGTTTCTGTTATGCCTCATATCGTTGGGCGAGTGGACATTCACTCAGTAGCGTTCTCAAGGGCAGCGATATGACGGTCGGAGATTTCGTTCGAAATATCAAGCAACTTATCGATCTGCTGACACAGATTTCAGGTGCATCCGATAAGTTACGACCTGTTTGTAGAGATGCGATTAAGCGAATTGATAGGGGAGTGGTCTCTTATATGGTCGGTGAACTATGACCCTGATGCTCCTCGATAGCGCTTCTCTCTGGTATCGCGCTTACTACGGCATGCCAGATACCTTACTTTCGCCATCTGGAATGCCTGTCAATGCAATCCGTGGATATCTCGATATGACTGCTCGATTAGTCTCTATGTATTCACCTAATCGTTTAGTTGCATGTATTGAAGGAGATTGGCGACCATCATGGCGCGTAGATCTCTGGCCTGATTACAAAGCTAATCGCCTTGAAGTTGGAAGCGATGAAGAGGAAGAGCCAGAAACTCTGACGCCACAGATTCCAGTTCTGTTGGATCTGATTGATGCCTTTGGAATTCCGATGGTCGGTGTTGATGATTATGAAGCAGATGATGTCATGGCCACATTTGCAACCAATGAGAAGGGACCTATACGCGTCGTTACCGGCGATCGCGATCTCTTTCAATTGGTAGACGATAAGCGAGATATCAAGATTGTTTATCTTGCTAAAGGTATTACCAATCACGATCTTGTTGATACAGCTTTCGTTGCTGATAAGTATTCAATTCCTGGAGATCGATACGCTCTCTTTGCAATGTTCCGCGGCGATCCTTCAGATGGACTACCTGGAGTCAAGGGAATCGGCGAAAAAGGTGCCGCTCTTATTGCCAATAACTTTGCGACTACTGATGAGGCTTTAGCTGCAGCACAAGCCGGCCATGAAGCCTTACCTGCAGCGCTTGCTAAGAAGATTATTGCAGGGGAGGAGTACCTCAAAATTGCTCCCACTCTCGTACATTGCGCACGTGATGTGGCACTTCCTTCAATGGATCTCACACTTCCAAAGAAGCCGAACGATCTCTCTCAGATTTATCAGATGAAAGAGGAGTACGGTTTAGGAGCAAGTGTTGATCGTTTGATTGCAGCTTTGGGATGGTAAATATGAAACCAGTAATTTTGATTCCGACCTATAACGAATCAATTGCAATCGTTGAGTTACTGCACTCCCTCACAACTTTACATAATTCGCGCGACTTTGATGTTTTAGTTCTCGATGACAATTCACCTGATAAGACTGGAGATATTGTCGATAATCTCAACCTTTCATGGGTACGAGTTCTTCGACGTCCGGGTAAGGCAGGATTAGGTGCCGCATATCGCGCTGGATTCGCCGAAGTTTTACAGAATGATAAGTACACACATGTCATCACTATGGATGCTGACGGTTCACACAGAGTCGAAGATCTTCCTGCAATGATGGATGCACCGCATAGCTCAGATATCTCAATTACCCTCGGAACTCGTTGGATTAAGGGTGGCTCAGTCGTAAATTGGCCTCTGAGTCGACAATTGCTATCGAGAGCAGGAACTGCTTATGCTCGAATTGCCCTAAGGATTCCATTACATGATTTAACGGGGGGATTTCGTATCTACTCAGTCGACTTATTGAAGAAACTTAATTTGAGCCAAATGACGGCAACTGGATATTGTTTTCAAATCGAAATGGCTATGGCAAGTGATCTCGCCGGCGCATCACAGTATGAAGTTCCCATTACCTTTGTTGAACGAGTCAATGGCGTTTCAAAGATGAGCAAGGCGATCGTCATAGAAGCTCTATGGCAGACCACGCTCTGGGGCCTCTCTCGCACGTTGAAACCTAACGCCGATAAGTTACATTATGTAAAGTCAGAGTAATCTGACCCACCCCCGCTTAAGCGAAATCTGCTACTGGAGCGCAGGCACAGATCAAGTTTCTATCGCCATGAGCGCCATCGATACGTGAGACCGGTGGCCAATATTTCATTCGGGCGCCAATGATTTCTCCAGCGACAAGGCCATCGAGAGGCGTTGGATAGCCCCCCTTCTCACGAGGGTAAGCCCTATCCCAGCCGGTAGAGGCTACAGAGAGGGCTGTATGAGGGGCGTGGCGGAGCGCTGAGGCCTCAACGGCTACCTTGCCATCAATGACCTCCTGAATCTCTCCACGGATTGCGATCATCGCAGCGATAAAGCGCTCAATCTCAGCCATATCTTCAGATTCTGTCGGCTCAATCATCAGCGTTCCAGCAACTGGGAAGGACATCGTCGGCGCATGGAAGCCGTAATCCATCAGGCGCTTCGCCATATCGTCGACAGTGACGCCAGAGTCTTTAGTAATTCCGCGGATATCAAGGATGCATTCGTGAGCTACTCGCCCATTGGCACCTGTGTAGAGAACTGGATAGGACTCTGCCAATCGAGCCGCCATGTAATTGGCAGACAAAATCGCAACCTGTGTTGAATGAGTAAGTCCACGACCGCCAAGTAGACGGATATATGCCCACGAGATTGGCAAGATGCTCGCAGAACCAAATGGTGCTGCAGAGATTGGACCAGGTCCAGTTGCCGGACCCGCTAACTCATCGAGTGGATGGTTTGGCAGGAAGGGAGCTAAGTGAGCACGGGCGATGACAGGACCGACGCCAGGTCCCCCGCCACCATGCGGAATTGCAAATGTCTTATGGAGATTGAGGTGCGATACATCTGCGCCAAACTTTCCAGGTTGTGCAAGACCGACAAGTGCATTGAGGTTAGCCCCATCAACGTAGACCTGTCCCCCGGCGTTATGAACGAGTTCGCAAATTTCAGATACAGCAGTTTCAAATACGCCGTGAGTTGATGGATAAGTGATCATCAACGCTGCGAGTGAACCTGTGTGTTCTGCAATCTTCGCTTTGATATCTGCGACCGAAACATTTCCGTTCTCATCGCAATCAACAACAACTACCTTCATCCCCGCCATAACAGCAGAGGCTGCGTTTGTGCCGTGAGCGCTCGATGGAATGAGACAGATATTACGAGCCTGATCTCCACGTGAATCATGGTAATTGCGAATCGCCAGAAGACCTGCAAATTCACCTTGGCTACCTGCATTTGGCTGCAACGAGACAGCGTCGTAACCGGTAATTGATACCAACCAATCAGAGAGTTGCTTAATCAATTTGCGAGAACCTTGACTTTGGTCGGCTGGAGCAAATGGGTGAAGTGAGGAGAATTCTGGCCAAGTTACGGCCTCCATCTCTGTCACTGAATTGAGTTTCATTGTGCATGAGCCAAGTGGAATCATTGTGCGATCAAGAGCTAAATCTCGATCAGCAAGATTGCGCAAGTAACGCATCATTCCGGTCTCAGAGTGATTGGTATTAAAGACAGGATGCGTCAGGTACTTACTTGTACGAAGTAGCGATTCAGGAAGGCTCTCCCCTGTCGTTTCCGTTAAACCTAAGATCGAAAGTACTTCTGCAAAAGTTGCCTCTGTTGTCTCTTCATCAAATGAGATTCGGACTTCAGTGGCGCTTACATGACGGAAGTTAATTCCCTTCGCAATCGATGCTTTATGAATCTCTGAAGCGCTCTTAACATCGACAGTGACCGTATCGAAGATGACGTCGTTTCGAGATTTCGAAGCGGCCTTTAAGCGATAGGCAAAGTGATTGACTCGTTCGGCGATTGCACGAAGTCCTGCAGGGCCGTGATACATCCCATAGAAGGCGCTCATATTTGCAAGGAGCACCTGCGCGGTACAGATATTTGATGTCGCCTTATCGCGACGGATATGTTGTTCACGAGTTTGCAGGGCAAGTCGGAAAGCAGGCTTTCCAGTTGCATCGATACTTTGACCGACAAGGCGCCCTGGCATAGAACGCTCAAGGCCGTTACGCACAGCAAGGAATCCTGCATGCGGACCACCAAATCCCATAGGTACGCCAAATCGTTGCGATGTTCCAACTGCTATATCTGCACCCCACTCTCCTGGCGCCTTAATCAGCGTCAGCGCGAGAAGATCGGTCGCTGCAATTACCAGAGCGTCTCGTGAGTGTGCATACTCAGCAAACCTCGAATAATCAATGATCTCACCAGTTGTATCTGGATATTGAAGCAGGGCCCCGAAGAATTCACCGTCATATCCGCCGCTAGCAATATGGCCTGAATCAATCTCGACAATCTTGATTCCAAGTGGCTTTGCTCGAGTAAGAACGACTGCTTTCGTCTGTGGGTGAACATGTTCTTCAATAAGAAATACTGCATCATCACTGAGCTTTGATGCACGTCGCGCAAGAGTCATCGCCTCTGCTGCTGCGGTTCCTTCATCCAACATTGAAGCATTGGAAATATCGAGGGCGGTAAGTTCACAGACCATTGTTTGAAATGCAAAGAGCGCTTCAAGACGTCCCTGAGAGATTTCAGGTTGATAAGGTGTGTAAGCGGTATACCAAGCCGGATTCTCTAAAACATTTCGCTTTACAACTGGAGGAACAATCGTTCCGTAGTAACCAGTTCCGATAAGTGAACGGAACACTCTATTTTCAGAAGCAATGGCACGAAGTTCGGCGATGACATCAACTTCACTCTTACCCTCTCCGATCGAAGATTCAATCACGCCATCGATAGCGATATTGGAGGGAACTACATCAGCGATAAAGGTTGAGAGATCTTTATAACCAAGAGCTGCGAGCATCGCGCTCTCGTCGTTATGGGTTGGACCAATATGACGATCTTCAAATGAACGGCTCACAAGACTCCCCTTAACTCGCACCTTCAATTAGAGCGAGTGGGTGAAATATATTGTGAGTTAAGCGCCTTTCGCCTTACGACGGAGCGAGAGTTCATCGTTACCTTCGCCACCAACTGCTTCGCCATTAAACTCTCCAGCCAAGGTTGAGAGTGATCCCTCAACTTCATGCCAGACCTTTCCAACGGCGATACCAAATACTCCTTGGCCACCCATAAGAAGGTCGACAATCTGATCTGGGCTTGAACATTCATAGATCGATGAACCATCGCTCATCAAAGTGATGCGCTCGAGTTCTGTAACGCCGCGATTGCGAAGATGATCAACTGCTGTACGAATATTTTGTAGAGATACACCTGCATCGAGAAGACGCTTCACAATCTTAAGAACCAAGATGTCACGGAAGCCATAGAGACGGGCCGAACCTGAACCATGTGCTGTTCGAATTGATGGTTCAACGAGACCGGTACGCGCCCAGTAATCGAGTTGGCGATATGTAATTCCTGCAGCTGAGCAGGCGGTAGCGCCGCGATAGCCGATCCGAAGTTCTTGCTCTGTCACGAGAGGGGGCTCGCTTTCGGTAAGACTCCCAGGGGATTGGGATTAGCTAAGGATAGATTGCCGCCCACGTGGACCCCCGTAGCGACACGCCCCAAACCTCAACTAGAGGTTTAAGGTTCTTTCTACCTCTTAAGCGAAATCCTCTGGATTGATCTGATCGAGGAACTCTCGGAAGGCTTCGACCTCCTGCTCGCTCTCCCCTTCGGCACCGGCTGGAATCTGAATTCCAGCGCTAGCAAGGAGATCCTGGCTGACCAAGATGTTTGTCTTGGTGCGAAGAGCGATAGCGATCGCATCAGATGGCCGGGCAGAGAGCGCTGGAATCGGGCCTTCTGCGTTACGCATCTGAAGTTCGGCATAGAAGATTCCATCGCGCATGTCGGTGATATGAACTGCCGTCAACGTCGTGCCGCTCGCCTCGAGTAATTCAACGATGAGGTCATGAGTCAATGGGCGTGATGGACGAAGTTCCTGTTGAGCAAAGGCGATAGCAGATGCCTCTACTGAACCGACCCAGATCGGAAGGAAGGTTGTTCCCTCCATCTCCTTCAAGAGAACGATGGGTTGGTTGGAGGGCATCTCAATTCGGACGCCAACAACTTCCACCAATGCAAACATTTAGCGTGGGCGGTTGAGACCGCTACGAACGAGTGAGGTATGCAGACGTACTGATAGCGCTGCAATCTCCTTCTGAACTTCCTCTGCACGAGCTTTAGCCTCTGATGACTTCTGGCGCGTAAATGGCGTGATCACTTGTTCAATCAATCCAATTTCACGATCAGCAGCTGTCTTAAATGAACGTAAGTGTCGAGCTTCAATTCCGAATGAGGCCATCTCTGCAACTGCCTTAGCAACAGAGAGGGCATCGCCATCGTAGTGACGACCGCGAAGAGTGATAAGCCCAAATGACTCGAGCTCTACAAGCTGGCTCTCTTCGAGACCAGATGCATTGATGAGTTCATCGCGTGAAAGTCGCATCTCTGACTGTTCGCCGAAGGTTGATGGAGCAATCTCTCCATCAACTGTAGCGAGGCCAAGAGTTGGACGTGGAACTGCAATACCTTGAGGAGTTGGCTGCAGACCACGGTCGAGCGCATCAAGATTCTCTTTGATGACCTTCAGCGGAAGGTATTGATCGCGCTGGGCAAGTAGTACATAACGGAGACGATCGAGATCATTGCTTGTAAATTTACGGTAGCCAGATGGTGTGCGTTGTGGCTCGATGAGTCCTTCAGATTCGAGGAAGCGAATCTTTGAGATGGTGATGTCAGAGAAATCACCACGGAGCTTTGTCAAAACTTCACCGATACTTAAATATGCACGTGCTGGAACGCTCACTTACTTCTCCCCTGATTTAGTACTGCCGATAAAGAGCATATGGAATTTGCCAATTTGAATCTCATCACCTGTAGAAAGCTGGTGAGATGAACTTTGTTGATTGTTGATATATGAACCATTGAGACTTCCAGAGTCGGTAAAGAGAAAACGATCTCCATCGCGCTTGATAGTTGCATGTGTTCGAGAGACAGTTACA
Organism: Candidatus Nanopelagicaceae bacterium; assembly: GCA_965267775.1. Lineage (GTDB taxonomy): Bacteria > Actinomycetota > Actinomycetes > Nanopelagicales > Nanopelagicaceae > Planktophila. The sequence continues at coordinate 712,317 of OZ254140.1, read as the reverse complement.
TCATCGAGGAAGATATCGTTCGATGGTGCACGGCCAATTGATGAGCCATCAGATGTAATCAGGAATCGAGCTCCTCGAGAGGGGCCGCGATGGATAAAGACCATTGCGCTCTCGCCAGTGCCATTCATTACCTCTTGGAGGACTGCCGCCTCTTCAGGAGAAGATTCTGCAATCAGCTTTTCAATCAGAGCGACAGGGGAAGAATCGACTACAGATCGGACTCCGAGGTGGAGGGTCGTCGTTAATTCATGGTTCGGAACTGGATTTTCCATGAGACTCCCCTCAACTTCACTCAATTCAATGAACCACGGTAAAACTGGCTCACCTTCAACTTGAGGCTGACACTAGAGAGTTACTGAAAAATTATCAAGCCGGAGAACTACTGCAATCAGCCGGTAATAGAACCATATTCTGTTGCGCTTAAGAGCGCTGCTGGCTCTCCACTTACTGAGATTTCCGCCAACCATCCGGCGCCATATGGGTCTGAGTTGACAAGCTCTGGAGTATTTGTCAGTGATTCATTAATTGCAACAATCGTTCCTGTAACTGGAGAGAAGATTTCAGAGACTGACTTCGTCGACTCAACTTCACCGCAGACTTTATCTGCAACTACCGCATCTCCAACTTTAGGCATCTGAACATAGACGATATCTCCGAGAGCGCCTTGAGCGAAGTCAGTGATACCCATACGAATGGTTCCTGAAGTAGATGTCTGAGCGACCCACTCATGCTCTTTTGTATATTGAAGATCTGCTGGAATCTGTGACATGAGGTCCTCTTCTACTCTCGCATCTCAATGATGCGCGCTGATGGTGGCACTCTAATACTTTTCACTGCCGTGCGGAAATATGAAACACCGGTAAAGAGGTAGAGCGCTATCCCCCAGATGGCAAAGGCCCAGCCGAAGATATAAGCGAGAATTCCAGCAACCGAATCGCTGAGCGCGAGTAGGAGAAGTGGAAATGCATAGAGAAGATTGAACGTTGCCGCCTTACCGATATATGTAACCTTCAGTGGAGGTAGACCGTTACGAGTCAGAGCAATCGTCACTATTCCTAATATCAAGTCGCGACCTAGAAGAACGATGATTACCCATAATGGAAGTGCGTCACGGAGGTAGAGAACGATGAGAGTGGTGAGGATATAGATACGGTCAATCGCAGGGTCGGCTAATTCGCCAAAACGGGATGTCTGGTTCCACATCCGGGCCAACTTGCCATCTAGATAATCGGTAATTCCACCGATGGCCAGGACGAAGATCGCCCATCCATCAGAGTGAAGATCGAGTGCGAGCCAGATAAAGAGAGGAACCCCAAGGCCGCGTAGCGCGGTGAGTGCGTTGGGAATCGTCAAGTACTGCCTCACTCCTTATCGCGCTCCTTGACTCGGATAGCTACCTGAACTGGAGTTCCCGGGAAGCCGAACTCTTCACGCAGACGGCGCTCGATAAAACGTCGATAGGAGGCCTCAATCCAACCGGATGAGAAGACGACAAACTTTGGAGGGGCAATTCCAGCCTGCGTTGCGTAGTAGACCTTTGGCTGCTTTCCGCCACGAACTGGTGGTGGAGTTGCGCCGATGAGGGCTCCCAAGAATGAGTTGAGCTTTGAGGTAGGAACGCGCTTCTCCCATGAGGCAAGTGCGGTGCGAAGAGCAGGTGCCAAGCGATCACGGTGCCAGCCAGTTTTAGCTGCAACATTTACTCGTTGAACCCATTCAATATGGCCGAGGTGGCGATCGAGCTCTTTCTCTAATTGATCGCGACGATCGTCATCTACGAGATCCCACTTATTTAATACAAGGACCATCGCCTTACCGGAATCTTCCACCATCGAGATGATTCGAAGATCCTGCTCTGAAATTGGAACAGAGGCATCGAGTACGAGAGCAACACACTCTGAACGTTCAAGTGCAGTCTGTGTGCGAAGCGTTGCATAGTAATCAGTACCACTTGCCTGATTTGCACGCTTCTTAATTCCTGCAGTATCAACAAAACGCCAGACCTGTCCACCAATTTCAATCAGCGAGTCAACAGGATCACGTGTTGTACCTGCAACATCATCAACAATTGAACGATTCTCTCCCGCAAGTGCATTGAGCAAGCTGGACTTGCCAACATTTGGTCGACCAATTAACGCAATACGGCGATACCCATCTTGCGTCTGTGCGCGACCAACTTCTGGAAGCAAATTCACAATGTTGTCGAGAAGATCTCCCGAGCCACGACCATGTAAACCTGAAACAAATTGAGGCTCGCCAAGTCCGAGATTCCAAAGAGCGTATGCATCTGCCTCGTCGTGATCGCCATCAACTTTATTTGCAATAAGAATTGTTGGCTTCTTCGCCTTGCGAAGCTCTTGCACCATCACATCATCTTCATCGAGCGCACCAACCTGTGCATCAACCACAAATGCGAGGATGTCGGCTTCCTCCATTGCAAGTTCTGCACCAGCAGAGATTGCAACTGAAATTCCATCGGGCTTTGATTCCCAACCACCGGTATCCATCACGATAAAGCGACGTCCACCCCACTCGCATTCATATTGAACGCGATCGCGTGTCACGCCAGGAGTATCTTCAACAATTGCTTCACGTCGACCGATAAAACGATTGATCAAAGTTGATTTTCCAACATTTGGTCGACCGAGAATGGCAACGATAGGAAGTCCGAGAAGTGAACGCTCGACGAGAAGTTCCCATACCCGCTCGATTGTCTCTTCGAGATTGAGTTCAGTGCTATCAATATGAACAGCATCAGATGCCATCGCTAAAGGGCTTGTTTTACGGGTTGAATCGAGCTCATCACGTGATGTGAGCGACTCTGCGACAACATCGGTTGAGATTGAGACATCGGCAATTTCATTTTCACGACGAGATGTACGCGCATCAATATCGGCGGTGAGATAAACCTTGAGCGCTGCATCAGGGCATACAACTGTTCCGATATCGCGACCCTCTACAACAATTCCGCGTTCACATTTATCAATAATTGAGTGTTGCAGCTTGAGAAGCTCTGCACGAATATCGGGGTCTGCTGCAATCAGCGAAACTTTATTTGTAACGTTGAGAGTACGAATCTCTTCTGAGATGTTCCGCTCCCCCAGGAAGATCTCTGGCTTCTTTGGATCTGCAGAGAATGAGATGCGGTTGAGAGCGAGATGCGCGAGAATATCCTTCGCCTCATCGCTCTTGATCTCTAGCGCAACAAGAGCAACGGCGCGATAGAGCGCACCGGTATCGAGATAGTTCCATCCCGCACGAGTTGCAATACCCTTAGATGTAGATGACTTACCAGCTCCGCTTGGGCCATCAAGTGCAACAATAATCATGTCTAACCCAAACCTCTCTGCTCACAAGTCGATATATAAATACAGCGCTTATTATCGCGCACTTCAAAGATTTACTTCACCATTAGCGCGGTGAGTGAGCGCTCCATCCCTGCTTTAAGAGATGTTGATATAACTTCTCTGCGCCATCTTTTGAGAGAGCGAGTGTGATTAATCCTGTGTATTGCTCTGGTGAGTGTTCAATGGTGAGATCTTCAACGTTAACTTGAGCAGTTGCACACTCGTCGAAGAGCGCAGCGAGTTGGCCAGGTTTATCTTCAATAACAACTGGCAAGAAGGTGTAATTTCGCGCAACTCCTCCATGCTTTCCAGGAATCATTGAGCGGCCACGATTTCCAGCTTTGATGAATTCTTCAACTGCACCCTCTGAATTAAGTGAGAGCTGAAGGCTCTTAAGATCTTCAATAACCTTATCGAGGAGAGGAGTCAGCGCTTGACGATTGGCGGTCAAAATTTCTCGCCATAGATGTGAATTTGAAGCTGCGATGCGAGTGGTATCTCGAAGACCAGTTCCGGCCAGATCGAGCCACTCTGCTGGTGCGCCCTCCAATTGAGCAGCTAGAGCTGAACTCATAATCTGGGGAAGATGGGAGACGAGGGCGACTGCTTGATCGTGAATCGCCACTGGCATATCTATGAGGTGGCCGCCGCAGATCTCAATGATCTCTCTTCCTGCGTTAAGAAGCTCTTCGCTTACGCCTCGGGAGTCGAGAATCCAAGGCCGCCCCTGAAAGAGATCGCCACGAGCTGATTCAGCTCCCCCGACCTCACGACCTGCCATGGGGTGAGTGGGGAGGAAGTTGGCCAAATCAAGACCCAATGCTGTTACCTCAACTACAGGGTTAGTTTTTACCGAAGATATATCTATAAATCCTAAGTTGAAACCTTGTTCAATCTCATCTGATATGACTTGGGAGATGGTTGAGAGAGGCGAGGCGATAATCGTTACCTCTGCACCAACTTTGCTCCCCGTAGTACCCATCAAATCTTGGGCTAGCTTCTGTGCTTGAGGGTCGATATCGATCATTGTGACGTTCTTACCAGCGGTCGTGAGCGCTAAACCGATAGATGTGCCGATAAGGCCGGATCCAACGATGCGGATATGGGAGAGAGTCATATTTCGAGCCCTTACTGGGCGATATCTCGACGGAGCGCCTTGGCGCCACCGAGGTAGATATGGGCAATTTCGCTCGCGTTACGAGGCGTTTCTACGGTAGCCATCGCTCGAATTACTCGAGGAAGAGCCCCAGGAACGTCAATTTCAACGGCGCAGAGTAGGGGCGTTGATTCAAAACCCACCTCCCTAGCTGCAGCGGCAGGAAAAGCTGCGGTGAGATCAGGCGTCGCAGTGAGCAGGACCGAGATGACAGCTTCTACCGGCAAATCGTTGGCACGCAGAATCTCTGCAAGAAGTTCCTTCGTCCCAGCAGCTATCGCCTCAGGTGTATTGCTCTCAACCTGAGTTGCACCTCGAATTGCGCGAACTGACATAGCGGAAATCATACCCTCTCACCCTTCTCTCGCTTATATATTTATAACCATTTGTCGTTAAATCGTTCTATATCTTTCGAAGAATTCATTCGATCACATCGAAATTCAAATGTACCTGGCTCTCACCAGACCCAATATTGAATATCGATAAAACTATATTAGTACAGGCAATTTCAGCGTGAAATTATCGATAAAACGATTCGAAAGGAGCTGAGAGATATTAAAAGTAATTTATCGATATATAAATTTGTATATGCGATATCGATTTATTAACTTGAATCTAAAGCCTTTTGAAGGTTTAGTAATTCGCCGTCATTGAGATCACGCCAACGACCCTCCGGTGTTTCGCCTAAGGAGATAGGGCCGAAGTGGGTACGGATAAGGCGGATGACATCGACTCCTATCGCCTCCATGAGACGGCGGATGATGTGATATCTACCTTCATGAATTGTGACCTCAAGCCATGTTGGTGAGAGCTGCTTGAAGTCGAGAACCCGGGCCATTCCATCTTCGAGCTCAACCCCATTTCGGAGCGATTTTTCAGCCCCATTGGGCAGGATTCCATCGAACTCAATAATGTAGGTCTTCTCAAGGCCAAAAGATGGGTGGGTAGCGCGGAAGGTCAGATCTCCATCATTTGTGAGAAGAATGAGGCCTTCTGAATCCTTATCAAGGCGCCCTACGTGAAAGAGCCTCTCGGTACGAAGATCGATAAAGTCGGCGAGGGAGGGGCGCCCTTCAGGGTCATACATGGTTGACAGAACGCCTCTTGGTTTATGAAGTGCAAGATAAGTCTTAGTCATTTGTTGTAAAACTGTCTCATTATCAACCTCTACATTAACCTTTGTAGGGTCGAATTTAGCTCCAAGTTCTCGGATGACTCTTCCATCGACAGCGACGCGTCCTGAGATGATCAGATCGTCCGCTCCCCTACGAGAGGTGACGCCAGCATCGGCGATGATTTTATTGAGGCGGATTTCGGCCATTGGGCACTTCCATTCTGCGGCTATCCATTAACGACAGTCAGCGTAAAACTAGGCGAAGATTCTCACCTGAGTTCCAGAAGTGTAACTGAAGGGTTAGTCGGTAAGCGAATCGAGGATCTCGTCGAGACCATCGATATCTGGCAGATGTGGGGCTAGAGGCGGTAGATCTTCAAGCTTATTGAGGCCAAGGCGCTCGAGGAAGTAGGTAGTCGTCTTGTAGAGGATAGCGCCGGTCTCATTCTCAACACCATACTCATCGACGAGACCACGTGTAATAAGAGTCTTCATAACGGCCTCTACGTTAACGCCACGGATAGCCGAGACTCGAGCACGTGAAACCGGCTGGCGGTAGGCGATTACCGCCAAAGTCTCGAGCGCAGCCTGGGTGAGGCGGTTCTGCTGGCCATCGAGGACGAACTTCTCTACTACCGAGCTAAATTCTGGTGAGCTATAGAAACGCCATCCCCCATTGATCGCTTTGAGGGTAAAACCGCGCTCTTCATATGAACCCTGAAGCTTCTCGAGAGAGTCGACAATCTGATCGACAGTCACCTCTAAGACAGATGCGAGGGTGAGTTCAGTGACCGGTTCATCGACGACCATAAGAATCGCCTCTATGGAGCGAGCGAGAGTTGCCTCATCGTAGACATGCGATAGCTGGCCCTCCGCAGGCTCAGTCGCGCTCTCGAGATTCTCGACCTCTACTGGATTCTGATCACTCATTCTCGTCCTCATCCTCTTCATCGCCAATGACGCTTAAATCTTCGGAACTCTCATCTCTTACTTGAGGGTTTTCACCCGCCAAAGTCTCAACCTCGGCTTCAGGGTACTGCTCACTCACGGGGATATCGAACTCCGAGGAAGCTAGAACTTCACCATCATCAGAGCCTACCCAGCTAATCTGAAGCTCACCGAGGGCAATTACCTGCTCAAAGCGGAGCGCTCCCTGGCGATAGAGATCTAGGAGAGCTAGGAATCGAGCAACGACGACCAAGGTCGAATCGGCCTCTGAGATAAGGGATCTAAAGCTCATTGTGCGCCCCTTGCGAAGTGCCTCAACCACCAGTCTTGACTCCTCTGCCACGCTCACAAGGGCGCTATGGAGGTGCTCTACCGCTACTACTGGGGCAACCTTAGGGGTCAGAACACGGTCGGCGATTGCGGCGAAGCGCTCTGGCCCAACTCCGATCAGGACCTCAGGTAGGAGGCTTGAGAGCGCTGGATCTAGGGCAACCACGCGTGGGAATGACTTATCAGCTGCTGCAATCGCCTCTTGGAAGTTGGCTGCGATCTCTTTAAAGGCGCGATATTGCAGCAGGCGGGCGAAGAGGATATCTCGAGCCTCTAGCAGGGCGAGATCCTCTTCATCCTCAATCTCACCGCTCGGCAAGAGTCGGGCAGCCTTCAGGTCGAGCAGCGTGGCGGCGATGACAAGGAACTCGGTCGCCTGATCGAGGCGCCATCCCTCGCCAGAGGCCTCAAGGGCGCGGATAAAGGAGATAAATTCATCGGTAACAAGGCTGAGAGAGACCTCGGTGATATCGAGCTTATGCCGTGAAATGAGTTGGAGAAGGAGATCGAAAGGCCCATCGAAATTATCGAGGTGGACGCTAAAGGCGCCATCTTTAACCGGCTCTACCGGCGTAGGCGTATCTGCTTCCGCTTTGGCGCCACTCTCGAGAATATCCACGCGCGAACCTTACTTGGTTTATTTGCGCCCCTGCGCATATCCAGCGTAGAGTCGCGCCAATTGAGAAAGAGGTTTGACGCTTGAACGCTAAATCGACATTTGAAGATGATGTAGTTACTGCAACTGCGCTCTTCGGAGGAACTCCCCACAACTTCCCGCTGCCTGCTCCTATTACCGAGCACGGCCAGGCGAAGGTCATCTCTATCTTTAATCAGAAGGGTGGCGTAGGTAAGACAACTACGACCATCAGCCTTGGAGCCGCGCTTGCAGAGCTCGGTCGTCGAGTTCTTCTCGTCGACTTCGATCCACAAGGTGGTCTATCGCTGGGTCTCGGAGTCAATGCTCACCGACTTCCACTAGAGAACACCGTCTACTACGCGCTCCTTGCACCCGATGCAAATATCGATGAGATTGTTCTTAAGTCATCTGTAGCAAATCTAGATTTCTTGCCAGCGAATAAGGATCTCGTTGGAATTGAGATGAAGTTATCGAGCGATATCTCAGGTCACCTATATTTGAAGAAAGCGCTCGCGCCACTTCGCAATGAGTACGACGTGATTTTGATTGACTGTCAGCCAACAATGGGTCGCCTTGCTATCAACGCCCTTGTAGCGTCAGATGAAATTATCGTGCCAATGCAATGCGAAAACTTTGCAATGCATGGTTTTATTGAACTTTCAGAGAACATCGGAAAGGTCCGCGAGGTGTACAACCCTGACCTCAAGTTAATTGGAATCATCGCAACAATGTTTGAGAAGAAGACGCTTCACAACCGTGAAGTAATCTCTCGAATCATCGAAGGCCACCCAGGTGTTGTCTTCGATACCTTGATCTCTAAATCTATTCGTTTCTCAGAGGCAACAGTTGCTGGCGAGCCAATTACAGCTTATGCAACATCTTCAGCAGGCGCACAGTCATATCGACGACTTGCGCGCGAATTAATTTCACGAGGAGGCGCACGATGACACGTAGAGCAAGCTTGCCAGGAGCAGATGAACTCTTCCGAAATACAGCACCTGCCCTTTCAGCGGTTCGTGAGGTAGTAGTTGAGCAACCTGTTGTTGCACCGACAGCTGCGCCTGTGACATCTTCAGCGCCACGTGCGAAGAAAGGTGTTCGTTCTATTCCTCGTCGCCGCGTTACACAAGCTGACAAGTCACCATCGGGACGTGAACGTCACGATGAGAAAATTACGGTTTACCTATCCCCTGATGAACTCTTTGATCTCGATCAGGCACGTTTAATGCTCCGTGGTGATCTTGGTTTAGCAGTGGATCGTGGTCGTATCGTCCGTGAATCTATCGCTGTGATTATTGCCGACCTTGAATCAAAGGGAGAACAGAGCATTCTTGCTCGCCGTTTACGCGGTCTCTAAGATTATTTAGAACGAGGGTGCGCGAGAGAGTAACTTTCGCGTACCTTATCTATTGTTACCAGCGTATAAATCTGTGTGGTCGTGACCGAAGCATGTCCCAGCAACTCTTGAACAACTCGTATATCCGCTCCACCATCGAGAAGATGCGTGGCATAACTATGTCGAAACACATGGGGAGAAACTCGCCCCTCTAAACCTGATGCCTTTGCCGCTTTGAGAACAGTCGTCCATGCAGATTGCCGAGTCAGGCGTGTTCCTCGTGAATTGAGAAAGAGAGCGCGTTCACCTTGTGAGTTCTTTGCCAGAAGTGGAGGGCGAAGCCGAACCAGGTAGTTATCTAGCGCATCTAGCGCGTACTTACCCAGAGGAACAAGACGCTCTTTCGTACCCTTTCCTCGCAACTTTAGAATAGTTATCTCTTCCCCATCGAAAGAATCTTTACTGATATCGCTGATATCGATTCCTACAAGCTCGGCTACACGAGCACCAGTTCCATACAAGATCTCGAGAATAGCGCGATCCCGAAGTGATTGAGGATCGGCAGGATTACTAGTTGAATCGATGAGGCGGGCTACTTCCTCAACTGAGAGCGCCTTGGGTAATTTTCGTGCGACTTTAAATTGAGTGACATCAGCCATCGGATTAACGATCTGATATTCCAGCGAGCAGTATTTGTAGAAACCCTTGAGCGATGAGAGGAATCGATTAATAGATGTTGGGGCCAATCCGCTAGCGGTCAGAGTGCCAACAAGTGAAGAAATATCTGGCTCAGATAGCGAATCGAAATCTACTTTCTTCTCATCGAGAAGGAGAGAAAATTTACCAAGGTCACGCTTATAGCTCTCAACGGAATTGGTTGAGAGCCCTCGCTCAATACGTAGGTGATCTAGATAGGATGCAATTGCAACGCTACATTGAATAGCCATGGGCTACCGCGACCGCCTCATAGCAAACTTTTCCTGCATGGACATTAAGCCCCTTTGCAAGTGCAGAATCCTTTGCGATTGCTGCTTCCCATCCAAAGTTTGCAAGTGCAAGTGCGTAAGGAAGCGTTGCATTTGTAAGAGCGTATGTTGATGCAACAGGAACTGCACCAGGCATATTTGCAACACAGTAGAAGATTGCATCGTGGACTTTAAATGTTGGTTCCGCATGCGTGGTGGCGCGAGAATCCTCAAAGCAACCGCCTTGATCAATGGCGATATCGACAAGAACTGCGCCTGGCTTCATACCCTTTACCTGCTCATTGGTGACGAGCTTTGGCGCCTTTGCTCCATGTACGAGAACCGCACCAATAACAAGGTCTGCCGATTTCACTTCGCGATCAATTGCTCCATACGTTGAAGCAAGGGTCTTAATGCGGCCCTGATAAATCGTGTCGATATATGCAAGACGTGGAAGTGAGCGATCTAGAACGGTGACATCTGCCCCCATACCCATAGCAATCACCGCAGCATTAAGCCCAGCTACTCCGCCACCAATGACAACTACCTTGCCAGGTGCGACTCCAGGTACTCCCCCAAGAAGAACTCCGCGTCCTCCATGTGGCTTCTGTAGAGCAGTTGCACCGACCTGAGTTGCTAAGCGACCGGCTACCTCAGACATTGGCGCAAGCAATGGAAGCGTTCCATTGAGTTCAACAGTTTCATATGCAATAGCAGTGGTTCCGCTCGCCAAGAGCGCGTCGGTGCAAGGCTTACTTGCTGCAAGATGGAGATAGGTAAATAGAATCTGACCAGCGCGAAGTCGTGGGTATTCAGCCTCGATTGGCTCTTTTACTTTAAGAATCATTTCCGCATCGCGCCAAATCTTCTCTACATCACTCTCAATCGTTGCCCCTGCTGCGATGTACTGCTCATCGGTGATGGAAGAACCTAGCCCTGCGCCTTTTTCAACGACAACTTTATGTCCGGCACGGATGAACTCTGAGGCGCCCTCTGGTGTGAGAGCGACGCGAGCTTCGAGAACTTTGATCTCTTTAGGAACACCGACGAGCATGGTTAGCCTTTCTTTGCTATTGCTGCTGCGATAAGTCCGCTAAAGAGCGGATGTGGACGAGTTGGGCGAGAACGAAGCTCTGGATGAGCTTGAGTTCCCACATAGTATGGGTGAACTTCACGAGGTAATTCAACGAATTCAACGAGATTCTTCTCTGCAAAGATTCCTGAGAAGTTAATTCCAGCGGCAGAAATCTGGTCGCGATATTTATTGTTGACCTCATAACGATGGCGGTGGCGCTCTGAAATCTCAGTAGAACCGTAGACCTCAGAGACAATTGAGCCTGGAGTGAGTTGAGCCTTGTAGAGACCGAGACGCATAGTTCCGCCCATATCGGCATCACCTGCGACGATATCCATCTGCTCTGCCATCGTCGCGATGACATGTGTTCCGGAATCTGGAGTGAACTCTGCTGAACTTGCATCTGCAATTCCTGCAAGATTACGAGCTGCTTCAATCACCATGCATTGCAATCCAAGACAGAGGCCGAGAGTTGGAATCCTATTTTCGCGTGCGAATTTCAGCGCACCAAGCTTTCCTTCAATTCCTCTAATGCCAAAACCGCCAGGTACACAGATCGCATCGAGGGTCGAGAGCTCGTTCTTAGCGCCCTCTGGCGTCTCGCAGTTATCACTTGGTATCCATACGAGTTCAACCTTTGCATCATTTGCAAAGCCACCAGCACGAAGAGCTTCAGAGACCGATAGATAAGCGTCTGGAAGATCGATGTACTTTCCAACGAGTCCTACACGCACGTGATGTTTTGGATGATGCACCTTCTCGAGAAGTGCATCCCACTCTCCCCACTCGACATCGTGTCCACCAAGACTTAAGCGGCGCACGATATAAGAATCGAGACCTTCATGATTGAGAACCTTCGGGATGTCATAGATTGATGGCGCATCAACTGCCGCAACGACAGCCTCTATATCAACATCGCACATCAGAGAGATCTTCTTCTTGATTCCTTCAGGGATAGGGCGATCACAGCGAAGAACGATTCCATCAGGTGCGATACCGATGCTGCGAAGTGCTGCAATTGAATGTTGTGTTGGCTTCGTCTTTAGCTCTCCCGAAGGACCAATGTATGGAACAAGCGAGATATGGAGATAAAAGACATTATCGCGACCAACTTCTTGACGAATCTGACGAGCAGCTTCCAAGAAAGGCTGAGATTCAATATCGCCAACTGTTCCACCAATTTCGGTGATGACGACATCGATATCTGGTGAATCATTTCCGAGCATGCGCTCTTTGATTTCATTTGTAATATGTGGAATAACTTGAACGGTCTCGCCAAGATATTCACCGCGACGCTCACGTGCTATTACTCGTGAATAGACCTGTCCGGTTGTCACATTTGCAGAGCCTTCAAGATTGCGATCGAGGAATCTTTCATAGTGGCCGATATCGAGATCGGTCTCGGCGCCATCATCTGTTACAAATACTTCACCATGTTGAAATGGATTCATCGTGCCAGGATCGACATTGAGGTAAGGATCGAGCTTCTGCATTGTGACGCGGATGCCACGAGCTACAAGGAGGCGGCCAAGACTGGAGGCTGTGAGCCCTTTTCCTAGACTGGAGGCGACTCCACCTGTAACGAAGATGTGTTTGGTGACATGTCCATGGTTAGCGTCTTTTTGGCTCATGGAAGTCGAACCTATCATCGATTTTAGGCTGAACCTCGCATGGCGAGGAGCTCGGCGGCGTGTTCTAAGGCACTCGAGGACTCTTCAAGGCCTGCCAGCATGCGTGCAATCTCCTCGACTCTCTGGCCTTCGGTGAGTTTCTCAACCCCAGATTCAACGATTGAGCCATCACTGCGCTTTTCCACCCTGAAATGGGTATCAGCCCATGCTGCAACCTGTGGCAGGTGGGTGACGACGATTACTTGAGAGCTCTGGGCAAGGAGGTGGAGGCGACGGCCAACTTCAATGGCGGCCTTTCCACCCACGCCAGCATCGACCTCATCGAAGATATAGGTACCGACGGGATGCGTCTTTGCAATCACAACTTCAAGTGCCAACATAATGCGAGACATCTCGCCACCAGATGCGCCTTTACCGATAGCGATTTTTGCAGCAGTTGCATGTGCCTTGATCGAGATTGAAACTTCATCACATCCATGGATTGTGAAGTCACTTTCCTTAAGTGCGCCCTTGTAATCAGGTGTGACTAAATCAATAATCAATTGAGTATGTGGCATCGAGAGGTGCTTTAACTCTTCGGAAACGGATGCTGATAACTCTGCTGCAGCCTTGGTGCGAGATTCAGTTAACGATTGTGCCGCAATCAGTAGGTTCTTCTTAATTTTCTCTAAATCACCTTCAAGCTCTGCAACTCTTTCATCTCCACCTCGAAGATCGGCGATACTTTCCCGTCCACTCTTAGCTCGAGCCGCGAGCTCGACCATTACCTCATCGGGATCAGCACCACTGCCCCACTTCTTTGCAAAAGCGGAAAGTGTTGCTCGCCTCTCCTGCAACGCATTGAGACGATCAGGATCGGCCTCAAGGGAAGAGAGATACGAGGTAAGGTCACGCGAAGCTTCATCGAGAGCGTAGAAACTCTCTGCCACCTGATCGGCTATCGCATCAAGGCGGGAATCGCGACCTTTAGCGTTTTCAAGAAATCTCTTTGCAGCCCCTAGTGCGGTGAGCGCACCGGATTCCTCATCTGAAGATGCCTCAACGGCACCAGCTGCAGCTATACGTAAATCTTCAACACTTGAGAGACGAGAAATCTCATCGATCGTTGTTGCAAACTCTCCTCGGACTGGCTTTACCTTGCTCCATCCTTCGAGAAACTCTTCGAGGTCGGCAATCTCTCTATCGCGTTCGGCAGATACGCTCTTCATCGACTTAATGCGGTTTTTGAGATCTAGATACGAGTTATAAATTTCTGAGTAGTTCCTTAATTCCACATTGACTCGTTCGCCACCGAAGCGGTCGAGAAGCTCTCGCTGACGTGCTGCCTTCACTAATTGTGTATTTGCAGATTGACCGTGAATCTCAATGAGGTATTGAGATAGTTCAGAGAGGAGATTTGCTGGAACGGTGGATGCATTACAGAGCGCTTTGCTCTTTCCCTCAGCCGTGACCGAGCGAGAGAAAATCACCTGCGAATCCCCTACCTCGATATCGCTCTCGGAAAGGGCACCTGAAAAATCTGCAGGAATTTCTTCAGGCATTGAGAAGATTGCGGTAGCTGTGAGGCGATCAGAGCCAGAACGAACTAGCGCGCTATCTGACTTACCGCCGAGAACCAAATTCAGCGCGGTGAGAATCATCGTCTTTCCGGCGCCGGTCTCGCCCGTTAATACATTGAGACCTTTGCCAAGTTCGAGGCGAGATTCTTCAATGATTCCGAGATTGCGAATTGAAATCTCTTCTAGATAAGTACGTTCACTCACCACGCCATCCCTCAACGGGTAATTTGAACTTTGCTACAAGGCGATCTGTGAAGAGAGTTGGATTAATATGAGCCAATTTAATTGTGTGCGGATTACGTGTGATAACCACACGGTCTCCTTCTAGCAGAGGGAGTTTACGAAGAGCATCTGCAGAGAGAAGAGCTACAGATGATTCGACTGTGACAACAATTTCAGATTTCGTAGAAACAACCATTGGACGCGAGAAGAGCGCATGAGCTGAGATTGGAAGGAGAACAAGTGCATCGATCTCGGGCCATAAGACCGGACCACCCGCGCTAAACGCATACGCGGTTGAACCAGTTGGAGTGGAACAGATAAGTCCATCGCATCCCCAGTGAGAAAGCGGGCGACGATCGATCTCTACAAAGAGCTCAACCATTGTGGTGCTATCGCGTTCGACAGTAATCTCATTGAGCGCCCAACCCTGAGCGATTTCGACCCCACTACGATGGACCGAGTAACCAAGAACCATACGATTTTCGTAGACATAACTCTTCTCAACAATGCTTTTCGCAATATCTTCAATTGCGGGTTTCGAAACTTCTGCAAGGAAACCTACTTTGCCGAGATTTATGCCCAGCAATGGAATATCACGAAGAAGTGTTACTTCAGCCCCGCGAAGGATTGTTCCATCTCCCCCAAGAACTATTGCCATCTCAACGACGCCAATGGCGTCTACTGTTACAGGTGAAATATTTTCAATGGAGACTTCTGTAGGTGAGATGAGTTCGAAACCTTCTCCGACCAGGATCGTTGCCAAATCTCTAGCAGCGCTGACCGCCTCTTCACGTGAAGGGTTTATGAGAACAACTGCGCGACGCTTATTCATGCTGGACCATCTGCAATTGCGCGATCAAGGTCGGCTTCATTGATTGATGGAGCGCCACGGCGTAACCAGAGGAAATACTCAACGTTTCCGGCAGGACCAGGAAGCGGGCTAGCGGCAATGCCCATAGTGCCGAGCCCAACATCGTATGCAGAATCTGCGACATCGAGAACGGCTGATTTGCGAAGCTCAGGATCGCGAACTACTCCGCCTGCTCCAAGTTTTTCGCGACCAACCTCGAATTGAGGCTTAACCATCAATACAAAGTCAGCGTCTGAATTAGATACAGCAGCTAGCGCGGGCAGAACTAGAGAGAGCGAGATAAATGAGAGGTCGGCTACGACGAGTTCAATCGCTTCGCCAACCTGATCACCGGTCAGA
Source organism: Candidatus Nanopelagicaceae bacterium (assembly GCA_965267775.1). Lineage (GTDB taxonomy): Bacteria > Actinomycetota > Actinomycetes > Nanopelagicales > Nanopelagicaceae > Planktophila. The sequence continues at coordinate 696,787 of OZ254140.1, read as the reverse complement.
TGACGGATATTTGTTCTATCTAAAACTTTGACTCGATCATCAGTGCGCAAACCCCAAGCTAATTGACCATATCCAACATCAACGGCAACAACTTTCTGTGCGCCGCGACGTAGGAGAACATCTGTAAATCCACCAGTAGATGCACCTGCATCGAGACAGATCTTTCCTTCAACAATAACCTCGGTAAATACATCGAGAGCTCCCGCCAATTTATGGCCACCTCGTGAGACGAAGTCATCTCGATTACCCTGAATCACGATTGAGGTTTCAGCATCTACTTGTGTGGCAGGTTTAGTTGCGGGAATTCCATTGACGAGTACTGAACGCGACTCGATTAAATCTGCAGCCTGCTCACGCGAACGTGCAAGTTCGCGACGAACAAGTTCTGCATCGAGACGGGTCTTCATAGCGTGGCCTCGTTAAAGGTTAGAGTCCATCGATTGAGTTAAGTGAATCCTGAAGCTTCTTGTGGAGCGCTTCAAATCGTGCAGCGTGCTCAGAGAGATCTGATGAATCAATCTCTTCGAGTTCGCGGCGCACGCCATCAACTACAGATTCTTCCTGGACTTGCTGGCCATCATTATTGAAATTCTCGCTCATTATTTACTCGCCTTCTTCGCTACGCTCTTCTTTGCAATCTTCTTGGCAGACTTCTTCTCTGTCGATTTAACGGATGAGGATTTCGCCTTCTTAGCGGATTTCGATTCAAGCTTTGCAACACGTGCTTGAAGTTCTTCGTACTCTTCGCGCTTTACAAAACCCATCTTGGAGACAGTCGCCTCAACCTCTTCGGCGATCTTTGCCTTTACCGACTCTGCGCTATCTCGCGCCCAATCATTGAGAGCTGAAGCAACCTCAGTTGGTGTGCGTTCGCCTTCAGTTAGTTGATTGAAGTAACCCTTCAGCGTTGTGAAGAGTTCGTTCGTAGGAGTCTTGGCCATGAGGAAAGAGTATCGGGTAGGTGTGACGAAGTGAGCGTCAGGGGCTCGTTATAGCCGTGTGATGCTCTCGCCTTCAACCTGCCAACGGCTGGCAAGACCAGCCGGACCTTGCCAGAAGCGCCTACGAATTGAGCCTGCAACCTCTATCCACTCCCCTGGTTTGAGCGAAAGCGCGGTTCGACGGCTCTTGGCGCTCCATGCTGCGATATCGAGGGTATCTACGCCTTCTCGTTCAGCGCGAGTAACGATCAATCGAAATTCAACGACATGTTCGCCACTAGGAAGCTCTTTATCAGTCGCTTCAGCAGATACCCGACCCCGTAAGAGGCAATCATTGAGCGAATAATCTTTCTCATCAACTTCCACCGACTTCTTCTTGCTAGCCATTCCACCCTCCAATATCTATGAGCGTGGATTGTTGAGCAATTTCTTGATGTATTACGAAGGTAATGAACTACATGTGGACGAGATTACGCCTCTGACCGTTCTGCGGCATCTGTCTCTTCATCTTCATCGAGAAGAGCGCACTTGCTAAACCATTCGCGGGCCTCTTCGTCGCGACCTGCAGCTGCAAGTGCATCGGCATATGCATAGCGAATTCGGAGCGACCAAGGTTCACGATCATTTTGAAGTTCACGGCATTGCAAAGTAACAACAGCCGCATCAAATTCACCGAGATCGCGTCGCGCACCTGCAGCAACGATTCGCATCTCAATCTCTTCCGCTTTTTCTAGACGAGAGACCTCTGGAGAACCAGCCATTTTCAAGGCTTTTAGAGGGTTTCCGAGTCCTCGTTCGCAATCTGCCATAACGGGCCATGAAGTGACATCGCCTGAGATTCGATTTGCAGCACGGAGTTCCTTGAGAGCGATTTCAAAGTGGCCAGCGCGATATGCAGCGTATCCTGCAGTCTCACGTACTACCGCGAGACGACCTGCATGATATGCCGCAGCCGTAGCATGTTTATGGGCAAGCTCTGGATCGATATCCATATAGAGATTGACGCAGACCATATGGCGCGCAACAACCTTTGCATTCTCTGCAGAGAGACTTAGTAGCTCTGCACGCACACTCTTCTCAAGTTCTTCACCTGTAACGTGCTCTGGAATATCTGGCTCAAAGATTCGTGGACGGACGCGAGATGGATCGCGCTCCATAGGAGCTGGGCGGAATCCGCGTGGATCGCTTACTGAACGACCATCGGAGACATTTCGAGTTGCACCGGCGCGATCATCACGACCACCGCGACCTGGTCGCGACTCTGTGCGATCTCCGGGACGTGATGGACGATCTCCGGGACGTGATGGACGATCTCCGGGACGTGATGGACGATCTCCGGGACGTGATGGACGATCTCCGGGACGTGAGCTCGATGGACGTCCTGATGAAGGACGATCTGATCCAGATGGTCGACCATTACCTGGACGACTTGGACGTTCATTACGATCGTTCATAGCTCTCTCCCAACGAGTGCATTTATTCAGCAAAGAAAAACAAAAAGGGCGCTGATTGCTCAGCGCCCTTTTTATAATTTAAGTCCGGCATCGTTCTACTCTCCCACAAGGTCACCCGTGCAGTACCATCGACGCTGTGAGGCTTAACTTCCGGGTTCGGAATGGGACCGGGTGTTTCCCTCACGCTATGGATGCCGAAACGCTATTGAGTTATTGGACGCAAGCTTACTAAGTAAGTCTGACCAGAAATTAATCTGATCTTCTTTATTAGCAGCTCTCGACCGTATCTCGAGAGCCACACAGTGGACGCGTAGCAACTTTGTAGTTAAATCCTCGGCCTATTAGTAGTGGTCAGCTCCAAGCCTTACGGCTCTTCCACTTCCACCCTATCAACCCAGTAGTCTAGCTGGGGGCCTTACTTGGTAAACCAATGAGAAACCTAATCTTGAAGCGAGCTTCCCGCTTAGATGCTTTCAGCGGTTATCCCTTCCGAACGTAGCTAATCGGCGGTGCTCCTGGCGGAACAACCGACACACCAGAGGTTCGTCCGACCCGGTCCTCTCGTACTAGGGTCAGCCCTTCTCAAGTTTCTTACGCGCACAGAAGATAGGGACCGAACTGTCTCACGACGTTCTGAACCCAGCTCGCGTGCCTCTTTAATGGGCGAACAGCCCAACCCTTGGGACCTACTCCAGCCCCAGGATGAGACGAGCCGACATCGAGGTGCCAAACCTTGCCGTCGATATGGACTCTTGGGCAAGATCAGCCTGTTATCCCCGGGGTACCTTTTATCCGTTGAGCGACGGCGCTTCCACAAGCCACCGCCGGATCACTAGTTCCTACTTTCGTACCTGCTCGACATGTCTGTCTCACAGTTAAGCTCCCTTGTGCACTTACACTCGACACCTGATTGCCAACCAGGTTGAGGGAACCTTTGAGCGCCTCCGTTACTTTTTAGGAGGCGACCGCCCCAGTCAAACTACCCACCAGACACTGTCCCTGATCCGGATTACGGACCGAGGTTAGAAGTTCAAAACGATCAGAGTGGTATTTCAACAATGACTCCACAAACACTGGCGTGCCCGCTTCAAAGTCTCCCACCTATCCTACACAAACCGTTCCGAACACCAATATCAAGATATAGTAAAGGTCCCGGGGTCTTTCCGTCTTTCTGCGCGTAACGAGCATCTTTACTCGTAATGCAATTTCGCCGAGTTTACGGATGAGACAGCGCTCAAGTCGTTACGCCATTCGTGCAGGTCGGAACTTACCCGACAAGGAATTTCGCTACCTTAGGATGGTTATAGTTACCACCGCCGTTTACTGGGGCTTAAGTTCTCAGCTTCGCCTTGCGGCTAACCAGTCCCCTTAACCTTCCAGCACCGGGCAGGCGTCAGTCCGTATACATCGTATTGCTACTTCGCACGGACCTGTGTTTTTGGTAAACAGTCGCTTGAGCCTGGTCTCTGCGGCCTTCCAGCGCTTCGGAGGAAAACTCCTACACGCTAAAGGGCCCCCCTTCTCCCGAAGTTACGGGGGCATTTTGCCGAGTTCCTTATCCATAATTATCTCGATCGCCTTGGTATTCTCTACCTGACCACCTGTGTCGGTTTCGGGTACGGGTCACTCATATTCTCGCTAGATGCTTTTCTTGACAGCATAGGATCATCCACTTCGCCTTACGGCTCGGCATCAGTTCTCAGGCATGTGTTACGCGGATTTGCCTACGTAACGCCCTACGACCTTACCCCGGGACAACCATCGCCCGGGTTGGACTGCCTTCCTGTGTCACACCATTGCTAAACTACTACAGAACCGGGTCAGCGGATCCCCTCATTGAACTTACGTCCAACAAGCTTCTCGGCCTTAGCATTATCTGATTCGTCTTGGGCGAATATAAGCGAGTACTGGAATATCAACCAGTTGTCCATCGACTACGCCTGACGGCCTCGCCTTAGGTCCCGACTTACCCTGGGCGGATTAGCCTGGCCCAGGAACCCTTGGTCTTTCGGCGGAGGGGTTTCTCACCCCTCTCTCGCTACTCATGTCTACATTCTCACTTGTGTGGCTTCCACGGCTAGATTCCTCTGCCGCTTCACCAGCCACACAACGCTCTCCTACCCATCCAAGCCCCTGGATCTTGCGATCGGGGTAATGCTTGAATGATAGAACTTCGGTGCTGTGCTTGAGCCCCGTTACATTGTCGGCGCGAAATCACTTGACCAGTGAGCTATTACGCACTCTTTTAAGGGTGGCTGCTTCTAAGCCAACCTCCTGGTTGTCTATGCGACTTCACATCCTTTTCCACTTAGCACAGGCTTTGGGACCTTAGTTGCTATTCTGGGTTGTTTCCCTCTCGACCATGAAGCTTATCCCCCACAGTCTCACTGCTGCGCTCTCACTTACCGGCATTCGGAGTTTGGCTGATGTTGGTAATCTTGTAGGACCCCTCGACCATCCAGTAGCTCTACCTCCGGTAAGAAACACGCAACGCTGCACCTAAATGCATTTCGGAGAGAACCAGCTATCACGAAGTTTGATTGGCCTTTCACCCCTACACACAGCTCATCCCCTAATTTTTCAACATTAGTGGGTTCGGTCCTCCACGCGGTCTTACCCGCGCTTCAACCTGGCCATGCGTAGATCACCTCGCTTCGGGTCTAGATCGTGCAACTCAAGCGCCCTATTCAGACTCGCTTTCGCTACGGCTTCCCCTCGACGGGTTAACCTTGCTACACGACACTAACTCGTAGACTCATTCTTCAAAAGGCACGCTGTCACAACTTTCGTCGCTCCAACGGCTTGTACGCACACGGTTTCAGATTCTATTTCACTCCCCTTGCGGGGTTCTTTTCACCTTTCCCTCACGGTACTAGTCCGCTATCGGTCATCAGAGAGTATTTAGGCTTAGCGGGTGGTCCCGCCAGATTCATACCGAATTCCTCGAGTTCGGTATTACTTGGGATAACAGTAAAGAGTTGATTAAGTTTCGACTACGGGATTCTCACCCTCTGTGATTGGCTTTCCCACGCCATTCATCTACTTAAACAATTTCTGACTCTTTGACCATTCAGCAGAATGATCGAACTGGTCCCACAACACCCAAAACGCAACGCCTGCTGGCTTGACACGTTTTAGGTTTGGCCTCTTCCGCTTTCGCTCGCCACTACTAACGGAATCACGGTTGTTTTCTCTTCCTTCGGGTACTGAGATGTTTCACTTCCCCGAGTTCCCTTTACCCACCCTATATATTCAGGTGGGAATAACTGGACATTACTCCAGCCAGGTTTCCCCATTCGGAAATCCTGGGATCAAAGCTCGTTTGACAGCTCCCCCAGGCTTATCGCAGCCTACTACGTCCTTCATCGGCTTCTGATGCCAAGGCATCCACCATGTGCGCTTAATAATTTGACCACAAAGATGCTCGCGTCCACTGTGTAGTTCTCAAAATACGGGCGGTACTCAACAAGCCTTGAGAGTTACGATGAAATCGCACTTTCTCTGCTTATTAAGTCCAAGAAGGGTGGCGCTAGCCGTCCCCTCAGGACCCAACAACGTGCCTAGTTGCATTCTTCAAAGTAGAGGCTTTCCACTGCGGCGAACCGCTTGTACTGACGTATCTCTGAGTAAATAAAACCTAAGTCAATGCTCCACTTATGAGCCGTGTGGGGTATTGATTCTCGCTCGAGAATCTCCACACGATGCTCCTTAGAAAGGAGGTGATCCAGCCGCACCTTCCGGTACGGCTACCTTGTTACGACTTCGTCCCAATCACCGATCCCACCTTTGGCAGCTCCCTCCTTACGGTTGGGCCACTGACTTTGGGTGTTACCGACTTTCGTGACGTGACGGGCGGTGTGTACAAGCCCCGGGAACGTATTCACCGTAGCGTTGCTGATCTACGATTACTAGCAACTCCGACTTCATGGGGTCGAGTTGCAGACCCCAATCCGAACTGAGACTGGCTTTCTCGGATTCGCTCCACCTTGCGGTATTGCAGCCGTTTGTACCAGCCATTGTAGCATGCGTGCAGCCCAAGACATAAGGGGCATGATGATTTGACGTCATCCCCACCTTCCTCCGAGTTAACCCCGGCAGTCTCCTGTGAGTCCCCAACTAAATGCTGGCAACACAGAACGAGGGTTGCGCTCGTTGCGGGACTTAACCCAACATCTCACGACACGAGCTGACGACAACCATGCACCACCTGTATACAGACCTTGCGGCTACGACATCTCTGCCGTATTCCTGTATATGTCAAGCCTTGGTAAGGTTCTTCGCGTTGCGTCGAATTAAGCCGCATGCTCCGCTGCTTGTGCGGGGCCCCGTCAATTCCTTTGAGTTTTAATCTTGCGATCGTACTCCCCAGGCGGGGCGCTTAATGCGTTAGCTGCGTCGCACAAACCGTGGAAGGTTCGCACAACTAGCGCCCACCGTTTACGGCGTGGACTACCAGGGTATCTAATCCTGTTCGCTCCCCACGCTTTCGCTCCTCAGTGTCAGTAATGGCCCAGAGACCTGCCTTCGCCATCGGTGTTCCTCCTGATATCTGCGCATTCCACCGCTACACCAGGAATTCCAGTCTCCCCTACCACACTCTAGCTAGACCGTATCGAATGCAGGTCAGGGGTTGAGCCCCTGATTTTCACATCCGACGTATCTAACCACCTACGAGCTCTTTACGCCCAATAATTCCGGACAACGCTTGCACCCTATGTATTACCGCGGCTGCTGGCACATAGTTAGCCGGTGCTTCTTCTGTAGGTACCGTCACTTTCGCTTCTTCCCTACTGAAAGAGGTTTACAACCCGAAGGCCTTCATCCCTCACGCGGCGTCGCTGGGTCAGAGTTTCCTCCATTGCCCAATATTCCCCACTGCTGCCTCCCGTAGGAGTCTGGGCCGTGTCTCAGTCCCAGTGTGGCCGGTCGCCCTCTCAGGCCGGCTACCCGTCGTCGCCTTGGTGAGCCATTACCTCACCAACTAGCTGATAGGCCGCGAGATCATCTTCAACCGAAAAACTTTCCAGCCCCGATCATGCGATCAAGGCTCATATCCGGTATTAGCCCCGGTTTCCCGGAGTTATCCCAGAGTTGAAGGCAGATTTCTCACGTGTTCCTCACCCGTTCGCCGCTAATTCACACCCGAAGGTGTTTCATCGCTCGACTTGCATGTGTTAAGCACGCCGCCAGCGTTCGTCCTGAGCCAGGATCAAACTCTCCATAGAAATGTTTGATCTTTAGCTTTACGAGACAAACAAACTGTCGTTTATTTAGTCTTATTACCAAAGGAAATCAACGAGTATTGATACCGAAGTATCCATACTTCATTGAAGTATTTATTTATTGAATGACCAACTAATTATTTGCATAGCTAGTAAAGCCATTCAATGGCATTGACTTATGGCACGCTGTTGAGTTCTCAAGGTACGGATGCGCACTGCTTCGTAGAATCTCTTCTACTTTTCAGGGCAGACCGCAAAACCTAGTCCATCAAACCTTCGCAGGTCAAATCGGCTAGATCTTAGGTACTTCTGCTGTACGGCCATTTTCACGCTTTTATACGTAATTCTGTACGTTCCACAGCAAGGAGCGTAACTATAGGTGGCTCCCCCTGACAGGTCAAATCGGCCTATGACCAAATAGAGCAATCTGAGGGTGAGATGGCTCATATTGAAGGGAAAAGGCAAAAACCTCACTATTTATGCGTAAATAGTGAAGTTTTTGAGTGATTCTTCTTTAGGAGATGAACTCTACAGCTGCGAGATCGCGCTTTCCTTTACGTAAAAGTGCGTATTTTCCGCATAAAAAGTGGCTTTTCTCGAGACGGAAATCCTCAGATGGAACCTTCTCGTTGTTGAGATATGCGCCACTCTCTTTAACTATGCGACGCGCAGCAGATTTTGAATCAACTACGCCAGTTGCTGCTAGGAGATCTACCCACGTTGGCATCTCTTCCGTTGCTGAAACTGTTGTGCGTGGAAGTTCTGCAATTGCAGATGCAAGCGTTGCTTCATCAAGTTCTGCAAGATCTGCTTGACCGAATAATGCTCGCGCTGCAACTTCTACACGTTCTGCAATCTCTGGTGAATGAACGAGTGATGTTAATTCACGTGCAAGTGCGCGATGTGCTTCGCGTGCACCAGGATTTTCATTATGCGATTTCTCGAGAGCTTCAATCTCTTCCCGATTTTTGAATGAGAATGTCTTAATGAACTTAATGACATCTGCATCATCTGAATTCAACCAGTATTGGAAGAATGCATACGGTGAAGTCATTTCGGGATCTAGCCATACAGATCCACCTGCAGTCTTTCCAAACTTTGTTCCATCCGCCTTTGTTAAAAGCGGAACTGTGAGCGCATGTGCACTTCCACCCTCTGCACGACGAATCAGGTCAAGACCTGCTGTGATATTTCCCCATTGATCTGAGCCACCAATTTGCAGAGTGCAATTACTGCGGCGGAATAGTTCGAGGTAATCCATAGATTGTAGAACTTGATATGAGAACTCGGTGTAAGAGATTCCATCTTTCTCAAGTCGTGACGAGACAGAATCCTTATTGAGCATCTGATTGACACTGAAGTGCTTTCCGATGTCGCGTAAGAATGAAATCGTTGAAAGTGGCGCGGTCCAATCTAAATTGTTTGCCATCGTCGCTGGGTTCTGTGCCGCGTCAAAATCCATAAACTTTGAGAGCTGCACTTTGATGCGATTTACCCATTGTTCGACAATCGCTGAATCATTGAGAGAACGTTCATCATTGCGACCACTAGGATCACCAACAAGTCCGGTCGCTCCCCCGACAAGAAGAATCGGATTGTGGCCGGCAAGTTGGAAACGTCGCATCACCAGAAGTGGCACAAGATTACCCACATGAATACTTGGTGCAGTCGGATCTGTTCCTAGATAAAGCGTCACTGGCTTCTTAAGAGCCTCGCGAAGGGCTGCCTCATCAGTTGTTTGCGCTATTAAGCCACGCCATTTGAGGTCATCGATTAGTTCATTATTTATCGCCGTCATCATTGCCCCATCATGGCCGAAAAGGCCTGTTGCTTGTCGTTGAATTTCTTTCCGTCACTTTTTACGAGTTCTTGCAATTGAGAAATCTGTGCTGCGAATGAGCTCGGCGATGTTCCGCCCTTCGTTGTGCGCGAAGCCAACGCACCGTGAACGGTGAGAACTTCACGTACATCTGGAAGCAATGAAGGGTGGATGTGCGCGAATTCTGCATCAGTAAGTTGGTGTAGTTGTCGCCCTGATGATTCACAGAGAGCTACGCACTTTCCAGCTGCTTCATGTGCATGTGCAAATGGAATATGAGCGCGCACTAGGTAATCAGCTATCTCGGTTGCGAGAGAGAAACCCAATGGAGCGGCAAGGGCCATTTTCTGGCGATCGAAATCTGTTGTGGCAATCATTCCTGTGACTGCAGGCAGTACAAGGAGTACGGTATCGATTGAGTCAAAGAGCGGCTCTTTGTCTTCCTGAAGATCTCTGTTGTATGCGAATGGAAGTCCTTTGAGGGTCGTCAGTAGACCAGTGAGGTTTCCAACAAGACGTCCTGCTTTTCCTCGTGCGAGCTCTGCCATATCTGGATTCTTCTTCTGAGGCATGATGGATGAACCAGTTGAATATGCATCAGCAACTTTTGCCCAACCAAATTCAGTTGTTGCCCAGATACACCACTCCTCCCCTATCCGAGAGAGGTGGCTTCCAACCATTGCGAGAATAAAGAGCGCTTCAGCAACAAAGTCGCGATCAGAGACTCCATCAATACTGTTGGTAGATGAAGTTGTAAAACCAAGTGAGGCTGCAGTTTTTTCAGGTGCAAGCGGCAGAGATGAACCTGCAAGAGCGCCAGAGCCAAGAGGGCTCACCGATGTGCGAAGTAACCAATCATTGATTCGATCAAGATCGCGAGCAAATGCATGAGCATGCTTTGCGATTTCATGGCCAAAGAGAATTGGTTGCGCATGTTGTAAATGAGTAAACCCTGGAGCTGGCGCATCGCCATACTCGGAAGCCTTAGCAATCAGAGCCTCTTGAAGTTCGAGGATCTGCCCGGCAACTTCGAGCATATGATCGATGGCGTAGAGACGCAGGTCAGTGGTCACCTGATCATTTCGTGAACGCCCCGCGCGGAGTGAGCCTCCAATTTCGCCCAACTTCTCTGTCAGGCCCCGCTCAAGGGCGCTATGGACATCCTCATCGCTATCTATGGCGGTAAATGTTCCGGCAGCAACCTCTGAAATCAGTTCTGTGAGCCCACTTCGAATCTGATCTGAGACCTCCTTGGCGAGGAGTCCGCTCGATTGAAGGATTTCAAGGTGTGCCAGGGATGAGCGAAGGTCATATGGTGCAAGGCGCCAATCGAAATGGACGCTGCGAGAGAGGGCGAAGACAGCATCTGCCGGCCCATCAGAGAAACGACCACCCCATAACGCCATTACTTTCTACCCTTCTTGCCGCCTCTATAAGTGAGCAATTCTTTCGCTAGTTCTGCTCCACCGCTCGCTTTTCGCGAGACTACGAGAACCGTGTCGTCGCCTGCAATCGTGCCGATAATCGACTTAATCCCTGAGTGATCGAGTGAGCTCGCCAAGAACTGCGCTCCCCCGGGAGGGGTGCGGACGACGGCGAGATTCCCACTGGATTCGATAGAGAGGATGAGATCGCCTGGCAACGGCATTGACCGCGCCATCGAATCGTTATCGCTTTCAGAGATTGTGTATCCATCACGACCTCTTACCGCACCAATCTCATCGAGATCTCGACTAGCGGTTGCTTGTGTGACTGTGAAGCCAGCTTTTTTCAACTCTTTTACGAGATCACCCTGGGATGAAATCTTTCCAGCTTTAATTAAAGCGATCGCTTTTGAACGACGAGCTACAACTGATGACATGTTAACCCTTTACCTCATGAACGCTCTCAGTAAACACCTTGAGGAATTGTGCTACTTCCTTATCACTGACAATCAGTGGCGGTGCAATGCGAATTACGGTTTCGCTATTTCCATTGACCAAGACACCATTCTTCTGGCAACGAGCTGCTACTAGTTTGGCAATTGGCTTTGAGAATTCAACTCCAATGAGAAGACCTGCCCCACGAACAGCTTTAACGCCCTCGATGAGTGCTAAATCGGCCATGAGCTCAACACCTACTTCGCCGACACGTTTCAATAATGAATTCTTCTCAATCGTTTCCACAACTGCTAATCCAGCAGCGGTTGCAACGGGATTGCCACCGAATGTCGAACCGTGATCACCGGGCTGAAAAAGTGATGCTGCATCGCCGAGCGCAATCATCGCTCCTAGCGGAAGCCCACCACCTAGACCTTTCGCCAAAGTAATTACATCCGGCTTAATTCCAGAGTATTCATATCCAAACCAATCTCCGGTACGACCCATTCCCGTCTGTACGCAATCAAAGACAAGAAGTGCGCCCGTCTCGTCACAGAGTTCACGGAGCGCTTGAAGATATCCATGAGGCGGAACAATGACTCCTGCCTCACCCATGATCGGTTCAACTATAACCATCGCAGTCTTCTTATTGACCTTCTTGAGCATTGCTCCCATATCTCCATATGGAACGTGTGTAATGCCCTTAAGGAGTGGCTTAAAGGGATCGCTCTTACTTGGTTGACCTGTCAGCGAAAGAGCACCCATCGTGCGACCATGAAAAGAATCCTTCGTTGCCACAATACGAGTGCGACCGGTCTTGCGTGAGAGCTTGAGCGCCGCTTCATTTGCTTCAGCGCCTGAGTTGCAGAAGAAGACTCGTGCGCTCTTATCGCCAGTCATTGATACCAATTTTGCAGAGAGCGCTAAAACATTGGGATGTGCATAGAAATTACTTACATGGCCCAAAGTTGAAATCTGCTTGGTGACTGCCTTAACAACGGCAGGGTGGGCATGTCCTAATACATTTGTTGCTATCCCTGCGAGGAAATCCAAGTACTGATCACCCTTCGAATCAATCACTCTGGCGCCTTTACCGGAGCAGAGTTCGAGAACTGGTGTTCCATAATTGTTTTGCAGCGACTTTGTCCATGCCTTCATGCGACCACCAGTGTTCCTCCGTCATGAGCTAACGCCTTTGCGAAAGCATCTGGATCTCTACCATCTATTATGCGAACTGCTTGAGCACCGGCCTGAATTGCATCAAGACAGGCTTGAACCTTTGGAGCCATGCCTTCAGCGAAGGAAGACTTCACTTTCTCTAAATCTACAGAAGTGATCTCCTCAATCAACGAATCTTTATCCGGCCAATTTCTATAAATACCAGCAACATCAGTCATGATGATCAGCTCTTGCGCCGATAAAGAACCAGCAACAGCAGCTGCAGCTATATCCGCATTGACATTGAGACCACCTTCGGAATCGATGTCATTTGCAATGGGAGATATAACAGGGGTGACGCCCTTCTCAAGAAGAACTTCAATTGCCGCTGCATCTACCTTGACTACATCGCCCACTAATCCCAAGTCTGCGCTCTCGCCATTGACTAAAGTATTTTGTTTGCGAGCAAAGAGGGTTCCAGAATGACGACCGGAGATAGCAAGCGATGCCACCCCTGATTGGGTAAGCGTCATCGCCACTGCTGGTCCAACTTGATTCGAGAGAACTTCTTCAACCACGGTAAAAACTTCAGGCGTGGTGACACGAAATCCACCGATAAATTGCGACTTGATGCCTTCGCTCTCAAGTGCAGAGTTAATTTGTGGTCCTCCCCCGTGCACAACGACGACCTTGAGGCCCTGTGCAATGGCGGAGGAGAGCTTCTTGCCGAATGCGCCATCGTTATCGCTCATGGCATGGCCGCCAAATTTAATGACGAGGATTCCGGTTCTGCTCATGTGGAGTAGGCCGAATTCTCATGAACGTAATCGTGCGAGAGGTCGTTGGTCCGAACGGTCGCGCCGAATGAACCAACATTGAGGTTGATGGACAACTCCACAAGTCGATTGTCGAAGTTCACAAGGTTCTTATCTTCAAAAGGAGCTGAGTTCTTTGCTACTCGAACACCATTGAGCGTAACGTCAATAGTCAGTGGATCCATCTCTGCCTTCGCTGTTCCAACCGCTGCTAGGACGCGACCCCAATTTGGATCTCCACCAAAGATGGCGCACTTGAGAAGATTGTTTCGCGCACATGCTCGCGCGATTTCGACTGCATCACTCTCTGAAGCAGCACCAGATACAGTAATTGCAACAGTTTTCGTTGAGCCTTCGGCATCTTCAATCAACTGCTCCGCGAGAGAGCCACAGACCTCCATGAGAATCTCTTCGAAGAGATCTGCTTCAAGTTCTATGGCGCTTGCCCCCGAACCCATCAATAAGACTGTGTCATTGGTGGACATACATCCATCGGAATCGATTCGATTAAAGGTACGGTCCATCACTCTCGAAAAAATCTCTTGGCTATTTCCGGGAATAATTGCATCAGTCATGATGACTGAGAGCATTGTCGCAAGAGCGGGTGCGAGCATTCCTGCGCCTTTTGCCACACCTACAGTTCTTGTTCCTTCATAATCTTTTTCAGAGATCTTAGGGACGGTATCCGTTGTCATGATTGAGCGCGCGATATCTTCTAGTGCGGTGCTCACCAAATTTTGAGTCAAAGATTCAACCCCAACCATGATCTTCTCAATCGGTAACCTTTCTCCGATTAGACCAGTCGAGCAGACGACTACTTCGCCAGAGGAAATTTCGAGAAGTTCGCCAACCTTCTCTGCAGTGAGATGCGTATCAAGGAACCCATCAGGGCCAGTGCATGCATTTGCTCCACCTGAATTAAGAATTGCAGCGCGCACAATCTCGCCCTTAGTAACTTCACGAGACCAGATGACCGGTGCGGCAACGACTTGATTAGTTGTATAGACAGCTGCTGCATCAAAGCGCGGGCCAGTATTCTCAATCAGAGTCAGATCGAAAGCACCTGAACTCTTCAACCCTGCATGCATTCCAGAGGCGCGAAATCCTTGTGGAAGCTCTCTATTCATGCGCCGAGGCCGTTTCCGAGTAGCCCTGCAGTCTCATCAAAGCCTGAAATAAGATTTGCATTATGGAGAGCTTGAGCGGCAGCTCCCTTGCCGAGGTTATCAATCGCAACTGAGATAACAAGACGCCCAGTATGTTCATCAATAGCAACCTGCATTTGAGCGTGGTTACTTCCAAGAACTGAAGCTGTCTTCGGCATCTGCCCCTCAGGTAGAAGTGTGACGAATGGCGAGGTTTTATAGAAATCTTCATATGTTTTACGGAGATCAGATACCGAAACATTCTTTGATAATTTCAATGTGATCGTCGAGAGGATGCCCCTAGGCATCGGCGCCAAGATTGGGGTGAAAGATATTTTCGTTTCTGCACCTGAGATTGATGTGAGCGCCTCCTCTATCTCGGGTGTGTGTTGGTGCGCTCCACCGAACTTGTATGAGGTGAGCGATCCAGCAACTTCACTGGCGATGAGATTTATCTTTGCACTTCGTCCCGCTCCAGTCGTACCAGATGCTGCAACCACCACAACATCACTGAAGTCAGCAAATTGAGAGGCAGGTGCCGTACCGAGAATGATTGAAGTTGCATAGCAACCGGGATTTGCAACTCTTGATGCTTTACAAATTTCTTCTCTCTTGCCTGGAAGATCTGCGAGGCCATAAATCCAAGTGCCGGCATGGGCTCCGCCGTAGTACTTCTCCCAAGAATCCTTTGAATTCAATCTGAAGTCTGCGCCGAGATCGACAATCTTTGTAGATTTGGGCAACTGTGCAATGTGCTTTGCAGATTCACCGTGTGGAAGTGCGAGAAAAACCAATTCGCACTGGGCGAAATCTTCAGGCTTAAAAGTCGAGAATTTACGGCCTTTATAGCTTTGAAGTTGCGGATGGATCGCTGTGATCTCTTCTCCTGCATTGGAATGCGCTGAGACAACGATGAGTTCAAAGTGCGGGTGTGAGGCGAGGAGCCTGAGGAGCTCTCCCCCTGCATAGCCGCTGCCACCTATGAGACCGATTTTCATGGGTCTAATTTAGCATAAATATGCAATTGATTGCATATTTATGCAGACTAGATTGTGCGGAGTACAGCCCCTGTGAGCTTCTCGGCATGAGCCACTGCTGCCTCGCGGGCCGCTGTAATTTCAGCGCCAGTTAAAGTCCGGTCGCTGGCGCGGAAAACGAGTGAGAATGCGAGCGAAATCTTCCCATCGCCAATCTTGTCGTAGCGATCAAAGAGCGAGATTGATTCTAGGAGATCTCCCGCCCCAGCACGTAGAGCTGCTTCAACATCGCCTGCCGCAACGCTTTCATCGACAATCAGAGCGACATCTTGAAGAGCAGCAGGCATCGTACCTACAGAGAAAGGACGAACTAAGTGAGTATCCGGAAGAGCGCTCAATCCCACTGCAAAGGCCACAGATCGCTCAGGAAGGCCATATGCAGCAACGATACGAGGGTGAAGTTCTCCGGCATGTGCAACGGCCTTGCCATCAACAATTAATTCTGCACATCGACCTGGGTGCCACGGTGCAAAATCTGAACGTTTGATTGTCCAATTGAGATTACAGAGCTGGAGAATATCTTGCGCGTAAGCGATGGCATCTTGCCATGTATAGCTACGTGCAGCTCCCTGCCAATCTGAATTCTCAACCTTTCCGAGGAGCAGCCCAGCGACGTGATAAGCCTGAGGCGGAACGCTTGAGGTAATGGCATCAATAATGGATTGCTCTGGACGTTGCCCAAGCTCAGGTGAAATAGCTGGAATTAACTTCTGAGCGCTGCGGAAGATCGATCCCATCTCAAAGATGGCGAAGTCTTTTGCCCCACGGCTGATATTGCGTTGGGCCACTTCAATCAGACCTGGAACGAGATGCACTCGCATCAACGGAAATTCCTCTGACATTGGATTAGCTATGCGATAGGTAGCTGCGCGCTCCCCCACAAAACCCATCGAATCAATTGTCTCTTGATTGGTGAAAGGAAAAGTCTGAACTTCAGCGAACCCTCGGCTAGCGAGCATGCTTGCGATTGCACGGCGACGCTTCTGTGTTGGCGTAAGTGAAGCATGCTTTGGGCGTGGAGGAAGTATTGATGGAATCTTGTCGTAACCGACCATGCGAGCAACTTCCTCAACAAAGTCGGCAGGTTGTAGTAAATCCGAGCGCCATGATGGTGGATCTACCTCAAAGCTCTTCTCATCGACATCGCATCCAACTGAGCGAAGATGCGCTGCAATCTCTGCTGGAGTGATTTCGATTCCTAATACTGAAGCAACGTAGGCAGGATCCACCTTCACCACTGGTGCAAAGCGTGGCTCACCATCAATGACTGTCTCAACATGTTGAGCAGGTGAAAGCGTTGTGAGGAGCTGCACAAATCGCGCAGAAGCGAACTCTGCCAATGAAGGATCGACACTTCTCTCTAGGCGGCGCGAAGCCTCTGATGAGAGCTTGTGGCGACGTGAATTCTTTGCGATTGCAACGGGATTAAAGCGAACAGCCTCGACTGCGATGCGAGTAGTTGTCTCGGTGATCTCTGATTCGAGACCGCCCATCGTGCCGGCAAGTGCCAAAGGCTTTGCGTCATCCCAGACCATGAGGTCATCAGAGTTGAGAGTGCGTTCTTGACCATCGAGAGTAGTGAACTTCTCTGCTGAACCTGCGCGCTTGATGGAGAGACCACCTGAAATTTTATCTGCATCAAATGCGTGGAGCGGCTGGCCGAGCTCGAGCATTACATAGTTGGTGATATCTACTACGAGGGAGATCGAGCGCATCCCCATCTTCTCGATGCGACGTTGCATCCAGATTGGGGTGCGCGCACTTTGATCAAAGTCAGAGAGGGTACGAAGGTAGAAAACGCTTGCCGCATCTCTATCTACGATCTTGGCCGATACGCCTTTTCCTGAATTCTCAAATTTCACAGTACGAAGCGCATCTACGGGATCTGAATACTTGAGACCGAGAGAGGCGGCAACCTCACGAGCCACGCCACGGATGCTCAAGGCATAGCCACGATCGGGATTGACTGCGATATCGAAGATCACATCGTTGATTTCAAGTGCGGCAATTGCATCTGCACCAATCTCTACGCTTCCTTCAACAAAGGTCATGATTCCAGCGTGATCTTCGCTGATTCCGAGTTCGCGGCCAGAACAGATCATTCCATTGGAAGTCTTGCCATAAGTTTCGCGTGCAGAGATAGCAAAATTGCCAGGAAGAATTGCGCCAGGAATTGCCACGCAGACAATATCTCCGACTGCGAAGTTGGTGGCGCCGCAGATTACATAACGAGTCTCGCCTTCTCCGCAATCGAGACCGACATAGCGAATTGGCTTCTTGAATTCTGTTATCTCTTCAATGGATAGTACTTTTCCAAATTTCAATGGACCAGTGAGATCAGAGCCTTGCGTGATGATCTCTTCTACTTCGAAACCAACTCGAATAAGTGCATTAGAGATTTGGTCTGCAGTAATAGTTGAAGGAATTTCAACGAATTCCTTAATCCAAGATAATGGTGCGCGCATTTATAGCCCCACTCCAAACTGACGGGTGAAGCGAAGATCGCCTTCTACGATGTCGTGCATATCTGTAATTCCATGACGAACCATCAACGTGCGCTCAAGTCCCATTCCAAATGCGAACCCTGAGTAGACACTGGTATCGATTCCACATGTTGCCAAGACCTTTGGGTTGACCATTCCGCAGCCTCCCCACTCGATCCAGCGACCGTTGAAGAAGATATCAACTTCAGCGCTTGGCTCAGTGAAGGGAAAGAATGATGGTCGCAGACGAGTTGTTACATCATCGCCAAACATGTGGCGGGCAAAGTTATCTAAAGTCCCCTTGAGGTGAGACATATTGATGCCCTTATCGACAACAAGCCCTTCGACTTGATGGAAGACAGGGCTATGTGTTGCATCGAGTTCATCTGCACGGAAGGTGCGACCTGGGCTAATAACGTAGATAGGCGGTTGCTGAGTGAGCATCGTGCGAATTTGTACAGGTGAAGTTTGGGTACGGAGAACCATTCCTGATTCAACTGGTTCGATGTAGAAAGTATCTTGCATCGTTCGTGCTGGGTGATCCGCAGGAATATTGAGCGCATCAAAGTTGAGCCACCCTGATTCAAGTTCAGGACCCTCTTCAACTGAGAAGCCTTGCTCAATAAAGAAATCAGAGACTTCATTTTTAATGATTGAGATGGGATGTAATCCACCGCGATGAGAGCGCTGAACCGGAAGGGTAATATCGACAACTTCTTCAATAAGAACGCGCGCATCTCGCTCTGCCTCAAGTTTTGATGTTGCCTCAGCGAGAAGGCGACCGAGCTCGGCCTTCGCCTCTCCGATGACCTTACCTGCAGATGCCTTCTCATCGGGCGAGAGAGATCCGAGTGCGCGACTTGCAAGAGAGATGGGCGCCTTATCTCCAACGTGGGCAAGGCGTGCGACCTTCAGGGCATCGAGGTCGCCTGCAGCTGCAAATGCCTTCTCAGCATCGCTGACCCAACCTTGAATTTCCTGGAGATTCATGGGGCGAAGTCTAACCTGCAAGCCCTCTAGAAAGAGTGAAGATAACTATCGAGGCTGCCGCTGAGAGATTAAGACTTTCAGCGCGACCGACCATCGGAATAGTGACCGATGTAATTGAAGATTCGCTGAGACCAAGAGATTGGGCATCTACTCCCCTAGCCTCGTTGCCGAAGATTGAGATGTATGAATCAGTGAGGGGAAGATCAAGGATTGAGGCTTTTGCATGAGATGAGAGCAAGAGTGGCTTAGCTGAAGGAAGGATTGTCGAAAGCTCTGCGAATGGAATTGATTCAAAGAGCGGAAGGTGCCAGAGAGAACCAGCTGTAGCGCGGACAACCTTAGGAGAATACATATCAACGCTTCCAGGCGATGTCACGACGGCATCGACTCCCATTGCATCTGCCGTTCGCAAGATTGTGCCGGCATTTCCTGGATCTTGAATTTCATTGAGATAGACGATGCGAGCACTCTTCTTATCTGCAAGAGGTGCGAGTTCTGATATTTCTCGACGAGGAACGGTGCAGAGGGCGAGAATTCCCTGAGGCGTTACAGTCGAAGTCATCTCTGCCATCACGGCGTCAGTTACTTCATATACATCGACTTCATTGAGATCAAACTCTGAGAGCTTAAGTAGTCCAGAGTTGGTTACATAAAGATTCTTAATAAATGGTGCGCCATCTGCCGTCAACGCTTCACGGGCGGCCTGCAGCCCTTCGGCGATAAAGAGCCCTGCTTCGCGACGTTCTTTCACGCCCCGAGAACCAATAAGAGCCTTCACTCGCGCAACGTGTGGCGAGTGAAGGCTCTCAATCATTGGTATGAATCTATGCGTTCAGATTACTTTGATGCTGCTGCAACGTGTGTACGTGCAACTTCAACAAGAACCTTGAATGCAGCTGGATCATTTGTAGCGAGATCAGAAAGGATACGACGGTCAACCTCAAGACCAGAGAGCTTAAGTCCCTGGATAAGACGGTTGTATGTCATGCCGTTCTCACGAGCTGCTGCATTAATACGCTGGATCCAGAGCTGACGGAAGTCGCCCTTCTTATCCTTGCGGTCATTAAATGCATAGACCATTGAGTGCGTTACTTGCTCCTTCGCCTTTGTGAAAAGACGTGAGCGCTGTCCGCGATATCCGCTTGCACGCTCGAGGGTTGTGCGACGCTTCTTAGCTGCGTGTACTCCGCGCTTTACTCTCATCGGTTATCCCCCCTACTTCAAACCAAGCATGCGCTTGGCTGTCATTGTGACTGTTGGCTTTGCTGACTGTTCCTGGCTCATACGACGAGTAACACGTGATGACTTGTGCTCCAAAAGGTGGCGCTTGCCTGCACGCTCATGCATGATTTTTCCTGAACCTGTAACGCGAAAAGTCTTCTTCGCGCCACTGTGGGTCTTCATCTTTGGCATTTCATTCTCCTATTACTTATTACTTCGTCGTGTTTGAAAATTAATTCTTACTCTGCTGCTGCTTCTTCAGCAGCTTTTGCTTTAGCAGCTCGCGCCGCCTTCTGCTCTGCAACTGCCTCGGTCTTCTTCTTTGTAGGACCGAGAACCATCGTCATATTTCGTCCCTCTTGCTTTGGGGCGAATTCAACGAAGGCAATCTCTTTCACATCTTCTGCAAGACGCTGTAAGAGTTTGAAGCCGAGCTCTGGACGTGTTTGTTCACGCCCACGGAACTTCATAGTGATCTTCACTTTGTCGCCACCCTTGAGGAACTTCTCGACTGCAGAGCGCTTTGTCTCGTAATCGTGATTTTCAATCTTCGGTGTAAGGCGAACTTCCTTAACAACAATATGTGTCTGGTTCTGACGAGCTTCGCGTGCCTTCTGTGCAACTTCGTACTTGTACTTTCCGAAGTCCATGATCTTGCATACGGGTGGATTGGCCTCAGCCGCAATCTCAACGAGATCGAGTCCGATTTCATCCGCCATCGCCAAAGCAGCCTCGATATCAACAACTCCAACTTGCTCGCCTGTGTAATTGATCAGACGAACCTGTGGTGTGCGGATTCGATCATTGATGCGTGGGTCAGTGGTGATTTCTATTCCTCTGTTCGGTTTCGTGTAACTCAAGCGCTGAAAGAAAGCGCGCACCGAACAAGAAAACCCTTGAAGGGTTTTACCTGACAAACCAATCCGAGCTAAACGCTTACGGAGGTGGGAGTGCGAACTCCTCTTGCAGCAGCCGGGGCTACTGGTCTTCGGTAATTCTAAAGGAAGGTGGCCTAGATGAGAAATCGAGGCAAATTACCGCATATCCACGAGGGCATTGGCCGCCATCTCGGGGCAGCTCTCCCCCGGCGCGATGACGCCTTCGAAATGCCACCACTCGTTGGCATAGACGCGACAGAGCCCGAATCGAGAACCATTGCTTTCTAGCCATTCGGCGCCAGGACGATCGCCTGGATAGTTCACATCAATCGCCAATCCGTGTGGGTGATGAGAGAACTGTGGCGGCAGAACCCATTTAGCCGCCTCGCTCTCACTTCCATATTTCTTGATTGCATTTGCGAAGAGAACTGCCTGTCTCGACTCATCTCTAAATCCAGATGTGATGTAGAGATGAACTCCTTCAAGTTCGGCAGCTACCTGCGCTGCACCAAAACGAGCCTGAAGAATTGGGTTGAGGGCAACAACGTTGCCTGAAGCCGTTGCGCTATCGGAGAGAGGTGAATTCCCAAGAGAGATGAGTGGTGCGATGCACTGGTCAGCTGTAGTAACTCTTAGCGTTGCAGTAGAACTCTCAAAGCAGGTAAGAGTTGGCGGAAGACTCGAATCGGGAGCAATCTCATCGGCGAAGAAAGCAGTCAGAATTCCAACCAGAAGCGGCAAGAAAATCACCGCAATCGCGATCTCTTTCTTAGCCACCCATTGCATGATATCCACCGTCAACGTGGATGATCTCTGCAGTTGTCTTAGGGAACCAATCGCTTAAGAGAGCGACAGTTGCCTGTGCTGCAGGAACTGGATCTGTTACATCCCACGCCATTGGACTGCGCTCATCCCAGAGTTCCTTGAAGCGAGCGAAGCCCGGAATCGACTTTGCTGCAACGGTACTGATGGGACCTGCTGCGACAAGATTGACGCGAATGTTTTCAGAGCCAAGGTACTTCGCGAGATAACGGCTTGTTGATTCAAGAGCCGCCTTTGCAATTCCCATCCAGTCATAGAGAGGCCATGCAACCTGGGCATCGAAGTCGAGGCCCACTACTGAGCCACCGTTCTTCATGAGTGGACGACATGCAAGAGTGAGCGATTTCAAAGAATATGCAGAGATCTGCACCGCGGTTGCAACATCAGGCCACTCTGTATTGAGAAAGTTTCCACCGAGAGCAGACTCTGGTGCAAAGCCAATGGAGTGAACTACGCCATCGAGATGTGGCAGATACTTCTTCACCTCTTCAGCGAGGCCATCGAGATGCTCTTGATTGGTGACATCGAGTTCGATAATCGGTGGCATCTGTGGAAGTCGCCCAGCGATGCGAGTTGTCAGGCTAAGGCCGCGACCGAATCCGGTGAGAACAACGTTTGCACCCTCTTCTTGAGCAAGTCGCGCGATATGAAAAGCGATCGATCCATCTGTGAGAACTCCCGTCACCAGGATGTTCTTGCCTTGGAGGATTCCCATATTAATGACCCATTCCTAATCCGCCATCAACTGGAATCAGTGCGCCAGTGATGTAACTTGCCTGAGGTGAAGCAATAAATGTTACGACATCTGCGATTTCATCAGCGGAAGAGAAACGCCCAAGTGGAACCTGTGCGGCGATATTTGAGCGCCTGCTCTCATCTAATTCTGCAGTCATATCGGTCTCGACAAAGCCGGGAGCAATCACATTTGCAGTGATGCCGCGGCTTCCAAGCTCACGAGCAAATGAGCGTGCCATTCCAACGAGACCTGACTTTGATGCTGAGTAATTAACTTGTCCTGCAGCACCTACCCCTCCGACGACAGAGCCGATAAAGATAAGTCGGCCGCGCTTGAGTTTGAGAAGTCCCTTAGTGGCTCGTTTTGAAACACGAAAGGCTCCGGTGAGGTTGGCATTGATAACGCTCTCAAAATCTTCATCGCTCATGCGCATCACAAGTGTGTCTTTAGTGATTCCCGCATTTGCAACGATGATCTCTGGCTGGCCAATCTCGGCTTCAATCTTGGCAAAACCTGCATCGACCGACTCTGTTGAGGTGACATCCATCTGCACTGCATCAAAGCCCTCGGGTGGCGTACCGCTTCGATAGGTGATTACTACGCGATGGCCTGCCGCCTTGAGGCTGGTCGCAATTGCCAAGCCGATGCCACGATTTCCGCCTGTGACGAGTGCGATAGATGGTGATTCGCTCATGAGAGCAAACTTACTCGTTACCCCCGCGTAAGTACGATTTTCAGTGTGCCTTTACCCCTCGCGCCTCATACTCTTACCCCATGAAACCCTCCAAGAAGAGTAATGAAAAGGCCCAAGAGAGTTTCTCCATCACATCGGCCCCTAAGAGCCTCAAGAGCGATCTTGCAGGACGTCAACGACGATACTTGATTTCGATGATTATTCGAACAATCTGTTTCTTGCTCACAGTTGTTCTTCCAAGCCCATTTCGTTGGTTTGCACTCGTTGGTGCAATGTTCTTGCCATATATCGCAGTGGTCATCGCCAACGCAGGACGTGAAACGGTCTTTCCTGGCGCAAATATATTAAGTAAGAGGCCACGCGGAATTGAGTAAGAGAGAACCGCAATCACTTCTTAAGAGCCTCATCGCACTTCTCTTAATTGCTGGTTGCATCTGGGCTGCACAATGGCAGTATCACAGAGGCGTAGCGCGTCATGATCGCAATTCGCAGATTACTTCGCATATTGATCTTCCAGTTCTGCCTCTAGCAAAGATACTTTCTCAACCCACGAAGAATGAGTGGCAACGAGTCTCTGTCACTGGACGATTCGATTCAGAACGCCAGATACTTCTTCGCAACCATTACTCCGAAGGAAAGTATGGCTTTGAAGCCCTCACTGCCTTCACCGCTATCTCTGGAGAGAGCTTCTGGGTTGATCGAGGCTGGGTCCAAGCGGGAGCTACAGCGACTGAGCGCCCAAACCTTCCGAAAACACCATCGGGTGAGGTAACTATCGTTGGAAGAGTTCGACTTGATACATCGCTGCCTCAAGGAAATTTTTTCGCAATCCCAACAGGAAACTCAACAGGGCTTATCTCTGAAGCAAATGCCCAGTCAACAAATGTGGATAGCGGAATTCAATCTGATTTCTATCTCGACCTACTCAGTGGAGATCTCCCAGAGTTAACTCCGGAAATCCCTGCAGAGATTCCAGAGTTAACTGATGGCCCGCACTTTGCCTACGCCCTGCAATGGGTAATTTTTGCAGGATTAGTTATCTATGGTCGATTCTTAATTCGCCGTGAGGTCTTGACGCGAGAAGAGCTCTGAGTAAAGTCCTGAGTTGTTCATCAACTCTGCATGAGTTCCGCGCTCAATAATCTGACCATCGCTCACGACAAGAATCTGATCGGCATCCATCACGGTGCTAAGGCGATGAGCGATAACAAGGGAAGTTCGTCCAACGAGAGCAACCTTTAGCGCTTCCTGAACCAGCTCTTCATTCTCTGAATCAAGGTGTGCAGTCGCTTCATCGAGTACGACGATAGATGGCGCCTTCAACAACATTCGAGCGATAGCAAGTCTCTGTTTCTCGCCACCAGAAAGTCGATGTCCACGTTCTCCCACCATAGTGTCGAGGCCATTAGGTAGAGATTCAATGAGATTCCAGATCTGTGCCGACTTACATGCAGAAATTAACTCTTCTCCGCTTGCATCGCTCTTTGCATAGCGAAGATTTTCCGCGATTGATTCATGGAAGAGGTGTGGATCTTGCGCTACTACTCCAATTTGATCACGAAGGGATTGAAGAGTGAAATCACGGATATCAGTACCGTTGACCGAAATCGAACCACCGGTAACGTCGTAGAGGCGAGGCAGTAGAGCTGAGAGCGTGGTCTTGCCGGCTCCTGATGGACCTACGATTGCGGTCAGTGTTCCAGCGCGAGCGGTAAAAGAGATGCCTTTAAGAATTTCCCCGCTCTCGATGATCTCTTTCTTTGCAACTGATTCCAGAGATGCAAGTGAAATCTCATCAGCCTTTGGATATGAGAAACGAACATCCTTAACTTCTATTTCGGCACTGCCGCTACTTAATATCTTTGCATCTGGCTTTTCATTGACCATTGGTTGGAGATCGAGAACTTCAAAGATTCGTTCGAAAGAGACGAGTGAGGACATAACATCAATGCGAACATTTGAGAGGGCGGTAAGCGGACCATAAAGTCGTGCAAGTAGAGCGGTCAGCGCTAAGAGCGTTCCGACTGAGATCGATCCAGAGACTGCTAAATGTCCACCAAAGCCGTAGGCAAAGGCGGTAGCAACTGAAGCAACACTTGTGAGCGAGATAAAGAAGAGCCTGTTGAGCATTGCAACTTCAATGCCCATATCTGCCACTCGGCGTGCGCGAGTGCGAAAGAGTGAGGATTCACTCTCGGGTCTGCCGTAAAGGGAGACCAACATGGCGCCAGAGACATTAAATCGCTCAGTCATCGTGCTCGACATCTTTGCATTGAGATCAAATGATTCGCGTGTGAGAGATTGAATCTTCTTTCCAACCCATTTGGTCGGGTAGATGAAGATAGGCAGGAGTGCGAGTGAGAGCAGTGTGATTTGCCAGGAAAGGAACATCATCGTTCCTGCAACCAGTATGAGGCTGATGACATTGCTTACTACGCCTGAAAGCGTTGCAGTAAATGCTTGTTGCGCCCCAATAACGTCAGAGTTAAGTCGCGAAATCAATGCGCCAGTCTGCGTGCGGGTGAAGAAGGCAACGGATTGACGTTGCACGTGTGTGAAGAGTTCGCTGCGCAGGTCATAGATGAGACCTTCGCCAATACGTGACGAGAACCAGCGACCGACGATATTAAAGAGCGCATCAAGTACCGCTAACCCACCAACGAGAAGGGCGAGTTGGGTGATGAGGGTGCTGTTCTTAGGAATTACCCCTTCATCAACTAACTTGCGAAGGAGAAGCGGGGTTGTAACGATCAATACCGCATCGATGATGACTGTCGCTAAGAAGAAGATGATGTGCTTCTTGTACGGAGTTGCGTAGGTAAAAATGCGCTTAAGCGTGCCGGGTTTTAGTTTCTGTGACTTTACAGATGGGTCAGCAGTCATCGACCGCATGGTCATCCATACTTGATGTTGACTCATGCTTAAACCTCTTCGCTAATTAGACGGTGAAACCAAGTGCGCGAAGTTGCTCGCGACCATCATCACTGATCTTATCTGGGCCCCAAGGTGGCATCCAGACCCAGTTGATTCGGACATCATCGACAAGTGGCGCTAACGCTTGACGAGTCTGATCTTCGATTACATCCTGAAGTGGGCAGGCAGCTGATGTGAGTGTCATGTTTAGTACTGCGATGTTGTTCTCATCAACCATTGCATCGTAGATGAGTCCGAGATCTACAACGTTAATGCCGAGCTCGGGATCAACGACATCCTTCATCGCCTCGGTTACATCATCTACCTGTGCTGTCATATTCGTATCCTACTTCTCTTCCTTGCTGTGCGCTTGCACAGAAGCATCTTTAAAAGCCATCCATCCTAGGAGGGCACATTTAATTCTCGCCGGGTACTTTGATACACCTGAAAGAGCTACCGCATCCTCCAAGACATCAGCGTTTCCTTCTTCTGATCCTTTGCTCTGCATGAGATGGAGAAAATCTTCAGAGATTGCACTTGCTTCATCGAGCATCTTTCCCATAAGCAGATCGCTCATAATCGATGTGCTTGCCTGGGAAATTGAACATCCAACGCCATCCCAGTTAATCGATGCAATTTTATCTCCATCTAGCTTGACGCCGAGAGTTACCTCATCACCGCAACTTGGATTGACATGGTGTACCTGAGCATCATTATCCGATGCAAGAACCTTGTTCTGTGGATTCTTGTAGTGGTCAAGAATGACCTCTTGATAGAGATTATCGAGTTGCATTATCAACCAAAATATCTCTCTGCATCGAGGATTCCTTGCACAAGTGCGTCGCAATCTTCGTGAGTGTTATAGAGGTAGAGCGATGCGCGAGTAGTAGCTGGTACGCCCATCTTTCGATTGAGAGGCCAAGCACAGTGGTGTCCGGTGCGAACAGCAATGCCCTGACTATCAAGAAACTGGCCAAGATCGTGTGGATGTATATCTCCAAATGTAAAAGAAATAGAACCACCGCGGGACTCGATGTTATTAGGTCCAACTATTCGAAGGTTTTCGATATCGGCAAATTTATTGAGAAGGTAAGAAGCTAATTCGATTTCATGGTTATGAATATTTTCCAGACCTACTGCGTTGAGATACTTCAAGGCAGCGGCGAGACCTGCTGCCTGTGCCATATTGGGAACGCCAGCCTCAAATTTGCGAGGAGCTGGTGCCCATGTTGCGCCCGTCATGGTGACAGTCTCAATCATCGATCCACCTGTAAGAAATGGTGGCAACTCTTCTAGAAGCGAACCTCTCCCCCAGAAAACACCGACACCTGTAGGCCCCAGCGCTTTATGTCCAGAGAAGGCCAAGAAATCAATATCGAGCGCCTTTACATCAACTGCCATATGAGGAACGGATTGACATGCATCAAGCACGACAACAGCACCAACTTCATGGGCGCGTTTCACAATCGCCTCAAGTGGATTGATTGTTCCTAGAACATTTGATTGATGAGTAAGAGCTACAACCTTTGTCTTCTCGGTAATCACCGAATTTATATTTGAGAGATCTAATCGTCCTTCTGGCGTAACTTCAAACCATGTGAGCGAAGCTCCAGTGCGTTCTGCAAGCTGCTGCCAAGGAATGAGATTGGCATGGTGCTCCATCTCGGTAACAACAATTCCGTCACCAGCGGTGAGGTGGAATCGATTGCCGACCTTGGCATTTCCCATTGCATAAGCAACGAGGTTCAGTGATTCAGTAGCGCTCTTTGTAAAGACAACTTCATCTTCTTCCGCATTGAGAAACTCTGCAACAGTTAAACGAGCACCTTCATAGATATCTGTCGCCTCTTCAGCAAGTTGGTGCGCGCCGCGATGCACTGCTGCATTGTGGTGGCGATAGAAATCGATCTCTGCAACCATTACCGCTTGCGGCTTCTGGCTTGTCGCACCTGAATCGAGGTAGACAAGGCGCCGACCATCGCGGATTGTGCGATCAAAGATCGGGAAATCGCGACGGAGCGCTACAGGATCGAAAGACATACTTATGCGCCTACATACTCCGCATAGCCATTAGCTTCGAGCTTTTCAGCAAGCTCAGGGCCGCCTTGCTCAACAACCTTGCCAGCGGCAAAGACGTGAACGAAATCTGGCTGGATGTAGCGCAAGATGCGTGTGTAGTGAGTGATGAGAAGTACGCCGAGGTTATTTGCTTCTTTTGCGCGGACTACGCCTTCGGAGACAATACGAAGTGCATCAACATCGAGACCTGAATCTGTCTCATCGAGGATTGCAAACTTTGGTTTGAGAAGTTCGAGCTGCATGATCTCGTGGCGCTTCTTCTCGCCACCAGAGAAACCTTCATTAACGTTGCGCTGTGCGAATGAAGGATCCATTTTGAGGCCCTCCATTGCAGACTTTACTTCGCCGACCCACTCGCGAAGCTTTGGGGCTTCACCACGAAGCGCTGTAGCTGCTGTGCGGAGGAAGTTAGAGACAGAGACGCCTGGCACCTCGACTGGGTACTGCATTGCAAGGAAGAGACCCGCCTTAGCGCGCTCATCGACAGACATTTCAAGAACATCTGCGCCATCAAGTGTCACTGTTCCGCCTGTAATTGTGTACTTAGGGTGTCCAGCGATTGAGTAAGCAAGTGTTGACTTACCAGAACCGTTTGGACCCATAATTGCATGTGTCTCGCCTGACTTAATTGTGAGATCGACCCCCTTAAGAATCTCCTTCACACCCTGCTCTGTATCTACAGTTACCTTTAAACCACGAATTTCTAATGTGCTCATTGCGGACTCCATTACTTCTCAATCGTGACGGAGTCTCCGTCAACGCGTACTGAATACTTCTTTACCGGCATTACTGCGGGAGGCGTAAGAGCCTCACCTGAACGAAGATCGAACTCTGCGCCATGAAGCCAGCATTCAATCTTGAAATCTGTGATGTCACCTTCTGAGAGCGAAGCATCTGAGTGGCTGCAGGTATCCCCAATTGCAAATACCTCATCACCAATACGTGCGACACAGATGGTCTCGCCATCTTTCTCAATACGTACAGGCTTTCCAGAAACGAGAGTTGAGAATGAAAGGTCAGACATTACTTACCTGCCTTTTCAAGTTCGTCATCAATACGTGTCATGAGTCGCTCTTGAATCTCTTCATTTCCGATGAGTGCGATCACTTCATTGAAGAAGCCACGAACTACAAGACGGCGAGCATCTGCTTCTTGAATTCCACGTGACATTAAGTAGAAGAGTTGCTCATCATCGAAACGGCCGGTTGTTGATGCATGTCCTGCACCGACGATTTCCCCTGTTTCGATCTCAAGGTTAGGGACAGAATCTGCACGAGCGCCATCTGTGAGCAAGAGATTACGGTTGAGTTCATATGTATCGGTGCCTTCTGCTGCTGCACGGATATAGACATCGCCAATCCAGACTGTATGTGCCTTATCGCCTGCGAGTGCGCCCTTGTAGTTCACATTCGACTTTGCATGTGGAACTGCGTGATCAACATGCATACGGTGCTCAAAGAATTGGCCAGCTGTTGCAAAGTAGACGCCCTGAAGATCTGCCGATGCGCCAGGTCCGACAAACTCGACCTTAGGCAGAAGACGTACAACGTCGCCACCTACCGTTACGTGAATCGCCTTAAAGGTTGCATCGCGATCAATAATTGCATTATGTGTCGCTGCATAGACAGCCTTTGAACCCCACTCTTGGAGTGAGATGAAGGTGAGATCTGAGCCAGGAGCGAGAATGATCTCGAGATCTTCAGCAAGGTGGGTATCTCCTGTGTTCTCAAGGATCACAGTCGCCTTTGCATGCTCGCCGAGACGAATCTGAACGCGTGAGAGCTCCGCAGTATCTACTCCCCCGCAACAACGGTTGAGGAAGATTGGAGCTTCTACAACTGTGTTCTTATCGATTGCAAGGGTTGCACCTTCAGATGTGTAGTTGCGGATGCGATTGACAATCGCATCTTCGCTCACTGAAGCAGCGGTTACTGCTCCTCGAGTGAAAGAGACGCCAGATTGCGCTGTTCCATTGAGCGTCAGTGAATTACGCGCATCTGGCTTTGCACTTCCATCGTGAAGACCTGCAAGGCGCTTCAGCGGTGTGAAACGCCATGCCTCTTCACGGCCAGTTGGAGTGTGATTTTCAAGGAGATTACTTTGGAGTGTTGTCATTTAGCCAACAGCTCCTTCCATCTGAAGTTCAATCAGACGGTTGAGTTCAAGTGCGTACTCCATTGGAAGTTCGCGTGCGATTGGTTCGATAAATCCACGAACGATCATCGCCATCGCTTCATCCTCGTTGAGACCACGTGACATGAGATAGAAGAGCTGGTCATCTGAAATCTTAGAAACTGTAGCTTCATGTCCCATTGATACATCATCTTCGCGGATATCAACATATGGATATGTATCAGAGCGAGAGATTGTGTCAACGAGAAGTGCATCGCACTTCACTGTAGATGCTGAGTGGTGTGCGCCTTCATTGATCTGAACAAGGCCACGGTATGAGGTGCGACCTCCACCACGAGCAACAGATTTAGAGATAACAGATGAAGATGTGTAAGGAGCAGCGTGAACCATCTTTGCGCCAGAATCTTGGTGTTGACCAGGACCGGCAAATGCAAGTGAAAGTGTCTCGCCCTTTGCATGAGGACCCATCAACATTACTGCTGGATACTTCATGGTTACCTTTGAGCCGATATTTCCATCGACCCACTCCATAGTTGCGCCTTCTTCGCAGACGGCGCGCTTTGTAACGAGGTTGTATACGTTGTTAGACCAGTTCTGAATTGTTGTATAACGAACGCGCGCACCCTTCTTTACAATGATCTCAACTACTGCTGAGTGAAGTGAATCTGACTTATAAATTGGCGCTGTGCAACCTTCTACATAGTGAATGTATGAATCTTCATCAGCGATGATAAGTGTGCGCTCGAACTGACCCATGTTCTCAGTGTTGATGCGGAAGTAAGCCTGCAATGGAATATCTACATGTACACCCTTTGGTACATAGATAAATGATCCACCAGACCAGACAGATGTATTGAGCGCTGCAAACTTGTTATCTCCTACTGGGATAACTGTTGCGAAGTACTCTTTGAAGAGCTCAGGGTGCTGCTTGAGCGCGCTATCTGTATCAAGGAAGATTACGCCCTGCTTCTCGAGGTCTTCACGGATTGAGTGATAGACAACTTCAGATTCATACTGTGCAGCGACGCCAGATACTAGGCGCTGCTTCTCTGCCTCAGGGATACCAAGGCGGTCGTATGTATTCTTAATTTCATCAGGAAGATCTTCCCAAGTAGCAGCCTGCTTCTCAGTTGAGCGCACGAAGTACTTGATTGTGTCGAAGAAGATTCCGGTGAGATCTGAACCCCATGATGGCATCGGCTTCTTATCAAAGAGAGCTAAGCCCTTGAGGCGTAGGTCGAGCATCCATTCAGGCTCTGACTTCTTTGAGCTGATGTCGCGAACAACTTCTTCACTGAGACCGCGTTTTGCATTCGTTCCAGCATCGTTTCCGTCAGACCATCCGTACTCGTAATTGCCGAGGCCTTCGAGTTCTGGGTGTGCAGTTGTCATTAGCGCGCCTTTCCAGACGTTAGGGTTTTCTTCTCCGTAATTTTTGGAACAAAAGTTGTGCAGACTCCATCGCCATGGGCGATTGTTGCTAGTCGTTGCACGTGAGTGCCGAGTACCTTTGAAAATAGTTCGGTCTCAGCTTCGCAGAGCTGTGGGAACTCCGCTGCAACGTGCGCAATAGGACAGTGGTGCTGGCAGAGCTCTTCACCAAATTCGCGAGGCTGCACAGTTGTTGCATAACCTTCTTGATTGAGGAAGTCTGCAAGAGCTGCACTGCGGTTCTTATTCTTTGCGAGTACTGGCTCTGCTCGGCGCCCCATCTCATCTGCGCGAAACTTTGCGAAGATGCTGACTAGATGTGGCCCTGATTGAGCAGTAATAAATTTCAGCGCTGCAACAGCTAAATCATCATAAGAATGTTCGAACTTCTCACGACCAGCATCGGTCATGATGAAGACCTTTGATGGCCGACCGCGTCCACGGACGAGAGCGCTATGAGGCTCTTTAGCTTCAAGGATTCCATCGCCGATAAGAAGATCAAGGTGGCGTCGGACCCCGGCTGGAGTCAGCCCAAGTCGCTCTCCGATGGCTACAGCGGTAGATGGGCCATTTTCGAGCACAGAACGTGCCACCGCATTGCGGGTGCTGAGCTCGTCGATTTTCACAACAGTATTGTGTCGTAATTGCCAACACCTCGCCACTTGGCACGCTCAAGCGGACTCCCCTCGGTAGGCTTCAGGTATGAGAGCTACCCGCGCCCTGACCCCGGTAGCCCGCCTACTCCTCGCCCTCCAGGCAGTTCTGGTCCTTACCGGCGGCGCAGTTCGAGTCACGGGATCTGGACTTGGATGTCCTACTTGGCCTGAGTGCACCAAGGATTCCTATACCCCGGTCGCTGGACAAGCTGAGGGCGCCCTCCATGCATGGATTGAATTCGGTAATCGCCTCCTGACTTTTCTTCTCTTCTTCACCGCAGTCGCCATGGTCATCCTTGTCATACGCACAGCACGGAGAGATCTCCGCCTCTTAGCTTTCTCACAAATCGCAGGCATATTTGGTCAAGCGATCTTGGGTGGAATTACCGTGTTGACCAAACTCAATCCATTTTCCGTTGCATCTCACTTCATCCTCTCAATTCTTTTAATCGCGGCAGCCCATACCTTGTTGATTCGAAGTGAAGGAGATCGCGTTGATAATCCGCGCATCTCCCCATTTATCACTGCACATACAATTCTGACTTTTATCGTCATCGCAGCAGGAACACTTGTTACAGGCGCAGGACCACATGCAGGAGATGCCGAGACTCCCCGACTAGATGTTGCAGTTGCAACAGTTGCAACTATTCATGGCTTCCTGGTTGTCGCTCTCATTCTTCTCACGATTGCAGGCATTTACAAGAAGTCTAAGAACTTCGCACCCGATACTCAGCGCTATCTCATAATCTTTCTCGCTATCGCCCTCGCACAAGGCGTGATCGGTTATGTGCAATATCTACTCGGAGTTCCAGAGGGGCTCGTTGCGGCTCACTTATTGGGCTCATCAATTTTATGGATCGCAGCGTGGCGAGTCCGACTTACACAGTTCTATTCATTTTCAGACGCTTCATCATTTGAGCACAATAAGAAGAGATAAGGGAAGAGAGATATGACAACAATGACCGGATGGACAGAGCTTGACAATCGCGCAGTTGCATATGCCCGCGCACTTGCAATGGATGCAGTGCAGAAGGTTGGCAATGGCCATCCAGGTACTGCAATGTCGCTCGCACCTGTTGCCTATAACCTCTTCCAGCGCCACCTCAAGCATGATCCATCAGATCCACAATGGCTTGGTCGCGATCGCTTCGTTCTCTCATGCGGCCACTCATCGTTGACTCTCTATACGCAGCTCTTCTTTAGCGGCTACGGCCTTGAGATGGAAGATATGCAAGCCTTCCGTACCTGGGGATCACTTACTCCGGGACACCCAGAGTTTGGCCACACTGCAGGCGTTGAAACAACAACTGGACCACTCGGTGCGGGTGTTGCAACAGCTGTTGGAATGGCGATGGCTGCTCGTTATGAGCGTGGATTACTCGATCCAACTGCTGCTGAAGGTGCATCAATCTTTGATCACGATATCTGGGTTCTCTGCTCTGATGGAGATCTTCAAGAAGGCGTGAGCGCTGAAGCTTCTTCACTTGCAGGCACACAGGCTCTCGGAAATCTCAACATGATCTATGACGATAACCGCATCTCTATCGAAGGTGATACACACGTTTCATTTACTGAAGATGTTGCAGCGCGCTACCGTGCATACGGTTGGCATGTTCAAGAGATTGCAGCACTTGCAGATGGAAATATCGATCTCGTTGCACTTGATGCTGCGATGGTCGCAGCAAAGGCCGAACGCTCTAAGCCATCTTTGATTCGCATGCACTCAGTGATTGCATGGCCTGCACCAAAGCTTCGCGGGACTGCAAAGTCACACGGTTCGGCGCTCGGTGATGAAGAGATTGCCGCTACAAAGGTAGAGCTCGGGCTCAATCCTGATGAGAAGTTTGCAATGCCAGCAGATGTATTTGCACACGTTCGTTCAGTCAAAGATCGTGGCGCTGCAGCTCATGCAGAATGGAATAAGAAGTTCGATACATGGAAGTCCGCTAATTCCGAGAAGGCAACCCTCCTTGAGCGACTCGTAAAGCGTGAGCTCCCTGCAGGTTGGGATAAGGCGCTTCCAGAGTTCGAAGTTGGCAAGGATGTTGCAACTCGCGCTGCATCTGGCCATATCATCAATGCGATTGCAAAGGCCCTTCCTGAATTTTGGGGAGGCTCTGCCGATCTTGCAGAGTCGAACAACACAACTATCGAAGGCGGAAAGTCATTCCTTCCAGCAACAAGTCAGATGAAGGATGCAGATCCATACGGTCGCATCATTCACTTTGGTATTCGCGAACATGCGATGGGTTCAATTCTCAATGGAATTACACTCCATGGTTTAACTCGAACATTCGGCGGAACATTTGCTGTCTTTAGCGATTACATGCGCCCTACCGCTCGCCTTGCAGCGTTGATGGATATTCCGACAACATTCGTCTGGACCCACGATTCAATCGGTCTCGGCGAAGATGGTCCTACCCACCAGCCAATCGAACACTTGGCTGCAATGCGAGCCATCCCTAACTTTGCGGTAATCCGTCCAGCTGATGGAAATGAAGTTCGTGAGGCGTGGAAGTCAGTTCTTATCCGTAAGAAGCCTGCAGGTCTCTTCCTCTCACGGCAGAATCTTCGTACCGTTGATCGTTCTACTCACGGCGCAGCCGCTGGAGTTGATAAGGGCGCTTACATTCTTAAAGAGGCTTCCGGCAACGCTGATGTAGTGATCATTGCTACAGGATCTGAAGTTGCCCTGGCACTTGATTCACAGATCGCCCTAGAGGCAAAGGGCATCTCAACTCGCGTTGTGAGCGCCCCATGCCTTGAGTGGTTTAACGAACAGCCACTCTCCTACCGTGAGTCAGTACTTCCAAAGAGCGCAAAGCTTCGCGTCAGCGTTGAAGCAGGAATCTCTCAAGGATGGCGCGACTATGTTGGTGATTCAGGAATCATCATCTCCATCGATCATTTCGGTGCATCTGCTGGCGCATCAAAGCTCTTTACCGAGTTTGGATTCACAGTCGATCGCATCGTTGGCGATATCGAATCAGCTCTTAAGTAAGGAGAACTGCCGTGACTATTAAGGTCTCAGGAGCCTCACTGGCTCGAGTCGATCGCACATCTGCACGTTATGCATTTCTTCGAGAGGTACACCAGAAGATTGCTGCAAAGGATTCCACAACCTGGGGTCCAGAGGCAGCGGCAGAGGCAGCTATTCGACTCAATTGGGTAGATCTTCCAACAAGTTCAATGGCGCTACGCGAGGAAGTTACAGCAGTCGCCGCGCGCTTCTCGGATAAGAAGAGTGTTGTGCTCTGTGGCATGGGTGGCTCTTCGCTTGCACCAGAGGTTCTCTCCAAGACTTATAAGCGCGAGATCATCATCGTAGATTCAACCGATCCTAATTACATTGCCCACGCCCTCAACGGCGAACTCTCTTCAACGGTCTTCGTCGTCAGTTCAAAATCAGGTTCAACTATCGAGACATCTTCACAACGCGCCCTATTTGAAGCAAAGGTTGTTGAGGCGGGTCTCAATCCGATTGACCACATCGTATTTGTGACAGATCCAGGTTCGCCTCTCGATGTTGAGACACGTGGAAATGGATTTACCGTCATCAATGCAGATCCCAATGTCGGAGGGCGTTTTAGCGCACTCAGCGCCTTCGGAGTTGTTCCAGCTGTACTTGCGGGGATCGATATCTGGAAGGTCTTAGATGATGCCGCTATTGCAAAGGGACACTTCCTCGCCTTTGATGAGGTAATTCTCGATGTGGCCTATCTCTTGAGTGAGGTAGCGGGCCAATACATCGGATTTACAGATCACGGTTCTGAGGTTCCTGGAATCTCAGATTGGATAGAACAGTTAATTGCTGAATCGACAGGTAAAGATGGGAAAGGACGACTTCCTATCGTCGCTGAGTCAGTAGCAGCAGCTGAAGTTGGAAATCCATTTACTATCGCTTTCGCAGATGCAGCCGCAGACCTCAATGTTGTTGCGCCTCTCGGCGCACACTTCATCTTCTGGGAATGGGTAACGGCAATTCTTGGAGCAGCCCTTGAAATTGATCCATTTAACCAGCCCAATGTGACAGAGGCGAAGGAACAGACTCTTGCATTGCTCGCTGAATGGAAGAGCTCCGGTACAACAATCCTTCCTCTGCTTGTTCCCGATGCAAGTGAAGGCGATGTTGAAATCTTTGGCGCAGGTGCAACGATTACTCAATCTTTACAGGAGATTATCGCCACCGTTGCTGATGGTGGATTTATCTCAATCATGGCCTACCTTAATCGCAAGGATGATGTCGCACTTGAAGAGCTACGCGCTCTCATCTCATCTGCATCAGGTAAGCCAACGACATTTGGTTGGGGTCCCCGCTTTATGCACTCAACCGGTCAGTTCCATAAGGCCGGTCAACCTAATGGCACATTTATTCAGATCACCGGTGAAGTGGATTGCGATTTTGAGATTCCAGGACGTGACTTTTCATTTGCAACGCTCGTTGCAGCTCAAGGTCTCGGTGATGGAAAAGCTCTCGCTAAACGACAATACCCGCTCCTGCGTCTTCATCTGAAGAACCGCAGTGCGGGCATTGAGGAAATTCTTAGAGCAGCTCGAGCGCTCTAACAAGTCAATGGCCTCGGCCATATGACTCTGACTCATTAGTCGATATCATCTCCGCGAAGCTTGCGAAGTGCATCTTCAAGAATCTTTGCACCCTCTGTATCAGAGCGTCGCTCTTTAACGTAGGCAAGGTGTGTCTTGTAAGGAACGTTAACGACTGCGCTAGGTGGATTGTTGCGATCGCGACCTGCTGGGAGTCCGCACTTTGGGCAATCCCATTGCGCTGGAATCTCTACCGTCTCTTCTACTGCAAATGATGGACGTACTTCATGGCCGTTGGCGCACCAGTAAGAGACTGTTGCGCGCTCAATCTGATCGCCACGCTCTGCCTCGCCCATTGGGCCGGCGCCGACACGGCTACCGCGAATTGCACTTGCCATGGATTAACCCTTCAAAACGAGTGAGAGGCCGACTACGCCTGCGAACCAGAGTCCACCGATCACGATTGTGATTCGGTCGAGGTTACGCTCTACAACAGATGATCCGCCGTAGTTTGATGAGATTCCGCCGCCGAAGAGGTCAGAGAGTCCTGAACCCTTTCCCTTATGAAGGAGGACGAGAAGAATCATCAGCACGCTGGTGATCACGAGAAAGATTGATAGTGCTAAAGCCACGGATAACTCCTTAGTGAGGCGGTACTACTGAACAGATGGGTAAGGATAGCGAATAAAGGTGGGGTGGGCTTACTCGGCCACTGCGTAGAACTTGGCAATTTTCGCCAATTCTTCAGGATCGAGGCTCGCGCCGCCGATAAGTGCTCCATCGACATCGTCCTGCTTCATGATTTCGACGATATTTGATGACTTTACTGATCCGCCGTAGAGGATACGCATATTGGATGCAATCTCCGCTGAGCCAATCTGCTCAATCTCTTCACGGATAGCTGCGCAGACTTCCTGAGCATCCTCAGGTGTTGCAGTCTTTCCGGTACCGATAGCCCAGACTGGCTCGTAGGCAACCACAATCTTCTTTAGTTCTGGCTTGGTGAAACCTTCAAGACCAGCGCGAACCTGGCGGATGACGTGAGAGACGTGTGTACCTGATTCACGGATTGCAAGCTCTTCGCCAACACAGAAGATAGGTGTCAGCTCATTTGCTAGAGCGGCCTTGATCTTACGGTTAACGAGCGCATCATCTTCATGATGGATTGCGCGACGCTCTGAATGTCCTATGACGACAAATGTGCAACCAAGCTTTGCAAGCATCGATCCAGAGATATCACCGGTGAATGCACCTGATGCCTCTGGAGAGAGATCCTGCGCACCGTATTGAAGGCGAAGGCGATCTCCATCGACCATTGTCTGAATCGAGCGAATATCTGTAAATGGTGGGATTACTGCGACATCTACAGCATCGTAATCTGCATCTGAGAGTGAGTAGACAAGCTTCTGTGCAACTGCAATAGCCTCAAGGTGGTTGAGGTTCATCTTCCAGTTACCGGCCATAAGTGGCTTACGCATTTATTACTCCTTCAGTTCTGTTGCAGTTATCGAGTGTAAAAAAGATTAGAGATCTAGTGCTTTAAGGCCAGGAAGTTCCTTACCTTCTAGGTATTCAAGAGATGCGCCGCCACCGGTTGAGATATAACCGAATTGCTCATCCTTAAAACCGAGCGCGCGAACTGCTGCTGCAGAATCTCCTCCGCCAACAACTGAGATTCCAGAAACTTCAGTCAGCGCCTGAGCGACAACCTTTGTTCCATTAGAGAATGCAGCAAATTCGAAGACGCCCATAGGGCCATTCCAAAATACTGTCTTGCATTCGCGAATCGCAGTTGCAAATGCAGCAGCTGAATCTGGTCCAATATCAAGGCCCATCTGATCTGCAGGGATTGCATCTGCTGCCACGATTGTTGCTGGTGAATCTGCTGCAAATGCTGGAGCTACGACGATATCTGTTGGAAGAACGAGTCGAACGCCCTTATCAGTTGCCTCTTGAATGAGGCCGCGAACAGTGTCGAGCATCTCTGCCTCAACGAGTGACTTTCCAATCTCGTGGCCCTGCGCTGCAAGGAAGGTAAAGACCATTCCCCCGCCAATCGCCATAACATCTACCTTGCCGAGCAAGTTAGAGATAACTCCAAGCTTGTCCGAAACCTTTGCTCCGCCCAAGACAACGCCATATGGGCGCGCTGGCTCTGTTGTGAGCTTCTTCAAAACCTCAACCTCTGCGGCGACAAGTGTGCCCGCTGCATGTGGGAGGAGTTTTGGAAGATCAAATACTGATGCGTGCTTACGGTGTACTGCGCCGAAACCATCGCCAACATAGACATCTGCAAGTTGAGCAAGCTCTGCGGCAAACGCTGCGCGCTCTGACTCTTCCTTAGATGTCTCTGCTGCGCTAAAACGAATATTTTCTAGAAGGAGAACCTCACCAGCGACTAGTGCTTCTGCTTGAGCTGTGACATCTGCACCTGTGATTGCACCAGCGAATTTCACTGGCTTGCCGAGAAGCTCTGAGAGTCGCACTGCAATTGGAGCGAGTGAGAGCTCTGGCTTTGCCTCACCCTTTGGACGACCTAGATGCGCTGCAATTACCAACGATGCTCCCTTTTTAAGGAGCGCGTTAATAGTTGGCAGTGAAGCGCGGATACGTCCATCATCTGTGATCTTTCCTTCTTTCAAAGGAACATTAAGATCACAGCGAAGGAATACGCGCTTACCTTTTACATCTAGGTCGGCCAAAGTAGTCATTGAATTAGAGGCTCTTTCCTACATAGCCAACGAGATCGACGAGGCGGTTTGAGTAGCCCCACTCGTTGTCATACCAACCGACAACCTTGACGGTTGTTCCGATTGCCTTTGTGAGCTGTGCATCGAAGATACATGATGAAGGATCAGTCACGATATCTGATGAAACGATTGGATCTTCTGTGTATGAGAGGAAGCCCTTGAGTGAACCTTCAGCTGCTTTCTTCATCGCAGCGTTGATCTGCTCTGCAGTTGCTTCCTTGGCAAGCTCGACTGTGAGGTCTGTTGCTGAACCTGTTGGAACTGGAACGCGCATTGCGAAACCATCGAGCTTGCCCTTGAGCTGTGGAAGTACGAGTGAGATCGCCTTTGCAGCACCTGTTGAGCTTGGGATGATATTTGTTGCAGCTGCACGTGCACGACGGAGATCCTTATGTGGGAAGTCAAGGATTACCTGATCGTTTGTGTAAGCATGAATTGTTGTCATCAAACCGCGAACGATCCCGAACTCTTCATCCAAGACCTTCGCCATTGGTGCGAGGCAATTTGTTGTACATGAAGCATTTGAGATGACGTGGTGGTTAGCTGGGTCGTACTTCTCATGGTTAACGCCCATTACGACTGTGATGTCTTCATCTGTAGCAGGTGCAGAGATGATGACCTTCTTTGCGCCAGCTGTGATGTGCTTCTTCGCATCTGCAGCCTTTGTGAAGTGACCTGTTGATTCGATAACGATATCTGCACCGACTGATGCCCAAGGAAGGTTTGCTGGATCGCGATCTGCAAAAACCTTAATTGTCTTTCCACCCACTGTGATTGACTCATCAGTGTGTGAGACCTCTAGGCCAAGGCGGCCGAGGATTGAGTCGTACTTAAGAAGGTGTGCAAGAGTTGCATTATCTGTAAGGTCGTTGATTCCGACGATATTGATATTTGGGTTGGTAAGCGCTGCGCGGAAGAAGTTACGTCCGATGCGTCCAAAACCGTTGATTCCGACATTAATCATAATTAAACCTCGTTCGATAGAGATGAGAATTTCTCGACTTAAGCCCAGTTCTAAATGGGTGGCTTTACATGCGCCACAACGTTGGGACTTAGCGGAAGGATACCAGCCAGAGTTGTACTGGCAGGTTCGCTACTCGCCGAGAAGGTCTGGAGAAAGTCCGGCCTCGGTATCTGGAATTCCAAGCTCGCCAGCGCGCTTATCGGCCATGGCGAGAAGTCTGCGGATACGACCAGCAATTGCATCCTTAGTCATAGGAGGTGATGCGAGCGAACCAAGCTCTTCTAGAGATGCCTGGCCATGTGCGATTCGAAGCTCCCCCGCCTCTTTGAGGTGGTCAGGAATAGTTGGTCCAAGAATTTCCATAGCACGCTGAACGCGGGCCGCGGCTGCAACTGCTGCGCGCGCTGAACGACGAAGATTTGCATCATCGAAATTTGCCAGTCGATTAGCTGTCGCTCGAACTTCACGACGCATACGGCGTTCTTCCCAGGCAAGGACGCTCTCATGTGCGCCGAGACGAGTAAGGAGAGATCCAATCGCATCGCCATCGCGAATTACGACGCGATCGACCCCGCGAACTTCACGAGCCTTCGCAGCGATATTAAGTCGTCGAGCTGCTCCAACTAGAGCGAGAGCCGCTTCAGGTCCTGGACAAGTAATTTCAAGTGATGAGGAGCGACCAGGTTCGGTCAGTGAACCGTGAGCGATAAAGGCGCCGCGCCATGCTGCCTCTGCATCGCAGACATTTGCTGCAACAACTTGAGGAGGAAGTCCGCGAATTGGGCGACCATTGGCATCAATCAAACCTGTCTGACGAGCAAGTGCCTCACCTGATTCGATTACGCGAACGACATAACGAGATCCCTTGCGGAGCCCGCTCGATGAGAGCACTGCAAGGTCGGAGTCATGACCGTAAATGTCAGCGATATCTTTCTTCAGGCGACGCGCAGATTGTGAAGTATCGAGTTCAACTTCGATGACTACCTTGCCTGAGGCGATATGGAGTCCACCGGCAAAACGGAGCAGAGAAGAGACCTCAGCCTTACGACAGCACGGTTTGGTAATCGTGAGTCGGCTGAGTTCATCTTTGACTGCAGCTGTCATTGCCATGGGGCTATCAAACCAGCATTTCTCGCGCTATGTGAGCGAAAGTAGAGGACAATTTTCGCCCCTCGTGATGAATGGTCATCTCGTTATCGCGTAAATCGGCCTCTAGATAGGCGCTTCCTCGCTCAGCTAAATATTGAGCCAGCTCTCCCCTGCCCGCTAGGTGCGAATCAGCGACGACGAGGTCAAATTTCAACTCTGGTGCATACTCGTTCAGAATCTCGCAGTGTTCGCGAGGTGAATATCCAGCGTATTCGCCAGCGCTCTCCTGCTCTTTATTTGAGTCGAGATTAAGTAAAAGAATCTTCTTCGCCGGCGATACAACTATCGCATCTCGAAGCGATGGAACAAGAAGGTGTGGAAGAACGCTGGAGAACCAAGAACCTGGTCCCATCGTGATCCAATCAGCTTCGCTGAGAGCATCAAGCACCTCTGGACGAGTTGTCGGATTCGATGGTTTCATCCGAAGTTCTTGCAGTCTTCCTGGCGTTGTTGCGACGGCAACCTGACCGAGGGCATCAATCTTCTTTCCGGCGCTCTCAAAAGTTGCCTCAATGGTGAGCGGCTCGGCTGTCATAGGTAGAACTCGACCAACAACTTTGAGAAGAGCTCCGACGCGATCTAGTCCTACAACAACATCTTCATCGCGATCCCAGAGCGCCGCTAGAAGTAGGTTTCCTAAAGCATGGCCATCGAGCGGGCCATCACTAGTAAATCGATATTGCATGATGTCAGCCCAATCGCGTCCCCACGCATCATCACCGCAGAGTGCAGCAAGTGCCATGCGTAAATCGCCAGGTGGCATGATTGGAAACTCTTCACGCAGTCGCCCGCTTGAACCACCATTATCTGCAACCGTGACTACTGCGGTGATATTACTTGTAATGGAGCGAAGCGCTGTCAGCGTTGCAGCGAGACCATGGCCACCGCCTAAAGCAACTACCTTTGGATTTGGGATCATTCACGACCCACATCGCGATGTGTTGCATGTGCAGATACGGCGAAGTCACCGTGCTCACGATTGAGTTGGGATGCAATCTCGCGTGCAATAGAGACAGAGCGATGCTTGCCACCTGTGCAACCAATTGCAATGGTCACATATTTCTTACCCTCATGGAGATAACCAGGAATCATCTTCTCAACAACTTCAACATAAGAACGAACGAAATCTGCAACGCCATCAGTTGCAAGCACATGAGAATAAACGGCATCGTCGAGACCTGAGAGTGGACGTAGCTCAGGAATCCAATGAGGATTTGGAATAAAGCGACAGTCGAGTACGAGATCGGCATCGACTGGGATTCCGTACTTATAGCCAAAGGAGAGAACGTTGATGCGAAGTGCTTTCGCCATACCTGCCGCAAATATCTCGGCAGTTCTCTTCTCTAATTGGTGAACATTGAGGTTTGAAGTATCGATAACAACATCGGCCTGTGAACGTAGGTCTTCTAGCTTTGATCGCTCCCGTTCGATTCCATCGACGATTCGATCAGATGATTGAAGAGGGTGTGGCCTGCGAGTTGATTCAAAGCGCTGAACGAGCGCCTGGTCACTGGCATCGAGGAAGAGTAGGCGGTATTTGATATCGCTCTTTCCGAGAGCTGCAAGAGCGCTAGCGAGAGCATCGAAGAACTTACCGCCGCGGACATCGACGACGACTGCGACAGATGATTCAGTCTTCTCCATCTCAAGTGCCAACTCTGGAAGAAGGGCTGGCGGAAGATTGTCGACAACATGCCAACCGAGATCCTCGAGGGCGTGAGCCACAGTCGATCGGCCAGCGCCTGACATGCCAGTCAAAATTAAGAGTTCGCGATTACTCATGCCCTCATTCTGCACTATCCGTCAAGAACCGACTATCTCGCCTGTCTCCATATCAATTGCTGGCGTGCTCAGCTTTTCTAGATGCGAATAGATGATGCCGGCGATAGTTGAGCCAATACCCGGTGTTGTCTCAAGCTCGGCCAATGTCGCCTTGCGAATTGCAGTGACAGAGCCGAAGCGTTCTAGGAGTGCTGCGCGTCTCGATTCGCCTAATTGCGGAATCTCATCGAGAAGTGATTCGAGCATGACCTTCGATCTCTTCGAACGGTGGAAGGTGATAGCAAAGCGGTGCGCTTCATCGCGCACTCGCTGCAAGAGATACATTCCTTCACTGGTGCGAGGAAGAATCAGTGGATCTGAAGAACTAGGCAACCACGCTTCTTCAAGACGCTTTGCCAAGCCAACGAGAGCTACATCTGTGATGCCGAGTTCATCTAAAGCTCTCTGAGCAGCCGCTACCTGAGGCGCTCCACCATCGACCACAATTAATTGAGGAGGGTAGGCAAACTTTGAAAGTTTTCCACCTGTCTCTGCCACCTCGCTGTGATTAACTTGGCGATCAGCAATCAATCGCTTCATTCGGCGAGTAATAACTTGATGCATTGCGCGCGTGTCATCGGTTGCCGTCGTTGTATCAATTGCAAAGCGACGGTACTCGCTCTTCTTCGCTAATCCATCTTCAAAGACGACCATAGAGGCAACTACTGATGTGCCAGAGATATTCGAGATGTCATAACACTCGATACGTAGAGGAGTGCGTGGAAGTTCGAGTTGCTCTTCGAGCTCAATGAGCGCCTTGCCTGAAACAGCTGCATCAGTAGCGCGCTTACTCATAAATTGAACGAGGGCGTAATGTGCATTGCGCTCTACGGTCTCTAGTAGCTCGACCTTCTCGCCTCGTTGCGGAACTTTGATGGTCACCTTATGTCCGGCGATTGAAGTTAACCACTCCCCTAACGCCTCACGATCAGATGGCTCACCGTTGATATGTATCAGCGAAGGAATCTCAGTTGTCCCATCACCGTAGATAGAGAAGAGCAGCGAACCGTATTGGTCATCATCTTCAAGAGTGCGCTCTTGGTCGACAATCCATGAACGAGAACCCTTAATTGAACCTCTACGAACAATGAAGATTGAGCCTGCA
Source organism: Candidatus Nanopelagicaceae bacterium (assembly GCA_965267775.1). GTDB lineage: Bacteria > Actinomycetota > Actinomycetes > Nanopelagicales > Nanopelagicaceae > Planktophila. Next base: position 651,967 of record OZ254140.1, on the reverse strand, counting down.
GCATGGAAGCCCTCTTCGTGAATAGCGATGAAATCTCCATCAAGATCATCAGAGAGATTTCCTTGCGTTGATCTCTGCGCCTTTTCAAATGACTCAATCTGATCACGGATTCTCGCGGCTCGTTCAAACTCCTCACGCTGTGAGGCGAGTTCCATCTCACTACGCATCGTCGGAACTAGATCCTCCATGCCTGCCTCCATGAAGGCATCGAGTTTGTAGGCGATTGCCTTATGTTCTTCAGGAGTTACCCAACCGACACATGGTGCGGCGCATTTTCCAATATCGCCTAAGAGGCATTGACGCTTCGAACGTTGTGCGCGTTGAAAATTTCCCGCGCTACAAGAGCGAACTGGAAACACTTTGAGCAAAACTTCATAGGTATTGCGAAGAGCCCAGGCATTTGTATATGGACCGAAATACTTCAGCCCAGAACGCTTCTCTTTGCGAGTGATAAAGATGCGAGGGAATTCATCTTCAAGAGAGATAGCTAAGTAAGGGTAAGACTTGTCATCCTTAAATTGAACGTTGTAGGTCGGGTGGTACTGCTTAATCCACGAGAATTCGAGCGCAAGTGCCTCGAGCTCGGTATTAACAATCGTCCAATCAACACGGACTGCTTCATGGACCATCCGATAAGTCTTCTGCGCAAGGTTGGAACCAAAGTAAGAGCTCAGACGGTTCTTGAGATTCTTAGCTTTGCCGACGTAGATGACCTTTTCGCTCTTGTTATAGAAGCGATAAACCCCGGGCTCTTCCGGGATATCCGTTGGTCGATAGCTCGCTGGATCTGCCATCGTTACTTCTTCTTAGCTGGTGCGCTCTTCTTCGCAGGAGCTGCCTTCTTAGCGGGCGCAGGTGTTGCGCGATTGGAGGCGAGAATTTCAGCCAGGAACTGGCCGGTGTAACTCGACTTTACCTTTGCAACTTCCTCTGGGGTGCCCTCTGCAACAACTGTTCCGCCGCGATATCCACCTTCTGGTCCCATATCGATGACCCAGTCAGATGACTTAATTACATCGAGGTTATGTTCAATCACAACAACTGTATTTCCTGTCTCAACAAGACGCTTGAGTACTCCTAATAACTTATTGACATCTTCAAAGTGAAGACCTGTTGTTGGCTCATCAAGTACATAAATAGTGCGACCCGTTGATCGACGCTGCAGCTCTGTCGCGAGCTTAACGCGCTGAGCTTCACCACCAGAGAGAGTTGGCGCAGATTGACCGAGACGAACATAACCAAGACCTACATCACAGAGAGTCTTGAGATATCGAGCAATTGTTGGAACTGATTCAAAGAACTCGTGCGCGATCTCAATCGGCATATCAAGTACTTGAGCAATGGTCTTACCTTTGTAATGAACTTCGAGAGTTTCACGGTTATATCGAGCGCCGTGGCAAACCTCGCATGGAACATATACATCAGGCAGGAAGTTCATCTCGATAGTGATGGTTCCGTCACCGGAACAGTTTTCGCAACGACCGCCCTTAACGTTGAAGGAGAAGCGACCTTGCTGGTATCCGCGAACCTTTGCCTCAGTTGTCTCAGCAAAGAGCGCACGGACCTTATCGAAGACGCCGGTGTAAGTTGCTGGATTTGAACGAGGTGTACGGCCGATTGGAGATTGGTCGACATGGACAACCTTATCTAGCTGATCAATTCCGGTAACCGTGCGGTGACGGCCTGGCACAAGTCGAGCGCCATTGAGTTTATTTGCAAGAGTTGTATAGAGAATGTCATTAACGAGCGTTGATTTACCAGAGCCAGAAACTCCAGTAACAGAGACGAAGAGACCTAAAGGAATCGAGACCTCGATATCTTTGAGGTTATTCTCCTTTGCACCCTTTACAACAAGTGTTCGCTTTGGATCGACTGGACGTCGCTCTGTTGGAATCTCAATTGACTTACGTCCAGAGAGATAAGCGCCGGTAATTGATTCCTTCGAATTGATGAGATCTTCATAAGAGCCAGAGACAACAACATGTCCCCCGTGCTCGCCCGCTCCAGGTCCAATATCGACAACCCAATCAGCTGTGCGAATCGTCTCTTCATCGTGCTCTACAACGATGAGAGTGTTTCCAAGGTTGCGTAGTCGAGTCAGCGTATCGATGAGGCGACGGTTATCACGTTGATGGAGGCCGATACTTGGCTCATCGAGAACATAGAGAACTCCAACGAGTCCGGAACCGATCTGTGTTGCAAGTCGAATGCGCTGCGCCTCGCCGCCTGAAAGTGTCGCTGCAGGACGATCGAGAGAGAGGTAATCCAATCCAACATCGAGAAGGAAGCCAAGACGAGCGTGAACTTCCTTCATCACTCGCTCTGCAATCTGCGCCTCGCGAGCATTGAGTTCAATACCTTTTAGGAAAGTTGCACAATCGTCGATAGAGAGGAGGCAGACTTCAGCAATTGATTTTCCGCCGATAGTTACCGCTAGAACCTCAGGCTTAAGGCGTGCACCCTTACATGCAGGACATGGCGTCTCACGCATATAAGCCTCGTACTTCTCGCGACTAAATTCGCTATCTGTCTCTGAGTGGCGGCGATGGATAAATGGAATGACACCCTCAAAGCCAGTTGAGTAATTGCGAACGCGTCCGTAACGGTTCTTGTACTTCACATGCACTTCATAATCGAAGCCATTGATAATCGCTTCTCTAGCCTTGACCGATAACTTCTTCCACGGCGTATCCAGCTTGAACTTTAATTCCAATGCGAGAGCTTCAAGGAGGCGAAGGAAGTATTCAGAAGAATGCCCTCCTGCCCATGGCGCAATTGCACCTTCTTCGATAGAGATTGAGTCATCAGGGATGATGAGTTCTTCATCTACCTCGAGCTTTGTTCCGATTCCAGAACAATCTGGGCAGGCACCAAAAGGTGAGTTAAATGAGAATGAACGTGGTTCAAGTTCTTCAAAGGAGAGATTGCAATCATGGCAGGCAAGGTGTTCGCTATATGTGCGCTCTTTCTCATCGCCCTTTGCATCAACGAAGTCGAGGATGACGAGTCCGCTTGCAAGCTTCAACGCTGTTTCAATTGAATCTGTGAGGCGAGACTTGCTCTCAGCTTTTGCAGTAAGGCGATCTACAACGACCTCGATGGTGTGCTTCTCTTGCTTCTTCAACTTTGGTGGTTCGGAGAGTTGGATTGTCTCGCCATCAACGCGCGCACGTGAGTAACCCTGCGTTACAAGATCGCTAAAGAGATCTACAAACTCACCCTTGCGTTCGCGCACAACTGGGGCGAGAACTTGGAACTTTGTCGTAGCCGGCATTGTAAGAATTTGATCCACGATCTGCTGTGGAGATTGTCGCGAAACTGCCTTGCCGCAACTTGGGCAATGTGGGCGTCCCGCTCGAGCAAAGAGGAGACGTAGGTAGTCATAGACCTCTGTAATTGTTCCGACTGTCGAACGTGGATTTCGGTTAGTTGATTTCTGGTCGATTGAAACTGCAGGCGAAAGCCCCTCGATGAAATCCACATCAGGCTTATCCATCTGACCCAAGAATTGACGGGCATATGCAGAGAGGGATTCGACGTAACGACGTTGGCCTTCTGCGAAGATAGTGTCGAAGGCGAGAGATGATTTTCCCGAACCTGAAAGTCCAGTGAAGACGATGAGGGCATCGCGAGGAAGTTCGAGTGAGACATCTTTGAGGTTATGCTCGCGAGCACCGCGTACAACTAGCTTCTCAATGCTCACTCTTAATGTCCCGCCTCATCCATCGATCGAAGTTCACGTTTGAGCTCTTTGATCTCATCACGCAGACGACCTGCGAGTTCAAAGGCGAGCTCATCGGCAGCGCTACGCATCTGCTCGGTGAGGGAGCCTATCAACGAGGCGAGTTCTTGGCGCGCCAGAGATCCCTTTCCGCGCTCAACAAATGGCGCAGCGCCCTTTGCTCCCTTGATGCCGGCGATGAGTTCATCGGTATCGTCGCTCTCTCGAGCAATCATGTCGGTGATATCAGCGATCTTCTTTCGAAGGGGCTGAGGATCTACTCCCTTTTCAAGGTTATAAGCAACCTGCTTTGCGCGACGACGATTAGTCTCATCAATCGCTTTCTCCATTGATGCAGTCATATTGTCGGCATACATATGTACTTCACCAGAAACATTTCGGGCTGCGCGACCAATTGTTTGAATCAATGAAGTAGCAGACCGCAAGAAGCCTTCCTTATCTGCATCGAGAATTGCTACGAGAGATACCTCGGGAAGATCGAGACCTTCGCGGAGCAAATTGATACCGATGAGAACATCGTAATCACCAGAGCGAAGTTCACGTAAGAGCTCAACGCGACGCAGTGTGTCTACCTCAGAATGGAGGTAGCGAACTCGAACGCCTCTTTCCTGCAAGTAGTCAGTGAGGTCTTCGGACATCTTCTTCGTCAGAGTCGTCACGAGTACTCGCTCATTACGTTCGGCTCGAATATTAATCTCCTCAAGGAGATCATCGATCTGCCCCTTGATTGGCTTGATAACAATCTTCGGATCAATCAGGCCGGTTGGACGAATGACCTGCTCAACAACATCGCCCTTTACCTTCTCCATCTCATACTTACCTGGAGTAGCAGAGAGATAGACAGTCTGGCCGACGCGCTCTTGGAACTCTGGCCACTTAAGTGGACGGTTATCAAGTGCACTTGGAAGTCGGAAGCCATGTTCTACCAAAGTGCGCTTTCGTGAAGCATCACCCTCATACATAGCGCCGATTTGCGGAACAGTCACATGGCTCTCATCAATCACGAGAAGGAAATCTTCAGGAAAGTAATCAAGGAGACAATTTGGAGCTGTTCCGGGATCACGTCCATCGAGATGTCGCGAATAATTCTCAATACCGGAGCAGAAACCGAGTTGTTCCATCATCTCGAGATCAAAGGTTGTGCGCATACGTAGGCGCTGTTCTTCAAGCAACTTATTCTGCTTCTTAAATGTATTGAGTTGAATCTGAAGCTCATCTTGAATATCGCTCATCGCGCGTTTCATAGTCTCGGGCCCAGCCGCATAGTGAGTGGCTGGGAAGATATACATCTCATCTTCATCGCGAACAATCTCGCCAGTCAATGGATTGAGGGTCGTGATCTTCTCAATCTCATCACCAAACATCTCGATACGAATAGCGAGCTCTTCATACATAGGGATGATCTCTACGGTATCGCCACGTACCCGGAAAGTTCCGCGCTCGAAGGCAACATCGTTGCGCTTATATTGAACATCAACGAAGCGACGCAAGAGTGCATTACGTTCAATCTCATCCCCTACTTTGAGGTGAATCATCCGGTCGATGTATTCCTGTGGAGTTCCAAGTCCATAGATACATGAGACTGTTGCTACGACAATGACATCACGACGGGTAAGGAGTGAGTTTGTTGCTGAGTGGCGCAAGCGCTCTACCTCATCATTAACGCTTGAGTCCTTTTCGATGAATGTATCGGTCTGAGGAACATAGGCTTCAGGTTGGTAGTAGTCGTAATACGAGACGAAATATTCAACGGCGTTATTGGGAAGTAGCTCACGAAATTCATTAGCAAGCTGTGCGGCGAGAGTCTTATTCGGCGCAAGGACGAGGGTAGGACGCTGAAGCTTCTCCACCAACCAGGCGGTTGTCGCAGATTTTCCGGTACCTGTGGCACCTAGAAGAACTACATCTTGCTCGCCTGCGTTGATCCGACGCGAAATCTCTTCGATGGCAGCCGGCTGATCGCCTGCAGGAACGTACTCGCTAATTACCTGAAATGGCGCAACTTTGCGCTGCACCTCACTGACGGGGCGCATTGAGCTCGCTCTCCCAGATCCGTGCGCACTCTGCGAAGAGTTCAGCTCGATCTCCATCATTAATGATCACTCGATTGGCGACAGCTTCACGCTCTGTTTGGGAAGCCTGAGCTGCAATACGACGCCCAGCTTCCTCTTCTTCCATGCCGCGCTCAAAGAGACGATCTAGTCGATTTTCAATATCTGCTTCAACTGTAATGATGTAATCAAATTTCGGTGCTGCACCTGTTTCAACGAGAAGCGGGATCTCATAGACGAGGATGTCGCCTGGATCGAGTCGGTTGATCTTCTCTGCGAGCAACTCTTGCACCTTCGGGTGGATGATCGCTTCAAGCTTCTTGCGCTTCTCGACATCTTTAAAAACTATAGAGCCCAACTTCTGGCGATCGATATCGCCGTTCTTGACAACCTTCGAAGAGAACTCCGCAACAACTTCATCGAAACCTATGGATCCTGGCTCAATTGCCTGACGTGCGAGTTGATCAGCATCTACAACTAGGGCTCCGAGCTGAGCGAACATATTTGCAACGGTGCTCTTGCCCGCACCAATTCCACCAGTAAGCCCCACGATTAGCATGGGCTTACCTTACCTAGAAGATTGAAAAGTGTGAGTTGAAAGGCGATGTTAAGAATCGGTGCACTGCATGACTTGGCAATCTGTCCGGACGTCGCCGTATTTCACCTTTTCGATCTTCTTAGGGAATGAGAAAAGCCCCCCGAAGTTCATCGAGGGGCCTTTCTGGTGAAGATTATTCAGCTGGAGTTGCTGCAGCCTCTGCTGCCTGTGCTTCAGCCTTCTGCTTCTTGTGAGCAAGGAAGCGAGTCTGAGCTTCAGCGTATTGACGCTCCCACTCTTCGCGCTGTGCTTCAAATCCTGGCTTCCATTCCTGTGAATCAGGATCAAAGCCTTCTGGGTAGATGAAGTTTCCATCTGCATCGTAGCGAGCAGCCATTCCGTACTGTGTTGGATCGAATGCTTCGACCTCAACATCTTGTCCTTCATTAGCCTGCTTCAATGAGAGTGAGATACGGCGACGCTCAAGATCGATATCGATGATCTTGACGAAGAGCTCGTCATCTACTGCAACAACCTGCTCTGGAATCTCAACGTGGCGCTCTGCGAGCTCTGAGATGTGAACAAGTCCTTCAATTCCTTCATGAACACGGATGAATGCACCGAATGGAACAAGCTTTGTCACAACACCTGGAACAACTGTATTGATTGTGTGTGTGCGAGCAAATGCCTGCCATGGATCTTCCTGTGTTGCCTTGAGTGAGAGTGATACACGCTCACGCTCGAAATCAACTTCGAGAACTTCAACAGTTACTTCATCGCCAACTTCAACAACTTCGTTTGGATGATCGATGTGCTTCCATGAAAGCTCTGAAACGTGTACGAGACCATCTACGCCACCAAGGTCAACGAATGCACCGAAGTTAACGATAGATGAAACGACACCTGTGCGAACCTGGCCCTTTTGGAGCTGGTTAAGGAATTCTGTACGTGACTGTGACTGTGTCTGCTCGAGGAATGCACGACGTGAGAGAACAACGTTGTTGCGGTTCTTATCGAGCTCGATGATGCGAGCCTCAACCTGCTTACCAATGTAAGGAGTGAGATCGCGTACGCGACGCATTTCAACGAGTGATGCTGGAAGGAAGCCACGAAGTCCGATGTCTACGATGAGACCACCCTTAACAACTTCAATAACTGTACCCACGACAACTTCGTCGCGCTCCTTCTTACCTTCGATCTCGCCCCAAGCACGCTCGTACTGAGCACGCTTCTTGGAGAGGATGAGACGGCCTTCCTTGTCTTCCTTCTGAAGAACAAGAGCTTCGACCTTATCGCCGACCTTAACAATGTCATTTGGATCTGCATCGTGGCGGATTGAGAGTTCACGTGAAGGGATTACGCCTTCAGTCTTGTAGCCGACGTCAAGAAGAACTTCTTCGCGGTCTACCTGAACGACTGTACCTGTTACGAGGTCGCCGTCTGAAAAGTTTCGGATTGTGCCTTCGATTGCTGCAAGAAAATCTTCTGCTGAACCAATGTCGTTAATTGCGATTTGTGTAGTCAAGATGCTCCGTAGGGATAGAAAGTAGTAGGAATAGGACTGTATTAAGTTGTAGGGCGCGATTTTACGTGGGGGCGAGAGGCAGGGGCAAATCCTCGTCTTTCTCAGCCAAGTTGAGCGTAGAATCGCCGAGATATGAAGCGCTACATCGAACTCTTCCGATTTCCCAATGTCTGGGTCTTGGTTCTGAGCGCCTTCCCAGCCCGAGTCGCCTATGGCATGGTCGGGCTAGCTATCTTCTTTAAGGTCTCATCAACCCAATCGATTGCCATCGCAGGTTTGGCTATCGGATTAAATGCAGCAGCCGGATCTTTCACTGCGGGCATTCGTGGATCACTGATGGATAAATATGGAATGAAGTGGCCACTTCGTATTCTCGTTCCTGGATATGCAGCGATGATGATTGCTCTCAATATGAGCCATGATCGAACAACAATGTTGATCCTCGCATTCTTTATGGGACTGAGCGCTCCACCGATCAATCTTTCGGTTCGCCCGCTTTGGCGAGATGCAGTCTCTGATGATTGGCTACGAACCGCCTATGCAGTCGATACCGCAGTGATGTCTGCAGCCGGAGTGATTGGCCCAGTAGTTGCGACCACTCTTGCCCTCTCATCTCATCCTGGCAGTGCGCTCATAGCATCTGCAATCTTCATGTTAACTGGTGGTGGCTCACTCGCGATGACCAAGATTGCACGCGGTTGGATTCCAGAGAAGCAGCCAGAGAAGAAGGTTGCAATGTGGCGCCATAAGCCACTTCAACTTCTGGTCATTGAGGGTTGTTTCATCGGATTCGGTTGGGGCGTCTTTGATGTCGCTGTTCCTGCTTTTGCAAAGCTTGAAGGAGTTCCTCACAGAACAGCATGGATCTTCACCGCGATGGGTATTGCAAATATCGTTGGTGGCTTACTAGGTGGCTTGGTTTCAAAGAAGACAACTCCTCTTGGCGCACTTCGTAAAACTTACTTCATCTGGTTTATCGTTTCCATTCCCATCGCATTTACATATCCAGATTGGTCGATGGCTATTGGCGGCGCCTTGCTCGGTCTAGTAGGTGGAGCAATTCAAGTCTTCTACTGGGAAGTCATGGAAGCAGTTCGCCCACAAGGTTCCCCGTCGGGAATGATGGGTTGGCTCTGGACTATCGAAGGAACCTTGATGTCTATTGGTTCAGCTTCTGGTGGATGGATATCAGAGAGTTACTCCCCCAGCCTCGCGCTAGGTATCACGACAATCTGCATCGGCGTTGGATTCACAATTCTCACAATTGGTCGAGGCAGGCTATCTGCTGCAAATAAACTGCCGACCGTTGAAGAAGATCTCGCTGCGATGAAAGATAACGCAACGACAAATCAGTAAAGCACCTGAAACCTTACTAGGGAAGACACTATTAGCGAGCAAGTCAGCTATTGGTTTAATGGTTTCTCCTGGGAGGAAAGAAGATGGGTCTGTTCAATATATTCGTCAACACGAATTCTCGGCCAACCAGCAGTGGAAATCCTTTCGCAAATTCTGTGGAACACCGTGAACCAGGAAAGCTTCTGATTACTCCTTGGAGGCAAGTTTGGCGAATGTCCCTAAAGAAGATTCTTAATTCTCGAAATTCGATTTCTCGCGCGGAGTTAAAGCTATATTCAAAGAACTCAAATACGCGCTGTCTAGATTGTGGGTGGAAATATAATTTTAATATGTCCACTTGTTGCCCCGCCTGTCAATCTGAGAAGGCATACTTGCTGACGCGAGGTATATTTCTCAACGACTTACTTAGTATTCTCTTGGTGTTCATTGCAATGTTTTCGCTCATTTTGCTGGCATATAAGAGCGTTATTAATCAGTGAGCAGCAATATTCCAATTCTTGCCCACACCGATTCCAACGTTGAGCGGTGCCTTGAGAGGAAATGCGTTACCCATCTCACGGCGAACAAGTTCAGTAACGGCTGCTTCTTCCTTTGAAATGATTTCGAGGATGAGCTCATCGTGAACCTGTAGAAGAAGTCGCGAGGTAAAGCCACCTTCAACTAGCGCTCTCTGAACGTTGAGCATCGCCAATTTAATAATGTCAGCAGCCGATCCTTGGATAGGAGCGTTAAGCGCCATACGCTCTGCGACTTCTCTACGCTGACGGTTATCGCTCATCAAATCTGGCAAGTAACGGCGACGTCCCATGACGGTCTCCGTATAACCAACTTTGCGCGCCTCTTCAACAACAGTCTTTAAGTAGTCGCGAATTCCGCCGAAACGTTCGAAGTAGCGGTCCATTAAATCTTGTGCAGCAGGCGGTGAGAGATCTAACTGCGCTGCAAGGCCATATGAGCTCAGACCATAGGCAAGTCCATATGACATCGCCTTAATTTGGCGGCGCATCTCTGGATCTACTTCACCTGGCTTCACGCCAAATACTTCACCAGCAATAGATGCATGGAGATCTTCGCCAGATTCAAAAGCTTTAATCAAATTCGCATCATGCGAAAGGTGAGCCATGATGCGCATCTCAATCTGACTGTAGTCAGCTGTGAGAAGTGCGTCGTATCCCTTGCCGGCAATGAAGGTGGCGCGGATCTTTCGACCATCTTCGGTGCGCACTGGAATGTTCTGCAGGTTTGGACCGACCGATGAGAGACGACCAGTTGCGGCTACGGTCTGAGCAAAGTGTGTGTGGATTCGCTTATCTGCCGCAATTTCAGCGATTAATCCATCAATAGTTGTTGCAAGCTTCTTTACTTCACGAATACGTAAGAGAGAAGCAAGGACAGGATGAGCGGTCTTTTCAAAGAGCCAATTCAGTGAATCAGCATCTGTTGTAAAGCCAGTCTTAATCTTCTTTGTCTTTGGCAAGCCAAGTTCTTCGAAGAGAACAACTTGAAGCTGCTTCGGTGAGGCAACATTAAATTCATGGCCTACAGATGCGTGAGCCTTTGCTGTCTCTTCAGCTACCTCTGCTTCAAAGAGGGCAAGTAGTCGATTGAGTTCCTTCACATCTACTGCAACGCCGCGATTCTCCATGATGGCAAGGAGCTCTGCGACAGGAAGCTCAAGTTTGCTAAAGAGATCGGTCAATCCTCGCTCTTCAAGGTCATGCTCAAGGTTCTTCTTGATCTCAAAAGAAGCAACAGCTTGAGAAGCTAAGAGATTCTCTGGAGAAGAAGTGTCGAGCGAACTGCCCCACTTATCTGCGATGTCGGCAAAAGATGAAGCGCGAGTTCCTGGGTTGACGAGGTAAGCGGCGATATCTATATCGAAAGTAAAACCTTTAAGAGAGCTAATTCGGGCAAGGGCCTTTCCGTCGTAGACAATCTTGCCGATTGAAACTTCACCAGCCCACTCCCCCAATGAAGAACCTTCGACGAGGAATACATCTGATGGATTGAGTGCAACTGCATAACGAACTAGCTTCTCGTCAACAGATTCACCGCTGAGTTCAAATGCAATTGCTATCTCGCTCTTATGTGAAGAAATTTTCTGTGAAAGTTCTGCAGCTGAAATGAACTCGGCCTTAATAGGCGCACCGAATAAATCAGCCTGAAGATCTCCCGCTGCAGACTTCTTCGCTTTGGCTGAAGCAGATCCTGCTGCTGCAATCGGCTTAAATCGATCTTTCAGAGTCTTAAATTCAAGAGTGGTCAGAAGCGGATCAATCTTCTCGAGATCGATGCCCTTCCATTGCATCGCATCGAGGGCAAAGGTGATTGGCGCATCATGGACAAGCTGAGTGAGCTCGCGGTTGCGAATAACGTTATCGATATTGTCACGTAGCGCCTGGCCAACTTTTCCGCCGACTTTGTCGACCTCAGAGAGTAAATCTTTAAGCGATCCATATTCGACGACCCACTTCGCGGCGGTCTTCTCTCCTACACCTGGAATTGAAGGTAAGTTATCGCTGGGATCGCCACGAAGTGCTGCAAAATCTGGATACTGCGCGGGAGTCATTCCATACTTTTCAAAGACTGCATCCGGCGTCATGCGTGCCATCTCGCTTACTCCGCGCTTGGGATAGAGAACCGTTGTCTTCTCATTGACCAATTGGAAACTATCTCGATCGCCGGTACAGATGAGGATTTCAAAGCCATCCTTCTCTGCCTTCTTTGAGATTGTGGCAATCAGATCATCTGCTTCATATCCTTCAAGCTGGAAGTGCTCGATGCCGCATCCATCAATGAACTCGTGAAGGTATGACATCTGCGATCTAAACTCATCAGGAGTTGAGGCTCGATTGGCTTTGTACTCAGGGAAGATATCTGAACGGAAAGTCTTGCGAGATACGTCGAAGGCCACGGCAACGTGGGTCGGCTTCTCCTCTTTAATAAGTGAGATCAACATCGTGGCAAAGCCATAGATTGCATTGGTGTGCTGGCCCATCGCGGTGGTGAAGTTCTCAACCGGCAACGCATAGAAAGCTCGATATGCCATTGAATGGCCATCGATTAAGAGGAGTTTCTTAGGCGTGCTCATGGCGGACATCCTATGTAACAAGTTAAGATTTCGAACTATGACGCAACCTGATTACATGGCAATTCTCAAAGAGCGTGGCTCTGGACTTCTCGATCAGAAGATGGGTATCGAACTCCTTGAGGCATCACCGCAGCGCCTCGTCGCTCGCATGCCAGTTGAGGGAAATACACAGCCCCTCGGACTCTTGCATGGTGGCGCAAATGTTGTTCTTGCGGAATCACTCGGTTCGATTGGTACAGCTCTTCACGCAGGACCCGATCGGATGATCGTTGGCGTTGATATCAATGCAACTCACCATAAATCAGCGCGTTCTGGATTTGTCATAGGAACTGCCACAGCAATTAGCCTCGGCAAGACGATGTGCAGCTATCAAATTGAGATAGAAAATGAAGACGGGCAGCGCACATGCACTGCCCGTATCACCTGCTTAATTCTTGCCCAACGTTAATTAAGTTTGGGTAAATAATCTCTAGGAGTTAGTGAGCTCCTACGCCGAGGTATGCAGCGCGAACTGCTGGATCGTTGAGAAGATCTGAAGCCTTAGCTTCCTTCACAACATTTCCTGTCTCAAGAACATAGGCGCGGTGTGCGCGCTGAAGCGCCTGCTGTGCATTCTGTTCAACGAGAAGAATTGTTGTACCGAGGTTATTAATCTCGGTGATGATGCGGAAGATATTTGCAATCATTAAAGGCGCAAGACCCATCGATGGCTCATCAAGGAGAAGAACCTTTGGACGTGCCATCAGTGCGCGACCGATTGCAAGCATCTGTTGTTCTCCGCCTGAAAGTGTTCCGCCGGCCTGATTGATACGCTCAAGAAGACGTGGGAACAAGTGGTAGACCTTCTCTAGATCTTCCTTCATCTCAGATTTGCGATTCTTGCGGTGGTACTTACCCATCTCAAGGTTCTCAAGAACTGTCATACCAGGAAAGATTCCGCGGCCTTCAGGAGCTTGCGATAGACCAAGGTCTACACGCTCATGTGCTGCCATCTTTGAAATATCTTTGCCATCAAAGAGAATCTGACCGCTAGATACAGGGCGAAGACCAGAGATGGTCTTGAGCATTGTTGTCTTACCGGCGCCGTTTGCACCGATCAGCGTGACGATTTCACCTTCGTTAACAACGATTGATACGCCCTTGATGGCTTCAATCTTGCCGTAGTGAACGTGGAGATCTTTAACTTCAAGACGCATCTGCTGGTGCTCCTAGGTAAGCCTCGATAACACGAGGGTCATTTTGAACAACTGAAGGAAGGTCATCAGCAATCTTCTGACCGAAATCAATCACGACTACGCGATCAGAGATTCCCATGATGAGCGACATGTCATGCTCAATGAGCAAGACGGTGTAACCAGCATCGCGAATGCGCTTGATTGTTGCAGCAAGTGCGACCTTCTCTGCAGGGTTAAATCCAGCAGCTGGCTCATCGAGCAGAACAAGCTTTGGATTAGTCGCGAGTGCGCGAGCAATCTCAAGACGGCGCTGATCTCCATATGGAAGGTTCTTTGCCAACTGGCCTGCACGCTTACGAAGACCCATGAAGTCTAGAAGTTCAAGACCGCGCTCTAGCGCTGCCTTCTCTTCGCGACGTGATCGAGGCGTTCCGAAGATTGCTCCAATAACGCCTGACTTTGAGTGGATATCTGCACCAGTGACAACGTTCTCTAGCGCGGTTGATTCACCGAAGAGGCGGATGTTCTGGAAGGTACGAGCAACACCAGTCTTAGTTACCTGGTGGCGCTTCTTTCCAATCAATGACTTGCCGTCGAAATTGATTTCACCTGATGTTGGTGTGTAGACACCTGTAATGACGTTGAAGATTGTCGTCTTACCAGCGCCGTTAGGGCCGATAAGTGCGAGGATCTCGCCCTTCTTGACTTGAAGGTTTACATCATTAAGAGCTGTAACACCACCAAACTTCATGGTGACATTCTTGAGTTCGAGAAGTACCTCAGACATTATTTAATCTCCCCTTCTCCGGATTCTTCAATGTGATCCCAGTTCTCTTCGAAGTGCTCGCGCTTCTTCTTAGGCAGGATTCCATCTGGACGTAGATTCATCATTACGACGAGAGCAATTCCGAATACCAAGATACGTGGCTGGCTTAAGAAGCGAATACGTTCTGGAGTAAATGAAAGTAGAACTGCACCGAGGATTACACCCCAAATATTTCCGATTCCACCAAATACAACGCAGGCAAGAATCAAGATTGATACGTTGAGGTTAAATTGATCAGGAACAATTGAGAGAATCTGTGATGCGTAGATAACTCCACCGACGCCAGCAACTGCAGCGCCAAGTACGAATGCCCAGACCTTTGAGCGACGGGTATTGATACCCATCAACTGAGCTACATCGTCATCCTGACGGATTGCATCCCATGCACGACCTGGGCGACGCGCTGCGAGGCGGCGGACCATCCAGATGATGAGCAATGTAAATGTAAGGAGCAGCCAGTAGTAAGGCTTTGGATCAAGGATTGTGAACTTAGCCTTGAAGATATCTGGAGGTGTTGGAATACCTGCAATACCTCGTGAACCACCAATTGCATCTGTATTGACGGCGAAAATACGAACGATTTCGCCGAATCCAAGTGTCACGATTGCAAGGTAATCACCACGAAGGCGAAGAGTTGGCGTACCCAAGAGAACACCCGAGAGCATTGCAAGGGCAACGCCAATTGGAAGGATCTCCCAGAAGTTGAGGTCTGTCTTAGTACCGAGAATCGCCATTGTGTATGCGCCGATTGCAAAGAATGCGACGTATCCAAGGTCGAGAAGACCTGACTTGCCGACAACAATATTGAGTCCGACAGCCATCATGACGTACATACCGACTGGATAGAAGAGCACTGATTGGAAATCAGAACCTGGTGTATTAATCAGTGGGTTATTGAGGAATGGAAGCGCGTAGCAGAATCCAATAAAGATCACTGAGAGAAGAACGCGGCGCCAGCGTGGAGAGTTATCCCAGAACTGTGCACCCTTATCGCGAAGGTTAAAAGATTTCTTTGACATTAGACCCTCGCCTGCGTGATTGATTCACCGAACAAGCCAGTTGGCTTGATCAGTAGTACGAGTACCAAGATGATGAAGGAGATAACTGCCTTCCACGCTGTACCAAATACGGCAGAGGTGTAAGTCTCCATAAGTCCGAGAACAAATCCTCCAAAGAGCGCTCCACGAAGGTTGCCAATTCCACCAAGGACGGCTGCGGTAAATGCGCTGATTCCAAGGAAGAACCCGACCTTAAAGGAGGTGTTCTCATAGGTAAGAATGTAGAAGAACGCTGCCGCTCCTGCCATCAATCCACCCGCGAAGAAGGTCACTGTAATAACGCGGTTGATGTTGACGCCCATCAGAGTTGCTGTGTTCTCATCCATCGATACGGCACGGATGCCCTTACCGAGGCGAGTCTTTGAGATGAACTGATCGAGGGCAACCATCATCACACCTGCTGCGATAATCACGATGACCTTGTCATTGCGAATATCTGCGCCAGCGAAGTGGAAGAGGAATGTCTTATCCATGATGCGAGGAAATTCGCGTGGAAGTGAATTTGTGATGATGCGGAAGAACTCAACGAGTGAGATTGATACACCGATTGCTGAGATAAGGGTTGCAAGCTTTGTTGCACCGCGCTTACGCAATCTGCGATATGCCACAAACTCAACTGCTACAGCTGTACATGCAGATGCAAGCATTGCTGCAATAAGGCAGATAAGAAGGGTGAAGATCATTGAACCACCAGTGCGCGGATCATCTTCAACCTTCACGCCCATGATTCCTGAGGCTGCGACGAGCGCGCCAAAAGTTCCGATCATAAATACTTCAGAGTGGGCGAAGTTGATGAGGCGAAGTACGCCGTAGACCAACGTGTAGCCCAAAGAAATCAGCGCGTAGATCGCGCCGAGAGCGAGACCGTCAAAGGTCAGCCCCCAAAATGCATCTCTTAAGAGTGCAAAATCCACAAGACACCTCGATATTTCATAAGGGAGGGAGACGGTGCCGTAACACCGTCTCCCTCCGTTTTAATGATGAACTGCTTTCCTACTTTTCTAACTTAATCAGTAATCAGAGATTACTTGATTGCGCCGAGAAGTACGATCTTGCCGTTCTTGATTACGAAGCCATTGACATCTGCGCCAGAAACTTCGCCATCAGCGTCAAACTTAAGTGTCTTTGAAAGACCCTTTGATGACTTTGTTGAAACGTACTTGTTGATTGAAGCACGATCTGTGTTTCCTGCCTTGATTGCCTCAAGGAAGAAGTTAGCAGCATCGAATGACTCTGTTGTGTAAACACCAGGAGTCCAACCAGCCTTTACCATCTCAGCAGCAAGCTTTGGTGATGCTGTCTCGAATGGGATTGCTGGAGCTGTAAGAAGTACGCCTTCTGCAGCCTTACGAGCAAGCTTTACGAACTGAGCATCAAGTGTTCCGTCGCCTGAAGCGAAGACAACCTTTGAGCCTGAGTCACGGAGCTGCTTTACGAATACTGCAGCCTGTGAGAAGTAACCTGAGTAGAAGACAGCTGTTGCCTTTGACTTCTTGATCTTTGCAATTGTTGCAGAGAAATCAGTTGTACCTGTTGGTGTTACATCCTTACCGACAACGCGGCCAGCAAGTGTGATATCAACAGTCTTCTGGAGACCTACTGCGTAATCTGATGCATCGTTAACAAGGAAGACAGTTGCCTTCTTGTTGTTCTGAACGATCAAACGTGCAGCTGCTGGACCCTGGTAGTCATCTGTCAACACTGCGCGGTGGAAGATTCCCTTACCGAATGTTGGAAGAGTTGGGTTTGTAGCAGATGGTGTGATTACTGAAAGACCTGCTGAAAGGTAGACAGGCAGTGAAACCTTTGATGCGCCTGAGTAAGCAGGACCTACGAGTGCAACTACACACTCTTCAGCTGCAACCTTTGGTGCGATTGGAGCAGCAACTGCTGGGTCGCCCTGGTCATCTACTTCGTAGACAACTGGATCAACGTTAGCCTTTGGGTTTGCTGCAAGGAACTTCTTGAGTGCGAACTTAACGCCGTTAAGTTCGTTAATTCCGAGTGCTGCCTCGCCACCTGTAAGTGGACCCTGGTAAGCAATCTTCAACTTGCCTGAGCAAGCTGCGTTAGCTGCTGGCGCAACTGAAACTGATACGCCAAGAACCAATGCCGCTGCGGCTGCAAGAGAAATAATCTTCTTCATGTGGAGCCTTTCCTGTTGTTGTCCCGGGACAGGGAGGGTTGAAGGGTAGTGGCGCGGGGTGAGCCCAGACAAGATAAAAGGCGTTAATTGCCCGCTTATGTCATTACTTTTTGATTACGAACGAGATGGTCTTCTCATTAAATGAGACGCTCACCGATAGCCCTATTAGCGGTCTAGGGCTGCCTCTGGAGAGATAACGGCCTGAGCTACTTCCTTCATTGTGAGGCGGCGGTCCATAGCTGCGCGCTGAATCCATGTAAAAGCTTCGGGCTCTGAGAGGTTGAGCGCCTTCATCAAAATTCCCTTTGCGCGGTCGATAATCTTGCGAGTCTCAAGCCGTTCATGGAGATCTGCGACTTCATCAGCAAGTGACTTCATCTGCACATGGCGGCTCATTGCAATCTCAATTGCCGGCACCAAATCGCTGATAGAAAATGGCTTCACTACATATGCCATGACTCCGGCATCACGTGCGCGCTCTACGAGTTCGCGTTGGCTAAAAGCTGTCAGCATCAGAACCGGTGCGATTGAGATGATCTTCTCTGCGGCAGAGATGCCATCGAGAACGGGCATCTTCACATCGAGAATGCAGAGATCAGGCTTATGTTCGGTAGCAAGTGCAATCGCTTCTTCGCCATTAGTCGCTTCAGCGCAGACGGTGTATCCCGCTTCTTGGAGCATCTCAATGAGATCCATGCGGATTAGCGCTTCATCTTCTGCAACGAGAATTCGGACGCTCATAGGTGAATCATCCTCTTCCGTATCGGAATATTCAACACAATATCTAGAGTGCCCCGAGTCGGATTCGAACCGACACTATGCAGTGTTTGAGACTGCCCTCTCTACCGTTGGAGTACCGAGGCTGATGGCGGTAATCGTACCGGACTATTTCTAGCCCGGAACGACGCCATCTCCTGAATTACTTGTAAGCGGGAACAACGCCATTGACTGCATCGCCCACAGTGTGGACGCGCATAGCGTTGGTTGAGCCTGGAATTCCTGGAGGTGCACCTGCAATGATCATAACCTGCTCACCGATTGCAGCGCGCTTTGTCTCGATCAAAATGCGATCTGCCTGAAGAACCATGTCATCAGTGTGCTTGACCATTGGAGAGATCATTGGCTCGATTCCCCAAGATAGAGCGAGGCGGTTATATGTGCCTGTCTCTGGAGTGATTGCAAGAATTGGAATTGCAGAGCGAAGACGAGAGATGCGGCGCGCTGAGTCACCTGATTGAGTAAAAGTCACGAGGTACTTCGCACCAAGAACTGCACCAACTTCAGCTGCCGCCTTTGTTACTGCACCACCCTTTGTGCGAGGAGCATGTGACAAAGGACGAATACGATCAAGTCCCTCTTGCTCAGTCTTTTCGATAATGCGGGCCATTGTCTGAACGGCTTCAATTGCAAAGTCACCGACAGATGTTTCACCTGAGAGCATCAAAGCATCTGCACCATCAAGCACAGCATTGGCACAGTCAGTTGCCTCTGCGCGAGTTGGACGAGAATTTGTAATCATTGAATCGAGCATCTGAGTTGCAACGATGACCGGCTTTGCAGCATCGCGCGCGAGCTCTACGCAACGCTTCTGAACCATTGGCACATCTTCGATTGGCATTTCAACACCGAGGTCGCCTCGAGCAACCATGATGCCATCGAATGCATCGACGATCTCTTGCAAGTTATCTACAGCTTGTGGCTTCTCGATCTTTGCAATGACAGGTACGCGGATTCCGACCTCATCCATGATTGCGTGAACATCTTTAATGTCAGCAGCATTTCGCACAAATGAGAGTGCAATGAAATCTGCGCCGGCGCGAAGGCCCCAACGAAGATCATCTGCATCTTTCTCAGACATCGCAGGAACTGAGACGGCAACGCCAGGGAGGTTGAGTCCCTTGTTGTTGCTGACCATGCCAGGGAAGATGCACTTTGTAATAACGTCATTACCCTTAACTTCGATGACCTCTACAGTTACCTTGCCATCATCGATCATGATGAAATCGCCAGGCTTGCAATCTCCTGGAAGACCTTTATATGTAGTTCCTACACGCTCTTTAGTACCCGGGACATCATCTGTTGTGATGGTGAAGATATCTCCACGGAAGAGCTCGTGTGGGCCATTCTCAAAACGTGCCAAGCGAATCTTTGGACCTTGAAGGTCGACGAGGATTGCCACTGCCTTTCCGGACTCCGCAGCTGCTTCACGGACGCGGTCGAGGCGCCCCTGGTGCTCTTCGTAGGAACCATGTGAGAGGTTGAGGCGGGCCATATTCATTCCAGCTGCGATGAGTTCTCGCACCTTCTCTGGAGATTCAACGGCTGGACCCATCGTGCATACAATTTTCGCGCGGCGCATGTTCGTACCTTATCTATTAATAAATGTGACCGGCCAGTACTGGCCAGTTTTCACCTGTGATTTATATGGCTTTAGACCAACATCTGACGAGTAGTTGGCTCTATTGGAGATGGGAGTTGAGTCTCCCCCATCAAATATCTATCGAGAGCAGCTGCAGCAGAACGGCCTTCAGCGATAGCCCAGACAATCAGTGATTGACCTCGACCAGCATCTCCAGCTACGAAGACATCTTCTTGATTTGTTTGGAACTCACCATTACGCGAGATATTGCCACGATCATCGAGTTCGATCTCAAGTTGATCAAGGAGTACTGACTTCTCTGGCCCTGTAAAGCCCATTGCAAGGAATGCAAAGTCTGCCTGAAGTTCGCGCTCGGTTCCAGGAATAGATTCGAACTTTCCATTGACGAATTTGGTTTCAACAATCTTAAGTGCGCGAAGATTTCCGTTCTCATCTCCGAGGAACTCCTCTGTTGAAACACCGAAGATTCGATTGTCGAGCTCTTCGTGTGCGCTAGAGATGCGGAAGATCATTGGATATGTCGGCCAAGGCTGACCAGCTGGTCGCTCCTCTGATGGCTGAGGCATGATCTCGAGTTGAGTGATGCTTGCAGCGCCCTGACGGATTGAAGTACCGAGACAATCTGCTCCGGTATCTCCGCCACCGAGGATGACGACATGCTTACCTGCAACGTTGATTGGCGGTGTCACAACTTCACCGAGTGCCTGCTTATTGCCCCATGGCAAGAACTCCATCGCTTGATAGATTCCCTTGAGGTCACGACCCTTGACGTTGAGATCACGCCACTGAGTTGATCCGATTGCGACAAGAACTGCGTCATAACGAGTACGGAGCGCCTGTCCGGTGATATCTACACCTGCCGCAACGCCTGGACGGAAGCGAGTTCCCTCTTGCTCCATCTGAGCAAGACGACGATCAAGAATATTCTTCTCCATCTTAAATTCAGGAATTCCGTAACGTAGAAGTCCGCCGATTTTATCTGCGCGTTCGAAGACGGCGACGGTGTGACCTGCGCGAGTAAGTTGCTGCGCAGCTGCAAGACCCGCTGGACCTGAACCGATGACAGCAACAGTCTTACCAGTGAGGCGATCTGGAATCATCGGCTTAACAGCGCCAAATCCAAAAGCCTCTTCAATAGTACGAAGTTCAACCTGCTTAATTGTCACTGCATCGCGATTGATTCCAACAACGCATGCGGTCTCGCATGGTGCTGGGCAGAGGCGACCTGTGAACTCTGGGAAGTTATTGGTTGCATGTAAGCGATCGAGCGCATCTGATTTGTATCCACGCCACATGAGGTCATTCCACTCTGGAATCAAGTTGCCGAGTGGGCAACCGTTGTGACAGAAAGGAATACCGCAATCCATGCAACGACCAGCCTGCTTCTGCAAGTGGTCAAAGCTCTGTGGTTCGTAGACTTCACGCCAATCTTTGATGCGTACATCAACAGGGCGACGCTTAGGTGTCTCTCGTGGGGTTGTCATAAAGCCCTTTGGATCAGCCATTTGCTGCAACCTCCATTACATAGGTGTCTTCTGGTTTTCCTTCATCTATCGCACGTTTCATCGAAGCAAGGACTCGCGCATAGTCACGAGGCATGATGAGTGAGAAGCGATTGAGCGATGCCTCCCAATCTGCAAGCAACGCCTTTGCAATTTCTGAACCTGTCTCGACTGCAAAATCTGTCACAGCTGCATGAAGTCGTTCGCGCTCATCGGCAGGAACAGCAAGAACGTCGACCATATCGCCATTGACGAGCGCTGCATTGAGATCGAGAACGAATGCACGACCTCCAGACATACCTGCTGCAATGTTGCGGCCGGTGCGACCGAGGATGACAACTGTTCCACCTGTCATGTATTCGAGTGCGTGATCTCCCACGCCTTCGACGACCGCTGTCGCACCAGAGTTACGAACACAGAAGCGCTCTCCTACGAGTCCGCGAATGAAGATTTCACCAGCAGTTGCGCCATATCCGATGACATTTCCTGCGATGACATTTTCATGTGATGGGAATGTTGCCTTCTCATCTGGACGGACGACAACGCGACCACCAGAGATTCCCTTGCCAACGTAATCGTTGGAATCACCGAAGAGGCGAATCACCATTCCACGAGGTGTAAATGCACCGAGAGATTGACCTGCAGATCCGCGCAGAGTGATATCGATAGTGCCGGTTGGTAGACCTTCCGCCCCGTACTTGCGTGTGATCTCTGCACCCAACATCGTTCCGACTGTGCGGTTTACATTGCGCACTGGAAGATCGATGGAAACCTTTTCCCCCATAGTAAGCGCTGGCGCTGACTTTTCAATGAGAGTGTTATCAAGTGCTGCTGCAAGACCGTGATCTTGAGTTGTTGTGCAGTAGAGAGATGACTCAACATCTGGACGCACGAGAAGTGGAGAGAGATCCAACCCTGCAGCCTTCCAGTGATCGACCGCCTTCTTAGTTTCGAGGTATTCGACGTGGCCGATTGCCTCAAGCAATGTGCGGAAGCCGAGTGATGCGAGGATTTCGCGAACTTCTTCAGCGATATATTCGAAGAACGTCTCAACGAATTCAGGCTTTCCTGTAAATCGTGCACGGAGCTCTGGATTCTGAGTTGCAACTCCAACAGGACATGTATCCAAGTGGCAGACGCGCATCATGATGCAGCCAGATACAACGAGTGGTGCTGTTGCAAAACCAAACTCCTCTGCGCCAAGAAGGGCTGCGATAACAACATCGCGACCGGTCTTGAGCTGACCATCTGTCTGTACAACGATGCGATCTCGAAGGCCATTAAGGAGAAGAGTCTGCTGAGTTTCTGCGAGACCGAGCTCCCACGGTGCGCCAGCGTGCTTGAGTGATGTCAGCGGTGATGCACCGGTTCCACCATCATGGCCTGAGATGAGAACAACATCAGCGTGCGCCTTTGAGACACCAGCTGCCACAGTTCCAACACCGACCTCTGCAACAAGCTTGACGTGGACACGTGCGTTCTTATTTGCATTCTTAAGGTCGTGGATTAACTGCGCTAGATCTTCAATGGAGTAAATATCATGATGTGGAGGAGGTGAAATTAGTCCCACACCTGGAGTTGAGTAACGCGCCTTGGCAACCCATGGATAAACCTTGTTACCAGGAAGCTGACCACCTTCACCAGGCTTTGCACCTTGTGCAATCTTGATCTGAATATCATCGGCATTAACTAGATAATTACTAGTCACACCGAAGCGGCCAGATGCAACCTGCTTAATTGCAGAGCGCTTTGAATCTCCATTTTCAAGTGGGATAAAGCGAATTGGATCTTCTCCACCCTCACCTGTGTTGGATTTTGCGCCAAGGCGGTTCATCGCGATCGCAAGTGTCTCGTGAACTTCTTGAGATACAGATCCGTAGGACATCGCACCAGTTGAGAAGCGCTTCACGATCTCTGAAATCGGCTCGACCTCATCGATTGAGACTGGCGTACGTTCCTTAAATTCAAAGAGACCGCGAAGAGTCATCAACGCCTTGCTCTGGTCATTAACCCCTGTCGTGTAGCGCTTAAAGATGTCATAACGCTTATTACGAGTTGAGTGCTGAAGTGCAAAAACTGTCTCAGGGTTGAACAAGTGTGGTTCACCATCGCGACGCCACTGATACTCGCCACCCACTGCAAGCTTCTTTGCACCTGGGATTTCTCCGCCTACTGGATAGGCCAAGAAGTGGCGCTTAATCGTCTCTTCTGCGATCACATCGAGATCGACGCCACCGAGGCGAGAAGTTGTGCCAACAAAGAATTCATCGACAACATTCTGAGCAAGACCAATAGCTTCAAATACCTGTGCGCCCGTGTAAGAGGAGATTGTTGAGATACCCATCTTTGACATCACCTTAAGTACGCCCTTACCGAGCGCCTTAATAGTGTTGCGAACAGCCTTCTCTGGAGAGATTCCAGTGATGACGCCCTGTCGAACGAGATCTTCTGCAGATTCCATAACAAGGTATGGGTTTACCGCTGCTGCGCCATATCCAACGAGAAGGGCAACATGGTGAACTTCGCGAACATCGCCGGCTTCAACAATAAGTCCCACTTGAGTACGAGTCTTCTCGCGGATCAAGTGGTGGTGAACTGCGGCAGTCAACAAGAGTGAAGGAATTGGGCAATCCTCTGCATCGCCATCACGATCTGAGAGAACGATGACATGTGCGCCATCTTTAATTGCCTGTGAAACTTCAAGCTTGATCTCTTCTAGGCGATTACGAAGGGTGTTGCCGTCTCCCGTTACCGGGAAGAGTCCACGCACTACGTGTGCTGCCAGCTCTGGATACTCGTCATCAACGTTGATGTTGATGATCTTTGCAAGCTCATCGTTATCGATAACAGGGAATGCAAGGGAGATCTGCTTACATGAATCTGGTCCTGGGTCGAGCAAGTTGTGCTCTGGCCCGATAGAACCACCGAGGCTCGTTACGAGCTCTTCACGGATTGCATCCAGTGGTGGGTTTGTCACCTGAGCAAAGAGCTGTGTGAAGTAATCGAAGAGAAGACGCGGCTTATTCGAGAGCGCTGCGATTGGCGAATCTGTTCCCATCGAACCGAGCGCTTCTCCCCCGGACTTAGCCATTGGGGCGACAATGATCTTCAGTTCTTCTTCTGTATATCCAAATGCTTTCTGGCGACGGACAACAGATTTATGTGGATAGATGATGTGCTCGCGAGCAGGAAGTTCAGAGAGCTTCACCATTCCATCTGCAAGCCACTGTCCATATGGTGCGGCATCTGCCAATGAATCCTTGATCTCATCATCTTCAATAATGCGACCTGATTCGATATCTACAAGGAACATCTTTCCTGGCTGCAGGCGACCCTTACGGACAATCTTCTCTGCAGGGAAATCAAGTACACCAACCTCGGATGCAAGCACAACGAGACCATCATCTGTTACCCAGTAACGTGATGGACGTAGGCCATTGCGATCGAGAACTGCGCCAACCTGATGGCCATTTGTAAAGGTCACACACGCTGGGCCATCCCATGGCTCCATCATCGATGCGTGGAATGCGTAGAAATCGCGGCGCTTCTGCGACATCGTCGCATGGTTCTCCCACGCCTCTGGAATCATCATCAAGATTGAATGTGGAAGTGAACGACCACCGAGGTAGAGAAGTTCAAGCACTTCATCGAATGATGCAGAGTCTGAGCCAGACATTTCAACGATTGGGAAGATGCGATCGAGGTCTTCACCAAAGTACTCGCTCTTAAGTAGAGATTCACGGGCGCGCATCCAGTTACGGTTTCCCTTGACTGTATTGATTTCGCCGTTATGTGCGATATATCGATATGGGTGAGCAAGTGGCCACGATGGGAATGTATTTGTAGAAAAACGTGAGTGAACGAGTGCAAGCGGTGAAACAACTCGCTCATCGCTGAGATCAGGGAAGAACTCTTCCAGCTGACCTGTTGTAAGCATGCCCTTATAGACAATTGTCTGAGATGAAAGTGATGGGAAGTAGAGATCTAGTGCATGCTCGGCGCGCTTACGTAGACAGAAGACTTTACGGTCGAGTGCGATACCGCTCTCGCCATTATTGCCGGCGATAAATACTTGCTGGAAATCTGGCATGACAGAGAGCGCTGTCTTACCGAGTGAAGCTGAGTTAATGGGAAGTTCGCGCCATCCAAGAACGTTGAGACCTTCTTCAGTAGCTAACTTTTCAATCTCGCCTTTGAGATCTTTTCCTTGAGCGATAAAAGCGATACCAGTTGCATATGAACCTTCTGCAGGAAGTGTGAACTTTACTTCTGCACGGTAGAAAGCATCTGGCACGCGAATAAGAATTCCTGCACCATCACCTGAATCAGGTTCAGCACCTGATGCACCACGGTGCTCAAGATTGCGTAGAGCGGTGAGCGCCTTCGCAACGATTTCATGAGTTGCAACTTTGTTGAGAGTTGCAACCATCGCAACGCCACAAGCATCGTGCTCGAGGGCAGGATCGTAGAGACCCTGTGGGGTTGGGTAATTGGATTGAAGCGCCATACTCGTCGTCCTTCTTCACGCTCTAATAAATCGAGGCGGGGACAACGATGGCCCGTCTTAAGTGAGGCAAAGGGTAGCAACCACAAGGGCGCAATGACTACCCAAATGCCCTGCTTCTAGAGCAACTTTATGCGACTGAAGCGTGGAAGAGCTGACCGATTCCAGCGGTGATTGCCATACCAAGACAGCCTCCGATGAGAACACGTATGGTCGGAATGAGGAGCTTGGAGCCAGCGGTCTTTGCTCCGACCGCCCCAGCCACAATCAAGCCGACAATCGTGAAGGTGACGATAGAGAATGAGATTGTTCCAACAGAAGGGGCAAAGACGGCGAGAAATGGAATTAATCCACCGAGTGCAAATGAGAGTGCAGAGGCGATTGAAGCTTGAGCTGGCTTCGCCTTGCTATGTGGGTGATGGCCAAGTTCATCACGAAGATGAGTATTGAGGGCATCCTTCTCGGTCAGTTGGATTGCCACCTGGCGAGCTAAGCGTTCATCTAATCCGCGACCTTTATAAATCTCAACGAGCTCTTCGAGTTCACCTTCTGGATCAAGGGCGAGATGTTCAATCTCTAAGAGTCGATCTGACTCTTCGATATCTGTCTGCGAAGAGACAGAGATGTATTCACCAACTGCCATTGAGAGCGCACCTGCTGCAATGCCGGCGATACCGGTAGAGACAATAATTGATTTTGCATTATCGAGTGAAGCACTTGCTGCAGCGACTCCCACCATGAGGGATGCAGTCGAGACGAGGCCATCATTTACTCCAAGAACTGCTGCGCGGAGCCAACCTGCGCGATGCGCCTTATGTTGCTGATTGCGTAAGTAGACATCTTCAAGACCCATATTTCTACCCTACCGTGGGTTGCGAGAAAAACGTCGGAATAACGCGAGAGAGATGAGACCTACCGCTACTGCGACGAGGACATTGATTCGGATTCCTGCAATGTGATGAGCGCTATCGATGCGCAGTAATTCAAAACCTAGACGTCCAAGACAGTATGCCGCCACATAGAGGGCGAAAACCTGGCCGCCTTTTAATCGCGAACCCAAGCGAAGGAGGAGGAAACCTACGAGAGCACACCAGAGTGATTCATAAAGGAAGGTGGGGTGGAAAGTTGCGAATTCCGCATAACCAGATGGTCTTGCCCAACGCGGAATCTCTAGCGACCACGGAAGATCAGTGGGGCGGCCAAATAGTTCGGCGTTAAACCAATTGCCCCATCGGCCAATTGCTTGAGCAAAGATAATTCCCGGAGCGACCGCATCTGCAAAGTATCGAAATTGCGGAAGTGGTCGAGTGCGTGCGAGATAGAGGTAGCCCGCAAATGCGCCAGCTGCGCCGAGTGCAATTGCTCCCCAGATTCCAAGTCCACCCTGCCAGATTTTTATAATATCTGCTGGATGTCCATTCTTACCGAAGAATCTCTCTGGCGTTGTAAGAACGTGATAGAGACGACCACCGAGTACGCCTGCGGGAACTGCGATGATCGCTACATCTCCCACGACACCACGTGTATCAGGAAAAGCTGCGACGAAGCGCTTGTTGCTCAACCAGATTGCAACTGCCACACCAGCGATGATGCAGAGCGCATATGCGTGAATGGTGAAGGGGCCAATTTCAACGACCGAGATACTCGGCGTTGGAATTGTTTGAAACATATTAACCGCGCTCTACAGCTGCCTTGAATTTATCAGCGCTGAAGTACTCAGTCTTGCGATCAATCTCTTTGCCGTTGACAAATACAGTAGGAGTTGAGTTAACGCCGGCCTTTGAACCTGCCTCTGCAACCTTGCCAACCCAGCCTTGATACTTCGCGCCCTTTACACAATCTGTAAATGAAGAACTTGAAATACCAGATGCCTTTGCAATCTCAATCAGGTGATCGTTATTCCACTCTCCTGAATTCTCAGAAGCTGGCTGGTTTGCATAGAGTGCAAAGTGCATATCAACAAATTTACCTTCATCATTGGCACATGCGCCAGCATTTGCTGCGCGAACGGATTCAGGTCCAATAAATGAGAGTGTGTGGAACTTTACCGTTGCTTTCTTATCTGTAATCAATGAGTTAATGTACTTGCCGTTGAGGCCCTCAAATTGCTGACAGATTGGGCACTGAAAATCTTCATAAATATCTACAACAGGAACTCCGGTGAGTTCAGTATTAAATGCGATTGCATAACCGTTCTCAGCGGTAACCGTAGAAGGTATTTCTTGTGAGACAGACTTTGTCTTAGAGATAACTGTTGGCACGACCATGATCGCCAAAACAGCTACAACTACCCCAATGACGAGATAACGAGTGAAGTTATCTTTACCTGGCTTCTTCTCAGACATTTCCTGCTCACTTTCAATCGGATTACGGGGTAAATATATGGGTTACTGTCCTCGAACACCGAGAGATAGCTCGCGCGCCAAGGATGTGATTGCCTTTAGCCCCTCTTCAAAGCTCGGCGCATCGAGAATTGCCTTCACAAAGGCTGATCCAACGATGACTCCATCGGCGTAGGCCGCAACGCCACGCGCTTGTTCGCGAGTCGAAACTCCTAGTCCCACTGCGACCGGCAGATCTGTGGTCTTACGAATTCGAGCGACCAATCCTTCTGCGTCAGATGAGACAGAGGCGCGGGCACCTGTCACGCCCATGATGCTTGCGGCGTAAACGAATCCACTACAGGCAGCTGTCACTTTAGCTAAGCGCTCATCCGAGGTGCTGAGAGCTACGACGTAGATGGGATTGATTTCAGAATTTTCAGTTGCGCGAAGCCATGGGGCTGACTCTTCAATTGTGATATCTGGGTGAATAACACCTGAGCCACCTCGATCGGAAATTGCTTGTGCAAAGTTCTCCACGCCAAATTTCTCAATGGGATTCCAATAGGTCATCACTACTGAAGGCGTGCCCGTCTTTACTGCAACTTCAAGAGCATCTAAGACATCGGTTGCCGAAGTTCCATTATTGAGAGCAGTAACGGCAGCTTCTTGAATCGTTGGGCCATCCATTACGGGATCGCTATAAGGAAAACCGATCTCAATCGCATCTACTCCCCCTTCAACGAAGGCCTCAATGATGCGATGACAACCTTCAATTGTTGGAAAGCCTGCGGGGATATAGGCGATCAGAGCTGCGCGCTTTTCGCTACGGGTCTTCTCAAATAGTTGCTCGAGTGGGGTGCTCATTTTTCATCACCGAGTGGGATGCCAAAGTACTGTGCAGCAGTCTGCACATCTTTATCGCCACGGCCAGAGAGGTTAATCAGCAGAATTGCATCGGGACCAAGTTCCTTGCCGACCTTCATCGCACCAGCAAGAGCATGTGCGGTTTCGATTGCGGGAATGATGCCCTCTGTCTTGCTGAGGAGCGAGAATGCTTCCATCGCCTCTTTATCTGTAATTGCACGATATTCGGCGCGGCCGATGTCATGAAGATATGCATGCTCTGGACCAACACCTGGGTAATCAAGTCCTGCTGAGATTGAATGTGATTCGACTGTCTGTCCATTTTCATCTTGCAGAACATATGAGCGAGTTCCATGGAGAACTCCTGGTGATCCACCGGTAATTGTCGCTGCATGGCGACCTGTCTCTACTCCATCTCCACCAGCTTCAAGTCCAATGAGGCGAACGCCTTCATCCGAGATGAATCGATGGAAGATTCCAATTGCATTCGAACCGCCGCCGACACATGCAAGAACTGCATCGGGAAGGCGACCGACGAGGGCGAGAACTTGTTCGCGAGCCTCTTCGCCAATGATCTTATGGAAGTCGCGGACCATCGTTGGGAATGGGTGAGGTCCTGCAACAGTGCCAAGAAGATAATGCGTATCTTCCACGTTGGTGACCCAATCGCGCATCGCTTCATTGATTGCATCTTTGAGAGTGCGCGAACCGGAAGTCACTGGAATGACTTCGGCGCCAAGCAACTTCATACGTGCAACGTTAAGCGCCTGTCGCTTTGTATCTTCCTCGCCCATGTAGACGACACAATCAAGACCCATCAGCGCTGCAGCAGTAGCTGATGCAACTCCATGTTGGCCCGCACCAGTCTCTGCAATGATGCGCTTCTTGCCCATCTTCTTCGTCAGAAGCGCTTGACCAAGAACGTTATTGATCTTATGGCTACCTGTGTGATTGAGATCTTCGCGCTTGAGAAGGATCCGCGCACCACCGGCATGTTCTGCAAAGCGCTTAGCCTCAGTAAGAATCGATGGACGACCCGTGTATGTCCGGTGAAGTTCTGCTAACTCGCTTTGAAATACAGGATCATTGATTGCAGATTGATGTGCTGCATCGAGCTCTTCGAGAGCTGCGATAAGCGCTTCAGGAACGAAGCGGCCACCATAAGGACCAAAATGTCCGAGAATTTCGGAGCTCTCAATCAGCGTCATGGAGGAAGGCTACCTTTACCGTGCTATTTCGTGCGACCTAGAAGTTGATTGATTGCCGCACGTGGATCACCGGATTTCACAAGTGTTTCGCCTACCAAGATTGCATTGGCACCAGCGCCTTCTGCCATCTCCACTTCAGCTCTGGCAGAGATACCAGACTCTGCAATACGAATGACTGAGGATGGAATCTCAGGAATTAGTTCTGTAAATGCAGCGAGATCAATCTCAAGGGTCTTGAGATTACGGGCATTGACTCCAATGATCCGTGGTTCGATCGCCATTGCATCTTCGATCTCCTGGCGAGTATGAGTCTCAACGAGGACGGCCATGCCTAGCTCGGTAGCTAGGTCGTAATAATCCTTCAACTGATTCTTAGATAGCGCTGCAACAATCAGAAGAACTACATCGGCACCGGCTGCGCGAGCTTCTAAGAACTGGTACTCATCGACCATAAAATCTTTACGCAAAATCGGTATCTGAATTTCAGAACGAACCGCCACAAGATCTTCGAGTGATCCACCAAAACGTCGACGTTCTGTGAGAACACTGACGACAGCTGCACCCGCCTCTTGATATTGGGCAGCAAGCGCTCTTGGATCGCCAATTGCCGCCAGGGAGCCCTTACTGGGAGAAGATCGCTTTACTTCAGCGATGATATTCATCCCGTGAGCAATTAATCTCGGATGTGCATCGATGACAGCTGGAGCTATTGAGAGTTGCTCTTGGATTTGCGAGAGCGGCAACCGGCGAGCAGCTAAATCTTCACGTACTCCCTCAATAATGGAATCGAGAACGCTCATTTCTTATCTCGCTTATCAGTCGGATCTATTCCACGGTCGAGCGCTTTCCAATCTGATATTTCACGTGCGCCTTTATCAGTTCGCTCATACTTTCCGGAGAGTCTAAATTTACGCGAGAGTGAGATTGCAGCAATTGCTACAAGTAAGAGAGAGATATTGAGCTTCCACATAATTAGCCACGCATCGCATTCGCTGTATGAATTGCAGTTAACACTGCAGCTGCCTTATTGATAGTCTCTTGATTCTCAGACTCTGGATCTGAATCTGCCACAACTCCTGCACCTGCTTGTACATATGCAACGCCATCTTTAATTAGCGCCGTGCGAATTGCAATACATGTGTCGATATTGCCGGTGAAGTCAAAGTATCCAATCGCTCCGCCATAGAGACCGCGGCGTGTTGGTTCAAGACGTTCAATGATCTCCATTGCACGAGGCTTAGGAGCTCCTGAGAGAGTGCCAGCAGGAAAGACTGAGAAGAGTGCATCAATCGGTGCCGCACTCTCTGCCAGCTCGCCGATAACGGTAGAGACAATATGCATCACATGCGAGTAACGCTCAATATGCATAAAGTCGATTACTTCAACTGATCCGGGAGTGCAGACTCGACCTACATCGTTACGCCCAAGATCTACCAGCATCAAATGTTCTGCTCGCTCCTTTGGATCTGCCAATAGCTCTTCACCGAGACGAACATCTTCCTCTAGTGAAGCAGATCTTTTCCGTGTGCCTGCGATGGGATGAACCATGACTTCACGGCCCGTTACCTTCACAAGCGCTTCGGGACTTGAACCAACGACTTCGAAACCATCGAAACGGAAGAGATACATATATGGACTTGGATTGCTCAAGCGCAGTGCACGGTAGAGATCAAGTGCATCAGCGCTGACAGATGTTGAGAATCGCTGAGAGATAACAATCTGAAATGCCTCACCTGCTCGAATCTCTTCCTTGGCAATTTCAACTTGAGAACGGAATTGATCTTCACTCATATTGCGCTCAAAAGTTGGTTTTGCGAACTCTGGAATTTCGCTGACATCACCTGCAAGTGCGCTTTGAAGATCTTGATACATGCGGTCTAGTCGAGCTTGCGATTCTGCATAAGCCTCATCGACGCGTTCATCAGAGCCATCCCAATTAATTGCATTGGCAATCAAGGTAACGGTGCCATTGCTGTGATCCATTACTGCAAGGTCGCTCGTTAACATGAAGGCAATCTCTGGAAGTTTGAGATCATCGATTGCAATGCTGGGAATATTTTCTAAGCGACGCACAGCGTCATAACCCATATAGCCAACTAACCCACCTGTCAGTGGTGGAAGTCCTGGAATTACTGGAGTCTTGAGATGTGCAACAGATTTCCTCAGCGCTTGAAGTGGATCCATTCCGCGAGGAACTCCTGCAGGTGGAGTACCAATCCAATCTGCCGCGCCGTCGCGTTCTGTAAGAGTTGTCTGACTTCTTACACCGATAAAGGAGTAGCGAGACCACGCTCCCCCATGTTCGGCGGATTCCAGAAGAAATGTTCCAGGATTATTCTTTGCTAATTTTTTATAGAGACCAAGTGGCGTCTCGCCATCTGCAAGAACGCGGCGGTAGACAGGAATGACATTGTTATCGCGCGCATATTCGCGAAATTCCTCTAACTTCATGGTCCTACAACGAAATCTTCGTATGGAAACAGGTGCGATCACCGGTGTGACATGCAGCGCCTACCTGTTCGACCTGAAGCAAAAGGGCATCACCATCACAATCCAATGATATTGAAATTACTTTTTGAGTATGGCCCGAAGTTACGCCCTTCTCCCAGAGCTCATTGCGACTACGCGACCAATATGTTGCGCGACCAGTTTCAACTGTGATTGCGAGAGATTCTCGGCTCATATAAGCCATCATCAAGACTTCCCCGCTTGCTGCATCCTGGGCGATGGTCGGAATTAAATCGAGTCCATCTTTAAGAAGCGCAGAGATTTCTGCTGAGAGCTCGATTGTCATAGTCGTATTCTGCCTTAGAGGCGCGGGGCCTTGCGCACTGGATAACCACTCCGGTCGAGATACTTCTTAATATCACCGATGCGGTGGACTCCGAAGTGGAAGATAGATGCTGCCAAGAGCGCATCTGCTCCAGCATCGAGGGCTGCGGCGAAATCATCTTGTGTGCCAGCGCCACCACTTGCGATGAGCGGAACCTTTGAGACTGCGCGAACTGCCTTGATCATGCCTAAGTCATATCCTGCTCGCGTTCCATCGGCATCCATCGAGTTGAGAAGAATCTCACCGACTCCAAGGGCGCATGCCTTCTCTACCCAGGCGAGTGCATCAAGGGATGCGCTCTGTCGACCGCCATGAGTTGTGACCTCGAAACCAGAATCAGTATTTGCACGGCGTGCATCGACAGAGAGCACAAGTACTTGTGATCCAAAGCGATCTGCAATCTCTGCAATAAGTTCAGGACGAGCAATTGCTGCCGTATTGATTGAAACTTTATCCGCACCTGCGCGTAACAAACGGTCGACATCTTCGACTGCACGAATACCACCGCCTACAGTCAATGGAATAAATACTTGTTCAGCGGTCTTTCGGACAACATCGAGAGTTGTCTCACGGCCTGCGACACTTGCCGAGATGTCGAGGAAGGTGAGCTCATCGGCGCCTTCAGAGTTATAGAGCGATGCCATCTCAACGGGATCACCTGCATCTACCAAATTTGTGAAATTAACACCCTTCACTACTCGACCATCGGTGACATCGAGGCAGGGAATGATGCGAACTGAGAGACTCACTTCTTTGTTAGCTCCAGAGCTTCTTTAAGAGTGAATGCAGCTGCATAGAGCGCC
The DNA here is from genome assembly GCA_965267775.1 of Candidatus Nanopelagicaceae bacterium. Classification (GTDB taxonomy): domain Bacteria; phylum Actinomycetota; class Actinomycetes; order Nanopelagicales; family Nanopelagicaceae; genus Planktophila. Next base: position 618,041 of record OZ254140.1, on the reverse strand, counting down.
TTTCCAACGATCGCGCCTTCAACACCAATTGGGCGAAGCGCTGAGAGCGCGGCAATATCTTCGAGCGATGAGATTCCGCCACTTGCAATCACTGGCTTTCGCGTTGCTGCGCATACCTCTTTAAGAAGTTCGAGGTTGGGGCCTTTTAGAGTTCCATCCTTTGTAACATCGGTAACGACATAACGCGCACAACCATCTCGCTCAAGGCGCTCGATAGTTTCAAATAGGTTTCCGCCTTCTTCCGTCCAGCCGCGCGCCGCCAATGTATGACCACGAACATCGAGGCCTACTGCGATGCGATCTCCGAACTCTGCAATAACGCGTGAAGTCCACTCTGGGTTCTCGAGGGCGGCAGTTCCAAGGTTGACGCGGCGGCATCCTGTGGAAAGTGCGCGCTGAAGAGATTCATCGTCACGAATTCCACCGGAGAGCTCTACTTTGATGTCGAGGCGACCAACAACTTCTGCAAGGAGCGCGCTATTTTCACCGCGTCCGAATGCCGCATCGAGATCTACCAGGTGAATCCACTCAGCGCCTGATGCCTGAAAATCAAGTGCTGCATCGAGTGGTGATCCATATGCCGTCTCGGCATCGAGTTCGCCTTGAACTAAGCGGACTGCACGGCCATCTTTAACATCAACAGCAGGGAGGAGTTCTAAGTAGCTCATAGCGTCGATACCCAATTCTTAATTAAGTGAAGTCCTGCATCGCCAGATTTCTCTGGGTGAAATTGTGTTGCACTCATCACGCCATCTTCGATTGCAGCGAGAAAGCGTGAGTCGTAATCTGTCCATGATTGAAGGGCGGATGATTCATTTCTCTCGGTTACTCCATATGAATGGACGAAGTAGAAGGACTCGCCTTCAACTCCCTTAAAGAGCTGACTTCCCACTGCTGCATTGACGGTATTCCATCCCATATGTGGAAGAACCTTTGCCTCTAATTTTTCAACTGTAGCCGGCCAGATTGCCACGCCCTCGTGTGCGCCATGTTCTACACCGTGCGCAAAGAGAATCTGCATACCAACACAGATTCCAATCGTCGGGCGCGCAAGTGAAATTCTCTCTCGAACTAACTCATCTCCACGTACGGATTTGAGGCCAGCCATACATGCACCGAATGCACCAACACCTGGAACAACTAAACCTTCAGCTTCACGTGCTGTTGCATAATCTGAGGTGAGAACTACTTCTCTACCTGCACGTTCAAATGCTCGAAGTGCAGAGCGGAGATTTCCAGAACCGTAATCCAGGATGGCAATTGCCATTGAATTAAAGAGTTCCCTTTGTTGAAGGAATTCCCGCTGTACGTCCATCAATAGCAACTGCATCGCGAAGTGCGCGTGCAACTGCCTTGAACTGTGCCTCAAAGACGTGATGAGCGTTGCGACCTTCAAGGACTCGAACGTGGAGAGCGATACGCGCTTCAGCAACAATTGATTCCCAGATGTGGCGGCCAAGAGTCGTATCAAAAGTTCCGATAAGTTCAACAATCTCTGGTTGGCGGTGTACTAGGTAAGGGCGACCTGAAAGATCTACCGCTGCCTGAACGAGAACCTCATCGAGTGGAACCATCGCATCGCCGAATCGACGAATACCTGACTTATCACCGAGCGCTTCACGAAGAGCCTGACCAAATGCGAGAGAGGTATCTTCAACGGTGTGGTGAGAATCAACATCGATATCGCCTGTTGTCTTAATGGTGAGATTAAAGCCTGAGTGCTTTCCGAGCTGAGACATCATGTGATCGAAGAAGGGGACGCCGGTATCAACAGATATTTCACCGGTTCCATCGAGTGTGAGATCTACGAGAACGCTCGACTCTTTCGTTGTGCGTTCTACTCGTGCGTTTCTCATTTTCTCTCCCTATTTCTTGCTACTTAGATGTACTTAGAATCTTCTTGAGCGCGCTGATAAATAATTTATTCTCGGCTTCACTGCCGATAGTCACTCGCAAGTAACCTGATAATCCCACATCACGAATCAGCACTCCCGCATCCAAGAGTGATTTCCAGAGTGTTGGAGCTGGAATATCAAATCCTGAGAAGAGAAGGAAATTCGCCTTGCTTGGAACTACTGCCAGACCAAGTTCTTCGAGTTCATTCTTGACCCACTCGCGATGGCTTACCAAGGTGGCTACATTGCCCAAGAGTTCATCGCGATATTCAAGTGCTACCTCTGCTGCAGCCTGTGTGATGGCGCTGAGATGATAAGGAAGTCGCACTAAGAAGAGTGCGCTGATCACCGATGCATCGGCGACGAGGTATCCAAGGCGGACGCCGGCAAAAGAGAAAGCCTTGCTCATAGTGCGAATGACGATAACATTGGGAAATCTCTCAATTAATGTAACTGCAGATACTTCATCAGAGAATTCAGCGTAGGCCTCATCGACCACAAGTAGTCCTGGAACGATTCCTGCAAGCTCTTCAATCTCAGCGATTGTGACCGAGCTTCCTGTTGGATTATTGGGAGTTGTGATGAATGTCAGTGCAACGCCACTCTTTGCTATATCTTCACGCGCCATTGATATATCGAGCGAGAAATCTTCTCTGCGTCGCCCATCGCTCCATGGTGAATTTGTGACTCGAGCAATGAGAGGGTGCATTGAATAAGAGGGCGTAAATCCAATTGCTCCCTTATCTCCAAAGGCGAGGAAGAGAGATTGAATAATCTCGTTACTTCCATTGGCAGCCCAGATGTTATCTAGCGAAAAATCGCACTCTGACTGAGAATTGATGAACGCTGCGAGGCCGCTTCGAAGGGCGTTGGCATCTCGATCTGGATAACGATTGAGATTGCGCGCAACGCTCTCGACACGTGATGCGATAGCTGATGCGAGAGCGTCAGAGAGTGGGAATGGATTCTCGTTGGTATTGAGAACGGCATCAGCTGGTAGCTGTGGAGCGCCGTATGGTGAGAGCGGGCGCAAGCGATCGCTTAATGGAAGCCACTCTGGCCACTTACTCATAACGATTCAAACCTTGCAGAGATAGCTTCCCCATGCGCAGGTAGATCTTCTGCATTTGCGAGAGTAATAACTGTAGGAGCAATATCGGTAAAGGCCTTCTCTGCATATTCGATGTAGTGAATGCCCTTTAAGAAAGATTGCACAGAGAGGCCGCTGCTATGGCAAGCGCAACCACCTGTTGGAAGTACGTGGTTTGAACCTGCAGAGTAATCACCGAGAGAGACTGGTGAGAAACGTCCAATAAATACCGCTCCTGCATTGCGAATCTTCTCTGCATCGGTGCGAGCATTGAGAGTCTGAATTTCTAGGTGCTCAGCAGCATATGCGTTGACGACATCGAGACCTTGCTCAATAGAGTCAACAAGGACGGCAGCGGATTGAATTCCTGTAAGTGCTGTGCGAATTCGATCAGTGTGGCGAGTCAGCGGTACGCGCTTTTCAAGTTCCACATGTACAGCGTCGATTAATTCTGAAGAATCAGTTACCAGAACTGCAGCAGCAATAACGTCGTGCTCTGCTTGGCTTATGAGATCAGTTGCCACATCAGCGGCAATTGCGCTCTTATCTGCAAGAATTGCAATCTCAGTTGGACCTGCCTCAGAATCAATTCCAATAATTCCTCGCAAGGCGCGCTTGGCCGCGGCAACATAAATATTTCCTGGCCCTGTCACGAGGTCACACTTTGCCGCCACCCCATCCATTCCATAGGCAAAGAGAGCAACTGCTTGTGCGCCACCGATTGCATAGACCTCCGTGATACCAAGGAGAGCGCATGCTGCAAGAATCGTTGGGTGTGGAAGTCCACCATTTTCAACTTGCGGTGGTGAGGCAACGGCGATGCTAGGAACTTCTGCAATCTGCGCCGGTATTACATTCATTAATACAGAGCTTGGATAGACGGCGCGACCGCCGGGAACATACAGACCTACGCGATCTACAGGTATCCACTTTTCGCTTACAACGCCACCATCGACAACGGTGACCTTCTTTTCATCTCGCTTCTGTGAGGCGTGAACCTTGCGGATGCGATCGGCAGATACTTCGAGAGCGGTACGAATCTCAGGATTTAACGCTGCAAGTGCTTGATCAAGGGCTGACTGCGGGACACGAATTGAGGCTGGCTTCACCCCATCAAATTGCTCTGCAAGAGCGATGAGGTCAGATTCATTACCGGTCTTTACGCGGTGGAGAATGGGTTCGATTGCAACCATCGCAGCGGCAACATCGAGTGTGGCGCGTGGGAGCTCGCGCTGATATTGATCCTTGGTGAGGTGCTTTCCTCGGAGATCGACGCGACGCAACATGTGCCTATTCTACGTTGCGAGTGCGCCCTGATGCGACGCGATTAGCCGCGAACGATGCAATCTGGTCCCAAGATTGCCTTGAGATCAGCGCTCAAACTAGGGGACGCAGTGACGTGAGCATCGACCTTTAGCACAGTTGATTTTTGCGTATCGACAACATGGAGATGGACTTCACGCTTTCCAGGGTGAGATTTGAGAATCTCTTTCATGCGTTCAACGATAGGTGGCGTCACTTGGGCTGCAGGAAGTGAGATGAGAAGAGGTCCAGTGGGACCGCTGGTGATATCTGGCATCGACATCTCCATCGCAGTGAAGCGCACCTGCTCGTCGCTGCGTGAGAATCGACCTCGGATTACTACTACACGATCTTCAGTAAGAGAGAGTGCGTATTGGTTGTAGGTCTTTGAGAAGAAGAGAGCTTCAATTGAGCCTTCAAGATCTTCAATATTTACAACAGCCCATGAATCGCCATTACGAGAAACTTTACGTTGAACACCGGTAATCAATCCACCCACTGTGACCATGCCATCTGGAACTCCTTCATCGAGGAGCTGGCTGATGGACATATCGGTATGTGAGCGCAAGACATGCTCAACGCCTAGAAGCGGATGATCTGAAACATAGAGCCCGAGCATCTCTCGTTCAAATGCAAGGAGCGTTGATTTATCCCACTCGCTCTGAGGAATCTCGACTTCAAGACCCGCCATATCTGATGCAGTCTCTCCCCCGAAGAGATCAAATTGACCAATAGCCTCTGCGCGCTTGGTTTCGATCACCGAGTCAATCGCCTCGAGGTGAATTGTCATCAAACCTTTACGAGGATGTTTCAGCTCATCAAAGGCTCCACCCTTGATGAGCGATTCAATCGTCTTCTTATTGCAGACTTGCGCATCTACCTTCGCTAAGAAATCTCCAAATGATGTGAAGTTTCCCTTAGTGGTTCGCGATGCCTTAATCGATGCAACAACGCCTTCGCCAACGTTTCGGATTGCAGCAAGACCAAAGCGAATATCTCGACCACGAGGTGTGTACTCGGCATTAGATTCATTGACATCTGGCGGCAAGACCTTGATGCCCATGCGACGGCATTCTGAGAGATAGAGAGCTGACTTATCTTTATCATCGCGAACCGATGTGAGAAGTGCTGCCATATATTCAGTTGGGAAGTTCGCCTTGAGATAAGCAGTCCAGAAAGAGACAACTCCATATCCTGCAGAGTGAGCCCGGTTAAATGCGTAATCAGAGAATGGGATCAGAACTTCCCAGAGGCGCTTGATAGCAACCTCGGAGAATCCATTTGCCTTCATGCCGGCTTCGAATGGGACGTACTCCTTATCGAGGATCTCCTTATTCTTCTTACCCATCGCCTTACGCAAGAGATCTGCGCGTCCGAGGGTAAAGCCTGCAACCTTTTGTGCAATCGCCATTACTTGTTCTTGGTAGACGATCAAACCGTAGGTATCGCCCAAAATATTCTGTAACGCTTCAGAGAGCTCGGGGTGGATTGGTTCAACTTTCTTACGACCGTTCTTGCGATCGGCGTAATCATTATGCGAGTTCTCACCCATCGGCCCTGGACGGTAGAGCGCAATCACCGCAGAGATATCTTGAAAAGAGTCAGGTGACATTGCGCGAAGAAGGGAGCGCATTCCGCCACCATCGAGCTGGAATACGCCGAGAGTATCTCCACGTGAGAGAAGTTCGAAGGTCTTCTGATCTGCAAGTGGGAGATCTTCAAGAACTACATCGATATTTTGATTCTCTTTAATATTTGCAAGAGTGTCATCGAGGACTGAGAGATTTCGAAGTCCAAGGAAGTCCATCTTGAGAAGGCCGGTTGCCTCACAGGCACCCATATCAAATTGGGTAATGATTGAGCCATCTGATTCGCGGCGATGGATTGGAATGACATCAAGCAATGGATCGCGCGAGAGAATCACGCCTGCTGCGTGGACTCCCCACTGGCGCTTCAAGCCTTCAAGACCCTTTGCAAGATCGACCACGCGCTTAGAATCAACATCGCTCTCATAAAGCTGGCGAAACTCGCCTGCTTCGCCGTAGCGAGAATCCTTTGGATCGAAGACGCCACCGAGAGTGATGTCCTTACCCATAACAGATGGCGGAAGTGCCTTTGTTAACTTCTCACCAATTGCATATGGGTATCCGAGAACTCGGGTTGAATCTTTCAGCGCTTGCTTTGACTTAATTGTTCCGTAGGTGATGATCTGGGCCACGCGATCTTCACCGTACTTCTCTGTTGCATATCGAATCATCTCTGCGCGGCGACGTTCATCGAAGTCGAGATCGATATCCGGCATAGAGATACGTTCTGGATTAAGGAATCGCTCGAAGAGCAGGCCGTGTTCGATGGGATCAAGTCCGGTAATTCCAAGTGCATAGGCAACGAGAGAACCTGCAGCAGATCCACGACCAGGACCTACACGGATGCCAACTTTTCTTGCATGATTACAAAGGTCAGCAACAACAAGGAAGTAACCCGGGAAGCCCATCGTGATCATTACGCCGAGTTCATAATCTAAGCGCTTGGAATGCTCCTCTGTAAGCCGATCACCCAGCTTTTCCTGGAGTCCACGTAAGGATTCAGAGCGCAACCAAGAATCTTCCGTTTCACCCTTCGGCACCTCAAAACGAGGCATCAAGTTTTCACCTTCGCGCAAAGTGACATTGCAACGTTCAGCAATCAGCAAGGTGTTATCGCATGCATCGGGAGTATCTTTAAAGAGCTCGCGCATCTGTGCGGCGGTCTTTACATAGAACTCTGAATTATCAAATTTAAATCGCTTCGGATCTGCCAAGGTTGATCCCGATTGCACACAGAGCAGAGCGGCATGAGCATCGGCATCTTCATGGTGTGTGTAGTGGAGATCATTGGTTGCAAGGAGTGGAAGTTTCAGATCTTTACCGAGCTTCATCAAATCTGCTTTGACGCGATTTTCGATATCGATATCGTGATCCATCAACTCAAGGAAGAAGTTCTGCGCACCGAAGATATCTCGGTAATCACTAGCTGCACGAAGCGCCTCTTTATATTTGCCCATACGTAGTCGGGTTTGAATCTCTCCACCTGGACACCCTGTTGTTGCAATCAAGCCATCTGCATACTTACTTAAGAGCTCTCGATCCATACGTGGCTTGTAGTAATAACCTTCAAGTGAGGCAAGAGATGAGAGCTTGAAGAGATTGCCGAGGCCTTGATTATTTTCAGCCAAAATTGTCATGTGGGTATATGCGCCACCACCAGAGACATCGTCTTCGCCGCCATCGCCCCATTGCACGCGCTTCTTATCGTGACGCGATTCAGGAGCTACATAGGCTTCGATACCGATAATGGGCTTAACGCCCGCTTTAGTTGCCTGCTTATAGAAATCAAATGCGCCGAAGACATTTCCGTGATCTGTCATCGCGATAGCCGGCATCTCTTGGCGGGCAACTTCTTTAACGAGTTCGCCTACGCGCGCGGCACCATCGAGCATCGAGTACTCGGTATGTACATGTAGATGTACAAAGGAGTCTTGCGTCGATGCCCGTGAAGCTGATTGATCTTCAGATGACATTATGGGAGCACCTTATCCCCTACTTATCCCTTTATGGGAGAACCGCCTCCGATAACAAGGCGAGAGAAGCCTGAAGGTCAGGTGGATATGGAGCGCTCAGAACGAGAGCTTCGCCACTGACGGGATGGTTAAAGCGAAGTTCCAGTGCGTGCAGCCATGGTCGACGCATGGCGAGTGACTTACCCAAGACCGGATCTGCGCCATATGTCGTATCTCCGACAAGCGGATGGCCAAGTGCTGAGAAGTGGACGCGAATCTGATGAGTGCGACCTGTCTCGAGTTCAACTTTAACCATGGAGACAGAGCGATAGAACTCGATTACCTCGTAATGAGTAATGCTCTCTTTTCCATCTGCCACTACAGCGAAACGGTGATCCTGTGTTGGGTGGCGATCGATAGGTGCATCGATTGTTCCCTCTGATGGATCCATATGTCCCTGGACAAGTGCGTGATAAGTTTTCTCAACATCATGATCGCGAAACATATCTTTTAGCTTGAGATATGCGCGGTCGGTCTTAGCAACAATCATGAGGCCGCTTGTACCTGCATCGAGGCGATGAACAATTCCGGAACGTTCTGCGGGACCACTGGTAGAGATCGTGTAACCAGCAGCAATAAGGGCGCCAATGACAGTTGGACCCGTCCATCCCGGAGCAGGGTGTGCAGCACATCCGACCGGCTTATCAACGACGACAATCTCATCATCGTTATAGATAATGGAGAGGCCCTCTAAAGGCGTCGGTGGAATTGGATCTGTATTAATCTCTTCTGGCATTAAGACATCGATTACCTGGCCGGTTGTAACGCGTTCAGATTTAGTAATCGGCTTATTGTTGCTGCGAATATCTCCCTCTTCCAGGAGCTTTACAACAGAGGTACGGGAGAGGCCGAGAACACGGGTAAGCGCGCTGTCGATACGTTCGCCAGCAACGCTTTCAGGCACGACGAGCGTACGGTGTTCTCTACTCATTATTTTCCTTGTTATTCTCTCGTTGATTTTCCTGTTGGTGAGATATTGCGTGTTGTGAGAAGGATAGCGATTCCAGCGGCTACAAAGATCGCTGAATCTGCGAGGTTAAAGACCGGCCAATGTGGCAGTTCGATCCAATCAATAACGTGGCCATAGAGGAATCCAGGCTCACGGAAGATGCGATCGGTGAGGTTTCCTAAGACTCCCCCAAGAACTAAGCCAGCTACATATGCCCACCATGGTGAAGTGATCTTCGATGCGAAACGAGCAATGAAAATTGCAACACCGATTGAGATCGATGTAAAGATGATGGTGAAACCTGTCGCCATACTAAATGCTGCGCCAGGATTTCGAAGGAGTGTGAATTGAAGAAGTGAGCCGATAACTCTTCGAGGTGAGGATGAGAGATTTGCGATCGCCCAATTCTTGGTAAGGAAATCGAGCGCCCAAATTAAGCAGGCAAGTGAGAAGAGGCGCTGAAGTAAAGAAGTTCGGCGCACTTTAGCGCCGCTCTTCTTTCTGCTTACAGATCATGCAGAGAGTTGCGCGAGGAAATACCTGAAGGCGAGCTTTTCCAATCGGAGAGCCACATACTTCGCAGTTTCCATAAGTCTTATTATCAATGCGGCTGAGAGCGCGCTCTGTCTGAAGAACCATGTCGCGCGCGTTATAAACAAGTGACATCTCGTGTTCGCGTTCGAAAGTCTTTGTTCCTGAATCTGCTTGATCATCGCCTGCACCGTCGCCGGCATCTGCAATCAAGTCATCCATCTCGGCTTCGATTGTTGCAAGCTCTGCTTGAAGACGAATTAAATCCTTAGAGAGCTCTGCGCGAATTGATTTCAATTCAGCGGCAGACCATGCTGCTTCGCCAGCATCTGCAGTCACTGGTGTTGGAGCAGCCTTGAGTGGCTTGAGCGGTGCAATCTTCTTTCCGCTCTTGACTGGGCGTGGTGGAGGCGGCATTACTAAACGACGCTCTTCAACTACTACGGCAGCTTGTGGTGCAACAACTGTTGCAACTGAGACGGTCTGAGACTTCTCATCAACGGTTAGAGTTGTCTTTCCTACCTTTGATGGAAATGGACGACCAGGCGCCTTCTTAATTTCAGTAACTTTCTTTGCAGCTGCAACCTTCTTTGCGGGAGCGGCCTTCTTAACTGGAGCTGCCTTCTTTACCGGAGCCGCTTTCTTGGCTGGAGCTGCCTTCTTTACCGGAGCCGCTTTCTTGGCGGGAGCTGCCTTCTTTACTGGAGCTGCCTTCTTTGCAGCAGGCTTCGCCTTCTTCAGGAGCTTCTGGGCAATATTCTTTGCTGGCACGCCGCGCACCTTATGCCTATTTACCCCCGCTCGCCAACTGCGCCACGCATAGAAAGTGGTCAACGAGCGTTGATGGTTTAGACTCTGGCGAAGAATCACACGAAGTTGGCTATGAAGAGGCGATCACCTCGGAGCCAGTTAGAAGAAGCTCCTCTAGCTTAAGGCTAAGGGAAGTGCGTAGAGCTAACCGTGCGAGGTAAGAAAAGTGGCAGGGCCTTGATGGCTCTGCAAGGCGGGTGGTACCGCGAGCGAAATAGCTCGTCCCTCCATTTCGATTGATGAGATGGAGATGGACATGACTGATACAACAAATTTCCCACCAATGTTTAATGCAATTGCGCCGCAGATCGATCTGCCTGCGATGGAGCACTCCATTTTAAAATTTTGGCAAGAAGAGAATATCTTTGAGAAGAGCTTAGAAGCTCGCGCTCAGGGTGAACCTTGGACTTTCTATGAAGGCCCTCCTACTGCAAACGGTATGCCAGGTACACACCATATTGAGGCGCGTGTATTTAAGGATGTATTCCCTCGTTATCAGACGATGAAGGGTAAGTACGTCTCACGTAAGGCAGGTTGGGATTGTCACGGCCTTCCAGTTGAGATCGCAGTCGAGAAAGAGCTCGGCTTCTCAGGCAAGGGCGATATCGAAAAATATGGAATCGCCGAATTTAACGATAAGTGCAAGAGCTCTGTAACTCGTCACGTCGATGCATTTACAAAGATGACAGAGCGAATGGGCTTCTGGGTTGATTTCGATCAGGCCTATTGGACGATGGCTCCTGAATATGTTGAATCAGTCTGGTGGTCGCTCTCTGAAATTTGGAAGAAGGGTCTCCTCGTTCAGGATCATCGAGTTGCACCGTACTGTCCACGTTGCGGTACAGGTCTTTCCGATCACGAGCTTGCTCAAGGATATGAAACTGTCGTAGATCCTTCTGTCTTCGTTCGCTTCCCCATCACAAGCCGTGAATTGGTAGAACTCAACGCATCACTTCTTGTATGGACAACGACTCCATGGACTCTTGTCTCTAATACCGCTGTCGCAGCGCACCCTGATGTGGACTATGTCGCCGTACGTACAACTGTTGAAGAATCTTCAGAGGTACTCGTGGTTGCTGAAGCGCTTCTCTCATCCGTTGCAGGCGAGCATGAAATCCTTAAGCGTTTTAAGGGAACAGAGTTAGAGCGCGTTACATATAAGCGCCCCTTCGATTACATCGAAATTCCTGATTCTCACTTTGTTGTTCTTGCAACATATGTAACAACTGAAGATGGAACAGGACTTGTTCATCAAGCTCCTGCCTTCGGTGCCGATGACTTACAGGTGTGCCGCTCATATGGGCTTCCAGTTGTTAATCCTGTTGCTGCAGATGGCCACTTCCTTGGAGATGTTCCAGTCGTTGGAGGTCTCTTCTTTAAGGATGCCGATAAGCCTTTGGTAAAGGAGCTCAAAGCAAATGGTGCGCTCTATAAGAACCAGCCATATGAGCACTCATATCCACATTGCTGGCGCTGCCACACTGCACTTATCTATTACGCACAGCCATCGTGGTACATCCGCACAACGTCAATCAAGGATGCGCTCCTTCGCGAAAATGAGAAGACCAATTGGTTCCCTGAAACAATTAAGACAGGTCGCTACGGCGATTGGCTTACAAATAACATTGACTGGGCGCTTTCACGTAATCGATTCTGGGGTACTCCCCTTCCAATCTGGCGATGCGAGAATAAACATGAAATTTGCATCTCATCGCTCAAGGAACTTGGGGCGCTAGCCGGTCAAGAGCTTTCAAACCTTGATCCGCATCGTCCATTCGTTGATGACATTACCTTTGCCTGTGCTGAGTGTGATTTGACGATGGTTCGTATTCCAGAGGTTATCGACTGCTGGTATGACTCAGGTTCTATGCCATTTGCACAGTGGGGCTATCCACATAAGGAAGGCTCTGTTGAAAAGTTTAAGGCCGCCTATCCTGCTGACTTTATCTGCGAGGCGATCGACCAGACTCGTGGTTGGTTCTACACCTTGATGACAATTGGAACCCTCGTCTTTGATGAGAGTTCATATGAGAACGTTCTCTGCCTCGGCCACATCCTTGATAAGGATGGTCGCAAGATGAGTAAGCACCTTGGAAATGTTCTTGAGCCAATGGCGCTGATGGATCAACACGGTGCTGATGCTGTGCGTTGGTACATGCTTGCAGCAGGTTCACCATGGGCATCACGTCGCGTTGGCCACGATGCCATCTCTGATGTCATCAGAAAGACTCTCCTTACATACTGGAACACAATCTCTTTCCATGCCCTTTATGCAAAGGCATCAGAGTTCACGCTAAGCCAGAGCCCTGCAGTTGCAGATCGCTCGACCATGGATAAGTGGATTCTGAGTGAACTCAATTCGCTAGTTGTAGAAGTAGATAAGGCATATAGCGAGTTTGATTCACAGGCTGCAGGTAAGGCGCTTGCAACATTTATTGATGATCTCTCAAACTGGTATGTACGACGCTCGCGTCGCCGCTTCTGGGATGGAGATGTTGCAGCTCTCGCAACTCTCCATGAGTGCATCACCACTCTTACTCAGTTACTTGCTCCAATGGTTCCATTTATCGCCGAACAGACTTGGCAAGAGTTAGTCAGAGTTGCAAACCCAGAGGCCTCCACCTCTGTCCACCTCACCGATTTCCCTGTCGCAGATATGGCGCTCATTAATCCTGAACTTAATAAGCAGGTTGCAATGACTCGCCGAGTCGTTGAACTTGGCCGTTCGGCACGCGCTGAATCAGGTGTAAAGATCCGCCAACCACTTCAGCGCGCTCTCATCTCTGCATCTGGTTGGTCAACTTTGCCACCAGAGATGAAAGAACAGATCTCAGATGAGCTCAATGTTCTAGACCTTGCAGATATTGCAGATGCCGATGGAGATCTCGTTGATGTCTCCATCAAGGCAAACTTCAAATCACTAGGTGCCAAGTACGGTAAATCAGTTCAGGATGTGGCGAAGTTGATTTCAGCAGCTGATGCTGTCTCTCTCGTGAAAGAGCTACGTACACATGCCTCAAGCACGCTCGGTGAGTATGAAATCACCCTGGAAGATCTCGTTGTTACCGAGGTCCCTAAGAGCGGTTGGATGGTTGCAAGTCACGATGGCGAGAGCGTTGCCCTTGACCTCGAACTCACACCAGCCCTGATTGCTTCAGGAAATATTCGTGAAGTCATCCGCGCAATTCAAGAGCGTCGCAAGAGCGATGGTTTTGATATCTCTGATCGCATCACGATCGCATGGAATGCAACAGCCGAACATATTGCAACTATTGAATCAGGCGTTGCCCATATCGGTGAAGAAGTTCTTGCGACATCGATTGTTCGCGATGCATCTCTGATTACTGAAGATGCAGAGCTTGGATTGGTCTTTAAGATTAGTAAGGCTTAAAGAACTGCAATGACAACTGCTTGAAGCAAGTTAATTGCGATCAAGAGCACGATAAATGAGAGGTCGAGCGCAACCCCACCGAGACGTAGCGGTGGGATAAAGCGTCGAACAAATGCCATTGGCTTCTCTGTAATTGTGTAAATGATTTCGAAGATGCCCAATACAAAGGTATTTGGCCTCCATGAGCGCGCAAACATTCTGATGTAATCAATGATGATGCGCAGAAAGAGCGCAATCTTGAAGAGTGAGAGAAGTTGCAGAAGCGCGTTCTGAAGAAACATTATTGAGAAATCAGCTCTGGTTGTAGAAGACAGCTTGTGCAGCAGTGCGATCTTCATTGCTGACGTTGACATTAGCTGGTGAGAGAAGGAATACCTTCAAGCTAATGCGCTCGATGCGGCCATGGAGACCAAAGACGAGACCAGATGCAAAGTCCACGAGGCGCTTGCGCTCTGACTCTTCCATATCATCAAGGTTGATAATTACTGGATTGCCTTCACGGTAGTACTCGCCAACCTTGCGCGCCTCTGAATATGAGCGCGGTTGAAGTGTGACGATATTGTAAGAAGCGCTCTCTTCAATAAATGGCTCTTCGACAACTTCGTGATGCGTACGGACAACAGTGACACCTGTTGGCTCAGAACGACGAGAAGTAATCGGACGTGGCTCTACCGGCTTTACGGGAACCTGCGGAACGTTGGTCTCTTCATCTGTATCTACTAGACCAAGGAAGCCCATCATCTTATTAAGTGCTGACATAGGTCGAAGGTTACTAGTGGTACTGGCGTGAGCCGAGGATTTTGCTCCCCACTCGAATATGTGTCGCACCGTGGTTGAGGGCGGAGATGTAATCACCGCTCATACCGGCAGAGAGTGAATTCGCCTCTGGGAATTGAGCGATGAATCCCTGATGGATATCTGCGATAGCCGCAAAAGCAGCATCTACATCCATAGATACTGGTGGCACACACATCATTCCGAGGAGGTTTATCTGAGGAAGGTCAGCAATTCCCTCAGCGAGTGCGAGGAGTTCTCTTTGAGGCAGGCCTCCGCGCGAAGGATCCCCATCGAGTGAGAGCTGAAGAAATGTATCGAGCGTGCGCCCCTCCCCCTCGATAATGCGGTTGAGCTTCACACCATGTTCGAGATTATCGAGGGAATGGATGCATGAAGACCATGTTGAAATCTCACGGAGCTTCTTACTTTGAATCTCGCCTTGGTAGTGCCATCTCGCAGTTACCGACGATGACTTTTCTAGCCCTTCACTGCTCCGGTTCTCTCCAAAATTACGTACTCCCAGCTCGTAAAGTATTTCTACATCCGAGATTGGATATGTCTTTGTTACGACAATCAGAGTTGGCGCGAATGGGCGAACCTCATCTTCAACCGATCGAAGGTTTCGCTCTAGTTCTTCTCTGCGAGAGCTCATAGGGAGATTATTCCTGCTTGGCGCCCAGTGACTCCGTCGCGACGATAGGAGAAGAGTTCTGGGTTTTCAACAGTGCATTCGAATTTATTGACGATTGCAACACCTTCATCGCTTAATACTGATCTCACGGCAGCGGGTAGATCAAGAGCAAAGCTGCCATGTGAAGTCTTCGATTGAGCAAAGGGATGTGAGGCAATGACATCGTTATAGATATCTTCCGAGACCTCATAACAACTTCCACAGATTGCAGGTCCGATGATTGCAGTAATCTGTGAAGCGCCCATATCTCTCATGAGCGAGAGAGTCTTTCTCGTAATCTCATTAGTCAGACCGCGACGCCCCACATGAACTGCTGCAACCGACTCTTTTGATTTTAAGAGCAGTGGAATGCAATCTGCAACCATCACTGCCAAAGATATTCCTGGAATTCCAGTGACAAGCGCATCTGCCGTGGGTATCTCATCGGTGACTTCTTCAATCAGTGCAATTCGGTCACCGTGAACCTGATTCATATATTGAGTTGGACCAACGGTTGCAGAAACAATCTCGCGATTCTTAAGTACATCATCGAGAGAATCCCCCACATGTGTACCCAGGTTGAGAGATGCAAACGCACCGTGGCTTACGCCTCCGGTGCGTTTGGTAAAGCGAGTAGCCATGAAGAGCTTTATTACTTATTTCATAAAGTCTGGAACATCAATTTCATCTTCAGAGACCATCTCTTCGAATGTGATGCGCTTACGAGGGGCTGAGTTATCGAGATCAAGAGCCACTGAGAGCGGATCATTTGATGGGATCGGATCAGCTACGCCACCGAGAGTTGCCGCGTTGATTGTTGGCATCTCAACCTTCTTAGGCTCTCCGCCGGCGAAACCTGCAGCAATAACTGTGATGCGAACTTCATCACCGAGAGCATCATCAATCGTTGTACCGAAGATGATGCGAGCATCAGGATGAGCAGCAGCCTGTACGAGCTCACATGCCTCATTAATCTCAAAGAGGCCTAGATCAGAGCCACCAGCTACTGAGAGAAGAACGCCCATTGCGCCATCGATTGAAGCCTCAAGTAGTGGACTTGAAATCGCAAGCTCCGCTGCGCGAGCAGCGCGATTGTCTCCACGAGCTGAACCGATTCCCATAAGAGCAGAACCGGCATCAGTCATAACGGTCTTCACATCTGCGAAGTCGAGGTTAATCAAACCAGGCTGTGTGATGATCTCCGTAATTCCTTGAACGCCAGAGAGAAGTACCTGATCTGCACTCTTAAATGCATCCATCGCTGTGATGTTGCGATCTGAAATTGCAAGTAGGCGATCATTAGGGATAACAATGAGAGTGTCTACATGTTCGCGAAGAGCTTCGATTCCTTCTTCTGCCTGTCGTGAACGAATCTTTCCTTCAAATGAGAATGGACGTGTAACAACACCGATAGTGAGAGCGCCTAGGTCGCGTGCAATCTTTGCAACGATTGGTGCGCCACCTGTACCGGTTCCGCCACCTTCACCTGCAGTTACGAAGACCATATCTGCGCCACGAAGAATTTCTTCAATCTCTTCTGTGTGATCGATAGCTGCCTGTCGACCCTTCTCTGGTGCAGCGCCTGCACCGAGACCCTTTGTAGAAGCGCGACCGATATCAAGCTTCACATCTGCATCACTCATCAAGAGATGTTGTGCATCTGTATTGATTGCAATGAACTCAACACCTTTGAGTCCAACTTCAATCATGCGATTGATCGCATTAACTCCGCCACCGCCGATACCGACGACCTTAATTACGGCGAGATAATTCTGTGGTGCAGCCACCCTGTGCCTCCTTAAGAACTGTAAACCCCCGATTGAGAGTTACATTTCTATTCACTTTGATGGTGGCAAGGTATGTCCTTGTACGGCGCTAATCAAAAACCAACACGAAGAAATACCTCTACCTTCTATAGAGAGTTTCTTCCGATCAATTTACTTCACTATAGGTGCATGTGGTGCAGAGAGATCAACTCTTCTAATTGCTTTATTTTCCGGTTGTGCCAATAGAGCCTTTAGAACACTGACTTTAAGATCTACTTGGTCAGCACTTCCCCACATCACTTTGATTGTGCGTCCCTCCCATTTTTGCCATGAAGAAATCGAGCTCTCATTCGTGGCGCTCAAAGAGATGAGATTTTCGCGAATATCGGCGGTGAGATCAGTGAAGAGCGAGATCGCACTAAGTCCGAGCTCTGGAGTCGAGGCAGAGACAATCGGTAAGCCTTGTGGAGTAGATCCAGGGAGTTCAAAGATGGCTCCTTCTCGATCGATAGCTTTTCCTTTATATAGCCCGACTGCTATGCGCGGAGTAATTGTGACGACAACTTTTCCGCTAAGCCAATTACGTGAGACCGAAGCCTTCTTGATCCATGAAAGCTCACTTAAAGCTTTTTCAGCTGCCCTCGGTTCTATACGAGAAAGCTTGGCGCCGATAAGAATGTGCGAGCGAGCAACGATTGATTGGCTCGAAACTTCCGCCGGGATTCCCGCTGTCTCAATACTTCTCACGGTAAATACTGGTGACCAGGCGAATAGATAGACCAGCCCGGAGAAAATTACTGCAGCGAGTGCAATCGCTCGGTTGCGCTTGTGCATCGTTGAGTTAACCGAACCGACGGGTGAGTCCATCAGCGATGATTGGTGCGAGTGAATTTACATCCCCTGCTCCAAGGGTGAGGATTACATCGCCAGGCTTTGCAATCTCAACAATTCTCTCTGAGGCTTCTACAAAATTTGGAAGATAGATTCCATGGTGCATCTTCTCTGCGATGAGCTCGGCGCTCACACCTGGAATTGGCTTCTCACTTGCGGCGTAGATTTCAAGGAGAGTGACATCATCTGCAACGTCGAGAGATGTTGCAAATTGATCGAGAAAGGCTTGAGTACGTGTGTAGCGATGAGGCTGGAAGATGACTAATACTCTGCCTGTATCTGCATAACGGCGAGCTGCTTCAAGAGTGACGGTGATCTCGGTTGGGTGATGTCCATAATCATCGATGATGCGAATTCCATTGACTGTAGCTTTAAGTTCAAAGCGTCGTCCCGCTCCTCTAAAAGAATGAAGTCCGCCTAGGAATGCAGGAATATTAAGGTCGAATACGAGCGCAAGGGCGAGAGTGCCTGCCGCATTGAGAAGATTATGTTTTCCGGGCACCTGGAGCTCGATAATGCCGACGACCGTGCCCTTCCAGATTGCTCGCCCACGAGATCCGGTAGCGCTCAACTCAATCTGATCAATTTTGAGATCAGAAGAATTATCTTCGCCATAAGAATAGGTTGCGCAATTGGTAACGCTCTCCCCCAGGGCACGTGAGCCAGGATCGTCTTTGCAGTAGATAAGAGCGCCATTTGCAGGAATCGTCTCCGCAAAATTCTTAAAGACCTGAACTACCTCGGCTTCAGTCTCGAAGAAGTCAACGTGATCATGTTCAACATTTGTCACGATTGCAGCGCGAGGATGATAGGCAACGAAAGATCCATCAGATTCATCGGCTTCGGCGATAAAGAATTCACCAGTGCCACGATGAGCGTTTGAGCCAGATGCAGTGAGCGTTCCACCTATCGCAAATGAAGGATCGGCGCCGCATGCTTGAAAGGCAACTGTTGCCATCGAAGAGGTAGTCGTTTTTCCGTGCGTGCCAGCAATGGCGATACTTGTAAGTCCATGCATCAAGAGAGCTAGCGCTTTCGCACGAGTCATGATTGGAATTGAACGCTCAATTGCTCGAACGATCTCTGGATTCTGAGCAGAGATAGCGGTTGAGTAGATAACTACATCTGCCTGATCGACGTTGCTCGCCTCATGTGATTTATAGATTGTTGCACCGAGCGCTCCGAGCGCGGTGAGCACAGTTGAATCTTTTGAGTCTGACCCTGAGACTGCGATGCCATCTGCGAGAGCGATTCGAGCAAGTCCGCTCATTCCCGAGCCGCCGATTCCAATAAAGTGAATCTTCTTTCCCGCAAATGACTCGCCAGCAAAGGCGGTCGTAACTGGGGCGCTCATTAGATTCCTACAGCTCTCTCGATAATTTTCACTATCTTATCTACAGCACCCGCTCCACTTGCATCAGCCTCATCGGGGCGGTTGCCACTTTCTTTTAAGAGATCGGAGATGTGTGTATCAAGCCACTCTGGAGTGAAGGCGCTCTGATCGATTATTTGAGCACGCCCCGATTGCACTAGTGCGCGAGCATTGAGCGATTGTTCACCATTTCCAACGGGAAGCGGGATAAAGAGCGAGTAACGAGCAAGGGCTGTCGCCTCTGCGCAAGTGACCGCGCCACTTCGTGAAATAAGTAAATCAGCAGCGAGATAGCAGAGCGCCATATCGTCGATGTAATTCAGTGCACGATAGTGAGAAGTGCTCTCAGGGAGAGCATTGTTCTTTCCAACTCCATGGAGAATCGAAATTCCCCGTGATTCAAATGTAGATCGCGATTGCGCGATAACGGCATTGATTGCCTGCGATCCTTGTGAGCCACCAAAGATAAAGACAAGTGGTTGCACAGGACTGAGTCCATAGCGCGATGAAATCTCGCGCTTTGCATCGGCGCGAGCTGTACGCCAATTGGAGCTCGCCTTATCAAGCGCCTCAACTACATCTGCTCGAAGGGGAAGTCCTGTGAGCTCGGCCTTCGAGAAGAGAGATGAATTCACTTCGTAACTGATTGCAAGGTGGTTGGTCAGACGAGCACCAAGGCGATTAGCCCATCCTGGGCGTGCATTCTGTTCATGGATCACAAGTGGAGTACGTGTAATTGCCGTAGCAATGTAGAGAGGAGCTGATACATATCCCCCGAAACCAATCGCGCAATCAACGCCTTTAAGGAGTTTGCATGTGCGATTGATGGATGACGCTAATTGGAAAGGGACTTTAAGAAGCGATGGAGATAACGTTCTGGCAATTGCCACCTTCGGAATATGGTGAAGTAGAAATCCCGCTGCTGGAACGAGCGAATTCTCTAACCCAGATGACGTGCCGATAAAAGCAATCTCATCGTCGGGGCGAGCTACTTTCCAAGCTCGAGCGACGGCGAGAGCAGGTTCAACGTGACCTGCAGTTCCACCGCCAGCAAGGAGAATCTTCATTGAAACTAGCTACTCCCTACTTCTTTGCAAAACGGCGAACGAGTTCCTTAGAAACATCTTTATCCCGAAGGGCTACTCCTGCCACAAAGCCTAGGGCGCATATTGTCGTGAGCAGTGCAGATCCGCCATACGACACAAGCGGAAGGGTCACACCTACAACTGGAAGGACGCTAATTGCCGTTCCGATATTAAGAATTGCTTGAATTCCGATCCAACATGCGACTCCGGCACATACATATCGCGAGAATGGATCGCGCGCTCTGAGAGCGATTCTAAAGATCGAGTAGACCAAGGTTCCTATGAGAATGAGAACTCCGAGGGTTCCTACAAGCCCGAGCTCTTCACCAATGACAGAGTAGATAAAGTCAGTATGTGCCTCAGGGAGATTGCCCCACTTCTGACGACTACCACCGAGGCCAACTCCAAAGAGCCCACCTGTTGCAAGTCCTAGGAGGCTGTGTGCTGGCTGCCAACCAATGTTCTTGTAATCATCTGGAGCAAAGGGATTGAGGAAGACGAGAAAGCGCGCGCGTCGATAATCAGAAGTGACGATTCCAATTGCCAAACCTGCGAAGAGAACTGCAGCAACCGTTCCCATCTTTCGAAGATCAAGACCTGATACGAAGAGTAAACCTGAGAAAATAGCAGCCACTACTGCAGCGGTGCCGAGATCGTGGCCTCGAAGAATTCCAAGAATTACCAGAAAGAAACCTGGTGCAAGAAGAGCGATGACATTGAAGCGAGTCTTCTGAAGCGACTCCTTCTTTGCCAAGAGATATGAAGCCCAGAGAATGAGAAGAAACTTTGTAAATTCACCAGGTTGGATATCGACAACTTTGAGATCAATCCAATTTCTATTTCCATTTACCTCTTTACCTACGCCGGGAATCATCACGATTGTGACAAGAATCAGCGAGAGGAGAAGTCCCGCCTTCGCAAGACGGTTCCACTGTTCTACTGGACGGCTCGCCAGAAAGATTGCAATCGGCACTCCGGCAAGAAGGAAGATGAACTGACGCAAGGCAACGGCAAATGCATATCCCTTGGTATCGATTGCATGGATCGATGATGCGGAGAAGACCATGATGAGCCCGAGTACAACAAGAATTGATGTACTGATAATCATCATATAGAAATGATTTACCGGGTTATTCAGGAAGCGAGTTCTCTGGGCTGATTTAGTGGGCATTGATCACTACTTCCTTTACCGCTGATGCGAAGCGATCTCCGCGATCGCCATAAGAGATGAATTGGTCCATTGAGGCACATGCAGGCGCGAGAAGAACGGCATCGCCCTCCTTTGAAAGGCTTGCTGCACAGCGGACTATTGACTCCATAAATGTGTTCTCCGCACTCCCCTTCTGATATCCAACAGGTGGATCAATCAGGTGAATTGGAAGTTCAGGTGCACGTTCACGAAGTGCGCTTGCTATTAATTCACGGTCTTCACCAATCAAAATGGCAGCTTTCAGACGAGACCATGTTCTATCGATGAGCGGCTCCATTGCAGCGCCCTTCGCTAATCCGCCGGCAATCCAGATCACCGAGAAGTTGGAGAGAATTGATGCTGCGGCTGCATGCGGATTTGTAGCCTTCGAATCATCAATCCACTTAATGCCTTTGTGCACCGCTATCTCTTCAATGCGATGCTTTCCTGGCTTAAAACTCTTAAGCGCTTCGCGAATTACCTCTCGTGAGATTCCGACAGTAGAAGCTAAGCCTGCAGCGGCGAGTGAGTTAGAGATGTGATGTGGCACCGTTGGAACAATCTCAGTGAGCTCTGCAATGAGCGCAGCCTCTTGCACATCTGCTACAAATGCTCGATCCACGAGGAGCTCTTCTACAACTCCGAGTTCACCGGGTCCTGGAGTATCGAGTGAGTAGAAAATCTTTCGCCCGAGCCAATGAGAGGTCCGGCCTACAACCTCTCCATCATCTCCGTTGAGAACAGCTGTAGTGGATTTATCGAGAATCGAGATCTTGTCTTGCGCGTATGCATCGAAGGATCCATGCCAATCAACATGGTCATCGGCAATATTGAGAATCGCAGATGAGATGAATTGCGCATCTTGGAGCCAATGAAGTTGAAAGGATGAAAGTTCTAGCACTAGGTAATCAAATTTCTCGGGGGCCATAACGGATTCAATGACCGTCGTGCCTACATTGCCACATGCACGAGAGTTGATTCCGGCTGTTGCAAGGATGTGGGCGACCATCTCCACGGTAGTTGTCTTTCCATTTGTACCTGTGAGGGCTAACCACTTCTGCTGTGGCGCAAATTCGCTCTTGAGAGAGAATGCAAAATCAATCTCATTGAGAATATCTTTGCCATGCTCTCGAGCAGCGAGAACTATTGGATGATCTTCGCGCCACCCTGGTGAAACCATCAGGGCATCGAAATCGTGAATTGAAATTTGATCTGGTAGAGAAATAGAAAATCCATCTACCTCGCTGACCTTCTCATCAGTGAATGCAACGTCAGCGCCTCTACTTTGAAGTGCGCGTGCAACGGCGAGCCCTGTAACACCGGCGCCCGCGACGAGAACGCGCTTCTCGCTCAACGTTGCATATGGAGATGTAGTCATGGCGATTTGGGTTAACCCACAACCCAATCTGCATAGAAGAGTCCAAGCCCCATAGCTACACAGAGGCCGGCGATGATCCAGAAGCGCAGAACTACAGTTACTTGTCCCCACCCGAGAAGTTCAAAGTGGTGATGAAGAGGGGCCATCTTAAAGAGGCGCTTTCCACCTGTTGCCTTGAAGTAAATCACTTGGAGCGCTACAGAGAGTGTGATGATCACAAAGAGTCCGCCAAGAGGAATAAGTAGAAGTTGAATGCGAAGTGAAGCCGCTATTCCAGCAAGAGCTGCACCGAGTGCGAGTGAGCCTGTATCGCCCATAAATATCTTTGCAGGAGATGCATTCCACCAGAGGAAACCGGTACAAGATCCCGCAAATGCTGCAGAGAGCACAGCTAGGTCGAGCGGGTCACGCACCTGATAGCAATTATTCGTTGCGACAACAGCACAACTTTGGCCGAACTCCCAGACGCCAATCAAAACAAATGCAATAAAGGACATGACTGCAGCACCGGTTGCCAAACCATCAAGTCCATCTGTGAGGTTTACTCCATTACTTGTGGCAGTGACCATAAATGCAATCCAAATAACTACAGCTACGACTCCGAGAGTGATTGATGTATCGCGTACTGTCGAAAGCTGGAGACTCAAAGGTGTGTAGCCATCTTTGTCGGCAAATTGAAGTCCGAGGTATCCAAAGATTGATGCAGCAATAACTTGGCCAAGAATCTTCTGCTTGCCACTAATGCCACCTGAATTTTGGCGCGAGATCTTCATATAATCATCGAGGAAACCAACGAAACCGATAGCAACTACGAGACCTAAGATCAGGAGAGCAGAGACGCTAATTGCGTTGCCAGAGACTAAGTGGGCGATGAGATATGAAGCGAGAACTGAGAAGATAATGATAATTCCGCCCATAGTCGGCGTTCCGCGCTTTGTGTGATGCGAGGTAGGTCCATCATCACGAATGAATTGACCGTAGCCACGACGCGCAAGAGCCTTGATGAGCAAAGGAGTGCCAAAGAGTGAGAAGAAGAGCGCGAGGGCCCCTGCAATCAGAATCTCTCTCATTCGCCCACTCCCTTTTCACTCTCTATCTTCGACATCCAAAACTTTTCAATATTTTCTGCGAGAACTTCTAACCCATCCGATCGAGATGCCTTACAGAGAACAACATCTCCTCGATTGAGATGCTCGGCAAAAGCCAGCGCCTCTGCCCTATCTGCACACATATGAAGAGAGATCTGAGAATTTTCACCGATCTCGATTGCATATTCTGGCGCTCCCACAGTGATGAGATGATCAACACCGAGAGATGAGGCAAGGGTGCCAATCTCTGCATGTGCATGTCGGGATGACTCGCCGAGCTCGCGCATATTTCCAAGGAATGCCCATGATTCACCGCCACGCTCCTGCGTGAGATGTACGAGCGTTCTTAACGCTGCCGCCATGGAATCGGGGCTCGCGTTATAAGCATCATTGATGATGGTGAGGTCATGAAGCTCTTTGACCTCCATGCGCCAACGAGCGTGAATCTCTGCAGTTGAAAGCGCGCTAGCAATATGGTCTGTTGAAATTCCAAGAACATGTGCAACAGCTGCAGCAGCAAGTGCATTGCTGATCTGATGTTCACCATAGAGGCGAAGCGCCACAGTACTGCGACCCTCAGGAGTCACGAGATCGAAGTGTGGACGTCCCTCGCGAAGTTCGATATCGGTGGCACGTACTTCTGAGTTTGCCTCTTGCCCAAAGAAAATTGTCTTGCCTTTGTGGAGTGACGTCATCTTCGGTGTGTACTCATCATATTGACCGAGAATTGCAATTCCATCTTCGTGGAGCGTTGAAATCATCTCGGACTTCGTCTCTGCGATTTTTTCGATTGAACCAAACTCACCAATATGAGCTGCTGCAACCCTGAGAACAACTCCAACCTGTGGCGCTGCAATAGTCGCAAGGGCGGCGATATCGCCTTGATGACGCGCTCCCATCTCAACGATGCAATATTCAGTCTCTCTCGTGCACTGCAAGAGAGTAATTGGAACTCCAAGTTCATTATTGTTATTGCCCTTTGGGGAGACCGTCACTCCCTCTGCGCTCAAGATTCCAGCGAGAAGCTCTTTAGTCGTAGTCTTTCCCTGAGAACCGGTAATGCCGATTACCTTCAAATCCTTAAGTTCGTTACGTAGGTGAGCTGCTAGCGCGCTGATTGCGCGAGTTACATCATCTACGACTATGCACCGCTCTGCGACCGGATGAGTTGTGAGAGCTAATTCTGCGCCATTCTTAAAAGCATCTGTGACAAAATCATGTCCATCAACGTTCGCGCCATTGATTGCTAGAAAAATCGATCCTTCAATGCAATCTCGAGATGAAAGGAAAGCTGGAGCAGTGATTGCGACATCATCTCCATGAAGTACTCCCCCGATAATGGATGCAACTTCACTCGCCTTCATTGAAATCATTTCTTCGCCTCAATCTCTTGAGCCAAATGAAGGCGATCATCAAAGGGTGAAATCACACCGTTGATCTCTTGCCCGCTCTCGTGTCCCTTGCCAAGCACTACGACAGTGTCTCCAGGCGCTGCTAGCGATACTGCATAGGAGATTGCCTCGGCGCGATCTTCGATAATGCGTGAAGGTTGAGAGATTTCTACCGAGCCAACCATCTGACGCAAAATGCTCTCCGGTGACTCACTACGTGGGTTATCGCTCGTCATAATTGCAATCTCACACATCTCGGCAAGCGCCTTACCCATAAGTGGACGCTTTGAAGAATCGCGATCGCCTCCGCAGCCAAGTACTCCGATGACTCGACCCGATGTGAATTCACGAACTGCAGCGAGGACGTTGATAACAGCATCTGGAGAGTGGGCGTAATCAACGAGGGCCTTAAAGTTTTGACCTAGGTTTACCGCTTCGAGGCGCCCAGGAGCGCCCACCATTGAGGGAATGATTGCTGCAATTTCAAGAGGATCGATTCCGCATTCATATGCAATCGCAACTGCAAGAAGTAAGTTATCGAGATTAAATCCACCATGCATAGGCGTACGGGACTCGATCAGGATTCCATCTTTTCCACGCATCGTAATCTCTGCACCAGATTCGGTTGGTGTGATCTGCGTGTAGTGCCATGTCGCCTTTGGATTACTTCTGGAGTAGGCAACCATCGGAATTGAATTGCTCTCATAAAGTCGCGCGCCATAGGCATCATCAATATTTACAAATCCAAGATCTGCGTACTCGTGAGTGAAGAGCTTTGACTTGGCGCTGAAGTAGCTCTCCATATCTTTATGGAAATCTAAGTGATCCTGCGAGAGGTTTGTAAATCCAACGATGGAGAAGTGAGAGCCAATCATTCTCTTGAGATCAAGTGAGTGACTTGAAACTTCCATAACTAGGTGGCGCATATGACGTTCGCGCATTGAAGCGGCTAGCGCCTGTAGATCTGCAGCCTCAGGTGTCGTGCGAGTGCTCTTGATGACTTCATCACCAATGCGAGTTTCTACGGTGCCAATGAGGCCAGTCTCGCGGCCGACTGCGGTGAATAGCTGAAAGAGGAGGGTTGTAACTGTTGTCTTACCGTTGGTGCCGGTTATTCCGATGCTCTGCATATCGCGAATCGGAGATCGATAGAAAGATGATGCGAGAGCTGCTCCTGCTTCTCGAACATCATTTACAACAAGTGTCGGAAGTTCCGTTGAAATTGCAGCGCCAGCGTGATTGGTAAGAACTGCTACCGCACCGCGTTCTTTCGCCGCTGCAATGAACTGGGCGCCATGGACCTTCGCACCTGGAAAGGCGAGGAAGATATCTCCTGGCTGAATCTCCGAGTCAACGTGAGTGATCCCAGCAAAAGTGAGCTCACTAAAATTTACCTTCTCTGCACTGAGCAACTCAGCAGCGCCCTCGAGCGAGTACGTGAACTCATTGAATGGGCGGATCATTTAATTCTTCGCACTCACTTGTGTCGCCTTATAGCTCTTCAACTCTGCCTGTGTGAGAGCGACAGGAAGAACCTTTGTGCCAGTTGGTGCAACGTGCTCAGATTGGAGAACAAATGTCATAACCTTCTTAAAAACTGGACCGCAGAGTGATCCACCAAAGTGGCCATTGCGTGGACGTTGCAGCGTTACGTTGATGACATAGCGTGGGCTATCTGCTGGAGCGAAACCAATAAATGATGCTGTGTAACCGCTGTACTTACCTGTAATCGGATCAACTCGTTGAGCAGTACCTGTCTTACCTGCAACGCGATAACCAGGAATTGCTGCGCTCGGTGCAGTTCCATTTGCAGAGACAACGCTCTCCATCATGATGCGAAGCTTTGCCGCAGTTTCTTCGCTGACGACTCGCACGGAATCGCGATTACCTGCGGGCGTGAAGTGGCCAGATGAATCACTTGTTCCAGCAATGACAGTTGGTGAGACGCGAACTCCTCCGTTAGCGATAGCGGCAAAAACACTCGTTGCCTGCATCGCTGTCAATGAATAACCCTGACCGAATGCAACAGTTGGTGCAGTTGTTCCAGACCAGCTCTTTACTGGACGCAGAATTCCTGCAGATTCTCCAGGAAGACCAGATCCAGTCTTAACGCCAATTCCAAATTTGGTGAGGTACTCATAAAGTCGCTCGCTACCAACAGTCTCGCCGACTTGAATAGATCCAGTATTTGATGAGACCGCAAGAATTCCAGTCGTTGTGAGGTGCTGAGTCGCGTGACGTTCGTGATCATGGAAAGTCTTACCTGCTCGATAAAGTCCATAAGGAACAGAGAAAACAGTAGTTGGTGTCACTGTCTTCTCTTCTAGAGCTGCAGCCATTGTCATGACCTTGCCTGTAGAACCTGGCTCATAGACATCCTGGACGGAAGGGTTACGCATTAAATCTAGAGTGACACCCTTTGTATTATTAGGATCAAAAGTTGGCGCTGTTGCATGGGCGATGATCGCTCCGGTACGTGGATCCATCACAATAACTGTTCCATTTGCTGCGCCACTGCTCTTCACCGCTTCAGCGATTGCCTTCGCTGCAACCCATTGAACATCGCGATCAATAGTAAGTCGCACAGTTGTTCCAGCCTTCGGTGCGATGATTTCGCTCTGCGATCCAGGAATCTCTGCACCATTAGCGCGTGCATATGAGTATCGCCCTGCAGTTCCTGAGATAACTGCGTTCATACTAGATTCAAGGCCGGTTGCACCGACTCCATCAGCGCGGACAAAACCTACGAGTGAGGAAATCAATTCACCTGAAGGATATTCGCGGATATAAGAACGCTCTGGAAAGAAACCGATAATTCGCTCATTGAGGTCGCGACTTGCCAGTGATGAGTTGTATTTCTCCATAGCAGAACTGAGCTTTGACCAGAGCGCTGGGCGACCATTCTTGAGAACCATTGAATACTTACGTGTTCCAGTAATGCTCGCCTGCACATCAGCAACAGAAAGTCCCAGAATCGGAGCAACGAAAGCTGCTGTCTTTGCAGGATCATTAATCTGCGTCTGGTCGACGACGATGCTAATTGCTGAGACGCTACGAGCAAATGCAACGCCATTTACATCTGTGATTTCACCGCGAGGAGCCTGAACTGTACGAGTTGTCTCCATCTCATCTACAGCGCGAAGTTTGTAATTTGCCGCTTCAAAGATCTGTACGCGGAAGAGCTGAAGACTTAAGAGTGCGAGGAGAATCGTAAATGTGAGAGCGAGAATACGGATACGAGATTTCGCCAGCAGTAAATCACCCATGTGTTACCTCGCCATTTGATTGAAGGTTGAGAAAGATGGGAGTCTCTGAAGGCTTCATGCCGAGAGCTGTAGCGGCCTGTGCGAGTGCTTCAGGTGCTGAATGCGCATCGATCTTGCGAGTTACCGCATCGCGCTGATCTGCAACCATCTTCGCTTCAATCTTGAGATTTGAAAGTGTGAATGCATCTTGAGCAAGCAGAGTATTGATACCAAGAAGTGCCATAAATCCAGCAATACCAACTGAGCTCGCAAAGATTGCAAAGTACTTTCGGCTAGCCTGCTGAGCAACAGAGACTTGTGGAAATGTTGCATGGATTACTTGAGCTGTTCGCTCAACAACTTGGCGCTTGATTCCTGAAGTAAGGGTGGTTGAAATCGCCTTACGGGCTACTGCTGATGCCATTACGCAGCCACCCTTTCAATCGCACGAAGTCGCGTTGAGGCTGCTCGTGAATTCTCTTCAATCTCAGCTTCAGTTGGCTTCTCGCTTGAGTTAAATACCAACTTAAATTTCGCTGCAAACTCTGGAAGCTCCATTGGAAGTTCGCGAGGGCTCTTCGATGTAGATGCCTCGGCAAACTTCTCTTTGATAATGCGATCTTCGAGAGATTGGAATGACATGACTACAACGCGACCACCGACCATCATGCAATCAAGCGCCTGAGGGATTGCGCGCTCTATGGCACCGAGCTCATCATTTACTGCAATGCGAAGAGCCTGAAAGGTGCGCTTTGAAGGATTTCCACCGGTGCGACGAGTAGCTGCAGGAATACTGCGCTTTACTATCTCTGCAAGTTGAGTGGTTGAATTCAATGGAGCGATCGCACGCTCTTTCATAATATTTTCTACGATACGAGTTGCAAACTTCTCTTCGCCATAAACACGCAAAATGCGAACAATCTCACCTGGCTGATAGGTATTGATGATTTCAGATGCGGTAATCCCGCGGCTCTGATCCATACGCATATCGAGGGGCGCTTCATTTGAATAGGAGAATCCACGTGCACCTTCATCAAGTTGCATCGAGGAAACACCTAGATCAAAGAGGGCGCCATTTACTTGTGAATATCCAAAACCTTTAATGACATCTGTGAACTCATCAAATATTGCATGGGCTGATTTGAAGCGATCACCGAATGGCGCAAGTCGTGTACGCGCTTTAGCTAGCGCTTCCGTATCGCGATCGATTCCAATAACTGTGAGGTTTTCAAATTTCTGTAGCAGAGCTTCACTATGTCCACCAAGACCGAGAGTTGCATCCACAACGACAGGATTTTCTGAATTGAGAATGGAAGGTGAGAGCAGGTCAACGCATCGATCGCGCATGACTGATATGTGTTGCATCATCTCCCCCACTTCTGTAATCGTTTTCTTTACTATCGATAGATTCCACTCATCTCTGGTCACCGCCGGCCGACGGATTGTGAATTCGATAGCGGCGTCGGGGAAGAGACGCCGCTGTCGGCCCTAGCTGTACTGGTGCATTAGGTCGGCGGTGGCCACAGATGAGTGAGGCCTATTTAGTTTTTCCTTGCTATTCAGTTGTTATTGAGTTTTAAATATTTTTTGCTGATGCTCTAGAAAAGTCCCGGAAAAACTTCCTCAGAGACATCAGCAAAACTCTTTTCGCGATCTGCGAGGTATTCCGCCCACGCACCGCTATCCCAGATTTCAACTCGGGTATTTGCGCCGATAACAACGCACTCTTTCTCAAGACCTGCATAGGTACGTAGGCCTTGTGGAATCGTGATGCGCCCTTGGCGATCAGGAATTTCGTCATGTGCGCCGGCAAACATCACGCGCTGGTAATCACGAGCAGCTTTGGCAGTCACTGGCGCTTGGCGCAGGGTCTCTGTGATGTGGGCAAATTCAGAAGCTGGAAAGACGTAGAGGCATCGCTCTTGACCCTTAGTAATTACTAGGCCTGGCGAGAGCTCCTCGCGGAATTTGGCGGGAAGAATCAATCGTCCCTTCTCATCGAGACGCGGTTCATGGGTGCCCAAGAACATTGATTTTCACCACCTTCCCCAAGGTATGAGCGTGATTTCCCCGCTCAATTCCCCACTTTACACCACTTTCCCCCTTTTTACACCACTATTCCCCAAATATTTAATCTTCTCCTCCACCTTCCTCCACCCTCATCTATGGCGAAAAGGGCAGCAAAAAACCCGCCCTCGGAGGTGAGAACGGGTTGGTCTGAGCTCAGGCTAATTACTGAAAGTTACGTCGATCCCAACGATCTTGGAGGCGATCACCGAGCGAGCGCGATGAGCGTGCCACGCGAGGGCTCTTTACACTTACTGAGCGAATCACCATCAACACCCCAGCGAGCGCCACGATAAATCCAGCGACTCCAAGGGGGGTCAATTGAGCGATCAGCCCACCGAAGAGGATTGCAATACCGCCGAGGATTAGGCCCGCTCCGGCAAGGAGTGAGCCGGGAGCCTTCTTGATTAAGGTCTGTGTATCTGAACCTGAAAGGGTTGATTGAAGGCGCGGATCATCAGAGGCAAGAGCTGCCTCCATCTCCGCTAATAAGCGGCGTTCACGATCTGATAGCGCCATATATACACAATAGAACAGTTGCGACTATCCGTCACCTTCAACGCCATCTTTGGATGGTCGTATTAATCGACCCGGCCGCACGCTAGAGCTGCCAAAGCGCGCACGGGCCTTATCGATAGCGGTATCGGCATCTCTCCACCCCTTCTCTCGCGAGCCAAGGAGCATCTGCTCATGGGCTCCCTCGTGCAGGTTCTCCAGGGAGACCGCCACCAGGCGGAGCCTCGCCCCATTGATCTTGAGCGCCTTATAGAGAGTGCGGACAACCTCATAGATCTCCTGAGTGCTATCGATCGGCATCGGCAGGGTTTTGCTCCGGTTGATAGTGGTGAAATCTGAGAAGCGGACCTTGATGCCGATTGTCTTGGCAAAGAGCTCACGATCGCGAAGTCTGGCGCTGGCCTTCTCGGTCATCCGCAAGAACTCGCGCAAGATCTCATCAGGGTTATCGAGATCGTAGGCAAATGTCTCGGCATTACTGATGCTCTTATCCGGTTCATCGCTACTGACATCGCGCATATCGCGACCCCATGCAAGTTCATAGAGCGAGGCTCCCGTTGCATCTCCGAGCGCGCGAATCAAAGTTGAGCGCGGAGTATTCGCGATATCGCCGATGGTGTGAAGGCCTAAGCGATCCAGCGCCTCACCCGTCTTAGGGCCGACTCCCCACATCGCACCGACTGGAAGTGGATGTAGAAATTCAAGGAGACGTTCATCAAGGATCTCGAGCATCCCATTAGGTTTGCAATGTTGTGATGCCAGCTTTGCGATGAACTTATTGGATGCGATTCCGACAGAACATGTGATGCCTTCTTTTGCCTGCACCTCATCGCGAATCTTCTGCGCTATCTCGCGACCGTTGCCAAGTAATTTAAGTGCACCAGTGACATCGAGAAATGCTTCATCGAGTGAGATCGGTTCAACCTTGGGCGTGTAGGTAGAGAAGATCTCCATGACGCGCTCGGAGATTTCAGAGTAGCGGTGGTGCTCGGGGGCGACGAAGATTGCCTGTGGCGCCATTCTCTGTGCACGCCCTACCGGCATCGCTGCACGAATTCCAAATTTACGTGCTGCGTAATTTGCAGAGAGCACTACACCTCGCGCACCTGCGCCTACTACAACTGCCTTACCTCGTAGCTCGGGATGATCGAGCTCTGCGACAGATGCATAGAAGGCATCCATATCTACATGCAAGATCGTGCTCATATCGCCACACTACCTTTCTTGAGATTCCATTCTTGATAGGCGCTACGGAGATCCCAGACCCCAGTTGCGCGAATTGATATTCCGCGTTCACCGGTGCGACGAGTAACGCCCCGCACTAGAAATAGAGATGTGGCATAGAGGGTCTGGGCATACTCACCAGAGCGTGATTGCAGTACATCTGGGAAGAAGGTTGAATCGCTACATCCATATCCATCATCGATAGAGAGGAAGAGGACGCGTTTACCTGAACGCACCGGTGGTGATTGGAGAGCGACCTTCACCCCTGCAAGTAAAACCTCGCTATTGCTACGTAGCCCTAAGAGATCGCAGGATCGTGTAGCACCGATTGCATTAAGGAATTCGGCATAGGGAGAGAGTATGTGTTGGCTAACATCCATGCCGAGGCGCGATAGTTCGTTACTCATCTTCTCACCGCTTGTCATTGCCGGAAGTCCGCTTGCTTCAAGTAGCGGTGGCGCAAGTGCAAGTGACATCTGCGCACCTGAGAGCGCAGGCGCTGTTGTCTTCTGCAGATCTGCAAGATGCAGTAATAAATCGCGGTGGGTAATATCGCTATCGATATGTAAGGCATCGAGAGCACCTGTCAGAATCAAACTTTCAATGGTGGGAGCTGCAGCACCTGATCGCCTATAGAAATCTGCAAGGTCGATATATGGCTGTCCGGCGATGATGCTTGCGATCTCTTTCTCGCTAGCGCCGCTGACTGCAGAGAGCGCGATACGAATCGCCGCCTTATCCCCCACGCTCTCAACGCGATAATCACTGCGCGAGTGATTGATATCGAGAGGTGCAAGAGGTACGCCCATCTGACGCGCCTCATCGATCATCAACCGCTTGGGATACATCCCTGGATCATGTGTGAGTACACCTGAGATAAAGCTGGCTGGGTAATGAGTCTTTAGCCATGCAGATTGATATGTTGGAAGAGCGAAAGCTGCAGCATGTGCTTTACAGAAACCAAAGGATGCAAAGGCGCGCAAGATATCCCAGACCGTTGTAATCGTTGCTAGCTCATAACCATTCTCAGTTGCAGCAGGGAAGAACCAATCACAGACCTGTTGCTGCCCCTCTTTACTGCCGAGCGCACGACGTTTCTCATCGGCTGCAGCGAGAGAGATACCTGTCATCACAGAGATAATTGAGATGACTTGTTCGTGGAAGACAACGACGCCTTCCGTCTCTGCCAATATCGGAGCAAGTGTGGGATGGATGAGCTGTGGTTGGGTAAATCCACCACGGGCCTCAAGGAATGGTCGGATCATGTCGCTCTTGACCGGCCCTGGTCGAAAGAGCGAGATATCGATAACGAGATCGTTAAAGGTGCGTGGTTGTAACTTGCCGACGAGTTCGCGCTGTCCTGGGCTTTCAATTTGAAAGAGCCCTAAGGTCTGCGTCGATTGAATTAACTTATATGTATCGGGATCATCGAGCGGCACTGCATCGATATCGAAATCTGGATCTGCAGTGCGTCTAATCTCTTCAACTGCATGAGCGATTGCAGATTGCATACGAACGCCTAGAACATCGAGCTTAAGAAGACCAATATCTTCAACATCATCTTTATCGAATTCGAGCATCGGATATCCGCCCGCGCTGATCTGTAGCGGTGTGCGATCGAGCAAGGTCGCATCCGATAGCGCGATGGCACATGGGTGCATTGCAAGGTGGCGAGGCAGGCCATCAAGGCGTGATGCCATTGCAATCGTCATCGCCATCAAAGGTGTATTGGTATTGAGAGATTTCAACTCGGGCAGCGATGCAAGTGCCGCCTCGATATTTGCAGCGCGCACATGTGGCATTGACTTGGCTAAGAGATCGATCTCTGCTGCAGGAAGTCCAAGTGCTGCACCTGCATCGCGAATTGCATGGCGGGCGCGATATGTCTCAACCATTGCAACTGTGGCACAGCGCGAGATAGCTCCTGCTGCGCTAAATGAAGGCGATCCATAGCGATCAAAGACGGCGTCGTAAATTTCAAGACGACGTGCTGATTCAACATCGATATCGATATCAGGAAGTGCGCGACGAAGTGGCGAACAGAAACGTTCCATCAAGAGACCGTGGCGCATCGGATCTACCCCTGAGATACCGAGAAGATGGCAGATCAAAGAACCCGCACCAGATCCACGCGCTGCAACGCGGATTCCCTTGCTGCGCGCCATATCGGTGATATCTGCAACGGTGAGGAAGTAGGACTCAAATCCAAGAGTTGCCACAGTTGCGAGTTCATCATCGAGACGTGCACGTGCTGCGCGGATCTCTTGAGTATCTGTGTAACGCCAATGCAACCCTGATTCACTTCGTTCGCGTAGTACGCGACGCATATCTGCAGCGTTAGCTGCGCCAACAACATCGGCTTCGGGGAGGTGCACATCTCCTAAGCCAATATCGCGCTGTGGCGATAGCAGGGAACGTTCGGCCCATTCGCGAGTTCTCTTTAATAAGAGGCGCGGTGAACCTTCGCCAGCTGCTCGCGCAATCTCTGCAGCAAGTGCCTGCATCTCACCACTGCTCTTTAAGAATCCTTCAGCGTTGCGACGTTCGAGATGGCGACGATCCAATGGAACTAATTGGCGGGCGCAATCCAAAATATCTGCGACAGGCCCATCGCTGCGATCGCGCATTCGCACAGCGTTGGTCACGATTGCATCGATATCGTGTTCGCGAGCAAAAACGAGCGACCGTGCAGCGTGTGCAGTAGAGCGCGGGCCGCTACCTGCCACCAAGTGCGAAACACATTCAATTGCTTGATCGGCGAAGAAGGGGCGGGTCTTATTAAAGATATCCATTGCAATATCAAAACGATGTAAACCAATCGCCTCTGATACCGGTGATTCAGGGCCATGTAATAAGTAAAGGTTGCTGCTGTGTTGAGCGAACTTCTCGAGGATATCCATCGTGATGACAGGGATGCGATCGGGTGAGTTAAAGGTAATTCCCCGATAGAGGTGCATCAGGTGGCGATATCCCCCATCGCTACCAGCGAGAATAGTCACGCGAGGAAAGTTCTTCCGATCTGCTTTGACTCCGAAGCTCTCAGAGTTGATGAGATCAATCTGAAGATTGATACCGATAATCGGTGCGATTCCATACTGGAGGCAGCTCTTTGCAAAGCGAATTGTTCCGGCAAATGAATCGCGATCGGTCAGCGCAATCGCCGGCATCTCAAATTCGGCAGCGCGCTCTACAAGGTCGTGCGGCATGGTGGTGCCGTACTTAAATGAGTAGGCGCTTGTAGTGCGCAGATGTATAAAGCTCATAAGAAGTTAACGAGTTAAATCGTTGTGACGATCCACTGCCCCGTTGACTCATCACGTTCGAGTTGAAATGTTGTCAGCGCACCAATCGGCGCAGCCTCTACTCGCCACAAGGCGCGCGCTTGATCATCGGGGCGATACTTTCCATCGCTGACACGGTTCCACCATCCACCGCTCTCGCACCAGCGCGAGAGAACTGCATGGATGCGAAAACGCTTTCCGCGGAATGTGAATTCGATAGGAGTAGTAGGTCCATCAATAAGGACTTCTCCTGCGGGGATGACTTCGCTCGCCACGTGAGGCTCCTCTTCTTAAGGTAGGTATAGATATTGCTATTCGAACAGATGTTCGAAAAATAGCCCACCCCACCGACAAGGGCAACGCTCGACTTCCCCTTGAGGGTTGACGGCGTGTTGCACGCTCAAATTAGTTGAAAGTTCAACTACAACCCTTACCCTTTTCTCAGTACCAAGCGGAAATCGCTGGTCAGACTCATAGGAGAATAAATTGAACGCACTACTACTTATCGGCCGCATCTTCTTTGGCGCTCTCTGGATCGGCGCTGGCTTTGCACACTTCAAGAATCTTGAAGCAATGACAGGTTATGCAAAGTACAAGAAGCTTCCAGCTGCAAAGCTCGGAGTTATCGGCTCAGGCTTCACATTCCTCATCGGTGGAATCCTCGTTGTTCTCGGAACATGGGTTGACCTCGGTTCACTTTTGATCGCTGTCACAGTAATTCTTGCAGCTCTTATCTTCCACCAGTACTGGAAGGAAACAGATGCAAATACAAAGATGCAGGAGACAATGGCATTTAATAAGGACATCGCACTTGGTGGTGCAGCCCTTATCTTGTTCGCTCTCGTTGCAGGTGGTTTTGTCACAGAGTTCGGTCCAAGCGTTGGCACACTTGCGCTCTTTGGCTAATAGATAAATTCAATACGAAAGCCCCTCGAGAAATCGGGGGGCTTTCGCCATTTCCGCGAGAGGATGCACCTATGGAAATCCTGGGCGCTCTCTTAGCTGGATCATTTATCGGCGCAGTCTTGGGATTCGTTGGAGCAGGTGGTGCGATGCTCTCGGTTCCAATCTTGATCTACATCTTTGGCTACACCCCACACCATGCAACGACTGCCGCACTTGCTGTTGTCTTTCTCGCCTCACTCTCTGGTGCAGTTCCCAAGATGAGACTCAAGGAGGTTCTCTACCGAGATGCGCTTGTCATCTGGGGAATTGGGCTCATTACAAATCTTGGTTTCTCATCGATATCTGACTCGCTTCCAGAATCATTTATTACAACTGGCTTTTCAGTAGTACTCACCGTCGCAGGTATCTCCATGCTTCGAAATCCATTTACAGATACTCATAAACGAATTCCGGTCTCAGTACTCATTCTGGTTTCACTTGTCATTGGTGCGATGACAGGGCTATTTGGAATCGGTGGCGGCTTTCTGGCGATTCCGGTCTTAGTACTTTTCTTTGGAACGCCACAGAAGGTGGCAGCAGGTACTTCGCTCTTAATTATCAGTCTTAACTCTCTCACTGCTCTGATTGGGCATTATCAACTCTGGGATCAGGTTGAGTGGAGGACTCCCGCGCTGATGGCGACAAGCGCTATCTATATTGCTCAGCTAGCATCTCGTAAGAATTCTGGCGCTTCACCGCTTGCCGTTAAGAAGGGCTTCTCGGTACTTCTCTTTAGCGTGGCTCTCTTCACCTTTGCAAAGACGTGGTGGATTTAGCTACTCGTTAATAGAGCGAGACATATAACCTGCAAGGATCATCATTCCTACTGGATATGCCATCGCCCATGAGAGCGATGTTGCTTGAGCAAGTACGCCGGTAACTGTTGGACCGATAAAGAAGCCGGCAATTCCAATTACACCCACACGAGAAATTGCCACTGCTGGTGCGATTCCCTTGAGGCGACTTGCTGCCAGGATAAATGCAGGAAACATTGGTCCTATACCAAGGCCAGCGAAGATAAATCCAATATTGGCAATCACAAGAGCTGGAATTGTTGCAACGTTCGATAATGGAATTGCGATAGCAAGGCAGAGCGCCCATCCCCCGCCGCCATAAATTCCGCCGTATCGAACGGTATTACGAGCACCAAACTTTTCGAGGGCTTTATCTCCCAAGAAACGGCTTGTGATCATTGCGAGTGCAAATGATGCAAATGCAGATGCGTAGATGCCTTTTGAAATATTCATATTGTCGCGGAGCAAGATTGCTCCCCAATCACTTGCAGCACCCTCTGCAACCATTCCTGCAATCAGTCCAAGTCCGATTGCCCATAATGGAAGAACAGATTTTCCAAAGAGTGGAATCTTCGCCTCTGTTACCTCTGCCCCATCACCTGCATGTTCATCTTCGGCTGGGCTTAAGAGATAGAGGTTTGCTGGAATAAAGGCGATGAGTGAGATTGCAGCGATTGCTAAGAGATTCTCCTTCGGCGTGAGAAAGGAGATCATCACGCCGCCAAAGACAGTTGTAACGAAAGATCCAAGGCTCCACATTCCATGAAATGAAGACATCCATTTCTGGCTAAGAATCTTTTCTACAACGACAGCTTGAGTATTGACTGACATATCGGTGAGGGCATATCCAAAGCCCATCAACATAAGTGCGAAGAAGAGTTCGAGCGCTGTCTTTGAATACGCCATCGCGACAAGGCCCGCGGGCAATAGAAATGAAGAGAGATTGATTACTGGTCGAGAGCCAAATGTATGAATTGCTCGCCCTGCAATCTGTGCACCGAGAACAGCACCTACTGTTGAACCTAGGAATACGAAACCGAATTCACCATTGCTCAGCCCCACCGCATCTTTAATCTCAGGGATTCGCGCTACCCATGCCATCGAGGCGATTCCCATAATGAAGAAGGATGCCCAGAGAGAGTTACGTGCTCTCATGCCGCGCTTAAATGCTGTAGTCACCAGAGAAACCTATCCCCTAACCTTCTCTCTTATGGAGCACATCCTCGAAAAGTCGGCGGTAAAGCGCGTGGCTGCTGCGATGCAAGAACTTGCAATTGCAGGACCCATCACCGTTCTCGGAGAATCTGCTCGCACCGCGCAAGATGCAGCATCTGCCCTTGGCATCGAGATAGGACAGATAGCTTCATCTCTCATCTTTCAAACTCCCGAAGAAGAAGTACTTCTCATAATTACAAGCGGTCGCCACCGAGTTGATACCGACCTGGTCGCCCGCAACCTTGGCTATAGCGAGCTCGGACGAGTTGATGCCACTTTCGTTAAGGAGTTCTCTGGCTTTTCAATTGGAGGCGTCAGCCCTATTGGATGGTCGAATAAACCAGATATCACTGTGATCGACGAAGCGCTTAACGATTATGAGACTGTCTGGGCTGCTGCCGGTCATCCCCACGGCGTCTATCCCACGAACTTTGCAGAACTCATTGCTGCAACTGGCGCGACTCCGATGAAAGTTGGCGAGTAATGGCAACCACACTTGGAATGATTGCGATCGTCGTCCCCGATTACGACGAAGCGATTGCGCATTACGTAAATGATTTAGCTTTTACTCTTATTGAAGATACAGAGCTAACACCTGAGAAGCGTTGGGTGGTCGTCTCACCCAGTAGCGCTGGCGCCAAAATCCTGCTGGCTAAGGCATCGAACGAAGCGCAAGAGGCTGCCATCGGAAACTCAACTGGAGGTCGCGTTGGCTTCTTCCTCTATACCGATAACTTTCAAGAAACCTACGAGGGCTACCTTGTTCGAGGTATTGAGTTCACTGAAACCCCTCGAAATGAAAGCTTTGGGCAGGTTGTTGTATTTAAAGATAAATACGGCAACAAGTGGGATCTGATCCAAAATCGAAAGTAGCTCTACTTAATATAAATCTCTACCCTTCGATTCTTTGCTAGATCTGCCTTTGAAGTTCCAGTGGAGACAGGTTTGGTCGCTGCATACCAACCAGTCACTACCTTCTTTCCAGTGAGGGCATCACGCAAGAGCGCCGCAACAGCCTTGGATCGATTCTTGGAAAGCAAGATGTTATTCACGCCTCCAGTTGAATCTGTGTGGCCGTAACTCAATACCGTTTTTGCATCTGCCTGGTTGATTTTGCTTGCAATAGCGATAATGGAGCTGCGTGAGGCATCGTTGATGAAATAGGTGCCATTAGCAAAGTAGATGGTTCCAACTTTGCGCATCGCACTTGTGGGCTGCACATTGCCCTTATCGGGGGTTTTGATGACTTCAACCGGCTTTGTGACAACGGGCTTCTTAATAGCAGGTGCAGCAAAGAAGAGCGAGATTCCCTCCTTCTCCAGCACTTTCACATAGATTGCATTTGCTACATCTTCAGCGGATTGTCGTTGAGCAAGGGCTGCCTCCATAGATTTTCTCCATGTCTCAATACTTGCTACATCACCTTCAACGCGTAGAAGGTAGGCGGCATCACGAGCAATTTGATAAATCTCTGAAGCCACCGAGTAGGCCTCGTTCTTACTCTTTTCAATACCCTTGAAGAGTGGGTTACTCAATGAAGAGAACTCGTTAGTCACGCTCTCCTGTGAGAGCGTGACAGAGCAAAAGACTGTCGATGCTTGCACCAAATCGC
The DNA here is from genome assembly GCA_965267775.1 of Candidatus Nanopelagicaceae bacterium. Classification (GTDB taxonomy): domain Bacteria; phylum Actinomycetota; class Actinomycetes; order Nanopelagicales; family Nanopelagicaceae; genus Planktophila. Next base: position 577,969 of record OZ254140.1, on the reverse strand, counting down.
CCTTTTCGAAGGCGTGCGAATTTGATCGGACTGTTGCCGAATCAATAAGAGCGCCGTTGATATAGAGCTTATAGATCGCGCTCTCTGATGTGAAGGCTTCAAGGCCACCGCCTGTGCGAGCGAATTGATACTCACCTCGGGAGCAAACATAGGTGTTCTGCTTCAAAATGATAGTTGGGTGCTTCACTGCCTTGATATATGAAGGCGTAAGTGCAACCTGGGAGATCGCAACTACTGTGAGATGCGGCAAAACCGCAATTGCTACAGAACTTGATCCATCACCATATGTTGCGCCCTTTGCACGAACGTAGAGGTTGTAGGAGACATCGTTAGTCAAACCTGTAATTGTCACTGGTGATGCGGTTGCATTCAGGGGTGAATAAGAGAGTCCATCAAGTGAGTAGTCGAAGCTCACGATGGAGTCGCCACCAGTATTGATTGTGAATGCAAGCGTGACTTGACCATCACCATTTGAGGCAACAACTGAAGTTGGTGCACCTACTGCAGTTATGTAGTTAACAGATGCCGATGTTGCATTCGATGAGCCAACGCCATTGATGGCAACCAATGATCCTGTAACTGTTGTTCCTGGAGTGAGGCCCGTGACTGCGCATGAATAGGAGGTTGTTCCTGGAACGAAGCTGAAGCTACATGCACCCGATGAGAGCGTGAGCGTATAGCCAGTCAGTGCTGATCCACCGTCACCATTAGATGCCCAAGAAGCGACCACGGTAGTTGAATCTGTCTGAGAGATTGCAAGGCGTGGGGCTGAAGGACTAGTCGCAGGTATCAAGTAGACCGCAGCTGTATTCGATAGAAGTTCAGAGGTGAAGGTCGTGGTCTTTACCCAGATCTTTACATCGTATGCAACACCATTGGTCAATCCAGTGAATTGATAGGTACCCGTAGCCTGTGTGTTGATGACTGAGGTCGGGGTTTCAGAGAATGACGCATCACTACTTCTCTTGATGAAGACCCGGTATGAATCCCATGTGCCGCCACCGAGGCTTACTGGTGGAGTCCAATTAGCAGTCAGCGTTGTATTGCCACTGGTGACCCGAAGATTTGTCGGTGCATTTGGATTAGCAGCCGGGGTCTTCACTACTGCGTTAGATGCAGCAGATGTTCCTCCACCCGTCGTTCCACCGTTGTAAGCAGTCACAGTAAATGTGTATGCCTCACCAAGTGATAACGCTGTGATCGATTCAGTGCGGGTTCCAGCTCCAGCTGTAACAGTCTTAGTAATCGCAGAACCTGTCGTTGGCGTTGCGGTAATTACATAGCTAGTGATTGTGCCGCCATTTTCGGTATTGGCCGTGAATTGCAAGGTTGCATAACCACTGGTCGAAACTCCTGCATCAGTTCCACCCACAGATACAGAAGTCAGAGTTGGAGCTCCCGGTGGAGCCGCCGTAATTACAAGGTTCTGTGTCACATCGGTCGCAGCGCCGTAATTCGCATTACCGAGAGTTGAGGCCTTAATTACACATGTACCGGGTGCAAACATCGAGACCACTCCCCCGTTAGTCACCGTACAGATGCTTGAAGAAGTTGCAGAGGAGTAGGTCACCGTTCCACCTAAGGCAGTTGCAGTCAGATTAAAACTTCCTGAATTAACCGCACGAGATGAAATGGAACCAAAAGTGATCGCATTCGATGCTGCGCTGACTGAGATAGTCATCGTCTTGGTGACGCCAGACAAATACGTCGCTGTGTCAGATGGGTAGAAAGTTGCCGTGATGACAGCACTTCCCGATTGCACAATGGTGACGGTTTCGCCCGAAATTGAAACAATTCCAGAGTTTGAACTGGTGTAACCAAATGTTCCGGCAGCTGTGTAGCTCTCCGAAGGTGGCGTCAAAGTAAATGGGGAATCTGATTTGTTCTTAGAGATATTTGCCCATGCACCGAGAACTGGAGATTTAGGAATTTTGAGCGTTACTGCATTGGAAGAAATAGATTGTCCAGCAGAATTTCCGGCACGAACTGTAAATGTATAAGTAATCCCCGGCCGAAGTCCCGTAAGGGTTGCAGATCCACTGCTACTGCCGATTGAATACGCAACAACCGAATCAGGTGTAGAAATTGCAGTATAGGACTCAATCGATGCGCCACCATTGCTTGCAGGTGCGGTGAATGCAAGTGTTGCCGAAGTATTCGTTGCTAGCAATACAGAGGTAGCAGTCGGCGCTCCGGGAGCTGTTGGTGTTAGGGTGACTAATGGAGCAGAAGCCTGTGACGGTACAGATGTGCCAATTGAGTTCTTGGCAGAAATGCGAACACGATACGCAGTAGATGGTGCCAAGCCTGTGATCACATATGGCGAAGATGCTGAGGCAAGTGAAGCAGTTGCTGTCTCCCACGTTGCGAAGTTGTTACTTGAATATTCGACTGAGTAAGCAGTGATTGTGTCACCGCCATTCGATACTGGGGCGGTGAAGTTTACGGTAGCGGTTGTATACGTAGCCGCTGAGAGAGTTGGCGCTGCTGGTCGACTCGGCTTAAAAAGTGTTGCCTGCACATTGAGAGTTCCTGTTAAACACCCTTGCGCCCAATATTGCCAAGCGATTGATTGAGTTGCCAGAACGTTCACTTGAAGATTACCCGCGTAACTCACATTTCCAAGGCAACTACCATTTGTGAGTTCAGTGAAGGGATACATGTTTGCATTTTGCCCATAGTGAGTGATTTGCCACATCTCTAAACTACTTTGGTGGAACTGGTGTAAAGATTTCAATTCAGCGGGAGAACCTCTAAAGCTGATTGTCTGAATATTGCCGTCACCATTGAATAATTGAGGACCGATGCCTATCAATCCCGCACCAAATTTGATATTTACCAGACCGGTCGATGCAGGACCGGTGCAACCCGCATAGCCCTGTCTGTTAATGTCTCCCGTAGAATTCATAGCCGCAAATGCCGTTTGACCAACATACAAAACGCTATCTGGTAAGTCCAAAGTGGTGATTCCGCACTGGCCAGAGAAGGATCTCTCGCCAATAACTTTAAGAGTGGAGGGAAAAGTTACCTCGGTCAGCAGAGTATGTGCCTGGCTTTGAAATCCCATCTGAAATGCCCATGCACCTATCGCGGTAATTGCATATGCCCCTGCAAACTCAGTCTTACCAGGTACAACGGCTGCAGTCACATTAAGTATTTCCGGAAAGTTGAGCTTGGTCAATCCGGCATATTTGTCGTATCCAACTGCCATGGCCTCCATTGTTGATCGATTGAGCTTATAGAAAATGTGATCTACTTCGATATATCCAGCATCTACATAAGGTTGCTTTGTAGTCGCGTATACGAAATTAGATGTAGTTGACTGGAAAATATTGTCACCGTTGGGAAGGTAATAAGTATCTGGGGTAAAGGGTTTACTAAATTGATCGATAACTTGTGTTTTTCCGGTCGGTGTGAAGTCCACAGAAAATACATGAGTTGCTCCGAATGCCGTTGTCGGTGTGGGTAAATTGTAAGAGCAGGTTGCTCCGCCATTCGATACTGCTTTGCTTGCGCAGCCACTTATGACCGTGCCATCAACCTTAAAGGCCACATTACCTGACGTGTTAACCCACGCTTCTAAAGTATTTCCCGTGCTCCCCACCGTCATTCTTGGAATCCATAATTCAGTGACACCCAGTACTGAAAATGACGAAAGTGCTGAACTATTGGAAGTGTTATATCTCGAATCACCTTTGTAATAAGCAACGATTGAATCAATGCCGTTCATAGATTTCCAGGTGCAAGTGCCTGTTACAACGTGGGTGCTTGGATTTTCGATTAGGTCGGATGTTGCGCAAAGATTCTTATATGTATTACCACCTGTGGCCACGACGATATTTCCTGTAATCACGCTTGTGAAAGTGGCAGGTGTTACGGTGACTGTAAATGTTACGAGATCTCCAATTGATGGAGAGAGGTCTGAAACAGAGATAGTTGTTGTGGTGTTGGATGCCACCGCCGATGCCGCAGGTGCTCCCATTTGGACAATCCCGACACTCGCCATCAGAGTCAGAACCAAGGACCAAGACTGGAAACGACTCTTCATGAACTCTCCGTATGCGTGAATATGGGTGATATTGAATATAAGAATATCATTATGTTATTCAAGTAAACCTCTTTTATAAAAATTCTCGTGAGAATTCGGAGTCCTCCCCCTTAGACTCTACGTATGCCAAAGCGAGAGCTATCGCCTCCTGAGAACACGGGACGTAAGGCTGCCTATGTGGCTCGAAATCGCCTAGCTCTCCTCAAATCCACTCAAGAGATCCTCGCCATCAAGGGCGAGGCGGTCACCATTGAAGAGATTGCTGAACATGCAGAGGTCGCGGTCAGCACCATTTATAAGCACTTCAAAGATAAAGACGCACTTATTTCAGCGACCATACTCTGGGGCTTCAAGACTTGGGAAGAGTGGGCCCTTGAGCAGGTAGCAGATATCGAGGATCCGCTGGAGCAGCTAGTAACTCCAATGCGCCTCTTTGTTCGAGTCAATCAATCCCATCCGCATCACGCCCGATCAATGGTGAATTTCTTTGGGCTCATCACCAAATTCGCACCTCAGGTGCAGGAAAACTTGGCTGTTCACATTGAACTGCTCACCAAAATTAAGATTCTTGAAGTTGAAAAGCCGAAAGCGGCGGCAAGCAATATCTTTGCCATCATGTCATTTACCTTGATAGAGCAGACCACTAACCCTAAAGCCAAAATTGCAGATGCTGATTTAGCGATCCGTTCTGCGCTCAGCATGCTCGGAATAAATGATGAGCTGGCCAAGAAGCTCACCAGTTCAAAGTTAGCCATCGCCGGAATAATTAAGTAATACTCTGTTAATGGCAACGTCACTCTTTATTTTCACAGTACCCAAGAGCGCTATTCCATTTGCATTTTTGCAGATGGCGGTAGGTCGACGCATCGCCCGAAAGATTCCTGGTGTCTCTTTTTCAAAGTTAATGGGAACTGGAACCGGAAAGACTTTCACGCCATCAGATGCGGATTTACAACAATGGGCCATCCTCTTCGTTGCAAATGATTTGGAACTTGTTGATCAGTCTCGCTTTATTCAGCGCTGGATGTCAAAGGCGCTCTCTTTTGACAAGTATCTACTCGACCCGATTTCATCTCATGGCAAGTGGTCGAAGCACGAGCCATTTGAGATGACCGGCAAGAAACATAACGGCGGACCTGTAGTTGCAATTACTCGTGCTCGTTTGAAGTGGTCTCAATCAGTGCGTTTCTGGCGATCTATTCCGCCAGTGGTTCTAGATCTTCACCAATCCCCCGGTCTGCGCTTTTCAATTGGAATCGGTGAAGCGCCTATTGGCTTACAGGGCACCTTCTCGCTCTGGGATTCGGCAGATGCACTGCGTGATTTCGCATACAAGAATGCGCCCCATCGCGCCGTAATTGAGGATACGAAGAAATTCGATTGGTATAGCGAAGAGCTCTTTGCCCGATTTGACCTCATCAATACGGCAGACTTCCCCCATGTCCATTAGGCACTACACACCTCGCAGACGGCGCCACGGAATTTCACAGCGTGCCCGCGTCACACTCGGCGCTGCCTTGGCACTGACGATTCTTCTACAAATTACATATCCCCTCACACATGGAACAGTTCTGCAATACATCACCATCGCTACTGTTTATGTAGGTGCGCTTTCAATGGTCCTTCATGCCTATCTTTCATATGGAGCGAAGTACGCATGGCGATATTTCGTCATCGTCGCGCTCTTTGGGTTTTTTATTGAGTATCTGGGCGTTCACAGTGGTTGGCCATTCGGTATGTATAGCTATGACGCATCACTGGGATTAGCCATTGGCGGAGTTCCCGTAGTTGTCCCCTTTGCTTGGGTAATGATGGTTCATCCTGCACTTGTTGCAGCTCGTCGCGTAACAAGTAAGTGGACCTTTATCTACGGTGGCGCACTTCTTGCGGGTTGGGATTTATTCCTTGATCCTCAGATGGTCGCTGCCGGTCGCTGGACCTGGGTGGTAGATGGCACACATATTCCATTTGTGCCCGATGTTCCGCTATCCAACTTTTTTGGTTGGCTCTTAGCTGGTTGTGCGATTGTTTCTCTTCTCAATCTCGTCCTTCCCTTTGAGCGACGTAAAGAGAGCGCAAGTCTGCGGGCAGTGACAATTCTCCTGACATGGGTTCTCTTCTCAGGATTTATCGGCAACCTCTTCTTCTTCGATCGACCAGGTCTTGCATTTTTAGGTGCTGCCGTCTTTGGAGCATTTGCCACGCCATTCATCTTTAAGAATTGGCTCGGCGAAGCTTAAATCTGATGATCTTCACGATATTTATCCTGAACTCACTTCTCTTGCTTTTGGCACTCATCAACTTTTCGACGATGCGAAAGCCGCTTCCCGCAAGAAGCGTTGAGTCATCAATTCTGATTCTTCTTCCTGTTCGTAACGAAGAAGAAAATATCTCTCGCATTCTCAGTGAACTTCAGGAGCAGGTTGATACCCCGAATCTAAGAGTTCTCGTTATCAACGATAATTCCGAGGATCGCACCTTTGAGATTGCATCATCGCATTCCTCAGAGCGAATCTCTGTAATGAACGCTCCCGCTCCACGAGACGGATGGCTTGGAAAGGTCAGCGCACTTCAATCAGGGTTCTTAGCTTCACAGAGCGCTGAAGTTGTTATCTCAATCGATGCTGATGTTCACTTTGAGAAAGATGCCATTGCCCGCGCTGTTGCAACGCTCAACGAGAGCGGTCTAGATTTTCTATCGCCTTACCCAAAGCAGATTGCAGAAACCTGGGCTGAACGTCTTGCTCAACCCCTTCTGCAATGGTCATGGATGAGCACGGTCCTATTGCGTGGCGCTGAAAAGTTTCCGATGAAATCGACAGTGATCTGTAATGGCCAATTTCTTGCGATGAAAGGCTCTTCACTGCACGCAATCAATGGCTTTGAATCTGTCGCACATAAGGTCCTCGATGACATCGAACTAGGTCGCTCATTTGTAGAGACAGGATTTCGAGGCGCAGTCATCGATGGGTCGCAGCTCTCATCAACAAGGATGTACTCCTCATTCACTGAAGTTCGAGCTGGATATGGAAAATCACTCAACACAGCATTCGGATCGTTGATTGGCTCCGCAATCGCAATAATCTTCATGGCAGCGACCGGAATACTTCCATTCTTCTACGCGATTTCAGGAAACCTGCTTGCTATCGCGGCCTGCATTGCAATCATTGGTACTCGCTTTATCAGCGCTGCTTCATCTTCTACACGGCTCCGTGATTCATTTCTCCATCCATTCTCGGCCGCACTCTTCATCTATCTGCTTTACTTCTCATGGCGCAATAAAGGCAAGGTTCAATGGAAGGGGCGCACCGTATGACCGGAGATGTCGGCAAGGTGAAAGAGCCCAAGAAGATTGTTGTCATTGGCGCCGGAGTTGGCGGTATGTGCGCAGCTGCGCGTCTTGCTCGTGCTGGCCACAACGTTGAAATTTATGAGGCTTCAGATCGTCCAGGTGGAAAGTGCCGCACTGAATGGATCGGCCGATACGCCTTTGATACAGGGCCATCGCTTCTCACAATCCCTGCTGTCTACCGTGACTTCTTCCAGCGCACTGGAAAACATATGGGTCAGGTCTTGGAGCTTGAGGCGGTAGACCCATCATTTGATTACCGCTTCCATGATGGGCAATCTGTTCAATTCACAAATCTCTCTCGCAAGAAGACTCTCGAAGCAATTACCGAATCATTCGGTGCAGATGCAGCAAAGCAGTGGGATGCAGTTCTCAACCGCGCAGAGCGTATGTGGGATGTCTCCCGCGAACCCTTTGTGGAATCTGAGCTCAAGAGCCCGCTCTCACTTTTGAAGCGACGCCATATCTTGAGAGACCTTCGCATCATTGCGCCCCGTGCGACGCTTCGCGACTTCGGGCTGAGCAATCCTTACCTCGCAAAGATTATGGATAGATATGCAACCTATAGCGGATCTGATCCTCGTAAGGCTCCTGCAGTTCTTTCAACAATTGCCTTTATCGAAGAGGCCTTTGGCGCCTGGCATATCAAGGGTGGAATTGGAACGCTTTCGGAACACATTGCAGAACGCTGCGAAAAAGTCGGAGCGAAGATTCATCTCAACTCCCCTATTGCCACTATCGACCTTAAAGGAAACAAGACTGTTGGCATAACGCTTGTCGATGGTAGAAAAATTGCCGCAGATATAGTCATCTCAAATGCCGATGCTGGCCTGACATATAACAAGCTGATTTCCAATCCAACTCGACGAGTCAAGAAAGTACGCAAAGAGTTGGCAAAGCTAGAACCATCTCTCGCTGGCTTCTCACTTCTTCTCGGTTTGCGTCCGAGTGAGCATCGGAAACTTTCACATCATACGATTCTATTTCCTGATGATTACGATGCAGAGTTTGAGGCGATCTTTACGGCGAAGAAGCCGGTAGAGAAGCCAACTATCTACATCTGCTCGCCGAATGATCCTACGATGGTCAAGAGTGAAGGCCACGAAGCGCTCTTTATATTGGTCAACGCTCCACGACATAGTGAGAACTCTGCCGAAGGTTTCGACTGGGGTAATAAAGAATTTAACCAGCGCTATGCCAATTCGATTATCGCTCAGATTGAAGCGCAGGGAATTTCGATACGCGACCGTTTAGATTTACTCGAAATTCGCACTCCACTAGATCTTCAAAACTCTGTAAATGCACCCGGTGGTTCTATCTACGGAACCTCGAGCAACGGACCGCGCGCTGCATTCTTACGTGCAAAGAATCGATCACCGCTGAAGAATCTCTACCTCGTCGGTGGTTCATCACATCCCGGCGGAGGATTACCTCTTGTAGGTTTGAGCGCAGAGATTGTTGCTAACGCAATATTGAACGTGCCATCCGCATCACAATCAACACACTGATTGCCTGAAGCGCTGTAAATCCAATAGCAATTGGACCACCGATGTCATGCCCAAACCAGTATGTGAGAGTTACAGCGATAACAAAGATTGCACGAACTGGTCTCTCAGTCGGTGTCACAACGCCAATCTCTGTATAGCCAAGGGATGCTAAACGAGCGCGGGCATACTCCTGTGTGGCGCCTAATACCCAGATTGCAATTGCCCAGCGCACCGGAACACCAACAAAAGTTGCACCCACCAACCAGAAGGCTTCAGAGATGCGATCTGCCAATGAATCGTAGAGCTCGCCAAACTTGCTAACGCGATCACGATAGATAGCAAGAGAGCCGTCAACACCGTCACAGATGAGCGAGAAGATAACCAGCGCAATCAACTGACTTGTGTACATCGTGAAATAGATCGTGATTGATGCAAGTAAGCCGATTGTGGTGACTACATTTGGTGTGATGCGAAGAAGAGATAGGCCCCGAGCGATCCAATATGAAATGCGCAGCCAGAGAGAGACAACTCCTTGGACCTCTACTCCCCCATGGAGATCGCTCCACTTTCGGTTAAATTCGTTACGGTTCATCGACTTCCCTTAATGCGTTCAAAGATTTCTCGAGTAGCCGTAGATGTATTCATTGTGTAGAAGTGAATACCCGGTGCGCCTGCATCTAGTAATTGCTGGGAAAGTTCGGTTGCGATATCAACGCCCAATTTACGAACATCATCTGGGTTGTTCTCGACCTTTGCGAAGGCCTCTGAAATTCGTGCAGGGATAGGGGTTCCGGTCAGCTCTGCCATGCGATTGAACTGTTTCACATTGGTCACAGGAAGGATGCCTGGAATGATTGGCATTGAAGATCCTCGCGCATCAAGTGCTTCCACTAAATCAATCCATCGCTGAGCTTCGAAGAAGAATTGTGTCGTAGCAAAAGTTGCACCGCGTCTCTCTTTCTCAAGAAGGACATCAATATCTTTTCTGAAATCTCCAGCAGATGCCGGGTGGCCATCGGGAAATGCGGCAACGCCAATTGTGAATCCGCCGATTTCTGATGCAAGCGAAACAAGTTGATCGGCATGATCAAATCCACCGGGTGTTGTGGCCCATGGCGCACGTGGTCCACCAACGGGATCGCCACGGAGAGCGAGGATGCTTGAGATCCCTGCCTCGCGATACTTTCCTAAAATCTCAACGAGTTCATCTCTTGTCGAGCCGACGCAGGTGAGGTGCGCAACGCAGGGCACCTTGGTATGAGCAGTGATTTCAGAAGTAATTCGAATGGTGCGGTCGCGAGTAGAACCACCGGCACCATAGGTCACTGAGATGAAATCGGGGGCGATGGATTCAAGTCCTTCGATTGCAGCCCAGAGACGCGCCTCCCCTTCAGTGTCCTTAGGCGGGAAGAATTCAAAGGAGAAGGTTGGCTTGCTGCCATCAGCTAGGTTCGTCATGCGCATCTCCACGGTGTCAGGGTACCGTTGCCGCGTGGTTACCGAGGTCAAGACGACAATTGAGACAGTTCGAGCAGATATTCGAAGCGCACTCGCTGAATATCTCTCTGGCCAACGTTCCTATCTCACCTCCATTGCATCTGAGCTGGTGCCTGTATGCGATGCCCTCGATGAGTTCTTACTCGATGGCGGCAAGCGACTCCGACCACTCTTTGCATATGCAGGTCTCCTGGCTTCAGGTGCTGCGCCAACGAAGGAGATTATCCGCGCGATCTCCAGTCTCGAACTCTTGCAAGCGTGCGCACTTATTCATGATGACCTCATGGATCGATCTGATACTCGCCGCGGCAAGCCGGCAATTCATCGCCACTTTGAGAACCTCCATCAATCACAGGCGATGAATGGTCTTGCAACGCAATTTGGAGAATCTGCCGCTGTTCTCCTCGGCGATCTCGCACTTGTCTGGTCAGATCAGATGCTCAATACATCTGCGATTCCAACCCCATCACTTCTCGCCGCGCACCGCATCCATGATGAGATGCGCGTTGAACTGATGGCAGGCCAATACCTCGATGTTCGCGAAGCTGGTGAAAATACTTATAGCGCAGAGCGTTCATTGCGCATCGCTCGATATAAATCAGGTAAGTACACAATTGAACGCCCACTTCATATTGGCGCCGTCATTGGAAAACCTGAAGCACATGCACCGCTTCTCGATGCCCTCTCACGATACGGACTTCCACTCGGAGAAGCTTTCCAACTTCGCGATGACATGCTCGGAATCTTTGGAGATCCAACAGTCACAGGTAAGCCTGCAGGAGATGACCTCCGTGAAGGCAAGAGAACAGTTCTCATCGCAATGACTCTTGAATCACTCTCTGAATCAGATAAGGCAGAGCTACTCTCCCACCTCGGACGAGTAGACATCTCAGCAGAGAAGATTGAGGAGCTACGCACTCTCATCACCAACTCTGGAGCGGGAGAAAAGGTTGAAAACCTGATTGAAAAGCTCACCAACGAATCACTTGCAGCAATTGAAGATCCAGCGATACATCCATCATCGAGAGAATTTCTCACTTACATCGCGCTGAGCGCGGTAAAACGGAGCGCCTAATGGTTGCACGCATTAAAGGTCCATCTCAGAAAGTCGTAGTAGTGGGAGCTGGCCTTGCTGGTCTCAGCGCTGCCTTGCGTCTTGCCGGTGCGGGTCGTGATGTCACCGTCATTGAACGTGAGTTGGTGCCAGGCGGTCGTAATGGACTCCTTAATAAAGATGGATATGCATTTGATACAGGACCAACAGTTCTCACAATGCCATCGTTAATCCAAGATGCATTCTCTGCTGTCGGTGAAGATATGAAGGATTGGCTTGAACTCATGCCAGTCTCGCCTCTCTATCGCGCCTTCTATGCAGATGGTTCACAGATTGATGTTCACGCAGATACTGCTGCAATGGAGCAAGAAATCCGCGAGAAGGTCTCAGCAACAGAGGCTGCTGGCTATCGCGATTACGTCGACTTTGTCACCAAGCTCTACAAGTATGAGATGAATGATTTTATCGATCGCAATATCGATTCACCGCTTAACTTATTGACGCCTAACTTGGCTCGTTTGATTGCACTCGGTGGATTTAGACATCTGCAGCCAAAGGTCAACCAGTTCCTTAAGGATCCACGCCTTCAGAAGGTTTACTCATTCCAGGCTATGTATGCAGGTGTTAGCCCGCAGCAGGCACTCGCAATCTACGCAGTAATCGCATACATGGACTCCGTTAACGGAGTCTTCTTCCCTAAGGGTGGAATGCATGCCGTTCCTCGGGCACTTGCAGCGGCGGCAGAGAAGCATGGCGTGAAGTTTGTCTACGGATCATCTGTGACATCGCTAGAGAAGCAAGGATCGAGAGTTACTGCAGCTATCACAGATAAGGGTGAGCGCTACGAGTGCGATGCAATCGTGATGAACCCAGATCTTCCTGTTGTCTGGAAGGACTTGCTTGGTAAAGAACCGCTCAGCATTAAGCGTTTGAAGTATTCACCTTCATGTGTGACTCTGCTCGTTGGATCTTCAAAGCACTATGACCACATTGCTCACCACAACATTCACTTCGGCGAGTCTTGGGATGGTGTATTTGATGAACTGATCAATAAGAAGGTTCTTATGACCGACCCTTCTGTTCTTGTGACAGTTCCTTCCCATGACGATAAATCTCTGGCGCCAGCTGGTAAAGAGTCATATTACGTACTCTTCCCAACGCCTAACCTCGATGCAGATATCGATTGGACCAAGGAGAAGTCACGTTATCGCGATGAAATGATTCGCGTCCTTGAATCTCGTGGCTATGACGGCTTCGGTGATGCAATTGAAGTCGAACATATGACGACTCCCCTAGATTGGCAGGCTCAAGGAATGGAGCGCGGTGCACCATTTGCCAGCGCTCACACCTTCTTCCAGACTGGACCTTTCCGTCCTCGCAATATTGCAGCTGGCTTCGACAATGTTGTCTTCGCAGGTAGCGGAACTCAACCTGGCGTTGGAGTTCCAATGGTTCTCATCTCTGGACGACTTGCTGCAGAGCGCATTGTGGGACCAGTTAAGTAAATGTCTGATCTGCTCCAAGCATCCTACGAAGAGTGCAAAAGACTCAACGCTCTCCATGGAAAGACGTACTACTTAGCAACCTTGCTCTTACCCGCTGCAAAGCGACCACCAGTCCATGCGCTCTACGGCTTTGCTCGCTTTGCAGATGAAATTGTCGATGACCTCGAATCAACTCTTTCGCCACAAGAAAAAGCGGATGCTCTTCGAACGTGGGGTGATTCGGTTCTTGCAGATCTTCGCAGCGGAGAGAGCGAAGATCTCATCGGTCGCGCGCTCGTAGATACTGTTACTAGATATTCAATCCCGCTCGATTACTTCGATGCTTTTATGACATCGATGGAGATGGATTTAACAGTTACTCGTTATAAGAACTACGACGATTTGATGACCTATGTCTATGGCTCAGCAGTGGTAATCGGCCTCGAGATGTTGCCCATCCTTGGGTATAACGACCCACGCGCAATTGAAGCGGCAACTGCCCTTGGAACAGCATTTCAATTAGCTAACTTCATCCGTGATATCGATGAAGATATCGATCGTGGTCGTATCTATATGCCCCTCGATGAACTGGCTCGCTTTGGGGTGAGTGAAGAGATGTTGCTCCGCCGAAGAATGACACCTGAAATTGTTGAAGCAATCAAGTTTCAAATAGCTCGCGTACGTGATTTACAGGCAATCGCCGAAGCGGGTATTCAATATCTCGACCCAATCTCTCGACCATGCATCCGTGCTGCGAGCGAGCTTTACTGTGGAATTGTCGATGAGATTGAAGCCAATGGGTATGACATCTTTGCTCAGCGCGCTACAACTTCAAAGTGGCGCAGACTTCGCGTTGCCGGCGTCGCCTTCATTCAGACCCTTTTTATCCGCATGCGCTAAGGTTTTACCTACGGGAGCCAAGGTGGCTGAGAGGAACTCAACTTCGAGTTCGACCGTTTGACCAGTTCGGTAATGCGAACTGAGAATGTTTGAGGATAAATATGTCTTCCATCTTTTTCACTGCCTGGGGTTATGAAGTTTCCTACCTCGAATTTATCGCATCTATCGCTTCATTTATTGGCGTTGGACTTGGCATCACGGGAAAGCGCATTACTTGGCCATGGTGGGGAATCAGTAGCGCGCTCTATCTCGTTCTCTTTATTGAGTGGGATTTGCTTGCAAGTGCCCTTCTACAGATTATCTTTATCGCAGCCGCCGTCATGGGCTGGTTTGGCTGGGAAGTATCCGGCGCAAAGCCTGGGCCATTTGCAAATAAATATCGTCTCTATACCCTGATTGCGATCATCGCTGCAACGCTCATCTTCGCGCCAGTGTTAACTCATATCGGAGCGGTAGCTGCATTTCCGGATGCACTTCTCCTCTTCGGTAGCTTGGCAGCACAGTTATTGATGGTCTATGAGAAGTATGACAACTGGCCGCTCTGGTTGATTGTCGATGCAGGATATGTCGCCCTTTATGCATCCCAAGGACTACTCTTCACATCACTGCTCTATGTTGCATTTACAGTCATGGCCGCATTGGGATGGAGCGCTTGGTATGGAACTCACCGCCGCGCTATTAGATCTCTGTAGTTCAACCAATCGGCCCATCATTGCAATCGATGGTCCAGCAGGTGCGGGCAAGACAACGCTTGCAGAACATTTAACCGCTGCGCTCTCATTGAAATATAAGTGCACCACTTTGCATATGGATGATCTCTATAACGGGTGGGGCGCGCCTTTTGATCACCACCTCACGGATGCCTTAGTTAAGGCCTGCCTTTCTCACCAAGAGAGTGAGAAGTTTTCACTTTCATTCTTCAATTGGAGTAAGGGTGAATTTGGGGCTGCAGTAGAGATTCCTCAATCGCAGCTCCTTATTCTTGAAGGCGTCGGCGCATCTCAAGCTGCAATTCGCAGATATCTCACCGTATCAATCTGGATTGATATTGAGCCATCACAGGGAGTTGAGAGAGTGATTGCCCGAGATGGCGAATCAATCTCAGCAAATATGCAGAAATGGCTCACCAAACAAGAGCAACACTTCCTTGAGAACAAGAGTCAGATGAGCGCAGATTTCGAGCTATCTAACTAGGATTTGCCCCATGTCTGATCTCACCGGCGAACTTATCGATGGGCGCTATCAGCTCCTTCGCCAAGTCGCCTCAGGTGGCATGGCGAGCATCTACGAAGGCTTCGATACTCGCCTCGATCGCAAAGTTGCAGTCAAGATCATGCACTCGCATCTGGCTCAAGATGAGCAATTTGTAGATCGATTTATCCGTGAAGCGAAAGCTGCTGCGGCGCTATCTCATCCCAATATCGTTGCCGTCCAAGACC
This sequence comes from Candidatus Nanopelagicaceae bacterium, assembly GCA_965267775.1. Taxonomy (GTDB): domain Bacteria; phylum Actinomycetota; class Actinomycetes; order Nanopelagicales; family Nanopelagicaceae; genus Planktophila. The sequence continues at coordinate 562,711 of OZ254140.1, read as the reverse complement.
AGGGATGGAATCAGAACGGAACTCCCGCTGTCTTTATAGTGATGGAGATGGTGGAAGGCCATACCTTGCGCGAATATCTCCATGAGCAAGGGCGACTTTCAGATCGTGATGGAATTCGTTTTCTCCTCCCAGTTTTAAGTGCACTTGCTGCAGCTCATAAGCAAGGAATCGTTCATAGGGATATCAAGCCTGAAAATATCTTGGTCTCAAAAGAGGGACGCATCAAGATTGCCGACTTTGGCCTGGCAAAGGGACCACTTCTCGGTACAACAATGACCGCTGAATCAAGTGTCATCCTTGGAAGCGTCTCCTACCTATCCCCCGAACAAGTTCAACGAGGTGTCGCAGATTCTCGCTCTGATGTCTATGCAGTCGCCATCACTGCATTCGAACTCTTTACCGGCAAGAAGCCATTTGATGGCGATGCTCCGATTCAAATCGCCTATATGCATGTCAATGAACGAGTACCCCGCGTGAGTTCAGTGGTCGATGGTTTCCCTGCAGATCTCGATGATCTGATTTATAGCGCCACTTCAGCAGATCCCGATGAACGCCCTCGTGATGGATCGGTATTTCATACACAACTTCTCGCTATCAATGCACGCCTTAATCCAAAAGAAAACCAGCTCAGCCTCGAGCTCGATATCCCGATTAAGCCGATGCGCCCAGTGAAAAAGCAGAAGTCTTTAAGAAAGAGAATTCAAGAGCTCACCACGCCAATTCAACTTCCAAAAGAAGAGACCGTTGGAGTTGTTGAACGCGAGACAACCGCACAAGTGGCGAAGCGAAAGAAGGCGAGCAAGCGAGTTCGTCGCAACCGCAAGGTAGCTCTTGCTCTTGCAATCGCCCTAGGTATCACCGGTTGGTATGTATTAATTGGTCCAGGTTCGCGCGTAGTCGTTCCATCGACAGTCGGTGCAACACAGGCAGAAGTCACATCAGCACTGACTCCACTTGGTCTGACTTCAATCGTCATTGAACGTAGATATAGCGAAGAGATTGAAGCAGATCGAGTCATTGAATCAATCCCTGCCGGTGGCGGCAAAGTTGATCAAGGCGGAACTGTAAAGATTGTTCTCTCCAAAGGTCCTGAACGTTATGTGATACCAATGGTTCAAGGGCTCACTCCAGAGGCCGCCCTTGCCGCGATTTCAAAATATCCACTCAAGGTCGCTGCAAATATTGAGGTCTTTGATCCAACCGTTCCTAAAGGTTTTGTAATCTCAGCCAACCCTGCCGTAGGCACAAAGGTAAAGCGCGATACAACCGTGACCTTGACAGTTTCTAAGGGAATTGAACAAGTTGCACTCGCTTCATACCTTGGCAAGAGCGGTGAACAAGCCCTCAATGAATTAACTGATGCAGGATTTGTAGTCACATCAACCTACGTCTTTAGCGAAACAAAACTTGTTGGTGAAGTGATTGCTCAAACACCAGCCGGTGGAGGAAGTGTTAATAAGGGAGCGGCAGTCTCAATCGTTATCTCAAAGGGCACGCAATTCGCCTATATTCCAAATCTCTACTCCATCGAGGAAGCTAAGGCTGTCAAGGCGCTTCAGGACCTCGGAGTTAAAGTTGTTGTAAAGAAGATCGGCAAGAAGACGGTCAAGAAGGTCACAAATATCACGCCGAAGGTCGGCACAAAGGTAAAACGTGGCAGTACGGTAACCATCACAGTAGGGTAAGCCGGTGCCTGCAAATAAGAATTCTCGTCCACGTATCGGTGCTCATACTCCTACATCAGGAGGAATGGCTAAACGCTCCATTGCATATGCTGAAGCAACAGGGGCTGAAGCGATTCAAGTCTTCACCTCAAACCCTCGCGGGTGGGCGATGCCAGAGACAAATCACGAAGCAGATGCGCTCTTTCGCGAGAAGGCAGATGCGCTCGATCTCGAGGTTTATGTACACGCACCTTTTCTTATCAATCTTGGTTCTCCCACTGAAGATACATATAAGAACTCCTTAGCTTCAACCGCTTATTCTCTCAAACGCGGTGAAGAAATCGGCGCTCTCGGTGTAGTCGTTCATACTGGCTCTGCAGTGAAAGAAGAGTTTGTTGATCAGGCGTGGAAGCAGATTAATAAAGGCATGATGCCAATTCTTGAAAAGCTCGGTGATGACGCTCCGATGTTGCTCTTAGAGCCAACTGCCGGTCAAGGTCAATCACTTGTAAAGCGGTTAGAAGATTTAGAGAAGTACCTCAAGGCTCTTGAATACCACCCAAAGGTTGGTATCTGTCTCGATACCTGCCATGTATTTGCTGCTGGTCACGACATCGCAAAGAAGGGTGGAATGAAAGAGACCCTAGATCTCCTCGTTGAGGTTGCAGGAATCGAACGCATTCAATTAATCCATGCAAATGATTCGATGGATGTCTGTGGTGCTCTCAAAGATCGCCATCAAAATATCGGTAAAGGTTTTATCGGAGAAGCGCCCTTTAAGGAACTTCTCAAGCATCCTGCAGTCGTCAATGCACCACTTATTCTCGAGACTCCAGGAATGGAGCCAGAGCACGGCGAAGAAATCGCGCTGCTGAAAAAGCTTCGCGGATGAGCCACTCTCACGAAAGAAAGATGAAGATTGCCCCATGGGCACTTCTCGCAGTTGCAGCAGCATGGGGATATGCATTTGTTGTGATGAAGGATGCGATTGAAAAACAGAGCGTCAATAGCTTCCTCTTCTCACGTTTTGCTGTTGCCGTCATCGCAATGGTTGCTCTCAAGCCATCAGTCATCCGAAACCTCAATAAAGATATCCTTCGCAAGGGATTTCTTGCCGGACTCTTTCTTGGTTCCGGTTATATCTTCCAGACTTTAGGCCTCAAGCTCACAGGTGCTGCAATCACTGGATTCATCACAGGTCTCTATGTCGTTGCTACTCCTGTTATCGCTGCAGTATTTCTTCGCCATAGAATTTCACGTTTTACATGGGTTTGCGTTGCACTTGCAACAGCAGGACTTGCCCTTCTCTCGCTCCATGGTTGGAGCGTTGGCTTCGGTGAATTTTTGGTATTGATGAGCGCAATCGGTTTTGGTGCACACATCATCGCCTTAAGTCAGTGGAGCAATGGACTTGATAGCTACACCTTCACCGTTGTGCAGCTCACCACATGTGCAGTTCTCACTGGAGTAATTTCGATTGGCCAAGGTTATGAAGCGCCAGCTGATACAACTGGGTGGCTCGTCGTTTTCTACACAGCAATCCTCTGCACAGCGGTCGCGTTTATGATTCAGACTTGGTCACAGGCACATATGACGCCAACAAAGGTCGCCGTCATTCTCACGATGGAAGTTGTCTTTGCAGCGGTCTTTGCAGTGCTCTTTGGAGGAGAGTCTTTAACGCTCCAAGCTCTCATCGGCGGCATCCTCGTGGTAATTGCGATGTTCGCCATCGTCATCAAGGGTGAAGAGAGCGTAGAATCCACGCATGGCAATTGATCTTCGCTCAGATACAGTCACTCAACCATCTGCAGGAATGCGTGATGCAATTGCATCTGCCGCAGTCGGTGATGATGTCTACGGTGATGATCCAACGGTAAATTCACTTGAAGAACGTGTCGCTGCGATGTTCGGTATGGAAGCTGGCCTCTTCTCCCCCACTGGATCACTTGCCAATCAGCTACTAATACGCACACTAGTGAAGCCAGGCGAAGAGCTTCTTACCGAAGAGCGCGCTCATATTGTTCGTGCCGAGCTCGGAGCTGGTGCAGTATTTAGTGGAATCACGACCCGCACGTGGCACTCAGAGCGTGGCCTTCTTAACGCCGATGCCCCACTCGCTCTCGCTCATGAGAACGCTGGCCCATATTTAGTTTCAACAACTGCAATCGCTGTTGAAAATACACATAACTTCGGCGGAGGCACCGTTCAGCCTATTTCTGAAATTGCCCGACTTAGCACAGAGGCGCACCAACGTGGAATTTCAATGCACCTCGATGGCGCCCGAATCTGGAATGCTCACGTTGCATCAGGTGTTACCTTTAACGAATTTGGAAAGCACTTCGACACGATCAGCGTCTGTCTCTCCAAAGGTCTTGGTGCGCCAGTTGGCTCTATCTCTCTCGGAAGTAAGGAAACTATCGCCGAATGTCGCATCTGGCGTAAGCGCTACGGCGGCGGAATGCGCCAGATCGGTCTCCTTGCAGCTGCAGGTCATTACGCACTTGATCACAATATTGAGCGCATGGCAGATGACCATGCACGTGCCAAGAAGATGGCAGTTGCTCTCGCTGCACACGATTCAACTCTTATTGATCCAACAACGGTAGAAACAAATATCGTTGGACTCGAGCTCTCGCAGACGGGCATCACGGCAGCGGATTTCGCAGCTCGTTGTAGGGAGAAGGGTCTATGGATTAGCGCGCTCGGTAAGAGCTATGCCCGTCTTGTGACTCACCTTGATTTTGACGATGCACAGTGCGATGAAGCGATTGCCATCATGCTCGATGTGCTTGGTTAGTCGAGCGCACCTTCGTGTTGTAATAGCCAGATCTTCTTATTGACTCCCCAACCATAGGCACCGATTGCTCCACCAGATTTAATGATGCGGTGGCAAGGGATAATCACAGCAATCTTATTCTTGGCGCATGCACTTCCTGCAGCGCGGACGGCAGCTGGGCTTCCAGCGCGGTAGGCAAGGTCTGCATATGACTCCATCGCGCCAGCTTTGATCTTGCGCATCGATGACCATGCAGCCTGAGAGAAATCTCCACCAGGTTGTTTTACCTTAATTGAGTTGATCGCCTTGAGATCTCCATCAAAGTAATCTTCGAGCGCATCTGTAATTCCAGTGATCTTTGAGCTCTTGCCTATCTTCTCTTCAAGCTCCTTCGGAGTCAGCGAGGCAAGTAGATCTTGAAAGCCAGAGAGGTTGAGGCCGAGCACGGTCTCGCCACGTGTCAGGAGATAGAGCTTGCCAATAGGCGAAGCCATCGTGGTGGAGAGGAGTTCTACCATCGTGAAATTAGCGGTCGCGGAGCATCTCTGCAACGAGGAATGCAAGCTCTAGCGATTGTGAGTGATTGAGACGCGGATCGCAGGCAGTCTCATAACGTGATTCGAGATCCTTCTCAGAGATTTGATTTCCACCACCGAGGCACTCAGTCACATCATCACCGGTCAACTCAATATGAATTCCGCCTGGATGTGTTCCGAGCTTCTTATGGACTTCAAAGAATCCACGGACTTCATCCAGTACATCTTCAAATTGACGAGTCTTGTAACCATTAGATGTTTCAAAGGTATTGCCGTGCATTGGATCGCAGACCCATAGAACTTGTGCACCGCTCTTAGTTACACCTTCAACGAGAGCAGGAAGAATCTCGCGAATCTTTGATGCACCCATACGTGTAATAAAGGTGAGACGACCTGGCTCGCGATTGGGATCGAGCTTCTCGATGAGAGCAAGTGCATCTTCAACCGTGGTCTTAGGGCCAAGCTTGACGCCGATTGGGTTACGCACCTTTGAAGCAAAATCAACGTGCGCACCATCCATCTGACGGGTGCGCTCACCAATCCAGATGAAGTGTCCAGAGACATCGTAAGGAAGCTCTGTTCGTGAATCGATACGTGTCAGCGCCTTCTCGTATTCAATGATGAGCGCTTCGTGGCTTGCATAGAAATCGACAGCCTTGAATTCGTTGGGATCGACGCCTGCAGATTCCATAAATGAAAGTGCGCGGCCGATCTCATTAGCAACTTGCTCATACTTCTCGCCGAAAGTTGAATCCTTGATGAAGCCCTTATTCCACTCGTGAACGCGGCGAAGATCTGCAAAGCCACCTTGCGTAAATGCGCGGACTAAATTGAGAGTCGCAGCAGATGTGTTGTAGACCTTAACAAGGCGCTGTGGATCTGGAGTACGTGATTCGGAAGTGAACTCAAGGCCATTGACGGCATCGCCGCGATAAGCAGGAAGTGTTACATCACCTCGGGTCTCTGTGTCATTTGATCGTGGTTTTGCAAACTGCCCAGCCATGCGTCCGACCTTGATAACAGGAAGTGAAGATTGGTATTGCAAAACTGCTGCCATTTGAAGAATTGTCTTGATGCGATTACGGATTGAATCAGCGGTTGCAGATCCGAAGGTCTCTGCACAATCCCCACCTTGCAACCAGAAAGCTTTACCTGCTGCAGCATCTGCAACACGCGCTTTGAGTTCATCACATTCACCGGCGAAGACAAGCGGTGGCAGAGTTTTCAGCTCTGCCACTGCCTTAGCTAAAGGTTCACCAGTTGGTCCGCCTGGCCAGTTGGGTTGTTGCGCCGCAACTGCGTTCTCGTTGAACAAGCTATCCAGTGATGTCATGTATTTAGCCTAAAGTCTCGAAGGGAGTTGATGCGGGGTAATTACTCTGGCTTCGGTTTAGCCGAAGAAAGAGAAGACCTCTTCATAGCGAGAGATAGGAACTGTCTTCAAGACATCTGTTGCAGATGCCAATGGGACGTGAACGATATCTGTTCCGTGAAGGGCCATCATTGTTCCCCAGTCGCCCTGGTGAGCAGCTGTGATTGCCTCAAGTCCAAAGCGTGATGACAAGACTCGGTCAAATGCTGTTGGTGTTCCACCGCGCTGGATGTGGCCAAGGACTGTGCAACGAGTCTCGTAACCAGTCTTCGCTTCAATCTCCTTAGCGAGCCAGTCGCCGATTCCTGAGAGCTTTACGTGGCCGAACGCATCGAGCTCTTGGTCCTTAACAATCATGTCGCCATCTTGTGGAATCGCACCTTCAGCGATCACGATGATCGGAGCTGTTCCTGTCTCAAAGCGTGACTTCACGTACTCGCAGACCTTATCTACAGAGAACTTCACCTCTGGAATTAAGATGCATGCTGCATCGCCTGCAATACCTGAGTGGAGTGCAATCCATCCTGCGTGGCGACCCATGACCTCAACGATTAATGGACGGTGATGTGACTCAGCTGTTGTGTGAAGGCGATCAATCGCCTCCATTGCAATGTTGACTGATGTATCGAAGCCGAAAGTGAAATCTGTATTGTTGAGATCGTTATCGATTGTCTTTGGAACGCCGATTACCTTAACGCCGAGAGCGTGGAGCTTGGTAGCAACTCCGAGAGTATCTTCGCCACCGATTGCAATAAGTGCATCGACTCCGTGAGCCTCAAGGTTTGCCTTGATGCGCTCTACGCCGCCATCGATCTTAAATGGGTTGGTTCGTGATGAGCCGAGAATCGTTCCACCCTTTGTGAGGATTGGCTTCACAGTTGCAAGATCCAAAGGCATAGTCAGACCCTCAAGAGGACCCTTCCATCCATCGCGGAAGCCTACGAAGTCGTAGCCGTACTCCTTGATTCCCTTTGTGACGACTCCACGGATTACGCCGTTAAGTCCTGGACAATCTCCGCCACCTGTAAGAACACCAAAACGCATCTCAAACTCCAAATTTGTAAATGAATGGGGCTAAATATTTGAGCCCGTACGTCAACGTTGACCTAAGGCAAGTCTACCTCGCTCATGATTTACTGGGAACATGTCACTCGCCCCAGAAATCAAAGCTTTCTTAGAGAAGCAGGCAGCATCCGGCGCACCAGCCGTCTGGGAGGCACCGCTGGCTGTGATTCGCGCAAATACTCAAGGGCGAATGGCTACATCTGGTCCCGTCGAACCAATATTTGAGATAACCAATCGATTTATTCCAGGACCTACCTCAGATCTTCCAATCCGAATCTATCGACCAACGGATAATCCAGCTGCACCGGCAATAGTTCACTTTCATGGTGGTGGATTCGTCCTGAACTATCTCGATATGTATGACGCTTCGATGGCGCGCCTAGCTAACCAGACAGGATTCACCATCATTGGGGTTCACTATCAGAAAGCACCAGAACATCCCTTTCCAATTCCATTCGATGATTGTTATGCAACTTTTTTATGGGTGCGTGACCATGCAGATGAATTGAGAATTAATAGAAATTGCATCGGTGTCGCAGGAGATAGCGCTGGCGCAACTCTTGCAAGTGCAGTTGCGCTAAAAGCTAGAGATAACAATATTGGCCTCAAGTTTCAGCTACTAATCTACCCTTGCAACGGTCGAGATTTCACTACTGATTCTTATATAAATAAGGCCACCGGTTTTGGCCTCTCAACTCAAGCGATGAAATGGTTCTGGGAGCAATATCTTCAGGGCTCTGAGCACGATAACAATCCTTATGCCGTGCCTATGACTTCGAAAGATTTCACTGGTTGTGCACCAGCGATTGTTATCACCGCTCAATATGATCCGTTGGTAAGCGATGGCGAAAAGTATGCATCACTTCTAGAACGCGATGGTATCCCTGTAATCTATAAGCAATTCGATGGCATGATTCATGGATTCTTTACAAATATGGCAGTCACTCCTACTGCACAGGTTGCGATTGATTTTGCAGGTGAAGAGCTAAAGAAGTTGATTCGCTAAATTACCTACGGTGTTACGCGAATGCCCTTGCCAACAACAACGATGCCTGAATTTGTCACAGTAAATCGCTGACGATCACGCTCGAGATCAACACCAATCTGTGCTCCTGGTTCTACGACAACGCCCTTATCGATGATTGCCTTACGGATAACTGCGCGATCACCAATCTTGACGCTTGGCATCAAGACCGAGCTATCAACAAATGCTCCAGCGCCAACATGGACATCGTACGAAGCGACGGTGCGACTAACATGGCCACCGGAGATGATTGAACCAGCACCCACGATGGAATCTTGCGCGATACCGTTTTCAGAGAACTTTGCAGGTGGTAGTGATGGCGGATTTGTCAGTAGCGGCCATTCACGGTTATAGAGATTAAAAATTGGATGGATAGAAACTAAATCCATATGTGCATCGTAGTAAGCATCGATAGAACCCACATCGCGCCAATAACCCTTATCGCGCTCTGTTGCACCCGGTACAACGTTATGCTCAAAGTCGTAAACCTTTGCCTGTCCAGCTGCAGTTAACATCGGAATAATGTTTCCGCCGAGATCGTGGCGAGATTCAAGATCTTCTGAGTCAAGGATGAGCGCTTCTTCCATTACATCGCGCTTAAAGATGTAGTTACCCATTGAAACTAAAGAGAGATCAGGATGGCCTGGCATTGCGGGTGGGTCAGAAGGCTTCTCGTGGAATTTCTTAATTGTTATTCCATCTTCAGCTAATTCAATAACGCCAAAGTCATGCGCCTCTGAACGTGGCATGCGAATCGCAGCGATAGTAACGCCCGCACCTGTGCTGAGGTGCTGGTCATACATCTGGCTTGGATCCATACGGTAGACGTGGTCTGCGCCAAATACGACGACATGCTTTGGATTCTCATCGTGAATCAAATTGAAGTTCTGCAAAATTGCATCAGCCGAACCTGTATACCAACGTGGACCAAGGCGCTGCTGTGCAGGAACTGGCGTTACATAATTTTCGAGAAGGGTCGACATGCGCCATGTAGTTGTGATGTGGCGGTCGAGAGAGTGCGACTTGTATTGAGTTAACACTGCAATCTTGCGCATATCGGCATTAACAAGATTAGAGAGAACAAAATCGATGAGGCGATATGAGCCACCAAAGGGAACTGCAGGCTTTGCTCGATCTGCTGTTAACGGCATCAAACGCTTTCCTTCGCCTCCGGCGAGGACGATTCCTAGTGGAACTTCAAAGCGAGCCATGGATAAAGGTTACTCAACTACCTATAAAGAAGCCATACTCACCGATACTCTTTCTCAATGAGCAAGACTCGAATCGGAATAGTTACAAAAGAGTGGCCACCAGCGGTCTATGGCGGTGCAGGTGTTCACGTCGTTCAACTGACCGAGGCCTTGCGTAATGTGAGTAGCGTCGAGGTTGATGTCCATTGTTTCGGCGGAGCTCGCACCGATGGATCTCACGGCTACTCAACTCCCGCCGAATTTGAGAATGCAAACCCAGCCCTTCAGGCAATAGCCACAGATCTAGCGATTGCCCAGAACCTTGGTGAAGTTGATGTGATCCACTCACATACTTGGTATGCAAATATGGCAGGGCACACAGCATCTCTACTTTATGGAACGCCGCATATCGTGAGCGCACACTCACTCGAACCGTTACGTCCATGGAAGGCAGAGCAGCTCGGAGGCGGATACCAGATTTCATCGTGGGCAGAGAAGACAGCTTATGAAGGCGCAGATGCAATCATCGCAGTCAGTGATGGAATGCGCGCCGATGTATTAAAGGCATATCCAAACGTTGACCCATCAAAGGTTGTCACGATTCGCAATGGCGTAGATGTCACACGCTTTGCTCCTAATAGCGATCGCTCCGTTCTTGAAGAGTTTGGAATTACCGGTCGTTACGCAATGTTTGTCGGTCGCATTACTCGCCAAAAGGGTCTTGCACATCTCCTACGCGCATGGAGAGATGTACCCGCTGATTTCGGACTCGTACTTGCAGCCGGTAGCCCTGATGAACCTACTATCGGAAATGAAGTTGCAGAGCTCATTGCCGAACTTCAGAAGAGTCGCAGCAATATCTGGTGGATCAAAGAGATGCTCCCCCACGACAAACTCACTGCAGCTCTCACCCATGCAGATCTCTTCCTCTGTCCTTCAATCTATGAACCTCTTGGAATCGTCAATCTCGAGGCGATGGGGTGCGAGACCGCAGTTCTTGCATCTCGAGTCGGCGGTATTCCAGAGGTTGTCAGCCATCAAGAAACTGGCGAACTCGTGGATTACACCGAGAGCGATATTCCTCAATTTGAAGGAGCGCTTACCGAAGCTATCACCCGCTTGATGGGCAATCCTGAACTCCTTATTAAATATGGCAAGGCTGGACGCCAACGCGCATCCTCTGAATTCGGTTGGGATGCTGTTGCTGCAACTACACTCGCACTCTATAAGTCAGTGATCAATAAGCGTTAACTCTTAATCACAAGAGAACTTAAGACAGTATCGGAGATGTAATGTCGCGTCGCGGCTGGATTTTATTTCTACTCACAGGCCTGCTTTGGGGCATTCCATATCTATTTATCAAGGTTGCAGTCGATCCAGATAATGGCTTCACGCCCGCAATCGTTGTCTCTCTTCGCACCGCGATTGGCGCTGCAATCTTGATCCCTTGGTCAATTCGCCAGAAATCCCTCGGTGCTGCACTTCGCGGAATCAAGTACGTCGCACCATATGCACTTCTCGAGATGATCGGCCCATGGATTCTGATCGGAACTGCTGAACAGAAGATCTCATCTGGCCTTGCCGGTCTTTTGATTGCATCAGTTCCAATCTGGGCAACAATCTTTGCTTCAATGAAGGGCGATAAGACTGTATGGCATCACAAGCGCCTCTTCGGTCTCATCATTGGATTTATCGGACTGATTGCAGTTGTCGGTATCGAGAGCATCAAGGGCAGCGCTGATCCACTTTCAATTGCGATGGTCCTCGTAGCCGCGGTCGGATATTCATATGCGGTGATGTTTGTTCAGAGCGGATTGCCTGGCGTTTCAGGTGTTGCAATCAACGCAGTCGCAATGGTGATTACATCACTGTTCTATCTTCCATTCGCCATTCATCAATGGCCGAGCCATCACATTGCGTCATCTGCAATCTGGTCAATTATCGGACTCGGCGTTCTCTCAACAGGTGCTGCCTTTGCCATCTTCTTCGCACTCACACCGATTATTGGCGTCGCCCGTGCATCACTTGTGACTTATCTGAATACCGCATTTGCCGTGGTTCTCGGAGTCATTATCTTGGGCGAGCCACTTACAATTGGAATCATTCTTGGTCTGCCGCTCGTCTTGATCGGCTCTTACTTTGCAAGTCGAAAGAGCGAGGTTGCAACTGATGCTTAGCGCAATTTTCTTAGGAATCGTTCAAGGGCTTACAGAGTTCTTGCCCATCTCATCAAATGCCCACTTAGCAATCATCGGTCGGTTGATGAGCTCTGCGAAAGATCCTGGAGCAACATTTACAGCGATCACTCAGATTGGAACTGAGCTGGCCGTGCTTCTCTACTTCCGTAAAGATATCTTCTCGATTATCGCTGCATGGTTAAAGTCGCTTAAGCCTAAGTCACACCTCACTCATCATGAACGTAGCGATGCAAAGCTTGCCTGGCTTATCGGAATCGGAACTCTTCCAATTGTTGTGCTTGGTTATCTCGGTCAGAGCTACATTGAGAATGAACTTCGCTCTCTCTGGGTTATCGCATCGACGCTGATCATCTTCGGTTTCCTCCTTGGATTCCTCGATTACATGGGTCGCAATGAGCGTTCATTGGATCAGCTCACGCCAGGACATGGAATTCTCTACGGTCTCGCGCAATCTCTCGCGCTGATTCCAGGCGTATCTCGCTCTGGTGCAACAATCGCAATGGGACGCATCCTTGGCTACCGCCGTGAGTCAGCCCTTCGCTACTCATTCCTACTCGCACTTCCTGCAGTATTTGGAAGCGGACTTTATGAGCTCAAGAAAGCTATTGATGAACCTGGTGTTCGTGTATTCACAATGACTCAGACCCTTGTTGCAACAGCTGTTGCATTCGTTGTGGGTTATGCAGTGATTGCTTGGTTGATGCGCTACATCTCAACAAAGTCATTTACGCCATTTGTGATCTATCGAATCGTTCTAGGCTCAGCGCTACTGATTGCTCTTGCGACAGGCGCAATCAGCGCTTAATTAATTCTTAATGCTTCTTATCTGAGAAGCCGAGGCGCTCTAGCAACTTTGGATCGCGCTGCCACTCTTTTGAGACCTTCACATGAAGGCCGAGGAAGATTCGTGCTCCGAGCTCTCGCTCAATATCTTTACGTGCGCGCATTCCAATATCTTTGAGGCGCTGACCTTGGTGCCCCAAGATGATTCCAGTCTGAGAATCGCGTTCGACGTGAATCGATGCATGAATATCGTAGAAAGGCCGGGTGCCATTTGGTTCGCGCTCTGACATCTCATCGATAGTGACCATGATTGAGTGTGGAAGCTCTTGGAGCGCATCACGCATCGCTGCCTCACGGATTAACTCGCAGATTAATTGCTCTGTGCCCTGATCGCTCTTCTGATCATCTGGGTAGAAGGCAGGACCGACTGGAATGTTCTCGCCGATAATCTTTTCAAGAAGCTCGATCTGATCGTGAATGACTGCAGAGACGGGAATGATTTCATCCCACGTAAATCCATCGGCAAGGTCGCTAATTGTCATTAAGCGATCAGCCAGGCTCTTCTTGTTAACGGTATCTGTCTTTGTCACGAGAGCAAACTTCTTTGCACGTGGATGCCTAGCGATTTCGGCAGCGATATATTGATCTCCTGCACCAGTCGCCTCATTTGCAGGAAGACACATCATGATGACATCGACAGAGTCCAGGTTTTCATTAACGACCTTATTGAGGTGATGGCCGAGAAGTGTGCGAGGCTTATGAACACCTGGGGTATCTACAAGAACTGCCTGAAAGTTTTCATTGTTGATGATTCCGCGAATTGCATGGCGCGTTGTGTTGGGGTGGTGCGAGGTAATCGCAATCTTGCTTCCCACAAGAGCATTGATGAGAGTTGACTTACCGGTGTTTGGGCGGCCAACTATGGCAACAAAGCCCGAACGGAATTCACTCATGCCCTTATTCTCTCATTACTTCTCCCCCTCTTCAGACCAGAGAAGTCAGTAGTTCATAAGCATCAGCAACAGATGTGACGATCTCTGCGCTTCTCTCGCCAATCAATCGATGGCACCCTTCTGATGTAGGGGCAGTTATTGGTCCAGGAATTGCCATTACTGGCCGCATCAAATCCGCAGCATCACGAGCTGTTCGAAGTGATCCACTTCTAAAGGCTGCTTCAACAACGAGAGTTCCCTTTGAGAGAGCCGCAATAAGCCGATTACGCACCAAGAATCGGTGAGGTCGAGCAATAGAACCTGGAAGATACTCGGTGACAATCGCACCATATTCTGTAATCTCATCGAAGAGGCGCTGATTGCCAGCTGGATAGGTGCTATCTAGACCTGAGGCTGTAATTGCAACCGTTACCCCTTCTGCAATGAGTGCTCCTTTATGGGCGGCTGAATCAATGCCGTAAGCACCGCCACTAACAATCGACCATTCTCGATCGACAAAGCCAGCAGCAAACTCTTGAGCTGCTCGCACTCCGTACGGTGTGGGGTTTCGCGTTCCAACTATTGCAAGTGATGGCAGAGTCAGCGAAGCGATTTCACCTTTCACGATCAGAGCAACAGGTGGTACCGCAAGTTCATTGAGGCAAGCCGGCCACTGTGGATCTTCTGGAATGAGTAACTCGCCGCCGCATTGCGTGATGGCGTTATAGAGTGCACGAATGTCAGCTCGTTCATCCTTTGGAATCGCAGCGTAAACAGATTCAACGCCTTCGCTTTCGATAGCGCGTGCAATCTTTACTGCTCCTGGCTCGTGGTGCGCCGCAATAAGTAAGCGCATATCTCGAATTTCCATTTTGTCTCCCTTGTATTTTGGGGAAATCTTTTCAGTGTGTGAGTAAAAAAAAATGTTGCCCACAGGAATTTGTGGGCAACATTTCGCGGAGATTATTTAGGCCGAAATAGGCAGCAGAACTAATACCTTCGGTCAAACCACCAGTAAATCCAATTCTCTAACCATTTAAGAAATTTTTTCATTCGTGTTTATCCAATTTTGAATATTAGGAAGATGCCCCATTAAGCAGTAATTGTAATACTCCTCCCAAAATGGGCGGCCCGTATAATTTGACTATAGCAAGCGTATTAGGAATTATCTGAGAAAATCCGCCCGAATCGCGAATGGTTCCCGTAATGGCGCTGCCTAGGGTTGGCGTATTTGTGGCTTTATTTGCAATTCCAGTTTCAATATGAGCCACTACTGGTGATTCCAAAATATTCTGAACAACTCCTTTATTCGTTGAATTGGGCGCAGAATTCTCTTGGGGCGCAGGAGCTGGAGTTGGTTTAGGAGAAGGGCCAGGCTGTGGTGAAGGTGCTGGCGCAGCTGCTGGAGTGGGTTTTGGTGCCGGTGCTGGTGCTGGTGCTGGCTTTGGAGTTGGCTTACTCGCTGCCATGCCGGAAGTTGCACCCAGGAATGAAGTTAGGACGATGACGGATCCAAATACAATTATTCGATTCTTTTTTTCTAGATAACATTGATTATTCCTATTCTCTAAATTGATTCGAATTGGAAATGTAAAGGCAGAATTTCTAGATACCAATAACTTTATTTACACAAAAAATACATATTAAATTGAATCTTTTCTAGAGGCACCCTTATTGCGCTTAGTGCCGATTTATCCTCGCAATTGATATGCGCTCTTTACATCATCGACATTGGGCCGCTCTCGCCCACCTAAATCAGCGAGGGTCCACGCCACACGAATAACTTTATGTAGACCTCTTGCAGTGATTCGCTCCTGATCTAGCTCGTCGTGAAGAAAATTCATCGCAGCCCTATCTGCTGAATACGTTGTACGCAGTGCTCGAGAAGGAATCTCTGCATTGAGCTTCCAAGGTTCATCTTTAAATCTTGCTGCCGCTCGTCTCCGAGCCTCTATGACACGCTCTCGCATTACATGGGAAGGCTCGCCCAACTCTTGCGAGGAGAGCTCAACTCTTCCGACAGGATCAACGGTAACTCGAAGATCAATGCGATCCATGAGCGGTCCTGATAACTTTCCTAGATATCGGCGCACCTGTAGAGAAGAACATTCGCATCCATGGCCACGGCCTGAATATTTGCCACAGGGACAAGGATTTGCAGCGAGAACTAAGAGGAATTGCGCAGGGAAGGTCACACTTCCGACCTGGCGAGCAATGGTGATGGTTCCGGATTCAAGTGGCTGTCGTAGAGAATCCAGAATTCCTGTTGCACATTCGGGAGCTTCATCAATAAAGAGAACGCCGCGATGTCCTAACGAAATTGCGCCCGGCTGAATATTTCTACCTCCTCCCCCAACGATTGATGCGCGAGATGCGCTGTGATGAGGAGAGATGATGGGTGCAACGCGAGACATCGCCGATCTCTGTGTAAGGCCGCCTGCAATGGAGTGAATTGCTGTTACCTCAAGGGCCTCTTCCACGGTCAACGGTGGCAATATTGAAGGAATGCGAGATGCAATCATCGTCTTGCCAGCACCGGGCGGGCCAATAAGAAGTAAGTGATGTCCACCAGTTGCTGCAACCTCTGCCGCAAATCTCGCCTTTGCTTGTCCAGCTACATCTGAAAAGTCCAACAATTCACCTTGATGATCGATCTCTATATCGAGAGCATCATTAAATGGATATTCACCCGTTAATAGCCAGCGATATATCTCGGAGATATCTTCAAAGGAGAGAATCTCCATCTGCTCCATTAACTCTGCCTCGCTCTGATTTGCTCGCGGAACTATTGCTCGAGTGATTCCATCCTTATAGGCAGCGATAAGCGATGGAAGAACTCCTCGAACGGAGCGAATACCTCCATCAAGTGAGAGCTCACCCAGGATGACCGCTCCTTCGAGAGGCCCTTGCGGAATCACGCCATCTGCAACAAGGAGCGCCAGTGCGATCGCAAGATCAAAACCTGGTCCGCTCTTCGGTAGCCATGCCGGGGAGAGCGAAACAGTCACCTTCTTATTAGGCCACTTCTGACCCGTATTAGTAAGGGCTGCTCGCACGCGATCACGTGATTCTTGAAGAGATGTATCGGGCAATCCAAGTAGTGAGTACATAGGTATCCCGTCGGCAATGTCGCACTCGATATCAATGACAGAACCGAGTAGACCTTGGAGTGAAACACTCTTTGTGCGGCCAAGGGTCATAGAACACCTGCGCGATATTCAAGTGAATGACTTCCATCGGGATTAATCAAAACTGATGCAATGTCTATGGAATATTCACATCCAAAGCAGTCGTGAGTAACAAGCCAACCCATCGCAAGTCGCTGCATCCGAAGTAATTTGACCTTGGAGATTGATTCAAAGGGGTGTCCAAATACAAGAGAGCTTCGAGTCTTCACCTCAATAAAGTGAAAGGTTCCAGATTTATCGAGGCTGATGAGATCAATTTCGCCCTCTCGGACCCGCCAATTGCGATCGAGGAGCTCATCGCCTTTCTGCAATCGATATTCAGCAACTCGACTTTCACCGAATGCACCTAACGCTAAATTTCTACTCTTCTTAAGAACCATCCGAGAAAGATAGGGATGGGTGGGCTCTTGAGTACACCCACTTTGAGGGCTTGTGGAGAAGAGTTAGAAGCGCAACATCCAGCAAATCCATTTCCAAATGGCGTTAAAGAACCTTTTCATCTAATTATTCTCCACCCTCCAGGCCTAGAGAAGTGCTGCGATATTTGAGAAAGATTTGCGATGAATCGGAAGCACGCCAAGCTCTTTAATAGCTGCGGTATGCGATGCGGTGATATATCCCTTATGCCCGGCAAATCCATAGCCCGGATAGAGCGCATCCATCTCGCGCATAATTCGATCACGAGTTACCTTGGCGATAATGGAAGCGGCGCTAATAGAAGTAACGACCTGATCACCCTTCCACACCGCAAGATTAGGAACTGCCAAACCTTCAATCGCATATCCATCAGTTAAAACATATGCAGGTGTTATTGAAAGTCCGTTTACTGCGCGACGCATTCCATCGAGATTAGCTGCATGCACTCCACGTGAATCAATCTCTTCTGGCGATACCTCAATAACGCTGACGGCTGCAGCGTTCTCCATTACAACATCAAAGAGCACTTCACGCTTCTTCTCGCTAATCTCTTTTGAATCACGCATCTCTGCCCACACATCGGCAAAGGGATCATCGAGAATCACTGATGCAATTACTAATGGACCAGCACATGGTCCGCGACCAGCCTCATCGACTCCTGCAATGGGATTGATGCCAGCATCGCGCAACATCTCTTCGATGCGCTTGGCGGGAGCTGTCATGAAATTACTTTGTTGCGAGTGGATCGTGCGAAGGAACAAAGCCCGCGTTCTTAAAAGGCCAGATGATTCCAAAGACTCGACCAGTTACCTTTGAGATAGGAACCATTCCATTGTTGACATCATCTTGGTGGTAACGAGAATCTGCAGATGCTCCGCGGTGATCACCCATTACCCAGATCTTGCCCTCAGGAACAGTCACATTAAAGTTCATCTCAGATGGCTTATTGCCAGCGAAGATATATGGCTCATTCGTTGACTTGCCGTTAATTGTGAGTCCGCCCTTGGCATCGCAACAGATGATCTTGTCGCCTGCAACGCCAATAACGCGCTTGACTAAAAATTGTTTCGCTGGGTTTGGAAGTACTCCTGCAAAGACAAGGGCCTCTTTAACCTTTGAGATAACGACATTTCCCTGAGTTGCTTCAACAGGTTGTGGCAACCAATTGGCAGGATCGCGGAATACAACTACATCTCCACGATCAATTGACTTGGAGATAAATGGAATCTTATTTACTGCAACGCGATCATTGATTTGCAAAGTGTTCTGCATTGATCCTGAAGGGATATAGAAGAACTGCACCAAGAAAGTCTTGATGAGAAGAGAAACAGCGAGCGCAATAATGACAAGTACAGGGAACTCGCGAAAGAACGAGCCCTTACGAGGCAGGTACTTAGAAATTTTTACTCAGCTGAAGTTGCATCAGCAGCTGGTACTTCTGCTGCTGGTGTTTCAACTGCCGCTGGAGCTTCTACTACTGCTTCTGCCGCTGGAGCCTCGACTACTGGAGCTTCCTCAACAACTGGAACAACTACAGGTTCTGGAGTTGAAAGGATTCCATCGCCGTAACCAACAATGCCATCACGCTTTTCGCGAATCTTTGCAGCCTTACCGCGAAGGTCGCGGAGGTAGTAAAGCTTTGCACGACGTACATCGCCCTTCTGGACGAGTTCAATCTTTTCAATCACTGGTGTGTGCACTGGGAATGTACGCTCAACGCCAACGCCGTATGAAACCTTACGGATTGTGAATGTCTCGCGGACGCCATCGCCCTGACGACGGATGACTACACCCTGGAATACCTGAAGACGTGACTTGTTACCTTCGATAACACGGACGTGAATCTTGAGCTCATCGCCTGCACGGAACTGTGGGATGTCCTTGCGGAGTGATGCTGCGTCTACGACGTCGAGAATGTTCATGATCTGTCCTTTATTACTTAGGCGCGGAATTGCCGCGCAGACTGCGTATCTTGCCACAGGAGACCCCTGAGGTGAAAATCGGGTGAACTCCTCAAGCTAGGGCGAGGAAGCCCTCCAGCTCGGTAAAGAGGCGTGGGCCGGCGGCGAGAGTCATCATGTAGGGAGCCTGGCCATAGAGGGCGAAGCGAGCGCCAGCCTCGAGGGCAATGAGCCCGCCAGCTGCCCAATCCCACTCCTTGAGGCCATGCTCAAAGTAGCCATCGACTCGACCCATCGCCACATGGCAGAGGTCGACCGCAGCTGCTCCATTACGGCGTAGGTCACGGATGAGCGGCAGGAGCTTTGAGACATGCTCAATCTGTGCCCCGCGATGGGCGGTGTCATATTGGAAGCCTGTAGCGAGCATCGCTCGGTCGAGTTCAATCGGATCGTTGCAGTAGATGCGCTTTCCATTATGGAAGGCGCCCTCGCCGCGGACGGCCCACCAGGTTGAATTAATGCTCGGTGCGGTCACTACGCCAATCAGTTGACCTTCTTCATCCTTAGCTGCGATAGAGACATTCCAGCCGGGTAGGTCATAGAGATAGTTGACGGTGCCATCGAGCGGATCGATGACCCATGTGATTCCAGATTGGCTCGCGCGCTCTGCACCTTCTTCGCCGATCAATCCATCCTGCGGGCGGGCGGCTAAGAGTTCTTTGACGATAAATGCTTCGACCTTGATATCCATCTGAGTTACGACATCGATTGCTGTCGACTTGGTGTTGACTTCAAGTTCGGCTGGGCGCTCGCTCAACATCGCAGCTGCCTCCCGACCAACGCGCTGGGCGAGTGCGAGAAGTTCAGCGGTGTTGTGAGCAGTCATAGCCTCAATTCTACCTGCCTCATCAGTTATTCTCACCCCATCGGTTATTCTGCGGGTATGAGTGAGCTCCGATTAAATGGCAAGAACAATGAAGGCACCCATCTCACATTGGTTGATAACGATGGCGTCGAATTCTCTCTTCGCATTAGCGACACTCTCCGTGCCACAGTAAATCAACCACGCCTCTCTGCTGTTCAGTCGGCAGATCAAGAGGCGACAGTTTCGGTTAAGGAAATTCAACGCCGACTTCGCGCTGGTGATGCACCAGAGGTAATTGCTCGCGAAGGTAATACAACGGTCGACAAGGTTGCTCGTTTCTCAGGTCCCATCTTGCAAGAGCGTGAATATATTCTCTCTCAGGCACGTTCTGCTGGTCTTCGTAAAGATTCCACTCGCCTTGATATCTCTTTCCTTGAAGCAGTAATCGGAAAGTTAGTTCCTCGTGGAGTAGATGCAGATGATCTTTCTTGGAACACATGGCGCCTTCCAGATGCAACATGGCATATCGAACTTCACTACCCAAACCGCGATGGCAATGGAATCGCAACCTGGAACTTTGATACATCACGTCGCACCATCAATCCCACAGATGACAACGGTGCATGGCTCATTGGCGAAGAAGCACCTGCTCGCGTAATCGAGCCAGGCTTTATCAATGCCGAACCAACACATCCTTCACGCAATGAGACACCGGCACCGGTTGAACTTCCTGGCGCTAGTTCACTCTTCTCCCCTGTTGTTGTTGAGGAAGAGAAGCCAGAGACACCACGTCTTGTTGCTATTCGCGATACACCTACAGCTGCAGATTCAGAAGATGGCGTTGTAGCTCGCGCAAAGATTCCTTCATGGGATGAAATTATGTTTGGCTCAAAGGCTCCCGTTGCTGATGCGACTGAGTCTGAAGAAGATTTCGACAACAACTAACTCACATCACCTCTGCAAGTAACTTCGCAATCTCAAGATAGAGCGGAATTCCCACAAGAAGATTGAATGGGAAAGTAATCCCAATACTTGCAAATAGTGCAAGCGATCCTTTGGCCGATGGCAGACCCAGAGAGACAGCAGCGGGTGCTGCAATATAAGAAGCGCTCGCTGCCAGAATTCCGAGAATCGTTGCACCACCTATCGAGAGTCCGGCAAAGTTTCCTGCAATCACGCCTAATGTGCCGGCAAAAATCGGGAAGAAGATACTGAAGATTGCCACTCGAACACCTGCGCTCTTCATCTGATGCAATTGACTTCCCGCGATAAAACCAAGATGGAGTAGAAAGAGGGCAAGGACTCCCGATTGCAGATCGATAAAGAATGGCGAAGCCTTCTGATAACCAACTTCAGATGCGAAGTAACCGATAAATAGGCCACCTACAAGCAAGGTAATTGTCTTGCCCGTGAGGGTCTCGATAAGAGTCTCTCTCCACTTCACGGAAGCTTTGATTCCTCGTGAGCCAAGGTAAATTCCCACGACTATTCCTGGGATCTCCATCAAAGTCAGTAGCGCTGTTGCAAAGGGTTCTACTTCGATAGCCCGGCTCTCTAAGTAGACGAGGCCAGCGGTGAAGGTAACCAGTGAGGTTGAACCATAGTGAGCAGCAAACGCTCCTCGATCCACGCGACTGAGGTTCTTGATCAATCTCAAGGCAAAGAATGCTGAGGCAGGTACAAGCGTTCCGAGAATAAGAACGGCAAGTGCGGGTGAAATAAAATCTGAAAATGCAATCTCTTTGAGTGAATGTCCACCCTTCAGTCCAATTCCGAAGAGGAGGAAGATTGAGATTGCCTGGTAAACCGGATCGGGAAGGCGGAGATCGCTTTGAGCCAAGGCCGCCAGGACGCCCAATACAAAAACAAGGACCGGAACCGATAACAGATTGCTCGCCAATAAAGATTGACCTGACATAAGACCTCCAGAGTTTTGGAGAAATATAGCAGAAATACATTTCAGGTATCAAATTTCTGCTATATTTGCGCCATGGGAAAAACACCTGTCGATAGCACATGGACCTTCCTCTCTAACCATGGCCATGTTTTGGTGCATCTCAGCCGCAACTCTGAATCGAAGGTAAGAGAGATCGCCGAGGCGGTTGGAATCACAGAGCGCCGCGCTCAATCCATCTTGGCTGATTTAGAAGAGTCTGGGTATGTATCCATCACTCGAAATGGTCGGCGCAATAGCTACTCCATTAAATCAGGTAAGAAGTTTCGCCATCCATCTGAGGCTAATAAACCTATTAGCGAACTTCTCGCAATTTTCAAATAAGAAATCTCTTCGCAATGTCTTTCTCATCCCATCCATATTCTGGTCGAGATGTAGTGCTGACCAGTAAGCATCAAAAACTTGAACTCTTTCGTTCTCATTTTCAATCTCATCTGAAGATGAATGTGCGAGAACTCCCCCTTGATACAGATCTCCTCGGCACATTCTCTGGGGAGATCGAGCGCGTTGATTCTCCTCGTGAGGCTGCAATTAAGAAAGCTCGCATGGGAATTCAGGCATCGGGAATCCCGTTTGGTATCGCCTCCGAAGGTTCTATCGGAGCAGATCCCGTTATTCCTTGGATTCAATGTGATTATGAACTTGCACTCTTCCTCGATGACGAGAAAGGTCTTGTCATCTCCGAATCAATTTCATCCAATGAAATTGTTGCCGCCACTATCAAGGCGCGTATCGGAGATGATCTTGACGAATTTCTCCGCAAAGCAGATTTCCCTCGTCACCATTTGATTGTTCGCCCTGAATCTAGAGTTGGCTCACTTGTCGTAAAGGGCATAAGCGATTTATCTTCGCTATTAAGTGCAATTGAAAGCTGCTCACTGGAGTCACCTACCGGTCAAGCGCGAATTGAATCTGATTTTCGGGCCCTTCACTCTCCCAGTAGGCAATCAAATATCTCAATGGCTGCTGAACGGCTTGCACGGAGAATCGCTTCGCTCTGCCCGGAATGCCATGTACCTGGCTGGGGTCGCGTCGATTACATCAAAGGCGTCGAATGCAGCGGATGTGGCGATATCAATCCCGATAAAGTTCGACAAGAAATTTTGGGCTGTTCAGGTTGCGGGCTGAGCAAGTCGGGAGAAGTCCTCAATGCCGTGATAGGCCCTGCGCAATGCTTTAGCTGCAATCCTTAGTGTTGGGAATGTGAAACTGCAGTGAGTAATGGCACGGTTGATTCTGTAGCGCTATCTCCACCGTGGTGACCCACCATTGAGCCTTCTTTATCGGCGCGCTCTGGATCAAGTAATACAACCTTCTCTTGAGCAATGGCGATGATGTCACCGATGCGCTCTGATGCATCTAATGAGACATCACTTCCGAATAATCCTGCAGCGATTGCACTCTCGCGCGTAAACATCTTTACCTTTGAGCCCAAAGTCTCTTCCCAGCGAGCGATAATTTCGGCCCGAGGAGCAAGGTCGGCATCCTGCGGAAGATAGAGGTGGCGCATGCGGGGTTCACCTGCAATGGTTGCAATGCCATCCAGAAGTGAGTTATCAACGCCCATCACAATCTTCTCTTCTACATTAATCATGCCGTGATCTGCTGTAACCCAGATACGCACGCCTTTGGGAAGCTTCTCTAGCAACTGTGCAACCATGGCATCGATACTTGAAAGCGCTGCAATCCACTTATCTGAACCCACGCCATCTGAGTGTCCAGCTGAATCGAGATCGTTGACGTAGAGATAGACAAACGATGGAGAATTTTTCAGAGCGGCTACGGTCTCGCCAACTAAGTCAGTTGTGACATTTGCACCGCGATAGTGAGCCCCGCGAAATACTGCGCGAGTAAATCCTGTTCCTTCGTATCGCTTTGCAGCAACATGAGAAACAGTCACGCCTGCATTGGTTGCTCTCTCGAAGAGCGTGGGAACTGGTTGCCAAATTTGAGGATCAACGCGTTCATCCCATTTGAGTGAATTTAGAACTCGACCGCTGCTGCGTGGAACGCGCACTGTGTAGCCCATCATTCCGTGAGCACCTGGCATCTCACCAGTTGTCAGCGTCGCAAGACTTGTCGAAGTAGTAGATGGGAATGATGTCTGAACAAGATGTGCCTGGGTTAGCGCTGACAAAATCGGTGCGTGCTCACCATAATGCGCAAGGAGATCTGCGCCGAATCCATCGATAAGAAAGAGGAGTTCTCGGCCAGTGGGACTTTCGCCACAACCTGCGAAATCATTGGTCCCATCGACGCGAAGTCCCGCAAAAATTGAGGGCATGATCTGCGATAGGTGCACGGGGCAATCATCCCACGAGTATTGTTCGGGGCATGTCACAGTTAAATTTCCATACATCACCCGAGGTCGCCGAGGCTCTCAAGAGCGGTAAGCCGATCGTGGCCCTTGAATCAACAATCATCAGCCATGGATTGCCTCGTCCATCCAACTTAACTGTTGCTCGCGAAGTAGAAGAGATTGTCCGCTCACGTGGAGCTGTTCCTGCAACGATTGCAGTTCTCGATGGTGTTGTTCATATCGGTCTTACAGATGATCAACTCGTTGATATCGCAAACCGCGATGACATTGCAAAGGCATCGAGTCGCGACCTCGCCATCATTGCAGCAAGTGGAAAGTCTGCAGCGACAACAGTTGCAGCTACCGCTCACTTGGCAGTGCTTGCAGGAATTCATGTATTTGCCACAGGCGGCCTTGGTGGAGTTCACCGTGGCGCCAATGAAACATTTGATGAATCTGCAGATCTCACTGCTCTCTCACAACTGGATATCACCATCGTATGCGCTGGTGTGAAG
The DNA here is from genome assembly GCA_965267775.1 of Candidatus Nanopelagicaceae bacterium. Lineage (GTDB taxonomy): Bacteria > Actinomycetota > Actinomycetes > Nanopelagicales > Nanopelagicaceae > Planktophila. The sequence goes on along the minus strand of OZ254140.1, from coordinate 538,032 downwards.
TCAATCCTCGATGTTGCCGCAACGCTTGAACGACTTGAAACCCTTGCTATCGGCGTAGTTGGATTTAAGACAACTGCATTCCCAGGCTTCTACCTCACTGACTCTGGCTTCACAATTGAGCATCAGGTCAATAGCGCAGAAGATATTGCGGCTGTTATTGCACAACGCGTTGCGCTGAAAACCAATAATGGACTTGTTGTTGCAAATCCTGTTGAGAAAGAGATGGATCGCACTCGTCACGATGCAATCTTGAAGAGCGGTCTTGAAGGCGCAGAGAAGGCCGGCATTCATGGCAAGTATGTGACGCCGTTCTTGCTTGAGCATTTCCATACAGCCTCTGATGGCGAATCACTCAAGGTCAATATCGATATCATCAAATCAAACTCAGCACTTGCTTCCGATATCGCTGTTGCATCTCTTAAGACTGCTCGCTAAATAATGACAGTGCATGTTCTCTGCATCGGAGATGTGATGCTGGATGTCATCACCAAGATTGCCGTGATGCCTGAGAATATTCACTACGGAAGCGATACCCCATCAAGAATTTCAACTCATGGTGGCGGCGCTGCAGGAAATGTGGCTTCATGGCTTACACGCACTGATGCACAGGCAACAATCGTTGGCCATGTTGGAGATGATGCTGCCGGCTCTGCACTCACCAGCGAATTCGATGCCCTCGGCGTTCTTCATAATAATTTAATGATTGATAAAGGCTCTTCTGGCGTGGTTGTAGTTCTTGTAGATCCCACAGGCGAGCGCACAATGTTTCCCGATAATGGAGCTAACTCCGGTCTTCACATCGGCGATCTCCCGGATTTAACTAACTTCAACGCTGTCTATCTCTCTGGATATTCACCACTTGACCCACTCTCCCGCCCAGGTGTCATGGAGATGATTGAAAAGATTAAAGCAGCCGGTCTGCCTCTCTATTTCGACCCAGCCTCGGTCGGTGGAATGATGCAAGTGCCACTTGAAGATGTGAAGTCATGGATTCGATTGATGGATGTCATCATTCTCAACGAAGAAGAGGCGATCTATCTCACCGGAGAGATTGATGCAGAGAAGGCGCTCGAGCTTCTCCTAGAAGATTGCGAAACTGTCGTCATTAAACGGGGATCACAAGGAGCTATCGGAAAATCACGAGGCTCAATCCTGGTGACCGTCCCAGCAATCGCTACCGAGGTAGCTGATACAACAGGCGCCGGAGATTCATTTGCTGCTGGATTTATCGCAACATATGCCACAACTGCGAATATGCAGCATGGCCTCGAGGCAGGAGCAAAGGTCGCAGCCCGCTGTGTTGCAATCGTTGGTGCCCGTCCGCGTGTAGGTACCGTCATTTAGCCACTTCCCACGGCAGAATACGCGCCATGGCAACGAAGAAAGCCGCGGCAACCACTAAGACCGCAAAGGGTAAAGCGACAGGTCCTAAGCCGGGAGAATTCCCAGGCAAGATCGTCGATATTGATGTCTCATCAGAGATGTCAGAGTCATTCCTTGAATATGCATACTCAGTTATCTACTCTCGCGCGCTTCCAGATGCTCGCGATGGTTTGAAGCCGGTACACCGTCGCATCCTTCACCAGATGGCAGATATGGGTCTTCGCCCAGATCGTGGCCATGTGAAATCTGCACGTGTTGTCGGTGAGGTTATGGGTAAGTTGCACCCACACGGTGACTCAGCAATTTACGACGCACTTGTTCGTATGGCTCAATCATTTTCAATGCAGCTTCCACTCATCGATGGCCACGGAAACTTTGGCTCACTCGATGCAGGTCCTGCAGCGATGCGTTACACAGAGGCGCGCCTTGCAGCTGCTGCAATGACGATGGTTGCAGAATCTGATGAGAACACAGTCGACTTCGGCCCTAACTATGACGGTCAGCTTCAAGAGCCACTCGTACTTCCTGCAGCCTTTCCTAACCTTCTCGTCAACGGCTCTTCTGGAATCGCTGTCGGAATGGCTACCAATATGGCTCCCCACAACTTGGGTGAAGTTATTGCAGCGACAAAGTTCTTGATTGATAATCCAAAGGCGACTTTGAATCAATTGATGAAGCATGTTCCTGGACCTGACTTCCCAACAGGCGGCGAGCTCGTTGGCGCAGATGGAATCCGTGAAGCGTATGCAACAGGTAAGGGCTCATTTAAAGTCCGCGCAACCGTTGAGATCAGCAAGGTGACTTCTCGCAAGATGGGAATCGTCATCAAGGAGCTTCCATTTAATATCGGCCCTGAGAAAGTTGTTGAGCGCATTGCAGATCTTGCAAAGGCGAAGAAGATTCAGGGAATCTCTGACATCGTCGACCTCACAGATGGCCAGACAGGCACCAACGTTGTTATTGAGTTGAAGAATGGCTTTGAACCAGAGGCAGTTCTTGAGCAGCTCTACAAGCTGACTCCAATGGAGGATGGCTTTGCTATCAATGCCGTGGCTCTTGTAAAGGGTCGTCCGCAGACTCTCGGCCTCAAAGAGCTCTTGCAGGTCTTTATCGAACACCGTATTGAGGTTGTTCGTCGCCGTTCAGAATTTCGTAAGGCAAAGGCTGAAGATCGCCTCTCATTGGTTGATGGTCTCCTTAAGGCAATTATCGATATCGATAAGGTCATCAAGATCATTCGTGGTTCAGATGATGCATCTGCGGCTAAAGAGGCGCTCATTAAGGGCTTTAAGCTCAATGACGAGCAAGCCACTTATATCCTCGATATGCCACTTCGCCGTCTAACAAAGATGAGCAAGCTCGAACTTGAGAGCGAATCGAAGGAACTCAAGGCAACAATCGCTGCTTTGACCACACTTTTGAAGTCTGAAGAAGCGATGCGCAAGCAGGTTTCTGATGAACTTACTGCAGTTTCGAAGGCGTACGCAGTACCGCGTCGCACTCGTCTTGCAAGTGCGTAAACTGCACCAGTGATTTCAACCTCTGCACTCGAACTCCGCGCTGGCGCACGCCTTCTCGTAAGTGGCGTCAACATCCGCGTTAATAGCGGTGATCGCGTTGGCTTCGTAGGACGAAACGGTGCGGGTAAATCAACTCTTGCAAAGGTCCTTGCCGGTGAAAATCTACCTGCAGGAGGCGGCGTACAGCGCACTGGAAAGATTGGTTATCTCCCCCAGGATCCTCGTACCGGTGAAGATCAAGGAACAGCGCTCGATCGCATCCTGTCGGCACGTGGACTTGATGAGATTGCAAAGCGCATGACGGCTGTGGAACTAGAACTTTCAACAACTGAAGGTGAAGAGCTTGAGAAAGCTCTCGAGCGTTACACCCGTGTTGATGCTGAGTTCAATGCAGCAGGTGGATATGCGGCAACATCCGAGGCAGAGGCGATCGCTTCATCTCTCGGAGTATCAGAAGATGTTTTCCATAATGAGATTGCGACGCTCTCTGGTGGTCAGCGACGACGTATCGAGCTAGCTCGTATTCTCTTCTCTGGCGCCGAGACACTGCTTCTCGATGAGCCAACGAACCACCTTGATGCTGATTCGATTATCTGGCTTCGTAACTACCTAACTAACTATGCAGGTGGACTTGTCATCATCTCTCACGATGTGAATTTGATTGAGACTGTTGTCAATAAAGTTTTCTACATCGATGCAAACCGTAACGTGATCGATGTCTACAACATGGGCTGGAAGCAATACCTCTTGCAGCGCGAAGCAGATGAGCATCGCCGTAAGAAGGAGCGCGCCAATGCTGAGAAGCGTGCAGAAATTTTGCAGAAGCAGGGCGAGAAGATGCGCGCTAAGGCTTCGAAGGCAACTGCTGCTCAAGGCATGTTACGTCGTGCCGAGAAGCTCCGTTCGTCACTGGATGATGTTCGCGTTGCCGATAAGGTTGCAAAGCTTCGCTTCCCAACTCCTGCTCCATGTGGCAAGACTCCCCTTTCAGGTGAAGAGCTATCTAAGAACTACGGTTCTCTTGAAATCTTTACCGATGTTTCTTGTGTGATTGACAAGGGCTCTCGAGTTGTGATTCTCGGCCTTAACGGTGCTGGAAAGACAACGCTCCTTCGCATCCTTGCAGGCGAGCTTGAATCAGATACCGGCAAGGTTGAAGCTGGCCACGGTTTGAAGATTGGTTACTACGCGCAGGAGCACGAGTCACTCGACTTCGAGCGCACCATCCTCGAGAACATGATGTCGGCTACTCCAGATATCCGTGAACCAGAAGCTCGCAATGTTCTGGGTTCATTCCTCTTTGCAGGCGATGATGTTCATAAGCCGGTAAAGGTTCTTTCAGGTGGAGAGCGAACACGCCTTGCACTCGCAACAATCGTGGTCTCAGGTGCAAACGTTCTCTTGCTCGATGAGCCTACAAATAACCTTGATCCAGCATCTCGTGAAGAGATCTTGGCTGCTCTCGGTGAATATCAGGGCTCAGTTGTCATGGTCTCTCACGATGAGGGCGCAGTTCAGGCCCTTAAGCCAGAGCGCGTGATCTTGTTGCCTGATGGCGATGAAGATATCTGGAAGGACGAGTACTTCGATCTCGTCTCTATCGATTAAACCTTAGAACAATAAGAAAAGCCCCGCCGTAATTGGCGGGGCTTTTCTTATTTAATTCTTAGGCGTCGATTGAATCGCGATCAATCTCAGCGTTTGCAATGAACTCCTTACGAGGAGCTACATCTGAACCCATGAGAAGCTCGAACATTGCCTCAGCTGCAGCAGCATCTGTCACAGTAATGCGACGGAGTGTGCGTACATCTGGATCCATTGTGGTTTCACGGAGCTGATCTGCATCCATCTCACCAAGACCCTTGTAGCGCTGAATTGGTTCCTTCCAACGCTTTCCATTCTTTGAAAGATCGGCAGTTACCTTCTTCATCTCATCATCTGAGTATGTGTAGATGTAATTGCCCTTCTTGCCGCCGCCACCCATGACCTCAATTCGGTGCAGTGGTGGAATAGCAGCAAAGACGCGGCCAGCATCAATCAGCGGACGCATGTAGCGGTACATCAAGGTAAGGAGCAAGCAGCGAATGTGTGCACCATCAACGTCAGCATCTGACATGAGGATGACGCGACCGTATCGTGCATCATCGAGTTCAAATGACTTTCCAGAGCCTGCACCGATTACCTGAATAATCGATCCACATTCCTTGTCATCGAGCATCTGTGAAAGTGATGCCTTCTGAACGTTCAAAATCTTTCCGCGGATTGGAAGGATCGCCTGGAACTCAGAGTTACGAGCTGCCTTTGTAGTACCGAGCGCTGAGTCACCCTCAACGATGAAGAGCTCGGTACGAGTGACATCCTCTGAACGGCAATCTGAGAGCTTTGTAGGAAGCGCTGAAGACTCAAGAGCATTCTTACGGCGCTGCAAGTCCTTATGAGTACGAGCGCTGATACGTGTGCGTGATGCGCCAGCGACCTTCTCCATAATCAACTTGCCGTTGGCTTTATCAATTCGGCGAGATGTTGCAAAGAACTCCTTCAACTTATCGGCAACGACCGTGCTTACAATCTTTGTAGCAGCAGCTGTTCCGAGAACTTCCTTTGTCTGTCCTTCGAATTGAGGCTCTGACATGCGGACTGTGACGACCGCTGTAATGCCTTCCATGACGTCATCCTTGATGACATCAGCCTCATTCTTCTTCAAGATACCTGCGCTACGCATAGCCTCATTAAATGACTTGGTGATTGCGCGCTCAAAGCCCTGAAGGTGCGTTCCACCCTTAGGTGTTGCAATGATGTTGACGAAAGAACGAATCGTTGAATCAAATCCATCGCCCCACTTCATCGCAATATCAACTTCCATATCGCGCTCGACCTCAGTCGAGACCATGTGGCCCTTATCGTCGAGAACAGGAACAGTCTCTTGATAGTGACCTGTTCCGTAGATGCGAATGACATCGCCGACTGGCTGATCAGGCTGCAAGAAATCACAGTATTCAGAGATTCCGCCCTTATGGAAGAAGGTCTGAGTGGTCTTCTCTTTTGTGCGATTATCGTTAACTGTTAATGAAAGACCTGGAACCAAGAATGATGTCTGGCGTGCACGTGCGTAGATATCTTCGATATCAAGAGTTGCATCCTTAAGGAAGATCTGGCGATCTGCCCACCACTTGGTACGAGTACCTGTGATCTTTGAAGAAATCTTGCCGATTGTGCGAAGACCTGATTGTTCAGAGAAATCAGCCTTTGGTCCATCGCCATCGAAAACTCCGGCAACGCCGCGCCTAAATGACATCCAGTGAATCTTGCCATTGCGATCGACTTCAACATCCAGGCGCTCAGCAAGTGCATTCACAACAGAGGCACCTACACCGTGAAGTCCGCCAGATGCTGCATACGAGCCTCCGCCAAACTTTCCACCTGCGTGCAACTTGGTCATTACAACTTCAACACCTGTAAGGCCGGTCTTTGGTTCCTTATCGACAGGAATGCCGCGGCCATCATCGTGAACCTCAACAGAGCCATCTGCCTCGAGGTTGATCTCAATCTTCTTGCAGTGGCCAGCGAGTGCTTCGTCGACAGAGTTATCGATGATCTCCCAGAGGCAGTGCATGAGGCCGCGTGAATCGGTAGAACCGATATACATACCTGGGCGCTTACGAACGGCATCAAGGCCTTCAAGGACCGCTAGATCCTTTGCGGTATAGCTATCTTTGGCACCGGTCTCAGTTGCAGGAGCGTCAAAATTCAACTCATCATTGGCAGTCACGGTGGCAAAGATTAGCTAGCGAATGGTTTGCAATCAGTTAAGCGCGCCGAGATGTATCTCATATAGTGATAGAAATGGATAAATAGGTGAGATTTCCCCTCAATTAGACGGGCGGGGAATAAAAGTAACTGGCATGATGTTCCAGTATCAGAGGGAATAAACCCCCTCTGATTGTTATTAACCGGACCGAACGGAGAGCGCGATGACCGAGCAAGTACTACTCGAATCCACACCCCTCAATGCCCTAGACCGCTGCGATCGTTGTGGCGCACAGGCCTATGTCCGTGCCGTCCTAGCAACTGGTGGAGAACTCATGTTCTGCGCACACCACGGTAAGGAATATGCCGAGAAGCTGGCCGCTGTTGCGGTCAAGATCCAGGACGAGACAGAACGTTTGGTTGAGAGTAAGTAAATTAAAGAATTAATTGAACAGGCACTCGCGTCTAGCGGGTGCCTGTTCTCTTTCCTACTGCAATCAATAAAGTTTGAGATGTATTGAGGATGGCGTTCAACGGCCCTATCGTGGCGTAAATCCTCACTGACTTTTGGACCGTAGGTTTCCAGGAACACGTTTTAACGCCTACGGATGCACTCAAATTAATGCAACCAGCAATCTTCTTGCCATCTGCGTAGAAAGTGATTTTCCCAGCTTGATCAATGGAAACTTGGAGTGAAAAATTTTGACCTTTGTATGCGACATTCTGTCCACTTGATGATGTGAGAGTTATTGAAGGTGGTGCAACCGCACTGATTGTCACGTATCCACTTACATTTTCTGCCACTGCATCTACCGTTGTTACTCTATTGAGATTAAGGCCGTTAGCAAAGTAGGAGCCTCCTCCACCACCAGAAGCGCCGCCGGCATTGTCGCCACCGCCACCACCTGAGTAACCACCGCCACCACCAGCTCCGCCACCAACGCCTTTACCTGCCGCTGCGCCACCGCCGCCGAATCCACCAGCGATTGCAGAGCTTGGACTCGTAGTGCCTGCTGCTGCGCCACTTCCGCCATTTATAAAAGCTGAACCTCCGCTGTTATCCCAGAAAGTATTTCTTGTTCCATCAGTGAGAAATCCTCCGCCACCGCCACCGCCGTTGGATGACGTTGCGACGGCTCCACCAGAGCCGTTCGTACCGCCGGCACCACTTCCATTCGGATCGACCGTTCCACTTCCATTGTTTCCGGAGTTAGTGATCGAGGCGTGTGCAACAGCATTCTGCGAGAGGCCCGACTCAGTTCCACCGCCACCTCCGGCGATAATCAAGATTGATGCATTGGTTGTAAATGGAGACCGAATCACAAATGTTCCACCGCCACCAGCATTAGCGTTGACTGCAGAAGAGGCAGGTGTTTGGCCGACCAGGATACGAATAACTTCACCTTCAGTAAGGTTAAAGGTATCGGCTACTCGCGCACCTCCGCCGCCATATGCGCCTCCACCGCCTGCTCCGTAAGCATCAATGTAGTAACGGCCCGTCGCCGGGACTGTCCAATACTGAATACCACTGGCAACTGTGTAGTTCGAACTATCTTCATCCCAAACTGTTGTGTAGGAAGAACGACAAGTTGTCTGCGACGGTCCAGTTGGACCTGTCGTTCCACATGAAGTGAATGTGTGACTCGTGAATGAATATAGGGCGGCATGAGCGGACGGAACAAGCAGCGTGGAAATGGCAACACATCCAGCTGTAACTAATCCGAATGCTTTTTTCACGTCTGTCTAACCTTGCGTTATCGCTTTATGCGAGCCATCACAGAAAGGCTTATCTTTCGAGAGTCCACATCCGCAGAACTTTGGGTTTTCTACGGTGCTGGTGGTGTTGCCATCAGCATCGACGAACTCCACAATTCCCGTGATGCGGATAGATCCGCTCTTGGGATTAACGAAAGCCTTTACGCCATTGTTAGACGAATTCTCCGACATGGTTACGGCTTAATCGAGATAATCTCGAAGTGCCTGCGAACGAGATGGGTGACGTAGCTTCGACATTGTCTTTGACTCAATCTGACGAATACGTTCACGAGTAACTCCGTGAACCTTTCCGATCTCATCAAGTGTCTTTGGCTGACCATCTGTAAGTCCGTAGCGAGCCTTGATGACATCAGCTTCACGGTTGGTAAGTCCGCCGAGAACCTGCATCAACTGCTCCTGCAAGATTGTAAATGTCACAGACTCTTCTGGCTTGATCGCTTCTGAGTCTTCGATGAGATCACCGAACTCTGAATCGCCTTCTTCGCCAAGAGGTGTGTGCAATGAGATTGGCTCGCGGCCGTACTTCTGAACTTCAACAACCTTCTCAGGTGTCATATCGAGTTCTTTAGCGAGCTCTTCTGGGGTCGGTTCGCGACCAAGATCCTGAAGCATCTGGCGCTGCACGCGTGCAAGTTTGTTGATGACTTCAACCATGTGAACCGGAATACGGATCGTACGAGCCTGGTCAGCCATCGCACGAGTAATCGCCTGACGGATCCACCATGTTGCATATGTCGAGAACTTGTAACCCTTTGTGTAGTCGAACTTCTCAACTGCACGGATAAGACCGAGGTTACCTTCCTGGATTAAGTCCAAGAACAACATTCCACGACCGGTGTAACGCTTTGCAAGAGAAACAACGAGACGAAGGTTCGCTTCGAGCAAGTGATTCTTCGCGCGCTTTCCATCTTCAACAATCCACTCGAGCTCACGCTTAAGCTTCTTATCGAGCTTCTTCTCGTTGACCAACTTCTCTTCTGCAAAGAGGCCAGCTTCAACGCGAGTTGCGAGTTCAACTTCGAGCTCTGCATTAAGAAGAGCTACGCGGCCGATCTGCTTCAGGTAATCCTTTACAGGGTCAGCTGTCGCACCTGCAGTAAGAACTGTCTGCTCTGGTGGGAGGCGCTTGATCTCTGTCTGTACGAAACGAGCCTGCTCGTTAAAGAAGTACAACAAATCTTCGAGGTTCTTGAGGTATCCCTGATTAACAGATTCTGTGATGATCTTCGCTGACTTATCAGTGAATGTATTCATCGCAAACATCTGCTGAATCTGCTTGAAGGTCAACGCCTTCGCCTCTGCCTGATCGATATTGTGCTTTGCAGCAACTTCGCGACCCTGGCTCTTTCCATTGATCGCTTCGATGATCATATGGATGTTCTTGAGGTCCTTCTTATGCTTTTCGCGCTCGTTCTTATCCTCTTCATCATCATCTGATTCAGAGTCAAGGAGGAGGAATGAACCTTCTTCAAACTTATTTGTCTCTTCGGTGACATCGACAACGCGAGGCTTTGCGCCTTCGCCTTCAGCATCAATGATCTCGGCTGCTTCTGCAATGAGAGTATCTACATCTTCGAGTTCGACTTCTTCGACGACAACTTCATTGCCATCTTCATCGAGAACAACTGCCTTTGCGGCTTTTCCATCTGCACCAACTTCTGGAGCCTTGACAGGTTCTGGCGCTGGAGCGATGAGTGCAAGCTGTGCCTTTGAAAGGATGCGGTTTGGTCCACCGAGACCTGCCTTACGCGCCTTCTCTGAATCAACTGGAATTGAGAGGGCGAGAGCACGAGCCTCTAGGACGAGAGGTTGGAACTCCTTCTTCACAATCTTGTTGATATTTGTAATTCCTGCAGCTTCCAATGAAGCGAGAATTTCTTTTTGGCGCTCTACTGCGTGCTTGAGATTTACAAGCTGCTGAACTTCCTTTGCAGAGAGCTCTTTCTTCAACTCAATCTTGACTGGCTTTGCGGCAACCTTCTTAACCGGTGCAACCTTCTTCGCAACTGCCTTCTTGGCAGGAGACGCCTTCTTAGCGGGCGCAGCTTTCTTCGCTACCGCTTTCTTGGCTGGGGCAGCTTTCTTTGCAACTGCCTTCTTCGCAGGAGCTGCCTTCTTAGCAACAGTCTTCTTCGCTGTTGCCTTGTTTTTGAGCGCACTAATTACAGCCACAATTGTCCTTTGGTTTTTTCGAACTAATCTCGAAACCTTTATTTCGAACTGCTCGAAGTGATAGGCATATTATACCCAGACGAATTTCGCTTTTCAGCGTGAATTTTGCGCAATGGCGAGGGCGTGGCGGACCGCCGCCCCCACAGATTCGGCCTCAACCAAGAATCCATCGTGGCCGAAGTCAGAATTAATGGAAATCAGAGGCTGCGCAGTCGGAACGAGCTCAGATATCTCAACTTGAAGTCGAGGTGGGAAGAGGCGGTCGGTATCGATTGAGACCACTACGACAGGCACTGAGATTGATTGCAGGGCCTCTGCAACTCCCCCGCGATCTCGACCCACATCGTGAGAATTCATCGCATCGGTCAAGGCTATATAGGTGTTGGCATCAAAGCGCTTGGCTAGCTTATTTGCCTGATGATCGAGGTATGACTCAACGGCATATCGCCCCGTCTCATCTCCCTGTAACTGGCGGCCAAAGCGAACATCCATCTCAGACTCAGTGCGATAAGTCAGATGAGCTATTCGGCGAGCGATACCCATGCCTTCAACAGGTCCGCGCTCTTGATCGTAGTAATCGCCCTTATTAAAGAGTGGATCGCTCTTGATTGCGCGTATCTGAATCGACGCTGTTCCGATCTGATCGCCAGTAGCAACGGCAGATGAACCGATTGTGCAGATTGCACCTACTCGCTCAGGTAATTGAATCGCCCATTCGAGTGAACGCATTCCACCTAACGAAGGACCTACTGACAATAAATACTTATCAATTCCTAGCGCGTTGCTAAATGCAACTTCGGCGTTAACCATGTCGCGAATAGTGATGATGGGAAAGCGAGAACCGTAACGCTTTCCATCAGGTGCAATACTCGATGGCCCTGTTGAGCCTTGACACCCACCGATGACGTTTGGACAAACGATGAAATATTTATCGGTATCAAATGGAAGACCTGGGCCCACCATCTGCGGCCACCATGCTGGAACATCAGACCAACCGGTCATCGCATGGTTGATAAGAATGACATTGTCTTTAGCGGCGTTGAGCGTGCCCCATGTTTGGTAGGCGATAGTGATATCCGGAAGAACTTCGCCATTTTCAAGAAGGAGGAAACCAATTTTAATAAATTTTCGTTCGCCCGGATCATCGCCCTCAAGCCATGCGCCAGTGACATCGTGATTGATGGTTCTACTCATTACGGACTTCCTTCACGCACTTGCAGCTCATCACCTGTGATGAACTACCTGGTCGTCACCCAGAGCACCCCACCGCGGTGGAGGGTTGCCGTCCGACTAGCCGGGGCTTAACGTCGAAACTCATGACCTAGCGAAATTCTAACCCATCCCACTACCTGCGCACTATTCAAATATTGCCGCAATTACCTTGGGGTGGAGTTCTGCTCGCATTGAGGCGAAGGACTCTGGAGGCCACCCGGCGTTAAAGACTCGTCGGAGCAAACTGGCCAGTGGGTAGCGGTCATCATCTTCGAAGGCACGATCTAACGCTCTCTGAGCCAGTGCGCCATCACCGCTTTCGTAAGCCATTGCACCAACTATGCATGCAATCGGCGATACAAACCCTCGAGGGGCAAGGCGTAATAATTCACGCCACATGGTGAAGTAGAGATCGTAGGTATCTTCACTATGAACGCCAAGTGCGTAATCGCGGACCTGGACATCGCTCATCCGTCCGATCATTCGCGCAACTAGCCTCCGGTTGGTCGGTCCTCGACCTATTCGATATTCATCAAGTAAGAGCTCCATGCTCTCTACGCCATCGCGTCGAAGTGCACCAATATCTTCGGCATCTTCTGCAATGAAGTGATTGGCAACCTCATCGCTCCAATCAAAGTCAAAAGAGGATGGATCAGCAGCGAGTGTCTCTATTAGCTCTGCAATATTCGCATATGGCATCGGAATTCCTGCGACAACATGTTCAGCAGCTATCTGCGACTCATCTATTTCAGGCACCGTTATACCTAACTCAGGGCAACATTCGAGATCTCGACAGATGATGGATCGATAACGACCATCTCTGACGACAATTGACTCTTGAATCGCGACGCCGCTACGGATAAGACCTGCACCGAGTGAAATAAGGAGTGAATCACCATCCTCTCTTTCGATCGGCATATATGCCACTAGGAGTGCAGCATCTGCCTCATCTTTAATGAAGTGATGAGCCAAGAGATCAATTGCATCGCTATCTAACTGCTCTGGCAGGTCGATACGCATTGCAAGCCCGACGGATTCGCCTTTGACGGAGATGAGCACGATTGATCGTGTTGGATGAAAGCCGATGAGAAAAGGAACTGCGGTGATGAGATCGTGAGCGGAAGTAAGTGTGGGCATTTCTCCTCAATTCATAAAGCGGATAGGGGCGGCGACAACGGTGATAGGTAGAACTGAGACAGTGGTGATCTCTCCTGGGATTCGAGTGGAGATGCCATCAATAGTGAATTCGCCATCCCACCGAGTGATTAATTCGATGAGGTAATGGCCAGGTTTTGAGTAGGAATGTCGAATCTCGCCGTCAGGAAATGCAGCACCGACTTTGCGAGTCATGTAGAAGACGCCATCGCCGTAATGCCAGATAAAGGTGGGGCGCAACCGCACCTCAACTACCTCGCCGACAATCTCAACGTTCTTTGTGACAAGTGTTGGAATATCGGACCAGAAGTAGACCGGCGTCTTTACGAGAGGCGAGAAAGAGGGCTGATATGAAATTCCTGCCGTTGGAATCGTCTCGACCAATTTATCTTGGAGCGATGTTGCAGATGTTGAACTCTTCTTTACCTTCGCCTTCTTCTGAACTTTCTTCACCACAGGCTTCTTGCTCGTCTTCGTCGTAGGAAGAGGTGCCACGACTTTCTTCGTCGCTTTTGGCTTCGGTGTTGAGCTCTTCTTCGGTGCAGGTATGACCACCTTTGTTGACTTGGGACCGCTCCCCTTGCGACCTTCAATGACGATATGACCATCTTGGGTATAAACATCAATGCATGCCTTCTCAATGCAATCTGCAGCCTGCGTAGTCGGCGAGGTAAGAATTGAGATCACTAGCGATAATGCGAAGGTTCGTTTCATCTGGCGGAGATTAGATATTGGCGCACTCTTAAAACCCAGTGGCAGAGACATCTGTGGATAAATGTGGAACTCTAGGTGCGTGAGCGCGCGCGATGGAGATGGCTGGATTGAGTGCGCCTGTGGTTCGAAGCATTGGGGCAAGCACGGCGCTGCTGGAATTCTCTTAATTCGAAGCGGTGAGATCTTCCTTCAACATCGAGCGCCATGGGTCCATAACGGTGATACATGGGGAATTCCTGGTGGTGCGCGCGATTCACATGAAAGCGTTGTTGAAGCGGCCATTCGTGAAGCGGTTGAAGAGACAGGTATCAACCCAGATGATGTAACTCCGCTTACAACTTTTACCGATGATCACAATGGCTGGAGTTACTCCACAGTGATTGCAATAGCGAGCAATAACTTAGAGGGCCACGAACTCAACGATGAATCACATGAAGTGCGATGGGTGGCCCTTGATGATGTTGAGCGTTTGCCACTTCATCCAAGTTTTGCAAAGAGCTGGCCTGCTCTACGGCTGACTGCTGAAGATGCAATCGAACGCGCTATTTAGCTTCTAACTCAATCACTTTGTCGCACCACGATAATTCTTCTCGGCGGGCATGAGCCACAATCACAATTGTCTTTCCTTCGCTCTTCTGAGCGATGAGGAACTTCTTTAGCCGCTCGATCGAGGAAACATCCTGTGATGCGAATGGTTCATCGAGGAGCACAAGAGGCGTATCGCGCATAAATGCACGCGCGATTTCAATGCGCTGAAGTTGGCCGCCTGAGAGAGCGGTGACCTTCTGATCGAGGAAGTCCTCCATATCTAAAGCGCGAAGAATCTCAGAAGATTTCGCCTCTGACGTTTCATCATTTCCAAGGGCGAGAATCTCTCGAGCCGAATACGCCATCCAATAACTATGACTTTGTTGGGCGACAGATCGAATCTTTGAAAACTCTTCGATGCTGATAGAAGCGGTTGAAAGACCGTTGACGAGGATTTCACCAGTGGTAGAGAAGCGCTCCCCCGCAATCGCAGCGAGAAGCGTTGACTTACCTACGCCGTTGGATCCGATGATTGCGGTAATTGCGCCCTCTGGGATGGTGCAGCTGAAATTATTGATGATCTCGCGGTGGCCGCGCTTAAGAAATAGCTCCTTGATCTCAATCATCGCCAGACCTCACTGCTCTTACGAAGGACTAATACAAGAATTGGGGCGCCAATGAGTGAGGTAATCAATCCGATCGGAAGTTCAAGTGGTGAGGCAATAGCGCGGGCTGCTGTATCTGCTATCAGAAGTAAGCCTGCACCAATAACACCAGAGCCGATAACCAACGGTCTATTTGTCGGTCCAATGAGAAAACGAGTGATGTGTGGCGCTGCAAGTGCAAGAAAGGCGATTGAACCCACAGCGCTGACAGTTGAGGCAATTAATATCGAGGTGATGAGAAATCCAATGAGGCGAATCCGCTGCGGACGGTGGCCGAGATATTCAACTTCGCGATCACCCAGTACAAGGAGATCCATTTTCTGTGAGTAGAACCAGCCGGCAATCGATGTCACAAGTACTACTGGCGCTAGGACATTCACAGTGGCTGAGTTTGCGAGAGCAAGTGAACCAAGTGACCAGAATGAGATTGAACGTGCCTCAGGATTATCAGCGATTGAGATTGCAAGTCCAGAGATTGCGCTAAAGAGCGCAGAGGTTGCAATTCCAATAATCACCAAGTGAAGCGCGCTCTTAGAGAGCGCCATCGTGAGGAGTGAAGCAATGAGCGCACCGATAGTTGCAGCAATAGTGATGGAGAAGGTTCCGATTGAGGCAACTCCAAGCGTCAGCGCAATGGCAGCACCTAATGCTGCGCCAGCAGATGTACCAATGATCGATGGATCTGCGAGTGGATTATTAGTTGCAGATTGCGAGAGAGCACCTGCAACGCCGAGTGCGAGACCAACAAGCAGGGCGGCAAGAATACGTGGGAATCTGATTCCCCAGATGATGTCGTGAGCTGGTCCAGAAATTGAGGGATGGAATATGTAGCGCCATGGAGAATCAATCGATGCGCTTCCTGTGGAGAGAGCAATCAGAATGAATCCTGCAATAGATATGAGAATTGCAAGAAGGAGAATTCTGCGATTTCGAACCGACATCATTTGCGCACCTCATTGAGCGCTGATGCCAACTTATTGAGTAGATCTGGAGTTCGTGGGCCGAAGGAGAGAAGGAGTGAATCATCAACGGCGATGATCCGAGCCTGCTTACCAGCATCGGTCTGGGCAATACCTGGAAGACTTACCAATCCTTGAGCGCCTCCAACGGATGCAAGGCCCTTAGTCATCACGAGAATGATCTCGGGCTTTGTGCCCACGAGTGATTCACTCGTCAGATTTGAGAAGGCGATTGAACTCTTCTCTGCTCCCACATCGATAGCACCAATGGCTTCCAAGATTGAATCTGCACCAGAACCTTTGCCGCCAAGGAGGTAGATCGAATTGCCGCCGCGAAGATAGAGGAAGGCAACTCGTGGTGAGCCAGATACTTTCTCGGCGCTTCGGGAGATGCTGGTAGCCATCTCCTTAGAGAGCGCTTGACCGCTCTTCTTGACTTTAAGAATTGAAGCTATCTCTCCTATTTTTGCCGAGATCCCCGCGACATCCCAAGTCTCCTTAATGGAAACAACTCTGATGCCAGATTTTCTCAGTGAATCAATTGCCTGCGATGGACCTACTGAAGCATCAATAATTACAAGATCCGGTGAGAGTGAAATTATTTTCTCGGCAACCGCTTGGTGGCCAGAGGTCACTATCGGAATAGATTTCAAAGAGGAGTCAGTGCTTGCGATATCTCTTCCGATAAGAATCTTCTTCAAGCCGAGAGCATCGATAACTTCTGCAGATCCATTAGCGAGAGCGACAACTCTCTGAAAAACTGGTGACTCCGTCGAAGTGATGCGTAGCGAAGTGACATCGCTGGCTGTGATTTCAATCGCAGCTGGAGCGCTCGTTCCGCAGCCGGTCATAGGAATAAGGGCCACTGCTACGCATAGAAGAGCCCTCAATTTCATAGGGGTAATTCTGGCAGAGATGTTTCCGACAACGTGCCAACTCTTGTCGGATAACTTTTCAACGGTATTTCCTTAATCTTGACCCATGATACGTAGGGTCTCTCTCGTTTTAGCGATAGCTATCGCCCTGCCTACTTCTGCCCATGCTGCTACAACTTCACAGGGCAGCAATGGCGCAACAATCACGATTACTCAAAAGGTTCTTGCTAATAATTCAAAGGTCGTCGTCACCGGCAAGAACTTCGATGAAACCGTTGGGATCTACCTTGCTTTCTGTGTTGTGCCAAAGGCAGGAAGCGCTCCGACTCCTTGCGGCGGCGGAGTCAATAAATCTGGAACTGGCGAGGCTTCATATTGGATCTCATCAAATCCTCCTCCCTACGGAATTGGCTTGGCGATACCTTTCACAGCTGGCGGTCGATTCTCCGAGGTAGTTCAAGTCACGCGCAAGATTGGAAAGTTTGATTGCAAGAAGGTCAAGTGCGCCATGACTGTGAGATCTGATCATCTCCACGAAGGCGATCGAAGCCACGACATTTACATCCCGATCACAATTAAGTAGTTCTACTTCACCGAACAAAGGAAAATAATGAAAAGACGTTCAGCGATTACCGCAGTAGTTATTGCACTTTCTTCGCTTCTCTTCACCGCAAATGCACAGGCCGAGACATTCGGTTGGGCAAGTAGCCCCCTAACAAATCTCGACCCAGCAGGAGCCACAATCAATGGTGGCTTCACTAAATTTCCTACTCAAGCCGGAATGTATATTCAAGAGTGCGTTGCACCAGTAGGCACTGCTCGCCCAACGACATGTAGCGACACCTTGCAGGTGTGGGTCACCGCTGCTGGCGGTCAGGGATCTATCAGCTCTACCGGTGGTATTGCAGTAAAGGTTGCGGGCTCGATTGTGGGTAAAGGTGTCTCAGTTGATTGCACCAAGGTGCAATGCGGTCTCTTCTTCCGTCTCGATCACACAGCCCCAACAGATTTCTCGGAGGACAAGTTCTTCCCTCTCACATTTAAATCTGGTGCAGCCGTTCCAGTACTTACAGCAGATGAAATCACGGTAACCCTCAACGGAACGTCGTTGGTGCGAAATGTTCCCAGCAATCTCGCCTACCGCGCGGATGCGAAGGTCGTAGCAACTGCTAAGTCAGGAGCAGCTGTGGTTCTAACTTCACTGACTCCAGATTGCACAATCAACAATGGAATCTTCACCGCCCTTAAAGGCTCTGGCCAGTGTGCCCTCGCTTACTCAACAACAGCATCAGCGACCACTGCAGCAGCTTCAGGAAACTTCCCCTTCCTGTTAGTTCCAGGAGTTCAGAAGATTGCTCTGACTTCACTATCGATTGCCAAGGGAAAGACAAAGGCTCTTCCTGCGACAACGAACTTCGGTAGCGATGTCTCATACAAATCGAACTCTAAGAATTGCCGAGTTGAGCTCAATGTTGTTGAGGTAAAGGGCGCATGTACTCTCACAGCTGCGGCTGCAGCAAAGGCAGATATGTGGGGCGCTCTCAAGAGCACAGTAAAGGTATCAATTAAATAAAGTTAGTGGGCGAGAGTTTTTAGGCCGGCGATGCAGAAGTTGGTAGTTGAAGAAATTACCTTCTCTGCATCGTGGCCACTTTCGATACTTTTCGATGCTTTATCTGTCACGCTTTGAATCATAGAGAGCGCGAAATCAGTCTCGGTAATACCGATCTCAATCAACTTGCCTCGCAATGGCGCGAGAAGTGCTCTATGGGCCATGCCGATTTCAGCGCTGCGGTTACTGGGCAGGTGGATTGCGTTGAGCGCCTTCGCCAACAAATGTCGCCCATCAGCGATGTATTGCAGTGATGCTTCGATCCACTTTTCAATCGACTGCAACGGCAACTCTTCGCCATTGGTAGCTTCTTCAAGAGTCTTTGTGAAGTTGGTGAGTTCATCAATAACCAAATCAGCGACCAAATCGGCGCTGCTGGCAAAGTATTCGTAGACAGAAGTTCGAGAGAGCCCGGCTCGAGTTGCTACTGCCGCAACTGTGATTGCCTCTCCCCCGGATTCAAGGGCGATTGCCGCTGCAGCCTCAATCAGCTGACCGCGACGCCAATCGCGGTGATCAGCAAGCGTTGAGGTCTTAATACGAGGCATAACTTTATTCTTCCATGGACTTGGCTAGTCGGCTCAGTGAATCCCGCACCACCTGCTTATCGTTGGTCCGCCAGAGCGGTGGCATCGAGTTAAGGAGAACGCTTCCATAGCGCTTGGTCACAATGCGCGAATCCATAATTGCCACAACACCGCGGTCATCGATACTGCGAATCAAGCGGCCAGCTCCTTGTGCCAGAAGTAGCGCAGCGCGAGGAACAGAGACCTGCATAAATCCACTGCCGCCTGAGTTATCTGCAAGAGCTGAGCGCGCAGCTAACACTGGTTCATCAGGGCGCGGGAAAGGAAGACGATCAATTACTACGAGGATGCAGGAGTTTCCAGGAACATCGACGCCCTGCCATAACGACATTGTTCCGAGAAGGACAGAGGTCTCATCCTTAGCAAAACGTTCGACCAGGGGTGCAACGGCATCGCCACGTTTCTGTGTAATGATGGAGATTGGTCGCTCTTTCAGAACGCTTCGTAGGTGAGCATCTGCTGCCTCGACTCCGCGCCATGAACTAAAGAGCGCCAATGTTCGACCACCAGCAGCATCGATGAGCTCACCGAGTTCTTCTAATACCTGAGGTGATGTTCCATCACGAGTCGGTTCAGGAAGATGTTTAGGAAGATAGAGCATTCCTTGATTAGCGAAATCAAAAGGAGATCCAACATCTAAGAACTGCACATTTCCTGGATCAATTTCATCATCGGCAACTTCTTGATCTGCTTCATTTCCTACAACAAATCCAATGCTCTTTGCCATCGCATCAAAACCATTGCCGACTGTCAACGTTGCAGATGTAGCAATCACAGGGCTCTGAGTTAGCAAATTACTGCGCAGCACATGTGAGACAGAGAGCGGTGCTAAATGAAGTGTTGAAAATGTTGGCTCGTACCAGAGCACATGTGTATCGCCCATCTTGAGCAACTTGCCAGCTGTCGTTGCAATCTCTTGCACAGCGCCTTTCACACGTGCGCGCTCTGCAAGTGCATCCGGCTCAAGAATTTCTTCATCAGATGCCAGTGATTGCACGAGTGCAGTTGCTGTCTCTTTTACCTTGCGGACTGGGTGCTCGAGTGATTGTGGAATCTCTTCTAAGCGACCTTGCTTAGAGAAATCGCCCTTCACATCTTCACCGTAATCGGCCATCGCATCGTGGAAAGAATCAGCGGCATTGGTAAAGGCATCCGATAACTTGCCAGACATATATTTACGAGCCATTGCAGCAGCGCGTTGAACTCGCGCCGAAGTTAACTCTTCAGTGACTGCTTGGGTGGTGCGATCCATAAATTCATGGGCCTCATCGAGGATGACTGCATCGCGCTCGGGCAGAATGGGATGGCTATCTACAATTTCGAT
The DNA here is from genome assembly GCA_965267775.1 of Candidatus Nanopelagicaceae bacterium. Classification (GTDB taxonomy): domain Bacteria; phylum Actinomycetota; class Actinomycetes; order Nanopelagicales; family Nanopelagicaceae; genus Planktophila. Next base: position 517,803 of record OZ254140.1, on the reverse strand, counting down.
TGCAAGAAGGGTGTGGTTTGTAACTACGACATCAGCATCTTGTGCCTTCGCCTTCGCCTTCGCTGCAAAACATTGGGATCCGTATGCGCAAGAATCCGCACCCACACATTCACGACCTGAGAGTGAGTTGGCAGCCCAAACGCGTCGATCTACTTCAGGTGCATCATCACGATCTCCCGATACATCTTTCCCTCGCGCCCATGCATGAAGTCGCTTTGCATCTTTTTCTAAGAAAGATGCTTCCAGCAATAATTCGCCATCTGGATCAGGCTCTTCTGAGTTCATCTTTGCAAGGCATACGTAATTTCCAACGCCCTTATAGATTGCATAGGTAATTGGTCGCCCCAATTGCTTTTCAAGGGCAGGTACGACTGCTGGCAGGTCGCGCTCTACTAATTGACGTTGAAGGGCAAGCGTTGCAGTTGCTACCAAGACCTTGCGGCCATGGACGAGGGCCGGGACGAGATAGGCGAGGGATTTACCGGTACCTGTGCCTGCTTGAACCATAAGGTGGTGGCGATCGGTGAGTGCGTTGGCAACAGCTTCTGCCATCTCAATCTGGCCATCACGAGGCTTTCCACCGATTGCAGAGACGGCAGCATCGAGGGCTGCACGTACTTGGGCGGAAAGGTCACTCACGGCCTCAACCTTACCCGTCCCGGCTATCGGGGAAATATAGTTGAAATTTCAACTACTTCTGCTATCCTTCTTATATGACAACAAAGATGCCGGCGCTCTACATCGGACACGGCGCTCCCTTGCTCCTTGATGATCCAATCTGGAGCGGTGAACTCGCTGCGATAGCAAAGAAGTTTGATAAGCCAAAGGCAATTTTGATTATTTCGGCTCACTGGGAATCCGCGCCGATTGCAATCACCAGCCCTCACGCTGGTACTCCCCTTGTCTATGACTTCGGTGGCTTTGCACAAAAGTTCTTTGAGATGACTTATGAAACTCCTGATGCGACAGCTCTCGCTGCACGTATCGCTTCGATGATGCCTAAGTCAGATCCGCTGCATGAATCAAAACGCGGACTTGATCACGGTGCTTGGGTTCCATTGCGCGTTATGTATCCAGATCACGACATTCCTGTTCTGCAGATGTCGATGCCTACATCAGATCCTGGGAAGTTGATTGAGATTGGCCGCCGCCTTGCACCATTGCGCGATGAAGGTGTTCTTATTATCGGTTCCGGCTTTATGACTCACGGACTTCCCTACATTCGCGATTGGTCTATCAATGCGAAAGCACCGGGTTGGTCATCTGAATTTGATACTTGGGCTGCAGAACGCCTTGCAAAGGGCGATATTGATTCACTTGCTGCCTACAAAGATCTCGCACCTGCAGTGCAATATGCCCACCCAACGGTCGAGCATTTCACTCCACTATTTGTCACACTCGGTGCAGGCAATGATATCGATGCAGCGCCAGAGACTCTTATCGAAGGCTTCTGGATGGGCCTTTCAAAGCGTTCGCTACTCGTTGCCTAACTCTTAGTAGTTTTGTAATTCTGGGGATAAGGCAGAGAGTTTGTCAGTTCCTCAAGTAATTATCGTTCAATGGAAATTGGACACCCCAATAGGTATTCGGTCTATATTGATGAGAGTATGTCGCGCCAATATCCACTTCCAGATATTTATGTCATAGCCGCTGTCATTCTTCCGCATTCTTCCTTTGAACTGCATTCAAATTTGAGTAAATTAATTACACTCGAAACATATAAATCCTCACAGCAATTTAAGAGGAAAATGCGATTGCAACCAAAGAATCTTGCTCATTGGATAAATGAAGTTTCGCCAAGAACATATATCTCTTATAACTGGCAATATTTAGCATCACTAGAGGCTGCAAGGGCACTCTGCCTGAGAACGCTTTTTCAGGAACTCTCAAGGGATGGATATTTCAATCTAGTCCTGGATTCCAGAGAAAGTATTGGCCACGGAAAACTCTTCCTCCAAGCAAATCACTCTGATCGAAAGATTCTCAACTATGAAATCAATTCAGGAAGAGTTGCACAAAATATGCGGATGAATCATTTAACTGATCAAAAGGAACCACTTCTGCACTGCGCAGACATGGCGGCTTATGCGGCTCGAGTGCATATTCTTGGTCAGGATTCTGAAGTATTTAATCTTCTCAACAGGACGAGAATTCTTAATAATATTTACTTCAATTAAATGACGAGGGCGGGCCGTCAGGTTTGGATAAACCCGATCGGACACCGCCCTCCAGATGCCTATCCGAAGAAGAGCATCTGTTGTCTAAGAGAAGTATGCCACTTATTTTTACCACTGACACTTAGCCATGGTGACCTTTTGTTGCTATCGAATAACTACCGAGCGTCAATGAGATCCCAGAGCCAGTAAATCGCGATGCCAACGATGGCAGGTGCGATGACTGAGACATCTACGCCACCGAGTGCGTTTGCAATAGGGCCCGTGTAATCAACACTCGAGATTCCCAGTACGCCGCTGATGCTGGCAACCAACCAAGAGATCGTTGCTTTGAGCGACCACCCTGCCTGATACCAATACAAGCCACCTTGTGTGCGCTTATTAAAGACCTGGAGATCTTCCTTATGGAAAGATCCACCCATGCGGTAATAACCAAAGAGCGCGATTGCAATCCATGCAGTTCCAAGTGCTGTTAGGAAGAGGCAAGCATTGGTAACTGCAGCTTCTGCGTCGTAGATGAATTTGCCGATGAAGACCAAGCCTGTGGCAACGCCTGAAACCAGAAGTGTGGATTGCAGACGAGATAGTCGTGGCAAGATTGCATCCATATCAAGTCCCATTGAGTAAAGGTTTACAGATCCTTGTCCCAGAGAACCTACAAAACCTACGAGCAGCAATGGGATCAATAGCCATGTGGGTGAGCCTGCAACATAGCCTGCAACGAAAGAATCTTCATCGAATGCGGCAACAGCGATAAATGCACCGAAGAGTGTCGGTACAGCAAGGCCAATAGACATTGCCCAGAATGCACTGCGAACTACATCGGACTTCTTCGCTGCACCTGAAACATAGCGAGTCCAGTCACCAGTTTGAGTCACGACAGAGATTGGTCCTGCAGCACCACAAGTCAGTACCGCCAAGAACCATGTTGGCCAGAACGTGCCAAGTGCATACATATCTGGGGTTCCTGCATAGTTGAAATCAAATGAACCACTGAGAGCGATGATTGAAAGTATTGCAAGTGCATACATTGCATAAACGATCAGACCATTGAGCTTGACGAGGTACTTATATCCAAGCATTGCAAAGGCAACTGTTGCTACCGCAATGATGAGGTAACCAATAACGAGGAGGCCATCTGTGACCTTGCCGCTTGTGATGCGAGCCCAACCTGAGGAGATGATCTCTCCTCCAGTCCAGACTGTGAGCGCTACATATTGAATACAGAGTAAGAGGCCAACAAATGAAGCAACAAGGCGTCCGCGAACACCAAAGATTGCACCGGATGCAACAGAGTTATTGGTAGCGCCTGTCCAACCAAGGAGCGCTGATGATGAAACGAAGAGAGATGTAACGATTGTTCCGACGAGGATTGCTGAAACAGATTGCCACCAGCTCAAGCCATAGAGAACTGCGAGCCAGCCAAAGACCATCACCGAGAGCGCCATATTGGAGCCTAGGAAGATTGGAATGATGCTTGCAGGCTTTGCTGTGCGCTCTGACTCTGGAATTGTGTCGACGCCGAGCGTCTCAACCGTTGATTGACTCATGGCGAAAAGGTTACGGGTGCGCCCCAGCAAAGGAAAGAACCCTCAGCAGAAAATTAAGGCTTAAAGAAATGCGAGGGCAGCAATTGCTGCGTCGTAGCCCTTATCTTCCTTTGAACCAGGAACTCCTGAGCGGGCAATCGCCTGGTCGAGGTCATTACACATTAAGACTCCGTAGCCGATTGGCCTTGAGAACTTGAGCTGCACATCGATGACACCCTGAGTTACGCCTTGGCAGACATAATCAAAGTGCGGTGTCTCGCCCTTGAGAACGAGGCCGACGGCAACAACTGCATCAAAGCCCGCTTCGAATGCGCGCTGCGCAGCAAGTGGAATTTCGAATGATCCCGGAACAAAGATGGTTTCAATTGTTGAAACCTCTGCTGCCTCTAATGCGCGATGTGCGCCAGCGATGAGATCGCCACAAAGATCTGGGTGCCATGAGGAAGAGATGATTGCAACCTTTGCTTGAGGATGCCTCTTGATTGCTATCTCTGGTGCGTGTCCGGCCATTATGCATTACCTCTTTCGTGTCCGAGCTTTGCTCTCTTGGTCTCAATATATTGGCGATTAAATTCGTGGATCTCTGCTGCAAGATTTCTCTGAGTTACCGTGAAGCCAGCGCTGGTGAGAGCTGCAACCTTCTCGGGGTTATTTGTCAGAAGCGTCAAATCGTCAAGGTGAAGGCTCTTCAAGATTTCGATGACATCACTCCACTCGCGGGCATCGATGGGATGGCCGAGTTTGAGATTTGCTTCAACTGTATCGAGACCCTGATCTTGCAACTGATATGCCTTGAGCTTCTCAGCAAGACCGACTCCACGACCCTCATGATCGCGAATATAGATAATGAATCCATAACCGTGATCTGCAATTAACTTCTTTGAGAGCGCTAACTGCTCGCCACAATCACAACGCATTGAGCCAAGAACATCTCCAGTGAAACATTCAGAGTGAACGCGAACTAATGGAGATTTGCCGGCTGTACCGAACTTTGCAATCACGTGATCGCGGGCTTTGAGTGCAGGATATGTTGCGAGCTCCCATAGCCCTTCAGGCAATTGCACCTTGCTCCAATTGAGCTCTACCGTTGAAGTGTGCTGTTGGTGGTTTTCGCGCCAATACTTCGTTAACTGCTCAATGGTGATGGATTTAATCTGATGGGCAGCCGCGAATTCGCGGAGTGCATCCCCACGGGCCATTGATCCATCATCGTTGACGATCTCTGAAAGCAGCGCAGCTGGAGATGCTCCGACCAATTGCGCGAGTGCGATACCTGCCTCTGTATGTCCCCCGCGTGCTGCCAAGCCATCTTCATGGGCTACCAAAGGAAAGATGTGACCAGGGCGGATAAAATCTTTAGCCGCAGAAGTAGTTGATGCAAGGAGATTGATTGTTCGAGTTCTCTCGATTGCGCTCACACCTGTTGTAGTTCCAACTGCGGCATCGACTGAGACCGTAAAGGCTGTCTTTCGCACATCCTGGTTGCTCTCATACATCATCGGAAGTTCAAGACGTCGCGCGGTCGCCCTATCGATTGCAACGCAGAGGATTCCAGTTGTATGGCGGACCATAAATGCAGTCTGTTCTGAAGTTACCTTCTCTGCGAGAACGATGAGATCGCCCTCATTCTCACGTGACTCATCATCGGTAACAATCAGAAACTTGCCTGCTGCGAAATCGTCGAGCGCCTCTTTAATTGACATTACTTTGCACCCTTTGAAATCAGACGTTCGACATACTTTGCCAAGATATCTACCTCGATATTGACGATATCTCCTGAGGTTTTGAGGGAGAGATTTGTCTTTGCAAGAGTTTCAGGGATGAGCCACAAAGTCACCTGGTTATTTGAATCGTTGATCTCGCCGACAGTGAGCGAGACTCCATCGACGCAGATAGATCCTTGATTGACGATGTATCGAGAGAGATCGGCGGGCACCTCAATGATGAATTGCTCCCACTTTTCTCCTGGGGTGCGAGAGATAACGGTTGCGATTCCATCAACATGGCCCTGAACGATGTGGCCACCCATGCGCATATCCATCTGTGCTGCAAGCTCTAAATTAACTGCTGATCCCTCTTCTAGCTTTCCAAGAGATGTCAGCGAAAGAGTCTGGACCATCACATCAGCGGTAAATGAATCGGCGGTGAGCGAGGTTGCTGTTAAACATGTGCCATTAACTGCGATTGAATCACCGATAGAGAGCTCTGGAGTGAGGTGCGGCGCATGGACAGTGAGGACTGATGAACTCTCACCTCGAGAAATCGCAGTGACTTTTCCTAGCTCTGCAACAAGACCTGTAAACATCAGCGCTTCTCCACTCTGTAACGGAATTTGAAATCTGGACCACACATCGTGGTGCTTGGTGCTGATAGGGCGTATGCATCTTTAATCGTTGTAACGCCGATATCTTCAAGCCAGCTCTTGCCAGATCCGAGCAAGATAGGTGCCTGATAGAGGATGACTTCATCAATCAAGCCGGCTTTAAAGAGCGAGCTACCTAAAGTTGGTCCTGCCTCCACGAGCACTTGATTGACTGGCAAATAGTCGAGCGCCTTCAAGAGGTCATCAGTTGAATGGCTCTTCAAGAAGATTGTTTGGCTCTGGCCATCATTAAGGTTGAAGTCAGCTGGCACATCACGCCCACCCATAACAATTCGTATCGGCGTTGTTGCCCCTTCAATACGTGGACGAAGGGTTGGATTATCTGTAAGAGCAGTGCCGGTACCGATAAGAATTGCATCTGATTGAGCTCGCAAGTACTGAACATCTTCACGAGATTCAGACGATGAAATCCACTGAGATGTTCCATCGCTTGCTGCAATTCGACCATCCAAAGATGCTGCAACCTTCCAAATAAAGTATGGGCGGCCCGTTGCAATGTGATGAAGCCATGCGCCCTGTGTTGCTGCCAATTGCTTGCTCTCAATAAATTCAACTTCAATGCCGGCGCTCTTCAAACGTTCTGCGCCACCTGCGGCAATTGGATTGGGATCTTTGACTGCATAGATAACTTTGGTGATGCCTGCTTCGATAATGGCATCGACACATGGACCGGTAGAGCCGGTGTGGTTACAAGGTTCAAGCGATACGACGATCGTTGCCCCACGAGCTCCATCTCCTGCTTTTTTGATTGCAACGACCTCTGCGTGATCTGGCGAAACTAAACGGTTATGTGCACCCTCTGCAATCAATGAACCATCTGCGCTATAGATTGCGGCAGCGACGTTGGGGTTAGGTGCGCTCTTTCCAAGATTTGCGGCAGAGAGGGAGGCAAGACGTGCATAAGCATCGTTGATATCGATCATCGCTCTCCCCATCTCGTTTCTTGTGGCACGAGTTATCGGGGGTAAGCAAAAGAGAACGCCAGCGCAGCCCAACGTTGGGTGCACCTACGTAATCGTTATCTCTCATCCGGACTTTAACCGTCGGTCCCAGAGTTTCACTGAGTCAACCGCGCGCTGGCTGCGTGCGGGTCGCGGACTATAACCGCCGGTTCGAAATTACATCGACCCCGATAACAATGCCCTAAATATATTGCCAATCGCCTACTTGGGCGAATCAAAGCAAGAACCCCGCCTCACAGGAGACGGGGTTCTTGATAATTCAGCTAGTGATTAGCTGCAACCTGATGTGTTGCCGCAACCTTCGCATACGAAGCATGCACCTGACATACGCATCTTCACACCACATGTCATACAGAGTGGAGCATCTGACTTGATTCCCATTGATTCGAGAAGATCAGATGAAGATCCGATTGTTGGAGCAAGTGCAGCAGGTGCTGCAACTGGCTTTGCCTCGATCTTGACCTCAGCCTTTACAACCGCAGGAGCCGCCGCAACTACAGGTGCTTTTGGGCTATCAACACTCGCAACAGGTGCGTACTCGCCACCGTTATTGAGCGCTGCTTCACGCTCTGCCACTGTGTAGAGGCCCATTGCTGAACGCTGATCGAATGGTAGGTAATCGAGTGCAAGGCGACGGAAGATGTAATCCATCATGGACTGTGCCATGCGGATGTCCTTATCATCTGTCATACCTGCTGGCTCGAAGCGAAGGTTTGTGAACTTCTCTACGAATGTCTCAAGTGGTACTCCGTACTGAAGACCAATTGATACTGCGATTGAGAATGCATCCATGACACCTGCAAGAGTTGAACCCTGCTTACCGAGCTTCAAGAAGACCTCGCCTAGTGCGCCATCTTCATATGCTCCAGCTGTCATGTAACCCTCTGCGCCACCAACTGAGAATGAAGTTGTTGTTGCTGGGCGTGACTTTGGAAGACGCTTACGAACAGGAGTTGCAATCGCCTCTGTTGAGACAGGTGCTTCCTTCTTCTTCGCCTTACCGTCTGAGAGTGGCTGACCAACCTTGCAGTTATCGCGATAAACAGCGAGCGCCTTAAGGCCGAGCTTCCATCCCTGGTAGTAAACCTCTTCTACCTCTTCAACAGTTGCATCCTCTGGGAGGTTCACTGTCTTTGAGATAGCACCTGACAAGAATGGCTGGCATGCAGCCATCATGCGGACGTGGCCCATTGGAGCGATTGAACGTGCACCAAGTGCACAGTCAAAGACGTCGTAGTGCTCGTGCTTGAGTCCTGGAGCATCGATCACGTGACCGTTTGCTGCGATGAACTCGACGATTGCCTCGATTGTCTCTTCTGTGTAGCCAAGCTTACGAAGAGCCTGCGGAACTGTCTGGTTCACGATCTGCATTGAACCGCCACCGACGAGCTTCTTGAACTTAACGAGTGAGAAGTCTGGCTCGATACCTGTTGTATCGCAATCCATCATCAAACCAATTGTTCCTGTTGGTGCAAGAACTGAGATCTGCGCGTTGCGCCATCCGTTCTTATCGCCAGTTGAAAGACATGCATCCCACGCCTTGTTCGCTTCAGCCCATACATCGATATCGAGTGTGGTCTGGTGCTGTGCTGCAGATGAAGCAGCTGCGTGCTTACGCATTACACGTGCATGTGCTGCAGCGTTTGGTGCGAAGCCTTCGTATGCTCCAACAATGCCAGCGAGTTCTGCTGAGCGCTTGTAAGTGATACCTGACATGAGTGATGTGATTGCACCAGCAAGTGCGCGTCCACCCTCTGAATCGTATGCAAGGCCTGATGCCATAAGAAGCGCACCGAGGTTTGCGTAACCGATTCCGAGCTGACGGTATGCACGTGTTGTGACACCAATTGCCTCAGTTGGGAAGTCTGCGAAACAGATTGAGATATCCATTGCTGTAATGATCATCTCTGCTGCGCGACCGAATGTCTTTGCATCGAATGAACCATCAGCCTTGAGGAACTTCATCAAGTTAAGTGAAGCCAAGTTACATGATGAGTTATCAAGTGACATGTACTCAGAGCAAGGGTTAGACGCATTGATGCGACCGCTCTCTGGGTTTGTGTGCCAATCATTGATGGTGTCGTCATACTGAATTCCAGGGTCAGCACATGCCCATGCAGCTTCTGCCATCTTACGGAAGAGCTTCTTTGCATCTGTTGTCTCGATTACTTCACCAGTTGAGCGAGCCTTAAGACCGAACTCTGTGCCGTTCTCATATGCACGCATGAACTCATCTGAAACACGGACTGAGTTGTTAGCGTTCTGATACTGAACAGAGATGATGTCCTTGCCACCGAGGTCCATATCGAAGCCAGCATCGCGGAGTGCGCGAATCTTGTCTTCTTCTGAAACCTTTGTCTCGATGAATTCTTCGATATCTGGGTGATCTACATCTAGAACAACCATCTTTGCAGCGCGACGGGTTGCGCCACCAGACTTGATTGTTCCTGCAGATGCATCAGCACCACGCATAAATGAAACAGGACCAGAAGCTGTTCCACCTGACTTGAGAAGTTCCTTTGATGAACGAATTCGTGAAAGGTTAAGACCGGCACCAGAACCGCCCTTAAAGATCATTCCTTCTTCGCGGTACCAGTTAAGGATTGAATCCATTGTGTCGTCAACAGACAAGATGAAGCATGCAGAAACCTGCTGAGGCGCTGCTGTTCCAACGTTGAACCACACTGGTGAGTTGAATGAGAAGATCTGATGCAAGAGCATGTGTGTGAGTTCGTGCTCGAAGATCACTGCATCTGCATCTGTTGCGAAGTAACCGTTCTCGCGGCCAGCCTTTACATATGTAAGGACTACGCGATCGATTACCTGCTTGAGTGACCACTCGCGGTTTTCAGCACCGACTGCGCCACGGAAATACTTTGTTGTAACGATTGTTGATGCGTTAACAGACCAGAAATCTGGGTACTCGACGCCGCGTTGTTCGAAAACAACTTCGCCTGTCTTCCAGTTCTGCTGCACAACATCGCGGCGATCCCATGTGACCTCGTCATAAGGGTGGATGCCTTCATTCGTGTAAATGCGTTCGATAGTTAAGCCTTTTCCGCCCTTAACCTTCGATGGTCGATTGATGACCGTATCTGACATAGTTATTTTCCCGTCTTCTCTTAATTTGTAATTTCTGGTTACGTTTTCTGGTGTATTGCTTATTTAGTTTTGGGGCGCAAAAATCCAGTTAGTTCTTTACAGAACTCTCTGTTTTCTTGCTGGCGGAGGAAGGGGTATTGCTGTTAGAACTAACGTTTGAAGGTAGAGCGCGGAGAAGTGCGATCTCTCCTTCAAAATCTTCTAAGGAGGCAAAGTTACGATAAACCGAGGCATATCGCAGGTAAGCCACCTCATCGAGTTCGCGGAGTGGCGCAAGGATTGCCATTCCAACCTCGTGAGCTTCGATCTCGGCCTGACCTGTTGAGCGAAGGGTCTCTTCTACTCGCTGGGCCAGCAAGACCAAATCATCTTCATTAACCGGACGTCCCTGGCATGCCTTACGGACACCTACCAAGACCTTCTCGCGGCTAAATGGTTCTGTTGCACCTGAACGCTTGATGATGTTCAGGAGGGCAACCTCTTGAGTGGAGAATCGCTGTGAGCACTGAGGGCACTCACGGCGGCGACGGATCTGTGTTCCATCTTCAACTGGACGTGAGTCGATCACGCGTGAATCGTCATGTCGGCAGAATGGGCAGATCATGCGGCGTGTCTCCTCTCGAAATACTCAGTTTTTCATCCAACTACATATAGTGGGGAATTGCGAAACTTACACTAGAAACCCTAGTAATGGAAGTTTTTACCGCTTCAACCCCTACATATAGTGGGAACTGTAAACCAAATCTCGAGAGTTTTCTCGTTGAAAGCGTAGCGACACGCCCGAACGCTTTTTCTGACCGGCACTCGTGCGGGTTGGTGCTTAAAGCGGGATGCGGATCTTCTGGCCCGCTGTGAGATCGCCGTTTCCGAGGCTATTGATCTCGATGATTGCAGAGACGAGTGCGCCTGCATCTGAGCCGCCGCCAACGCGGTTTGCGAGAGACCAGACGGTATCCCCTGGCGCTACAGTGACTGTAATGAACTGAGTTGAGGCCACCTGGACCTTCGATGTCTGAGCACCGGCCTGACCGCCTGCAACCGATGCTGCGACGATAGCGAGAGAAAGAACCACGAGGGTACGAGCTAACTTGCCACGGCGATTCAAAACGATTCGTCCGGACGGATTGGCCTGAAAGCCTTGAAAATCAATGGCCATATCGCTTTTAAAGGATTGTGGCCCAACTGAATTGATTGTCATTGTGCTCATGGTCTTGCTCCTGCCATTTAACAACCTTGGGGAAGGTTTTCGAACACTTGTTCGATAAGAGAAATATAGACCCGACCACCGACAAGTGCAACATTTTTTCGAACAGATGTTTGATTTTTTCCACAGCCTGTGGAACCATCTGTGCATGGCCAAAAAGATATCCCCAGATGGCGAGCTCACAGGGCGCCAGGTCGAGATCCTCGACTTCATCAAATCTTCCGTCGATAGCCAGGGCTATGCCCCAACTATGCGTGAAATTGGCACCGCTGTAGGCCTTGCCTCATCGGCATCCGTTAAGTACCAGCTCGATATCCTCGAAGATAAAGGCCTCATCCGCCGCGGTGACAATTCAGGTCGCGCTCTCGAGGTTGTAGTCCCTGATTCAGAGCTTGGCTCTACTGCCCCAGTCGATAAGACTCGCTTCATTCCACTCGTGGGTTCAATTGCAGCAGGTGTTCCTATCACTGCAGATCAGATGATTGAAGAGACGATGCCTCTTCCGGAGTCACTAGTTGGTTCTGGCGATCTCTTTATGTTGAAGGTTAAGGGCGAGTCAATGATTGATGCAGCTATCTGCGATGGCGACTTCGTTGTTATCCGTCAGCAGAAAGATGCCAACAATGGCGATGTTGTTGCAGCGATGATTGATGGCGAAGCAACTGTAAAGACTTTCTCTAAGAAGAACGGCAAGGTTTGGTTACTTCCAGCCAACGATGCCTTCGAACCTATCGATGGAACTCACTGCGAGATCCTCGGCAAGGTCACTGCAGTTCTTCGCTCAGTTCGCTAATTACTTAAAGTTAAAGAGAATGGCCCCAGGTGACTAATCCTGGGGCCATTTCTTGTGTGTACCCCTGGCGGGAATCGAACCCGCTACCTCTATCTGAGTCAGAGAAGTGCTCTATCCATTGAGCTACAGAGGTACACGTGGAGGAAAGTAACGAGTGTGACGTATTAGCGACGAGTGAAATGTTTAGCTTGTGGACAAAGAAAAGGTGTATATTTCTGGAGTCAGAGAAGTGCATGAGTTACAGAAAAACCCGCAGAGGAATCTGCGGGTTTTTGTTTTAAAAGGCTTAAAGAGAACGCTCGATCACCTTTGTTGCAATGCGAATAATCAATGAGTTGCGATGTCCTGCAACCCACTTATAACCAAAGCGTCCAAGCGGCCCTGATGCCCGCACAATAAAACCCAATACATAGTTGCCGCGACGTCCCAGTAAATAAGCGATCGCATCTGATCCCACATAGACCTTGCCGGCGAAGACGACATGGAGAGCCTTCGAACACTCCTCATAACTAAGCCCGAACTTCTCTAAATCTGCACTCTGAAATGGCGTTGCATCGACAACTAGCTTCTTCTGCACCCACCCCAAGGTCGCTTCACAGAAACGGCACTCCCCATCGGTGAGAACAACAATTTCAGTTGAGCGATTATCCATAGCTAATACTTGCATGAGATATGAAAAGAGCCCGCCCCAATGTGGGACGGGCTCTCTCCTTTACGAATTAGCCGTGGATAGTTGCCACTTCATTGATTGCCTCTGGCTTCTTTGAAGAGAGGTAACCAAGTGCAACAACACCTACGAGCATCCATGCTCCCATTGCATACGCACCATATGTCAGTGGTGATGCAAGTGAGACGATGAAGCTCAAGCCTGGCATACCTGTAATTCCAGCTGCATTGAAGAAGCCAGGAATAAGGAAGATAAAGCCAATGATTGGTACCAAGACGTGGATGATTGGATGACGCTCTTCACGACGGTGCTTTGTGAAGTATCCAACGCATGCCAAGTTGGCAATCATGTAGACAGGAACAACAGCAACAACAAGACCTGTTGCAATGATTCCGAATGCCAACTGTGGTGTGTACTTAGCGCCAAGGCCAAGTGCGAGGGCTAGACCAATAACAAGCTGCACGATAACTGCGTTACGTGGAGTCTTATGCTTTGGATCAATCTCTGCAAGTGCCTTAGGGAAGACTCCTGCGCGACCGAATGCATATGCAGTACGTGTAAATACATTTGCACCAGCATTTGCATTAGCGATTGTTGAGTTGATGATTGCAAAGAGAACCATGATCCAGAACGCTGTTCCGAGACCCTTTGCAAGGCCATCCCATGGAGCGCCATTGTTATAACCTGCGAAGTCCTTGAACTTATCTGGACCGAAGGCAACAGTTGCTGCATATGTTGTAAATGCATAAAGCGCACCGATTGAGAGCGTTGCATACATAACAGCCTTAGGAATGTTCTTACGTGGGTTCTCTGTCTCTTCTGCAAGCGGTGCTGCAGCTTCGAAACCTGAGAATGCAAGGAGACAGAAGACAGAACCAGCGATCACGCCAGACCATCCTTCAAAGCCAGTTGCATTTGCATAATGTGGTGTGAATACAGCGAGGTCGTTATTTCCGCCTGCCTTGATCACAAGAACGATACCTACGATAAGGAATACGCCGATTTCAATTGCACCGAGGATTACACCTGTGCGAGCAGATGACTTAACGCCCTTGTAGACGATTCCACCGACGAGGAGAGTTCCTGCAACTGTGAAGATCCACCAGTTACCTGTTGAGAATGATGATTGCTCAGAGTTCCATTCGCCAGCGACTGTGTAGCCGAGCTGCAACATAACAAGTGGAACGATCAAGATTTCTACCGCTGAATAAGCCCAGCCAACAAGGAATCCAACCCAAGGGCGAAGTCCGACGGCGCTATATGTAGCAACCGATCCAGCTGAAGGGATGTGAGCTGCGAGCTGTCCGATGCTAGATGCTGTGAAGAAGATGCCGAAGAAGGCAAAGACGACAGCGAGTGGAAGTGCTCCACCAGCAAGGGGTGATCCGAAGGGAATTGATGCTGCAATTGCAGCACCTGGTGCCATCGAACAAATCGATTGGAATACGACATCTCGTAGACCAATGGCATTACGTTCTAGTTGAGCCACTTATTTCTCCTTTGATTTGTCTAACATCAAGCTCGCGCTTGAATTCTTATGTGTTTATAGGGGTTTCGTTACAGTTTGAAAGGTGCAGGGGTGCGTGAAGTCTTTGGAACGCGCATCTTTGCAACCGCAAAGCCATCTGGCATCGGGTGGCAGTTCTGTGCAATTCCGAGATCGCCGGCAACAGATAAGAAGATGAAGGCATCTTCGATTGTGAAGCCCCATTCATCAACCAAGAGCTTTGCCGCTTCATCACATGCAATCTTGAGCGCATCTTGAATATTGCTCGCAGTTCCATGAGTAACCCATGAATCTTTCAGCTCTGTAATTGGCCAACCACCAGAGTTACCCTTGATGAGATCAACCTTGATGATTCCCTTGCCACCGATTTCAACGCCAGTGCCTGAGATTTCACCATCGCCCATCGATGCATGCATATCGCCAATCGCGAGCATTCCACCTGGTTGAAAGACGGGAAGGTGCACAGTTGCACCAATACCGTTGAGGTGATCATCCATATTTCCGCCATGGCGATCTGCAAAGAATGTGCCGATCTCACCAGATGCTGGTGCAACTCCGATGACACCAAACATTGGACGTGCCGGGAAAGTGACTCCATTAGATTCCATAGTGATTACGCCATCGGCCACCTTGAAGATACGTGTCTGCGGCGCCATCGCCTTATCGATCAGCTGTCCCCATTCAGGGATGACCATTCCAGCGCCCTGTGGGCCAGGTTGAATATCGATCAGGGTGACAGAGAGTGAGTCGCCAGGTTCTGCGCCCTTGACCTCAATCGGACCTGTCGCGCTATTGATGCGCGTCATATCAAGGTTGAGCAAGGTATCTGACTGTGACTGGACCTGACCGGTAAAGCAGTCCCAGGTCTCAATTTCAATGATGGTACCTGGGTCTACCGAGACCACAGGCTGCATATCTGCTTGGTATTTCCAGATGTGTTGATCTTTAGAAATCTTTACAGTTGGCTTCATTGCAAAAAGTTAGCAGTTGCAACCATTTGTACTGGAGAGTATTTGTAACAAAATGGTTACGACTGGTCATCGGATTTACTAAGCCACATACCCCGAATTCAATCCAGCGTTGCCTGACCAGGTTGCAAACTTCTGCTTGAAGGTGCCGTTTTCGGCAACCATCGCCATCGCATCGCAACGGACCCAGCGCGCACCCTTGGCCCACTGGGCAGCAGATGGCGTGAAGAATGCCCAGTAATTTAAATCTGATCCATCTGGATAATCCCAGAAGCTCATGCAGATCTTTTCAGCTGCGTCATGAACCATGTCATCGGTGTATTTCCACGGTTGGTTCTTGAGCGACCACGTTCCAATTCCGAATGTCTCCGCATTGTGGGCCTTGGAGCAGGCAATGGGATTTGTCAGAGGAGATGGAGCCTTGAACTCCTTCTCAGTAAAGAGATAGCAGCCACCTAGCTTTGGTGTCGACTGGAGTGTTGCTGCATCTGCGGGCGCAATCGATCCAATAAGAATGAGAGCAACTGCCCTTACAAGGAACTTCCTCATCGTATTCCTACCTCACTTTTAACGTTTTAAATTTTCAGAGTTGCGATTGGAATGAAGCCACCTAAAGTCGAAGGTGGCTACCTACACGTGAGTTCGGTCAGCGTCCCCGTAAAAGATCCTTCTTTATAGGTCTCCAGTGAGAGGCGCCCCTTCTGCCCGGGAGCGAGATATGAGAGCGTGTCATTTGTGTAATCGATGACTGTTCCATTTTGCAGAATATTCATCTCTGCGTAGACACCGCCAGAACAGCCGAGTTTAGAGACGACTTCTACAGTCCAATATCGACAGCTATAACAATCATTGCCTGCAGACCGATCCCACTTCCAGGCGATCGATTTATCGTCACTCCATGGCGTGTAGCCACTTGGAACCCAGGTGACATCATTCTTAATTTTATCTAAGGCGATCTGAGCCTCTAGCGCTGCCTGATGTTCTGCAGCGCGCGCAGCAGCCGCCTTCTTATTTGATTGATAATCCAAACCCGCCTTGACCGCAGTCGTACCTGTTATCAAGACGGCAAGGGCTACAAGAGCAGCGATTATTTTCTTCTTCTGGAGATACTTAGAAGGAACTGGAATTGAGAATGAGTAACTCTTCTCGCCCTGTTGAACTACAGGATTTGCATTGCGATCGCGCTTCTCCCCCGTCCAGATAGCTCCGTCAAAGTAGATTTCGACGGAGCTATCTTCAGGACTTGGGTACCAACCTGGTTTAGTGCTCATTGCAATTTACTTCTGAATCTCCAAGTTTGCATCGAGACCATTGTCTGGGTGATATGACCAGCTGACAGAGATTCCATCCCACTCAGCATTCTGGACGCCCATCAATGAATTCGTGCTCAACATACGTGACTCAACTGTTGCAGGAGCCTTGAGCTCGTTTAGTACGCAGACGAGATCAGAGAAATCGCCACCGAAGTAATCGCTCTTGCCAGAACCATCGAAGACCAATGACTGATTATCTTCAGCCAATGTGAAGCCACTTGCATCGATGACATCGCAATTGCTCATCGCGCTATTGAAACGGTTATCTGACTTCATTGAAGTTAGTAAGAAGATTCCGCCAATGAGGATTACTGCAGCTGCAGCGCCCACACCGATCTTCTTGAGCATCTCTGTGCTCAAAGTAATTTGAGTTGAATTAGCTGGTGGCGTAACTGGGTTTTCGCCTTCTGGCTCAATGTTGTTGTTCTCTTCGATGTTCATATCATCCAACTTTCAGCTTGAATAGAAACTTTATACGCGTAAAGTAATTGGAAAAGTTCGAGTAGGCCGAGTCTTTTCTGTACTTGACTGGTCAGATTGCGAAGTAAAGCCTCTTCCTGGCCCTGTCGGTGCCTTCTCATAATCTCTGGCTATGAACCACATCGAATTTAGCGTTTCACGCCTACGCATCCTCTGGAATATCGATCGCGAAGACCCAGAGTTCTTTGCAGAGGTCGCCTACCTGTATGACCAGATTGTGCAGACCGGTTCCCGTGAACCCATCATCGATATGGGTATGAAGTTAATAATTCCTTTTGCTGAGGTTGGTCATGTCGTCTCTCAAGCGATGGAGGCGAGGTACATAACCGCTCCTAAGAAAGGCTCTTATGGCGGATCTATCACAAATAAAGCCCGAAAGGTTTTGGGGCAACCGATTGTAAAAGCTAAGCCCACATCTAAGAGTTGAGAGCTTTGCAGCGTAAAACAAGAACTAGAATCGTTTTTGATTAATTTCCAGCTTTTTTCTGACAACCTTTGAAACATCAATCTTCAAAACATCTGCTAGACGGAGCAGATAAATCTGGACGTCGGCAATCTCGAGGGAAATAGCTTCAAGTTGTTCCTCGGAAAGGGCACCAAGGGCTGATTGATCGGCAGTTAACCACTGGAACTCCGCTGCCAGTTCACCTGCTTCACCTGCAATAGCCATCGCTAAGTTCTTAGGTGTATGGAATTGCTCCCAATCTCTGGCCACAGCAAACTTCTTGATTTCAGCTTTTAACTCTTCAATTTCATTACGCATGATTTAGTCGTCCGCTTTCCCTATTTTGGCATTCTAGCTTCGAAATACTTACGGGTCTCATCATTTGCGAAGTAAACATAGCAACCCTTCATCCCACGGGTCATGAGGGTTCTATATGTATTGCGAATAAGTTCATCGGCTTTGAGCTCTGCTTCAGCAGGATTTGCCTTGCGATCCTTGATGTACCCGGCGAGAGACTTATCCGTTTTAGCACGAGCTGATGGATCGGTCACAAGCTCGCCATTTATGACTTTGAGGTCATCTCCAACAATTACGCCAACATAATCGACCTCTAACCCCTGACAGGTGTGGATGCATCCCACTTCTTCAACTGAGTTAGGACTGATAATCCACACAGTGGAATTCTGCTTCAAATTCCATTTGGCTTTATACCCATAGTCGGGAAAAATAATGTCGAACAACTTTGTGTCATTTTGACTTACCCAATTCCAGCAGTAACCCGCTACGACTCTGGACTTATTGTTACCTTTATTCTTTGATCTGATTTCATCATGGAGGGCAGATGGTGAGTCAAAAATCTGGAAATCAAAGCTCTCACGGGTGAAGTAATTATCTACATTCTCCTGAACCCCGAGAGTCCCATCTAGCCAGGCCATGTAATCATCAGAACCATTGCACCGGAACTGTGAGACCAGTTCCATGATCTCTACATCAGCACCCAATTCAGCTGCATGAGCCTTGATTCTTGAGATCTCGCCAACATCTGACCAAGTTACTTTCTGTGCTTCGTCGATGAAGAAAACGCTAAATTTCGCAGTCTTGATAATCTCTTTCGTCTGACTCTCGCCCATATTCCTAAACATGCCTGATTTCATGCGCAGACGGTGTGCTTCGTCGACAATCAAAACATCTAATTCATCAGTCTCAGTTGCCGTAAACGAGCCAGAACCAGAGAAGAGGTGTCTAATCAGATCACCCTTAACTAGGGATTTGAGGCGCGCACTAAAGACATCACGAGGTGCTGCATTAGCGGTCACGTACTTAACGTTCAAGCGCTCCCCCGTGAGGTGGGCAAGGGCATTAATTGAGATAACAGATTTTCCCGTCCCTGGTCCACCCTTGACAATGAGGACTTTCTTCCCAGACTTCTGAGTCAGATGCGCATTTCTGATAATCGTTTCGTAAACAGTCTTCTGCTCATCCAGTAACACATATTCATCTTTGCCTTGCAACATATTTCCAACCGCATCAGCCAATTGTTGCGAAGGCCTAACAAGTGACTCATCAATTCTTCGCAGAATCTCGGTCCCAATGCCGGAGACTATCTTGGATTCAATTAGGGCTTGTAGCTCTGCATGCTGACCATGAAGGAAAACTGGTGCCTTACGAAGTGCATTTTCATAGATCGAATCTCTAATGACATCTGAAGATTTGCAGTTATGTAGGTAGGCGCAAGCAGAGACGTCCACTCCTGTCTCATACACATACTGGTTGTATTGCTCTAAATGCGATTGGTAACTCCATGCTTGATATGAAGGATGAGGAGTACTTACAAGTCCGCCGCCTAAAGTTGTTCTAACATGCTCATCGAGGTCTGAGAATTGGATATCAGTCCATTGCTTCAACTCGATAATCACAACAGTTTCATTACCTTGTTTGTCCAGACCGGAAATGACAAAGTCCATACGGAGTTTTCGACCCTCGAGTCGATACTCAATAGCAATTCCTGCATCATCTGGAATAGAGGCAGAACGCATGACATTCGACATTGCGTTGCCTAGAGAATTCCTCCAAGAGAGGTATTCGCTCTGACCTACTTTGATATTGAAATTCTTCGAGACAGCCTCAGAGACCTTGTCCTCAATAATTGGAGCATCTAAAAGAAACTGAGACTTAGGGGCCAAGTACGCGAGCATTTACACAGACTATACGGTCTTGGTAATTCTGTGACCACCTGCCTTGTCAGACAGCTGCCTCAATCATCTTGCCCTACTTCAATTCGATTAGTCCTGCTTCTTGTAGTGATTGAGCGACCGTATTCATCTCAGTTATCGATCTACTTGGATCTTCCTCGACGCCTCTCGGAATCCAAATTATCATTCCCTTTCGGGCCCTAGTAAGCAACACTCGGTAGGCGTTAATCTGGTAGCTTGACTTCTTTCCCGTCTTCTTCCATTTAGCCTTCCCAGAATCGAGAGTTCGGGCTTCAATTTTATTACTGGACATGATCAAATCCCATGACCAGCAGACTCCTACCCAATCTAATTCAAGGCCCTGACATTTATACTCTGTGGCAGCAACCTCAAGGGATTTAGATGTATTCAAATCAGGTAACTCATTCAAGTACCAACTTGCCCAATTGAAAGAACGGTTGGCGTCTGCAGCTGGATCTAAACCATAATTAATTAGCCTCTTTGACTTAGAGGATGCCACTAGTCCATAACTTTGGTTAGCCTCCGCGTTTTCACGCAACCAATTTTTTGCTATTGACAAATCACGTGTGAAATAAATCGGAAACTTCTCAAAAGTATTTCTCACTTCATTGGCCCTCTTAAATTCACCCTTCAAGAGTTCAGACACCCAATCAGACACATTCGCCGCATTATCTGTTCTTTGATTGGCAACTAGGTGGAAATCTTTAACCTCGGAGAAAGCAGGTTGACCTAAGTAACTGGTCGGAATTTTCGGAGCCGCTAACTGCCAAGAAATGGCACCTTCATTGTTGCGCTTAACGATTGCATTCAGCCAAGTGGCTAAGCCCTCTTCGCCAGTATTGATTTCCTGACCTTCTCCAAGAAGTACGATCGCAATTGCCCAGGGTAATGCTTCCAAATAAGTGAGAATCTCATAAGCTTCCGAACCCACCGATTCTGACTTCTTCTTGAATTGCATATGTGACTCTGTCCAGATGCGTTGCCCTTCATCGAAAACAATGACATTGCTTTCGATTCCGAATTTCTTCTCGGTAATTCCATGGATTAATCGGACTTTTGTGCTTGCATTTGAAATCGACTTTGACTTAGTTGTTCCCAGTCTTCGCACTTCATCACGAGCGAGACTTTCGATTAAAACTTCGACCAATGGACCATTGCCGGTTAAGTACAAAGGTGTTCCGACGTTTTCTCCCAGCATTTTTTGAACTCTTCGGTCATGAGCAATTCTTAAACCAATCAGTGTTTTTCCAGATCCTGGCGATCCTGAGATGACAATAATCTGATGACCGCGCTCATCACGAGTTTTGCGAACCAATTTATTAACGTCATCGATCAATCTCTCTAGCTCTTGGTTAGATGCAAGTCCCGTAACAATATTTCTATCGTCAAGCGCAGCAACCAATGAAGTCGCAGCCTCTACGACAGAAGGCCTAGGTGAATACTTCAGTAGAGAAGAGTTTTCACCCGTGAAAGCCAATGATGCAGGTGCTTCTTGGCTAATCTGTGAAAGTAATGAAATGAGGCTTTCGACAGATAGGTTGAGAACATTCGACGGGTAATCGATCTTGGATGTCCATGTGAAAATCTCGACTTTTTTATTTTTATCCTTCAGAAGGACGGGGATGACAATGCGTGATCGACCAATCTTTATCTTTCCCCAAATGTCGTCACAATAATTTAGAACTTGCTTCTCTCCCGCGCTCTTCGAGACTTTAAATCCTGTTTTCATTTCAACCACCACTAGATGAGTGCCTGTATCGATAACCAAGTCTGGTCTTCCAGAAATCAGAGGTGCCGAGAACTCCGGATGGAATTTCCAGTTTGGATTGATTTTTGAAGTAGCAGTAGCGATCCTGTGAATCCAATTGAAACCAATTCCCCAGGCTTCGATTTGCTCTGGCGTCACTATGAAGTGAGAGAACCGCGCTTGCATACATTCTGTTGCGCGTGAGACGTAATCTGCCGGTTGGAGTGCAGAGATCTCCGAAGAGGTGCTTTCATTGAAATCCACGGCAACACACCTTTACTGAGAGTAGTAAATCCTAGAAATAACTGAACTTAGAGTAATCCCAGGCATCCACTTAGGCCTATTCGGGATCAAATAAGTCCATTGTGGCAAGTGCCATTAAATTGTCAGGTTGAACCAGTAAGCTTTGCTTATGTCATTCGCATTTGCAGACCTTTTTGCCGGAATTGGGGGATTTCATGCCGCCCTATCAAAATTTGGTGGCGAACCAATTTTTGTCTCTGAGATAGATCCTTTCGCTAGACAGGTTTACGCACGGAACTGGCTTAAGGGAGACGAGAGTTTTATCAGCGGGGATATAACTAAGTTAACTTCAGGGCCTGTCCGCGTCCCTCGACATAATGTCTTAACTGGTGGCTTCCCTTGTCAGCCCTTCTCAAAATCAGGAAACCAGCACGGAGTAGCCGAGGTTCGTGGAACACTCTTTTATGACATTCTTCGAATCGTAGAAACTAAAAAGCCTGAACTAATTCTTCTTGAAAATGTTAGAAATCTTATTGGCCCTAAGCATATTAACGACTACAAAGTGATGATTCGACTGCTCAGAGAACTTGGTTATGTAGTGAGTGATGAACCAACAATTTTATCTCCACATGAAATACCTGAGAAACTCGGCGGATCGCCTCAACATCGAGAGAGGATCTTTATAGGTGCCGTACGCATGAATGTTTCTGCAGCTGAGAAAAACAGCCATATTAAACCTCTGCTACCACGTCATCCCTTCACGGAGAATGATCCGAAGCTTTGGGATCTCGAATCCTATTTAGATGCAAATGTATCGAAGTCAAGCATCGCCCGAGAAGGTACGCCAATATCAGCCGAACAGGAACTTGCATTAAGGATCTGGAACAATTTTGTTCACTTACATAGAGAATACAACAACTCATCACTTCCGGGTTTTCCACTTTGGACGGAATATTGGAAACCGAGGTCGCAGATTAGATTGGCTAGTTCTTTGCCTGACTGGAAAAGGACACTGATCGAGAGGAACATCGACTTTTATACAAGAAACAAAAATTGGATTGATGCCTGGAGAAAAGATTCAGAACTCGATAAACTAATCCCTTCTTATCGAAAGTTTGAATGGCAAGCACAAGAGCATAGGAATGTTCATA
This sequence comes from Candidatus Nanopelagicaceae bacterium, assembly GCA_965267775.1. Classification (GTDB taxonomy): domain Bacteria; phylum Actinomycetota; class Actinomycetes; order Nanopelagicales; family Nanopelagicaceae; genus Planktophila. The sequence goes on along the minus strand of OZ254140.1, from coordinate 494,901 downwards.
AATGTTTGATCCAGTTTCGCCCAAGCGGTGTACGCGTAAAAGCTCCAAGCTATGTACCTACTTTTGTTGCTATGGCTCAAACACCGGTGCTCGGCTGGGAAAAGAGGTTTATAAATGTCTCTGAGGCAAAAGCCTTGCAGGGTTTTCCAAAGAACTTCAAATTCGGACCTCAAAGGGACGCCCTCTCTTATAAGCAAATTGGAAATGCTGTACACGTTGGAGTGGCGAGCATAGTTTTTCAAAGTCTGATTCTGCGGGCGAAAACTCTAGGACAATCCTGGGCCATTAATGAATTCGAATCATTTGAATCAGATTTAGATGGAATTGATCTCAATCCTTTTTAATTTGCCACCCAGTTTCATCTAATTGAGCATCAACCAAACTAAAATTGCATTTCCAGGAAACTTCAAGAATCGCTGAGTTGTTTATAACTGGACTTGGAATGTTTTTCGACGACAAAAATCTTATCCCCGCTACGGCAGAATCCACATCAAATTTCATTTGGAATGTATCTAATGGATACCTTTCTATTTTATTTCTGAATTTCGTTATGTCAGCTGCATCGAGTTCAGCGGCAATCCTTTCTGATATTTGACTGATGGTTGAGCCATCTCCAGATTCCGCACAGTGCACACTCGCATATGTGAGCGTAGCTACGTCGGGTGAATTTTGTGTCAATCTTAGATTGTGAACTCGTTGAGGAGACAAGGAAGTTTTGACTTCCAATCTATCTCCGTTAAGAACGAAATCAAATGTTCCAAATGGATCCGAATGCCAAGCAGCTACCAACGAGGGCTCCACACCGAGAGCTAACATTACGCAAAGCTCTCCAGCTAGGCCAATCTCAGTATTTCGATTCTTCAAAGACTCATCTCTGCTGCCAAAGTAGGATGATAGAGCTGAAACCGCATCACACAACGCGGCCTCTGAACCTTTTGGTCCAACTAAATCAATAAGACCTGAGTACAGGCTAGAAATAGCTAACAAATCGGATTCAGTTTCTACATAACATTCTAAAGTGAAATTTGGTCCGATCTCTTCTTTACCTGGCAGTTGAATTCTTTGATGGGTCTTTAATGCGCCAGATGCAAATTTAAATTCAGGCATTGGAACAACTTCTCTCGCACTTAAAAAAACGTGCGTCCTGTCATGAATTCCAACTAGTAAATCTCTTTCAGGTAAGAAATATTCGACTCTCAGGGAACCCCCGCCATCGATTGAATTTGACAATAAGTCGTAAAGTGAATTTGAATCAATCTCATTCATTAATCGCGCCTTCATGTATCCACATCTGAGTACCCGTCAACGGGGTCCATCCTATTAATGACAATCCCCACCCCAGTGGATTGGTCTCAGAGACCGCATCTTCATATAGCCCGTAAATTCTCGCATGAACTTTGATGGACTCAGGTTCAAAATCACCAATTGATCTCTCGGAATCACCGACAATGGCTTTTACGTTGAAATTATCTAAAACCACTTCATTCTCGCCAAGCTTCCAAGAATTTCTCATTGAATTTGTTATTCCAGTACCACCTAGATTCAGGATCGATCTCGCGCCTGATATAAACGTTTTATTCCGTTGGGAAATGTCAAAACTTTCTCGAAAATTTCTGCACTTGTCCAAGCTGAGTGTGTTATCCAAGACGAACGAAGCATTCTTATCGGCTAAGCCATATTCTTTTGAGTCAAAACTTAATAGTTCGAGAAAAGGTTCTAAATCGACTCTGTCAGACAGATTGACATGAAATTTCCTTAAATAATCTAGTAAGTTTGCTGTGGTCATTCTGTAAACATTCCACTTTTCGGTACTTTCGAGTTCAAAGGAGTGCTGTGCGACTTCACCGATCAAAGACATGTTGTGGTCAAAATTGGAAGGATTGGCAATTCTACTCAAACTAAAGAAACCATTAGTTGAGATTTGTTTTCTCTTGACCTCAACACTCGTAACATTATTTCTGGTTGGACGGTACCTTGCACCCTCAGGCGTCTGAAAGACGATTGGATCGGGATTCTTAATTAAATCACGATTACTCTTGTCCCATGATTCGGCCCTGCGTCTCGCTAAAGTCGCAATGATTGCAGCATCTTTATAATCTTCTATTACTTGTGCCGGTGCGCAAACTCGAATCAATTTTTCGTATGACTTCCTGTATCCCAGAAAACGCATCTGTTGCATGGACACATCAAAATTGGGTTGGCTTGGGTCTCGAAGAAAAATCGTTGTGGTTAAGTGCGGAATAGTTAATCCGCGCCCCAAAATATCTCCACCGATTAAAACCCAGTCTTTGCCTTCCCATTCCCCTCTTTCATCATCTGGTAAAAATTCTCTTTCAGTCCCTATTTTCTTAAGCTTCGCTCGCTCGTCTGAATTTACAAGTTTCAACTCAATTGATCCTACAGAAGAAAGGCTCGATACGATGCTGTCAAGGCATTGGTGCATATTCTCTTTGGTTGATAATTCAACTTGCTGATGAGAACCAAATCGGGCCAACACTGAATTGAAAGCAGGCTCTATGAACTCTTTTATAAGTTTTTGGCGAAGAGCTGGACTTGAAAACATATCCACCCAAGATTCCTTCATTTCCTTGACCCACTCAAAGTATTTTGCATGTTCAGCTTGAGCGCTTGAAGGGTGGATAAGTAACTGAATCGAGTCACGTCGGCATTCGGTCACGATATCGTTGGCGCTAGTATGAAAAAGATTCCTGTGTTTTCTATGCAACCAAGTGAGAATAAGAAATTCTGCAAATACATACTGAAGCGCCTTGTGGTTTGTTTGATCTTCGGGATCACCAATCGTTGCACGTGCCGTGGTAAACGTGTCAATCATTGTGTCAGGGAAGTCGGTTATATCCTTGATACCCACATAGTCTCGACCAGCGGGAATAACCGTGCAATATCTCGGATGCAATTGATTTTCTATATCCCCCAGCATTAACGCCTGAGGTGTAGCCGTGTAGGCAAGATAGATTATTTTCCCTTGAATGGTACCGAGAAGTTCTGAAATACTCCCATGTGTTGTTCTTCTAGCAACTCTTCCGGTCCTAGCCGGACGGACATTACCATCAGGGCTGGATTGATCAGCCTCATCGTCAATCACCATTACGGTTAATTTCTGTTGAAAACGTGAATTCAAATTGTTAATCAAACTAATCATTGCAGCAAGACGATTAGGGTTCTTGAGCATAACTACAATGGGGATGGCTTGGCCCTTGTTTGTTAAGCGAGAGGTTATCGATGACATCAATCCTGAAGAAAGATCTTCAATAGCCGGAGCAGCTGTCTCAGTTGGAACCATGTCCACTCTGGCTGTACCACTTGGCAAATCAGCCTTTAATCGTGCATAAGTCTGATCGTTGAGAGGTGTTGTTGATCCAGAGAAGAGAATCACAATATCTATACCGGTGTCTTTTGCCCAACATATATTGCCAAGCAGATGAGCCGTCTTTCCGGACTGGATATTTCCGTAAACCAAATTCTGTAAGTTTCCTTCACCGTTTACAAGAAAGTTTTCCAATCTTTCGATATGTCGAGAAAAACTCTCTTCGTAAATATTCCAGTCTTGGTAACCCGATTCGTCAGGGCCGATAATTATCTGTTTGCGTGCCTCCAGATACCTCGGCAAACTTGGAGAGGTTTCATAATTTGGTTCCCAGTCATCTGCGAATGTCATTTTAATTTCAAATGGTGCATCAAGTTCGTGACTACTGCTCATTTTTTTCCACCAGTGATGAGTTGATAATTTGTGAAACTTTTCTTCTGAATGAATTCGGATGACAATTCAAAGGCAATAAAATCTCAGGAGCAGCCATAAGATAAATCAGAGTGATAACGGCGAGTCTTACATCAGGATTTAGCCATTGAAATTTACGGATGAACGGGTGACCTAAATTAATGCGCAATTTGTGATGATCACTGTCCACCGAAACAATTGCATATAGATCCATTCTTGGGTCTTCAATAAACTCAGGTGTAATTATGTGCGTGTGATTAGAGGAGTCTTGAACGCTCCACGTGAATCCAGCCTCCACAAAGTCATCAGCTTTCGCTGCAATTATGGGACTTAGCTGAATATCCTCTACTGTCTCTGCAGTTCCATGGTCAATTAACTCAGGATGCAAGGTTGCCAGGAATTTTGTAGATATCTCCTTCACTTCAGATAGTAGGAACTCCGAGGAGTTACTATCAGGATTTTCCAATATTCTTCTTGCTTTTCGAATTTGAAAATTCTCGGCCATTGCCCACATGTTAAATGAAGGATCCTTAAGGAATTTCTCCAAATCCTCGAGCCACTCTTGCTCCTCGTTTAGTGAATCCCACTTAATTGAGTCAGTCGAAGACGTTTTTCCCATTGCGCTGATATCGAATTCGCCAGTAAAGCGCTGATATCTATAACTTCCTTCTTGACCAAAAATATTGAATGGCCTGTAATACTCTCTACTGTCTTTGAGTTCAGCAGTTGAAAAATCTACATCCTTCGATTCTCCTGCACCAATTCCGCTAACTCCCTTTCCCTTGTAATGCAAGAAGAATCCACTCAGTTCGCGACTCATTCTTTCAAGCAATCCAACGCTTCCGGTAATTTTGTGGCCATTGGTGGTGACAAAACTATATGGGCGACTCCAAACACGTGGCTCTTCGTTCTTATCTGGTCCCTGGGTGTTTGGCCAAAATGGCGCTTCAAGACACTTTAAATCTGCGAATTCTAGAGGTTTTCCTTGAAAATTTATGGTCACCGGGAAATCTGGATCTGTTAGATATATTCTGTACATTGAAGTCAATAGCATTTTTAACTTTCCGAGACTTCTGCCAACTGGCCATTTTTCTTGTGAAATCTTCGATATCCAAATTTCTGTGCCAGACTGTTTTCGCGGATTGATCACATGCACCTGCGTTTTAGCACTTTTGGTGATCTTGATTTGATCGAGATCTACCTCAGCTGTGAACCCATTCGTACCATTTACCGGCCAGGTGTTTATCGTTAAATTTCGCCCTAACCAAAACGCAGACATTTTCATTCCTACGCCATGAACCGATAGGAAACGTTTATCAGAGGGAGCTTCTCCAGCTGTTAACGCGCGCTTAATTTCTTCTTTTTCGATTCCAGCAGCATTATCTGAGATTCGTATCTGACTACTTTCTCCCAAGAAATCAATATTGACTTCGAGTCTGTAGTTCTCTCCATATTTCTTCTTCAACTCTTCTTTGTTTCGAAGTGCGCTAGTGATTGAATTGTCAATGAACTCACCGATAGAAAACCAATGTGTATAAGACTGATTTTGATATAACTCATATGTAGTGACGCTTGGAGTGATATCAATTTCGAAATCTTCATTACCGTCGTTTTCTTTCGACTTATCTTTCACTGATATTCTCCTGTTTCGGTTATTGTAAAGCTTGATTTATGCTTCTTACTTGACTCTGTTACTCGGTATTCTTCTATATTTTCCAGAAAAGTTCGTGATGTGATGGAATTGCGATTAAGTTCCTATTTCTAGGCGATAAGAATTTGGATTTTTTGATTCTTTTCTTCTCATCGCACTCAGGAAATCATCAAATTTCACTCAATTATGTTCGACTGGGTCATGGGGAGATTCTTCCCTCCAGCGCCTCGAATTACCAGTGTCCTTAATAAAAAATTGTCTCGATATTGAATTAGTCTCATTAGTTGGATCTTCACATTTTCCTGATAGCAGGTCCCTTCGGTGCAATTAGGGTCACATTCATTGACGTTACTAGTCCCTTTCCCCCATGCGCCAGATACATCCCATCGTGACCAGTCAATCTGATCAACGTACATTCCACCATCGGCACAAGTAAGAGTTATGGCCCTCGGCCTCTGTTCTGGAGATTCTCATTTCGGTCGATAGTCTAGAAAGGACAGATTGTGGGAGTTCTCAAAGGTGAATAACGGGATATCGCCGCAAGTGCAAAAGGGGCTAGCAAAGCACTTGCGGCGACAAACTTTCTTTTATGCATCAACCATTGTTTCCTCAATGGTTGATACTCGATCTAGCCGGTCTTTGGCTTCTTCATCCCTGCCTTGTGCAAAGAGGACTGCTGCCAGCTCTTGATTGGCCTCGATGATGTTCCGCCAATCGCGGTTGCCTTCGAGAGTAAGGAGCTCGAGGGCTCGAGTTAACTGGCGTTCAGCTTCTTCATACTGCTTGAGCAGCCGATTGGCTTGTCCCAGACTTCCTCGTGCATAGGCTTCGAGATCGAGGTCTTCTGTAACTTTGGCGTAGTTAAAGAAGTGCTGTGCATGGAATGCTGCTTCCATGCCATTTTTCGTTTTGAGGTAAGACTCTGTGAGGTAGCGATCGCACCAGTTTACGAACTCTGGATCTTTCGCTTTCTTGAATAATGGACGTGCGGTTAAGAGGTAGGTAATCGCCTCTTCGTGGCGATCTAGGTGCTGAAGAGCAAGACCTATATTGAGATTATCAATTCCCATTGAGTAATCGGTTGCATCGATATCAATCTCTTTCGAGACGATTGCGTGGCACTCCAGGCTCTCTTCGTACTTACCTGCTGAATACCATTCGCGCCCAGCAGCTCGCTTTGCTTTGAGAAAGCCTTCTTGATCTTCATCGATGCGGAAGTATCCTGCAAGGAGCTCAAAGCTCTCAGCTGCTTCGAGGTGTTGATTGAGATTGAGATGGCAATGAGCCTTGCCCTCATAGAGGTGAATTAATTGCTTTGTATAGAGATCTGAATTGAGTGATGCATAGATCTCAACTGAGGTATCGATCAATTGAATGCACTCTGTGTAGTTGTCTTTTCGGTAAGCAAAGTGGCTGAGTTCATCGAGAACCTCTGCCTTCTCTGCTCCTTCTGTCGTGCGAATGCGATCCCAGAGTTCTAACTCTTGGGCTTCTGGCTTATTTGCTTCGGCGCTCACCGCTTCCTTTCTTATCGACAATGGTGCTTCTGACGTAGTGGGAAAGTTACAGACCGTCACTGACAAATCTGCTTTGGGCTGGGAAATAAGCTTCAATGCAGGATTGGGGGCTACTCGCTGTCAGCCTTACCCAGCTTTAGGGGGACGGGAAGGGTAGCACAGGATTCGAACAGGTGTTCGAAAGGCTATAAAGCCGCGATCTTTGGCTCCACGATGAGAGCCTCGGTCTCCTTACCCTCAACAATGCACGCTTCGTATTCAGCTGGGAACTCAGCCTGGAGCGCATCCTTATCCAGGGTGCGAACTTCCTTCTGCTCCCGCTTCCAGGTGCAGACTCCATCAATACCATCTGAATCGCCGGTGAGGACACGGAGATTGACTTTGGCAACATCGGTCTGCCACTCAGCGTATTTCTGAATCTCAAGAACGCCTAGGTGCATACTGTGGAGAGCAAAGCCGGTCTCTAATGAGTGATCTGCTACGTCAAGCATCTCCTGGAAATCAGTAATCAGTGCAACTTGCTCAGTGCTAATGATCGATAGATCTGGAATCCAATCCTTAGCTGTTGCAAGGCGAAACGATCCACGGATAGGAAAGATCGGAGTTGAGTACTGCTTATAGAGCTCTGGGTATTTTTCAATAAAGAGCGCTTCATTGAATTTCTTAGGTGCAGAGCGCTTTTGAATCTTCGCCTTGCCAGAGACGTTAACACCCTGTGCAATCGCTGATTGGAGGTAACGATAATACTTGGCGTTCACATCTTCGCAGGCTGAAATGACCTCCTTGAAATCTTGGACTACAGCAAACCAATCTTCAGCCTCTTCCGTTGGTGGCAGCTTTGATCCACTACTCACTTGATTCTTAAGGCGCTCTGCGCTCTCATAGAGATCGATATTTCCTAGAATTTCAGCGCTGAGTTCTTGAGCCTTCTTAATCGCGCTCTGAAGTTCTGCCTCAGAGAAGCTCATCCACTCCCCCATTACGCGGTTGCGGGCAAAGAGGTAGTGGAGATTGGTCTCGATTGCCTCAACTGCTGGAGTGTCGATTGTTTCGACGATGCAAAGTTTGCGAGGGTTACCGGTCTGGTGCTCAAGGAGGCGGTCCTTAGAGTCGCGATCGGCAGCACCGCGGACAATGCCTATCTTGTAATACTCACTGCGCTTGCCCGTGATGATGTCCTCTTCATTGATGAAGTAGAGCTGGCCTGGCGTTAATATCATCTATCAATCCTTCCTAGATTGTTATTGCTTTTCAATACTTATTTGGTCAGTTATTTCGTGGGCGGCGAATGCCTGGGAGTTTGATCGGCATCATCTTGGTCCCGTTGAGGCGATAGAAGCTGAGCATCCCGGCTGCAAGGATTGCCTCCATGTTCTTCTTCTGCAAAGTGAAAGTTACCGGCTGTTCATCTTCACTAAGACTCTTATCAAATACTTCAACTTGAGCTGCAATAGTTTCTTGGATTTCAGTGGTGAGCTTTTCATCTTCGCCTCGCATCGGACGAACTGCTTGATGACGGACAAATAGGTTGCTGGTAGCTGAGTTATCCACTACCGGTGTCACGCGCATGAGGTGATTTGGCTCCATAGGAATCTCGATGACTAGTGAGCTTTTTACTACGCGTGCTTTGAACTTAATGCCGAGGCCGCGTACCTGCTCTGTGATGAAATCGCGATCCATGTGGCGCGCAACTGAGGGCAAGAGCTCACGGAGATATTCCGGAGTTGGTGTGAAATTAATTGACACTGGCGAGGACCTCTTCCTTCTCTGGAGCTAAATTGATCATGCGGCTAGTTGTAGTTGTTGAAGATATAGAAGTTGACTTGTGAAGGCCTTTGACGATGTAGGAAACCTTGACGGTCTTAATCACAATTTTTATTGAGGCAACTGCCCCTGCTGGAAGATCACCGAACGAGCTGTTCTGATTAGGCAACATTGAATGACTCCAATGATCCAAACTCTGGCTTGGAGCTGTGGTGATAGAAGCCGCAGCCACAGGCATATGAGCGATACTGGGCGAAGCGATAGTTTCCGCCAGTCTCAACGGACTCGCGGCGGTTATTCATGATGAAGTGCAGAACGCGATCTGCTTCCTTCTTATCGCGAAATGGGCGCTTCTTTGTAGGGCAGATTCGACGCTGCTTCGGTGCTGCTGAAGTGCGCTCTAGCTTGTCAATTGAGCGAAGGTGGGATTTACGGATACTGACCGCCTTCTCCACCAACTCAATCTCTTCATCCATCAACTCATTTGCTAACTCATGGCTCTTACGTGATCCCTGAACCTTCACTTGGCTTGCTCCTCTGCTCGGCTCCAAACCAGGTGTTTGGTTGGTAAGTGATGATTATTCACTTACCTTTTCTAGCCTGTCAAGTTGAACATCCCCACAGGCTCAAATATTCCCGAGTAAGCCTTTTATCTGTGTTAACCTTTCTCAGGAGTCAGAAATGAGCCTATAGGAGAGTTATGACAATTAAGCTGCCACTTCTCGCCAGAGACCTGGTTGAGGCTGCCCAAGCGCAGCTCTCCGAGGAATCTGAGCGCGTTCATAAGGTCATGCTTGACGAAATTCTCCCTAAGGCCATTGATGCGATTCTGACTTACCATGCCGGCTCGAAGGAGATCCTCCGCTCCAATGGAGAGGTCAATATGGGTGAGCTCACTCCGGTGATTGCAAAGACTCTCTGGTCCTACCCAGGCTCCTTTGGTGCCACACGAATTAGCAAGATGCTCGAGATTGAGGGTCTCAATAAGGAGGCGGCCGAAAGTCTCACCGAGGCGATTCTCAATTACACCCGCTACCCCATGTCAATCGTTAATTACATGAGACATCTAGGTTCTTCTATCAATAGCGTAAATAACATTTGGAATGGACCACGCGCATCAGAATCCGTTCTGGTTGAACTTGGATATTCAACGGAGATACTCCCCCGCTGGAACGCTGCGATTGCCCAGATAGATAACTCCACCATCCGCGATGACAGAACATTTCAGGAATGGCTAATGCAGGTAGAGGATTTCCTGACAACGTTCCTACCCATCCAAGGTCGCGTCAATAGATATAACGCAGGTCGAGATATCCCACCTGATCCTGATCGACCACGGCTTGGTGAGGTTTCATTAGCACGTGCATATGTTCGTAGGTTCGGAAACTTCGTTGCAGCACATACCAATCTGAACTACCAGAAGAGCAGAAGCGATGGGGCTGCCGCTACCGTGGGCGACGAATTCGATAAGTTGCTACGCATCTTCAGTCTCAGCAAGAGAGAGATTTTTAATGAGCTTGCCCTTGATTATGAATCTCGTGCAAGCAGAATTTCTGCGAGCGTATCAAAGCAGGTTGAGAACACAAAGATGCCAGTAAAGAGCGCCGCTAAGGGCATTGAGCAAAACCTCAACATCAACGGCAAGAAGGTTGAGATTCGAACAAGCAAAGCCACGCTTCCACCAAGCTTGGTTGAGGCATTTATGAAGTCCTTTATCCTCCAGCAAAGTCTCAATCCAGAGCAGCGAGTTCTGAGTTCAAGAATGCTTGTAGATGGGGATTTTATTGAAGTTGAGGTAGAAAAGCCTGATAAGTCAGATCTGAAGAAGATTCAAAGCTTCATTGAATCTATGTACCTATCGTAAATAGCTTCCTTTACTCATCGAAAAGCAGCGTCCTACAACTTCTTTCTCAACCAAAGACAGAGGTCTGTCTTAATAGTCTGCTTCTCAATCTCTGTGGCACGAACATTCTGTAAGTTAAGCGTCCAGCCAAGTACTTTCTGCCCGAGCGGTCCAACTCCCGTCACGAGCTCTGAAGTTAACTCCTTGCCTCCCGCTGTGTAGTGAAGTGGATCAATCTCTTTGATTTCAATCTTGGTGAACTCTTTTATTACTTCAAACACCTGTCGGCCATTAAAGATGATTGCATCCAGCTGATTCTGTTGAGTCTGCCAATTGAGCAGGTCGAGTCCATCATTGACTAACTCTTGCTTCTGCTCCTTACTCAACTTTCCCCAGACTGGATCAGTTGCCCATGGACTTAAATCAAGATGGCAGGCAGAACCATCCTTATAGGAGAGTCCTGCTGTCGCCTGTAATAGATTCTCTAAAGGTCTAAACCACGACCAATATGTGTTGTTGGTGTTGAAGTAGAGCGTGCAGCCCTCCCACACATGCGACGCTTGATCTCGAGTTAATGGGAATCCGGCGCCCTTTCCTAGAGCTTCGAAATCAACAAGACGCTTTCTTGGTGAAGGAATGAGCATGCCACCGGATAGAAACTCACGAGAGCTCGGATTGATGCCAAGGGTTGCAACACGTGCAGTAGTGAAATCTCCAAAGGAGATCACAGGTGTCGTGCCAGGAATGATTCCTATCCCCTTTGGTGGTTGAAGCTGCATGAGCTTCTCAATAGCATCATTGCGATTCATATTAATCCGTAATGTAAGAGATGACGTTTAGGGCTGAATCAATACAACGCTGATTGCCACCCATGCTGGTGTGAACAATGACAACATAATCAGTCTTTGGATCAATCATGAGCTGAGCGTCATATGTATTGGTTCGGTAGAAGTAATTTGAACTTGCAGCTTTATAGCCTTGGTCAATGCTCTTATATACAAAGAGCCAAGTCCCGCTCATTCTTAGATTACATTCGATAACCGCATTCGGCTGTTGGTACAGACCTAATCTTTGTCTCGATTGTGCTCCAGCGCTTGAACTTGCCACAGCGTTGATCTGCCAAAGCTTTCCTTTGGAGTTAAGCCTTTTGACCAAGCTATTGATCTTTGCATCAGCTGCATGGGCTGGAGCAACTTGAGCTGTGGTTGAGAAGACCAATGCAATGGCGAGGGCGATAGATCCAAGAGTCTGCTTTTTCATTCCGTAATTATGCGGAGTTTGAGCAGACTCTGTATGGACCTGCATCAATGAGTGACCGGTCACTTACGCAGCCAACTGCTCTGCAACGGCCGCCCACACCGCAGGTGTCCCATCATCAGGCAGATATCCCCCAGCCCCACCCATCAGTATGGGAGTTCTTGGAAATGACTTCCTGATAAGAGCAGCTGCATCCGCATAGCCCTCAACTGTGTATTGCAGTTGGGTGAGTGGATCTTCACTTAAGCCATCAGCCCCTGATGTGATGAAGAGGAGATCCGGTTGGAAAGTTCTTGCGATGGGGATGAACTTATTTACTCCTGCAAGGAGCGCCTTATCCCCCTTGCCTAACTCTGTCGTGAGAGGAAAGTTGAATACATTGAGTTCAAGCTGATCTTCATTTCCCGTGCCCGGAAAGATTCCACTTTCATGGATTGAGAAGGTGAGAACGTCAGGGTTGTCGCGGGTGAGATTCTCGACTCCATCACCGTGATGTGCATCGATATCAATGATGGCAACTTTGAGTCCATGATCCTTTGTTGCAATATCTGCAGCGAGTGCAAAATCATTGAAGACGCAGAAGCCAGATGAGTGGTCGTACTGGGCATGGTGCTTTGCACCTGGTAGGTGGATGGCAACATCTGCATCTTTCTTTAGAAGTGCTTCTAGTGCTACCAAGGTGCCTCCGGCAAAGAGCTGAGCAAAGCGCGAGAGATCTTCACGCGCTCCACCCCACTCAAAGCAGGTGTGGTCGTTGATAACTTCCTTCACATACCCCACAGAGTGAACTCTGGTGAGCTCAGAAATAGTTGCAAGACGAGGTTCTAGAACTCGGAATGACTTCTTCATCTGGTTAAAGCCGTTGATGAATCTGCGACCCTGAGTTGGATGATCCTCTGAGAAGAACCAGTTGGCATAGTCAGGTGAGTGAACGATGGTGACTTTCTTACTCATGTACTCCTCCTTAGGCTGAGAGTGATTCTGGTGGGCTGATAAATGATGCTGCGCTTGTAAGTAGCCACTGTTCGAAGTGGTAGTTGCAGAGCGCATCTTCACCGCGTTGTGTGCGGATGAGATCGATTGCCTCATCTGGGCGGTAGCCCTCTTTAATCAAGACGAGCGCCGTGACGAGTCCTGATCGATTAAGTCCTGCTTGGCAGCGGATGAGAACGCGATCGCCAGATTTCCATTGCTGGTGAGCGAAATCGACAGCTTTGCGCAAGCGGTTAAGGTCGATATCCGATATGAGATTGTCAGGGATTCCATAACGGAGTTCCTGCACATTCCAATCTGCAGGCTTTGCCCATGCATACATAGTGATGATGGAGTCGAATGGCATATCGCTACGGCGCTGGTATGAGCTGTGAGCGAAGTGAATGACATCGCTGTCATCGGTGCCTCCTTGGAATAGGTTGGGAAGGATCTCTGAGAAGAGAGCATCTGGGTAATGAGTTGGCTGAGTAGTCATTGATTTCTCCTTAGTTCAAATAGTCGTCTTGGGTCTTTGGGTTCTCATTGATATTGCGCTGCATGCGAGCGCGCGACTTGGCAGAGAAGTTCTCATTGAGTCGCTTCGATGAATATGCGATTTCGTCATACTCAGCTGACTTAGCGAGCGCATCCATCTCATCGGCCTCTGAAGTGATGATCTGTAGGGACTCTGCGGTGCGAGGGTCGGTGACACGAATGGCACTTGCTTCACGGCGAAGATGTTCTGCAGTGGTCTTCAGGCGAGAAGATGCCTTCTTGTTATCTCCACTGCGGAGCTCTTCGATTGCAGTTGCCTTCTCTGTCTGCGCAGTGAGAATTAAGCGCTCGGCGCGTACGACAGGATCTGCAAGGCGTCCCTTTGCAACATCATCAGGAACAACATTGACCTGCACCGGCATAGAGACAGTGATCTCCTGCATCGATGCAACGTCGAGATATTCAAGGGTGATGTCGGCAATTGTTGCAAGGCCCAGCGCTGGCATCCCTGGCACTTCGATGTCGATAACAAAGCGGCGGTTCTCCCCCGCGTAGAGATCGCCGAGCTGAACGACGTATGTGTCGCCATCCTTGTGGTGCGGCAAGCGCTGCAAGATTTCGATCCGTGGGTTAGTAGTGAGCGCTGCAGATGGCGTAAAGCGCATCACTGCGTTGACTACTGATTTCTCTAGCAGGTCATCAACTTCAGCTGCGATGGCACCAATTGCTTCATCGATTGTGTAGGCGAAGCGGTGTGCGCCGTTGCCTCCTTGGGCGAGCGCCTCAAGGATCTTCTCGTCATAGCCGGTGCCAAGCCCGATAGTCGATGTTGTCACCTTGTTCGCTGCATGTGTTGTTGCAATCTGCGCCAGAACGGATGGGTTCTGCTCTCCAGAGTTTGCATGGCCATCAGAGATCAGAAGCAGTGTGGCGCCAGCATCGGTTGCAACGCGGGTGAGTTCGCGAAGTCCCATGGTGTAGCCACCTGAGATATCTGTCTGTCCACCTGTCTGCATTGTGCGCACGGCTTGGCGAAGGGCAGAAAGGTCATGATCTGCCATGGTGCGCATCGGCGCGATGATGAGCGCTTGGTCATCAAATGCCACAAGTCCGAATGAATCCTGCGGAGCGAGGCGATCAATGAGCTTAAGGATTGATTCCTTGGCTGACTCAAAGACGGGGCCATTCATTGAGCCGCTGCGATCGAGGACGACCTCAACTGCTTGGCCGGGGCGTGACTTTGCCGCATCGGTAATAGGTGCGGTCATATCGAGCATCATGGTGACCTTCTCTGTTGATTCCAGAGCTACAAGGTCGATATCGAGGATTGCTTTTACATTCATGGTGGTTCCTTTCGATGGAAGTTTTAGGTTTTTGGGCCTCTAATATGTAAGACGAAAGTGGAGGCGGAAATTAATCAAGATTGCGAAAGTATTTTTTGTTCGGAATCCGAACGCATGGCCGATGGAGTTGCGGGCAGGGGTAACTGCTAGAGGGCAGGACCGATCTCTCGGGGGCAGATTCTCTCTATCAGTGACATATACCCAAAGTAGCGGGGACCACTGACAAATGGATTAACTAACGCTGCTGGCTCTCCAGGCGCTCAGAGATCTCTTCACGAGTACGTCTGAGTTGGTTAGCGACAGCATTGGAACTGGCATAGCCGAGCTCGTCGGCAATCTCAAGGTTGGAGAAACCTGCTGCAGACATAAGAACCATCTTCTGTTGCTTCTCAGGCAGGAAGCCGAGAATCTCCTGGAGTGACTCTTGGAAGATGTAGGCGGTCTTTGGACCCATCAGCGTCTCGGTTACGGCACGGGCGAAGTGGGCATCCTCATCTTGATCAAAGTCATCTAGGTCAACCTTCTTAATCTTGCTCCGGGTACGCCAGAGATCGATAAAGGTCGTTCCCGTAACTGTACGAATCCACGCTTCTACATTTTCTGGGCGCTCTTGCGCCTTGAGGAGCTTCTCCATTACGGCAGACTCAAGATCCTGAGAGCTGTTAACGCTACTTCTGCTACGCCCATGAGATGACTGGCGTGCAATTGATTGCCATAACTGCCACTCATCTTGAGTTACGTCATCTTGCCAACGAGTCATTTCGCTCTCAATACTTTAGTTGAGCCACATATTAATCAGGTGGCCAACAATAGAGATCATTCCAATCGTAAAGAACGATGAAACTGCCATGCCCCAATCGATGGACTTCTTAGTTTCATCGGATTCAAATCGAACGCCTCCACAGATAGGTGGTTGGCTGTAGTCAAATTGCTTTGCATCAGGTTCGTAGCCGTCATCCCAAAGATTGTCTTTAGCCATAATCCCTCCCTTAATTGCAAACACTCACTAACCGCATGAATCAAAATGCTGAGTTAAAACCAACGATTTCTGATGGTGTTACTGGCACATTGCCTTAATTTGAGTCATGTTGGATTGAATTGTCGATAAGACGTTGCTGACGCCAAATGCATCTGCGCCGCCATTAACAATCAGATTAGCCATACCTTTTGTATTTTCAATTCTTCCCGCAAGGCTTTCATCAGCATCAACTTCAGGCTCATCTTTGATTTCAAAGTAGATGCTTCGCACTGTTGAGAATGCCATCTCGTAATTTCCATTATTCATATGTCCATTAAATTGATCTGCAAGAGCTGAGAGAGTGTCGCAATGGGCATTTGCTGATCCACCAGAGCACGCCTGTAAACCGAGGGAAGCTAGGGCGATGATTGGCAACCAAGTTAACTTCTTAAATTTTGTCTTCATTTGCAATCACTCCTTCGTTTCTTAAGCGCGGTGGCTTATCTATGGAACTTAGGATATTTACATCGCATGAAGGATTGTTACTCGCCGAATGGTCTTGTCCAGTCAATATCAACTCAACCTTTGTATAAAAGCAGATCGATATCGACCCCGAATCCATGGGATTTGTCGGTGGTTGGAAGTAATCTCATCGGTGAGAGAAAGAGGAATACATGGATTTACAACCTTCCGTATATTTGAGTATCCAGTACTACCGGGCCTTCGAATATGCCAATCAATGGCATCGAGACCAAGCGCGCAAATCGACAACCCTGCCTTACATCCTCCATCCGATGGGTGTTGCATCTCTAGTTCTAGAAGCCGGTGGCGATGAAGAACAGGCGATTGCAGCTTTATTGCATGATGTTCCTGAAGATTGTGGTGGCGAAGTCCGCCTTGTTGAAATCCTTGAAATGTTCGGCCCACGTGTTGAAGCGATGGTGCGCGGGTGTAGCGATTCACTTGTGGCCGAACGAGAAGAGAAAGCACCATGGCGTGAACGCAAGCAGGCGCATATTGATCATGTCGCCACTGCCCATATGGATACCTTGATTGTTACCGCTGCAGATAAAACACATAATGGACGGGCAATCGCAACAGATCTTCAAACAATTGGCGATGAAGTGTGGGATCGATTTAACGCCAGCCGCGATGACATCATCTGGTATTACTCAACCTTCTATAGCGAGCTCGAGAAGAGAGGCGTAACTAAAGCTTTACTTAATCCACTTCTCACGGCGATTGAAATTATGAAAATTGAACGGTGAAAATGTCAGAAGAAAGTGATATCTTTTTCCTAGGTTAAGAACTAAGCGATAAGCCCTTTAGCTTGCTTAGTGCCCTCCGCGCATAGTCCGCGTCCGGTGGCCCTAAAGGAATACCTGCCGGCGATGAAAGACACCGCCGGAAGTAGCGGACCTTTCTATTTCTGAAAGGTCCGGGTAGGGATTGGAATGATCCTCTTCCTGTACTTCTGGAAGCCGCTTTGGTGGCACCGCATAGCGAGGGGCATAAATGCAAAAGCTGCGTTTAAGGCTCTGCAAATCTCCGAGTATTGCCTCGATTGAACTCACGCTCATATTTGGAGTTTCTCGCGTAACCGGGGTTAAATTTGGGAGATAAGAAATTCGCAACACACCGGAAATAGATTAAAACAAGGGTTGCAAAAGGTATATCAGTATGTCATTATTTCGACGTTGCAACGAAAGTTGTGATTCGTCAATCACCACGAGCAGTCGTGAGTGATATGAAGAAGGTTAAAACAAGGGCTTTCAGCCGTTTTAACGCCAACCGAGCTCCCAGCCACGGTGGTACTGAAAGATGACGAGGCCTCTAGGCACAAGGGGAATTTTTTTATGCCTGGAGGCCACTTGAAGGTGGAGATTGCCCCCAGGCTTTCTCTTTGAACTTTGAGAACTCCATAGTGAATGTGATCCAACCCCTCGTGCCGGAGGGGTCAACTTTCTGTTGAAAGGAGCTGTATGTTAGAAATGAAATTAGATCTATTAGAGATTGAACGCAAGGTGCACCTTGAAAATCAAGATGTAGAGGGCGTTGTAATGAGTGATTTAGAGATTGCCGAGTGCTTAATCGAACTTGGACGGTGGCGAGAAGCTATTGAACATGCTATAGGGCTCGAAGATCTCTACATCTGGTTTGGTGACACAAATGGTCAAATTCGAATCTTACTTGTCAGAGCAAAGGCTTATCTTGAATTAGGAGAATTCAGTGAGGCAACAACCCCGCTCGTCGATTCGCAAGCGATGGCAGCTTGGGGAGATGAAAAAGTTGACTGGGAAATGCTGGCAATGGTTGAAGAGATGAGGGCTTTTAGTCATTCGCTGCAGGGCTTCACTGAAGATGCAGATCGAATCGCCAGGGAAGTTGCAAAGATCAGAGAAATAATCAATCACCGAGATGAAGAGGAAAGCGAGATTGCGAATGGGTGAAATAGCAAATAGGCAGTGCCCAGTATGTAGAAGTACGGATATCTCCCAACATTGGGTTGTTGCGAATTCTTATCTCCAATGTAACAAATGTGGGGAGAGATTTAAGTAAGTCGGTCCAGAAAAGAAGCGTTAAGCCCCTTGGCTTGCTTCGTACCAACCGCGCTCACCGCGCACGGTGGTAACAAGGGAAGACCAGCTGCGGATGAAAGACATCCGCAGAAGAGCGGGTCCTGTGAAGTGGATCCAGGAAGAAGAAATCAAGATGACAATTCAAATAGCAAGAAATATTACTGTTGAAGATGTACTCCGCGTATGGGAATCAAATCATGGCAAGTTGAGTGTGAAGAATCGACAGAGTTTCCTTCGTAATCGAGATGCGCGGGCGCTGACAAACTACTCAGAAGCTCAGATTGACCGAGTGATCAGATTAAGCCAAGCACAATATCTTCCCGATATTTTGGGGGTACTTCAAAAATGGAATTACAAGAAGATTTCCGAAGCACAGCAAAGTAATTCTGCAATGATCCAAACTCGAGTCCAGGTGACCGAGTATCGCGTCAAATTTAGTTCGCTAGGTTACTTATGCGGAATATGTCGAAGCGAAGTAGTGGGAGTTTCCTGTAAATGCAGAATGGTTTACTGAAATGAGTAAGTCACTTCATTCCAACGCACTCTTTGAAGTTTCAGAGCTACGGTTCCAAGCGATCTGCTCTTGCGGGTGGGTCTCAACTACTAGCTATCTCGAAGAGGTGGATCTACTCAGGGCTTTGCATGCCCACGACATGGCTGTATTCGGAGGTGAGCGATGAGCGCAGAGCAGAGTGAACCCAAGAGAAATTTCTTTAAGATGCCTCAGAATCTCGCTGAGCTCTCAGATGTAGAGATTGAAGACTTGGCGGAGAAGATCATCATGGAGTTTCTCTCTCGGCAGAGGTGAAGCTACGCGCCAACTCACTAAATGCGCATTAATACAGGTTAGGAAATCCTTACGGGAATCTCTTTCTGGCTCCAGTGAACAATTTCCTTTGACTTGCCCTTGTATTTCAAACCGTACTTTGCGATTTCTAATATCACCGCTCCCCAGTTGTCATCGCCCCACCTGCCATCTTCTCGCAGTGCGGTCACATCAAATAGAGCTTTATCTTCAGAGCCACTTTCTTGATCCACTCCGATAATTCGAATTTCCTGTAACGAGGGAGCTACCGCCCAAGCTTCTCGCAGGGTTGCGATGAGATGAGCGCCGAGAAGATCTCCATAGACCTCATTCTTTTCGGCGGTTGTCCACTTCTTGCTGGAAACTCTCCCTGTAGGAGTGATGTTCATTCGTTTCTCGGGCAAAATATTAATATCAGGTAATAACAGGTAGAAAGTTGCCTTGCCACCAATCGCACTGTCTACGATGACAGGTGCTTGGTTATCGGAAAAGGCCAACTTCAGCGCCTCTGTCAGCGTTTTCTCATCGCCATCATTGAGGAGTTTCCACCAATGATCTGCCTTCGCTTGTTCAGAATCACGATATTTGAGATCTAGTTCAAATTGAGCCTTTGCCTGATTTTCAGCGACAACCCAGGATTCTTGACTAATCACTCTCTTCATTGAGAGCTGATAAAACTTGAATTCTCCGCGGCGCCGCTTCATCTCAAGATCATAGAAAGGCTTACTGAGCACCTGCGGAGGGTCTGCAATGAGTGGCCGAGAGACATCCTGAAAGCGCTCTCTTTCAACTCTCATTAATTGTTCGATTAAATTATCGGATTCAATTCCTACCGCTTCTCGCTCGCCTACGTAATATCCGGTCGTCTCTTGCTGAAAACTTCCAGATAATGATTTAGAGCTCAAGCGACTGATTTCATCAAAGCTACGAAATACAGAGTTGATCACAGCATTTTCTGCGGCACCGACGGGATTTGTAGCGATGTAGACCATTCGCCGTGCCTTACGTACAGGAGCTGGAATCAAAGCTCGCTTCGCTGTACGTACTGGATGTGCGGCATTCCAGACGCTAGGACCGACAGCTCTTCGTACACTTCGACTTACCGCGCGTCTTGCGAATCCCATAACGCGATTAAACCCTAATTAATCAACATTCCGGGATTTCTTTTGGTCATAATTATTGGCAGTTGTTATTCGAATATATAGAAAAGAAGAGGCCCCACCATTTCGGTGAGGCCTCTTCTATCGAGTTCAGATCTGCTGATTACTTATCTCAGAATCGCTGCAGCAATCGCTCCGCGAATAAAGGTATTTTCAGCACTGATTCCACGCTTCTGTAATTCGCTCTCCCACCCTGACTTCAACTTGTCATCAGCTGAATCGTCATCGTGTTTTCTGCTGGAGATAGAGCCAATCAGCATCGTTGAATCTTGTGAGACAGAGATGTATTCAGTCCATGGGACAGGAACTGGGTGCATCCGACCATCCCCACCAAGCATTGGGATGATGTCAACGCGAGGAATTCCCTCATAGCCATGCGCAGTGACTGTGACCTGTTTTGTGGGGCCAGATGTATGTGCGCTGGTCTTCAAAATGTTCTCAGTAACTGATGCTGGGTGCTTAAAGTGGTCTTGACCCATCAAGTTCGCAATTGCCTCATGCTCCCAGAATGAAGAGTCAAGGCTCTCTTCACCATGCAATGGAATCGAACGCTTCTCTCGATAAATCGGAATAGTCCACAGTGGAGCAAAGCCAAAGTAGACAGATTTAAAGAAGTCATTCTGATACTTGTTGAAGAATTCGCGCGCCTTTGCGATCTCCTGCGCCTTAAAGCGTCCAGGGTCACAATCAAAGGAGATTTCAGATAGATGGCTTGGCGCTACAAAGTTGACCATGCCGTTCTTGCTAAATGCGAAGTCATCGCCGAATCCAGCGCTCTTGTCGTTGAGTAGCTTCACCATCTCCTGCTGCGCCAACGGCGTAAAGAGAAGTCTAAATTCAACTTCATTATCTCGATCTGTCGCGTTAAAGAGCGCTTCAAACTCTTTATTGGACATCACTGTGAGGCCGCTATCGCCTGACTTAATCGCCTTGCGCGCCTGCTTCTCAACTTTCTTAACGGCGTGATCCTTCTTCCAATTGTTCATGAGCCCATCGCTGAGTCCTGAAAGATTTGAAGGGGTACGACTAAAGCGAAGATCAGGTGCAGTTTCATGGCCATAAACGATTGTTGTTCCCACGTGGTATTCAGGGAATGGCTTGACTACAGATGCCGTCAAAGTTTGTGTTCTCTGAACATTGACCCAGTTGCCCTGAGCATCTCTTACCGTCTCGGTCCAATGGATTACCAATGTTCCGTAGTACGTTTTTGATCCAATCCAATGCTGCTTATAACGAGCAATAACAAATGGGTTTCCCTTAAAAGCGCCGCTCTGAGAGACAAACATTGAACGGCCATCGTTAAAGGTTGGCGAGAGCTCATAGTTATTCTGGAGGTCAGCAAGTCGGTCTGTACTAATGTACAAATCGAAATCAATGAATGGGAAAGACTTCATGAACAACTTGGTTGCCATATCCCAGGTATAGAGATCATTGAGAGGTGCAATCTGCGCCCAAGTCTCGTTGGACTTCGCATCTCGGTCGTGCGTCAGCGAATCAACCTTCTCATTGAGCGAGGAGATTGCAGGGTTGATCTTCTTGATGAGGAGAAACACCAAGCCCGCAGCTGGAAGGATGCAGAGAAAGTAGAAACCTTGCAGAGCAACTGCTGCACCCACCAGACCGACCGCTGCAACGATGGCTGCGACGCGACCGAATTTCCAGTGCCCGCGTGAGGATGTACTGGAATCCACATTCTGATTGAGTTCGCGAAGTTGAGCATTGAGCTCAATGTTCTCTTGTTCATCAACCCCAGAGGTCTTTAAGAGGTTTTCGAAATAGTCGCTTACATTGCGTTCGTGCTCATCCTTAAAGAATGAGACGTAGTCATCAATCGGCTCGTCGAACTCAGGCATTAGAAGAATGTTCCTCGTGCCTGAGCCTTGACTTCAGCTGATGCTGTGTAAGGGATACGCGTGGTGTAACCCTGCTTTGCAGCAACAATGATTTTTGTCGGCCATGTGAAGATGTCCTGGTTCCACATTGAAACGGTGTCGTTATAGAGAACACGTGCCGCTGTAATTTCCTTCTGAAGAGTTGAATTCTGGCGCATAGCATCGTTGATGTTGTCTTGTGCCTTGAGGTTTGGATACGCCTCAAACGCTAAGTTAATACGTGCTTGAACGCTATCCATTGCAGCAGATGCTTCGTTACGAGCAGCACCTGAATTTGGATTGACGCCGCCGCGGTAAGCCGCAACAGTTTTCATAACATCCTTATCGAGGTCGATTGACTTATCGAGAAGTCGAGCAAGGTTTTGAAGAATAATCACTCGCTGTTCTAGGAAGTTATCAATTTGGGATTCATCAGCTTGAATCTTCTGTTCTAGCTTACGGAAGTAGGCGAGAGCATTCTGTTTCATAAACTGGAAGATCAGACCAGGAATTACTCCAGCAATTGCGTAGAGTGCGCCCTTCGCTGGATCGCCAGTTGCTGCAATACCAATTACGCCCGCCAACAAAATGCCACCCAACCAGAGGCCGAGCTCGAAGAACTTTGTACCAGCGCCGATTTTTACATCAAGCTGTTTCTGAATTACGTGGGTGTCACGACCTTCAGGATTGGTTGGACCAGTTACTTCATCAAGTGCATTTCCCATTTGAATCCCCAATATTTCTCACGCGAATATCTGGAAAGCTTCCAGAATCTGCGGGAAGTCTATCTTTTGCCCATTTCTGCTCACAATAACTTCCTTGAAAATAGATTGCCTAAAATGGCTAAATTGAAGTTTTTGACTAGTCACTCGCTCATAGATACCCGACGATCATCGGGAGTCCTTGTTGCTAGAGGATGAAATGACCATTATTCATATATTTAAAGGTAGATAGTAACTTCAGCGTTTCATAGACTTCGCAGGTGAAATCAAATCGCCTGAGACTTTCTATCGCGCTAGTTCTCGGCCTTCTCCTTGCCTTTGCTCCATCGGCAGAAGCTGGTCGAAAGATTTCAAATACCGTCCCTCAATTAGGTCTCTGGTTTAAAGAGAATTCAGAGCTCACTTCGATGAGTTCAGTGATTTATGGCAAGGCAAAAGCAGATTCAACGGATTCTATGGATTGGAAGATCTGCGGAGAACTCTCGAGCAAGATCTGTACAGATGCAGAAGAGATCATGATTATTCACTCTCTTCCTATCTGCTCGACGAGTGCAGATTTCAATTGCATCGCTAGCACCTGGGCGATCTCGCCCACGGGTGAACGAATTGATGGCGTTGCAGTCAAGCGAATGGCAGCAAAGGGCAATGGAGATTTCTCCGCCGTTCCATCAATGGGTCTTTCAGAAGGTATTGGAACGGGAACAATCTTTAAATATCCCGGCGTTCTGAACTCTGGCGGGAAAGATACTTATCTCGTCACCGTGCGAAGTATGTTTAATTTTAAGAAGAAGGCCGGTGAGGCTGCCTTTACCAATGATTACTCTCTTAGAAATTTTAGAGCGGGAATTCTTCCCGTTGAAGAGTTCACCGGTAATTACATCCCTGTCCATGTGACCGATGGCTATGGATCAGATGCTGGTCTTGGCAAAGCCCCCGATGGAACCGATTGCCAATCTTCAGATTACGGACTCTGTGAAGCAATCCGCGACTTTCCAGATGGATATCAATTTGGGCTGAAGATTCGTTCAACCAAGAAGTTAACAGGTTGGTTCCACGGAAGAATCCACCAACCCATTATTGAAACGATTGCCAACGGAGATGGGCAGGATCTGACTATTCAGGCTCTGCCAGTAAAGGTGACAGCCCTCGATTACTTAGCTCCCATCAATGAATATTCGCAGGCTGCAAAGGATCTAGCCTTCTCTGATCGTGAATGGGGCGTCTCTGGCGATCCGGCACGGGGCATCAAGATTGTTGCCGGCCTTGACCAGCAAGAGGCGCGAGATGTCTTTAAACTTTTCAACTCTGCCTTTAAGGATACATCGAGCTACGAACATACCTATTGGTCTGTCAACGCTCTGGGCTATTTCAATGAGAATGATTCGATTCAGCGCTGTTCGGATCAATCAGGCAATCTTGCGGGAATCGTGACTACCAACTCGCTCCTCTACAGCGCGGGACCTCCAACATTTAATAAGGAGACTCAGTCTCTTGATTATCAAGTTGCCTCTCCTCACTTTGTATCAAACGGAAAAGTGACTGTCGGCTCTTATGATCTCTTAATTCGAGCCGATGTTGCCCGTTGTATCTATGGATTTAGTAAGGCGCCAATCTCGGCAAGTATCTCTATCGTCTCTAGCGATGGGGATGCAAGGACCGCAACCACTGTCTTAGGTGAAGATAAGGGATGGCTCTTTGTCAGCGCGCAGGGCTTTGGTTTCTCATCTCCTACCGTGCGAGTGAAGTTCACTCAAGAAGCGCCGGTTGTTGCTAATCCATCTCCAACGGCATCTCCGACCGCTACGCCAACACCCGCAGTTGCATCTAAGAGAACAATTACTTGCCTCAAAGGTAAGACAGTCAAGAAAGTAACCGGCACGAAGCCAATCTGCCCAAAGGGCTACAAAGTATCTAAGTAAATTACTTCTTCGTCTCGATATCTCTAAGAACACGATGGATATCGCGAGTGATCTCCTTGAGCTCTGCTAACTCTTGGTTAGCGATACTGCGAGCCTCTTTCGCTAATTCAAATTCGCCAAGGGATGCAACGTGAGTCTCGTTAATCTTCTGCGCAACTGAATCAGCTTGAGCCTGCTGCCCTACCATGATGATCGAAAGCAGAACCAATTGCAGAAATGTTTGGGCGACCCAGGCAACGATCACGAGTGAATCCCCAGTGCGGATTGCGGCAGGCAGTGAGATTAGAGCGATTGCGGCAAAGATGTAGGCACACCACATAGTTGAAACGGCGGCGGTGATCTTCTCTGCGATGCGACGGTTGAATTCGGTAATGCGCTTCATGCGCTAAGTATCCACCTCAAGACTTGGTCGGCGTAATCAGCAGGTAGCCGTGGACTATGTGAGCCTCGGGCAATGCGCCAGAACTCCAGTTGTGGATTACATCCCGTTAGATATTCAACAGTGGTCTCAGCGCCAGGAATTGATGGGTCAAAATCCTTTTTCGCCCAAGGAGCTCGGGGTGGAGAACCCGGTCTACAGCCGTTGCTCTCAGCGATTGCTTGAATTGTTTCTAGCGCACTTGTATATCTATAGCCGTTGAGTACTCCCCCACCAATTTTGATTGTCTTATCGGCTGCTCCATGGATTTGAAGAAGAGCAAACGGCTTTGCACTTGAACATTTGTAATCCTTATCAAGGGCACCAGCCAGTGAAACAACGGCTGCGATAGAACCTGTTGTGCAGGCATAGGCAAGTGACATAAATGCACCATTGCTATGGCCGATCATATAGATACGTGATCTATCAACGGGAACTTTCGCTGCAATTTCATCGATGAGTGAGGTGATGTATGCGATGTCGTCGACCGGAGTGCCAGATCTCTGACAGCAGGCCTTCGATGCGTTCCATACTCTTCTGCCATCGGCGCCCACAGTTCCATCGGGTGCGATGTAGATCATTCCCATCCGCTTAGCCACAGGTGCGAGCTTCATATATCGCTCTTGATGTGCCCCACTTGTTGAAGCGCTGTGGAGCATGATCAGAAGTGGTGATAGCTTTGAGATATCGGATGGAAGATTAACGGTCACAGGTCGAGCGCCACCTACTACCAAAGGTTTGGTTGCAGAAAGTGCCGGCGTGAAGGCGCCAAGGATTGTTGCAACGAGAGCTGCAAGCAGAGTAATCCGACGGGTTCTTGCCACCGGATAAATCTAACTTGTTACTTCACTCCCGTCACTGCGAGGCTCTGTGTGAAGATTGCAGCTCGCTGAGTTGCTGTCTCGGCAAAGTTCCAAGCAATCACACAAGTGCCGTTAGCGACGCTTCTGACAGTTGTCTGGGTGTATGTGCCGACAGTTGTTGCATATGGCGCAGCATCTGTAATTGAGCAGACCGCTGGAGTCGTAGTCGTTACAGTCAAGAAATTACCAATGCTATTGAGGCCCGCATTTGTAGGGCCATTCACATAGGCAATTCCAGCAACTAGTAGCGCTGGGGCAGTTGGAGCTATGAATGAAGCTGTTCGCAACTGTCGCACCGCCATCGATGCCTTATTGACTGTGATTGATCGGTTGAGAGCAGGAGCTGCTGCCCAAGCATCTGTTCCTGCTTGTGTTACCTGCACTGTGCAGATATTGCCATTGCCGGTAACTCCTGGAGCAGTAGAGATCGTGTAACCAGTTGTAATTGCTGTTGCAAGACAGACAGCTGGAGTAAGGGAAGTAACTGTGACCGGCAACTTCGATGTTGCTGTTGGCATCGTGTTGACAGTTGCACCAATCTCAAGTGTCGCAGGTGTGGAGATGCCCAGGCTCTGCGCCGCATTTGCACCTGGCTGAGGTGCTGTCATTCCTGTGATTGCGATTGCTGGGGTCGTTATTACCGGTAACCAGTAACTATTTCCAGCAAAGGAAACGTTGAGCTGACAGGTTCCATTCCAGAGCGACTTCACTGTGACACGAGTATGGGTAGTTGAGCTACCGATATATGTTGGTGAATCAACAACGCAGATATTTGGTGTGCGAGTTGTGACGACCAGTGGCGTTGTGCCTGCTAGCGCCTCATTGAGCAGTGGCTGAACTGCGCTCTTCACATTGAGATCTAGCGTTGAACCTGCGATTGATGGCATACCTGACCATGTCGCTGTAATTGTTGTCGCTTCCTTCATCCAAACTATTTGGCGACCAAGGGTAGTTGCTGGAGCAAATGTTTCGTTGCCTACCTGTGAGGCAACTACATAGCAAGGACCGGTGTTTGATGTAGGAAGTGGCGTCACGTAACTCAGAACTGAAGCTGAGTCAGTAACTTGAATTGCACAGATATTAGGGGTTGTCGTAGAGAAGGTGACAGGCAGCCCTGATGTTGAAGTTGCGACAAGTGTCGTTGGCGCTCCCCCGTAGTAACGGTTTGCAGGAAGCGTGAAGGTAATTACCTGCGATTTGCGAACAAACCTAAAGCTTCGAGTCTGCATAGGCGCAGCCGCCCAGCGAGTATCTCCAGCTTGTGTTGCCTGCAAAGTACAGGTGTTGGTATCGCCTGTGACTCCATCAGCAGTTGTCACTGAATAAGCGCCTGCATCGCTCTTTGAAACTACGCAAACGGCTGGAGTTGTCGTTACAACTGTCACTGGAAGCGTTGATGATGCGGTTGCGGTAATCGGTACAACTGTTCCCAATTGATATGTGCTAAATGAAGTGAGTGAAATTGTCTGAGGTGCTGCAGCTCCTGGTTGAGGAGTTGTCATTCCTGAGATCAATGTGGTGAATGTTGTTGTGGCAGGGAGCCAGTAGCTATTGCCGGCAAAGTAAACCGAGTATTGGCAAGTGCCGTTATAGATCGCTTTAAAGATTGCACGTGTGTGAGAGGTGCTTGTGCCTTGGTAAGCGGTGCTATCAACAACACAGACCTTTGGGGTCAATGATGTAAAGACCAAAGGTGTTGTGCCCGAAAGGTCTTCGTTGAGCAATGGCTGCGATGAGCTCTTTACCGTGACATCAACGGCAGTTCCGGAAACGGTTACCGATCCTGCCCATGTTGGACGGAGAATCACGCTCTCCTTGCTAAATGTCAAAGTCTTGTTGACCGCTGGAGCTGGAGCGAATACAGAATCACCTGGCTGAGTTGCAGTGATGTAACAGTTCGCTGTGCTTCCAATAGTAAGTGGAGTTACATAGTTAACTGTTGTCACTGAATCTACAGTTGTGAGTCTGCAAACAGTTGAAGAGGTTGTTGTAAATACAACTGGCAGACCTGAACTTGAAGTTGCAGAGAGCGTTGTTGGCGCTCCCCCATAGAAACGACTTGAAGGCTGAACAAAGTTAATTGTCTGCACCTTACGTAGCCACGTAAATGATCGTGTGACGGTGACAGCTGCAGCCCAGCGATCATTTCCCGCTTGAGAAGCGCTGATAGTACAAACTGTCGCATCGCCTCTCACATCTGATGTCGCCTTTGCAGAGTAAGTTCCGTTGGCTTGGAGCTCTACTGAACATGTTGCTGGCGTAGTTGAAGTCAGCGTCACAGGTAACCCTGATGTTGCTGAGACAACTAGTGGATTCAATGAACTTGCATCACGATTAGAAGGAGTCGAGAAGTTGATAACCTGAGCAACATTTGCACCTGGCTCTGGTTGAGTCATTCCCACGACGCCGCTTGCGAAGAGCGCAGTCGTTGGAAGCCAGTAGCTATTGCCTGCAAATGAAACTTCTAGCTGGCATGTGCCATTCCAGAGGCCCTTCACAGTTGTTGTGGTGTGAGCTGATCCTGTTCCAGCAAAAGCTGTGTTCTCGACCTTACAGATTGTTGGAGTCTTTGAAGTGACAGTGAGTGCATTTGTTCCACCCTGTGATTCATGAAGCGATGGTTGTGATGCGCTAGAAACATTCAAGCTCACAGTTGTTCCGGCAACTGTGATTGGACCTGACCAGCTTGCAGAAAGGCTCGATCCTTCCTTCTGGAAGATAATTGTGCGGCTCTGCGAAGCTGCTGGTGTAAATGAATCATTTCCACCTTGTGCGGCAGTGACTGTACAAGAAACTGTTGTTGCCGCAGCAACTGGGGTTACATAGGTAAGAACAGAACCTGTATCACTTGTCGTAACCTGACAGACCGACGGTGTTGCAGATGTAAAGGTCACTGGAAGTCCAGAGGACGCGGTAGCGCTCAGAACTGTTGGAGCTCCACCGTAATAACGTGAGAGTGGAAGGCTAAAGGCGATTGATTGCGCCATACGTGGTGGGTAGAGAGTCTGCACTGAAACGATTGGTCCGAGCAGTACGCCTCCACGATCCATCAATGGACCTGTATATGCCAACATCTTTGTGCGGAAGTAATACGTTGTATTTGACTTCAGGCCGGTAAGGGCCGCTGTCACCGTATTGTTGAGCGCATTGGTAATTGCAAATGGTGTTCCGTTGATGACCGTTGTTCCGGTCTCAAGATTTGGATCAGTGCCGTAGATAAATGAGGTGCGAGTATTCGATGCACCAGCATTGACTACAGCGCTGAGAGACATTGAGTTCTGGGTAATAGAAGAGGCGGTCGAGGTGAGAATGACCGGCATGATGGGATTACCGACATTTGTCAGCGGAAGTGGCTTTGAGATACCTGCGGCATTTGTCGCTTCAAATCGGTAGTAGTAGCGATATCCAGGAACAAGTCCTGTCATTGTTGCACTTACTGTCACAGTGTCGATACCTGTATAGAGAGTTGAGATCCCCGCACTCTTAGGTGCAATCAATAGGGATGAATCAACATCCCAGACCAAGCGAACTGATGTTGTCTGCCCATTTGGGTTGATGTTGGCTGTGACGGTAGTTGCTGGCGTATCAAGGCCAGTTGTTGGACGAATAGTCTCAACTGATGCCAATACTCCGGCTACTGCAGGCGTTGTAAATGAGTAAACGTTTGAGTGAACTGAGGCTGCGCTATTGCTGCCGACAACCTTGTAGTAATACTTTGTCGCTCCGTTTAGGAATGAGATATCAAGACCGACAGTGGTTGTGAGATTTCCTGAAACGCTCTGCTGTGATGCAAGACCTGTCTGGGTATTGGTCAAGAAGTCAGGATCGGTTCCATAGATAAATGAGACAGAAGTTGCACCGTTATTTGCATTGACGGTTCCATTGAGATGAGCGCTCCAGCCAGTGAGGTTTGTCGGAGCAAGTGCAACTGTCACCGGTGGTGTAACAGGTGGCGCGAGAGTTTTAAATGAGCCGACTGGTGTTGTGTATGAGCCGCTCTCATTACTTGCCGTCGCACGGAAATAAAAGGTAGAAGATGGAGTCAGGCCATCGAGGATGACAGGCAAGGCAATAGGCGCCCCTCCATCGAGTGGAGTGGGAGTCAGATTGATACTCTTAACAATCTGCGTGAATGCTTGATCTGTTGCATATTCAATGCGCGCAGTTGTTGGTGCATTGTTGGGATTGATCTCCACATTGGCCTGTGCCTGAAGATGGGTGATGCCCGAAAGGGTTCCAACTAATACAGCAGGAGGTGTGATGACAGCTCCGCCATCTGTCGGCGATACATAGAGAAGGTTATTAATAGTGTCTGCAGGAAGACCTGTGACAGCGCCCTTCGTCGAATCCGCAGCGAGTGCATCGGCTACCTGAGCTACAGATGCCGTTGGATGAAGGCCCAAATAGACAGCTGCAGCACCGGTTACGTGAGGTGTTGCCATGGATGTACCGCTAATGGTGTTCACTGCATTTGCAGCATCTTTCCAACCAGCGGTGATGTAGTAGCCAGGTGCGTGAATATCTACGCACTTACCCCAGTTAGAGAAGTATGCCTTTGAATCATTTGACCCTGTCGCGCCGACTGTAATTGCAGTTGGTGCGCTTGCAGGTGACTTTGTACATGCATCGACATTCTCATTACCTGCAGCAGCAACAACAGTTACGCCAGCATTTGTAAGGCGGAGAATCGCATCGTTAATTGCAGAAGATGCCCCACCACCGATTGAGAGGTTAAGAACTGCTTGTGTCTTTGGATTTGTATTAAGCGGTGACAAGATCCAGTCGAGGCCTGCAATCACAGTTGCATATGAACCAGAGCCAGCACAGTTCAAGATACGAACAGGTACAACTCTTGCATTCTTTGCAACGCCATACTTCGTACCTGCAGCTGTTGTGGCAACGTGAGTTCCATGGCCATTGCAATCAACTGTTCCATTACCGTCAGCGATACCGGTAAAGCCAACAGTTGAGATGCGTCCTGCTAAATCTTCGTGTGGGTAGATACCGGTATCACCGATATAGATGGTTGCGCCAGTACCTGCGCTGCGATATCCATAGTTGCCCTGGTAGCCAGGAGCTGTTGAAACTACTTCACGCTGATCGATGCGATCGAGACCCCAAGATGGAGTTGGCATCTCATTCTGTTGAATATCTAGACCAGATACAGGCTGATCCTTCTCGATCTTGAGAACATTTGGAATCTTCTGCAAGAGTGGCAGCAACATATCTGGAAGCTTTACTACAAAGCCATCGAATGCATACTGGTAGCGGGTACCTACTGTGCCGCCTGCATTCTTTACTGCGCTCTCAATTGCAGCGCGTGCTCCCGGAGTAATCTGTACGATGTAATCAGATGATGGACCGAGGATTCCAGCCTCTGCCTGCGAGCTAGATCCCATCATCGCGGTAAGTGCGATGAAGACTGTTGCTACAGAGCGGAACGATTTGCGCTTGAGAGCGTGCATATTTTTGTACTCCTGAAGTAGGTTCACTGGGATAACCGTAAAACCTCGCCCTATTTATGCAGCAATCTATCGGGCTAACTGACCGGTCAGGCTCACCCGCAGAGCGTCAAGATCAGTGCTCCAGCCGCTCTGTCCTTTGGAATTGGTCACTAAATCCCCCGAGAAGATGAAGTTCCAATAGATCAGGCTTGGGCGAACGGTGGGAAATTCATTGACCATCGAGAGCCAGCGGGCTGCTGCATATTGCGTTGAATAAGACGTCCCATACTCAACCGAGTATTGCGGTTGGGTAGTTGAATCAATTAAGTAACCCGGCTCATAGAGATCCACCTGTGAAGGTGCATCATTACTATAACTTGAAATGGCACCGTTCTTATCGAGGGCACCTACTGCAACCGCATCTGCAATACATGCTGGCCAATTGATGGCATCCGACCTTCCCTCATTGCCGGCAGGAAAGAACGAATAGATGCCCTTCGCCTTGAGCGATGCAACTTCCTTATCAGTTGCAGGTGATGCAAGACATTTTCGTGAATTGGTTGCCAACTTATTGCTTCCTTGCGAAATTGCGACTGCCCCAATCCTGTATTTCGCAGCGTTCTTGCTTGTCCACGATAAGACTTTGGTGATTATTGATTCGCTAGTAGACATCCGTGCGCCATTGGAACCCTGAGCCACAATCCGAACGAGAATCAATTTCACATTGGGATAAGCGGCAATAGCTGCTCGAGCCATCTTCGTGCCATGATCAAAGCCATTTGCGCTCATTTGCGCTGGCGTTAATGAAGCAGCTGTTCCGCTCTCTTGGAAGTTGCTGCCATTAGGACAAGTGGACCAATCCAAGAGGCAGAGTTGAAAGAGAGTATGGCTTGCAATCACTGGATCAGTTGAGCTAAAACCAGTGTCAGCAATGAGCAGAGTTTTAGGTGAGTTTTCGGTTGACCATGCCGGCGATACCGTCAGAAATAGGGCGGTAATCAAAAACCAGAGCCGCGCCTTCATGTGAAGATTACCGTGGAGGCAAGGTTCTTTTATTCATCGAGACCGGTCATTTCAAACCTGACCGGTCTCCTCCCTGATATGCACCACTCATCTTCGAGATAATGATTAACAAGAAAAGGAGCGACTTAATGACAGTTGAATTTTCGCAAGAAGAGCAGAAGGCGAAGGATCTCGCCATTGCTTCACTAGCAGTCTCGGTTTCATGTATTTTAATGACCTTTGGCCTCTTCTCATTTATCGGCTCGATCATTGGCCATAAGGCGATGGCTAAGCTCAATGCTGTCGGCAATGTGAGCCATAAAGGATTTGCGACTGCCGGGATTGTGGTCGGCTACGTAGCAACTGCCCTCTCATGGCTCTCTATCGTGATCTTCTTCTTCGCGCTCCTAGTTATTTACGGATACTAGAAAATAGCAAAAGGGCCACGGTGATTTCACCGTGGCCCTTTTGCTATTAAGTATTAAGCGCGTGCGCCGTACTGATTGTCGCCTGTGCTTGAAGAGCAGAGTAGGACAAGGTTGTAGATAGGGATCAAGATGAACCATCCTGAACGTCCAACGTCGTGCATACGACGAATACCTACTGCAAGATTTGGAAGCCAAAGTGGGAGGATGAAGAGGTAGAGAACTGCGCTTGCTCCGACGATTCCGGCAACAACTGAACCAACGATGTAGACGATGATGTAGAAGAGGTAGAAGTACCAGTACTCGCTACGTGTTGCACGACCTGAGAATGTTGCATATTTCGAGAAACATGCTGATATTGCATTGCCCATAATGTGATCCTTTCGAAAATCCGGGTGCATCAAGTATGAACTCATCAAGAGCAATTTATCTTGAATTTGATTGAAAATGATTAGTCATACTTCACAAGGTTAAATTCGCTAGTTACTATGGAGTTATGTCTCGAAAAGAGTTTGCTCCGCACAACGATCATCACCCTCACTGGCATCGCACCCACGTAGGGGAACACCGATTTCCGGTAGCAATCGTGGTCTTTATCGTCATCGCGCTGCAAACGATTCTTCCCAAGGAGCTCTCGCTCAGCTTTCAGAGAGAGATTTCTATTCTCGAGGCGATCCTTCTAGCCGCACTTCTCGTCGTGGCGCCTCGTCGCATTCATAACCATCACCTCCCTCTTCGAATCTTGAGTCTTGGTCTCACCAGTGTGATGACCCTTTCTAATACAGCTTCTGCTGTGAAATTGATTCAGCACTTGATCAATGGCTCTGCCCAGAATGGAAATTCGCTGCTCCTATCGGGTGCAACTATCTGGCTTACAAATATCGTGATCTTCGCCTTGTGGTTCTGGGAGTTTGACCGAGGTGGCCCAGGGGCGCGAGCTGAAGCGCTCATCCGCTATCCAGATTTTCTCTTTCCTCAGATGCAAGATGAACATATGGCTGCCGTCCATTGGCATCCAAACTTCTTCGACTATCTCTACATCTCATTTACCAATGCCAGCGCATTTAGTCCGACCGATGTACTGCCACTCACCCGTTGGGCGAAGATGCTCATGTTGGTGCAGTCGGTGACATCGCTGCTCACCGTCGGTCTTGTAGTCGCACGTGCTGTAAATATCCTGCACTAGCCCTTTAAATATGACCATTCATTACATGGGATAACCCTCGAAACTTCCGCTTACTCAACCTACCCTTGGGGAAATTTACAAGGAGGGTATCAATGGCTAAGCAGGTTGAAGAGCGCAAAGCATGGAATGAAAACCTTGAAGAAGTTCTCGAACGCGTGATCTTCGGAGGTCGCTGGTTACTCGCTCCACTCTACTTAGGATTGATGCTCAGCCTCATTCCACTTCTCTACCGCTTCTTCCATAACTTCTATGAGTTGATGATGCATATGACAGATACTGATATGCACCACATCACCTTGAGCATCCTCGAGCTACTCGACACAGTTCTTCTCGGTAATTTGATTATCATCATTATCTTCGCAGGGTATGAGAACTTCGTTTCAAAGATCAATGTCGCCCAAGATGCAGAAGATCGACCACATTGGATGGGACGCGTTGATTACAGCGGCCTCAAGATCAAATTGATTGGTTCATTGGTAGCGATCTCTGTTATCGAACTACTCAAGGACTTCATGCTTGAAGGTGAGATTGATGGAACACGTGAAAAATGGCGTATCGGAATCCACCTTACATTCGTGGTCTCTGGTGTCCTCTTTGCGGTCATGGACCTCATTGCAGATAAGCGTGAAGCAATCGACCTTTCAAATGAGAAAGAGATGATTCGTATGCGCAAGTCGCACTCGGATGACGAACTCCGCTAATTAATTAAGTAGGCCAAATACCGAGGCAGCTTGAATCAAGCCCTCTTTCGCATCAGGGTGCGCCGCATTATTAATCAAGTTCATCGCCTGCTCTTGTTGAGTATGTCCAAAGCATGCCGCTGCGCCTTGTTCAGTTACAACGAATGAGTGCTGAAAGCTGGTGACATTCTCAGAGAGACGCGGAACAATCGATGAGACCTTCGCCTTCGGATGCCATGACGGTAACGCCATAAATGAGCGACCACCACGGCTGTGAAGTGCGCCGACGATAAAGTCAGTCGAGCCACCAAAGCCACTATAGATCTGGCCACGCACATGTGAAGCATTTGCCTGGTCGTAGAGATCGATCTGTAGCGCTGCATTAATTGATGTCATACGTGCCTGGCGCGCAATCAAACTTGGGTTATTGGTCTTCTCGGTACGAAGCATCTGAACACGACGGTTGAAGTGCAACCAGTCGTAGAGCTCTTTGGTACCGAAGATAAATGATGCAGTTATCAAGATATCTGGATCGAGCACGCCTAATTTATGTAAGTTATAGACACCATCAGAGAACATCTCTGTCCAGATGCGTAAGCCGCGACGATCCTTGAGTGAGTTAAGGACAGAGTCAGGAATGGCGCCGATACCGAGTTGAAGCGTTGAATTATTCTCAATAAGAGATGCGATACGGTCGCCAATCATCAGCGATTCATCAGAGAAGGTTGTCTCAGGCTTTACCAATAGCGGTTCATCGACCTCAACGAGGTAATCAATCTCTGACTCGTAAATCTGCGCATCTCCATATGTGTATGGCATCTGCTTATTTGCTTGCGCTATGACGATTCCACCATGAGCATGTGCTGACTCAATTGCTGCCGGGAGAATATTGACTTCAGTACCGAGTGAGACAGTGTCATGGTGCTGTGCAGATGTGTGAAGGAAGACAGCATCAGGCCGTGCGTAATCGCGAATGACCACTGGCAAGAGCGAGAGTCGTGAAGGAATGTAATTAAGACGCGGATGGCGGCGCATACCGTGACCAACAAATGCAGTCTCGTATGTAATCCCTTCGCGATCAGGAATCCCAGGTTGTGCGTTGAGCATATGTAACTTGAACTCTGGAATCGTCTCATCAGCAACCTTCAAGAGAGTATTTGGTGTTGCAAAGTTTCCTGAAGCGATAATCCGCGGATTGCTAGGAAGGTTTGCAAGAACTGTCTTTAATTGATCGGTATTGATGATGCGCATGTGAAAACCCTAGTGGAATAGAAAATGCCACCTCTCGCTTTCGTGAGAGATGGCACTTACCTATATGTGATGTAGCCCCGAAGGGATTCGAACCCTCGTAGCTGACTTGAGAAGCCAGAGTCCTGGGCCGCTAGACGACGGGGCCAGATGACTAACCGATAGCGAGCTATCGATCCATTCCATATTCAGTTGTGTACTGCGCTGGGGTACCAGGACTCGAACCTAGACTTACTGAACCAGAATCAGCAGGGCTGCCAATTACCCCATACCCCAATACCTTCATCCGAAGGCAAGGTGAGTAGTTTACATGAGGTTTTTACCACCTCGACCACTCTGCCCTAGAGGGCTAGGGCTGCTGAAATACGCGAAATAGAAGCACTTTGCCCCAACAGCTCCATCGACTCAAAGAGCGGTGGAGAGATGGTGCTGCCAGTGGTTGCAATACGTAGCGCGGTAAATGCCACACGTGGCTTCAGACCCATATCTTCAATCAGCGCTGCGCGAAGGACTGCCTCGATTGATGTGTGATCCCAAGAAGGTAGCGCCTCAAGTTCTTTCAATGCACGCTTCAGTACATCCTTGGACGCGCCATCGGTGATCTTTGAAACTGCATCTGCATCAACTGCAAAATCCTTCACAAAGAGGAACTTGAGAAGTGCTGGAGTCTCATCCAACTTCACGAGTCGCTCTTGAATAATAGGAAGTGCCTTCTTAACGAGCTCGACCTCAGCATCTGTACCGGTGATGATTCCAGCCTTTGTGAGGAATGGAAGTGTCCACTTAAGGAACTCATCAATAGTAAGTGCGCGGATCTTGTCACCATTGATTGCTTCGAGCTTCTTCATATCAAAGCGTGCAGGTGAAGAGTGAACCTTCTCAACGGTGAAGAGCTCTGTGAGCTCCTGCATCGTTACATTTTCGCGGTCATCTCCTGGAGACCAACCGAGAAGTGCGAGGTAGTTACAGATTGCCTCAGGCAAATAACCCTGCTCGCGATACCAAGCGATTGATACCTCGCCATTGCGCTTTGAGAGCTTTGCATTGTCCTGGCCCATAACAAATGGGAGGTGAGCAAATGTTGGGAAATCCTCATCCTTAATACCCATCGCCTGATAGACGCGGATCTGACGAGGAGTTGAAGAGAGAAGATCCTCACCACGCAATACGTGACTAACCTCCATCAAGATATCGTCGACGGCAACTGCCAATGTGTAAAGCGGTGAACCATCTGCGCGAACAAGTACGAAATCCGGTACAAACTTGTGATCGAAGGTAACTTCGCCACGAATTGCATCGGTAAATGTTGTTGTGCCTTCAGGCATACGCATGCGAACAACTGCTTCGCGCCCTTGTGCCTTATAAGCAGCGATTTGCTCGGTTGTGAGCTCTCGACAATGTCCGTTATAGCCAGGTGCAACATTTGCCGCGCGCTGCGCTTCACGCACTGCTTCTAGCTCTTCAGGTGAGCAGTAGCAGTGATAGGCATCGCCTTGATCAAGGAACTTCTGCGCCCATGTTGCATAGATATCGAGACGTTGTGATTGAAGGTATGGACCGTTAGGGCCACCGACCTCTGGTCCCTCATCCCATGTAAGTCCGAGCCACTTCAAAGTGTCGATCGCAGCTTGGATGTATTCAGGGGTAACGCGAGTTGTATCGGTATCTTCGATACGGAATAAGAATGTGCCACCTGTGTGGCGAGCAAATGCCCAGTCAAAGAGCGCGGTGCGAATATTGCCGACATGCAGGTCTCCTGTTGGAGATGGCGCGAAGCGGACCTTTACTTTTTTCTCACTCATGGACGAGCACTCACCTTATTTGTTAGTTGACCGAGGCCTTCGATAGAGATTGCAACAACTGATCGCTCTGGCATTGGACCAATACCTGCTGGAGTTCCGGTGATGATGACATCTCCGGGAAGTAGCGTCATGACGCTTGATACAAAGTGAACGATATCTGGGACTTTAAAGATCATGTCAGAGAGCACTGCATCTTGCTTAATCTCGCCATTGAGGGCCGTTGTGATGCGCTGATTGCCAGGAACAAATTCTGTCTCAATCCAAGGACCGAGTGGGCAGAAAGTGTCGAAGCCCTTTGCGCGAATCCACTGACCGTCCTTCTTCTGAAGCTCACGTGAAGTTACATCGTTTGCCATCGTGTAACCAAAGATCACATCGTTGACCTTCTCCTTTGGAACATCTTTACAGATGCGGCCGATAACGATCGCAAGCTCTGCCTCGTAATCGATAGAAGGTGCCATCTCCGGCCAGACGATTGTGTCGCTTGGGCCGATGACAGTTGTATTTGGCTTGATGAAGATGATTGGCTCTTCTGGGACCACTCCACCCATCTCGGCGGCATGGTCTGCATAGTTCTTACCAACTGCAACGATCTTGCTGCGAGGAATAACTGGCGCGAGCAAGCGAGCTTGAGTGAGCTCTAGCTTTGCCGCAGTCTTCTGAATGCCCTGATAGAGAGGGTCACCAGTAATGACGGTGATGGTGTTATCTTCTTCGAGAATGCCATACAAGGGATCGCTACCGAGGCCAGCCTCAGGCAGTGGTGTAAATCGAACGACGCGCATGCGCCTATCTTAACCGTTAAAGAGAGAGCTCTTGGCCGTCGGCGCTGATGTAAAAGACTGTCGCCGTTGGAGCAAAATCCTTAATCGCCTGCACATTGCTTGGTTGTGCACCAGTTGCCACAACGCTCTCAATACCTGTGATGCCAGATGCGAGAGCCACAGTTAATACCGCTTCAAAGGCATCGAGGTTCAGTGATGGTGATACAACATTGACTGCAACATATGTACGACCTGTTGTATCGCGAAGTGCAGCTGCCTCACGTGCGCCACTGCGCGCCAAAGTATTTGTTGCGAGGGTGACGAGCTTTGTATCTTCTGGATTATTCATGATCTTCTTCAACCTCTTCGACGCGCTCAATAATGACTGAGCTAATTCTACGACGGCGTCCTACTGGTCGCTCTGACGTAATCGACCAACCTTCAATTGTTACTGTGCTGCCTGCGATAGGAACGCGGCCAAGGATCTGAGCCATCAAACCACCAATGGTGTCGATACCTTCGTAATCCTCTTCTTTGATGGTGATCTTCAACTCTTCGGCGAGATCTTCGATATGAAGTGAAGCCTTTGCGCGAGCCTTGGTCTCAGAGAGCCAGCTAAAGCTTTCGACACCATCATCATATTCATCGGCAATCTCACCGACGATCTCTTCAATGATGTCCTCAATTGTGATGATTCCAGCGGTTCCACCATATTCATCAACCACGATTGCAAGGTGAATTTGATTGCGCTGCATATCGCGCAGAAGGTCGGCTGCTTCCTTATTCTCCGGAACAAATACCGGTGGGCGCATATGTTGCTCAACCTTTTCAGAGGTTTCAGCCTCATGATGATCAAGTGCACGCTTTGCCAAATCTTTAACGTAGGCGATTCCAATGATGTTATCGAGGTCATCGCCTGCAACAGGGATACGTGAATAACCAGAGCGCAGCGCCAAAGAAAGCGCCTGTCGCAAGGTCTTATCGCGCTCTACCCAGACCATCTCTGTACGAGGAACCATCAACTCGCGCACCAAGGTATCGCCGAGCTCGAAATCGTTATCCGCTAAGTGGCTGAGATCGCTCTTGATCAAACCGCGCTTCTGCGCGAAATCGTAGAGAAAGTGAATCGCACTGCCAACTGCTTTGCCTGCTTTATTCACTATTGGGAAGCCCATTTCTTGACGATAGTCTCTTGAAGTTCAAACATAATCTTCTCTTCATCTTTATCGGCATGGTCATATCCCAATATATGCAAGAGTCCATGCGCTGCAAGGATATAGATCTCATGTTCAGTGCTATGACCAGCAGTTGCTGCTTGCTTTGCCGCAACAATCGGATCGATAACGATATCGCCTAACATCACTGCATCGCTCTTGCTTTCAGGCATATCCATTGGGAATGAAAGTACATCTGTCGTTCCTGGCTCATCCATCCACTTAATGTGTAGCTCTTCCATCTCTTGATCATCGACAAAGGTGACAGATAGCTCGCACTCAGGATGGAGATCCATATAGTCGATTCCGAAAGTAAGAAGAGATTCAATCTCTGTCTCCGGGGCAGCAACTCCTGAGCGATTTGTTACATCAATGGTCATGAGCTCTTATTGATACTTACTGGCGCATGCTTTG
This sequence comes from Candidatus Nanopelagicaceae bacterium, assembly GCA_965267775.1. Classification (GTDB taxonomy): domain Bacteria; phylum Actinomycetota; class Actinomycetes; order Nanopelagicales; family Nanopelagicaceae; genus Planktophila. The sequence continues at coordinate 454,849 of OZ254140.1, read as the reverse complement.
CTGCATCATATTTATCGTATGCCTTAACGATATCTCCGATAAGGCGATGGCGAACTACATCTTCTGCGGTGAGATCCATAAATGAAATATCTGCGACGCCGTCAAGAATTGAACGAATAATCGCAAGTCCACTTCGCTGACCGTTTGGAAGGTCGTTCTGTGTGACATCTCCAGTGATCACCATCTTTGAACCAAAACCTAGGCGGGTAAGGAACATCTTCATCTGCTCAGGAGTTGTGTTCTGCGCTTCATCCAAGATGATGAAGGCATCATTGAGTGTGCGGCCGCGCATAAATGCAAGTGGCGCTACTTCGATGATTCCTGATTGAATCAAACGTGGAATTGAATCTCCATCGATCATGTCGTGAAGAGCGTCAAAGAGCGGGCGAAGATATGGATCAATCTTCTCTGAGAGCGTGCCAGGTAAGAATCCGAGCTTCTCCCCCGCCTCAACTGCTGGACGAGACAAGATAATGCGATTGACCTGCTTTGCCTGAAGAGCAGCAACTGCCTTTGCCATTGCGAGGTAGGTCTTACCTGTTCCTGCTGGGCCAATTCCAAATGTAATTGTGTTCTCTTCGATTGCATCAACATATAACTTCTGGTTTGCAGTCTTTGGGCGAATCGTCTTGCCACGGTTGCTAACAATATTAAGTGAGAGAACTTCACCTGGGCTCTGCGCAGGTGTTGCTTCAATCATCGCGATGCTACGAAGAACTGCATTGACATCAAGCGCTTGGCCTGAGCGAATGACAACCAACATCTCACCGAATAACTTCTCGAGCGCCATGCATTCAATATGTGGGCCGCGAAGAGTGATCTCATTGCCGCGAACGGTGATATTGACTGATGGAAATGCTGCTTCAATTGCCAAGATATTGGCATCGCCCGCGCCGAGCAGAGCAACCATCGGAATGGCCGGTGGAATCGTTACTAAGAGGCGCTCCATATGAGTGAAAATCTAGCGGGTGTATGGGGTTTTCACCACACAGAGAGGGCCGTGTTGACTGCAGCAAGTGCCGCCAATCCGGCATGTGCTGAGCGTAAAACTGGCCTTCCCATATGAACGACCTTCGCTCCGGCTGCTGCAAAGGTATCAATCTCCTCATCGGTGAGGCCGCCCTCTGGCCCAATGATGGCGATGACCTTCTTCGCACCCGGTACGGCGACCTGCGAAAGCTTCATCGTTGCTGATTCATGGAAGACAAGCGCGAGATCTGACTTTGCAATCTCATCAACGATGTTCTCGGTTGTTGCAACGCCCGATAATGCAGGAATGCGAAAGCGCCGTGACTGCTTCGATGCCTCGCGCGCTGTCTGTTGTAGCTTTTCGATTTTCTCATCTGCGCGACCGATACTTCGCGCTGCCTTCCACATCACGATGCGATCTGCGCCGCCTTCGGTCGACATCTCAATCGACTCTTTAATTCGGTCACCTTTAGGGATTGCTTGAATAATTGTAAATTGCTCTTCCAACGCCTCTTCAAAGCCGCTCTCAAGAACTTTTACTGTCATCGATTTCTTATTCACACCATCAACGCAGACTCGTGACCAGGCACCGTTTCCATCGCTGAGATTGAAGATTTCTCCTACAGAGATGCGCAGAACTTTAATTGCGTGGTGAGCATCTTCTGAGCCAAATTCATATTGTGAGCCAACTGTTGTTGGAAGATCGTCAACGAAGAATAGAGTCAACATTAGCGATGGAAGGCATCTCTAAATTTAGCGAAGAGTCCATCTTGGTGGCGCTTGATTGTGACATCGCCATCCTTTTCTCCGCGAGCCTTGGAGAACTCCTTAAGTAACTTCTCTTGCTCTTTATTGAGCTTATGAGGCGTCTCAATATCTACATGAACAATCAAATCACCGCGATGTGTTGAGCGAAGGCGAGTCATGCCCTTGCCCTTTACAGAGACAGTTGTTCCGCTCTGTGTTCCGGCCTTGATCTGAACATCGAGTGGACCATCGAGAGATTCAACGCTGACAGTTGTTCCAAGTGTTGCTGCAGTAAATGGAATCGAAATTGCGACGTGAAGGTTCTCCCCATCACGCAGAAGGTAATCGTGATCTTTTTCAACGATTTCAACATAGAGATCGCCCGCTGGACCGCCGCCTGCTCCGACTTCGCCGCGACCTGACATCTGGATGCGGTTACCTGTCTCAACTCCGGCAGGGACCTTGATATTAATATTTTGCTTTGCTCGTACCCGTCCATCGCCTGCACATTCGCGGCAAGGATCAGTAATCACACTGCCGTATCCGCTGCAGCTACTACATGGACGTGAAGTCATTACCTGACCGAGGAAAGATTTCTGAACATATTGCATCTCACCGCGACCGCCGCAGACCTTACAAGTCTCTGGATGTGAATTATTTGCAGTGCCCTGTCCTTCGCACTTCTCGCAGACAATTGCGCTTTCGATAGTGAGATCGCGCTCTGTTCCAAAGCAGGCTTCATGTAAATCAACTTCAATGCGAATCAGTGCATCTTGACCTTGGCGCATACGTGGACGTGGTCCGCGATTTCCGCCGCCACCAAAGAATGCATCCATGATGTCGCTAAATCCGCCGCCACCGAATCCACCACCGAAGTCATTGAATCCTCCCCGACCACCCATGTCATATTGCTGGCGCTTCTGTGGATCGCTCAAGACATCGTATGCAGCGGTAACTTCTTTAAATTGATTCTGAACTTCAGGATCTGGATTTACGTCAGGGTGGAGCTCGCGAGCAATCTTGCGATACGCCTTCTTAATCTCATCCTGAGTCGCTCCACGTTCGACGTTGAGCAGTTGGTAAAAATCAGCCATTACTTAAGAACCCTCTGTAATAAATCGTCCGATATAGCGGGCAACTGCAGAGACTGCAGACATTGAGCCAGCGTAATCCATACGAGTAGGTCCAAGCACGCCGAGTGCGCCTCCCTGGCTATTTTCAAATCCATATCCCACTGTGACAAGCGATGTTGTCTGTAGGTGAGCATCCTTCTGCTCGCTGCCAATCGTCACATTGACTGTTGGGTTGGCATCATCGAGAAGGCGAAGGAGAACTACCTGCTCTTCTAGCGCCTCGAGAATTGATGAAAGATCTGTGCCATCACCAGAACGTGCAAGGTGGGCGGTACCTGAGATCGCCATTTTCTCGCGACCTTGTGAATCACCGATGATCGGGTACTTCACGACAGCAACCTGCTTTGTAATATCTGAGAGCAACTTCGCGCTGCGCTTGAGCATCTCATCAAGATCATATGAACCATCGAGGAAAGTTTCGATTGCGCGACGCTCTGCACTCGATAGTGGCTTTACCGTTGCCAACTTATCTACAAAGATTCGATATCCGCGATCTGTTGGAATTCGACCAGCGCTTGTATGTGGCTGAGCAATAAGGCCTTCTTCTTCAAGAACGGCCATCTCATTGCGAATAGTGGCAGGTGAGATTCCCAATGAATGGTTCTCGGCAATCGCCTTAGAGCCAACCGGCTCTTGCGTTGCGACATACTCCTCGACGATGGCTCGAAGAATCTCGAGTCTACGGTCGCTAGTCATGAGTGTGAGTTTACCTTTGCTCGCTTAGGCGAGCATCTCCTGAGTGATCCTGTCAGCAATCAAGCGCCCCTTTGGGGTCAGCGCAATTGCATCGGGTAGATCAATGATGTGGCCGCTCTTGATGTACTCCATTGTGCGCTCATATTGGGCAACGGTGAGAGCTGCCTTCCGTACACCCTGTGGCATACGGATAGCGAGCATGATGTATTCAGATTTCTTCTGCTCATCCGTTAATACTTCTGAATCCTTAATAGGTGATTCGCCAGCGAAGACGCGCTCTTTATACGCGTTAGGGTGCTTCACATTCCAGAAACGCTTCTGATCAATATGTGAATGCGCACCAGGGCCAAGACCCCACCAATTACTTGATTTCCAATATGCGATGTTGTGACGAGATTGATGTCCTGGCTTTGACCAGTTAGAGAGCTCGTACCACTTCATACCCTTTTGCAGAGTCTGCTGATCCACCAATAAATACATATCGGCCATCAAGTCATCATCTGGCATAGTTAAATCGCCACGTTTGATCTGAGCTGCAAGTTTGGTGCCATCTTCAACAATGAGTGCATATGCGCTGATGTGATCGATATCGAGTGAGAGCGCCTCTTTAACAGTAGAAGCCCAATCGCTTAAGGATTCACCAGGTGCACCGTAGATAAGGTCGACAGAGATCGATGGGAAACCAGCTGCGCGAGCCATATCCACTGCCTTGCGAACGTTCTCTGGATTATGTGTGCGATCTAGAACTTTCAGCACATGCTCTTTATTCGATTGCATACCGAATGAGATGCGGTTAAATCCTGCTGCGATATATCCGTCGAGCTTCTCTTGAGTCACTGAATCTGGGTTTGCCTCTAACGTAATCTCACAATCTTCAGTAATTCCATTGCGATTGCGGATTGCAGTGAGTACGCGACCGAGGTCCTTAGGTGGAATCAGCGAAGGTGTGCCACCGCCGAAGAAGATGGTGCTGACTTCATCGGTTGGGGTCGTTTCAAATTCTTTAAGAACGGCATCGATGTAATCGGCAGAGACTATTTCGAGAGTAGCGCCATCTTGAAGCTCAGAAGGTGTGTAGGTATTGAAGTCGCAGTAACCACATCGACGTACGCAATATGGAATATGTACGTAGTACGAGAACATAGCTATTAGTTTTCGAGCTTGCGCGCTGCTTTAATCTTCTCGATATCAGCATCGGTAGCAAGAGCTGCAACGAAGGCTTCCTGTGGAACTTCAACGCGTCCCACCATCTTCATGCGCTTCTTACCTTCCTTCTGCTTCTCGAGAAGTTTGCGCTTACGTGAGATATCTCCACCGTAACACTTTGCAAGAACGTCCTTACGGATAGCGCGGATTGATTCACGAGCAATAATGCGTGAACCAATCGCAGCCTGAATAGGTACCTCGAATTGCTGACGTGGGATTAGCTCGCGGAGCTTTCCAGTCATCATCACGCCATATGAGTAAGCCTTATCGCGGTGAACAATTGCGCTAAATGCATCTACTGCCTCACCCTGCAAGAGGATGTCGACCTTCACGAGGTTACCCTCTTCATCGCCCATCTCTTCGTAATCGAGAGATGCGTAACCCTTGGTGCGTGACTTCAGCTGATCGAAGAAGTCGAAGACGATTTCAGCAAGCGGAAGTGTGTAGCGAATCTCTACGCGGTCTTCAGAGATGTAATCCATACCCAGCATCACACCGCGGCGCTCTTGGCAGAGCTCCATGATGGTTCCGATGTATTCAGATGGCGCAAGAATTGTTGACTTAACAATCGGCTCTTTAACGTTATTGACCTTGCCATCAGGAAATTCTGAAGGGTTGGTAACAACAATCTCTTTTCCATCTTCCATCGTCACGCGATAGACCACGTTGGGAGCAGTTGAAATCAAGTTGAGCTTTGCTTCGCGCTCGAGGCGTTCGCGGACAATCTCCATGTGAAGAAGTCCGAGGAAGCCGCAACGGAAACCAAAGCCAAGTGCTGCAGAGCTTTCAGGTTCGTAGACAAGTGCTGCATCGTTGAGTTGCAACTTCTCTAGCGCATCGCGAAGTACAGGAAAGTCTGCGCCATCAAGTGGGAACAAACCAGAGAAGACCATCGGCTTTGGATCTTTATAACCACCGAGGGCTTCCTTAGTTGGACGAACAAAGTTTGTAATGGTGTCACCGACTCGTGATTGGCGAACATCCTTCACGCCAGTAATGAGGTAACCCACCTCACCGACGCCAAGGCCCTTTGATGGCAGTGGTTCTGGTGAGATAACGCCGATTTCAAGAGCCTCATGCTTAACGCCGGTTGAAAACATTTGAATCTGCTCGCGAGGCTTGAGGTGGCCATCAACGACACGAACATAGGTAACAACGCCGCGATATGCATCGTAGACAGAGTCAAAGATCAAAGCGCGTGCAGGTGCTTCAGGATCTCCAACAGGTGCTGGAATCAAATCAACAATCTGGTCGAGAAGTTCTGCAACGCCATCGCCTGTCTTGCCTGATACGCGCAAGACATCTTCAACTTTGCAACCAATCAACCCTGCAAGCTCTGCCGCAAATTTATCTGGCTGAGCGTTAGGAAGGTCGATCTTGTTAAGAACAGGGATGATGGTGAGGTTGTTCTCCATCGCAAGGTAAAGGTTTGCAAGTGTCTGCGCTTCAATTCCTTGTGCGCAGTCAACGAGTAGGACAGCGCCTTCACATGCTGCGAGCGAGCGCGATACCTCGTAGGTAAAGTCAACGTGACCAGGTGTATCGATCATATTGAGGATGTATTCCTGGCCATCGATTCCAGATCTCCATGGAAGTCGAACAGCTTGAGACTTAATTGTGATTCCGCGTTCGCGCTCGATATCCATACGATCGAGATATTGGGCGCGCATCAAACGTGCTTCAACGACCTCGGTAATTTGGAGCATGCGATCAGCAAGTGTTGATTTACCGTGATCGATATGTGCGATGATGCAGAAGTTACGTATCTGCGCCGGATTAGTGGAAGCCGGTTGTGGCGCCTTGGCAATGCTAATTGCTGGCACTTAAGAGACCGCCTTGTTTATCGAGGAGAAAATACTTAAAGTGAATGGTTGGCGTTCGCGAAATTAGCGAGCGCCAGCCTTTGCAGCTGCCTTAGCCATTGAAGACTTCTTGTTAGCAGCTGAGTTCTTGTGAATAACACCCTTTGCAACAGCAACATCGAGCGCCTTTGATGCAGCGCGGAGTTCTGTTGTGATTGCAGCAGCGTCACCCTTTGCCTGAGCATCGCGGAACTTACGAACAGCTGTCTTGAATGCTGAAGTAACAGATTTGTTGCGAAGGCGTGCCTTCTCATTTGTCTTAATACGCTTGATCTGCGACTTGATATTTGCCACGTGTAGAACTCCTGTGCTTTTCGATGAAATATTGGTCAAACTCGCCAATCCGGCGGATTGAGCAGGGTCGTAGGCTATCAGCGCGAGGCTATGAGCCCAAAATCGAGGTAAGAGGGCCTAACGAGCTGCTCGGGCGGCGGCGATGGTGGCGAGCGCCTTTTCGAGGGCGAAGATTGGGTCAGAACTGGCGCCCTTTACGTCGGCATCGGCCTTGGCCACCGCCTCAACGGCTGAGGCGATACCTCGAGGGGTCCAGCCCGCCAATTGGCGACGGGCCTTATCGATCTGCCATGGAGCCATTCCGAGTTCGCCTGCGAGCTCAAAGGATTTTGCGCCTCGGTTGGTGCCCGAGACCTTTGCCAGATTTCGAAGAGAGGATGCGATGGCAGATGTCACCATGACGGGATCGGTGCCGGTCTCAAGCGCGCTGCGCAGTGTGACAAGAGCTGTTGGAAGATCGCCATCGAGGGTGGCATCGGCAACATCGAAACCTGTTGTCTCGATTCGTCCCTTATGAAATGTATCGATGATCTCTTCATCGATTGCACCCTTTGGAGCATCAAGTGCAAGTTGTGAGACCGCCTGCTGAAGTTCGCGAAGATCTGAACCGAGAGCACCTACTAGCGCTTTGACTGCACCTGGCGTTGCCTTACGACCGCTATCGAGGAAGAGCTCTTTTACAAATTGTTCTTTCTCGGCTTCTTTCTTCAGCGCATCACAAGCGATGATCTCAGGCTTTGCCTTCTTGATCGCATCAAGGAGCGCCTTGCCTTTGACTCCACCTTTATGGATAAAGATGACCGTTGTAGTTGGATCAACGTTATCGAGATAGCGCGTGATCTCATCTTTACATTCATCATCAAGATCTTGCAGGTCTTTCAATACGAGTGCGCGACGTTCAGAAAATAGTGAGGGCGCAAGTGCATCTGCAATATCACCAGGGATTACATCACCTGCAGTGAGTGTGGTGACTTCAGCGTTCTCTTCTTTGAGTTGTGCGCTGAGCTTTGTCATGGCGCGATCTGCTAGTGCGCCTTCGCCGCCGAGGAGTAGATAGAGAGCGTTCATTTCTACTCTCCTATCCCCAGCTGATCAGGTGTGGCTTTGAATTCTGCGTTGAGATGGTTAATCGGTGGTTATGTGCTGCCACTGCGATTGCACCATCTCGGTCGGTACGCAGAACTTTAGCGTGAAGATGCTCAAGGGCTGCAATGGTGGAATCTGCGGGATGTCCATATGTATTGCCTTCGCCCACGCTGACGAGAGCCAAAGATGGGGCCAATTCACGCATCAAAGTCAGATCCTGATATCTCGAACCGTGATGAGCGACCTTGTAGATGTCGACTCTTCCGATCTTGCCTCGTAACTTCTCTTGCACCGGGGGTTCGATATCTCCTGATGCAAAGAGGGTGAGGTCGTCGCTCCTAATGACCGCCGCGATGCTGACATTATTGGGATTCTCATCCATTGCTCCGACCGTAGCCGGCCAGAGAACTTCGATGGAATATTGCCCAATGCGCGCAGATGTTCCTGCTGCAATATTTCCAAACCACTCTGCCTCAACGGTGCGACCTTTTTCAGCGCCAGCCAGCCCACCAATGTGATCTGCGTGAGGATGGGTGAGAATCAAAAGCGCAATGGTGGTGATATGTAATCTTCGAAGACATTGATCGATAGCGGTGGGATCAGGTCCTACATCAATAACGATTGCGCGATTGTCGTGAAGGTTAATGACATAACCATCACCTTGTCCAACATCGCAGATAAAGAGATCCCAATCTGCTGCAGGAAATCGCCCCCACCATAAGAGGGTTAAGGAGGCGATGAGGAGAAAGATCATCGCTTTCTTGCGAAAGGTAACCAGAAGGAGAATCGTGGCGAGCGAGGCGAGAAACCCAATCACTCCCGTGCGAATTGTGAGTACCGGAAAGTGCGCCGCCCATCGCGCAATAGAGGTAATGAGAAGAGCAAAGGGGCGAATCAGCAATAACAAAACATGAGCAAGAAGTGGAGAGAGTGGTGAGATCAGCGCTGCAATAAATCCCACAATTGTTATTGGTGCAACGAAGGGCGCTGCAACAATGTTAGCGATGATTGAAATGGGCGAGATATATCCAGAGAGTGCAACGATGATGGGTAAACAGAGTGAGAGAGCTGCAATCGGAATTGCCAGAGTTGCGGCGAGTTTCTCTGGCATCCACCGTTGAAAGTATGTGGACAATCTCGGCGCCAGAATTAATAACCCTGCCGTTGCTAGGACTGAGAGCGCAAAACCTGGGTCTCGTGATTGCCATGGATCGATTGCAACAACTGCGGCCATTGCAAAGCCCAGGGCTGGAAGTGAGTCTCCGGCAACTTTTCTCGACATTGCTATCAACATCACTGCAGCCATCGCTGCCGCTCGCAAGACAGATGGCGATGGGCGCACCAGGGCAATAAAACAGGAAAGGGCTACTGCAGTGGTGGCAAGGCGCGCTGGAATTCTGCGGAAGAGAAATTGCATGCACCATAAGACAAAGGCAGAGACGATTGCGAAGTTAGCGCCACTAACTGCAACTAAATGAGTCAGACCTGCTCTGCGCATATCGCTCTTGAAGTCAGCGCTCTGCTTTGCCGTATCGCCAATGACCATTCCGGGAATTAAGGCACCGGCATCTCCCCCGCCACTCGCCTCTCGTAGCCCGGTACGAATTGATGCAAGTGCAGTTGCCCATCGAGATGGAGGAGCCAAAGCGCGTATCGGCGAGGTAGTAATGACAAGTGCTGCAACTCGTCTCTCATCTGTCTGGAGAATTCGTCCTGTAATCCGAATCTTCTGACCAGGGAGCAAACCATGCGCAGATGACTTTGATGTGATGACGCGGATTGGCCCATAGGAAGTTGCCGCAAGGAATGAGAATTTTCGGTCGGCGAAATTCCTGCCGAGAACTTTGGGAGTTGTTGCAACAGGATCTGTGCGTACACGTGCTTCGAAGGAGAAGTTGCCACCAAAGTGCGATCGAAGCTCGCTTGCTGCTATGGAATATTGGCGCATCGACATCAGAGCTGAGCCGAAGAGAAGCGCTGCAACTAGAACAACTGCGCTTGCGCGTTTAACTTTAAGGGAGAGCAGAAGGGCGAGAGCGCCGATAGCAATCAGAGTTCCCGGATATAACCAACTCTGCGCCAGCGCTCCCGCCCATGTCGCACCACCGAGTGCAAGTGCGCGACTATCTACTACACGCGCAGTTTTGTCTTGAACTTCGATAGCGTTCCCGCTCCAATTCCTGGGACCTTCAAGAGATCATCAATCGATGCGAAGGGGCCATTTGCTTTACGGAATGCGACGATGCGAGTTGCAAGGACGGGGCCGATTCCATCAAGGGCCTCAAACTCCTTTGCTGATGCACGATTAATCAGCACGTAAGGCGAACCTTGTGGCTTTACCTTCACCGTGGATTTCTTCACAGAGGTACTTCCGCTCTTGGCATAGACATATATCTGCTCACCATCAGCGATGATTCGCGCCTGGTTGAGATCAGATGGATCTCCAGCATTAGTAACTCCCCCGGCGGCTTTAATTGCATCTACGACTCGAGATCCGATCGTGAGCTTATAAACGCCAGGCTTTGCCACAGCGCCCTGCACATCGACAGTGATATCAACTGCCGCAACATCAAGAGTCAGTGGGGGCGGTGTAATCGCCTCACTAGGAGAGGAGGTCCGAAGGATAAAGAACGATGATGTCGCTAGGATTAAACCCGCAACGATTAAGAGTGAGCGCTTCTGTGTTGATGAGTAGTGGAGGTCGCTCCACCAATTTCGAATATTTTCCATGGGCGGGAGTAAAGACTCTTTATTGCAGGCCAAACGAAGCTAAGTGCGTAGTTGTGGATTAAAGAACGATATTGACGAGCTTTGGAGCGCGAGCAATTACTTTCTTAGGTGCTGCGCCGTTGAGCTCTTTCACAATATCGGGATGAGCAAGCGCTGCTGCTTCAAAGTCGGCATCAGAGATAGATGGTGAGACGTTGATACGTCCCTTGATCTTTCCATTGACTTGAATAACAGCTTCCACTTCATCTGCGACGAGAAGCGCTGGATCGACCTCAGGCCAACCGGCAACTGCAATCGCTGGCTTGTGGCCAAGGCGCTCCCACATCTCTTCGGCTGTAAATGGAGCAACGAGTGAGAGCATGATTGCAATCGCCTCAACTGCCTCACGGACTGCAGGATCTCCAGCGCCACAACCTGAATCAACCGCCTTACGTGTTGCATTAACAAGCTCCATCACGCGAGCAATTGCAACGTTAAAACGGAAAGATTCAACTGCAAATGATGCATCGTGAAGCGCCTTATGTGTTGCCTTACGAAGCTCGAGATTTCCAGTTGAGAAATCGACGCCTGCAGGGGATGTCACATCACCTGATAGTCGCCATGCTCGGCTTAAGAACTTTACAGAACCAGATGGTGAAACATCTGCCCAGTCAACGTCATCCTCTGGTGGACCTGCGAAGACCATTGAGAGGCGAATCGCATCTACGCCATGGTTTTCGAGTTCATCAGAGAGGCGAACAAGATTGCCGCGTGACTTAGACATTGCAGAGCCATCCATCAAAACCATTCCCTGATTGAGAAGGCGGGTGAATGGTTCGTTAAATCCGAGCATTCCCATGTCGTTGAGAACTTTGGTGAAGAATCGTGAGTAGAGAAGGTGCAAGATTGCGTGAGTTACTCCACCAACGTATTGATCAACTGGCATCCATGTATCGATATCGGCGCGTGAGAATGGCTCTTTATCGTTTGTAGATGATGGGTAGCGAAGGAAGTACCAAGAAGAATCGACGAAGGTATCCATCGTGTCTGAGTCACGAAGAGCTGCTGCGCCGCATTGAGGACAGGTTGTATTGACCCAATCAGTTGCAGCTGCAAGTGGTGATTGACCCTTTGGCTTGAGGTCGATGTCCTTTGCAGCAGGCAGAGTCAATGGGAGCTGATCTGCAGGTACTGGAACTTCACCGCACTTATCGCAGTGAACAATTGGAATTGGTGTACCCCAGAAGCGCTGGCGAGATACAAGCCAATCGCGAAGACGATAGTTGCGTGCAGATTTACCGAGATTCTTCGCCTCTAGCTCTGCAGTGATCTTTGCAATCGCATCAACCTTATTAAGACCATTGAGTGAACCAGAGTTAACGAGAACGCCATCGCCAGTTGTAGCAACGAAAGTCACCGCCGGATCTTCTTCATCTGTCTGCACAACAACCTGCACAGGAAGCTTCATCGCCTTTGCGAAATCAAGGTCGCGCTGATCGTGTGCTGGAACCGCCATGATTGCGCCGGTTCCGTAATCTGCAAGAACGTAATCAGATGCCCAGATAGGAAGCTTGGCACCGTTAACAGGGTTAATTGCAAAGCGCTTGAGATCAACGCCGGTCTTTGGGCGATCTGTTGCAAGGCGATCAATATCTGATGCTGCCTTTACTGATTCAAGGTATGCGGTGAAATCGGCTTCAACCGGTCCGCCGGCTGCGAGCTCTGCGGCAAGTGCTGAGTCAGCTGCAACGACCATAAATGTTGCGCCATAAAGAGTGTCAGGGCGAGTTGTGTAGATAGTTACAGGCTCATCGCGACCTTCAATATCGAATTGAACATTGGCTCCTTGTGAGCGACCAATCCAATTGCGCTGCATCTGCAAAACTTTCTCAGGCCACTTGCCTTCGAGTTGTTCCATGTCATCGAGAAGTCGATCTGCATAATCAGTGATCTTGAAGTACCACTGATTGAGCTTCTTCTTTGTAACGGCGCTATCGCAACGTTCGCAAAGTCCTGCTACAACCTGTTCATTTGCTAATACTGTCTGGCAACCTGGGCACCAGTTAACTGCAGAATCCTTGCGATATGCCAAGCCGCGCTTGTGCAGTTCGATAAAGAGCCACTGGTTCCACTTGTAGTACTCGGGGTCGCATGTGTTGAATACGCGATCCCAGTCAAATGAACATGCATAGCGACGCATCGATGACTTCTGGACTGCGATGTTCTCGTATGTCCAATCGCGTGGATCGGCATTGCGCTTGATCGCAGCATTTTCTGCAGGTAGACCAAATGCATCCCAACCGATTGGGTGCATGACGTTAAAACCTTTTTGAATCCAGTAACGAGCGATTACATCGCCGAGGGCGTAAGCCTCTGCGTGGCCCATATGAAGATCACCCGATGGATAAGGGAACATATCGAGGACATACTTCTTAGGACGTGGGTCATCTGCGCGCCCTGATTTAAATGGCTCGAGCTTGTCCCAGATTGGAAGCCACTTCTCTTGTACGTAGGCAAAATCGTATGCCGCGTGCTCTTGAGGTTGTGTGGTCATTGGGCAATCTTAACGGATGCCCGCGATGCTTAATTCTTTCCTACTACCGTGGAGATAAGGGGAATCGAACCCCTAACCTCTTCCATGCCATGGAAGCGCGCTACCAATTGCGCCATATCCCCGCTATTTCACCAATTCGAATCGCAAGCTTTTCGATGGCTAAAATGAATATTACCGTACTGAATCAGGGATAACTGCTGCTCCATCTTGGCCAAGAACTGGCTCTGGGATAGATCCTGCATTGTGTTCTGTCAGCAACCAACCCTTTGGTGAGTGTGAAAGCACTGACCATGAGGCGTTCGAGAGGCCGCCAATTTTCGACCAATATGGAATCGGAAGCTCGAGGTAAGAACCAATAATTGCGCGGGCTGTTCCACCATGTGTTGCAACAATCAAAGTCTCGCCATCTTTACCTGCAAGGAAATCTTCAATCGCAGCCTTTGCGCGTGCGCCGACTTCACTACGACGGTCACCGGTTTCACCGGCAGGATTGTCTCCGCCCAGTGACCACTCTTTGAGCGCCTCGAAATCAACGGCGCGAATCTCTTCACCGGTAAGGCCTTCCCACTTTCCGCAATTTGTTTCGCGAAGACGCGGATCAATATTGATGGTGAGGCCGTTGAGATCAGCAAGTGCTTGTGCAGTCTTCTGCGCGCGAATGAGATCACTTGAGAGAATTGCAGTTGGCTTCATATCTACTACAAGGCGTGCGGCGTGAGATGCCTGATATTCACCCACTGCATTCAACGGGATATCGGTATGGCCTTGAAATTTATTTGCAACGTTCCAATCAGTTTGGCCATGACGCCACAAAATGATTGTGTTAGCCATTTACAACTTCATCCGCATCTGATGGCTCTTTGATATCGAGGGGAATTGTTGGGCAATCGTTCCACAAGCGATCAAGCATGTAATAGCTGCGAAGGGTCTTGCTCTGAATGTGAACAACTAAATCTGAGTAATCAAGGAGCGCCCACTCTTCACTGATTTCGCGGCGAAGTGGCTTATCTCCTGCAAGGCGAAGCTTCTCTTCAACCCAATCAGAGATCGCTGAAACTTGGCGAACATTCTGCGCAGTAACAATAAGGAATACCTCAGAGAGGACTGCTTGCTCTGAGAGGTCGAGTGCAACCATCTCTGAACCAAACTTATCGGCAGCAGCTTGTGCGGCAATCTGTGTATGGGCGATTGTGCTCTGGCTAGCTGACATAGAGGTTGTTCTCCTTGATGTAGTTGGCGACAGATGGCGATAGCTGATCTGACTGGTGTAATCGTACTTGGGTTGCAGAGACATCAATTGCATCGATATCACGCGCTAAATCACCAATTGTGCCTGGGCGTTGGATTACTTCAAGGGTGATCATCTTAATTAGTTCGTCGACGCGATGCCATTGATCGAGCTTTTCGTAGGCATCGGTTCCCACGATGAGGACGATCTGATCGTCGGGATAGGTCTGTGCAATCGCTTCGACAGTATCAATTGTGTAGCTCGGACCCATTCGTAAGATCTCAATGGGATTAACTTCGACTTTGCTACGAATTTCAGGTGGAAGATCATTAATTGCCAGTTGGCACATTGCGCGACGTTGAGCACCACTCGCCTTCGGTGCGTTTTCACGAAGTCGAGGCTCGCCTGCTGGAACAACGAGCAAGCGGTCGACAATGCCGCGCTGCAGGAGTTGGGTGATGAGATGTGTATGGCCGTCATGAATCGGATCAAAAGTTCCGCCATAGAGACCGAGTTTCAAAGGGCGCTCTTACTTGTCGAAGCGAAGTACGAGGTAGAGCAAGAAGCTAAAGACTGCGAAAGCTGTAAGACCAAATGCCACAGGAGGAATTGGAAGCTCGCGAACTGTTTCTGAGAGTGTGAACATGGATGAAGGTTACTACTTACCTGCGAGAAGTTCTAAGAACTTAGCCTCATCGATGATTGTGACGCCTAACTCTTGAGCCTTTGCAAGCTTTGAACCAGGGTCACTTCCCACCAAAACATAATCAGTCTTCTTAGAGACAGAAGATGATGGCTTTCCGCCATGCGCCGTTATTGCCTCTGCGATTGAGTCCCGAGTGAAATTCTCAAGTCCACCCGTCACCACAAATGTCAGACCGGCAAGAGTCTGTGGCTTTGCCTTGCCAACCTTGTTCTGCATTGAGACGCCTGCGGCTGCCCACTTCTTCACAATCGCTTGATGCCAATCGATGCTAAACCATTCGGCGATTGATTCTGCAATCACTCCGCCGACTCCATCGATATCTGCAAGATCTGCAACGGTTGCCTTCGCAATCGCTTCCATCGAACCGAGGCGGGTAGCAAGTGCTTGTGCCGCTGTCGGCCCAACATGGCGGATAGAGAGTGCAACGATTGTTCGCCAGAGTGGGCGAACCTTTGCCTCTTCTAACGCTGCAAGCAATTTCTCGACGTTCTTTCCAGGCGTTCCATCTTTCTTTGTAAAGAAGGAAGATTTCACAAGTTTTGCCTCAGTGAGATCAAAGAGGTCACCTTCATCCTCAATAATCTTGTCAGCAAGCATTGCAATCGCTGCTTCAAGACCTAATACATCAATATCAAGTGCTGCACGAGAGCCGATATAGAAGATGCGCTCACGCAACTGAGCAGGGCAACTACGTTGATTGGTGCAGCGAATATCTACATCGCCCTCAGTAATCGCTTTGAGTTCAGAGCCACACTCTGGGCAATGCGTCGGCATCACAAATTTCTTCTCTTTACCTGTGCGCTTATCGAGGACTGGTCCGAGAACCTCAGGAATGACATCGCCAGCCTTGCGAATAATTACAGTGTCGCCGATAAGAACGCCCTTGCGTTCAATCTCTTCTTGGTTATGCAGCGTCGCATTAGTGACAGTTGAGCCTGCAACCTTGACTGGTTCCATAAATGCGAAAGGAGTAACACGACCGGTGCGTCCAACGCTGACCTTAATATCAAGTAACTTTGTAGTGACTTCTTCAGGTGGGTACTTGAATGCAATCGCCCACTTAGGTGCGCGAGATGTGAATCCAAGTTTACGCTGCTCGGCAATTGAATCAACCTTGATAACGATGCCGTCGATTTCATGTTCAACATCATGGCGATGCAGGTTATAGAACTCGATGAACTCTAGAACGGCGGCGCGACTGTCACAGACTCTAAATCGATGCGAGATTGGCAGGCCAAGCTTAAGAAGTTCAACGTAGGCATCAGATTGATTTTCAAATTCGAGCCCATCGTTTGCGCCAACGCCATGGACGACAACACTTAAAGGTCTAGATGCAGTTACTCGTGGATCTTTTTGGCGAAGAGATCCGGCAGCTGAATTTCGGGGATTGGCAAAGAGCGCCTTACCTGCCTCTTCTAACTCTTCATTGAGTTGATTAAATGCAGCGACTGGGAAGAAGACTTCACCGCGCACTTCAATGAGAGCAGGGACGTTCTTTCCCTTGAGGGCATGGGGAAGGCCCTTAATAGTCTTCACGTTGAGAGTGACATCTTCGCCGGTCACGCCATTTCCGCGGGTAAGTCCGCGAACAAGTTGGCCATTCTCGTAGAGAAGGTTGATTGCAAGACCATCGACTTTGAGTTCGCAGAGATATTGCGGCGAAGGTGACTCTTTCTCCACTCGATCAAACCAAGTATCAAGTTCAGCGGCATCAAAGACATTATCAAGGCTCATCATCTTCTCTATATGGTCGTGTTGAGCAAATGAAGTTGCAAATCCCCCGCCGACGCCAAGCGAAGGTGAATCTGGTTCGAGAAGTTCTGGGTTCTTGGCTTCAAGAGCGCCGAGTTCCTTTAATAATTTATCGAATTGAGCATCAGTAATTGTCGGAGCATCAAGGACGTAATATTTAATTTGGTGATCACGAATCTCTTGTGTGAGTTCAGTAATGCGGTGGCGTGCTTGATTCTTCTCTGGGTTGCTCATGCCGTCTCGCAAATCGTCGCTGAAGCCACCACGCGATCTTGATCATAAATCACCATCGCTTGGCCCGTTGCAAGACCAAGTAGAGGTTCATCTAAATCAGCAGTCAAGAAACCATTCTCGAACGAGTATGTGGCAGGAAGTGCTGCACCATGTGCGCGCACCTGCACATAACCACGATGTGAACCTGGGGCAATCTCTGGGCCACAGACAATTGCTCGCTCGCCCTTCATAAATGACACAGCCAAATCTTCTCGCGCACCGACGACAACTGTGTTGGAGACAGGCTCAATCTTAAGAACAAATCGTGGCGAACCATCGGCAGTAGGGACGGTCAAGCCCAAACCTTTACGTTGGCCAATCGTGTATGTGTAAGCGCCCTTATGTGTTCCGAGTTGATTACCTTCTTGATCCACAATCGGCCCATCTTCACTGCCCATTCGATCGCGTAACCATCCTGCATTGTCACCCGATGGAACAAAGCAGATGTCATGGCTATCAGGCTTCTGGGCTACCGCTAAACCGCGTCGCTCTGCCTCAATACGAATATCTACTTTTTCAGTATCGCCCAATGGAAATATCGCGCCATTGATTTGCTCGCGATTGAGAACCGCAAGAACGTAGGACTGATCTTTCAAAGGATCGATTGCGCGGTGAAGAGTCTTTCCGTTTTCTGTATCGCGAGTACGTGCGTAGTGTCCTGTGATGACGCCATCAAAACCCATATTCTTTGCGCGATCGAGAACAGCTGCGAATTTAATCTTCTCGTTGCAACGAAGGCATGGATTAGGTGTGCGACCTGCCTTGTATTCAGACATGAAGTTCTCGACAACATTTTCGTGAAATTCTTCTGCCATATCCCAGATGTAGAACGGGATGCCGATCACATCGGCGGCGCGACGTGCATCGTGTGAATCTTCAATCGTGCAACAGCCGCGAGCACCACTGCGGTACTTCTGTGGGTTTGATGAGAGTGCGAGATGAACGCCAATCACATCGTGGCCTTCTTCGACTGCGCGAGCTGCAGCAACTGCAGAATCTACGCCACCAGACATCGCCGCAATTAACTTCATCGTGCGCTCCGAGCTCGGGTAACTACAGTCGGCAGCGCAGCTATCACTGCATCGACATCTTTCTGAGTAGAAGTTGATCCAAATGAGAAACGAAGAGTAGACATTACTGAATCATCATCGAGCCCCATCGCCTCTAATACATGGCTAGGACGGTGAACTCCTGCTGTGCATGCTGCACCCGTTGAGCAAGAGATTGCTTCGCCATCGAGGAGCAAGAGAAGAGTCTCGTTAAGGGCGCCTGGAATTGTCACACTTGAGATTCCAGGTAAGCGATCGACCTTCGCTCCATTGACTACTGCATCTGGAATTACCTGCGCTAAGCCACGTTCAAATGAGTGTCGGAGCGCTCCAACGTCATGTGGTGAATAAGTGCTCTTCTCTACCGCGGTTGCAAGAGAGACAATCGATGGTGCATTCACTGTTCCACTACGAATTTCGCGCTCTTGTCCCCCGCCGTGAATCAGTGCAGGAATATCGATACCTCGCTTGAGAATGAGAATGCCGATTCCAATCGGGCCGCCAACTTTATGTCCACTCAGTGATGCTGCGAAGAGGCCAAGGTCTTTAAAAGAGAAATCAATCTTCTTCCACGATTGAACTGCATCTGTATGAACTGGAATATCGCCGGCGATCTCAATAACATCTGCAATCGGCTGGATAACACCAGTTTCATTATTGCTATGCATAATGGAGATCAGCGCAATCTCGTCTCCGTGCTGTGTAACTAATAACTGAAGAGCATCGAGTGAGATGACTCCATCTTCAGTTACTGGAACCGTCAGGTGCTGAGCGCCTTCATGTTCTGCCAACCACTGTGATGGTTCGAGAACTGCTTGATGTTCGATTGCACTCGTAATGATGATCGGACGCGACTTGAGCGAATTGCGTTCCCAATAGATTCCCTTGATGGCAATATTATTTGCCTCGGTGCCAGAACCGGTGAAGATAATTTCACTGGGAGCACAGCAAGCGCTCTTAGCTAGTTGATCGCGCGCATCTTCAACATACTTACGAACGGCTCGACCATCTGCGTGCAGCGATGATGGATTGCCGATAATGGCTAGGGCTGTCGACATCGCCTCAATTGCGGCAGGGTTCATCGGCGTAGTTGCCGCATGATCGAGGTAGATGCTCACGGAGAGCAGTCTAGATTGAAGAGTGAGCTTAGGCCTTACGGGCCTTTACCCCTTCGATTGCTGCAGGAAGAACGGCAAAGAGGTCGCCTACAACGCCAAAATCTGCGATTTCAAAGAGTGGAGCCTCAGGATCCTTGTTGATGACAACAATTGTCTTAGAGGTCTGCATTCCTGCACGGTGTTGGATCGCTCCTGAAATTCCGCATGCAACATAGAGAGCGGGGCTGACAGTCTTGCCTGTCTGACCAACCTGATGTGAATGTGGATACCAACCAGCATCTGTTGCAGCGCGCGATGCACCGACAGCTGCACCGAGTGAATCTGCAAAACCTTCGACAGCTGCAAAGTTTCCATCTGTGCCGCGACCACCTGAGACAACGATATTCGCCTCAGTAAGTTCTGGTCGCCCACCCTTAACTGGTGGTTGTGATGAAGAGATAGAAGAAAGCTTTGCTGCATCAGTAATTGTCACGTTCTCATTTGAGATAGCAGGAGAAGATGCGCTGAAATCTGCAGCAATTGAATTTGGTCGCACAGTAATGACGGGTGTTCCGTGGCTGACAACTGAGTGAACAGTTGTTGATCCACCGAATACCAATTGCGTTGCTACACCACTTGCATCTACATCGACTGCATCTGTAATGATTCCGGATTCGATAGTTACAGCAACGCGAGCTGCAACTTCCTTACCGAATGCGTGTGATGCAACGAGTACAGCTGCTGCAGATTGTGACTTAGCCACCTGAGCAAGTGCATCAGCAGCTGCAGGAACTCCACATGATACAAAATCTGCTGATTCAACTACAAGTACCTTTGCAATTGGACCTTGGTTAACTGTTGCAGCGAGCGCTGATCCAGCACCTGGTGCAGCAAGTACCACTGCAGTTACTTCACCAATACGTGCGCCTGCCGTTGCAAGTTCTGCCGTTGTCTTAGATGCCTTATCGCCTGAGAAATCAGCGAGAATCAATACTGTGCTCATATCAACTTCTTCTCTGCTAGGAAATTAACAAGTGCTTCTGCGCCACTGCCATTCTCATCTGTGACCTTGGTACCAGCTGCGCGGGGAGGACGTGGTGTTGCATCCTTGACTTCAGACCAACCAGATTCTGCAGACACTCCGATAGTCGCGAGATCCTTAGATTCGATTGCCTTCTTCTTTGCAGCCATGATTCCCTTAAATGATGGGTAGCGTGGCTCGTTAATTTTCTCGACAACGCTAATGACGGCAGGGAATGATGATGAGATCTCATCGACTCCTGCTTCAGTTGTACGAGTGATGGAAACCTTTGATGATGCTGGATCAACTTCTACGCGAGATGCGAAGGTGAGCTGTCCCCAGCCGAGGCGAGCGCTGATCATCGCTGGTACGACGCTCATACGTGCATCTGTACTTTCGGTTCCGCAGATGACGAGGTCATATCCGCCTGCGCTAATGACAGAGCTCAGTACCTTTGATGTCATTAATGCATCGCTACCTGCAAGGGCAGGATCTGTAATAAGAATTGCATCGTTGGCTCCCATGGAGAGCGCCTTACGTACAGCTTCAGTTGCACGCTCTGGCCCCATTGAGATGACAGTGACCGAATGTGCGGCGTCATCGCCTTCATTGCCGCCATGTGCTTCAACAATCTTCAGCGCCTCTTCGACCGCATATTCATCGAGATCATTGAGCACAGCATCAACGCTCTCGCGATCGAGTCGGCCATTGACCATCTTCTTCTCTGCCCAGGAATCCGGGACCTGCTTGACGCAGACTGCAATCTTCATGGGCGTGATGTTACTGATGGGTAGGCATTTTGGGAAGCACCGGCTAGCCCTATCGAGCATTCACCTTTTATTCAGGAACACGTCACCGTACTATCCCAAATCGGGCATCTCTCAACTTCACCCTTAAGGTCATGAGAATTGCAGTCGTAACGGAAGCATTCCTTCCACAAATCAATGGGGTGACCAACTCCGTTCTCCGCCTCCTGGAACACTGTCGAGCAGAGGGCCATGAGGTTCTGATTATCGCTCCAGAGAGCGAAGGGGCTCCAACACACTACCTGGGCTACAAGATAAAGCATGTCCCAAGTGTTTCTATGAAGAGACTTATACCGGTCGGTGTTCCATCAAAGTACTTAGAGCCTTTACTTGAAGGCTTCTCTCCCGATGTCATTCATCTTGCATCACCAATTTTCCTTGGCCACTACGTGACGAAGATTGCCAAAAAAATGTCTATACCGACAGTCTCTATCTATCAAACAGATATTGCAGGATTCGCGCGACACTATGGATTAACGATCGCTCATAGCACTTTGTGGCGTTGGGTTTCGCGAATTCATCAAAACTCTAATCTCACGCTTGCGCCTTCCCTATGGGCATGCAGAGAGCTTCAAGCAAACGGAGTTCAAAACGTTCGACTTTGGAAACGTGGAGTAAATGTAGAAACGTTCAATCCATCTCGACGTGATGAGTTATTCAGAAATGTTCTTTCTCACAATGGTGAGAAATTGATTGTTGGTTATGTCGGAAGGCTCGCAAATGAAAAACGCATTGAAGATTTGGCAATCCTCGACTCACAGTCACATATTCAACTTGTAATTATTGGAATTGGGCCGGCAGAAAATAAATTGAGAAAGGCACTTCCGCATGCTAATTTCATTGGCTATCAATCAGGAATAGATCTTGCCCGATATGTTGCCTCCTTCGACCTCTTTGTTCACACAGGCAAACATGAAACTTTCTGTCAGGGAATTCAGGAGGCGTTGGCATCAGGGGTGCCCGTAATCGGCCCAAACACTGGCGGACCTGTTGACCTGATTGAGCACGGCACAACAGGGCTTCTAATCGACACGGCAGATTCGTGGCAGCTTTTAGCAGCAGTCGAGAGGCTTTCTAACAGCTCGGACTTTTCTCAGATGCGAATTAACGCACGTAACTCCGTTGTGCATCGCACATGGAGTTACATAAATGCTCAATTGATAGAGCACTATCACGACGCCATCTCGCTTAAAGAATCTGAGAAGGAGGTTGCCGCATGAGAATTGTTCATCTAGCAAATTTCTACGGACCGAAATCGGGTGGGATTAAGACCACCTTGCTCAACCTCGGGGCCGAATACTCCCGGGAGGGTCATGACTTCATCTATGTAGTACCGGGGTTGAAATTTTCACATGAGAAAAGCGAGAAAGGAACGTGCATCTACCTTCCCTCGTGGAAAATTCCATTTACAGGCGGCTATAGAGTTATTCGATCTACATACAGAGTAAAGAAACTTCTGGGAACTCTGGCGCCAGATCGCATTGAGGTATCAGATCGATTCACCCTTTCAAGTATTGGCACTTGGGCGAAACGGCGAAATATTCCTGCTGTCGTCTTCAGCCACGAGACACTTCAAGGCCTCATCAAGAATTACTTCGGCTTATCTCTGAAACGTGTTGCAAAATGGCATAACGCGCGCCTTGCGGCACGATTTGACCATGTCGTTGCAACCACGGAATTTGCGGCATCGGAGTTTAGAGAGATCGCAACATCGAATATTGTAAAAATTCCACTCGGTGTTGATCTTGAAACTTTCAATCCTCAACGCTCGAATCCTGAGCTCCGCAAGAAATTATTGAAAGGTGGAGAAATTCTCATCGTTCACTGCGGAAGACTTTCACCAGAAAAGAAGCCAGAGCGTTCCATCGAAGCGCTTCGAACTCTGATTGGACGAGGATTCGATGCAAGACTCATCATTGTTGGAACTGGACCGCTCTATAAGAAGCTCTACAACTCTTCACGTGATATTCCTGTAACGTTTTGGGGATACGTAGCTAATAAGGATCTCTTGGCAGAGATCATCGCTTCCGCAGATATCTCAATTGCCCCTGGGCCAATTGAAACTTTCTGTCTCGCCGCTCTTGAATCCTTGGCGTCAGGAACGCCTGTGGTTGCTTCTGAAACTAGCGCGGTTGGAGAATTCATCCTTGCAGGAAGTCGAGATGCCGTTGGGGTGACATCACCAAATACTGGTGAAGATTTCGCGGATGCGCTCGAAATTCTTTATGAACAAGTTCAGACAGATCCCACGCTGTCAGAGCGCTGTGTCCGACAGGCAAAGAATTTCACTTGGCAAGCAACGGCCAGTGGTCTTCATGCCACCTCAGGAAGAATTGACTTCGCGGCGGCTTAAATGAAGAACTTCACGACATTCTGCATCATTGGAGATAGCGCTGCCTCCGGTGTGGGAGATTCCGATAAAAATGGAAATTATTTCGGGTGGGGATATCACTTGGTTCAAGCTTTCGGTGAGCCTGTTTCATATCTCAATGTGTCGCGCCCAGGTGCGCAATCATTTGAAGTACTTCATGACCAGCTACCAAAGATTTTAATCGAGTCACCAGACCTTGTCGCAGTCATCGTAGGTGGAAATGACATACTAAGAAATGGCTTCAATCCTAGAATCTTTGAAGAGAACCTTAACGAAACACTTCGCCAGATTGAGGCTGCAGGAGCGGTCTCAATGCTTCTCGAGCTTCATGATCCGACTCAAATTGTGCCAATGCCATCACTCCTGAAGCGAGTCTGCGACCGCCGCGTAAACACTGTCAATCAAATCACACGAAAATTGGCTCACCGCTATCAATCAATCCTGCTCCAGACTCGATCGCTCTCAAATATTTATGATCGCCAAAAATGGCACGTCGATCGGATGCATCCGAGTCGGATTGGCCATCAATTTCTCGCATCTGAATTCGCAAACCTGCTAGTCGAAAGAGGGTTTGAAGTTAATGCAGTTCAATTTTCTACATCCAATAACCGCTCACGCAAAGACTCAATCCTTTGGATGGTTAAAAATGGAACACCGTGGTTCTTCAAAAGAAGCTTCGATCTGCTACCCGCCATATTGCTTCTGATGGCGGCAGAGCTCTGCGCGATCGTGATGAGGCTACGCACATCAAATCAGGCAGAGCTCTACTTTCCAGAATTTGAGAAGAAGCCGATAAAGTCCACAATTAGCGAGGTCAACGAGCGCGTTTCGTAACGTTTACGCTCGCGCACAAGGCAGACTGGCCCCATGCATCCAGCCGATCCCAGAACCCTTGGGGCCACTCTGACCGATGGGGGCTGCAATTTTGCGATCTGGAGCAATGCCGCCGATGCCGTTGAGCTCTGCCTCTTCAATGAGGTCAATGGGAAGTTGGTCGAGACCCGCTTTGCCCTCAAGCACCGCAATGGCCCAATCTGGCATGGCTACCTCGCTGGCGTTCGAGCAGGACAGCGTTATGGCTACCGCGTCTACGGTCCATGGCAACCTGAATATGGAACACGTTTTAATGCAGCAAAGCTATTGATCGATCCATATACCCACCGCTTCGATGGCGCTCTCCAATATGTGCCAGAAATTTATGGCCATGTAGCAGAAGATGCGGTCGGCAATGGAGATATCGCACTTCGCGATAACCGAGATAGCGCTGGATATGTTCCTTACTCAGTTGTCACTGATTTTGCGCCGCGCGAGATTCATCGCCCACTTACATCGTGGACCTCAACGGTTATTTATGAGGCACATGTTCAAGGGTTAACAGCAAAGAACACTCGCATTCCAGTTGAAGAACGCGGAACTTATAAGGCGCTCGGCCATGAAAGCACAATTGCACACCTACAACATCTAGGTGTGACCGCTATCGAGTTACTTCCAATTCATTCATATGCAACTGAACCTACAATCTGGAATCGCGGTCGTAAGAATCATTGGGGATATAACGCGATTGCATTCTCGGCGCCTCATGCAGAATATGCAGCAACAGATGATCCAATATCTGAGCTTCAAGAATCTGTAGATCGATTACATGAATCTGGCATTGAGGTCTACCTCGATGTCGTCTACAACCACACCGCGGAAGGCGGCGTTGGCGGACCGACGCTCTCATTTAAGGGAATCGACAACAAGGCGTGGTACCGCCAAGATAACAATGGAAATTATCTCGATGTAACGGGGTGCGGAAATACTTTGGCTGCAAGTAATCCCCACGCAGTGCGCCACATTATTGATTCTCTGCGCTGGTGGGTAGAAGTAATTGGCGTCGATGGCTTCCGATTTGATCTCGCAACTGCTCTCTATACGAGTAACTCTGCATTTAATTCATCCCTGATGTCTGCAATTGAATCTGACTCTGTCCTGCGTAACTTCAAAATGATTGCAGAGCCGTGGGATATCACTCGTTACTCGTTGGGAGATTTTCCGCATCCATGGCGTGAGTGGAATGACCGCTATCGCGACTCGGTTCGCCAATTCTGGCTCGGTGACTTAGCGCGTGGATATGGGGAAGGTGTATCTGACCTCGCATCTGGAATCAGCGGCTCATCTGACATCTTCTATTACCGCGGCCCAACATCATCAATCAACTTCGTTACAGCACATGATGGTTTTAGCCTTGCAGATCTCGTGATGTATTCGCAGAAGCATAATGATCCCAACCTTGAAGATAATCGCGATGGCTCCAACGATAACCGCACATGGAATCTTGGAGTTGAAGGACCAAGCGACGATCCCACTATCAACTCATATCGCCACTCTCTGAAGAAATCGATTATGGCAACGTTAATGCTCTCAGCAGGTGTTCCTATGATCACGATGGGTGATGAGATTTCACGTTCGCAAAATGGATCTAATAATTCTTACTCCATGCCTCGAGATATGCATATTGGTATTCCAGACTCCCCCGAAACATTTATGGGTGGTTGGGCAAATAAGTGGGATCTCAATGATGAAGAGATTGATATGCGTGAGGCGGTCGCAGAACTTGCACGCATTCGTAAAACTTATCTTGCAGATATCGCAGCTGAATTCTTCACCGGCCGCGTTGACCTTGGAACTCAGAGAAAAGATATTGCCTGGTTTAGCCTCGGCGGACGTGAGATGACTGATGAACATTGGGGCGATGGAGATAAGCGCAGCTTGACGGTCTTTATCGATGCAGGACCAGATCGCGGATTACTTCTACTTCTTAACTCATCAAGTGAAGAGACATTCTTTACCCTTCCTAATTCGCAGTGGGGATCTAGCTATCGACGAATATTCGACGCTGCATCTACGGTGACGATGCATGAACCACAGATCCAACAACCTGAAGTAAAGGTATCTGTCGCCCCACATTGCGCTCAGGTGTGGCTCGTTACACGCCACTAACTCGCTGAGTACTAGGCGGTATATCTGCCAACGCAATATATTTCTCAAGTGCTAGCAATTATCGCCCCCGGGCAAGGAGCTCAGACTCCAGGAATGCTCG
The DNA here is from genome assembly GCA_965267775.1 of Candidatus Nanopelagicaceae bacterium. Lineage (GTDB taxonomy): Bacteria > Actinomycetota > Actinomycetes > Nanopelagicales > Nanopelagicaceae > Planktophila. The sequence continues at coordinate 428,208 of OZ254140.1, read as the reverse complement.
CTCCTTGGATTGAGGATGCGCAGAGCAAAGAGCTATTGATTGAATGGTCTGATGCAATTGGTCTAGATCTCGTTCATCTCGGAGTTCATGCAGATGCGGAAGAGATTAAAGACACCGCCAATGCTCAACCGCTTATCGTTGCAGCAGGATTATTAAGTGGTCGCGCCCTCGGTGTTAATGGAAAATTTTCTCTCGTCGCAGGCCACTCTGTAGGTGAAATTACAGCTGCAGCATTTGCCGGTGTTCTTACTCCCCTTGATGCAATGAAGTTAGTACGCACTCGCGGAGTTGAGATGGCAAAAGCTGCCGCACTTGCCCCTGCAGGCATGTCTGCCGTGCTCGGTGGAGATCGCGAGGTAGTTCTTAAAGCGATTGCTGACGCTGGACTTGTTGCGGCAAATGACAACGGAGGCGGCCAAATTGTCGCTGCTGGAGATCTCGCAGCCCTTGCCTCACTTGCTCCAGAAGGCGCACGTGTCCGAGCGCTTGCGGTGGCAGGAGCGTTCCATACTTCTTATATGCAACCGGCAGTCGAACCGATGCGCGCACTTGCTGCGAGCATGCAGGTGAGCGATGCCCACGTTGGAGTGATCTCGAATAAAGATGGAGCCGTTATTACATCTGGCCGCGAAATTCTCGATCGCATCGTTAATCAGATTGCAAACCCTGTTCGTTGGGATCTCTGCATGGAGACGCTTGCTGCACAAGGCGTGTCAGGAGTAATTGAAGTCGCTCCAGCTGGAACTCTCGTTGGACTTATTAAGCGAGCTGTTCCTACTATCGAACAATTAGCGTTGAAGTCACCGGCAGAACTTGAAGCAGCATCTGCATTCGCTCTTACACATGGAGGTAAGTAAGTTGAGCATCAAGACACGTACAGGTAGCGAAAGTCAGATACTCGCAGTCGGCTCTTATCGCCCAAAGCGACTCGTACCTAACTCAGAGATCGTCGATCGCATCGAATCAAGCGATGAGTGGATTCAGCAGCGCACCGGAATCGAGAGCCGTCGCTTTGCAGATGAATCAGAGACTCTTCTTGATATGGCGATTTGGGCGGCAGAAGATGCCTTGAAGAATGCGCACTTAACAATTGATGATGTTGATACCGTCATCGTTGCAACTATTACCTTTCCTTTTCAGGCGCCATCTGCTGCAACTGCGCTCTTGCAGCGCCTTGGTAATCCAAAGGCTGCAGCCTTTGATATCAACGCCGCTTGTGCTGGTTTCTGTTATGCAGTTTCTATGGCCCATGACTTTGTGAAGGCAGGCACATCAAAGAAGGTTCTTGTTATTGGCGCGGAGAAGATTTCAGATTTCACAGATCCATCTGATCGTGCAACGGCATTTATCTTCGCTGATGGTGCTGGAGCAGTAATCATTGGTGAATCTAACGAAGCAGGTATTGGACCCGTTGAATGGGGATCAGATGCTGATAGCCGCGATGCGATTCAGATGAACCCTTCATGGATTGATGTTCGCAATACTGAAACTCAGCTCACCAAGGCAGATGTGAAGTGGCCAAATATCTCTCAAGAGGGACAGAAGGTCTTTCGCTGGGCAGTATTTTCAATGAGCAAGGCGGCGCTTAAGGCCCTCGATGCTGCTGGTCTCACCGTGAACGACATCGATGCCTTTATTCCTCACCAAGCAAATATTCGAATCATCGAAACAATGGCGAAAGAGATGGATATGCCCGAGCGCGTCATCATCGCCGATGACATTCGCACCAACGGAAATACATCTGCCGCTTCGATTCCCCTAGCTATGGATGCACTTCTCAAGAAACATCCTGAGCTCCACGGAAAGATTGCACTTCTTATTGGGTATGGCGCAGGTCTCGTTTATGCGGGACAAGTAGTCAAACTTCCTCCAAAACCATAAAAAATTAATGATTTTCCACGCGGGTACTAGGAAGTAGCCGTTATTTTCGGAGAGAATAAAACCCTGTTCACATAGACGTTCAGATGTATAAAGTAAATCAGCAATAGAAAAGGATGAACATAATGGCGCTTGCACAAGCAGATGTACTTGCAGGACTCAAGGAGATCGTTGAAGAAGTAGCTGGTATCCCAGCAGCATCAATCGAACTCGATAAGAACTTCACAGAAGATCTCGAAGTTGACTCACTCAGCATGGTTGAAGTTGTAGTTGCATGTGAAGAGCGTTTCGGTGTGAAGATTCCTGATGAGAAGGTAACTGAGCTCGTCACAGTAGGCGACGCCGTTAACTTCATCGTCAACGCATCTAACTAATAACGAATTAAGTAAGGAATTAAAGGTATGTCACAGCGTCGCGTAGTGGTCACCGGTCTCGGTGCAACCACACCTCTCGGTGGAGATGTCGATTCAACCTGGAAGGCAGTTCTTGCCGGCCAGAGCGGAGTCCGCCTCCTTACCGATGATTGGCGTGAAATGCTTCCAGTGCATTTCGCTGCGCGCGTTGCGACAGAACCATCTGAGCAGATGGAGCGCGTTGAGATGCGCCGCCTCGATCGCTCTGAACAATTTGCCCTCATCGCCTCTCGCGAAGCTTGGAAAGATGCTGGATCTCCCGACGATCTCGATAAAGAGCGTCTCGGTGTTGTGATCGCATCAGGTATCGGCGGAGTCATCACGCTGATGGATCAATTTAATATTCTCAATGAGAAGGGCGCTCGTAGCGTCAGTCCTCATACAGTTCCAATGTTGATGCCTAATGGACCAGCTGCAAATGTTGGTCTTGAGCTTCAAGCTAAGGCTGGCGTCCACACGCCTGTCTCTGCATGTGCCTCAGGTGCTGAAGCAATTGGATATGCCTTTGAAATGATTAAGAACAACCGCGCCGAAATCGTCGTCACCGGCGGAGTCGAAGCGGCATGTCACCAACTTCCAATGGCTGCCTTTGCTGCAATGAAGGCTCTCTCGACTCGTAATGATGATCCAGCCCGCGCTTCACGTCCATACGATCGCGATCGCGATGGATTTGTACTTGGTGAGGGCGGCGGAATTCTTGTACTTGAAGAGTATGAGCACGCTAAAGCTCGCGGTGCAAAGATTTACTGTGAGATCAGCGGTCAAGGTCTTACATCTGATGGTTATCACATTGCGGCACCAGATCCTGAAGGTTCAGGAGTGCAACGTGCAATTAAATTTGCACTTCAGAACGCTGGAATGACAGCAAAAGATATTGTTCACCTCAACGCTCATGCGACCTCAACTCCTGCAGGAGATGTTGCAGAAGCAAATGCACTTCGTAAGGCCCTCGGCGCAGATGCGGATCACGTTGCAGTATCTGCAACGAAGTCAATGACTGGACATCTCCTTGGTGGAGCCGGTGCTATTGAATCTGTATTCCTCGTGAAGGCGCTTCAAGATCGCCTTGCACCACCAACAATTAATATCGAAAACTTAGATCCAGCTGTGACTGTAGATGTTGTACGCGACACACCTCGCGCACTTCCTACAGGTGATATCGCTGCGTTGAACGACTCATTTGGCTTCGGTGGCCATAACGTCGTCCTCGTATTTAACTCTCTCTAAGTTATACACTCTAGGCATGAGCGATCCCATCGCATTAGATGCCCGTGATCCTGAGGTCCGCATCAAGCGCCTCATTGATGCAGATACTTTTCAATTCTTACTCCCGCGCACTGATTGCGGAATGATTGCCGCAACAGGCGCCATCAATGGAAATAAAGTTGTTGTCTTCGCATCCGATGCAACATCAAAATCTGGTGCGTTAGGAATCGAAGGTTCGAATGTCATCCTCGCCGCTTATCGTGAAGCGATGGCCTATCAACTTCCTATAATCGGAATTTGGCACTCAGGTGGTGCGCGTTTAAGCGATGGAGTCCTCTCGCTCAATGCATTTGGCGAAGTCTTTCAAGCGATGGTCCTTGCCAGCGGTCGCATTCCTCAGCTCTCACTGGTACTCGGACCTACTGCAGGCGGTGGCGCCTACGGTCCTGCACTGACCGATGTCGTTGTTCTTGCTCCAGAGGGGCGCATCTTCGTCACCGGCCCTGATGTAGTTAAATCGGTGACCGGTGAAGATATTGATATTGCAGCTCTAGGTGGACCTGAAGCGCATTCAAAAAATAGCGGTGTTGCCCATGTAATTGCACCAACGGAAGATGTCGCCTTTAGTGAGATTCAAGATCTCGTCTCGCTCTTTGCTGATCAAGGACACTTCACATCAGATATCACTGATACTGATTTAAGCGTTCATGTTCCACCGGTAGAGAAGCGTTCATATGAGGTGCATCCGCTTATCGATGCAATTCTCGATAGCGATGGCGAGAAGCTCGAGCTACTTCCTGTCTGGGCAGAGAATATGTCGACCGTGATTGGTCGCCTCGGCGGTCGCACCGTGGGTGTAATTGCGAATAACCCTGCGCATATCGGTGGAGTTCTCGATGCAGCCGCTGCAGAGAAAGCAGCTCGTTTTGTACGCACTTGTGATGCCTTCGGAATTCCAATGGTTGTCATTGCCGATGTCACTGGATTCTTACCTGGCCCTGGACAAGAGTGGGAGGGCGCAGTTCGCCGTGGCGCGAAGTTGCTCCACGCCTTTGCAGAATCAGTTGCCCCACGCGTCACGCTGATTACTCGTCGGGCATATGGCGGAGCTTATGTTGCAATGAATTCAAAGTCCTTGGGTGCAACGCGAACATTTGCATGGCCAACCTCAGAGGTTTCAGTAATGGGCGCAGTTGCTGCTGTGCGCGTATTGCACCGCCGGCTGCTTGCTGATCTGCCAGAGGAAGCGCGCGCTGCAATGGAGTTAGAACTAGCAGCAGAACACGACCGAGTTTCAGGCGGCATCAACACTGCAGTTGAAATTGGCGCTGTCGATGAGGTCATCGAACCAAATCGCACACGTACCGCTTTAGTTCAAGCGCTTGCATCTGCTCCGCATCGCCGTGGAAATCACGGCAATATTCCGCTTTAGAAATTACTAGGGTCGCAAGACTCCTAATGCGGCGCCAAGTAATCCAGCATCACGCAAGAGCTCTGCCTTTTTAATCTTTAATTCCTTTAAGAAGGAAATATGAGTTGATTCAGAGGCGATGTACTTTAAAAGCGGCTCCCAGTAGACCTCACCCGCATGTGATACTCCCCCGCCGATCACAACTAACTCAAGATCGGCAATTGCAGCAACATTAATGATTCCAACTGCAAGAGCGTGCGCACCTTCATCAATTGCCTTGCGGGCATGTGAATCTGCCTTACGAGCAGATTCGGCAAGGGTAATGAAGTCAGCTTTTTCAGAGCTCCAACCAAGTTCTTGCGCACGCCTGACCATGCTTGGACCACTTGCATAAGCTTCAACGCATCCAACACGGCCGCATACGCAGGTAATGCCGGTGTGGTTTATCGAGTGATGGCCGAAGAAACTTACATTTCCTGATTCACCAGAGATCAATTTTCCATTGAGAACGAGTCCACCACCGACACCTGTTGAGACAACCATGCCGAGCATGTTTTCGCTGCCACGACCTGCGCCAAGTTGGTGTTCTGCATCTGCAACAGCCATGCCATCACCATGCAAGACCACATTCTCTGATTTTGTGAGCGTACGGAAGAAGTCAACAACTGTGAATGGGCGCCAACTTGGAATGTTAACCGGGCTAATTGTTCCGGCAGTTACATCAAGTGGACCGGCAGATCCAATACCAACTCCGATTAATTCCCCGGCAGTTGCATCAATGACTTCATTCGTAGCAGCCTCTAAAGCTGACTCTAAATCAAGTGCTGATCCAGTAGAGATCTCTCGACGCGCAATTATGTTAAAGGCGGTATCAACTGTTGCAACTGTGGCTTTTGTTCCACCGATATCAACCGCAAGTGCATACTGCATAGAGAATTACTTTACAGCGAAGGTGACAGAAACTGTTGAGGTTACGGTCTTCTCGATGCTTGAGGTGTCGTAAGCGCCACCATCTGCTGTCATTGTTGAATCAAGTGTAGTTACCTGGAATACGCCGGCGCGCACAGATTGAACTGATCCAACCTTTCCGCCAACAGCCTTTGTAATTGCCTCGGCGCGAACCTTTGCATCCTTCATCGCTTCTTCAAGAAGTTGAGGGCGCAAGGAAGGAAGTGTTGAGATGTAGTACTGCGGTCCGTAATTATTTACGCTGACTCCAGTCTGCAAGAGCGAGCCAATTCCCTGAGAAAGTTTTGCAATTAATTGAACATCCTTAGAGCGCACTACGACATCGCGGTTTGCGCGGTAGTTCAAGATACGACCTGTGCTATTTCCATTGGAATACTCTTCATTTGCATACGTTGATACAGAGCCGAGAGTGATATCTCCGGCAGTAACTCCGCCATCTGTGAGGTACTTAGAGACGGCTACAACATCGCTGCCAACCTTTGTTACTGCAGCTGCAACTGTTGGACGCGTCAGTGAGACATTGAGTGTCCATACAACGTTATCTGCAGTTGCAGATGTCTTTGCAGAGCCAGTGACGGTGATTCCATTGGTTGTTCGCGATGCAAACCCCGATCCAACCTTTGCCAATCCAATACCTAATGCAGATGCGAGGATTGCAGCTGCTGCGATGATTGCTACCGCCTTACGGCGTTCAATCTGGATAATCGGGCTATTTGCTGGGTTGAAATCGTTGTTGCTCATGTTTTCAGTGTATTACCGACCCGTATTGAGCGTGAAGTGAATAGCCTGTGAAAGGCCAAGGAGTATGCAATCTCACCGACCTCTAGTACCCTTATGCCTAGTCGGACGCTTAAATCAGTACCCGTTTGTTAAGGCTTAAATCTTTACTCGGTATGGCTGTAGGCAAGATGAAGACTGGCGATAGAGATATTTATCGCCCCACATATCGAAGGATAAGAAATAAATGGCAACAGGTACAGTTAAGTGGTTCAACTCTGAAAAGGGATTCGGATTCATTGCAGTTGATGGCGGAGGACAGGACGTTTTCGTTCACTACTCAGCAATCCAGGGCAACGGATACAAGAGCCTTGAAGAGGGTCAGGCAGTTACATTTGAGGTTGTCCAGGGTCCTAAGGGTCCTCAGGCAGACGCAGTTAACCCAGCCTAATTACACTTACGAAGAACCCCGTCGAGAAATCGGCGGGGTTTTTTCTTTGCCCTCAATAATTACTTAGCTGGAACCGGTGGAATCTCTCCCACCTTAGCTTTACGTGCAGCAACTTCCTTTACAGGTGAGAGATCTTTTCCTTTCTTCCACGCATCGAGATATTTCCAAGGTAAAACCTCACCACGACGAACCCACCAAATATCTGCCGGTGTTGGCCATGAGATTCCAAAGTGAAGGTGTGGGTGTGTGCCTCGAGCGCTACCAGTTGCGCCGACTGCTCCTAAAACGCGACCCACTTTAACGGCTACGCCCGGTTGAATGCTTGAGGGAATACTACGTAGGTGTGAGCCGTAATACCGAACTCCATCAGCGCCGATAATCGAAACAAATAATCCGCCACGATCAATTCCATTATTCGGTGGGCTCTTCCATAAATCAACTCGGTTGACTTCATCTACAACGCCAGCAATCGGGGCCACAAATTTACAGCCAGCATCGGTCAAAATATCTGTCGCTGCGTAATCATGATGGGCCCTGGCGTAATCAACTTTGCAATCTGCGACAGGAAAGAGATAGATAGGAGCTCCACTTGCCGATGAAATTGGGAGCAAGGTCAGAGAAATCGCGATTGCAGATAAACGCTTGAGCATTGTTCAAGGCTATCGCGTGAGAAGATAAAGCATGGAGAAATTCGGATACGTGGCGATGCTCGCCTTCACCATCTGTGGCTCCTTCTGGCTTGAGGTGATTCTTAAGGTGGGTGTTCTTAAGCGATGGAAGCGAGCCGCTGCTTCGATCCTTCCTGTTGCAGCCATATTTATTGGGTGGGACGCCTACGCAATTCGAGCGGGTCATTGGTTCTTTGATCGCAATCAAATTCTCGGAATCTACGGTCCATTCTGTATCCCAATCGAGGAATACCTATTTTTCATCATCGTTCCTATTGCGGCGCTGATGACGATTGAAGCGGTCATCAAAGTGAACCCACATTGGGGTCGTAGATGACTTATACCGCTATTGCAATCACTGGCGTCATTCTTGCGATCGTGACAGATCTCTTCATTGCTCGTACACGTTTATTGCTCACTAAGCGCTATTGGACCTCATATGCAATCATCATCTTCTTCCAACTGATTACCAACTGGTGGCTGACATCGCGCAATATAGTGATGTACTCCCCTGATGCAATTCTGGGTCCTCGTATCGCATCCGCGCCTTTAGAGGATCTTCTCTTTGGGTTTACCTTGGTGTCGCTTGTTCTTATTCTTTGGGATCACCCAGAGAAAGATTAAGCAGTAATCTCGAAGATCAATCCGCTCTCAGGTTTAGTCACTGGAAGCTGTAAACCAATCGAGGCAAGTTGCTCTCCTGTGAGTTTTACAGTCGGCCACCACCCTGGATGAACTTTCTGCAAGAACGCCGGTGCACTGAGATTTTCATTAATGGCTACCGTGTAGGTCACATCAGGAGCAAGGCCATCGAATGTCGCTACTAGCGGACCGAAGTTATCAAGTGATGTGAGCTGCATATAAGTGAATACAGCTCGCCTCTTATCCTTAGAAACAGTTCCATACATCTGGGCATTTCCGAGAATGACATCGCTACGGACAATATCTCCAGAATGTAGAAGATCGCGATTCGTCTTGTAGAAAGCAACATATGCTTTTAAGACTTCGAGATCACTCTCAGATGCTTCGGTGATATTCCATTCAATTCCAGCATGGCCAAAGAGTGCATTGATGGCGCGGAAGGAGATGTCATGTGTGCGATGCATCTGGTGGCCAGTTGTAGGTCCAATGTGGGTGCCAAGGAACTCTGGTGGAATCACCATCGCGCTCCAACGCTGTATCTGTTGGCGCTCTAGTGGATCATTTTGATCTGAAGTCCAGAAGCGATCGGCATGTTCAATCATTCCAAGATCTACTCGACCGCCGCCTGAGGCACACGATTCGATTTCAAGTCCCGGGTGGCGACGCTTGAGTTCATCAAATAAACGGTAGATCGCCTCTGTCTGTCGCTTCACAACGGCGCGACCATCACTGATCGGATCTGAGAGATGTCGATTGTGATCCCACTTGATATATGCGATGTTGTTCTCAGATAACACTGCATCAACTTGATTAAGAACGTGGTTATAGGCACCTTCTTTAGTGAGATCAAGAACTTGTTGCCATCGACCTTCCACCGGAATACGACCAGGCTCTTGCAGAATCCAATCAGGATGAGCGCGATAGAGATCGGAATTAGCATTGACCATCTCGCCCTCAAACCAGAGGCCGAATTCAATTCCTTTATCGTTGATGTATTGAATGATTGGCTGAAGTCCATCAGGCCAAACATCCTTAGAGACAACCCAGTCGCCGAGACCTAGCGTGTCATTGCGACGTGCCCCGAACCACCCATCATCGAGAACAACGCGTTCAACGCCAATCTCTGCAGCCTTATCAACGATCTTCTTAATTCCATCGAAGCTATGGTTGAAGTAGACCGCCTCCCACATATTGAGTGTCAGTGGGCGTGGGCGCACCTTAGTAATGTGATTGCTACGGCTTCGAATCCAGTCGTAATGGTTACCGGTCAAGCCATCGAGACCTTCATCGCTAAATGAGGCAACTGCGCGAGGCGCGGTGTAGCTCTCCCCCGCTTTAAGAATTACTTCACCGGGAAGAAGGTATTCGCCTGCACCAATCGCCTTACTGCCATCGATTAAACGTTCGACGTGGTGAATATTATTTCCAGACCATGCCATTGCAAGTGACCATGATTGGCCGCTGCGGAAGTTGGTTGAGTTATTGAGTGCGATTTGAGTAATCGTGTAATCGTGTCCCGAGCGACCTTCGAATCCTTCACGGGAGGTAAGACCGTAAGCAATATCGCGACGTTGCGGTTGGCGCTCTTTCGTCCAATGTCCATAGAAATCTAGAACCTGATCGGCTTGTTCCGCAAGAGGGAGCCAGTAAAGAAAATGCTCGAGGAAATAATCAGAAGAGCCCTTATTGGTAACGATGGCATCAATCAACAAAACATCGCTCGGAGTCAATGAATACGTTAATTCAATCTTAATCTCAGCAATGGAATCGAAGAAGATTGCGACCAAAGTTTGGTCTTTCTGAGACGCACTTTTAAGGGCGAAGCGATTAGATGATGCAACACCTGATCGGTGGCCGCGAAGTGAGGGATGGCCAATAAATCCACGTGAATGTTCGCGAAGTACGAGGTTACGTGGCGCAACATCTAAGCCGCCGTGAAAATGTGGCTTATGAATCGCCGATGAGAGTGCGCTCTCACTGGCCGCGTTAAGTGAGCCAACTTTCTTTCCCCAATGAACGATTGAGAGAGTCTCGTCTCCCTCTTCAAAGATGATTGAAGAACGGTTCTGGCTCAAATGAATCATGGGTTGAGTCTATCTTTGCCCATCAAAGATGGGTAGAAGTTCTGACTGTTAAACTCCCGCATATGATTATCGATGTCTGGTCCGATGTTGTCTGTCCCTGGTGTTTCATCGGAAAACGCCGCCTCGAGAAGGCGCTCTCCCTCTTTGAGCATCGCGACCAGGTCACTATTCGCCATCGCGCCTTCCAACTCCAGCCAGATATCGCATCAACAGTTCGAACTGCAGATTACCTAGCTGATAAGTATCAGATGCCGTCGGAGAAAGTAAAAGAGATGCAGGCAAATGTCTGTGCGATCGCTGACGGCGAAGGTCTCTGTTACAACCTCGATGAAACGCTTTCAGGCAATACATTTGATGCCCATCGCCTTCTGCTCTGGTCAGCAACGATTAATAAGCAAGATGAGCTGCTTGAGGCTATGTATACCGCTTACTTTGAAAATTCTCTCCCGCTCTTCTCTCGTGAAGATCTCATCTCAGTCGCAAATGGGATTGGTCTCGATCAGAGTGAGATTGAAACAGTTCTCAATAGCGAAGCCTTTCGTGATGAAGTGAATGCCGATCGCTCTCTGGCATCCCAACTTGGCGCAACAGGAGTTCCATTCTTTGTTGTAGATATGAAATATGGGATTTCTGGGGCTCAGCCACTTGAGGCTTTCACACAAACGCTTGAGGGAGCATGGGCAGAGGCTCACGCTTAGCCCTATAGAATCTGCACACATCCAGTAACACTGGAGGCGGTAGCTCAGTTGGTTAGAGCCCCGAACTCATAATTCGGTCGTCGTCGGTTCGAGCCCGACCCGCCTCACTCTTAATTATTTGAAAAGACCTTAAGTGCTCCCCCATAACAAGCAACCCATGTTCGATTTGTCGAAGAATCGTAGGTAACCCCGATAGGTTCGTTACATACTTTAATCGTCTGCAGAGTCTTCATATCAGAGGCGCGAACTTTGGAAACAGTATCGCTATTAAAATTAACAACGAAGAGAGCTGAACCATCACTTGAGATATCCAAGCTACGAGCTGCTTCTCCAGTCTTTACGCTCTTAATTGATTTGTTATTGGTTAGATCCCACGCCTGAACTTTTCCTGAAACATTCATAGTGATGTACATCTTGGTTCCATCAGGAGATAGAACGATTGCACGAGGATTTGGCCCCACTGGAATCAAAGTCTTCGAAAAGTCGCTGAGATCAATTCGATGAACGTTTGATCCACCCATCTCGGCCACATAGGCATAGTGGCTGTCGTCAGTGATAGCGATTCCGCGTGGATAGCGCCCAATCTTGAGCGACTTAACGGTCTTGCCACTCTCCACAGAGATCACGGTGACGGTATACGAGCACCAATTGCTTACGAGGATGTACTTGTTATTCGGGGTTACCTTCACAACCTTTGGGACTGACCCCACTGGAAAGACAGCATCTATCTTCTTGCTCTCTAGATTAACGCGAGAGAGAAAACTTGTGTCATACCCTGATGCGGGAGAGCATGTGTCATGACCTTCTTTGTTGAAACCTTTTCCATACATCGCATAGTTAGTGAAATAGAGATACTTTCCATCGGGAGAGTATGAGCCTTCGACCGGCGCTCCCTTATAGCTCCCTGAATATTTTGAATATCCAAAATCCGAGAGAACTATAGTGTCTGGAATTGTTGCAATCAGCTCTGCCTTATTTGCATCATAAATCGTGACGCTGTGGCTGTACATCATGTTGTGCGCGCTAATGAGGCCGTTATCGGATGCAAGAACTGATTTAGGTGAGATTGTTCCGCCGATTGTCTTGATAAGAACCATCTTCTGATCTGCATTGAGCGTTTCGGCAGAGGCAGGCATAAAGGATGCAGCGAGTGCCAGCCCTGTGATGAAGATGAGGTGTGAGCGCATTTGGCAATGTTATCGGCAATTTCACAGGGTTCTATCCCTGAACTTTCACTGAGTTATGTCTTAATAAGGACATGGAATCACTCTTGTACACAATCTCAGGCTTACCTGTTCATGCTCTCATCGTCCACTTCGCAGTCGTAATTCTTCCGCTTGCTGCAACCGCGCTTATCGCTCTTATTTACATGCCTAAGCTCAAGAGTCAATATTCCTTTATTACAACAGTCGGGATCGTCCTTGGATCTGCAGCAGTTCTCGTTGCAAAGCAATCTGGTGAAGCACTCGCTGAGAATATTGGCACACCGGTTAAGCACGCAGATTGGGGATCACTTCTCACGTATGCAGCATTTATCTTGATGGTGCTTACTCTCGTGTGGTACCGCTCCACAAAGGGTCGTCGTTCGCGTGTTGTCACACCGCTTGGACATACAACAGTTCTTGCAGCAATTGCCGTACTAGGACTTACATTCCTTACAGGACATACCGGTGCACAAGCAGTCTGGGAAGGAAAGCTCGCTGCTCTCAATTCTGCATCAGCGACTTCAACTACCAAGGCAACTCCGCAGGCAACAGCAAGAAGCAAGGTCGCCGGAACATATAACTCAGCAGATCTTAAGAAGCATGCCACGGCTGCAAGCTGCTGGTCTGCAATCAACGGAAATGTTTATGACCTCACAAAGTGGATCAATCGCCACCCAGGTGGAGCTAGTGTGATTAAGGGGCTCTGCGGAAGAGATGGCACAGCTGGCTTCAATGGCCAACATGGTGGAGCAAGTCGACCTGCAAGTGAGTTAGCAGCATTTAAAATCGGTAAATTCGCTTAAGCAATTTCCAAGCCTTAGACTTTCTAATATGGCTACAAAGTTATGGAAGTCGAAGGATGCAGCAAAGTGCATCATTGTTCCGAGCGCCCTCGATCATAAGTACTCTCGAGGAACGCTTGGCGCGATAACGGGCTCGGCTAAATTTCCAGGAGCGGCTGTACTGACATCAAGTGCTGCAACTGCCACTGGGCTAGGCGCACTTCGTTTCCATAGCAACTCTGGTCTTGCCCACCTGGTTCTTCACCGCTCACCAGAGGCCATTGTTCAACCAGGTCCGGTAACGGCATGGCTTGCCGGCTCTGGAATCGACTCTAAAAAATATAGTGACTTCACTACATGGTTGCGTCATCGTTGGTTTGTATTGTTAAATCGCCAGAGCGTTCCTACCGTTCTCGATGCAGGTGCTCTCTATCTTGCTGGCTCATTAGATCAGCCAACTCTCATCACTCCTCATAGTGGAGAACTTTCTAAGCTACTTGCTCAACGCGGCGTCATTGCCAGCGCAGAACTTATTGAATCCAATCCACGTGAATGGGCGCAGAAAGCATCCGAGTTATTGGCAGTCACTGTTCTCTTAAAGGGCTCAAAGACTGTCGTCGCACAAGATAGCTACCTCATCGAACTTCCAGTGGCCACACCGTGGCTTGCAACTGCAGGATCCGGTGATGTACTTGCTGGAATTATTGGCGCACTCGTTGCAACTAATTACATTGAAATTCTGAATGATGTAAAACGCCTTGCTGATGTTGCCGCCACCGGAGCCTTTATCCATAACCAAGCAGCTCTTCTTGCATCTCGCGGTGGGCCAGTAAATGCACCAATGATTGTCGATGCAATTCCGCAAGCGGTAGCGTCAATCCTCAAATAATGCGGGCTTACCCTGAAGTAGGTTCACGTTAACTTCACAAGACCATCACAAAAGCACTTTCCGTCGTTTTCTCTCGATACCGTCGCTCCATGGATAACTTTCACATTGATAAGCCTCGCGTTCTCATACTCGACTGCAATCGTTTCGAATTAGCAACGCTTGCAGATTCACTTCGCATGCAGGGGCTCGATATTGTCGGCCAAGCATCTGACCCTGAGAGCGCCTTGCAGCTCTTCAAGGTGGCGCACCCAGACTCTGTACTGATTAACTTTCAAGGGTGCGATCAATCCTGTATTGACCTTATGGAGAGCTTCAGAAAATTGCATCCCGTTGTCGGAATCACTCTCTTAACTGATTCACCAGATTTACGTCTCTATGGAATCAAAGAGGCAACGCTCCCCCGTGGAACGCAGATCATCGAAAAGTCAGCGCTGACAGATCTCCATCAGATTCGTAGCGCCATAGATGCCTCCAATAAGAGCGATGCCCGTACCGGTTGGTTGGCCAATGATTGGGACTCATCTCTGAACTCTTTGACAGATATTCAGATTGAGACACTTCGCCTCTTAGCTCTTGGATTGAGCAACTCCGATATTGGAAGAACACGATTTGTCAGCGAAAAATCGGTGGAGCAGACAATTACTCGAATAGCCCAACATCTCCACGTTGTTCATGAGAAAGGCAGAAATATGCGCGTGATCTTGGCATCTGAGTACTACAAATGGCTCGGCTCTCCTCGCGAGCACGCAATTTAAAACCATTGCGGTAAAGTCGGGGTATGGCCACCGAACTTACCGTTGCAGATATTCGCGCTCGGTGGAATGAAGTTCTCGATCAATTAGAGAGAGCTAACCGCATTGCGTGGATGGCATTCTTCGATGGCCGCCTTGAATCATTTGATAATGGTCGTCTGACTCTAGATTTCTCAGATCCAGCAAAGCTTGCGATGGGACATGATTACCGAGAAGCCCGCCTTCGGATGGCTCCACAACTTGCAAGCGTTATCAGAGATATCTTTGGAATCTCTGTCGTCATTATTGAGAAGTAAATGCGCGCACGAAAACTCGCAGCCACAATCTCTGCCTGCGTCATGCTCTCATTCCCAATTACAGCTCCACCATCGAACGCAGCTCCTCAGGAAGCGCTTCCACTTGCTGCCGGTCCCGGTGATCGCATCCATGGCGCAGATATCAGCCGTTGGCAACATCCGAGTGATAAACCAATCAACTTTGTAAAGATGCATTCAGCAGGTCTCCGCTTTGTGATGATCAAAGCCTCTGATTCTCGCCAGGATGCTGATCGACTCTCATTGAAATATGTTGAAGCCGATCGCAGAGGTGCGCAAGAGGCAGGAATCTATACCGGCTTTTATCACTATGCCCTATTACCTGATGTCTCATCGAGCTCTGCTATCGCTAAAGATGCAAATGTTCAAGCACAGAAAGTTATCTGGCGCCTTGCCTCACTCGGTGGCTATAACGAGATGGATCTTCCATATGCACTTGATTTAGAGAATAACTGCATTCGCTATCGCTCCAATAAATCATGTGCAAAGCGCGCTACTAAGAGCGCAGTCACTTTATGGACCAAGACATTTATGTCAGCGCTGAAAGAGAAGACCGGTCGCACGCCGATCTTCTACTCTTACCCAACTTTCCTAGAAAGTGCGATGGTTCGAGATAAAGAGCTTTCGCAATATCCACTCTGGCTCGCCCAATATGCAATCAATCCTGCTATCCCAACTGCGCAGCCAGGGCTGAAGAGCATTGGTTGCTACGTACATTCATGGACAACCTCTTCATGTAAGGCGCAGTGGGTGGTCTGGCAGTACACCTCATGTGGAATCGCGCCAAAGTATGGCGTGCCGGGAAGTCGCTTAGATCTCAATGTTTTCCGCGGTACCCAAGAGGCATTTCTCGCACTTGCTTCAGGAACCTGGATACCTGAGGAGACAGATTTGATGCCTCATAACGAGACATCGACTGCGCTCTTGGATTACATGGTTGCCACATCGACTGATAAATATGTGGTCTTCTCGCTGCAAGTCTTGCGCCCGGATGGTTCTCCAGTTGTTACAGGTGATGTGAAGTTTGTATCGGGACCCAATGTAACTCCATTTAAATTTACACAATCGATTACACGAGCCACGAGTGGTTATTGGAAGATTGCGCTCAAGACAGATCTTGCTGGAACATGGAATGGTGAACTTCGATTTAACGATCCTTCAGGAACTCATAGCGATGTCGCGATTCCAGTGACCTTTACGCTCGAACAAGGCGCAGCACCCACCCCTGCGCCAAGTCCAACACCGAAGAGTTCTCCGAAGCCAGTTGCTTCAGATGGTTGCAAGAATCAGATTAAGAATTAAGCCTTCACCAAGGCATCTAGCGCTTCAACTTCTGCGGCAACTTGTGATTTGTATTCAGCGATTGAAGCTTTCTTCTCTTTAGCGCCCCAACCAAGATATGGAGCGATCAGCGATGCGATGTCATCTGCGAGATCAATTGCAGCGTTAGGTGCTTCAAAGGCAAGTCGCGTACGGCGTGAAATCACATCATCGACGGACATTGCACCTTCATGGGTCACCGCATAGACAATCTCTGCGCGTAGGTAGGGAAGGTTGGCTGCAAGAGGTTGAGCCAATTTCTTCTCTTCGGTAATCAGCTGGAGTACTTCGCTGATGAGAGATCCGTAGCGATCGAGTAAGTGGATGACCGTCTTCTGATCTAATCCGAATTCGCCTGCAATCTGAGCTGCCTGTTGCACAAGTGCAAAGTAGCCATCTGCGCCGACTAGCGGGAGTTTCTCAGTGCATGATTGATTTACATTTTTGCGAAGGTCAGTAATTGCCAGATCAATAGCATCTCTACCCATGATGCGATAGGTCGTGTACTTGCCACCTGCAATGCTGACAAAACCTGGTGCGCTTCGATCTGTGGTGTGTTCGCGTGAAAGTTTTGTTGTTGCAGAGCCCTTCTTATTAGCTACAAGTGGGCGAAGACCTGCGTAGACACCAATGATCTCTTCGCGCTTTAGCTGTGGCTCAAGAACTTTATTTGCTTGATCAAGAATGTATTGAACATCTTCTGTTGTTGCATATGGATGGGCGCGATCTCCATCATATGGAGTATCAGTTGTGCCAACAATCCACTTATCGCCCCATGGAATCATGAAGAGAACTGAGACGGCGGTCTTTAAAATGATTCCAGTATTGGATTTAATGGCATCACCTGGAACAACGATATGAACACCTTTGGACATTGTTACGCCGTAGCCCGGTGTGATGCCAAACTTTGCATGCATCTCATCGCTCCAGATGCCCGCGCACATCACCACCGACTTTGCAGATACTTTGATCTTCTTTCCGGTCACAGTGTCTATCAAAGTTGCACCGACAACTCGTTTTCCATCTTTAATTAATTGATCCACCTCAACGCGCGTTGCAATAGTTGCACCGTGTCGTCGAGCGGTACGAATAATTGTCATCGTATGGCGGGCATCATCTACCTGTGCGTCGTAATACTTAACTGCGCCCGTAACAATATCTTGGCGAAGCGATGGTGCAATTTCGGCAATCTTCTTCTGCGACATGTGCTTGTGCCATGGAAGGGCGCGCTGGAAGCCACGGAGAACGTCATAGAGAGCAAGGCCTGCACCGACATAGGCGCGATCTTTTGCCTTTTCGTGCAGTGGGTAGAGAAATCCAACTGGCTTTACAAGGTGAGGGCTGAGCGATGAGACCATGAGTTCGCGCTCATGGAGCGCTTCGCGGACCAACTTGAAATCGTATTGCTCTAGGTAGCGAAGTCCGCCGTGAATTAATTTACTCGAACGGCTTGATGTTCCAGATGCGAGATCGCGCGCCTCTACGAGGGCGACCTTTAATCCGCGAGATGCTGCATCGAGAGCTGCACCCGCACCAGTGACTCCACCGCCAATAACGAGAACATCGAACTCCTCTTTACCGAGGGCAAGAATCGCAGCATCACGTTGTTCGGGGCTAAGTTCTGATGAAAACATCTAAGGTCTACCGATTTCCCTGGGCATTGAGTAGGCTTAAGGATATGGCATTCGTGGGAAGTTTGGACCAGGGAACAAGTAGTACACGCTTTATGATCTTTGATCAGAGCGGCAAGGTTGTTGGGCAACATCAGCTAGAACATCGCCAGATCATGCCCTCTGCCGGTTGGGTTGAACATGATGCCGCTGAAATTTGGGAGCGAACCCAAGAGGTAATCTCAGGGGCGCTCAAACAGGCGAACCTCCTCGGATCCCAACTCTCATCCATTGGAATTACCAACCAACGTGAGACAACGGTTGCCTGGGATGTCACGACAGGCGAGCCTCTCCATAATGCAATTGTCTGGCAGGATGTTCGAACTGCCTCTTACCTCGAATCACTTCCAGAGAGTGCGCGTACCACTTTGACTCATAAGAGTGGCTTGACTGTCGCCCCTTACTTTGCAGGTAGCAAAATGCATTGGCTCATCAAAAATTCACAATCCGTGCAAGAAGCAATTGCATCAGGTTCGGCGAGATTTGGAACGGTAGATAGCTGGTTGCTCTGGAATCTCTCTGGTGGAGTCCAAGGTGGTGTGCACTTCACGGATGTGACTAATGCCAGCCGTACATTATTGATGAGCCTTGAGACCCTTGATTGGGATCAAGAGTTGCTCGATATTTTGGAAGTTCCGCGCTCAGTTCTGCCCCAAATCAAATCCTCATCTGAAATTTACGCTCAGACCAATCCCCATGGACCTCTCGGTGCTGCAGTTCCTATTGCAGGAATCCTTGGCGATCAACAAGCTGCGATGGTGGGGCAGGTCTGTTTTGATCGAGGTGAATCAAAGACGACGTATGGAACGGGAAACTTCGCCCTTCTCAATACTGGTACAGATATTGTCCGCTCTGCCAATGGGCTGCTGACAACTGTCTGCTACAAATTTGGTGATCAGCCAGCGCGTTACGCCTTGGAAGGATCTGTTGCAGTGACAGGCTCTGCAATTCAATGGCTCCGTGATCAACTAGGAATTATTAATAACGCTGCCGAGACAGAATCACTCGCATCAACTGTTACTGATACAGCTGGCGTCTACTTTGTTCCAGCCTTCTCGGGCCTCTTTGCTCCCTACTGGCGCAGCGATGCGCGCGGAGTCATCGTCGGATTAACACGCGCTGCAACAAAGGCACATCTTGCACGCGCAGCACTGGAAGCCATCTGCTATCAAACGCGCGATGTGATGGATGCGATGGTTGCAGATTCTGGTGTTCCAATGGCTGAGATGCGCGTCGATGGTGGCATTACATCGAATTCACTCTGCATGCAGATGCAGGCAGACATTATGGGAATTGATATCACTAGGCCTCTCATCACCGAGACAACTGCCCTTGGCGCTGCATATGCTGCAGGTCTCGCCGTTGGTGTCTGGTCTGATACTGATGAGTTGAAGAAGCAGTGGCAGCAATCTCGTCGCTGGAGCCCGGCTTCAACTGCCGAGATGAGAGCAGAGGGATATTCCGGTTGGAAGAAGGCAATCGAACGCACCCTCAACTGGGCTTAGCCAAGATAGGCTAACCTCACTATGAACGAGATTAAAGAACTTTCTGCAGGAGTAACTCGGACAGACCGCACAATGAATGACGGTCGCACCATTCGCTATTACGACACAGCAGGACAATCTCGTACCGTTGCAGATCAGCGCGAGAAGGAAGAGCAGCCAGGAATCGGCGAGCTCCGCCTTGATCCTCTTGTAAATGAGTGGGTCGCGATGGCGGCACACCGCCAAGGACGTATCTTCTTGCCACCGAAAGAACTTTGCCCACTCTGCCCAACGACTGGCGAGCTACTTACTGAAATTCCTGAATCTGAGTATGAAGTAGTCGTCTTTGATAACCGCTCACCATCACTTCGTCCGCCTATGGGCGATTTTGCACTTCCTGATCTCGTGGGAGCAGATACTGATGAGGGCGTTGCCGCTGGAAAGTGCGAAGTCATCTGCTTCACCGGCGACCACGGCGGATCATTTAAGACTCTTTCACCACAGCGAGTTCGCACACTTCTCGAAGCATGGCGTGATCGCACAGCTGAACTTTCTACTCTTCCTTATGTTGAGCACATCGCTCCATTTGAGAACCGCGGTGAAGAAATTGGCGTAACGCTCGCACATCCACATGGCCAGATCTACGCTTACTCATATCTGCCACCACGTGTAGCAAAAATGCTTGCTGTTGCTCGCGAACATAAAGAGAAGACAGGTCACGTTCTCTTTGATGATGTTCTTGCGCGAGAGCTCCGTGACGGCGTTCGCATCATTGCTCGCAACGAACACTGGGTCGCCTACACACCATATGCATCTCGCTACCCATTTGAGATTCATGTAGTTCCATTGCAGCCGGTCGCAGATCTCATAGAGCTCTCCCCTGCCGCATGCGATTCATTCCCTTCAATTGCTCTCGAAGTAATGAAGCGACTCGATGGTGTATTCGATATTGAGATGGCATATATCGCAGCGTGGCATCAAGCGCCAGTACGCCAAGGTCGCGATCTACTGCGTCTTCACTGGCAGATCACATCTGTACGTCGCGCACCAGGCAAGTTGAAGTACCTCGCAGGATCTGAATCTGCGATGGGTGCATTCATTATGGATATGAAGCCAGAGCAATCTGCTCAACAACTCAAAGCTGTAAAGCTCTAGTCAATGTCTGCTTTAGAAGAGACTTTTAAGGAACTCTACGGCCACTCAGCGCAAGTATTTGCAGAGGCTCCAGGTCGAGTTAATCTCATCGGCGAACACATCGATTACAGCGAAGGATTTGTCCTTCCCTTCGCCATTGCAGATCGCACCTTTGCTCTCATTGCAAAGAATGGTGATGGCTTGGTTCGTATTGCATCGCAGCAGCGCAAAAATCGCATCTTCACCATTGATATTAAAGATGTAAAGCCAGGCAGTGCAGGCGATTGGGAGAAGTACGTTCTTGGAGTTCTCTGGACACTAGGAATTACAAGCGGCGTCGACATTCTCGTCGATGGCCATGTTCCATCAGGTGCAGGTCTCTCATCATCGGCTGCTCTCGAATGTTCGGTGGCAGTTGGCCTTAATTCTCTCTTTAACCTTGGCAAATCTCTCGAAGATCTGGCACGTGCAACTCAGAAGGCTGAGAACGATTACGTTGGAATGCCTTGCGGAATCATGGATCAATCAGTTTCACTGATGGGACGAGAAGGTTCGGCGCTTCTTCTCGATTGCCGTGATCTCACGACTGAGTCAGTCCCCTTTGATGTGGCATCAGCTGGACTTGAACTCTTGATTATTGATACACAGGCACATCATGCTCTCGTTGATGGTGGATATGCCGAACGTCGCGCTTCTTGTGAATCAGTAGCTGCAAAGCTCGGTATTCCATCGATGCGTCATCTCACTATGGAGCTCTTAATTACTCGCAAATCTGAGGTGACAGAGACTGAGTACATCCGTGCGCGACATGCAGTTACAGAGATCCAGCGAGTAAAAGATGCAGTAGCCGCTCTTCGTGCAAATGACTTTGCAACGCTTGGGCACCTCATCAATGAATCACACAACTCACTTCGTGACGACTACACAGTTTCATGTGTGGAACTCGACGAAGCGGTAAGAGCATCTCGAACAGCAGGCGCACTTGGCGCACGCATGGTCGGTGGCGGTTTTGGTGGAAGCGCAATTGCACTAATTAAGGCAGATCAGATTGAACCTGTGAAGGATGCAATCAAGAAAGCTTACGGCGACAAGGGCTTTAAAGCTCCACGCTTCTTTACATCCCTGCCAAGTGCAGGCGCTTCAGCTCGCGCTCTCTAATTAATTAGTAGAGCTTGGCGCAGATCCAAGAAGAATCTTGAAAGTCTTCTGACCACCTGTTGGAAGATCGACCGTTACGGAGACAGTTGTTCCAGGTGCATATGAGCGAATCTTTACAATCGCTGACTCAGCATCAGGTGTTCTGACTCCATCAATCTGTCGGATGATTGATCCCACTGGAATGCCAGCTTTCTCTGCACCTTCTCCGGCGCTGAGCTTGCTGATCTTCGCTCCTACACCTGTATAGGTAGAGTCGAAGTAGACACCGAGAACAGGTCGAGTTGATTTACCTGTTGCAATAATTTCATCGATGATGCGCTTAGCTTCATTGATAGGGATAGAGAAGCCAAGTCCAATACTTCCACTTGTGCTACCAGAGCTCAGCGTTGCAATTGCAGAGTTGACGCCAATCATTCGTCCAGCAGCATCAACAAGTGCACCACCTGAGTTTCCGGGATTGATTGCTGCATCTGTCTGAATAGCATCTACATATGACTGAGAATCTGTTGTACCTGTTGTTACAGGGCGGTTGAGAGATGAAACGATTCCTTGTGTCACGGTATTTGCTAAACCGAGTGGTGAACCAATTGCAAGAACTGGATCTCCGACACTTACCTGTGAAGAGTCACCAATTCCGATTGCCGGTAAATTTCCAACTGAGATCTTGAGGACGGCAATATCGTAATTGGCATCGCGTCCAACAATGGTTGCCTTGAACTGATCGCCATTGACGAGTTCGACAGTGATCGTTCCGCCTGTTGCCGCATCTGCGACGACATGGTTATTGGTAACGATGTAGCTTGAAGTCGCTGAAGTTTTATAAATTGATCCAGAGCCTGTGCCACCACCTGAAGTTGTTGTCACTTCGATGGAGACTACTGATGGAGTTACGAGGGATGCGATTGTCTTTGCATCCAATGATGAGCTGCTGCCGATAACAATTGGTGTGCGGTTAGATGTACACGCGCCATTGGTGGCGAGGTAGAGAGCCTTCGTACGGGAATCAGCACATGCTGTTATAGAGGGCGATGGTGATGTTGCGGCGGTGGCCATGGTTCCGGCGACTGCTGCACCTACTACAAATGCGATGACGGTTTTGAAGTTCTTCATAGGCCACATACTGCCCGAGGAACCTGAGATTTTCCTGTTATCACTTTTAGAGCTTCTTTAGCCTTGAGTTGAGGGCTAAAAGGTGAAGCTCCCCGACTTGGATTCGAACCAAGAACCTGTCGATTAACAGTCGACTGCTCTGCCGTTGAGCTATCGGGGATTAACGTCTTGCGAGGTGGCACTCTATCGCACGCCTGGGAGGGCGACAAAATTAAAGGCTGCCGACCGCCAATTCATGCAGGGTCCGGCGGGCGCTTTCGAGGGCCACCAATTGGGCGAAGGCGGCGTTGTATTCATCCCCATTTTCAACGGGATTGAGTCGCTGAAGGCGGGATTTGAGATCTGCAATCGCTCTGCTGATTCCGACTTCGCGAAGTCGTGCGACGATACTTGCAACGTATCGCTCCGTTACTTCACCTTCGGCGCGAAGTGGCTCTACTGATAATTCAGTGAAGAGCGCCTTCATCTGAGGGTCTGCAATCTCTTCAGTAGTAAATGCGCGAGTAGCGCCAAGTGAATTAATTGTTGCAGCGAGGGCTTTATATGCCGGATGAGTAAATGAACCATCTTCAATAGATGTCCACGCAGTCATGAGGGCTGGAAGTTGAACTCGGGCTTTGAGAACTTCTCGTTCGAGCATCAGAGTTGGCTCAAGTGGATCAGGACGCCATGAGTGATCGCTCTGCGCTTCATCTCCATGAGTTTCATTGCTGCTCTGTTGTGCAGGAATATTTCGTGCACCTTGAGCAACTGCGCGAGAAACAATCTCAACTTCAACGCCGAGCCACCCAGCAAGAAGACGTGTGTATTCCGGGCGGAGAGATTTATCGCGAATCTGAGCAACGAGTGGCGCTGTTGCATTAAGGGCATTGACGCGACCTTCTGCAGTATTGAGGTTATGTTGCTTCAGCTCTGTCTTGATAGCAAATTCGAAGAGTGGAATACGTCGCGCGATGAGATCGCGAAGCGCCAAATCTCCTTGATGCTGACGTAGATCGCATGGATCAAGGCCATCAGGCTCAACTGCCACGAATGTTTGAGTCACAAACTTTTGATCCTCATTGAAGGCGCGCATTGCAGCTTTCTGTCCTGCTGCATCACCGTCGAAGGTGAAGATCACTTCACCGCGGAATGCATCATCATCCATCAAGAGACGTCGAATAATGCGAATATGGTCTGCACCAAATGCGGTTCCACATGTTGCAACTGCTGTAGTAATTCCGGCTAAGTGACAGGCCATGACATCTGTATAGCCCTCAACAACGACTACTTGGCGCTTCTTTGCGATCTCTTTCTTCGCCATATCGAGGCCATAGAGAACTTGGCTCTTCTTATAAATAGGAGTCTCCGAGGTATTGAGGTACTTCGGGCCTTGATCTTCTTCATCACTTGCAAGCTTACGAGCTCCGAAACCAACAACATCACCGGTTATATCTTTAATTGGCCAGACCAGACGATTGCGGAACTTATCGATAGGGCCGCGTTCACCCATCTTTGAAAGACCAGCGAGCTCAAGTTCATCAATGGTGAAGTTCAAGGCGCGAAGATGCTTTGTTAGTACATCCCAACCATTCGGTGCATAACCAACACCGAAGGCCTCACATGCAGCGCGATCAAAGCCACGCTTTGTTAAGAGCTCACGGCCCACTGCGGCATCAGGAGATGTATTGAGTAGGTGTTGGAAGAATTTTGCCGCTTCGACATGTGCTGCGACAAGGCGTGAACGATTTCCTACTGGAGCTTTCTGTCCACCTGCATACTCTTCATAGCGAAGTGTGTAACCCATGCGATCCGCAAGGCGCTCGATGGTCTCTGTAAATGAGAGGTGATCGATCTTCATCAAGAATGCGATGACATCTCCGCCAGTCTGGCAGCCGAAGCAGTGGAAGTAACCCTTACTTGGTGTTACGTGAAATGAGGGTGACTTCTCATCATGAAAGGGGCAGAGGCCCTTCTTCTGTCCTCCACCGGCGTTCTTGAGTTGAACATAATCTCCAACGACCTCGTCGATTGGCGCACGTTCGCGGATGTACTGGACATCCTCATCTCTAATGCGACCGCTCATGTTGCTACCTTAACTGCGCTTTCCAGAAATTGCTCCACTTAAATGAGCGTGGAGGGCATATGCGCCGGGGTCTGTCAGGCTCGCGATCTGGTCGATGACTACACGCAGGCGCTCTGAATCGTTGCTGGCTCGCTTCCAATCATCTTCAAAGATGGGGTCGAGTTCGAGGGGCGCCTTTGCATAGAGCATCTCAACGAGTTCGCGAATCACAATCTGTTGCTTCTCATAGCGTTCTTGTGATGCAGCTGCATTGATGAGGTAATGGCCAGCAACTGCCTTGAGGAAGTCGACTTCGATTACCGATTCGCGTGGGATAACTAAATTAGCGTTGTAGCGCGAGAGCGGACCATCGCCATGAATTGCGCGAGTCTCTTTCTCGGCAGCTAATACAAAACGTCCAATAAGTTGTGATGTCGTATCTTTCAAACGTGCGAGCGATCTATGCGTGCGATCAAATCCGCGTGGCCAACATGAGAGCGAGGCGAGACGCTCAAGGGCCGCTGCTGCCTCATCTTTCGTTGAATCACTCTTGTAATCAGTAGTCATCACTGAATAGAGAACATCGAAGTCGCGTTCAAAATCATTGACTGTCACCTGACCGGCAAATATCGCATCTTCAAGATCATGCACTGAATACGCGCAATCATCTGACCAATCCATGATTTGTGCTTCGATACATTTGCGACCCTCAGGTGCACCTTGGCGCATCCAATTAAAGATCTCAACGTCATCTGCATAGACACCGAATTTCCGTGGATTAACTTGATTGCTCCACGGGTATTTAGTTGCAGCATCAAGAGAGGCGCGGGTCAGATTAAGTCCAACGCTCTTTCCATTGCTATCGACAGTCTTTGCCTCGATGCGTGTTAATAACCTAAAGCTCTGAGCATTGCCTTCAAAGCCACCACAATCTTTCGCAACTTCAGCTAGAGCCTCTTCGCCATTGTGACCGAACGGCGGATGGCCTAAATCATGTGAGAGACATGCGGTCTCAAGTAAATCTGGATCTGCGCCTAGAGATTCGCCGAGTTCGCGACCAATCTGTGCGCACTCGAGTGAGTGAGATAAGCGTGTGCGTTGGAAATCATTCTCCCAAGGCACTGCTACTTGTGTCTTTGCTGCCAGACGTCGGAGAGCAGCTGAGTGAATTACTCTTGCGCGATCTCGCATAAATTCGGTACGGCCGGCACGCTTTGCGGGTTCGTCAAGGAAGCGATCCTGGTCGCTCGATGAATACCCCTGCACTTCACTGCTCATAGTCGTACCTTATAAGCCCTGCATCTTTATAGCGTTATTGGGAAGATGGTCACTGATATTGATTCCACGGCGGCCGAGGGTGATGTAGGCAAGATATGCCCCGGCCTCACGAGCTAAGTAGCGTAACCGTGAATTCTTCAATGAATTAGGGCCTTCTTGCACAGGAGAGCATGAGGCTGTTGCGCCCAAATCTTCGGCCATAGTGATTGCACGATTGCAGTGATACGGATCGGTTGCGATGATGACATCTGAGAGCGCTCGCTTCTTCATCTCTGCAACATAGGCAATTGTCTGAGTGCGTGTATCGCGACCAGTTGGAATAGTGATAATTGCAGAACGCTTTACGCCATTATGACGAAGCCAGTATGCACCGGCTGCAGCCTCTGTTGTGCGATCGCCAGGTGCACCAGAACCAACTGTAATAATTATTGGAGCAAGCCCTGCTGAATAAAGTCGCTTCGCCTCTTGCAAACGTGCAAGTAATACATCACCAGGTGCGCCATTGAATTGAGCTGCACCTGGAACAAGGATTACCTGACCGGTACGAATCGTCGGATTGTGTGCGGCGTTCCAGGTTACAAATAGCGCATAGCCAGGGATTGCAATCACTAAGGTGATGAGTAGCGTAATGATTCGGCGAATTAATTTAAACATTAGCCGCCCGAGAACATATCTTCTGATTCAAGGTGGATCATCTCATCTGGATCTTTAAGCCATCCATCAGGAAGTGTGGGCGTGCGACCATGGCTCGTTCTGCCACGTGGCTTCTCTGCAACATCAACTGGATATGGCTGATCTTCTAATTGATTGAGCAGCGAGCGGAGTTCTTCGAGGGAAGAGACCATTCCAAATTGACGACGTAGCTCGCTCGGAACGCGGAAGCCCTTGAGATACCAAGCCATATGTTTACGTAAATCGCGACAACCTCGAATCTCAGATTCAAAGTAATCAACAATGAGTTCTCCGTGACGGAACATGACTTCACGGACTTCAAAGAGCGTTGGCTGCACAGGTGATTGGCTTCCTTGAAGAGCTGCAACGAGATCGGCAAAGAGCCAAGGGCGTCCGAGACATCCACGACCTACAACAACGCCGGCACAGTTTGTCTGCCTCACCATCTCTACTGCATCGGCACCGGTCCAAATATCCCCATTACCAAGCACAGGTACACCTGTTGGCTTCAGGTGTTCAACAAGGTTTGCAATCGCAGACCAATCTGCCTTGCCTTCATACATCTGTTCTGCTGTGCGCGCATGGAGTGCGACCCAGGCAACGCCTGCATCTGCCGCTGATTTTGCTGCTTCTAAATATGTGTGGTGATCTGTATCGATACCGATGCGCATCTTTACAGTTACTGGGATTCCAAATGGCTTCGCCGCTTCAACTGCGCCTTTAACAATTGCGCTAAAGAGATTGCGCTTATATGGAAGGGCCGCTCCCCCGCCTTTACGTGTCACCTTTGGAACTGGGCAACCAAAGTTCATATCGATATGGTCGGCTAAATTTTCGCGGCCAATCATCTTCACAGCTTCTGACATATGGTGCGGGTCAACGCTGTAGAGCTGCACTGATCGTGGCCATTCGCCAGCACCTGGTTCAATCATTCGCAGAGTCTCTGGAACTCGTTCAAGTAGTGCGCGTGCCGTCACCATCTCAGAGACAAATAGACCAGCGCCTTGTTCGCGACAGAGCATGCGAAATGGAGCGTTGGTAATTCCTGCCATCGGAGCGAGTACAACAGGTGGATCTACCTGATGTACTCCGTCCCGAAGCGGAAGTGCGAGTGGATTGAGCAATTGGTTACTTAAGTTCTAGCAACCGAGAAGCTTTGGTGCGAGCCATGATTCAACCTGATCGATTGAGATGCGCTCTTGCTCCATTGTGTCGCGATCGCGAATTGTCACTGCATTGTCATCGAGAGTCTCGAAGTCAACTGTGATGCAGTAAGGAGTACCAATCTCATCTTGGCGACGGTAGCGTCGACCGATTGCACCTGAATCATCGAAGTCGATATTCCAGTTCTTACGCAAGGCAGCTGCAAGATCGCGCGCCTTCGGAGAAAGATCAGCGTTACGTGAAAGTGGGAGAACTGCAGCCTTCACAGGTGCGATACGGTGATCGAACTTCATCACGGCACGCTTCTCCATCTCACCCTTTGAGTTAGGCGCTTCATCCTCTGTATATGCATCCATCATGAATGTGAGTGCGCAGCGGTCTACTCCAGCTGCAGGCTCGATAACAAACGGTGTCCAGCGCTCATTCTTCTCTTGATCAAAGTAAGAGAGATCCTTACCTGATGCTGCAGAGTGGGCCTTAAGGTCGAAGTCTGTGCGGTTAGCAATACCTTCGAGCTCGCCCCATTCGGTTCCGTTAAATTCAAATTTATATTCGATATCTGTTGTGCCCTTTGAGTAGTGCGATAACTTCTCTTTAGGGTGCTCAAATAAACGTAGGCGCTCTGGATTGATTCCGAGATCCTTATACCAATTCAGGCGAGTCTCAATCCAATACTTATGCCAATCTTCATCTGTTCCCGGAACAACGAAGAACTCCATCTCCATCTGCTCGAATTCGCGAGTACGGAAGATAAAGTTTCCTGGAGTGATTTCGTTACGGAATGACTTTCCGATCTGGCCAATACCAAATGGTGGCTTCTTACGCGATGTAGTCATCACCTGATCGAAGTTGATAAAGATTCCCTGTGCGGTCTCTGGACGAAGATAGGCAAGGCCTGATTCATCTTCGACTGGGCCGAGGAAAGTCTTGAGCAGACCTGAAAATTGCTTTGGTGTTGTGAACTGTCCCTTGTTTCCGCATGCAGGGCAGTTCATCTCTGTCAGTGATTCAAGCTTCTTCTTATGCTTTGCCTCATATTGTTCTTCGAGGTGATCTGCGCGGTAGCGCTTATGGCAAGCAGTACATTCGGTGAGCGGATCGCTAAATGTTGCAACGTGTCCAGATGCTTCCCAGACTTCACGAGCCAAGATCACTGATGAGTCGAGACCAACTACATCTTCACGTCCCATAACCATTGATTTCCACCATTGGCGCTTGACGTTGTTCTTCACCTCAACGCCGAGGGGTCCGTAATCCCAAGAAGCGCGCAAGCCGCCATAAATCTCAGATGAAGGAAAGACAAAGCCGCGACGCTTTGATAGGGACACGATATTTTCTAGGCGATCTACGGCCATTCTTGGACTCCATCCGGTCTTTGAGTTACAACCGGAGAATCGCAGGTGTTGCTCCGGCTGGCTGTCGGCGCTCTCTTAATAGGTGAACTATTGAGTGAACGTGGATGAAGTTTAGCCTAAGGACTACTTCTTCTTATAACCCGCAGGACATTTAGGCGTAAGGCCAGTGACTTTCTTGGAGATCTTGCCCTTGAGGCAGGTAATGACCTTGATTTTCCCTACCTGGTTGGCAAATGTTGGAATCGACATCATGAACTCTCCGGTCTCCTCTTCTGCATAAGCGTTTGCAGCTTCGACATCACTGGTGGAACTTGAGAGAGCTGCATCGATAACGCTTCGTACATGGAGAAAATCATCGAGGAGGAATTTGTAATCTTTATATAACTTGGCATCTAACTTTGCCTTTGGTGCAAGTGCAGTCAATTGCGCATATTGCTGATCGAAGATTGGGTTCCAACGACTCTTAATCTGCTCGACTCGAGTTGCTCGATCAACTGTTACATCTTCGGCATGAGCAAGTGGAGTGGATGAAAGAACGAGAGCCGCTGTGAGGATGAGAGAAAACTTTGTAATCTTCATGCATCAAAAAT
The DNA here is from genome assembly GCA_965267775.1 of Candidatus Nanopelagicaceae bacterium. Taxonomy (GTDB): domain Bacteria; phylum Actinomycetota; class Actinomycetes; order Nanopelagicales; family Nanopelagicaceae; genus Planktophila. Next base: position 398,150 of record OZ254140.1, on the reverse strand, counting down.
ACTACGCTCGTATGCTCCTGGTTCATCGATTGCAGTAGCTAAGAGTGGTACCACTTCCATCTTTACTTGAGTGGAACTGAGCGACCTACGATAAGAGCCGACATTTTTCCAATGCGTCACGAGGGTCCAGAGTTCATTCTCGTCAAGGTTCTGCCCATAATCACCGGAGATAAATCCTTCGCGCTCAGAGAAAACCTCAAGTGCGCGCTCGATTTGAGCACGAAATTCTGCGCTCTGGGCTATCGGAACTTGAAAACGAGCAATGGCAATCATGTGATTAGCCTAACGCTTATGATTAGCCTATGAATCTAGCCATCATCTTCGCTGCTGTGACAGTGATTGCAACCACCCTCGGTGGCTATATCGCTCTTCGCGCATCTGATCGTTTCCATCTCGTCCTAGGACTTTCAGCTGGACTTCTTCTCGGTCTCGTAGGATTTGATCTCTTGCCTGAAGTCTTTGAGATGAATAAGAGCACCTGGTTTGGAGTTCCGGCGGTATCGGTCGCTATTCTCGCTGGTTTCCTCACTCTTCACGTCGTCGAAGGATTATTCGGTTCACACGAACCTGCTGAATCCGATTACGGCCATGATCATGAGCACCACAACATTGCTGGTGCAGTGGGTGCAATTGCTATGGGAGGACATGTATTCCTCGATGGCGTTGGCCTCGGTGTTGCATTTCAGATTGATAAGAAACTTGGATTTGCAGTATTTCTAGCAGTTCTAGTGCATGCATTTAGCGATGGACTCAATACGGTTTCTTTAATGGTTAAGAGTGGTCATTGGACATCACGTTCTTATGCACTTCTTGGGGTTGATGCAGTTGCCAGAATTGGTGGCGCAACTTTTGGAACCTACCTCGCGCTGAGCGATTCTTTGATGTCAATCTATCTTGCGCTCTTCAGCGGATTCCTTATCTATCTTGCAACCTCACATATCTTGCCTGAGGCTCACTCTCGCCACTCAAGTCGCTGGACATTCGGTGCAACTTTTGTGGGAGTAATTGTGATGTGGGTTATCGTCGCCGCCCTCGGCTAAAATTAAGCTTTTCCGCTACTCCATCAATTTGGTGGCGCTATGCTTTACCAAATCGGCGATCACGCTCTGAATACTCTTCGATAGCTCTCCACAATTGTGCTGGCGTCATATCTGGCCAGAGCACATCCATAAATACAAATTCGGCATATGTTGCCTGCCATGGCAAGAAGTTGCTGGTGCGTTGTTCTCCTGAAGAACGTAAGAAGAGATCGACATCGCTCATCTTTGGCGAGTAGAGATACTTCTCAAAAGTCTTCTCTGTAATCGAATCTGCCTTCACCTTGCCGCGCTTTACATCACGAGCGAGCTCTGCAGCGGCATCGACAATCTCTGCTCGGCCACCGTAGTTAACGCACATATTTAAAGTGAACTTCCTATTCTTAGAGGTGAGCTCTTCCGCTTCTTGCAGCTCATCAATTACTGATTTCCATAGTCGCTGCGGGCGTCCCACCCATTGCACTTTGACGCCAAGTTCGTGAAGGCGATCACGACGATTGCGAAGTGATTCGCGGCTATAGCCCATCAAGAATTTCACTTCTTCAGGGGTGCGCTTCCAATTTTCAGTAGAGAATGCGTAAGCGCTCATCTCTTTTACGCCAAATCCCATCGCAGCTTCCACAAGCTCAAAGAGAACCTTCTCGCCAGCTTCATGTCCGGCGGTACGCGCAAGACCGCGCTGCTTTGCCCAACGTCCATTGCCATCCATAACTACGGCGATGTGATTGGGTACTTCGATCTTCTTCTTACTCATGCACGCTCCACCATCGGCAGACTCCGAAGTCCGCGCTCAAGGTGCCATTGTAAGTAAGCGGCAATCAAACCACTAGCTTCGCGACGGTTTTTACCTTCACTTGCGGTGGCCGTCTCCCAATCTGAGTTGAGGAGCGCATCCATTAATTGCAAAGTCTCTGGTGCGGGAGTTGCAGATGCTGATGGTCGACAGTCATTACAAACTGAACCTCCACCTACCAAAGAGAAGTAACGGTGAGGGCCAGGCTTTTCACATCGTGAACATTGTGAGAGCGAGGGTGCATAGCCACCAATAGAGAGTGATCGCAATAAGAATGCATCGAGAATCAGTGATGGGTCATAGCGATTCTCAGAGAGTGCGCGCATTCCCCCAACAACAAGTGCGAACTCTTGCGGTGCCGGCTCTTGCTCATGTGGAGAGAAGCGCTCGGCAGTTTCGAGAATTGCGTGGGCGATTGTCCAGCGCTGGTAATCGCTAGAGATTTCTTCACCGTAATTCATCAGCGCTTCAACTTGAGTAATAGTGTCGAAGGTGCGACCGGTATGTAATTGGATATCAACGTGGCTACCTGGCTCAAGGCGTGCGCCGAACTTAGACATCGTGCGTCGGACACCTTTAGCCACTCCACGAATGCGACCATGCTCTTTTGTCAGCATTGTGATGATGCGATCTGCTTCGCCGAGTTTCTGGGTACGCAGAACTATCGCTTCATCACGATAGAGGGCGCCCTTTGTGCTCACGGCGCTAAGGGTAGTTAGCGAATAGCGCGGTTGATTGCAGACACGACTGCCTTCAGCGAAGCAGTTGTCGTATTAGGGTCGATTCCGACTCCCCAATAGACATCTCCTCCGATTGCACATTCAAGATATGCCGCAGCAGATGCATCGCCACCTGATGAGAGAGCGTGCTCATGGAAATCGAGGACGCGCACATCTACTCCGTAATTATTAAGAATGTTGCAGAAGGCGGCGATTGGTCCGTTGCCGTGACCCTTTAGCTCGATTGCTTCGCCACGATCTGTCAGCTGCACTGTGAGTTGAACGTCTTCATCCATCACAGAAGTCTGTGATAAGCCCTTAAGGCGGAAACGACCCCACGGAGCAGATTCTGTTGGAAGGTACTCATCTTCGAAGATATTCCAGAGCTGATCAGCGGTGATCTCGCCACCTTCATGATCTGTCTTCTGCTGAACTATCTTTGAGAATTCAATCTGCTGACGACGTGGAAGATCAAGGTGATGCTCTGTCTTCAAGAGATATGCAACGCCACCCTTACCTGATTGAGAGTTAACTCGAATAACAGCCTCGTATGAACGGCCAATATCCTTTGGATCGATAGGAAGATATGGAACAGCCCATGTGTGCTGATCCATGGGAACGCCTGCTGCCTTTGCATCGCGCTCGAGGTGTTCGAAGCCCTTCTTAATTGCATCCTGGTGTGAACCTGAGAAAGCAGTAAAGACAAGGTCGCCACCATAAGGATGGCGCTCTGGAACCTTTAACTGGTTTGCATATTCAACGGTACGGCGAATCTCATCGATATCGCTGAAATCTATATGTGGATCGATACCGTGCGAAACCATATTCATGCCAAGAGTTACGAGACAGACATTTCCTGTGCGCTCACCATTGCCGAATAAAGTTCCTTCGATGCGATCTGCACCTGCAAGGAAGCCAAGTTCTGCAGCAGCAACACCTGTTCCGCGATCATTATGTGGGTGGAGCGAGACAATTACTGATTCGCGATTGTTGAGATTGCGACACATCCACTCGATTGAGTCTGCATAAACGTTTGGAGTTGCCATCTCGACAGTCGCTGGAAGATTCATGATGGTCTTCCACTGTGGTGTTGGCTTCCAGATTGCATTTACCGCATTACATACCTCGACCGCGAACTCAAGTTCGGTGCCTGTATATGACTCTGGTGAGTATTCAAATGAAATCTTTGTCTCAGGAACTGTCTTCATCAAATCAAGACAGAGCTGAGCGCCATCTGTTGCAATCTTCTTAATGCCCTCTTTATCAAGACCAAAGACGACGCGGCGCTGCAATGTAGATGTTGAGTTATAGAGATGGATGATCGCTTGCTTTGACCCGGCAATAGCTTCATAGGTACGACGAATAAGTGGTTCGCGAGCTTGAGTTAAGACCTGAATAATTACATCATCAGGAATCAAGCCTTCATCAATAATCTTGCGGACAAAATCAAAATCTGTTTGTGAAGCCGATGGGAAACCCACCTCAATCTCTTTGTAGCCCATCGATACGAGCAACTTAAACATCGCTAATTTGCGAGGTGTATCCATGGGATCGATAAGCGCCTGGTTGCCATCGCGAAGATCCACTGATGACCACTTCGGAGCTGCGGTCATCTTCTTATCTGGCCAAGTACGGTCGCTGAGTTCAACAGGGATAAATGATGAGTAACGATGCACCGGCATCTTTGATGGTGTTTGTTTTGGAAAGTTCATATACGTGCTCCTAGTTAGTTGGCCGAATTGTTACCGGCAACACCAAACCCCGCAGCGAGGAGACCGGTGATTAGGCCTCGCTACGGCGGATAAGTAGGAGTCCGCGGAGCTTCATAGTGGTTGCAGTCTACCCCGCCTCTTCTACCTTTCCAAGGGGCGGTATTCGCATCTCAATAATTAAGAAACGAGAGTGGAAGCGAAGATCTGCCACGCAAGAGCTGACTTCGCAATCAATGAGAGCGTGATGTAGGTGCGCTCACCGCGAAGATAGTCAGTCCACTTACCGACCTTCTTATATTGAAGCCACTGCACAAGTGCAAAGATATTAAAGAGTACGAAGAGCGAGATCACGATTCCGTAGACAAATGCAGGAGCCGCTGTATCTGCAGGTCCACCGATGCTCAAGACATAGATTGTGATTGCAATCCAAGGAACGATTCCTGCAATGCATCCAAAGATAAATGGAAGCCATCCCCCATTACCTGGGTTCTCGTACTTCTCTTGCAACCAGCCGAAGAGAATCATGGATGCATTAACGCCGAAGAGAGCGATGATCGCGGCAACATCAGATACTCCGCAGATAAGTGCAATCAGAACAATCATTACTGATGAGCTAATGGAGTACTCAACCCAACGGAAGTAATTGCGCTGAGCCAGAAGGCTCGCTGAATATCGTGGGAAGAAAGCTGGTGATGCCACTACAAAGTGGAAGAGTGAAGAGAGTCCAAGGAAGATTGCAACAGTTAATCCAATAGGTGCATCGAGAAGAACGATGGGATCTGTAAACGTTGACCCTGGAGGACCTGCCATATAACGAGCAACGATGGGCAGCGTAAAGCCATTAGCAAGGGAGAGCACCGCAACCATCTGAGCGAGGTGAAGTACTCCTGCAATGATATTGGCGCGACGTAATGTGGCTGGGTTCAATTCTTTACTCATACCTAAAACGGTACAGGGCGAGCTCTGGCTTTACCCCTCTCATTGCGCTGAAGTCGGAATCCAATAGGTGCGATAGAGCTCGCCATCCTCGTATGGGTGAGGAACCATAGCCGCGAACTCTCCTCCACATTTTTCAATGATTCTTCTGGAAGCTTCGTTTTCGGAATGGCAGGAGATGAATACCTTCTCTTCACCACGCTCTCTCATAAATGCCAGGCCATGTTTCAACATATATGTTGCTACGCCTCGACCACGAAACTCAGGTGAGACTCCATAACCGATATGCCCGCCGACGAAGGCAAGGAAGTCATTGAGTTCATGGCGAATAGAAAGCCTGCCTGCAATCTTGCCGTCGATTACGGCAACGAGAAAGGTGGAGGTAACCATCCCCTCGGGCACCTTCTCCGCCGATTTCATTGCAGCAACGCGATCTAAATAAGCACAGAACTCTTCATCTTGAACATAATTGCTCAGTAAGAACTGCCAATCATCGAGCTCCATGACCGCGCTATGAATCTCAGCCGCATCCAAGGCATCTTCGGGGCGCAGTTCGCGCATCTCAATATTCATGAGGCAATCGCCTTCTTGAGGGCATCGATCTCGCTCATATCTTTAATCTCAAAGATCCACCGTTTAAATGGGCCGCTCTTGAGTGTGATTACTGCATTGGGGCGGCGCCTATAGATAACGCAGAAATCTTTACCGCCTACATATTTCATAGTTCCGAGAAGTGTGATCAGCGGAACGCCAGTGCCGATGCGCATACCTTTGAGAATTCCGCGCGCCCAAGGGTTGGCAACTACTTCAACGGATTCAATCTCGCTCATGGCAATTTCAGGTGATCCATGGACAGCACCAAGCGTCTCGAGAATCGACAAGTTAAGCCTTATGCGATCTTCTGCAACTACCAAATGTGCCATGCAAGAAGGATACCTGTGCGATCTGATTGACGGAGAGTATTTGAATTCTTTGATACATTCCGAGTGAAGGAGGTTGGAATGATTTTGGAAGCCATGAACTCAATGCAGGAATGTCCTGTTGGTTTTGTTGTTCAATCAACTTTTGACGACTCGACATTCACCAAACGATTCATTCCGAAGGTCCCAATAATCGGCGCAAGGCTCATACGTAAAGCAATTGAAAATGGTGAAATTTACTTAAGGCCAGATAAAGTCGATCCGAAAATGCCTGAGTTCTATGTTCTAAAAGGCTGGCATGTTCGAAACTTGAGCCAACGCAAGGATCCTTTGGCGCGAGGGTCACGAGGTATTCCCCTCAAGTATTCGCGCCTAAACTCAAAGCACCGGTAAATAACGATCGAGTTCGTACTGGCTCACCTGACGGCGATAGTCCAGCCACTCTGCTCGCTTATTGCGCAATACATATTCGAAGACGCTCTCGCCAAGAGTTTCACGAACAAGTTCGCTCTTCTCCATAATTGAAATTGCCTCATTGAGATTCGCTGGAAGCGTTGCAGAATCATCGGATGCTTCGAGCTTGTACTTGCCTTCAATTCCTTTGAGACCAGCGGCAATCATCACCGCATAGGCTAGATATGGATTACATGCTGAATCTGGTGCACGGAACTCAATGCGAGTTGAATTCTCCTTATTCGGCTTATACATGGGAATACGCACGAGTGCTCCACGATCATTGTGGCCCCAGTTAATAATTGCTGGTGCTTCTCCCCCACCTTGCAGGCGCTTATAAGAGTTGACCCATTGATTCGTCACTGCCGTAATTTCAGATGCATGCTTCAAGATTCCTGCAACGAATTGGCGGCCGACCTCAGAGAGATTGAGCTCTGCGCTGGCATCATAGAAAGCATTCTCTTCGCCCTTAAAGAGTGAGACATGAGTGTGCATTCCTGAACCTGGGTGATCGGTAAATGGCTTTGGCATAAAGGATGCGTAGAAGCCTTGCTCTAGCGCAACTTCCTTAATGACATGGCGGAAGGTCATGATGTTATCTGCAGTACTTAAAGCATCTGCATAACGAAGATCGATCTCTTGCTGTCCTGGTGCACCTTCGTGATGGCTGAACTCAACGGATACACCCATCGCTTCAAGCAAGGTAATCGCCTGGCGACGGAAGTCATGTCCAACAACAGCTGGTGTGTGATCAAAGTAGCCACCTTGATCCACCGGCACTGGTGCCGATCCCTTTTCAGGTTGTGACTTGAAGAGGAAGAACTCAATCTCTGGGTGGGTGTAACAGGTGTAACCCATCTCAGCAGCTTTAGCTAATGTGCGACGTAAAACATTGCGCGGATCAGTTGGTGATGGCTCGCCATTGGGAAGAGTGATATCGCAGAACATACGAGCAGCCCCTGGTGCCTCTGTACGCCACGGCAAAATAGAGAACGTTGCAGGATCTGGCTTTGCCAACATATCTGATTCAAATTGACGTGCGAAACCTTCAATTGCAGATCCGTCGAATCCGATGCCTTCTTCAAATGCGCCATCGAGCTCTGCCGGTGCAATCGCAACAGACTTTAAAGTTCCGAGAACATCTGTAAACCAGAGTCGGATAAAGCGAATGTCGCGCTCTTCTATTGTGCGAAGAACGAACTCCTGCTGCTTGCTCATATTGTCACTGCTCATGTAAGCAGTCTGCCAATCTCAGATTACAGGCGTGTTACAAAGCCAAAATCACTTACGGCAACGTGCGGCCATAGTGCCGTGGAGCGACCAATTACCGATTCTTAACATTGCCTTTCAAGTGATTTTTGGCTTTTAAAGCTCACGCCAGTGAGAGGTCATAGGCAGGCGGCGATCTTTGCCGAATGCGCGCTGAGAGACCTTCGGTCCAGGTGGATATTGGCGGCGCTTGTATTCAGCCTTGTCAACCATGGCGATGACGCGCTTGACCAGCGCAGGATCAAATCCCATTGCAATCAGCTCGTTATGGCCATGATCTTCATCGACATAGTTGCGAAGAAGTTCATCGAGGATTTCATATTCAGGCAAGGAGTCAGAATCTTTTTGATCGGGGCGAAGTTCTGCACTTGGCTCCTTCTCAATTGAGCGAACAGGAATCGGTGGCTTTTCTCCAGCGATGCGAGCCGCTTCATTGCGCCAGCGTGCGAGAGCCCAGACATCAACCTTATAAATATCTTTAATTGGCGCATAGCCGCCGACTGCATCCCCATACAAAGTGGAGTAGCCGCAGGCGAGCTCTGACTTATTACCTGTCGCAAGCACCAACATATTCTCTTGATTAGAGATCGCCATCAACGTTGTTCCGCGAACTCGCGCCTGCAAATTCTCTTCAGCAAGACCTGTCAGGTTGAGCTCATTCATATATGAATCAACCATTGTCTCGATGCGAACAGTGCGAAGTCCAAGGCCGGTGTTGTGGGCCAACTCTTCAGCATCTTCAATCGAGTGGTTCGATGAATACTTACTTGGCATCGCAACGCCATGGACCAACTCAGGGCCGAGGGCATCGCAGGCAAGTGCTGCAACAAGTGCCGAGTCGATTCCACCAGAAAGTCCGATCAAGACTTGGCTAAATCCATTCTTGATAACGTAATCGCGAAGACCAACAACGATTGCTTTCCAGATCTCTTCTTCATCACCAAGTCGCACTGCGATTCCTGGAGTAAGTACGCGATCTAATTTTGCCTCTGCTTCACTGATAACCACATCAGGAGTACTTGTGCCACCATCTGCATCTAGGTCGAGCAACATCATTCCATCTTCAAATTGAGGAGCTCGCGCAATCACATTGCCCTTTGCATCCACGGCAATGCTGTCGCCATCGAAGACAAGGTCATCTTGTCCACCAGTCATATTGACGTATACAAGAGGTGCGCCAACTTCTACTGCGCGCTTCTTTACAAGAGCTGCGCGAACATCATTCTTATCGCGCTCAAAAGGTGATCCATTAGGAACCAGTACAAGACCTGGCTTGCGTGCCGCTAGCGTCGAAGTGATTCCGCCATCGACCCAGAGATCTTCACAGATCAGAATTCCCACATCGATTCCGTGGATTCGAACAACTAACGTTGAATCGCCAGGAATAAAGTTTCGATACTCATCGAATACTCCGTAATTAGGAAGCTGGCACTTTGTATATGTGGCAGCGATTTTTCCATCGGTAATCACGGCAACGCGATTCTGTGGGGCGCCATCGATATGGTCGAGATAGCCAACGATTGAAACGAGCTGTGGTGGCAATGAAGCAGCTAAGACTTGAATGGATTTTGCAGAGGCAATTTGAAATGAAGGGCGAAGAGCTAAATCTTCAACGGGATAACCGGTCAGGGCCATCTCGGGAAAGAGCACTACATGTGCGCTGTTATTTGCAGCTGACTCTGCATGGGCGAGGATGAGAGCGGCATTGCCTTCGAGGTCGCCCACAGTGGGATTAATCTGGGCGAGAGCTACTCTCAACTTCATTGTTCAAGAGTAGGCCATTTTCTTGATTCTTTGAAAGGCGCAACTTAAACTGGTCCTATGGTCGCTAAATTTGTTACTCGCAGACCAAAATATTTTATTTCTGCTCTAGTTTTGTTCACGCTAACTCTAGGACTCCCAACTGCTCACGCCGTTCAGCCAACCGTCCTAAATGTCTCGTCAACGACTTCAAATGGTGTTTACGGAGTTGGTGATGTCATCGAAATCACCATTCAATTCTCGCAAAATGTATATGTAACCGGTACCCCGATTCTAACTTTGCAACCTGTTGTGGGCTCAAATACGAATACAAGTTATTTCTCAGGCTCTGGAACTGACACATTGGTATTTAGATTGACCTCACCAGCTGGTTCAAATTCTGCCGATCTTGATTATGCATCTACCAGCGCATTGAGCGGGACTATAAAGAATGCAGCGGGAGAATTTGCAATTCTCACACTTGCGGCGCCAGGATCAACTGGATCACTATCTTCAAACAAAGCTATTTCCTTTGAATATTTCGGATCTCATGTTGCCGGTGTTTCAAGCTCTGATAGCGGACATATGTCTAACTCCGCTTACTCATCACTTCTTGGAGGCGTTCTAACGTCTAATGGAAATAATATTGTTCTGCTGAACACTGCCGACGACACAAGAACAGTCATACTAAACACCGGGGCGAGTGTAAATAATCTTCAAGTCTTCGGCGATTACATGTATTGGACTGCCGGCTCAAATTTCTACAAATCTCCACTTATTTCTCCACTCAAGAGCACAATCCTTACTCATACGGCGATGATTGCGGATTTCGTGAGGACGGCTAATTATTGGGCATTTATAGATTCCAACCGTGTTCTCTATCGAATGAGCATCGATGGAAACTTCACGAAAACCGCTGTGACGACCTTAAGCACTTCAATTGTGGATTATCCATACTCATACAACATGATGTATTTAAGTCCCAATGCAGATAAAATAATATGGATCTCGATCAACTCAAGTGTCGTTTCTGAAATCGACGTAGCATCAGGCGCGACGTCAACATATGCCAACATTTCGAAATGCACGACTAGCCCTCGAGGCATGATGCGTCTGCAAGATGGCTCGGAATATTACTTCTCTTATTCGCCGACTTCGACTGTGACTCATCGCTGGCCAGATGGACGAATTAGCTGCGCTGCAACCTCTTTCTCCCCTTGGATGATGGGTGGAGGTACGACTGATGGAACTTATGTCTTTATCACGACTTACAGCAGTAGCTCTGCCGACTATCGAATTTCAAGATATACGCCTACCAATGTGACTTGGTATCCCTTGAGTTCTTATGACCCAACAGCTGCACCAACTTCGACATCTGTGTCTACCCCCGCGCTCAACCCGAGCGTTCGATATATTACTAAAGGCATTACAGCTACCGTACAGGTTTCAACATCTGTCGATGGCAGGGCTACATTTCTCGCAAATGGTAAGCGCATAGGAAATTGCATTAACATATCCACCAATTCACTGGTCGCTTCGTGTTCATTCAAAGCCACTATTCAAGGGTCAATCTCCATTATTGCGATTTTCACTCCATCAGCCTCGGGCTATGCCTCCTCGACTTCTAGTCCCCTCGTCACATCAGTTGTGCGCCGCACGACAACTAGATAGCGAACCTATACCTGCGCTACCCTGCTCTCACCCGGGGACCTTCATGGCTTCGAGGCAGGAGAAATAATTATGAGTCAGACCACCCTTTATGGCGGAGCTGCGCACCGTCGCATCACGATCCTCGATCTCAAATCCGCAAAAGAGCGCGGCGAGAAGTGGGCGATGCTGACCTCATATGAGCAGATGACGGCATCAATCTTCGATGAGGCTGGCATTCCGGTCCTCTTGGTGGGCGATAGCGCTGGCAATAATTTCTTGGGCGAAGAGAACACCATCCCGGTCACTGTCGACGAATTGATTCCACTTACGCGCGCCGTCGTCCGCGGTTCATCCCGTGCTCTCGTTGTTGCAGATCTCCCCTTTGGTTCATATGAATCATCGCCAGAGCAGGCACTTGCTACATCAATTCGTTTCTTTAAAGAATCAGGTGCGATGGCGGTAAAGCTTGAAGGCGCTCACCTTGAAACGGTGAAGAAGTTAACCTCTTCAGGAATTCCAGTGATGGGCCACCTCGGCCTCACTCCACAATCACTTCATCAACTGGGAGGCTACAAAGTTCAGGGTCGCACCGATAGTGAAGTCATGAAGGCAGCTGCTCTCGATCTAGAAAAAGCTGGTGCATTTGCCATCGTTCTTGAGCTAGTCCCTGAAGAGCTGGCCAAGGAAATTACCGAATCGCTTTCAATTCCAACAGTGGGAATCGGCGCAGGAGCCGTGACCGATGCACAGGTATTGGTCTGGACAGATATGGCTGGTTTTACTGCAAAGCCACCGAAGCTCGCGAAGGCTTATCGCAATCTTCGCCAAGAGTTGATGGATGCCACAAAGGAATTCGCCGAAGAAGTCCGCACGGGTCATTTTCCGACCGAGGTGCAGACTTTCCACTGACCACTCCGCTGATTAGGATCGGCAGATGTCGAAATTCGCGATAGATCTCTCGCCGCTTAAGAAATATCCCGATTTTCGCAACCTCTGGACGGCTGGACTCATCTCCTACCTCGGTTCGATGATCACCTACGTCGCGCTCCCTTTCCAACTCAAAGAGATCACTCACTCCTATGTGGCGGTGGGTATCTTGGGTGTCATCGAAATTGTCCCTCTCATAATCTTCGGTCTCTACGGCGGCGTCTTAGCCGATGCGGTCGACCGGAAGAAGATGATCTGGGCGACCGAAGCTGGTGCGCTGATCATCGTCGCCATCCTCCTGGCTAACTCTTACCTTCCAGATCCAAAGACAATCGTCATCTATATCTGTGCCGCGCTCTTTGCTGTGGTCGATGGGCTGCAACGCCCATCGATGGGTGCAATCTTGCCTCGCTTAGTCAGCCATGAGGATCTGCCTAGTGCATCAAATCTCCTTACCCTTCGTTGGCAATTTGGTTTTATCGTTGGACCGACACTTGGTGGAATTATCTTTTCAACATTTTCAATTTCTTCTGGTTACATCTTCGACATCGCAACATATTTGATTTCTCTCCTCTTCCTTGCGCGAATTAAGAGAATCCCTCCTTCGCATGAGGCTGAAAAGCCTTCATTTAAAGCCCTTTGGGAGGGTGTGCGATATGCATTTAGTCGCCAAGATTTATTGGCGACATACATCATCGATCTCGCTGCCATGTTCTTTGCGATGCCCAATGCACTCTTTCCATTCTGGGCAGATTTGCTCGATGCCCCATGGGCACTTGGAATGTTCTATGCCGCCGGAGTTGGCGGTGCAATTGCAGTAACGCTCACAAGTGGCTGGACCAAGAACTACAGATTCCATGGACGAGCGATTATCTGGGCAGCAATTGGTTGGGGAGTTGCCATTGCACTTGCCGGGTTGACCAAATCTCTCATCATCGTCTTGATCTGTTTGGCGGCAGCTGGTGCCTCTGACCAAGTCAGCGCGCTCTTTAGAAGTGTGATCTGGAATCAGACCATCCCAGACAATCTTCGAGGACGGCTGGCAGGAATTGAATTACTTTCCTATTCGGTTGGGCCACTCGCCGGACAATTGCGAGCAGCTTCAATCGCTGCAGCTACCTCACTCTCCTTCTCGGTAACTTCTGGAGGGGTAATTTGCGTCGTTGTCGTCGTACTTTTGGCGATTTTGATGCCCGATTTCCGCAAATATGACGCAGAAACTAATAAATACGCCGTTCAAGAGCGAGAAATTCGAAAAAATCGCGAAAATCAGGATGAGAATTAGAAAAAATCATCGCGTTTTTTATTAAATGCATGAAAAAAAGAAAAAAATAATTAACGACACGCACTGTGTTTTTTTGCACTATGTAGTGGCAATTTTTTTTAATATCAGTCACACTTATCCACGAAACAGGTTTGGGTGACGGATCCGAACCCTTCCATTTAGGAGATAAAAACTATGGCTGCTGCTAAGAAGGCTGCTCCAAAGCGTAAGAAGGCTGCTGCAAAGCCAGCTGCTGCAAAGAAGGCTGCTCCAAAGCGTCGCAAGAAGGCTGTTGCTGCACCTGCTGCAAAGAAGGCTGCTCCAAAGCGTCGCAAGAAGGCTGCTGCTAAGCCAGCTGCTGCAAAGAAGGCTGCTCCAAAGCGCCGCAAGAAGGCTGCTGCAAAGCCAGCTGCAAAGAAGGCTGCTCCAAAGCGTCGCAAGAAGGCTGCTGCTAAGCCAGCTGCTGCAAAGAAGGCTGCTCCAAAGCGCCGCAAGAAGGCTGCTGCAAAGCCAGCTGCAAAGAAGGCTGCTCCAAAGCGCCGCAAGAAGGCTGCTGCTGCAAAGCCAGCTGCTAAGAAGGTTGCTAAGCGCAAGCCAGCAGCTAAGAAGACAGCTGCTAAGAAGGTTGCTAAGCGCAAGCCAGCAGCTAAGAAGAAGTAATTTACTTACTACTACTTATAAAAAACCCCGCCACTGTATGTGGCGGGGTTTTTTATTGCGCTTTTATTTTCATTAATTACTGCAACCATCTTTATCAATATCTTTAATGCGAGTTGCAACGCGATCAAATATCTCTGCAAGAACCTTCTGATCATTCTTATCTAAGACATCGAGAAAGCGGTTTCGGACACTGGCTACATGGTCCGGGGCGGCAGCAACAATCGCCTTCCATCCCTTAGGCGTCATGATGGCAAAGTAGCCACGTTTATCGTCGGGGCATGGCTCGCGGCGGACCCATCCCTCTCGCTCCATCACCTTGATCCGGTGTGAAAGGCGCGAGCGCGAAACCATCGCGACCTCAGCCAGCTCAGACATTCGCATTGTGCGATCAGGGGCATCACTGAGTTGAGCCAAGACTTCATAATCTGGCATCGAGAGATCGTGGGCAGAGAGATCCTCATCGAGGGCATCGAGAAGTCGACGGCTGGCGATGATGTACTGACGCCAAGCCTTCATTTCAGATGGGTTGAGCCACTTTGGTGCGGTAGCGTTTTTCTCTGCCATAGGGCAATGATACGACAATAGTTGAATATTCAACTTTTCTCGTAAACTTCGCCTCGCACCCAATATCGAAAGAGAGCTTCTGTGAAGTCAGGAATCGTTACTTCTTTTATGGACCATGAGGTTCGCCCGCAGGATGATCTCTTCCGCCACTTTGCAGGTAAGTGGCTCCGTGAATATGAGATGCCGGCAGACCGTGCCAGCGATGGCGTCTCTCGTGAGCTCTATGACATCGCCGAGGTGCAGGTGCGCGAGATTATTGAATCTGCCAAGGGTTCTGATGAGGCACAGAAGATTGGCGACCTCTTTAAATCCTTTATGGATATCGAGGGCATCAAAGCTCGCGGCCTCTCCCCCCTTAACGACGATCTTGCATCAATTGATGCCATCACAGATCTCTCATCTTTCATTTCAACTATGGGCCGCCTTGAAATGGGTGGCATCGGTGGAATCTTCGGCGCAGCTGTCTATGCCGATCCCATGAATTCCCAGAAAAATATCTTCCATATGGGTCAGGGTGGAATCTCTCTCCCTGATGAGTCCTACTATCGCGAGGAGCAGTTCGCACCTATTCGCACTGCATTTGTTGAGCACGTTGCAAAGATGGGTGCACTCGCTGGCGTATCACTGAAGGCAGATGAAATCCTCGCCCTTGAAACCGAGATTGCAAGTCACCATTGGGATCAAGTTAAAGATCGCGATGCAACCTTGACCTATAACAAGACTACAAAGGCAGAGCTCCTGGCTTTAGCGCCAAATTTTGATTGGGATCTCTGGGCAACCAACGCTGGTATTCCATCGATCGCCTTCGATGATCTCAATATTCATGAGCCATCCTTCTTCTCTGGAATCTCAGGAATGCTTGCTTCCTTTGATAGCCGACGCGAAATCTGGATCTCATGGCTGAAGTGGCAGTTAATTACTAGCAATGCAGCTTATTTAACTGACGATATCGTCCAACAGAATTTCTCCTTCTACGGCACGACTCTCTCTGGCACGCCACAGATTCGCGAGCGCTGGAAGCGCGGAGTCTCACTTGTTCAGGGATCACTCGGTGAGGCAATTGGAAAGGTCTATGTAGATCTCTACTTCCCAGAAGCTGCCAAGAAGGCGATGGTTGAACTCGTCGACTACTTGATTCAGGCATACGAGATCAGCATTAAAGATCTTGCATGGATGACTGAGGAGACGAAGATCAAAGCTCTCGACAAGTTATCTAAGTTCATCGCCAAGATCGGCTACCCAGATAAGTGGCACGATTACTCAACCCTTGAAATCAAGGCAGATGATCTGATTGGCAATCTGCAGCGCATCGCAGCCTTTGGCCATAAAGAGGCGGTCGATAAAATCGGAAAGCCCGTCGATCGCGATGAGTGGCATATGACTCCTCAAACGGTTAATGCTTATTACAACCCGATGATGAATGAGATTGTTTTTCCTGCGGCCTATCTGCAACCACCATTCTTTGATCTCGAGGCGGATCTAGCTTCGAACTTTGGCGGCGTCGGTGCGACGATTGGTCATGAGATTGGTCATGGCTTCGATGACCAAGGTTCTAAATATGATGGCGATGGAAATCTCGTCGATTGGTGGGTCGATAGCGACCGAGAAGCATTTGAAAAGCTCACCGGTGTATTGATTGCACAATATGACGCGCTCTGCCCCGCAGAGACGCCAGATACGCACGTTAACGGCGCATTTACCATCGGTGAGAACATTGGAGACCTCTCAGGCCTTGAAATCGCCTATAAGGCCTACAAACTGGCTCTTAAGGGTGCAGAGGCGCCTGTCATCGATGGTTTAACTGGAGATCAACGTTTCTTCCTCGGCTATGCGCAATCATGGCGTGGAAAGAACCGCCCAGAAGAGATTCGTCGCCGTATTGCAACAGATCCACATAGCCCAGATGAGTTCCGCTGCAACCAGATTGTTCGAAACCTCGCTCAGTTCTATGAGGCATTTGGCGTAACGAGCACAGATGCAATGTGGCTTGATCCTTCAGAGCGGGTTCGTATCTGGTAACCACCCTTTTCCACCCCAAGGGCTAAGATTTGGCCATTGTTATCTCAGAGATTAGAGACCTTTGAGAAGAGACCATAAGGAGTAGTAATGAAGAAGCTCACTCGTAAGCAGTGGATCCTCGTCGGTGTTGTCGCTGTCGTAGGCCTTGCAATCCTCCGCTCTGTCACCAATGGCGGTAGCGACCTGCCTGCTGATAAGACCACTCTTGTTGAAGAGGCTGCACCAGTTGCAACTATCGCATTTGATACACCTCTCGATCTTGGCGGCGGCGTCTTTGTAACAGTCTCTGCTCCATCACGTTTTACACCAACAATCTTTATGACAAACGTTGACCAGAAGCCAAAGTCTTCAAATAAGTTCAGCGTCACCATCAAGAACGGTGGCTCAACGCCACTCGATTTCACAACAGTCTCACTCATCGCAGCATCTGGTGAGAATGTCTGCTTCGACGTTCTTGGAGATCTCGATATTAACGGTGCACCAACTGAGGCGCTTGCAGCAGGCGGCACAGCAACGTACACATATGGCGTTGGTTGCCAAGCAGCAGCGGGCGAGCCTTTGAGCCTTTCAGTACAGATCGGTGAATCAAAGGTTGCAGTTGAAGGCAAGATCGCTTAATTCGATTCAATAGAAAAGCCCCCGTCCATTACGGAACGGGGGCTTTTCTATTTCTCGATTAACTAATATTCGATTTCTCTAGCTCACTCCAGCCGGCAGAACTGCTCCAGCCAATACCAACGAGCATCACTAAGCCCGCGATAATCTGAAGAGCAGAGTTTCCTGTGCAATTAGTCCCACTGTAAGAGCAAGACTCTGAGTCGGCAAACCCTGCAGCAACGTTCCAAATAAAGGCTGACAATGTCAGGGCTGAAAGTTGGATAAATAAGAACCGGACAAAGGCACGAACTGCGTGGGTTGTTCGATTCTGGGCGCGAATCAAATCATCAATAGTCTTCCCTGTTGCAGAAAACTGTGACATTTCATTTATCTCACCTCGCTTTGTAGGTGTGGGCGCCTTGGAAGCAGAAGATGTAAATCCGGATTTACCTAGCTTGGCTAATCTTGAAGGGTCAATCTCAAGTGAACACTTCTTACACTGTGTGCCATTAATATCTGGAATGCCGCAATCGCAATAATCAGAGCTCGGCAATTTATGGATAAAACTCGAGCCGCCGCATTGTGAGCATTCAAAATTACTCATCTCTGAAGGCGTGAGACATTTTTCGCAGAATTTCTTAGCCATTTACTCTCCTTTGGTGTGAGGTACTCCCCCAAAGGTAAGAGATATTTTTAGTCAATTCATGAATTGCGAAGTAAATTCATGAATTATGACTGGGCAAAGAAAAACCCCGGCCCAAGAGGACCGGGGTTAAGTACTTCTTGGAAATTATGCCTCTGGGAAGTGGCAAGCGATGCGATGGTTGGTACCAATCTGCATCAACTGTGGAACTTCAGTGCGGCAGCGATCCTGTGCCTTCCAGCAACGTGTATTAAATACACAACCTGAAGGTGGGTTTACTGGGCTTGGAAGATCTCCCTGCAAGATGATGCGTTCGCGTGCGCGACCAATCTTTGGATCTGGGACAGGGACAGCTGAGAGAAGCGCCTTTGTATATGGATGGCGTGGGTGGCTGAAGAGATCGACCTTATCGGCCTCCTCCATCACCTTTCCGAGGTACATCACAATGACGCGATCTGAGATGTGCTGAACGACAGAGAGATCGTGTGCCACAAAGATGTAAGCCATGTTGAACTCTTCTTGAAGATCTTCAAGGAGGTTTACAACCTGTGCCTGAATAGATACATCGAGAGCTGAGACCGGCTCATCTGCAACGATCAACTTTGGCTTCAGCGCGATTGCACGAGCAACACCGATGCGCTGACGCTGTCCGCCAGAGAACTCGTGTGGGTAGCGGTTGATGTGCTCTGGGTTGAGACCAACGCGAGCCATAAGGCGCTGTACCTCTTCAACGATTCCGCCTTCAGGTGTGATTCCCTGAATCTGGAATGGCGCTGCAATAAGTGAGCCCACAGTCTGGCGTGGGTTAAGGGATGCAAATGGATCCTGGAAGATCATCTGCATCTGTGAGCGATACGGCTTCATCTTCTTTGGTGAAAGCGGAGCAAGGTCTTCGCCTTCAAAGATGATCTTGCCTTCTGTTGGCTCGTACAACTTCAAAATTGTGCGACCTGCAGTTGTCTTTCCGCAGCCTGACTCACCAACGAGTCCAATTGTCTGGCCTGCATTGATCTCGAGGTCGATGCCATCGACAGCCTTTACAGTGCCCTTGACCTTTGAGAATGCTCCACCCGTTGTAGTTGGGAAGTGCTTCTTGAGTCCCTCGATCTTCAATAATGGTTGGGTCATGAGCGGCCACCGATCTCTACACGAGCTTTAAGAAGTTCTGATTCTGGCAAGTGGCAACGAGAGAAGTGGCCATCACCCTTTTGATCAAGAGTTGGAGTTGTTGTTGCACAGAGATTTCCTGGTACGCGATCTGCGAAGACGCAACGCGCACGGAATGAACATCCCTGCGGCAGGTGAATCAATGATGGTGGCTGGCCAGGGATTGCAACGAGACGCTTTGTCTCGAGCTGGTCAACACGTGGAATTGAGTTGAGGAGACCAATTGCATAAGGATGATCTGGGCGATAGTAAATATCGTCTGCAGATCCGCTCTCAACAATCTTTCCTGCATACATAACATTGACGCGATCTGCGACTTCAGCAACAACACCGAGGTCGTGAGTGATCAGAATCAACGCCATGTTGAATTCCTTCTGCATCTCGCGGATCAACTGCAAGATCTGAGATTGAACTGTTACATCGAGGGCTGTAGTTGGTTCATCTGCGATGAGAAGGGATGGGTTATTAATCAACGCCATCGCAATCATTACACGCTGACGCATACCGCCAGAGAATTGGTGTGGAAATTCATCAACGCGCTTATTGGCCGCTGGAATTCCAACGAGATCGAGCATCTCGATAGCGCGCTTCTTGCCATCTTCCTTGCTGCCCTCGTTGTATAGAGACCACGCTTCAATGAGCTGGTTTCCGATTGAGTAGTAAGGGTGAAGTGCTGACATCGGATCCTGGAAGATCATCGACATCGCCTTACCGCGGAGCTTACGAACAACTTCTTCATCAGCTGAGATCACATCGACTGGACCTGACTCAAGGTTTAAGAAAGCCTGGCCTGAAATCTGAGCTGATTTGCGGTTATGAAGACCCATAACAGCGAGAGAAGTTACAGACTTACCTGAACCTGACTCTCCGACAACTGCAAGAGTTTCACCGCGTGCAACAGAGAATGAGATATCACTTGATGCCTTAACGAGGCCGTCTTCGGTTGGGAATGCAACGTTGAGGTTCTTGACCTCTAGAAATGGATTATTAGTTGTCATTATGCAACTCGCACTCGTGGATCGAGGTAGGCATATGCAATGTCCACCAGAAGGTTTGCAACTACAACGAATGATGCAGCCAAGATAGTTGTTGCCAGAATTGTTGGTAGGTCATAATCCTGAAGAACGGCTCTTAGTGAGAGGCGGCCGAGTCCAGGAAGGTTGAAGATCTGCTCAGTGATAATTGCTCCACCGAGAAGTCCCGCAAAGTCCAGCCCTGCCATTGTGACGATAGGTGCAATCGCTGCGCGAAGCGTGTGCTTCTGCAAGATGGCCTTCTCGCTCAAACCCTTGGCGCGGGCGGTGCGGATGTAATCCTCAGATGAAGTCTCAATCACATTAGAGCGAGTAAAACGTGTATATGTCGCTGCAAAGAGAAGTGCGAGAACAATCCAAGGGAAGATAAATGTTCTAAACCAGGCAACTGGATCTTCAAGTGGTGAGATCCATCGACCGAGAGAGAGCGGATCGATTAAGTGAAATTTCAGACCGACGAAGAGCAGGATCAAAATACCTGAGATAAATGATGGAAGAGAAGTTCCAATAAGAACGAATGCAGTTGCAGCGCGGTCGGGCCATTGGTTCTTGCGCCGAGCCGCCAGAATTCCAAGACCTACACCTACAGACATCCAGAGGATGAAGGCGCCAACCGCCAAGGAGAGAGTGACTGGGAATGCCTCGCTAATAAGTGTTGTCACGCACTCGTGACGGTTAAATGAATATCCAAAGGCTGGTGCAGGACACTCGATTGTTGCAGCGCCTTCACCATATGTGCGGCCTGCAACTAAACCTTTGACGAAGCGACCGTACTGCACGTAGACAGGGACATCGAGTCCAAGACGGTGACGGTTAGCTTCAATAACTGTTGGATAACAGGCCTTACCGCAAGTAAGAGCTGCTGGATCCATTGGCAAAACTGCGAAGATTCCAAAGACTGACATGCTGACGAGAGTCAAGACCACAAAGGTCGCGCTCAATCGTCTAGCTAGATATTTCAACACTCTTCTCTATCTCCTTCAGTTAACAAACTTGAAAAAACATTCTTACGAGAGAAATCCTGGGCGGCCATTTCTGACCGCCCAGGCTCTCCTACTTACTGTGATGGGCTATAAAGAAGTATTAGTTCTTTACGTACATCTGGCCGAAGCCGAAGTTGCCCTGTGGCTCCCAGTAGTAAACGCCGCCAACCTTTGAACCCCAAACGTTCTGAGTCTTAGAGAAGACAGGGCGGATGATCCAGTACTGATCCATCACGTACTGTGATAGTTCCTGCCATCCCTTAGCCTGCTTAGCGCGGTCTGTTTCTACCTTTGCAGCATCAGACTTCTTCTTGAATGCTGCGTAAGCTGGATCGTTCCAGTTGTTAGAAAGGTTGAATCCACCTTCCTTTGTGAAGAGCTCAGGCAACACTGTTGAAGCGTTAGCCCAGTCTGCTCCCCAACCAGCTGAAGCAATGTCGTTCTCCTTAGCAGGGTTCAGAACTGTTGAGTAGTACTGACCTGATGGGATGAAGTTGAACTTGATATTGATTCCTGCTGCCTTGATAGCGTCAGTAAGCAATACAGAAGCCTTCTGGTTTGTCGCAGATTGTGCGATATCCCAGATGATTCCCTTGTCAGCTGCAGTCGCGCGTGCGTATGCCTCTGGGCAAGAAGTCTTTGCCTTCTCCATGAGTGACGCTGCATATGTAGCGTTACCAGTGATCTTCCAGTTTGCATCGTGGATGTTTCCTGTTGTCTTCTTGTAGTCAAGACCAAGAACTGGCTTTACAGGGTTATCGCCTGGGTCGCCGTAGAAGACTGATCCACCTGAAAGGTCGATAAGTGCCTGTGTGTTGATTGCAAAGAAGACAGCCTTACGGATGTCCAAGCAATCCATGTGGCCCTTTGAAACGTTCATTGCTGCGTAGCGAACGTATGGGTCATACACGTTGAAGCGCTGTGAAGCCTTCTTTGCATCTGCGAAGAATGCACGTGTGTTTGCTGGCTGAAGTGCATCGAGTGATGCTGTGTTAGGAATCTGATCTTCGAGCATGATTGCATCGCGAACATCTTCTGCTAGACCAAAACGGATAACGATGTTATCTGGGTATGGTGTACGAACAGTGTCAGAAGACTTCTTCCACTTCTCGTTACGTACGAGCTCCATCTGATCACCGATCTTGTATGAAGCGATCTTGTATGGGCCGTTAGCAAATGGGCGGAGGTCGTACTTGTCGCCTGTGTCCTTTGATGCCTTAACTGGTGCACCTGCTGGGTATGTAAGTGCGTAGTTGAAGTCAGCAAATGAGCGGTTGAGCTGGAAGGTAATTGTGTTACCTGAGCAAGAAACAGCCTTGTTGAAGAGTGCCTGACCTGTCTTCTTGTATGGACCCTTGTAAGCAGATGTTCCATCCTTATCGAGTGGAATATCAAGTGCCTGTACGAGGTACTGAGGACCGTCTGTGATTACATCAGCTGCGAATGGACGTGAAACTCCGTATGCAACGTCAGCACATGTGACAGGTGATCCGTCTTCCCATGTGATGCCTGAACGAAGTGTGAACTTCCATGTCTTAGCTGCGTTTGATGGAACACCAGTGTTTGTTGCAAGGTCTGCAACGAGTGATGAACCTGCTGAACCAGCAACTGGCTTGTATGAAACAAGGTTGCGGTAGATGTATGAGTTGAACAACGCGATATCGCGGCCTGTGTAAACACGGGCTGGATCTACGTGGTCGAACTGCTCTGCGTGTGTGATGAAGTACAAAGTACCGCCAGTTACAGGCTTAGCTGTAGCAGCGTTTGCACTTGCGCCAGTTGCTACAACGCCAACTGCAAGAATTGCAGCTGTTGCTGTTGCAACGAGACGACGTGATGTCAAACGTGACATTAGTCCTCCTATTAGAGATGAATCAAAGCGCCGTTGCGCTTCGACTTACTGCGCTTCACACAAGAGAAACTCGCGAGACCTCTCTTCTTGTGAAGTTCCCGTATTACTACGGAAATCTACTTACTGCGGGCTATCGATTAGCCTTTGGATCGAGCGCATCGCGCACTGCATCACCAAGCAGGTTGAGTGAGAGCACGATTGCAATCAGGATTAAGCAAGGGATCAAAAGATAGGCAGGATCGTTCTTCCAGTAGCTGACAGCGTCAGAGAGGATGAGTCCAAATGTTGCCTCTGGTGCCTGAACTCCTACGCCAAGGAATGAGAATGTCGCCTCTGCCGCGATATATCCCGGCAAGGTAAGTGAGATAAAGACAATTGCTGTTGGCCACAAGTTAGGAAGGAGTTCCTTCACAATGATGCGCCAATTAGATGCGCCCATTGCTTGAGCTGCCATGACGAAGTCACGTTCACGCATTGACATCGCCTGCGAACGGATGAGGCGATAGAAGCCAGTCCATCCGAAGAAGACTAAGAAGAGAACAAGAACCACCAGGCGAGCAGAATTTTCATGTGCGAAACCAGTTGATTCGACACGTCCCACCATAGGTAGTGAGAGCGCGATAATCATGAAAGTTGCTGGGAAGGCGAGAAGAAAATCTGCAAAGCGTCCAACGCTTGAATCGGTGATTCCCTTGAAGTAACCCGTTGCAATGCCGACCAACATTCCGATTGAAATTGTTCCAACGGTTGCGATAATTGCAACAATAAAAGATGTACGAGCGCCATAGAGAGCGAGCGCAAAAACGTCGCGACCTGTTCCTGGCTCAATTCCGAGTGGGTGTGCGAGCGACATTCCGCCCCACTTGCCAATCGGCATTGCAAATTCATCGAGTACGCCGTCGTATGTGTCCTTAGCGTTGACACCCACAAGACGAGTGATGATTGGTGCAAAGAACCCGACGGTAACAAAGAAGATTGATGCGATTCCCGCATATACGCCGACCTTGTTGCGCGTAAAGCGTCCCCACGCGATCTGCTTCGGTGTGCGTTGAGCTACCTCAACGACATCGTTCTCGACCACAGTTGCATCAGCCACGAAAGAACTCCCTTATCGCAATTTACTTGCAGCGGTTATGACCATCCACAGGAGATACCGCTATGCGAGATAACCCGTGAGTAGACCGGTAAGGGTAGTAAATGGTGGGGGAAAAAGAAACCCCAAAAGTCCGAATTACCCCGGTTTGACCGACCTAGTTGGAGCTTTGGGCGAGACGCCTCATGGCCAGGAAGAGCGGGATGGCCAGGAATGAGCCGATAAACATCGATACCACCCAGAGTACGGGCTGATCGGCGCCGAGCATGAGGCCAGTGATTGCAGGGCCAGCTACCCCCGAGATACTCCATTGCAAGCTCATGAAGGCGTTGGCTCGCCCACGGATATTTTCAGGTGCCAGTTCATTGGCAAGGGTAGGAATGACGGGAGCCTGAACCATCTCTCCAATTGCAAAGATAAATTGGCTAACACAGAGCGCGATTCCCGATGCAATCAATGGCAAGAGCGGTGAGATTCCAACAAAGATCCATGATGCTGACCAGATGATTCCGATTGCAATCAGTGCGTTGTACTTTGAATAGCGATCGAGGATCTTCATCACTAACGGCTGGAGAGTAAAGATTGCCAATGTGTTGACGCCAAAAATCAGACCGAGCCACTTTGGTGAGAGCCCTAGGAATTGTGTAGCAAAGATTGGTACGCCAGCCTGGATAACTCCATAACCAAATGTAAAGAGAATGATTCCGCCGGTGCCGAGCAACATGAGCGGTTTGATTTTAAAGAGGTCGCGATAGGTGCCTTGCTGAGGCTCGTGTGCCTCCGGAATATATCTATCAAGGCCTTCACCGTGAAGAGTAAGGATGATGGCGAGGTAGACCAAGAAAGTTGATGCATCAATCCAATACATAATTTGGAAAGATTTCAATGAGCCTTCAGTGATTATCAGAGATGAGATCAAGCCGCCCAAACCTAATCCGAGGTTGAGCAACATAAAGTTAAGACCGAAAATCTTTGATCGATGTTCTTCAGGAGTAACTCGTGTTAATACAACGCTCTGCGATGGCCAGATTGCCTGCCCGCCGATATTAATTGCTGTGACTGCAAGAAGAGCCTGAAGGTGTGTAGAGACAGAGGCGAGCGAGAAAGCAGCGGCTGAGTTAAGTATGAGCCCGCCAATCATTACTTTCTTTGGGCCGATGCGATCTACAAGTGCGCCCATTGGCGTGCTTGCCACAATAGAAACGAGAGCACCCCACGAGAGAAGGAGTCCGCCAAAGGTATTTGTAAATCCGCGCATATCGTGGAGATAGACCAGCAGGAGCGAAAGAGTCATTCCCCCACCGATTGCATTGAGGCAAATGCCCACAACCATCTTCCGCGATTTAGGATTGAGAATCGCGGCGAAATCCTTATAGAGCATTTACTTTAAGAGCTCCTGTGCTTGATCGAGAATCTGCTCGTTATATTTAACTATCAACGAGATGTGCCCATGGCCAGGAACGAAGTTGAGCTGTGCACCTGGGATGTGCTTTTCGAGCCAATATGAATGCGCGTGGGGAACCATGAAGTCGTCATCGCCCTGCCAGATTTGAACCGGGACTGAGATTGCGCCGAGATCAAATCCCCACGGCTGAACGAATGCAATATCGTCATCGATCCAGCCATCAAAACTGACAGCTAAACCTTTGCGCATATGCGTTGCTGACTCTTCCGCATAACTACCTTGCAAGACAGCTTTATCTGCATCTCCAATTAATCCACCAAGCGCTTCGCGGATTTGTTCGCCGGTGATATTTTTGAAAACTCCTGCATTTGCATCCATCCATGCTGAAATTTCTGCTTCACCTTTTACCGCTTCACCAAATTCAATTTCATTCTCTTCGCCCATGCCGGCAAGAAAGTCGAGATCATCAACGCCATATGCGCCGACTCCCGCCAAGGTGATTGCACCTTTGCTTCCAGCAAGTGTTGTTGTTGCAAGTGCATGCGGTCCACCTCCGGACCAACCGATTGAGATGAAGTCGCAAATTCCAAAGCTATCGAGGAGTTCGCGGATATCTACATTGTTTCCTGTCACTGTGCGACCTTCATTGCGATCGCTAATTCCATATCCTGCGCGGCTATAAGAGAGCGCGCGAATTCCGCGGGCAGCTGCGAGCTCTAGCCATTGAGCCCATGTATGGCCATGGCCAGGCGTTCCGTGATGAAAGACGATTGCGCTTGTTGAGGCGATGCCATTATCGAAGTATTCGAGGAATCGTCCATCGGTCAGCTTGAGTGTAGGCATCCAAGAAGTGTAAACCTGATTAGAGGTCTCTGTACGAACTCTGCCAGAATAGGGCTATGACTTCCGGCTTTAAATATGAGATCAAGCACGCCTCTGAAAAGGGCCTTGCTCGCGTCGGAACTATCACTACCCCCCATGGAGAAATTCAGACACCGGCATTTATTCCGGTTGGAACAAAGGCAACTGTGAAATCTGTTCTTCCTGGTGCGATGGAAGATCTCGGAGCACAAGCACTACTCTCCAATGCTTATCACTTATATCTCCAGCCAGGCCCAGATGTACTTGATGAGGCAGGTGGGCTCGGTTCATTTATGAATTGGGATAAGCCAACTTTTACAGATAGCGGTGGGTTTCAAGTTCTCTCACTCGGTGTTGGGTTTAAGAAGGTTCTTGCGATGGATGCTCAGACCTTTAGATCCGATCAGGTCATCGCTGGAAATAAAGAGCGCCTTGCCCATGTCGATGATGAGGGCGTGACATTCAAATCTCACCTCGACGGTTCGATGCACCGATTTAGCGCAGAGATTTCTATGCAGATTCAGCACAAGATTGGTGCGGACATCATGTTTGCATTTGATGAGTGCACAACTTTGCATAACACTCGCCCTTATCAAGAGCTAGCAATGGAGCGCACCCATAACTGGGCAATACGTTGCCTTGATGAACATAAGCGTCTGACAGAAGAGCGCAGCAATAAACCTTACCAAGCTCTCTTCGGTGTGATCCAAGGTGCGCAGTATGAAGATCTTCGCAAGGAAGCAGCTTCTGATCTGGGCACAATGACATCTTCTGGGATTTCATTCGATGGATTTGGTATCGGCGGTGCGCTCGATAAAGATTCACTTGGCACGATTGTAAGTTGGGTTAACTCAACTCTCCCCCAGGAAAAACCTAAGCACCTTCTCGGTATTGGCGCACCAGAAGATCTCTTTGTGGGAGTTGAAAATGGCGTTGATACCTTTGACTGCGTTCTTGCATCACGTATCGCTCGCACTAGCGCCGTCTACACAATGACGGGACGCTTCAATGTTTCAAATGCCGGATATGTACGCGACTTTAACCCGATTGATGACGAGTGCGATTGCTACACTTGTGCCAATTACACCCGCGCATACCTATGCCATTTATTCCGCGGCAAGGAGATGGTCGCTGCAACACTTGCAACCATTCACAACGAACGATTTATCGTGCGCCTAGTCGATCAGATGCGTCAGCATCTTCTAGATGGAACTTTCTACGACTTTAAAGCTGACTTCCTAGGTCGCTACAAACATCGCAGCGGACAGGCATCAAACTAATTCAAGAGCTTGCGATTGAAATTGATTGACTAGTGGTGTGAAAGCTTGATGTCATCAGCTTCGCTGCCGACCGGGTTCCAGCCACCAGGAATCAACTCTTCAGCCTCTTCAGGGCCCCAAGTACCTTCAAAGTATGGATGGCAGCGATGAGGGTTCTTCAGAACCTCATCCAAGATTGCCCATGAGTGAAGCACCGCATCAATACGTGTGAATCGGAAGTGATCTCCCAACATTGCAGCACGTAGGAGTCGCTCATATGGACCTTGGCGATCTCCGAACTCTGTAAAGAACTCAACGGAGAGATCTACAGTTTCAGAGACCAACTTTGTTCCTGGCTTCTTAGCCTGCAATGAAATATCTACGCCATCATCTTTTCCAAGACGGAAGCGAACTTGATTTGATTCAGCTTTTCCGAAGAGGGCGCGTGGTGGCTGCTTAAATTCAACAATTACTTCGAGCACTGTCTCTGGCATTTTCTTACCTGTGCGCAGGTAAATCGGTACGCCAGCCCAGCGCCAGTTATCGATGAAGAGTTTCATTGCAACGAATGTTTCAGTATCAGAATGCTCGGCGACGCCATCTTCCTGGAGATATCCAACGAATTGTCCACGAACAACATCATCTGCCTTGAGTTCACGAACCGCAGAGAGGACCTTGATCTTCTCATTCTGCATATCTTCTGAATTCATACTTGTTGGTGGCTCCATGGTGAGCATGGTCAACACCTGCAATAAGTGGTTCTGAAGTACATCGCGAGTTGCGCCTACTCCGTCATAGAACTTTCCACGACCATCGATGCCGAAGTTCTCAGCCATTGTGATCTGAATATTTGAAACATAGTTTCGGTTCCACACTGGCTCAAAGAGAGTATTTGCAAAGCGGAAGACCAAGAGGTCCTCAACCGCTTCTTTACCGAGGTAGTGATCGATACGGTAGATCTGCTCTTCAGGAAGCAACTTCTTCAACTCGGCATCGAGCGCCTTTGCTGACTCGAGGTCGCGGCCAAATGGCTTCTCTACAACAACACGTGCGCGCTTTGTAATTCCAACTGCTGCGAGTGACTCTGTAATAGTTGCAAAGAATTCGGGAGCGATCGCCAAGTAAATCACCGGAAGCTTGTAGCCCTTGATGACCTCTGCGAGTTCTTCGAATGTCTCTGGGTTATTGTAATCGCCAACAATGAGTTGAACTTCATCGCGAATCTTGCGAAGGATTTCTTCATCAGCCTCAGGCTTACGCGCACGAATAGCGGTCTCAACATTGTCGCGGAATACATCTTGAGTCCACTTTGATGAGGCGACGCCGATTACTGGCATATCAAGTTGGCCAAGCTCTTCTAGATCATAGAGAGCGGGGAATAACTTCTTCTTAGCGAGATCTCCGGTTGCACCGAAGAGAACGAGGACGTCAGCCTTCATTAATTTGCCTTCGGCTTCTCGTTATGGCCACCAAACTTGTAACGCATTGCGCTCAAGACTCGGTTACCGAACTCATCGTTATTGCGTGATGCGAAGCGAGAGTAGAGAGATGCAGAGAGAACGTGTGCAGGAATTCCAGCTTCGATCGCTGCCTGAACTGTCCAGCGACCTTCTCCTGAATCGCTTACCTGTGTTGAATATTCAGTAAGTTCATTGGATTCGTTAAGAGCCTGTGCTGTGAGATCGAGGAGCCATGATGCAACAACAGATCCACGACGCCACACCTCTGTGATCTCAGGGATATCAAGATTGTAGGCAGGTGTCATCTCATCTGCTGCTTCAAAGATTGCAAGACCTTCTGCAAATGCTGCCATCATTCCGTATTCGATTCCGTTGTGAATCATCTTTACGAAGTGGCCAGAACCTGTTGGTCCGCAGTGAAGATATCCGTACTCGGCTTGAGAAGGCTCACCTGTGCGACCTGGTGTGCGCTCTGCAGCTTCAACACCTGGGCAGAGAGCCTTAAAGATTGGGTCGAGTGACTTAACTACTGCGTCATCTCCACCGATCATTAATGAGTAACCGCGCTCGAGTCCGTAGACTCCACCTGAAGTTCCGACATCAACGAAGTTGATTCCCTTTTCCTTCAAGAGCGCAGCGTTCTTAAGATCATTCTTGTAATAGCTATTTCCGCCATCGATGATGGTGTCGCCTGGAGAGAGCACCTCTGCAACAGCTGCAATCGTTGAATCTGTAACACTTGCAGGGACCATCACCCATACGGTGCGTGGCGCTGTGAGCTTTGAAGCCATATCTGCAAGATCAGTTGCACCGATTGAACCTTCAGCTGCAAGAGCATTCACTGACTCTGGCGAGACGTCATAGACGACAGAGGTGATGTTATGACGGTGGAGGCGGCGAACAATATTTGCGCCCATACGGCCGAGTCCGACCATGCCAAATGTATTTGTGCTCATCAGTGATTGCCTTTTCGTAAAACACGCCCCTCGCCATTGAGGTTTGCGCGTGCGAATATGAGGGAAAGTCTAGTGGATGAATTTACTCGGAGAAGAACGCGGCCTGGTCAACTATGAGGCGTGTACGCACCTGGGCGCTGACATAACTCGCCGGTATCGATAAGTCGCCCTCAATGATTTTCGCAACAGCATCAGCCTTGCTTTCACCCGCTGCGACTATCCAGATCTCGCGAGCCTCATTGATAAATTTCATCGTGAAGGAGATTCGCATCGCAGGTGGCTTTGGAGAATCTGTAATTGCAAAGATATTACGAAGGTCATCTAAATCCGCAACGCCCGGAAAGAGCGAGGCAACGTGGCCATCAGGGCCGACGCCGAGGATGTTGAGATCGATTGTCACGCCATCTAGAGCCTCACCGTAATTCTTAACTGCATCCTCAATAGATGCAGGTGAATCTGGGGCAAGAGATTCATGTATCTGAATATTGGAATTGGTGAGAGTTCCGTGGAAAGGCGCTGCGTTTCGCTCGGAACTATCGAGATTTACAAAGCGCTCATCGCTCCACCAAATATGTAAACCTTTATACATTTCAGGAGCGGCGTTAAATGCCGACTTCAAAGAATTAGCGATCTGCACTCCAAGGGTTCCACCGGTGAGTACTAAGTGGAAAACGCCTTGAGCAAGGAGGCCGCCTTCGATAGTCATGAGAATTTGTGCCGTCACTTCATCTGCTAATTCATCGCCATCTGCATAAAGTGTGAGATCAAGTTCGCCATCGATATCTCCAACAATCTCATCGAATTCATCGCTCATTGCTGCCCCATTTCTTCATGAAATCTTCAACCGACATTTCGTAGATGTCTTCCGGGCCATCTTCCTCATCAATTTGTTGACCAGTGTGCGCAAAGCCAAAACTTTCTATGATTTTAACGGATGCTAAATTCGATGGGCTCACGGTGTAGCGAAGTGTTCGTACGCCTGGTTCGTGGCAGACCCAATTCCAAATCCCTCGTAGCGCTTCCTTTGCATACCCGTTATTCCAGAATTGCTCTTCGATGCCGATGCCAATTTCCATCATGCCTACTTCATCTGGCACGCCATGGAAACTAGTGCTACCGATGATTTCACCACTTGAACGCAGAACAATAAACCGGACAAACCATTTGTTCGTGGTGGGATCTTCCTTAACTTGCGGCACCCGCCAGGCGAGCGGCCCTGAATCATGGATAAGCACCTGGTGCGGATTAGTGAAATCTCTTCCAGCAATAGCTTTGATATCGCTCTTGATTTCAAAGAGCTCAATCAGGCCATCGGCCGGAATATGGTGAAGCTCAAGGCGCTCTGTTGATATGAGTGGCTGGTACACCCCGCAAGTATTACCTATCTATCGCGGATAGTTAGATAAGAAAGGTTGCCTTTGCTTTCTCGACAGCTTCATGGCGGTCTTGGGCAGCCATCTTCTTATAGAGATTCTTAAGGTGAGTCTTCATGGTGTTCTGAGAAATATGGAGCTCGCCTGCAATGACAGTAAGGGTTCGGCCAGTGGAGAGCTGTCGCAAGATTTCAAGTTCGCGCTTTGTGAGAGATTGTTGCGATGTTGTCATGGCATTTCCTCGTTCTTTGATTCGTTGGGCCATAGCTGTTGCAAGTTCTTCGTTATAAACAGTCGGAAAGTCATTGGCTACCTTGATGATGTAGTTAGCCATTTCATTGCGTTGGCGCAAGAAAGTTTCCCGCGCCCCTATTTCAGCGCCAATCGTGAGCGCCTTGCGCATCGCTGGTAGTGCAATGCTTTCAGTATCCACATGGAGTGAAACTTCCATCAGGTGCTTCCAAATCAGATCGCGCGGAGTCTTCTCGGGTAATTTCTTTGCATCCTCCGCAAGGTTCTTACGACCACGGTGTTCATCTACTGCCATTTGGTACTGATGTGTGTCTCGAGTCTTTGGTGCTCGATTGACCAAAACTTCAAGGCGATCAAAGTCGAGAAGTCGCCTTCTTACAGCCATCTCACTGATATCAATTAAATCTGCAAGTCGATTATCCACATCGAGAGTCTCAATAAAATCACGAGACTTCTTAATGCGTTCAAGTCCATCTTGCTGCTTATTGTTGTACGAGAGAAATTCCGTGATGTGCTTATCCGCTGTGAGATACCAGTGCCATTGCTTCCATTGAGCAGCGTAATGTCGGATCTGTTCGAAGATAGCAAGCGCTTCCTGTGGGCGTGCAAATTCAAAGAGGCATCTAGCAATCACAAACATTGCATCGAGTGGGCCGTGATTACCAACAAAGCCATGGCGTTGATGTTGTTCTAGTGCAACTTGTGCCACTTCATGTGCACGTCGATACTCGCCCCTTTGATGGAAATGCATCGCTTGAATCGATAGA
The DNA here is from genome assembly GCA_965267775.1 of Candidatus Nanopelagicaceae bacterium. Lineage (GTDB taxonomy): Bacteria > Actinomycetota > Actinomycetes > Nanopelagicales > Nanopelagicaceae > Planktophila. The sequence goes on along the minus strand of OZ254140.1, from coordinate 365,785 downwards.
AGGAATGTATGAGATGTATAAAGAGGTGTCTTCTTCGCAAGTTCTTGGGCGAGATTAAATACTTCCTCAACTCCATCTGCATCGTTCCAGATATATCGCTTGATACAGAGTGCGCGTAAGAGGTTGATTTGATCATCGATGCCTAGATATGCATCCGCTTTTCCAACGTGTGCGCCCTGCACGGAATCTTCAACTTCTTGGAATTTTGCTACGGTAAGAAGGGCGTATGTAAGAGCACCCTCTGCGAATTGGTTGTAGAAATCTGCGATAGGTGATGAACTTGCCAGAAGCTTTATCTTGGCAACTTCGCTGTAGACACCTCGGAAATCAAGATCTGCAAGGTAGGCAGTGGTTCTAACAGTGGACTTCTTCAGCTCTCCTTCGGTACTTGAATCACCAGCTAAAGAAGACCAGCGCAAGAGATCGCCGCCAAGTCCCTGGACTTGCTTTACTCGCGCAGCATTAGGGAAGAGCTCGCTAATTTTTTCAACATCTCCCGCCTCAAATGCATGGTCAATCGCTGCACTTGGACGACCAAGACCTTCGAAGTAAGGAATAAGTCGCTTATGTATCTGCAACTTCTCATCCGGGCGCTTTCGAAGTCCTTCTAGAAATATCTGACGAACCATGGGAGAGAAGACATATCCACTCTTGGCACTTCTCGATAGCGTGAAGATTTCTCCCTCAAGTGCAATCGAGTTAACGAGATCAAATGAATATTCCTCGCCAAGAATCACTTGTGCTTGTTCAAGATTGAAACTTTCAAGCACAGATAATTTTTCGCATGTGTGAACGATCTTTTTATCGAGATTCTTAATAACGACCATTGCGAGCGCCCTTAGCGGTTCGGACTCTCGACTCATCAGATTCGCAAGATCTACTGGCTCCACATTTGCGTGAAGTTGGGCAAGTAAAAGTGAGGCTGCGGCTGGCCAACCATTAGCGGCGTTAAGCACTCTCTTGGTTTCGCTATTAAAGTCTAGACCCGAGTTGATGGCGTAATGTTCTATCTCTTCTTCAGTAAATCTAAGTTCATTAAGAGAAATTACTTTTACTGTTCCACGGGATGCAGATGTTGCATAAAGTTCTTTAATCTCGTCACGCCGAATCGCTACGAAATGAATGTTTTTGGGAAATTCTTCAACGAGCTTGATCGCGATCTCGACATCTTTTTCGTTATCGTTTCGAATATTGTCGATTACAAAGATAAATTCTTTTCCACTTTGAAGAAGCTCATTTCCCCACCGTTGCACTACCTGTGTTGGGCGTAGTGGTTGCTCTTTTTCAAACCAAGGGGCGAAGCCGGGAATGACATGTCGAGTTGCGGTAATCAGCATCGCCGACATTTCGTTGGTGGTGTCGTTATTGGTCAAGGTCATCCAGATGACGCCTTTATTTTGATATTGAGCCCACTCGGTAATCAGTGAAGACTTTCCATACCCGGCAGGCGCGATAACAAATGTCGTCCCGCCAGCCTCATTGTCGATCAGAGGAAAGAGGCGCTTACGCGAGAGGTATCCAGCAGGCAGGGTAGGAACGAGGGTGCGCGAAAGGGTGACCCCTAAATTCTTCTCACCCGGCATGGGTGAAGGTTCTCGCATAAACCACCCTAAGAGAAGGCCAAATCACCCCAATAGGGGTGAGATGCCAGGGTGAAGTTAAGCTACAGAATCGAAGGCTTCAGCAAGAACGCTCAGAGCATCCTTGAGAAGTTCATCGGTAATCACAAGCGGTGGCAAGAAACGGATGACGTTTCCATAAGAACCAGCAGTCAAGATCAATACGCCCTTGCTCTGGCAGTACTTGATGACCTTTGCCATCAAATCAGGATTGGGATCCATTGTTCCGGCCTTTACCAATTCAATTGCAATCATCGCACCACGGCCACGGATCTCGCCGATCTCAGGATGCTTTGCAGCGATGCCTTCAAGTGCTGTGCGCAAAATTCCTTCAAGGTGTCGAGCACGCTCTACAAGCTTCTCGCCTTCAATGATTTCAATTGCTGCAAGAGATGCTGCGCATGCGATCGGATTTCCACCATAGGTGCCGCCGAGGCCACCTACATGTGAAGAGTCCATAATCTCTGCGCGAGCTGTCACCGCTGCAAGTGGAAGTCCGCCTGCGATTCCCTTTGCGGTCACGATCATGTCTGGAACGACGTTCTCGTTATTTACTGCAAACCAATCTCCTGTGCGCGCAAATCCTGATTGAACCTCATCTGCGATGAAGACAATCTTGTTCTCTGTCGCAAACTTTGAAAGTCCTGGAAGGAAGCCCTTCGGTGGAACGATAAATCCGCCTTCGCCGAGAATTGGTTCGATGATGATTGCTGCAACGTTATGTGCGCCAATCTCTTTCTCAATTTTGGTTGTCACCATCTTGAGCGCATCTTCAGTAATTGTCGCCTGATCTCCTACCCAGCGATATGGATATGGCATTGGCATGCGATAGATCTCGTTAGCAAAAGGACCAAAGCCCTCCTTGTACGGAACATTCTTTGCTGTAAGTGCCATCGTCAAGTTTGTACGTCCGTGATAAGCGTGTTCAAAGACAACGATTGCTGGACGCTTCGTGTAGTGGCGCGCAATCTTGATTGCATTCTCAACTGCTTCAGCACCTGAATTCTGCAAGATTGACTTCTTCTTGAAATCACCTGGCGTTAAGCGATTGAGCGCTTCGCATACTTCGATGTAACCCATATATGGAGCTGTGGTGAAGTTTGTATGTGTAAATGCTGCAACTGCTTCTTGCACTCGCTCGACAACGAGAGGTGCGGCATTTCCGACGTTTACTACGCCGATACCTGCACCGAGATCAATGATGCGATTGCCATCGATATCTTCGAGGATTGCATCAGATGCACGCTTAATAATGACGGGAATCGCAGTTCCTAGTCCCCCAGATACCGCCTCTTTGCGACGCTGCATAGCTGCAGTGGAAAGTGGCCCTGGAATCTCAGTGGCCAAGTGGCGTGATTGTGGGAGCTTCTCTGTCATGGCCCAAGTCTAAGCCCTGATAAATAATGCGCTAGCCCGACCCGTAGACTTCACCCTATGAGTGACCTCCGCAACAGCGCACCTCTCCTTGATGCATATCTGGCTTACTTTGAGAGCGCTCGTACACCTTTTACTATTCCAGGACATAAGCAGAAAGCTTCTCGCCTCGATGCCGGTCTCGGCTCTGTTGTTGATGGAGATACACCGCTCTATGGTGGTCTTGATGAAATTAAGTTAACGAATCAGACTTTGAAGAAGGCAGAGAAATTAGCTGCTGATTTGTGGGGCGCAGATTACGCACGCTTTTCAACTGGTGGATCTACCCATGCCAATCAAGCAATCGTTCTCGCTCTCGGTGCGCCCGGCGACAAGGTTGCGATCTCTCGTACAGCACATCGCTCAATCTTGAGCGCACTCGTCCTTGCAGGTCTTGAACCAATCTGGATGTCACCTGATATTGATGAAGCAACTGGAGTTCCGATCGGAATTGGCGTCGCGCAGCTAGAGAAGGCCCTCGAAGAGAATCCCATTGCAGTTCTACTGACAGAGCCGGGTTATCTTGGAACGATCTCTGATCTTCCAACTTTGATTGAAGCAGCTCATAAGAAATCTGTTCCGGTAATTCTTGATGCGGCATGGGGCGGACATTTTGGTTTTCATCCAGAGCTACCAAAGCACGCATTTCAAGTTGGTGCAGATGCGCTGATTACCAGTGTACATAAGGCTCTTCCTGGATATAGCGCATCAGCGCTATTGCTTGCACGTGGTCAATTCCTCAATCTCGATCGCTTGGAACAAAGCTTTGAGACAACTCACACGACTTCTCCAGCTGGTGCACCACTTGCCTCGATTGATGCTGTACGCGCTCTTCTTCAGACTCGCGGCGTTGAGCTCAATACTGAACTACTAAAAAATGTCGCTGAATTTAAGCGCACCGTTCAATCAGAGTTTGCTCTCCCTATCTTTCTCTACGAAAGTGACTTCGCTGCTGGCAGATTTGATCCATCGAAGATTGTGCTTCGGGTTCAGCAATTAGGCGCATCCGGTGTTGATATTGAGAATGATCTACAAGCGGCAGGTATCCGAGTCGAGATGGCAGATCGCGACACAATCGTTTTCCTTGCAACTCTTGCAGATACGGCTGAAGACTTTGCGACATTGGCCGATGCATTGATTCCAATCTTAAAACGCCACCAAGGACAGCGACGCGAGAGCGCAACAGCTCTGAGCTGGTCTGTACTTCCATTACGTGGAATCTCAATGCGTGATGCCTACTTTGCAAAGACAGAGATGGTTGATGCAGCAAAGGCTGAAGGAAGGATTTCTGCAGACCTCATCGCACCCTATCCACCAGGTGTTGCAGTGGTTGCTCCAGGTGAAGTACTTACTGCGCAGATTCTTGAAGGGCTAAAGGCCTCTAAAGATGCTGGTGTGCGCATCGCATATGCAACAGATTCTTCACTTGCCACTTACCGCGTAGTGAAGTAATTAATCTTCGGTAGGAAGTATTGGAATCACAATCTCGTTGTACTGCATAAACCCTGGCTTGAATGGTGGATCAAATCGACAGATACGATTCTCATCCGACATCGAAATATTTTCTGTGGCAGCAGCTGCCCTAAGTTCTCTGATTTTCTGATCTGAAAGTTTCTTATCTGCCTTACCTTTAAATGTAAGTGCGATACATCTTTCTGCACCTAGTTCGCGTAGAACCACCTGCGAATCATTAGGGTGCGGCAGGTGACCAAAGGTTGACCCTGCGGGCATGACAAAAGAGACAAACCATTCATTGTTATTTGCGGCTGGGACCCTCTGCGAAGCAATGACAGGCGCCGTCATTGCAATCTTCTCAGAATTGTTATTTCCTTTAGAGATGTATTGGAAGAGACGACCAAATGCTGAACTCGTGGCTGCGGAGTACTCTGCCGAGACTCTTACCTCAGCAAGGACACATGGAAGATACTCGCGTAACTCAAAATCTTTATACTTTCGAAGTACCGTGAATTCCTGTCGCTTGGTCATAAATTGAGAGTACTCCCTTCTCAGAAAATAGCTCTCTCAATCAAATTTAGTGATTGCATACGAGTAATAATCGTGCGGTATGCCATCTTCGACAAAGAGTGCGCGAAGTACGCCTTCGAATTTCCAGCCAGCTTTTTCGAATGCACGGCGCATTGCGATGTTGCTCTCGTCAGTTGAGCCTTCAACGCGATGTGCTCCATGAGTAAATGCGTACTCAGCACCTACTTTGAGGGCCTCTGTTCCGATTCCTTTTCCGCGTACCTCTTCTGCGAGTTCTATGCCCATCTCAAGTGCACCATCAGGTCGCGTGAAGTCACACTTGCGAAGTTGAAAATCTCCGACGAGAACACCATCGAGGTCAATTGCTAATTGGAGATAGTGATCATCCCAAGCGCCAAGGTTCTTAAATCTCCGAAAGAATCTTTCTTTCCGTTCCGGGTCTCCAGCAATCCCGCGGATTTCACAAGCGCGATCAAATTCTTCAAGGCGATATGGGCGAACGATTACGCTCATTGCGTGCGATGGACCTTGTGATTTGCTGCTTGTGCAACAGGACGAATCACCATGCTGTCGACATTAAAGTGATCCGGAAGAGTCACAGACCATCTAATTGATTCTGCGACATCTTCTGCGGTCAGTGGAGCATCAACGCCTTCGTAAACCTTGGCGGCTTTCGATGCATCTCCCCCAAAGCGATTGACAGCAAACTCATCTGTCTTGACCATTCCAGGAGCAATCTCTGTAATCCGAATTGGTTGGCCATTGAGCTCGAGGCGAAGTGTGTGGGCTACGGAAGTCTCGGCAAACTTTGCCGCCACATATGAGCCACCATTTTCATAGGCACGGTGTCCGGCTGTTGAAGAGACGATGACAATATGTCCCTTCTCCTTCATCAGCGGAGTGATCGCCTTTGTTACACGAAGAGTTGCGATGACGTTGACGTCATAGGTCTTCTTCCAAATTTCAGGATCTCCATCGAGAACTGTTGCGGAATCAAAGGCGCCTCCGGCGCAATTGACCAATAGTTGGACCTTCTTATCTGCACAAAATTGAGCGAGAGCATCGACATCAGATTGGTCTGTGAGATCTGCTGGAAATATCTCTACTCCATCAGTTGAAGCAGCCAGGGCTTCAAGTCGATCCTTGCGACGAGCCGTTGCAACAACTTTGAATCCTTCGCCAACTAGGGCTTTAACTGTTGCAGCACCAATTCCACTGCTTGCACCTGTAACTACTGCAACTTTGCTCTCAGACATTGGAGAAGGGTATCTAGAAAGGGGCGAGAAGAGGAATACAATTCCAATATGAGCAATCAAATTGAAACCCTAATCGAATACCAGCTTGAAAACCGCGATAAGAAGACTGTCTTCTGGCGCGGAATTCTCGCCTTCCCAGTTGTGATCTTCCTGTCGACTTTCACAGAGATGGCACATTGGGGTTGGACTAGCGGATTCCTTGTAGTACCTACTCTCTTGGCTCTTCTCTTCACAGGTAAGTACCCAAGTTATGTGCTCTCTTTTAACCATGCACTCATTGAGCTACAGACTCGTGTGACTGCATATGTTTTCTTGCTTACCGATGATTACCCATCAATCGAGCGCAATCCAAAGATTGCTGTTCTTCTTCCAGATGTTGAAGGTGGCAAGAAGCTTGGCCGCGGAATTCAGATTCTTAAGGTTCTCTTTGTGATCCCTCTTGTGATTGTCGGACTGATTTATGCAATCGGTGCAGCATTTGTAACGTTCGTCGCTTGGGTTCTGACTTGGTCAACCGGAACATATCCAAAATGGGCACTTGAATACATTCTTGGAACAATCTCATTCTGGAACCGCATCTACGGATACGCCCTCTTGATGGTGACCGACGAATACCCTCGCTTTACTCTCTAGGAATACTCTCTCGGCATCGCTTTTTAGCTATCTGAGATTAGACTTCCTCGCATGCATGAGTTCACGCCAGAGATCGAAAAGGTCGCACAGGAGATTCTCGAGTATTCACTTACTCGCTTAAAAGACAATCCACCTCTTGATGGACCGATGAGCGAAGCTGAACTCTTCTCAATAGTCGGTAACACGATTACTGAGGCAGGTCTTGGTGGCAGTGAGGCGTTGCAGCTATTCACGCAAACGTTGGCACCTGCCTGTATCTCAACCGACCATCCCCGCTACTTGGCATTTATTCCATCTGCGCCAACAGAGCTTGCAAACCTCTTTGATCTCGTCGTAGGTGCATCTGCTCTCTACGGTGGTTCATGGCTTGAAGGTGCGGGCGCAGTCTTTGCAGAGAATCAAACCCTCCGTTGGTTATCGGATCTCGCAGGACTTCCAGCCAGCGCTGGCGGAGTCTTTGTTCAAGGTGGAACAATCGGAAATCTCTCAGCCCTTGTTGCAGCACGCCACCATGCGCGAGCTCAGCACCCAGAGGTAAAGCGTTGGGCTGTCGCTTGTTCTAGTGAAGCACACTCTTCGATTCAATCCGCAACCGAAGTAATGGATGTTGATCTCATCAAAGTTCCGGTACAGCCAGATGGAATTATGCGTGGGGCAGATGTAAAGAAGGCAATTGACAGTTATCGCGCTGAGCACTCCGATCGCGACATCTGCGCCATCGTTGCAACTGCCGGCACAACTAACCTCGGCATTATTGATGACCTTCCATCTGTCGGTGAAGTCGCAAACCGCCACAAGATTTGGTTCCATGTTGATGGCGCTTATGGACTTGCAGGCCTTGCAAATGACGAGACTCGTAAGTTATTTATAGGTGTTGAGAACGCGGATTCGTTTATCGTCGATCCACATAAGTGGCTCTTTGCGCCATTTGATGCCTGTGCACTTGTGTATCGCAACCCTGAACTTGGACGCCAAGCACATACCCAACATGCGGGTTACCTTGATGCCTTGACGGATTCAGATGATTTCAATCCATCTGATTATGCAATTCAATTAACTCGTAGAACTCGTGGATTACCACTGTGGTTCTCGCTGGCCGCGCACGGCACAAAGGCCTATAGCGACGCCGTCGCAAAGACTATGGATATTGCGCGAATGGCAGCTGATGCTGTGAAGGCACATCCCAATCTTGAGCTCCTTCGCGAACCGAACCTTTCTATCGTCGCCTTTACTCGCAAGGGTTGGTCGATGGCAGATTACAAGGCATGGAGCGATAAGTTGCTTGCAGATCAGATTGGTTTTGTTACCCCTTCAACACACAAGGGTGAGCCAATCTTGCGCTTTGCAATCGTTAATCCCTGGACAAATGTCAGCGATATCGAAGCAATTCTTGCAACGTTGTAATTAGCGATCGAGAACGTTACGCGCTGGGTTGTAAGAACCGCCAGTGCGACGAAATGCAATTCCACTCAATGCTTCAAGGACAACTCGGTTAGCAAGCATTGCCGTGACCTCTGCATGATCAAATGCTGGTGCGACTTCAACAACATCGATTCCAACAACAGGAAGTTCGATACAGATTCGACGAACAGCCTCTAGAAGTTCGCGCGATGTAAGTCCACCTGGCTCTGGAGTTCCAGTACCTGGCGCCATTCCTGGATCAACAACATCGATATCAACCGAGAGGAAGACTCCATCGGTCTCATCGGTCAGAATGCTAAATGATTCATCGAGCACAGCCTTAAGACCGCGGTTGTGAATCTCGGTCATCTCATATGAACGCATCTTCTGATCGCGCATCCACTTTAGGGTTGCATCTTCTGGCCAATATCCACGAAGGCCCACCTGTAAGAAGCGATCACCACGGACAGTGCCGGATTCAATCAGTCGGCGCATCGGTGTTCCGTGTCCAACGAGTGAACCATTTTGCACATCACCGGTATCTGCATGAGCGTCGAAGTGAATCATTGAAACTTTTCCAAGGCCGCGATGATCTGCGATTCCTGCAACATCTGCAGATGTCACCGAGTGATCTCCACCGAGAACGAGTGCGATGGCCCCTGCTCTTGAAATCTTCTCTGTAGCTTCGCGAAGGATTGCTAAACACTTTGCTAAATCATCAGATGGCATCATTAAGTCGCCAGCATCGAGAACCCTAAGATCCTTAAGGCCATCAACGCGAAGTGCCATATGTGGGCGTTCGCCATCATGAGGCAAGTAATCAGTTCCGCGAATTGCTTGAGGTCCAAACTTTGCACCAGAGCGATATGAGGTGCCGGCATCAATAGGTGCTCCAACGATTACGACATCAGCATCCGCAAATGACTTGGGATCATCGAGGTCGCAACGCGGGACTCCGAGGAATGTGAAATCAGGACCATACATATTGCCGATGTTTGCCATGAGCCCAGCATACTTTTGGTGCATAGCGAATCAAAGCCTTATCCTTATCCATAGAAGAGTCGCCTGGATCACCGCGTTATTACGCAAGTAATACCGAGGAAAGTCCGGACTTCATAGAGCAAGGTGGTGGGTAACGCCCACCCGGAGCAATCCGCGGGAAAGTGCAACAGAAAGCAAACCGCCAATAGCAATATTGGTAAGGGTGAAACGGCGGTGTAAGAGACCACCAGTAATTGCAGCAATGCAGTTAGCTATGTAAACCCCACCTGAAGCAAGACCAAGAAGATAGTGTGCTGCTCGCACTGAGCTATCGGGTAGGTCGCTTGAATCTGCAAGTAATTGCAGATCTAGATGGATGGTGATCACAGTCAGCAATGGCAATGACAGGATCCGGCTTATAGGGCGACTCTTCTTTTCTTACAGAGTTGGGTAATCCGTATAGCCCTTTGCATCTCCACCATAAAATGTTGATGCATCTGCAGTATTGAATGGGCCATCTGATTTCAGACGTGCAACTAAATCTGGATTAGCGATGAAGAGTTGGCCGAATGAAACCAGGTCAGCAATTCCTGAATCGATATATTCCAAATCAGACTTGCCCTTTGTCTTCTCGCCGAGAATTGTGTTGACCATCAAAGTGTTCTTCCACCAAGTGCGGGCCTTCGCAAGGAGTCCGTTCTGCATCTGGTTCTCCATGAAGTGAAGGTATGCCAAATCAAGCGCTGCAAGCTCCTTGATGAGCGCTTCATATGTGGCCTCGAATCCCTCTTCGGCAATTCCATTAAATGGATTGGTAGGAGAGATACGGAAACCGGTCTTCGCTGCGCCGATTCTCGCTGATACAGCCTTCGCAACTTCTACAGCGAACTTGATTCGCCCTTCTACTGAGCCACCCCACTGATCAGTGCGGAGATTTACATTTGTTGAAATGAATTGATGAACTAAATATCCATTTGCACCGTGGATCTCAACACCATCAAAGCCAGCCGCGATTGCATTAGCTGCGGCACTTGCAAAGTCTTCGATTGTTTGAAGGATCTCTTCCTCGGTCATCGCCTTTGGAGTTTCAAAAGCCTGTGGACCTGTTGCCGTGTAGACCTGACCTTCGGCAATAACTGCTGATGGCGCCACTGGCACGAGCCCTGCAGGTAATAAATCTTTATGGCCGATACGCCCTGTGTGCATCAGCTGAGCGAAGATCACTCCCCCGGCAGCGTGTACAGCACTTGTTACTTTCTTCCATGACTCGACCTGCTCGGCAGAGTGCAAGCCTGGAGTATTTGGGTAGCCCTGACCAACTATTGATGGCTGTGTTCCCTCAGAGATGATCAAGCCGGCTGTCGCACGTTGTGCGTAGTAAGTAGCCATCAAATCAGTTGCTAATCCACCAGGATTTCCAGCGCGGCTTCGAGTCATTGGTGCCATCACGATGCGGTTCTGAAGGGTCTTGCCGGCAAGGTCGTATGGGCTAAATGCTTTATCCATTGTCTGGGTGCTCTCTGATGAGTGATTTCTTGACTAACTGGACTGTTCTCGTACGAGTCTAGCGGGATTTAAAGAAAATGCCTGGTGAGAAAATCTTATTGAATTGGAACGCGCACAAGCCCAGCGATGATCTTCTTAATATCAATCGACGTGAGTCCGATAGTTACGAGTGAGATTCGAGCGCCCGGACGCATGCTAGTGCCCTTCTTAATGACGATGGTCTGCTTTGCTCCCTTTGTAAGAGATGTCGCAAATGAACAAGACTTGGTGACGCCGTACTCGGTGATCACAATTGACTTCTTAGATGTTCCGAATTGAGCATTCAGTCCATAATTCTTATTTGAGGCACATTGAATAATCTCAATCTTCTTTATCTCAAGAGCTGCCGTGTATGAAGGTTGGTATGCCAAGAAAGATAGTCCTGTTTGAATATCTTGGAATCGCTTCGTCGGAGTAATCGGCTCATAGCCATCAACTCGATAACTCACTGCAACCCACTGTGCACCGAGTGCTGCCTTTGGAGCCGATTCGGATGGGCGGATAAGTATGGATGTAGAAAGGGTTGGACGATCCTTCTTGATGATCTCACAGAGCGCATTCGCTTGCTTCTTAGCTAAAGCTGTTGCTTCAAGCAATGACATGCTCAATGTATAGGTATAGCCGATACAAGTGACCATTGCATGAGGCTTGAGCGTTGAAAGGTAGGTATGAAGATAAGCAAGGTTGTAATCACTCAATTTGAAATCTTTAGAGATTGAATAAACCGTGATAGCAGGAACTATTTCAGCAGCCGCCTTCGCTGCATCTTCTAATGCCAGTTTTTGAGCGTTCTCTGCTGCCTTATCGGCATCACTCTTACCGCCTTGATTTGGATCTTCTGTCGGAATTGGTTTTACCTCAGGTGCCGGTACAGGCTTTACCTCAGGTGCCGGTACAGGCTTTACTTCAGGTGTCGCAGCGTCTTCCTTAGTTGGCGCCTGGACGACTGAGGCAATCGGTGCGACAACTGAGCCAGATGAAGAAGAATTTGATGGCGGTGCGGGAGGCGCAGGTGGCGCTGGAGCACCAGATGTGGTGATTAACCCAGATGGCAAGCTTTGATCACTTGAGCCAATTGAATTTCGAGCAACAACTCTAAATGTGTAATCCGTTAATGCGGTGAGCCCTGTAACCGTGCATGAGGTTGTTGCTGTAGAACACGTCTGCCCAGCGCTTGATGTCACGGTGTAGTTGGTGATTGGAGATCCGCCGGTTACTTCAGGCGCATCCCATGTAACAAGCGCTGATACATCATCTAAGGAAACAGCTGTAACTGCAGTCACAGAGTCTGGTTTAGTAATCGCAACTGTCACAGTTGGATCTTGAGTAAGTTCTACCTGGACGCTTCCGTCTTGTGCAGCAACTCCCAAGAACTTAGGTGTCGTTCCTACCAAACCGTAAACTCTTGAACCCTTAGTGATTCCACTATTAGAAATAGTGATCACAATCGGCTCACCGGGTGCGGTATCAGGAACTGTTCCATCTGGTGCTACCCAGGCAACGACCATTGAAAGGATATAACTTGAATTGGGATCAATGAGTGTTGATGCTCGCTCAGTTGAGCTTTGGACATATGCAGTAATTACCGTGCCTGAAGGCAAGCTATCTGCTGTGTAGGAAACTGTCGCAGAACTTCCCTGGCTTCCTGCGGTAAACGAGCTGTTATTTCCCGAAAGGACCGTGACTTCAGCAATCTTTGTTGCCTGTCCTAGGCCCTGTAAAGATGCTTGAGTCCAGTGTGCATAAATAGTGACTGAGCTTGTTGGGCTAAAGCCTGCTCCTGGTGCTCCAATTAAATATCCACCACTGGCCGCTGAGTACCAGCCATCAAAGAAGTAGTGGTTACGAATTGCGACCGGTAGCACCAATGGCGTTGTTGAGCCGTAGGTCATTGATGCTGTTGGAACATCAGAAGTGCCACCATTGCCGTTGTATGTGACTGTAAATACTTGAAGCGCCCATTGTGCATACAAAGTTGCATCTGCTGTTGGCGTATAACTCGATCCACTTGCTGTGAGATTCCCACCAGATTGTTGGTTAGACCAACCTTGAAGAACATAATTTGCTCGTGTAGCGCTCGGCAATACGAGAGATTGACCCATTGTTACCTTTGCCGTTGAGCTATCGCTCAGACCACTTTGGCCATCAAAGGTCAATCGGTATATTGCAATATTCCAGATTGCATAGAGTGAAATATCAGAACTTGGCGCAAATGTTGTGCCGACAGTTGGTCCACCTGGTGCTGTAGTCCATCCTGCAAAGCTGTAATCCGTGAGTGAGAAGCCTGTTGTAGGAAGTGTGTATGCAGATGTTCCATATGTATAAATGCGATCGCCGCCTGCGCTTCCGGAACCGCCGTTGAGGTCATATTTCACGCGATAGACCTGAGCCTGCCACTGTGCAGTGAAGACAATGTTGTTGCTTTGAGTTACATATGGGGCTCCTGCAGCAAAAGTATTTGCTCCATCGTTCCAACCCTTAAAGTCATAGCCGGTCTTACTTGGCGCAGCACCAACAGAGAAGCTTTGTCCAATTGTCTTTGATGACTCAGTGGGAGAAGGCGATCCACCTGCGGCGTCGTAAGTAACTGAGAATGGAGTTGCGCTCCACTGTGCATAGAGCAGGTAGTGGCCATCGCTGACAACATATTCATCACCGGCTGCTGAAGTTCTACCGCTCTGATCAACCCATCCAACGAAGTCATAACCGGTTCGAGTCGGAGTAACCGTGGAAACTGTGATGGTGTCACCGGAAACCTTTTGCTCATCAGCTATTGGGGTTGCGACTGAACCACCACTAAAGCTATATGTGACGTTATAAATACGAGTCCAAGTAGCTGTAAAGGTTAGATTGCTCGCTGGCATGAAGTAAGACTGCCCCGGGTTGTAGGTTTGAGAATTCAAACTCCACGAAACAAATGCATAGGTAACAGTATTTGTATCGACCTTGGTCAATCCAGTTGATGGAGCGAGGTTGAACTGCTCAAGGTAATTAACTGCAGCCGGGGCTGGTACCGATCCTGTTCCACCATCGAGGTTATATGACAGAGTAAAGCTAGCAATCGACCATTGAGCGAAGAGCGTTGTGTTGGATGCAACAGTGAAGGAATCGCTCATTGGAGTACCCACAGATTGTGTAGCCCAGCCTGCAAAGTTATAACCACTCTTTGACATCGTTCCGATAGTTGCAAGACGAACTAACGAAGAGCCAACGGTGTATGAATCCGAAAGTTTGCTTGGAGCCCCTGACGCTCCATTGGTATCAAATATGACCGTGTAAGTATTTGGAGTCCAGGCCGCCCAAAGATCAACGTTATTTGTTTGAACTGTATATGTATCTCCGGATATATAGATTCGACCAGTGCGGTTTGCGTTATCCGCCCAGCCAGCAAAGACATAACCAGTTCTAATAAGATTTCCAGAATTTCCGCGAACGTTAGCGGCCATACCAATTGTGTAAGTAGTTGGATCCGTTGGGACTGCACCAGAGGTCGCCTCTGTTGCGTGGTAGATCACGTTGAAGGGCGTTGCTGTCCATTGGGCGTAGAAGGAGACTCCCGCATTAGCTAGGGTGTAAATGTTGCCCGCTGTGTAAGTAGGACCAGTGTTTCCAGAGTTTAAGTTCCAACCAGTAAATGTATAACCAGGCTTTGTGAGCGCTCCGATATTGCCAAGAACCACCAGGGTTCCATTTGTTTGGTAGGTAGAGGTATCACTTGGTGCCAGACCCCCGGTGTTTCCATTTCCATAATAAGTAGCGGTAAGCGCAGCTAGCGTTGTCACTGAGAGATTTGCTCGTCCAGTGACGTAATTAGCACGTGTAGCTGTAACAGTCTCGATGACGGTTGTAGCGAAAGCAGCGCCTGATACAACGATGGAACCATTAACTATTACAACAGAACCAGATGATGTCGATACCGACCATGTGTAATTGGAGTCATAATTTGTAATCGCCGCAGTAAATCCATTGGTCGTTACTGAGGCAGTACCGAAAGTTGGTGTGAGAGCTCCATTAAGTGAAGTACCAGCTGTTGAGGCTGTACCTGTTTCGAAGTTGCTGCGAGTTGTGGTGACTTGAATTGAGACAGTCGCGCCGTTATTCATACTTGTAACCGTTATCGGCAAGGAAGATCCGTTAGCGGTACCGATTGAAACAGAGGCAGAACCTGCCGTCACAGTTGCAGCCCAAGCGGTACGAGAATCGTAATTTGTCACATTAAAGGTAAAACCATTTGCGGTAGCAACCGATGTATCGAAGGTCGGGATTGTTGCCAATCCAAGTGGAGTTACCTGAACTTCGCTCGAGTATGAACTTGATCCGGCGATATTGTTTGCGGCAACCCGGAAACTATAAGTAGTTCCATTTGTTAGGTTGCGAATTGTTGAAGAGAGCGGAGTCGATGAGTCATAAGCGACTGAAATCCATGAACCACCACCGGATTTATATTGAATGGTAAAGGTATCCGTTGGAGCTTCATCCAGTGATGTTCCCTTTGTCCATGCGATTGTTACCTGCTGATTTGTCTGCGAAGTGCTAGATATTGTTGGAGCATTTGGTACTACAAAATTGCACCATACCTTTGCCAAAGGCAATCTGTTCTTCAAGTAATTGCTAAGAACTGTGCCAGTAGGTCCACAGTACTGAACGCTCTTTACATAAGCAGAATCGAAGGCAGCGTTATCAATTGCGGTAATTGACGATGTGATGTTTGATCCAAATCGGATGGTCGACAAACTAGGGTTATAGGTAAATGCATCCTTACCAATTGAGGTGATGGTCGACGGGAAGAGCGGGACCCATCCTGGTGATATTCCATTTTGTTTAAAGGCCGTCTCATCAATGGAGTTAATACCACTTCCGAAGTCCACAGTTGAGAACCTCGTGGAATAGCCGAAGTTAAAGCCGATATCTATCTTGCCGCTTCCAAGAGTGAGAGCGATTGATGTCGAGAGACCAAATGCTGGATTTTGATTATTAAATGCTCCTTGGCTTAAGTAAGTCGAGGCTCCCCCGCTGGCGCCGGTGATGGTTACTGACGTGAGCGGATTATTTTCAAATGCCGATAGACCGACCATGGTTACTGAGGCAGGAATTGTCAGGGATGTCAGTCCAAGGTTTCTAAAACCGCCTTGATCAATATTTACAAATCCACTTGCTGGGAAAGCTATAGAAGTAAGAGCCCGATTTGTTTGTGTAGCAGCACTGCCTGGAGCGAATGAGTTAATTGCGACTCCAGTGATGCCTACAGGAATGGTCACAGTACCTGTGCAATTAGCACCGGCAGCTGATGGAATAGTTGAACCAGCAACCCAGAAGCTTCCGGTTGTACAAACTACGTAGTATGAAGTTACAACTGCAGAACTCGTAGAGAAAGGGCTCTGCCCAACTGCATTAATTGCGGCAACTCGATATAGATACGAAGTTCCGTCTAAAAGCCCGGTCACGGTTAGATTCGTCAGAGATGAAGGTGAATGTGTGAAAGCGGTCCATGTTTCGCCGTTTGTCGATGAATATTCAACTGCATAATCGGTAATTGCGATCCCGCCTGTATCGCTCGGTGCAGTCCAACTCACTACGGCAGATCGGGCAGCCGTCGTTGCAGAAACATCGGTCGGCTGAGTAGCTGCCGTCGCAGAGGATATGGAGGACGAGGTTGCAGTACCGGTCTCATATCCGGTTCGAGTTGTTCGCACCGTCACTGTTGAGAAAGTTCCAGTGGCTACTCCTGTCACCGTTATAAGGCCAGTTGTGCTGTTAATGCTGGCTGACTTTCCAAGAGAGTTAGTCACTGACCAAGTTGTCGCTGTTTCATAGTTGGTAATAGGCAAGGTGAAACCGTCGAGAGTGGAAGTGGGTGAACCAAATGTTGGCACCTTCGCCGCACCAGTGAGCGAGCTAATTGATGGCGAAGTAGCTGTGCCGGTTTCGTATCCAATACGCGTACTGCGAACGGTGACGGTAGAAGATGTTCCCGGACTTACTCCTGTCAACGTAATCAGACCTGTTCCGCTGATTGAAACGCTCTTACCGAGTGAATTCGTAGCGCTCCATGTGTAGTTTGCATCGAAGTTCGTAATTGGAAGGGTGAAACCATCCGCCGTGGAAATTGCAGCGCCAAAACCAGGAGTCTTTGCTGAGCCCGTATTTGAGGAGTATGACGAAGAGGTTGCAGTCCCAGTGTCATAGCCTGTGCGAGTAGTTGTAATCGTTACAGTGGATGAAGTGCCAGGATTTAGGCCTGTGACGGTGACCAAACCGGTGCCGCTGATCGAAACTGTTCCACCGGCTGAGTTTGTGCCAGACCATGTTGTCCGAGTGTCGTAATTTGAGATCTGCAATTGAAAACCGGTTGCAGTGCCAGTCTCGGTACTAAATGTTGGCGTGAGCGCCGTTCCATTGATGGACTTATACGACAAAGATGTTGCTGTACCTGTATCAAAACCGGTACGAGTAGTTTGAATTGTGACAGTTGAGAATGTACCTGGAGAAATATCAGATACGGTCAAAAGTCCTGTGCTGTTATTGATAGAGACAGATCCACCTTGCGAGATCGACCCAGTCCATGTGTAAGCAGCATCGAAGTTAGAAATCTGCAAAAGGAATCCAGTTGCAGTCCCAGTCTCAGTACTAAAAGTAGGATTCAATGCAGAACCGTTTATAGATTTGATAGATGAAGAAACTGCAGTACCAGTATCAAAACCAGTACGTGTTGTTTGAATTGTGACAGTTGAGAAGACACCCGGATTGACACCTGTGACAGTAATGAGACCTGTATTGCTTATCGATGTCGTCTTTCCGAGTGAGTTTGTTCCTGACCAAGTGAACGCAGAGTCATAATTCTTAATTTGAAGGGTGAAGCCATTCGAAGTTGAAGTAGCTGTATCAAATATTGGAGTGAGTGAAGTTCCATTCACAGATTTTATCGATGACGATGTAGCGCTTCCAGAGTCAAAGCCTGTACGTGAAGTTTGGATAGTAACCGTGGAGAAGGTACCGGGACTAATACCAGTGACTGTTATCAATCCACTCGAACTGATTGTGACGCTCCCACTAAGTGAACTAATTCCACTCCAAGTGAATGCGGGATCCCAGTTTGTAATCTGTAGAGTAAATCCATTTGCGGTCGGTGTTGCTGAGTCAAATGAAGGCACTCGCGCTGCACCGTTGTATGTAAATCCACCAGTTCTTGTAACTGTTCCACCTGGCGCGACGACCACCACATCCTTAGGGCCAGCAGTACTTGAAGATGGAAGAGCAAAGACAATTGAAGTTGAAGAGGAAACAGAGAATGCAGCCGTTACTGAATCAACCTTGACTGAGGTAGCGCCAGTGAAATTGGTTCCAGTGATCGTATCTAGATAGCCGCCAGTTAATGAACCTGATGTGGCACTTAGCGAAGTAATTGTAGGCGCGGAAACATAGGTAAAACCACCCGTGAGTGTTGCGGTTCCACCTGCAGTTGTTACTACAACATCCTTTGCACCAAGAGATACCGATGCTGGCGTAGTAAACGCAACTGAGGTATCCGTTATTGTGCTGAGCGTTGCTGTAACTCCATTAATCGTTAACCCCGAAGTGCTTGTTAAGCCTGTGCCCACGAGTACTGATGAAGCTCCGCCTGAAAGGGAGCCAAGCGCCAGACTGAGTGATGTTGCGGTTGGAATTGGTCTGTATGTAAATCCTCCGACTAAAGTCGCAGTTGATGAACCTACTGTAACTACTACATCCTTATCGCCAATTGTTGCTGAAACTGGAGTTGTAAATGCAACAGATGTATCAGTAACTGTTCCGAGTGTTGCAGTGACTCCACCAACCGTTACCGATGTCGCGCCCGTTAGGTTTGTTCCAGATAGAACTGTCGAAGTTCCACCGGATAGATGCCCCTGAGAGATAGAGAGCGAAGCCGCTGAAGGTGGATCAATTGGTACATCTGACGAAACAGTGACGTTTCCCGCACCAACGTAGGTCTTTATAAGCGTTCCATTTCCAGTGCCATCACTTAATGATGTAACAGCGGAATTAAAGAGAGGTTGGAAAAGCGAGATTACAGAACCGCTGGATACGGAAGTTGAAAACTGGGTTGGAGGGGTAAAGGTTGTACTTCCATCGGTTGGATAAATCGCTCCAGATGAAACGCGAATCTGTCCGTAAGAAACTTTTGCAGAGTTGTTGTCTCCAAAGCCACCAATTTTTATGTACTTAAGGACTGCGCTGTTATTAGTAACTGATCTGGAAACTGCGATTCTTCCATTTATATAAACAATTAGGCGTGAATTGAAACCCGTCGGAGCAGATTTCTGCATGGCTATGTGCGTCCATTGCCCTCTTGGAATAGTGACATTTGGGCAAAGACCATTTTGTTCAGATGTATCGCCCGGGTTTTGATCACATCTAGCCTGAAGACTGCCGGCAACATTTAGATAATAAGATCCGTAAATTCCCGGTGCAATGGTGCGCTGATTCCAAGCATCCGTTGTGCCATATTCGGTGTCAGCAAATGCAATCGAACCATAAACGTTATTTGACCCCGTATTGGATGCAGCGTCAATTTTGACCCAAGCTTCAACTGTGTACGCAGAATTGTCACTAACTTCTTTGCCTGAAGGTAATGTCAGAGAGAGCAGATTGTTAGTAACACCACTTGCTGAGTAGTTATTACCATTCGAAGTAACGACAAGGCTTCCCATAACAGACTTAGGTGGAGTACAGCTGACAGTGACGCCTGATGGAATGTAAGGCTGAACAAGGTGCGCAGTCATCGCTGCAAATGAAGAGCCGGAACCGCAGTACTGAATCCACTTAAGTGAGGTGTCTCCAGTCCAAATTCGATCCACCGAGTCATTCCATGTAGTGACATTCACCGTAGTCGCGAGGCTTTTTCCGAATGAAAAAATCTTCAGATTAGGGCTTTGACTAAATGCAGATGCGCCCATGGAGAAACTTGAATTTACAGTTCCTGTATCCGCGCACATCTGCACTGAGGTGACATTCGCTCCGATGGTAAATGCGCTGGTCCCGATTGAAGAAAGACCACAAGGAAGCGCAATCGATGTAAATTTTGTATTGCGGAAGGATTCAATACCGATTGTTGTGACCGAATTTCCAAATGAGAAGTTCTGCAAATTCACACCTGAGAGCGTCTGGTCGCCAATAGCATGCACGCCACTTCCGCCAGTAATTGTTGTAATTGAAGAACCTGCAAATTGAAGCCACCCTAGATTCATCACTCCACTGCCAAGTGTCAAACTAGTGAGATTAGGCGTGTTATTGAAAATGTAGTATCCAGAATTAAGTGGGCTACCAACTGTTCCGCCCGCTATTGATGCCGATGTAAGGCTCGCATTATCCGAGAAAGCCTGAGAAGCGATGGAGGTAACAGAGCTCGGTATATTGATTGAAGTTAGGCCGGTAAATGCAAAAGCACTGGCACCAATTGTGGTCAACCCACTTGCTGGCCACACGATAGAAGTTACTCTTCCCAAATTTCCAGAAGATGGATTAGTTTGCTGAAAGGCGTTGCCGCCAATTTCAGTCACTCCCAAAGGAATGGTTGCAATACCAACACAATTTGCGCCTTGATTTGCGGTAATAACGGCATTAACGCTAAAGCTTCCGCCACCTGAGCAGGTAACAGTGCCAACTGCAGCTTGGGCGCGATCTAATGCTGAAGGGATTCCTATCGAGCCTAATGGGATTAGGAGTGTCCCCACTAAGACCGTCACCAGGCTCCGGGCAATGCGGGTGCGAGCTTTCAAAAGCCCTTTGCCTAGGGCTAGGCCCGCGCTCAATTTCATTGCAGAACCATAGCGAAGTTTGGAATAACCTTCCATATTTGAATCAATTTGTCATATTTATAGAGTTATTCCAAGTGTCGAGACCTATCCCATGGGTGCAAATGCGTTCTAGAATGCTGAAATGGCAGGCAAGAAGAAGGCGGTGGCTTCCGGTGGGCGTCAGGCTGCCTACGCTGCCCGAAACCGAGCCGCTCTCGTACGAGCCGGCCAAGAGGTCCTGGCTGAGGTCGGTCCTTCGTCCACAATCGAGCAATTAGCGAGTCATGCTCAGGTCTCACCTACAACTATTTATAAGTACTTTGAGAATAAGGAAGCGCTCTTTGAAGAGGCCGTTTATGAGGCATGGGGAAGTTGGCTGATGTGGGCCAGCCAGCAGAAAGCTCCTGGCGACCATCTTGATTTGATCTTAGATACTGGCCGCAAACTTTTCTGGGCGAGAAAGACCCATCCATTCTTTGCAAAGATGCTTCATAACGTTCTTGAACAAGATCCCTTTTTCATTATCAAAGCTGATCGTGGCGAGGGTGCAGAAGTCTTCAAGAGACTTGCCGCTGCTGGCTTAATCAAAGAGGAAAATTTTGATCAGCGGTATCTCTTATGGACATCAATGTATGCAGGGCTTTCTCGTGCCGTTTTCTTTACCGAAGAACTCTCCCCTGCCGAAGCAGACGTTGCCTTTGGTGTTGGACTCTCTGTGTGGGGAATCTCTGAAGCAAAGATTAAGAAAATTATGTCTCGCAAGTTAGTTCTTGCTCCCGCTCCTTAATCGCGATTCTTTTTAGCTCTGACCTATCGACCAGAATATTATTGAGATATGAATTCAACCTCTTGGAAGAGCCTACGATCTGGCTTAGGCGTGCGAGGAATAATCGGTGCAGTAGTTCTTGGCTTTATTTGTCTATTTCAACCACTATTTACTCAATCACAGAGCCAAATGTGGGCGAAGATCTTGCTCATTCTTGCAGCTCATGTTTATGTAGCCTTTGCGATAATTTGGGATAGAAAATACTTGTCGCTGACTAATATCCAATTGATATGTGCGGCTGCTCTCCTAGCGCTCACAATTACAACCGGGTCAATCTATTTTGTGGCGTTCGGATTATTTGCTCATGCAATGTGGGATCTCTGGCACCTCGCTACCAGCAAGCGCTATGTGCCGTGGTGGTATGCAGGAGCGTGTATCTACGTTGATTTAGCTGCAGTCGCTCTCTTAATTCTTAAGGGGAATTAGCGAGTAAAAGTCGGCTTCAAAACACCTAAACCTAGAGCGCGTTCTGCATTAGACATTGCGCTGATCAATGTAGCTTCCTGATTTCTTGCAGAGACAAAGCCCAGACCAACTGGCATTCCTGAAACCAAACCCATAGGAATTGTGCCGATTGGAGCTCCTGCAATTGAAGGAGCGGTGCAGATCCAACTAGCTTCTTGGAAATTATCACCTGTCTCTAAGTTGCTCTCCCACGCTGGCCCAAAGGTGCAGCCAATCAAGATATCTACATCTTTCAATCCATGGACCAGAGTCTTCTCTGCCCATAACTTATTTCGCGCGCGAGAGGCAAGGTATTCATCTCTCTGAGATTCAAAGTCAAGTGCCATATCAAAGAGTTCTTGGCCAAAGTGCTTCAGTTCTGCTCCTGAATTTTCAATATTAAATTGAACGACTTCTCGAAGAGAGGCAAGGCGAGAGCCGGATCGATGCGAAAGATACGTTCCAAGACCCTCGCTGAGTTCATACAGAAGGACACGTAATTCATCTTCGTGGTCTTGTTCTGCAGGCTCTGTTAGCTCAACATCGACCAATGTGAAGCCGCGCTTTTCGAGAACTTTTACTGAGCCATCGAAGAGTGTGTTGAGCTCATTGTTTGAAGTCAGCCATTGACGAACAACACCGATTTTTATCTTTTGATCTGAAGCAACTGCTTTCGCGAATTCGCTCTTGCCCGTTAAGACATCAAGAAGGATTGCCGCCTGTTCAACAGTCTGAGCCATGGGTCCTGGTGAATCTTGGTTAGTGCTAATAGGAACCATTCCATCGCGCGGGATACTTCCAACAGTTGGCTTTATACCAACGCAACCATTGAGAGATGCCGGACAAATAATTGATCCATCGGTCTCTGAACCAATTGCCCATTGTGTAAGGCCAGCCGCAACTGCAGCACCAGATCCGGATGATGAACCACCTGCACTTCTTCCATGCTTCCAAGGATTTGCTGTGAGACCGCCGACTGCGGACCATCCACTCGTAGATTTTGTTGAACGAATATTTGCCCACTCAGAGAGATTTGTTGCTCCGATGATTACTGCACCTGCCTCTCTTAAGCGGCGCGCAATAGTTGAATCTTTAGTGACTGGAGTATCTGCAAGTGCAAGTGAGCCGGCAGATGCAGGCAGACCGAAAGCTTCAATATTGTCTTTAATCAGAATAGGAAGACCCTGCAAGGGAAGGGCAGAGCCCTTGCGATCGTATGCCTCTGCCTGTTCTAGGGCATCAGGTGCAGTGGCAAGAACGGAGTTCAGTGTGTATCCACTCTGATCAATCTCGCTGATTTTGCTTAAAGATTCTTCGACCGCGGCCACTGATTTCATATGGAAACCTTTGCCGACTTTCTCCCCCATTGCAATCCCAAACGCCGTAAAATCAGCGTATGCCTAAATACATCATTTATTTCAACCAGCAGTGGGTCGGGGATCATCCTGCCGAGTGGTATCAAGCTCGCGGACCTCTCGCCCGAAAAGTTGTCGAAGATCTGAAAGAAGCGAACGCTCTTATCTTTGCTGGCGGACTCATTGAAGAGATCGAAGAAGCATTTGGTTCCGATGAGAATGGTGTGATTGGCGGACCAATCACAACTGATGGCGAGTTCCTAGGCGGAATGACGCTCATTGATGTTGCCTCAGATGAAGAGGCACAGCACTGGGGATCAAGAATTGGTATTGCTTGCGGATGGCCGCAAGAGATTCGTCGATTTAAGGGTTAAGAACTAGCTATGGAACTCTCAACTGCAATTGCGGCATATGAAGATGCAACCCAAGAATTCTTATCCGCAGTGAAGAAGTTGTCTGACAGCGAGTTAGATCGAAGTGAAGGTGATGGTTGGAGCCCCCGCCAAGTAATCCACCATGTTGCAGATAGCGAAGCACAGTCATATGCGCGTTTGCGCAGACTCATTGTTGAACCTGGTACGCAGATTCAGGGGTATGACGAAGGCGCGTGGGGCGAGCATTCGACACTTGGATATACAGAGCTTCCTATCGAAATCTCTATGAACGTTTTCTCCGCAGTGCGCGCATCTTCCCTTGAGATCCTTAAGCGCCTTACACCTGAGCAACTCAATAACTCTGGTTTTCATAGCGAATCAGGTGAGTACTCAATCAATACTTGGCTTGCCACCTATATCAAGCATCCCTCTGAGCATGCCGAACAACTTGGTGCTGGGTTATAGAATTTTTCCATGTCCGAAATAATCGCAATCAATGGTGGCAAAATCGTTGGGGTTCGTACCTCTATCTTCACAATCTTTAATCCAGAAAAATATGACTCAAAGGCCATTCCTGCTGCCTGGCAAGATTTCTTCGGCAAAGCGCGTGGAACTGGGTTGGCTAACGCGCAGACTTTCTATGGCGCATCGATTCCAAGCATGGCCGCAGATGTGCCCATGGATTACTACGCAGGTGTGATTGTTGATGCGGCAACTGAAGTGTCCGAAGGATTCGAGAGCTACGAGATTCCAGCAGGTGATTACTTGGCTATCACCCACCGCGGTCCAATTACAGAACTCGCTGCTACATACCAAAAGGCCTATATGCAGGCGCTTGGCGAATCCGGAAAAGAGATGCGTCCAGCACCACACCTTGAAATTTATAACTCCCAGCTAGATCCAATGTCAGCTGATTACGAGATGGTCATCGGAGTCCCTGTTACTTAGAAATATGGAAGACTTCTGCCTATGACAAAAGTACTTCTCACAGGCGCAAGCGGATATATCGGCAAGCACATCACCTTAGAACTCCTGAATCAGGGATATGAGGTCCGTGCCTCAGTTCGCAGCCTTGCTAAATCTTCTGAAGTCATCAATGCAGTAACTCCTCACCTGCTAGATAAGAGCAAGATTGATTCTCGCCTTACATTTGTCGAACTCGATTTAGAGAAAGATTCCGGCTGGGATTCAGCGCTACTCGATATTGACGTGTTGATGCATACCGCATCACCATTTCCCATCGCCTCACCTAAGGACGAAAACGACCTCATACGTCCAGCGGTAGATGGAACTCTGCGCGCTCTCAAGGCTGCAAAGAGCGCTGGAGTAAAGCGGGTGATTCTCACCTCCTCAAATGCAGCGGTCTACGGTGTTGATCTTCCTGCCGATAAGGCTGCTTACGACGAGACAATGTGGACCGATATCACTCACCCAATCGGTCGCGTTGCTTATACAAAGTCGAAAACTCTAGCTGAGCAAGCTGCGTGGGATTTTGTTAAGAACGCAGCACCTGAAATCTCTCTTACGACAATTAACCCAGTCTTAGTACTTGGCGCTCCCCTAGATGACAATTTTGGCTCATCAATTTCTGTTGTCGAGAGAATCATGAAGGGTAAGGATCCGATGCTTCCTGACCTTAAATTTGGAATTGTTGATGTACGCGATGTGGCGCTGATGCATGTTAAAGCGATCAACACTGAGGCTGCTATGGGTGAGCGAATCCTCGCAAGTTCAGAGACCTATTCATTCGTGGAGATTTCTAAGCTGATCAAATCCATCTATCCAAAGAGCAAGGCAAAGACTGCTCAGGCTCCAACTTTCTTGATTAAGTTCCTCTCAAACTTCGATGGCGAGATAAAGGCCGTGCTACCGATGCTCGGAAAGCCGATGCTGACGAGCAACGATAAGGCTCGTCGCATCCTAGGAATCAACTTCATCCCAGTTGAGGTAACGATTCGCGAGAGCGCTGATTACCTCGTAAGAAATGCCTTTATTAAAAGTTAAATACCACCAGTAGTATTAAACTCAGCGTATGAGCGAACAACTTCCCCCATGTCCTGAATGCAAATCTGAATTCTCATACGAGATGGGTGCACTTCTCGTCTGCCCTGAATGTGCCCACGAATGGAACCCTGCGGATATCGAAGTCGAGAGTGCGCGAGTCATCAAAGATGCATCCGGGAATGTTTTGGCCGACGGTGATGATGTAACTATCGTTAAAGATATGAAGGTAAAGGGCAGTTCAAATACCCTTAAGGTCGGAACAAAAGTTCGCGGGATTCGTCTCGTGGATGGTCCTGGAGATCACGATATCGAGGCAAAGGTCGATGGCTTTGGACCGATGAACTTGAAATCTAGTATCGTGCGAAAGGCGTAAGCCTCTTTAGAATTTAGCGTTGCAGCTGCAAGAGTGTTGTGACGACAGCGATAACAAAGATTCCAAGGGCGGCGCCAAAATCAGCTGGCTTGTGGCCACGTGTGAAGTGAGCAAATAGCGCACCAACGAAATAGAGCACTAGAGCGACAGACGATACGAGTCCCAGTGTTGGGGCCCAAATTCCAAGAATCACTCCAAGGCCGCCCGCGATCTCAAGTAGGGCAAGAAGTGGAATTCGGTTTGGGCGAACGCCGACCTTCTCCATAGCGGCCATGACATCTGGCACCTTTTTGAGCTTAGAGATTGCTGAACCGATTGCCGCAAAGGCTAGAAGTGAACCGAAAACAATAAGTGCGATATTCATGACTGAAGAATACCAAAGGCGCCGAGTCAGATCAGTAATTTAACGAAGTAGCACGCCTATCAATGCAGAGCAGACCATCGTGATTGCTAGTGCAATGCTTCTATTTCGTCCAATCCTCTGCGGAAGTCCAAGCACGCCTTGCTCAATATCCCAAGAGAGATCTTTCAGTACATTGAGAAAATGAAATGAAATTGATATCAGAATAAATCCAATGAAGAGCCACACTGGTGGGCGCTCACCATTCGATAGATAGATCGCCCATGGCAAACCACCAAATGAAATCGCATAGGGCAGTGGCGAGAGGATTGTGGCCTTCAACTTGGCGTTATACGCGAGTGCACTCAGAACTCCCAATAAGTGAATGAGCGTTCCTATAACCCCCAATGGGCTGAGGAGCGAGAGAAATACAGCAGATATCAATGCAAATGGAATCGCACGTCGAAGAGTACTGATCTTTAATTCACCGCTAATAAGGGGTTTCTTCGTTCGGCCAGCAGCTTTATCGAGGTCATAATCCATCAGATCATTGCTCCAGCCCACTACTAACTGGCCAGCGAAGATTGCTACAGCAATCCGAAGAGATGAAAGTGCAGAGTATTGAGAGAGTGCAAGTAGGTAGGTAACTGAAACAACTATGACGGTGGGCCCAAAGTGCGAGGCTTTAAGTAAAGGCTTCATTTAGGAGACCTAAGTACAACGATTCTAAATAGCGCTGTGTTGAGAACGAATATCGCTGCCAATAAAGCCCATCCTGGTTTACCTAGCGAAACAAGTGCAAAGGTGACTAGTGAAGGTCCGATGATCTCGCTGAGGCCATTACCTAAGGTCCAAATTCCGTAATATGCACCTTGTCTCGATTCATCAGCGAGATCAAAAGAAATCTGCCAGTGGATCATTGAAATGATTAACTCGGCAAGGACGTGTACTCCCATTCCAACAATCAGCAAGAGAGAGGCAACACGAGCCGATGGTCCTTCGGCCGTTGCATAGAGAAGACATGCGGCTGCTAAAAGTAGGCCGGTAAGTAGGTATTGGTTGGCAGAATCTTTAAGCGGTTTGGTTCTCTTGCTTACCTTCATCTGAAATATAACGACCGCTGCGGTATTAAAGAGAAGTAGCGTTGAAACCCACCAGCGAGGAGCATCTGTATATTTCACAACCCAGATTGGGATTCCTACGTTCTGAACAACAAATTGAATATTTGTCACTGCAGCCATCAGCGTTGCCGCGAGATAGCGACCATCCTTTAAAATTGTCCAATCAAACTTCTCGCGCTCTTTCAGCGTTGGTGGAAAGTGCGGCACTAATGAGTAGATATAGGCACCTGCTAAGAATGTGAGGCCATCTAGAACTATTGCTACTTGATATCCGAAAGACGAGTTAATGGCTAGCGCAATACCTGCACCAAGGCTGCCAAGACCAATTCCTAGGTTGTTGATTGATCGCGTATAAGCGCGATTGCGAGGATTTGTTCTTGAATCCCCCACACGTGCAATTAAAGTCTGCTGAGCGTTTCGGCTAAATACATTGGCGATTGAATCAGCGGCGAAACAGATTGTCAGCCAGATGAACGAGTGAACAAAGACCAGGCTCATGATTGCTATTGCATTTGCAATCATCGAGAGCACAACAACGCTTCGCTGTCCCACCCGATCAACCAGATGTCCTGCAGGGATTGTGCAGATAAGTCCTGCTGCAGCTCCGATTGAGAGAGCAAGGGCTGTCTTATGCGGTCCTAATCCCACAGTAAATGAGAAGTAGATGACTAGGACAGAGATAAGCAGGCCATTACCGAAGCGATCAATCAGAGATGCGAATGCGACCTTGCGAATGATTGGATCTTCGTGAATGACCTTACTGAGCCATGATGGCATCGTGGACATATTGCGCCAGTCCCCTGACTCGTCCATCGTAGTAAGCCTTGAAGCGAAGATCATCGATATACATCACGGCCAAGTTCTTCTGCATCTCGACTGAGCACTCATAGAACCACTTAGATATCGCGGCGCGATGAGCAACTACAGCTGCTTGAGCCTGCTCTGATTTCACACCATAGCTATTGCCATACGCGATAACAAACATCTCTGTTGCAGCTTCTTGATCAACCTTTGCAGCCGCGAAATCATCTTTGGTGTATTTGGAGGTACGAGAAGTAAATTGCTTATAGGCATCGGTATCGCCCCAGCGCTCTTTTACCTCATCGTCATAACGATTCATAGAGAAATAGTATCTAAATCCAGAGTTTTTCAATGACTTTAACAACTCACAGAGTTTTCATTGAGTACTCACTGGCTTTTTCTCTTTTATTCAATATGGGGACCTTTTACGCTCACGACATGACAGAACAAACAAGAATTCTCTGGAAGAGTTGGGTTTCTAGCCCAATCTCACGTAGATCCTTATTTGGAGCAGCTTTGGCATCAGGGCTTGCGACAACAAGCATGGGACGAGCGCTAGGCGCAACGACGCCAGTTGTGAATCTCATTTTGGGTCGCCCTACGAAAAATTCAATCTCGATAAGCGTCTTAGCATCAGAGAAAGTGAAGGCATTTATTGAGTATGGCTACCTTAAGAGCAAATATTCTTCTAAGAGCTCGATAGTTTCTATCGACCCAACCACCCCCTACGTCTTTGAAATCTCAGGGTTGAAGGCGAATTCCAAAATCTATTACCGCATTCAATACATGAGCGCGGAGGGTTCTTCATATTCAACAAGTAAGCAGTATTCCTTCAACACCCCCCGCAATAAGAACACCTCTTTCTCATTCTCCGTTCAAGGAGATACGCATCCAGAGCGCGCTGGAAAGATGTTTAACGCTGAGCTTTACTCAGTAACTATGGCGAATGTTCTTTCCCAACAACCTGATTTCCACATCCTATTAGGTGATGATTTCAGTATTGATCCTTTGATTGACAAGGGTCAGGCAAACCAAGCGAATGTAGAGAAGATTTACAGCACCCATCGAAATTGGCTGAGCATTGCAGGTAATTCCGTTCCAATCTTCTTAGTCAACGGAAACCACGAGCAAGCTGCGCAGTACCTTCTCGATGGAACAACAACCAATCCAGCTGTTCTTGCAGGTAATGCGCGTATCAAGTACTACCCGCTACCTGCACCTAACGCCTTCTACAGCGGCGATCAAACTTCAGTTGACGGAATCGGATTACTGCGCGATTACTACGCATGGGAATGGGGCGATGCTCTCTTCATCTCGCTCGATCCATATTGGCACTCTAAATTTGCAGTCGACAATGTCGCAGGTGTCAGTGCAGATGAATCTGCCACAGATAAGAAGGGCGGCGGAAAAGCGGGTGGGGCAAAAGTTACAAATCTTTGGGATGTTGGAATAGGTGATGAGCAGTATGCCTGGCTGAAAAAGACTCTCGAGACCAGCTCTGCAAAATATAAATTCGTATTTGCTCACCATGTTTTAGGTACAGGACGTGGAGGTGTCGAAGTCTCCACGAATTACGAATGGGGTGGAAAAGATCCCAAGGGAAAGAGCACCTTTGAGAAAGAGCGTCCAAACTGGGCGCTACCTATCCATGATTTGATGGTCAAGAATGGTGTTTCAATCTTCTTCCAAGGCCACGATCATATATTCGTCCACCAAGAACGGGATGGTTTGATTTATCAATCAATGCCGAATCCTGCTGATGACACTTTCTCGATGTTTAACGAAGGTGCGTACTTAACAGGCACCAAGGCGCCAAATTCTGGCCATGTAAAGGTCACGGTCACTCCGACAGAGGCGAAGGTTGATTACTTCCTTGCAGCAAGATCAATCGACTCAGCTCGAAAGAATCTAGCTATTGCACATTCATATACGGTTAAGCCAGGGGTGAAAAAATGAGCAACCACGACCATGAAATATTCCACCTCACTGAAGTAGATCGTCTTAAGTTCCTACAGGTCGGTGGCGCACTCGGTGCATCTGCCATGCTTGGAAATTTACTTATCTCAACGCCAGCGAGTGCGGCCACAGTGAAATTACCTGGATTCTCTGCATTTGCCAGTTCTGTAAAGGTTTTCAAGAATTCTAAGTATTACCTGGTAGAAAGTTCAGGCATTCCAAGCCATCAAATGATGGTTGGGATTAAGTCGTGGCAGCAACAGATTCCAACGCCACAACCATATTCAGGAACTAATGCGTGGTCGATTCCGATCAAACCAATTATTAGCTCGACACCAATTTCAGCCAAGGGACATTTCTTACGTGGTGCGATTGCGATTGCGGTCAATGGAGTTCCAATCTTTAACGCACTCAATAACCGCGGAGATGATGCCTTGCTGGCCGGCGAACTCGATGATTGGGGCGGCCATTGTGGGCGCGCTGATGATTATCATTACCACGTAGCGCCTCTCCATCTACAGAGCATTGTGGGCGCGAAAACACCGATTGCCTATGCGCTCGATGGATTCCCAATTTATGGTGAAACTGAACCTGATGGGAAGAAGGTCGTGGGGCTTGATTCTCTCAATGGGCACTTCGATTCAAAGAAGAATTACCACTATCACGGCACTAAAACATATCCATATATCAATGGTGGATTTAAAGGTGTTGTTGCGGAAATCGAAGGACAGGTTGATCCTCAATCCCTGACAAAGGCATTTCGCCCAGCTGGTGAACCGCTTCGAGGCGCAGTCATCACAGGTCTTGAGCGAATTTCTGATGGCGAGTTTAATTTGAAATATACGCTCAATGGCAGTGATTACCATATTAAATATCGAGCCACACTTTCACAGGTAAATATCGATTTCATTGATGCAGCTGGATCAATTCGTAGTGAGGTGTATCAACGTCGATGAGTAATCCATTTGAGTATCTATCGCGTCGCTCTCTTATTAAGGGAACAGTTCTCGCCTCTCTATTGAGCACTTCGGTGGGACGTGCAGTTGCTGCCACAAATATCGTGAGTGCTAAGTTCGCAAACTCAACATCAAGCCAAATATCGATCACAGTTAGCGCATCTGATTCTGCAAAGTGTTACATCGAATACGGTTCAACTGCCAGTTCAATGAAGAGCAAGACTGCAATATCCACCTTGGCAAAGGGCGAGAGTAAGACATTTACAATAAGCGGCCTGAAAGAAAATTCAAAGGTTTACTATCGCGTGCGATTTGCACCAGCTTCAGGGAAAAGTTTCTCGGCGCTGCCAATCGCCTCTGCGGTAACTTCCAGCAAGAGTGGTGTTTCAGTCTTTGCGATTCAGGCAGACCCACATATGGATGAGAATTCAAGCGGCGAGGTGTACGACGGAACTCTGAAACAGATAGTTGCTAGCTCTCCGCTCTTCCTGATGGATCTCGGAGATATTTTCATGGTCGATAAATTAGCTGATAAGAGTGAGGCAAATATTCGGGCTCGATTTGAACTGATGAAGGGATATTATAAAAAACTCGGCAATATTCCATTGAAGATCACTTTAGGAAATCATGATGGTGAACTCGGGTACAGCAAGTTCAACACAAAGAACTATAGAAAAGAGTACTTTCCAGAGCAGACTGGCGAGCTTGCCTACTACTCATTCACTACGCCAGATGCCCTCCATATTTCATTAGATCCATTCACATATACAACGAAGAATCCAACAAAAGACGGTTGGGAATGGACTCTTGGAAAGACTCAATATGACTGGTTGAGAAAGACTTTGGAGAGTTCAACGGAGAAGCAGAAGTTCATTTACATTCACCACTTGTTGGTAGGTGATCCTCAATCACGCGGAGGCGTCGAGATAGCCAAGCTCAATGAATGGGGCGGAAATAGCCTTGATGGAAGCTATGGATTTGATACAAATAGAGCCGGTTGGGGCAAACCAATTCATCAGCTCCTGAAAGAAAATGGCGTCGGATTCGTCTTTAAGGGACATGACCACCTCTATGTGAAGCAGGAACTTGATGGAATTATCTATCAGACTTTGCCACAGCCAAGTCATCCAGGAAATAAAATCGATGTGACTCAATACGGTTACAACTCAGGGAAAGGGGTAGGTGGTTCTGGATTCCTCAAAGTAAGCGTTCAAGGTGCTGTTGCAACCGTTGATTTCGTTTCATTTGATGGAACAATTCTAGATACCTACACACGAAATGCGTAAATTTTTCCTTATAGTCGCCTCGCTCATTGCAGCGATTCTTCCTGTTGCGCCAAGTTCTGCTGCAACTACATCAGTGGCATTTCAAGCTGAGGTCTGGGTCGATAACTGGTTCTCGCTCTATATCAATGGCAAGAAGGTCGGTGAAGATTCCGTCGCCTACAACACAGAGCGATCCTTTAATAGCACCCTGATTAAATTCTCTGCGACCTACCCATTTGAAGTGGGAGTTCTCGCTCGGGACTTTATGGAGAATGATTCAGGTCTTGAATATATAGGTAAGCCAAATCAACAGATTGGTGATGCCGGTTTCATTATGCAGATCCGAGAAGTCAAGAGTGGAAAGATTGTTGCCTCCACAAACTCGCAATGGAAGTCACTTGTCATTCAAAAGGCGCCGCTGAATACTTCTTGCAGCACTTCATCTCAACCACTTGTTGACTGCAAAAATACAACTATTGCACTTCCCTCACTATGGGCCTCAAAGTCATTTAAAGATTCCTCTTGGAAGAACAGCACTGAATTTTCCGAAACTGCCGTTGGGGTAAAAGATGGTTACTCAGATTTTAAGTGGAGTTCTTCAGCCAAGTTGATTTGGAGCTCTGACCTTAAGTTGGATAATACGGTTCTCTTTAGATCCCTTGTAACCGGGAAAACTACTTCTACTTCTACCTCTAAAGTCACATCTTCTGCGCTGACGCTTTCCAGCCCCGACTTTGTCGCTGGTGGAAGGTTGCCTATGAGCTACACATGTGATGGTTCGGGTGCACTGCCATCCATTACATGGAGCGGTGTACCAAGTGATGGCAAGTCACTTGTTCTCATTATGAATACGATTCCAGGTCCCCCTCGTCCAGGTGAGACAGAGAGCGCCAATCATGCCTATCTTGTTCTCTACAACATTCCTGCAACTTCAACATCTGCGATTGCAGGAAAATACCCGGGAACGATGGGAATGAATTTCAAAGAGAAAGTGCCTGGATATACGCCGCCGTGCTCGCAGGGACCAGGAGATAAGACATACACATTTACTTTGTATGCTCTCTCTTCAACAATCTCGCTCGCGCCAAACCAAGCAACTGAAAGCGCCGTTATGAGCGCGATAAAGAATTTGGTGCTTGAAAAGGCTGAACTTTCAACCGTTTATGCGAGGGCTTAGTTGAAGTAAGCGATGATTGCGCCTGCGATTGTCAGGTTAATCGCATCATTTGAAGTCTCAATGATCCAGACCTTAAAGCTATCTCCACCAAATAGTCGGTGAGAGAGTGAAGCGAACATTCCAATTCCCACACCAAGTGCAAAGCCGACTCCAGCACCATCTAGAACTCCGAGATCTAAGTGATTGACCTGAAGTGTGTTGATGATGAGGGCGAGGGTAAGGGTCTGGACTAGTACGCCAAGAATTGTTCCGCCGAAGAGAAGTGCCGGCTTATTCTGCTGAGTGGTGAGCTCGCCATTTGCGACACCCTTTGCCTTCATCCAGATTGGATAGAAAGTCTTTGGGCCGAACCAGATGCCACCGCTAATAAATGAAACTACAAAGGCGATCAGAACGCCTACGATATTGAGTCCTGTGAAAGTCATGCAAATATGGTACTTCAATCATCAAAGAATTGGGATTACCATCAACTCATGACAGGCGAAAAAGTTCGTTCAGAAATTTTCGATACGGGAAACCCTAAGATCAAGGCCGCGCGCATTGTTATCAATGCGTCGCCTTCTACGATTTTCAACATCCTCGCCAACCCACATCGTCACTATGAGATTGATGGCAGCAAGACCATTAAATCCAATCTCAGCGGGCCAGACCGCCTCAGCCTCGGCGCAAAGTTCGGAATGTCGATGCACCTCGGAATCCATTACAGGATTACCAACGTCGTAGTTGAATTTAAAGTGGATGAGGTAATTGCCTGGCGCCATATATTTAGATGGCGTTGGCGCCATGAATTGAAGGATCTTGGGAACGGATCAACGCAAGTCACTGAAACATTTGACGGCTCTTATGCTCCATATATTTCTCAACTCTGGCTCAAATTTCGAAAAGCTTATCCCTGGACACAGATGGTCGTAGCAAAATCATTAGTATGTTTGAAAGAGGTGGCAGAGAATGAGTAAGGCTGAAATCACAGCGCATTTAAAGAAGTTTGATAAGCCTCAACGAGATGTTTTACAAGCGGTAAGAGTAGCGATTGCCGAGATTCTGCCAGAAGCCGACGAAGTCATTAAGTACGGAATCCCGACATTTGCAATTCACGGTAAAGGCGTCATTGGTTTTGATGGATACAAGAACCACAACAGCATCTTCCCTTACAGCGGATCTATCAACGAAATACTTAAAGATGATCTTGCGAAGTACATCCAGACAAAGGGTTCAATTCACTTTGATAAAGAGAAGCCATTTCCCAAGCTGCTCTTAAAGAAGATCATTAAGGCGAGAATGAAGCAGATTCAAGAGCGCTAGAGAGCGGCGATTGAATCCTTCATCATCGCTTGTAGAAGCTTTACATCAACTTCCCAATCATTGGGTAGAGCGATTGTCTTCTTATTGACCTTGTACTCCTTGAACTTCGGGGTGTATTTCTTCAAAACATCTTGATTCCATGGAGCAATAAGAATGTGATGAGTGGCCGTGGAGCAACCGAAGAGGTAACTCTTATCAATCTTCACCATTGGCTGATTCCACGCAATAACGAGCTCTAGCTCTGGAAACTTGGATTGAAGGGCCCTAAAGATTGCCTTGATCGTCTTTGCCTGTACTGGATCGATTGTCTTGTAGTACTGCGCGGGGGTATCAAACTTCTTTGAGCTCTCTGAACCACGTGAATACATCACGAGTGCGTTGGCATGGGTTTGCGAGAAGCCGTAATTCTCTTTGAGATGTGCAATCTGAACTGGATACTTCTCCCCTTCCAGCTCTTTCATGACCTTAAACCAGTAGGCCATCTTCTCGCCATACTTCTTCTCAATGAGAGGAAAGTAGGCCTCACGTTCTCCGCTCTTAGGCATGGCGAAAACTTACTCCGCCGAGAAATGAAGTTCAACTGTGGCTCGATACGAGTGCTAGCACCGGATTTCGCCTTGAACCTCGCTGGTAAAAGAGGAGACTCGTAAGTGAAGCAAAGGCTTCATCTATTGAAGGAGTTTCACATGAATGACGTACTCATCAAGAAGGTCGCTTTTGTAACCGGAGGTGGTTCGGGAATTGGTGAAGCATCGTCGAAGGCACTTGCTCGTGCTGGTGCTGTCGTCGCTATTGCTGATACAAACCTTCTCGAGGCGGAACGAGTTGTTGATGAAATTCTGGCAGAAGGTGGAATAGCCAAGAGCTACAAGTTAGATGTCTCTGTCGATGCTGCCGTAGAGAGCGTTATTGCAGCGGTCGAAAAGGATTTTGGTGGGTTACATATCGCGGTCAACAATGCCGGAATCGGTGGAGATCTTGCACCTACCGGCGATCAAACGCCTGAAGGATGGCGCAAGGTCATGGGCGTAAATCTCGATGGCGTCTTCTATTGCATGCGACATGAGATTGCAGCGATGAAGAAGGTTGGTGGTGGCTCAATAGTTAATATGGCTTCAATCCTTGGCGCCGTTGGCTTTGCAGGATCTGCAGCTTATGTCGCTGCAAAACATGGTGTCGTCGGTTTAACACAGACCGCGGCGATTGAATATGGAGCAGAGAGCATCCGCGTCAACGCAATTGGACCAGGATTTATCTCTACTCCTATGTTGACAGCGCTTCCAGCAGAAGCTCTTGCAGGAATTGCAGCGCTTCATCCTATGAATCGACTTGGTAAATCTGAGGAAGTTGCTGCGCTCGTTCTCTTCTTAGCTTCCCCTGATTCATCATTCATCACAGGTGGTTACTACCCTGTTGATGGTGGGTACCTCGCCCGGTAAAGGGTCGGGGTATGAGAAAACCCCCGCGGTAGTCCACGGGGGTTTTCTTATTAAGTATTACTTGGCTGCGATTGTTGAGATTTCGAACTCAAGCTTGATGTTCTCTGAAACGAGGATTCCACCAGTTTCAAGAGCTGCATTCCATGTAAGACCGAAATCCTTACGGTTGATCTCAGATGAACCTTCGAAACCGAAGCGAACGTTGCCGAATGGATCGGTAGCTGTTCCTGTGTATTCGAATTCGATTGTTACTGGCTTTGTAACATCCTTGATTGTGAGATCGCCAGTTACTGAGAGATTCTCAGAACCTGAATCTTTCACAGATGTTGATACGAAAGTGATCTTTGGGAAGTTTGCTACATCGAAGAAGTCAGGTGATTGGAGGTGGCCATCACGGTCTGCGCTACGTGTATCAACTGAAGCGACAGCGATCTCGATGGAGATTGAAGCCGCTCCATCTGCAACTACTGCAGAACCTGTGTAATCGTTAAAAGATCCACGAACCTTTGTGACCATCGCATGGCGAGCACTGAAGCCAACGCGGCTATGTGATGCATCGATGTTATAGGTACCTGCTGGAAGAGTTGCAAGAACTGACATTGTTTTTCCTTTGTTTAGTCGATCTATGGAATCTGAATTAAGGCCACATTAAGTGGCACAGGTGAACAATAGACCAATTTAGTTGAAATTTCAACTAAACCATGAGCGTACTTCCGACGAGCGACTCGGGCTATTCCTAGATAAACTCACAATATTGATCGATAACTGCGGAGGATTCTCAGATGCAAGATTCAGGCAAATGCCCGGTAGCACATGGTGCGATGACAACAACTGCGTCATCCAATACAAATTGGTGGCCAAACGCTCTCAACCTCGACATTCTTCATCAGCATGACACCAAGACAAATCCTCTTGGTGCAGATTTCAATTATGCAGATGAGTTGAAGAAGCTCGATATCCCAGCGCTCAAGGCAGATCTCACTGCGCTGATGACAGAGTCACAGGAATGGTGGCCAGCAGATTGGGGTCACTACGGTGGACTCTTCATCCGTATGACGTGGCATGCTGCAGGTTCATATCGAATTGCAGATGGTCGTGGTGGCGCTGGAACAGGTAACCAACGTTTCGCACCATTGAACTCATGGCCAGATAATGGAAACCTCGACAAGGCTCGTCGTCTTCTATGGCCAATTAAGAAGAAGTACGGCAACAAGGTCAGCTGGGCAGATCTCCTCGCATATGCAGGAACAATCGCATACGAGTCAATGGGGCTTAAGACACTTGGTTTTGCATTTGGTCGCGCAGATATCTGGCACCCAGAGATCGATATCTATTGGGGTTCTGAGAAGGAATTCCTCGCTCCATCTGAAGAGCGTTATACAAATCTCGATGATGCATCAACACTTGAAAATCCATTAGCTGCAACACATATGGGTTTAATTTATGTAAACCCTGAAGGCGTTGATGGAAAGCCAGATCCATTGAAGACAGCTGCAATGGTTCGTGAAACTTTTGCACGTATGGCAATGGATGATGAAGAGACTGTCGCACTTACAGCTGGTGGACATACTGTGGGCAAGGCTCACGGAAATGGAAAGGCTTCAAACAATGGACCTGCACCAGAAGGTGCACCTATTGAAGAGGCCGGACTTGGTTGGATGAACCACACAACGCGCAGCATTGGTCGCGACACTGTTACATCAGGTCTTGAAGGTGCATGGACTTCGCACCCAACACAGTGGGATAACGGTTATTTCAAACTTCTCCTTGGTTACGAGTGGGAGCTCACAAAGTCTCCAGCGGGTGCAAACCAGTGGGAGCCAATCAATATCGCAGAAGACGATAAGCCTGTCGATGTGGAAGATCCTTCTAAGCGTTACAACCCAATGATGACTGATGCCGATATGGCGATGAAGATGGATCCTGCATATCGTGTTATTTCAGAGAAGTTTGCTGCAGATCAGGGCTACTTCAGTGAAGTTTTTGCACGCGCATGGTTCAAGCTCACCCACCGCGATCTCGGTCCAAAGGCTCGTTACTTCGGTCCAGATGTACCTGCAGAAGATCTCATTTGGCAGGACCCTGTTACTCCAGGAAATAAGAGCTACAAGGTTGATGAGGTAAAGGCAAAGATCGCTGCAACTGACCTCACCGTTGCTGAGCTTGTTGCAACTGCATGGGATTCAGCTCGAACATTCCGTGGTTCAGATAAGCGCGGTGGTGCTAATGGTGCACGTATCCGCCTAGAACCTCAGAAGAACTGGGAAGGAAATGAGCCAACTCGTTTAGCGCGCGTCCTCTCGATTCTCGAGCCAATCGCTCAATCTTCTGGTGCATCAATCGCCGACGTCATTGTTCTTGCAGGAAGCGTGGGAATTGAAAAAGCAGCGAAAGAAGCTGGCGTTTCAGTCACTGTTCCATTTGCACCAGGACGTGGTGATGCAACAGCTGAGCAGACAGATGAACTCTCATTTGCTCCACTTGAACCAATTCACGATGGCTTCCGTAATTACCAGAAGGAAAATTACGCAGTCAGCCCTGAAGAGCTCTTGCTAGATCGCGCACAGTTGATGCGACTTACCGCCCCTGAGATGACAGCACTTCTCGGTGGTCTACGTGTTCTCGGTACTAACTTCGGCGGAAGCAAGCACGGCGTATTCACCGATCGCGTTGGCGTTCTCTCCAACGATTTCTTCATCAACCTCACAGATATGACATATGTCTGGGAGCCAGCTGGTGAGAATCTCTACAACCTTCGCAATCGCACAACAGGAGAGGTGAAGTTCACTGCTACTCGCGCAGACCTCGTCTTCGGTTCGAACTCAATCTTGCGCTCATACTCTGAGGTTTATGCTCAGGATGATAATCGCGAGAAGTTCGTAAATGACTTCATCGCTGCTTGGGTAAAGGTAATGAATGCAGATCGCTTCGATCTCGCGTAAATAAACTCTGACGGAGAAAATCTGCGCACCATCCTCGGTAATTCGAGTATGGTGCGCAGATGTCTTTTACAGCAAAGCTGAGGGCTCGAGAGGTAGATATCGCCCTCATTGTTGTTGCAGCTCTATGGGGTGCAAGTTATCTCTCTGCCAAAACCCTGACTGAACATGCGCCGGTGCTCACAGCCTTGAGCCTTCGATTTATCTCTACCTCTTTAGCAATGGCTCTCATCTGGTCAATTAAGCGAGATCGATTTACCCGTCCCGAGGTATTGCTCGGAATTGGTCTTGGAACTTCACAGGGGCTCATCCTCTTCTGCGAAACAACAGGCGTCTCAAAGACATCTGCGACAAATGCTGGCTTGATTATTAGCCTTGCAATTATCTTCACACCAATCTTTGAATCTATTGCTGCAAAGAACTGGCTACCGCGTCCCTTCTTCGTTGCAACAGTTGTAGCCGTTGTTGGAGTAGCGCTCTTAGTTTCAGATAAAGGATTTGCTGCCCCTGGCCTTGGAGATTGGTTGATGCTTGCGGCAGCTCTCTTTCGCGCACTCCATGTCACCGCAATGGGGCACCTGACAAAGGCGAAAAGTTATAGCTCGGTGACAATCACTTTATTGCAGAGCCTTACCTGCGCGGTGATGTACTCGATATTTTCATTCGATGGGATCAAGAGAGCAGTATCTACATTCGATACTGGCCTCTGGCTTGATCTTGCATTCTTAAGCTTGCTCTGTGGCGCCTTCGCATTCTTGGTGACGCTCTGGGCTATCCGCAGAACATCATCCTCGCGCGCTAGTTTGTTGCTGGGAACAGAGCCGGTCTGGGCGGTCATCGTAGGCATTTCACTCGGCGGTGAAAGCCTTGCACTGCTTGGTTTTCTAGGCGCCGTAATGATTATCGGATCCTCTTACTTTGGTCAGAGAATCGAAACTCAACACCGATTACTTATGCAGGCTGAACAACCTTCTTAGGCTTCTTAAAGAATGTGTATCCCACTGGGATTACATATGCAGCCCAGACAAATGCCTGAAGCACAGATGGTGTTGGTGTGAAGTTCAATGCGCCCTTGAGTACTGACCCAAGAAGTCCGTCGGGGCTAATGACTCCAGAAATATCGTAGAGCTTCGATGAATCTCCTGGGAGCAAATTTATCTCCTGGAACTCATGGACTGCATAGCTAAACATTCCGCCAGCAACAATGACCAGACCCATTCCGCTGTAGCGGAAGAATTTTTGAAGATTTACTTTGAGAGCTCCGAGATAGAGCACGTAACCAATAACAATAGAAACGCCAAGTCCGAGGAATGTTCCAACAACTACAGTTGAAGCGCTCTGTGAAGCGAGCGCGCCATTCCAGATAAAGATTGCTGTCTCAAGACCTTCACGGCCGACAGAGAAGAATGCGAGAGCAAAGAGTGAACCAACGCCAGTTGCAATTGCGCGATCCATTGCGCCCTCGAGCTCTTGCTTCATGAAGCGAGCCTTCTTTGCGAGCCAGAGAATCATCCATGTGATGAGTCCACCTGCGACTACTGAGAGAGTTCCAGAAACAAATGGCTCTGCATTGCCTTCGAGTTCGAAAGAGGAGATTGTGAAGAATGCACCGAATGCTGTTGAGGCTGCGATCGCTGTAAAGACACCTGCCCAGATAGTGCGAGTGCGCTCTGCTTGGCCGATCTTCTTGAGGTATGCGATGAGGATTCCCACGACAAGTGCCG
The DNA here is from genome assembly GCA_965267775.1 of Candidatus Nanopelagicaceae bacterium. Classification (GTDB taxonomy): domain Bacteria; phylum Actinomycetota; class Actinomycetes; order Nanopelagicales; family Nanopelagicaceae; genus Planktophila. Next base: position 324,782 of record OZ254140.1, on the reverse strand, counting down.
CTTCTAAACCTTCGCGGAGACCAATTAAGAAATTCGCCAGCATCGCCTAGCCCTTCGATTTACGCAACATTGGTGTTGCGTAAATAGCGTAGCACCGCCTCAGCGAGGCTCACAAATCGAAAGTGGCCCTATTGGAGTGAGGTGAGTAACCCTGTGACTGCAGCCTCGACCATTTCCAGGACCTCTTGATAGGCCTCAACGGTATTGCCCCACGGGTCTGGGACCTCGAGCGAATCAGCGCCTGGATCGAAGGATCGCAGCATCGCCACCTTGCTGCGGTCGCCATCGTTTCGTGCGAGCTTGAGGATATTGGCCTGATTACTGAGGTCCATAGCCAGGATCAGGTCTACCTCGTCAAAATTACCTTCAAGAAATTGTCGCGCAGAATGTGTGTGGCTATATCCGGCCAACTTCCACGTCTTCTCTGAGAGGTGGTGTGCACTCTCCCCTACATGCCATGCAGATGTTCCACTGCTGGTGACAATAATCTTTGGAGAAATTAATTCGGATGCGCGGTTGGCAAGAACTGCAGCTGCCATCGGTGATCTACAAATATTTCCAAGGCAGACCATCTCAACTTTAATGACTTCTCGTTCGCGAAGTGATTGTAGGTATGAATTCACTCGGCAATACTAAGGCTATGGCTTCGACCTTCATCTATCCCCCGCCAACAGATGGCAAGCCTTTCCGACTCAGCATGGGGCTTCGCTCACTCGATGAGGCATCATGGCTTGAAGATGGCGATGACCTTGCTGGGCAGATAGTAGAACGTATCGAACTCTCTACAAGCGCACGTGAGATCGTCTATCAAGAGCTGCCTGGTTATGAGGTACCAATTGAAGAATTGTTTGAGCGAATAGCGGCGAACCTCAAGCAATTTCATAGCGATAAATATTCTTTCGAAGATTCCCGCATCACTTATCTGCCCACAGGTACCAAAGCAGATCTCAACGCTAGCGATCGCTTATTGCAGGTTACGACAATCATTGGTGAAGATCTTGTGGTTCTCTCACGGGAAAACGATGAGTGGAGGATCGTTGCAGGGGCGGTGCTCTTTCCTTCTCGTTGGAAGTTAACCGAAAAGATCGGCAAAGGAATGGATGCGGTCCATGCTCCTGTTCCTGGATATCAGAGCGCGCTTGCCCCTTACATGACTGCCACCTTCGACAAGATCACCGCCGATCGCCCCGTATGGCGCAAAAATTGGTCACTTCACAGCACTGAAGATTTACATCAGCCGACATCGATTCACGAGGTCGCGAGCCCTGAGAACTACTGGTGGCGAACAGAGCGACAGACGCTTACTCGCGCACACTCTGGAGATTTTCTCTTCTTCACTATTCGAAATCGAGTAGAACCACTTGCATGGATTAAGAACGATGCTGACTCTGCCGCTCTCTTTGCTGAAACCCTTGCCAGCTTCTCCCCCGAAACAATCGAATATAAAGGCCTACAGAGGGACCATCAGGAGATTATCAATTACTTGCGTGGGCAGAGCTAAAGTAGCCCCATGGCTATCAAAAAGAGCGAACGCGGCGGATCAGCACTCATCGTCATCGATGTACAGGTCAATGTTGTTAAAGATGCATTTGAGAGAGATTCCAAAGTTGCCAATATGGCCGAGGCGGTAAGAAAGGCACGTGCCGCATCCATTCCAGTGATCTGGGTCCGACATTCTGCCGAAGACCTACCTCTCAATACAGATGGGTGGCAGATTGTTCCCGAGCTACTTCCACTTGAAGGCGAACCCATCATTGAGAAGATGTTCCGCAGCACTTTTGTTGAGACAAACTTTGAAGAGGTGCTCGCAAAGCTCAAGATTAGCCATCTCTATATCTGTGGAGCTGAGACAAATAATTGCGTTCGCCACACATCTATGTCCGCGCTCGAATTTGGATATGACATGACACTTATTGAAGATGCACACACCACCACAAGCTTTGAGTGGGATGGATTTGTCATGGATGCAGCTCGCACAATTGATGAGCAGAACACAAATTTTATCGACTATAAATTGCCTACATGTAGCGCTGACATCAAACTAGTAAGCGAAATCTGGAACTAAGCCTCACCTCATCGAGATTTAGCGGTGGTGTCCACCCTCGTTAAATGAGCGCAGTGCGCGAAGGCCATCTGATGGCCAGATAGAGATCGAAGAGATCGAACACGGCGATGCATCCATATGGAATACGCCATCGTTGGGGCCACCAATTGCGATATTTGCCGCAGATTTAATGACTCCGTTATGGGTTACAACTACAACTTTCTTACCTGGGTACTCTGCAACAACTTTCTCTATCGCAGCTTCGATACGAATACGTGCTTCATCATAAGACTCACCGCCGCCTGGTCGGTGAGAGGATGAGTTAAGCCAAGCTTGGTAATCCTCAGGGCTCTCAGCCTTTACCTCTTCGATTGACTTTCCATCCCATGAACCGAATGAGAGTTCATACCAATCTTTGTCGAAGATAATCTCGAGCGAGGTTGTACGTGCAATCGCCTCGGCGGTCTGACGTGTTCGCTGCAATGGTGATGAGATCAAGACATCTGGCTTGAGTTTTGCTACTTCTTGGGCGACGCGCTCTGCTTGCAGGAAGCCATCGGCCATCAATTCAGGATCGAGTGGACCGGTACCTGAGAATTTTCTCGTTGGCGTAAGGATTGTCTCCCCATGGCGCACAAAGTAAATCATTGTAGGAACTTCAGAGCTGCGAAGGCGATCGGTGAGAAAATTCTCTTGCACAATGGCAGCAGGTTTATGCGCGCTGCCGCCATCGAGAGCCTTATTAGCCAGGCGATCGGCATGGGAATTCTCATCGCGAGGAATCCACTTGTATGTAATCAACGATGGGTTATGAGCATCACGACATTGCTTTGCAAGATCACGCATATCTGCATGCTTGATCTGCCATCGGCCAGACATCTGCTCAACGACTAACTTCGAATCCATTGAAACTTCAACGATGCCTTCAGGATCAAGGCTATGAATATGAGTCAGACCAGCGAGCAAACCGCTGTATTCGGCGACGTTATTTGTGGCTATACCAATGACATCAAAGAGTTCGGCGAGGATCTTTCCATTTTCTGAAACCACAGCGCCATAACCTGCAGGTCCTGGATTGCCGCGAGATCCACCATCAGCGGTAAGACGAAAAGTGCGAGCCATGATGCGTTATCCGCGCACCAAGATGCAGCGACATTGTTCGCAGCGAACTACTTCCTCTGCTGCAAGAGTTGCGATGCGCGCAACCTCTGTTGCATTAATTGTGAGGTGGCAACCCTTGCACTCATTTCCCACGAGGAGGGCTGCACCATTTCCATTGTTATCAGCTGCTAATTTGGCATAGAGAACTTTGAGCTCTTGAGCAATGGGAGCAACAGCGCTTTCGCGCTTTGCTGCAACGATATTGCGCTCATCGATGATGACGGTGAGAGCGTTCTCGCGCTTGATCTCGAGATCAGCAATTTCAGCTGCAAGCTTCTCTTCTTCAGCCGTCAGCTCATTGATTCGAGCTGTGATGCCTTCAACCTGCACCATGATGGTGAGTTCTGCCTCTTCTAGCTCTGCGCGGCGCAGGCCAAGAGTGACAAGCTCATGTTGAGTCTGCTCGAGTTCCTTCGGTGTTCCAGTACCTGAATTAAGTCGTGCCTCATCGCGCTGGATACGAGTAACAATCTGTTCGACATCGCCTTCAGCACGCGCGAGCTCGCGCTTCACATCGGCGCGCTCTGTCTCTGCAGCAATTCGAAGATCACGAACATTGTTGCGCTTGATAACTGTTGAGTTAAGAGCGACGGTCTCAGGCATACCCGCTTCGCGTTTTACAAGTGAAGCTAGCTGATCATCGAGAAGCTGAACTTCAAGAATTGCGCGCTGGTCGTTATATGAGGCTTTCATGAAAATAGATCCTGACCATATTTGAAGTAAATCCCGAGTATGAGAACTGCATATGTAAATGTGTAGATGACTCGACCCCAACCGCGATCGAGAAGATTAATGAGCTTCTGCTGACGTGCCTCTGAAAGATTCCAAATATTTTCTAGGATGGCAACGCGGGTAATTGTCGAGAAGACGGTGACGGTTGAGATTGTCACGAGTAGGCACCATGGGCAGAGAGCGTGGATGACAAAGAGAGATTGAGAGAGAAGCCAGAGCGCGAAGATCAGGCCGAGTCCGTAGCCCACATGTGCCACGCGCATAAACTTACGTGGAAAGAGAACAAGTGAGAGTCCTGCGATTGCAATAGTCATGACAACCGGTTCGAGCATCAGCCCGATGAAGGAATTGGGAAAGCCAAGAAGAGTTGATTGCCATGATTTAGCGACCTTGCCGCAAGAGACAATCGCATTGATATCGCATGAGAGCTTGCTCGATGGAGTTCCGGCTAACTTCACTGCATCGTAAGAGAGAACTAGGGATGCGATAAGGCTGAGCGTCGATGAAACGAGCATTGCCCAATAAGTCTTGCGATATTGACGCAAACGCTCCACGGTGCCAGTTTCAGACATGGCGCGAGTTTACCGTCTTTCGCAGTAAGTGAAGTTATGCATCAATCTGAAGCCAGTTGAGGCATAGAGTCGCTGCGCGCTCTCATTCTGATGACGAACTCCTAAAGAGAGGTACTTTTCATCGTATTGCGAGCCTGCATCGAGGCATTTAACCATCAGCGCCTTCCCGAATCCCCTGCCACGCATTTGCGAATCTGTTGCTACTGAAGAGATAACAACGCGACCGGATTCCCATCGACATAGAGCAGCGATTGCAACCAGCGCCCCTTGGTCTCTCACTTCGACCCATTGGAGAATCTCACTATTGCCAGGAAAGACAGATGAATCTGGTGCATGAGCTTTCAGGAAAGCTTCGATCTCTTCATCTGTAGCAACTGCCGGAGCAACAATTGGGCCAACCGTTGTGGGCGCCCAATAACAATCCCATTCCACGACAGATTTAAACTCTGAGGGAAGCTGAGAAATCCCACGGCTCTCCATTGAAAAGTTCTTCCAATCGCTTGGAATCTTTGGGGTTGCACCAAGTGCGATTCCGTAGATTCCATCATCTTCTCGGCCTATGGCGAAGTTTCCGACTGCATCAAATTCAGCCGATAGGAATTTATCTTTCGGTACCCATGTCTCGAAGAAAGGTGAATTTGGATAAGCAACTTCGTATGCCGAACGAGCTTCTTCAAAACTTCCACTCATTGAGTCAAAGCCCGAAGCACACAGAATTCATTGCCCTCTGGGTCGGCCATGACTACCCACGATGTATCAGGATCTTCGCTCTGGCCAATTTCAACCTTGGATGCACCAAGTGCTTCAAGTCGTGCCACTTCGGCCATCTGATCCTGTGGCCGAAGATCAAAGTGGAGACGATTCTTCACAACTTTCTTATCGGCAACTTTGATGAAGAGGAGATCTGGAATGCGACCAACTTCGGGGCTGCCATCTTGAAGTTCAAGGCAGACCTCAATCTCATCCTCGTATGTAATCTTCCAATCGAGTGCTGCAGCCCAGAAATCTGCAAGCTTCTTAGGATTATCTGCATCGATAGTGATGCATTGAAGTCGAAGGTTTTCAGCCATGGCGCAAACTTTACCGCTAGATTTACAGCATGAGCCAGGGTGCATTTCAGTACCGAGATAAGCAGGCTCGTCGAGATCGGGTCATTTCAGCCTTACTTATGACCTTTGGAATTCTCTGGCTCTTTCCCCTTATCTGGACGCTCTGGTCATCTCTGCGCCCGTATTCTGAGGTCCTCAACAATGGAATGTTCACTCTTCCTAAGAATCTATCGCTCACAAATTACAGCGCAGCGCTCGAGAAAATGGCGGTTGTTAAATACTTTATAAACACGATAATCATTTTGGTCCCAAGTGTTTTCTTCATTCTTCTCTTTGGAAGCTTGCTCGCTTTCAGTATTTCGAAATATCAGATCAAATATAAGAAACTCTTACTTCTCGCCTTTACCGCCGGAAGCATGCTCCCGGCACAGACTATTTACTATCCGATTTTCAAGCTCTATATATTTGTAGGAAGCGCTCTCGGAAGTAAGACCATCTTCTACGATAACTATCTTGGCGTGATTCTCATTCACATTGCTCTCCAAACAGGGTTTGCAACCTTTGTGCTTCATTCACAACTTGAATCAATTCCTAAAGAGCTATCGGAGGCGGCACAGGTCGATGGCGCTTCCGTGCTTCGCCATTATTGGTCAATCATTCTGCCAATGTTACGAGCTCCGCTCGCCGCACTTGGAATCACGATGAGCGTCTGGATTTATAACGACTTCTTCTGGGCATGGTCGATGCTTAAGCGAGATCAATACTTTCCAATCACCACATCTCTCTCGAGGGTTGGTGCATTTGCAAGGATTATTCCCGATCCCAATGTCCTTGCTGCAGGGTCGGTTCTTGTGGCGCTACCGCTCTTGCTTCTTTACTTATTTGCGCGCAGATACTTTTCAATGAGCGTCATGCTGGCTGGCGGGAGAACTCAGAAGCTCGTCTCACCTGATCTTCGCTCAAAGTAATACCTGTGTAGAGCTCAAATTGAATGGCAGCTTGTAGAGCCATGATCTCCATGCCAGTAATAACTTCCTTACCTGCAGCAGTTGCGGCAATGACCAGTGGTGTCTCAATTGGCATCGCAATAACTTCAAAGACGACTTCTGCTGCGCTGATGAGAAGTTCTGGAAATGAAAGTTGACCTTCATTGCCACCACTCATACCGAGCGGTGTGACATTCACAATTACCTGACGTGCATCGATTCTTTCTAAATCGCTCTCAGAGAGCCAGGCGTATCCGTACTTGTGAGCAAGCGCCTTGCCGGTTACTTCATTTCTTGAAGCGATTGTGAGATCTGCAAAGCCAGAGTCTTTAAACGCTGCAATTACTGCCTTTGCCATTCCCCCAGATCCTCGAACCAAGACAGATGAGTTCTTATCAACGCTGTGCTGGGCGAGTGCTGTAACAACTGCTGTGTAATCGGTGTTGTATGCCTTGAGATATCCATCAGTATTAACAATCGTATTTACGGCATCGATAGCTGCAGCTGATGGGTCCATCTCATCCATGAAGGGAATAACACTCTCTTTATGTGGCATTGAGACTGCTGCGCCACGAATCTTGAGCGCACGGACTCCGCGCACGGCGCCCTCTGCATCATCTACCGCAAATCCCTTATAAACAAAGTTAAGGCCGAGTTCTTCATAGAGAAAGTTGTGAAATCGAGTTCCAACATTGCTTGGACGTGCGGCAATGGAGATACACATCTGCATCTCCACATTAAGAATTGCCATTAATGAACTCCTTTAAGATTTCTAGCCCAAGGAGATGATCCTCTACTTGAGGTAGTCCAATGATGATGAAGGCTCCCACATGCTCGCCTGTTGCGAGTGTAAGTGGGAATCCGCCACCGTGAATCGCATGAGTCTCATCAACTACTCCGTGATCTTTATGCCAATCAGTGCCCGCTTCTTCAGCGCTGACCCGTTCATACATCGTGGTGTGGTGGGTAAGAGCAACAACATTTGCCTTACGTTGAATCCAGCCATCGTTCTCTGCAATCGTTCCAGGAAGCGATGCTTTAAAGACTTCCCAGTCACCGATTCGAACTGAGATGGCGATAGGGAGTTCGCGGGTGAGGCCAATCTCTGCAGCAAGTGCTCCAAGATCAAGGGCGAGCTCTTGATTGAACTCAGTTAGTCGAACGCTCTCTTCTTGCTCAAGTAGTTCAGCAGAGGTGAAGTTGCCTGTGGTCTCCACCATTAGCGAATGTAAGGACGGAGCTCGACTCTGCGATTACAGCAGAGCGAACCTTCCATTGCGAGCTCATGCGCAACCTCTGCTGAATCGACTTCAATAATCCAGAAGCCACTGAAGTACTCGGGTGCATCAAAGAGTGAACCAGCTTTTACTTCGCCCTTGTTATTTCGGTTATCAATCAAGGTTGCAGTTGAACCCGGCTGAATACCTGCTGCGGTAATCCAATGGCCGTTGTTCTGGAGTTTCTCGTTAAATGCATCGATTTTCTGCATTTCATCAGCGCTTGCTGGATTATTGGGACCATCGATAACAAAGATAATAAATCGCATACCTGCACTTTATCTTCTGACTCTGCTTCATTCAATCACTTGGGGGCACACCTGATACGGTTTTCATATGGCGACTCTCGAATCAATGTTGGCATCGCCCGATCAATCGGTCAGGCTCAAGGCAGCTCTCGGAGCAGGGACCTATCCGAAACCGGAATACATCGAAATCTTGATTCAGCAATGTGCCCATGAAACGGACTTCTTCGTTAGGGATACTCTTTCGTGGGCGCTCTTAATGCATGACCATGACTCTGTCGTGAATCGACTTAAGTCTGAATTGATCTCCGAGAACCTACAAGCGAAGAGCCAAGCTATTCATACTCTCTCAAAGATTGGCGATCAGAAGAATTACCCACTCATCACCGATGAGATGCTCTTTGATGCAGATGATTTCATCGCGTCAACTGCCTGGAGAGCTGCCTCTGTAATCGTTCCTGAAGAAGAGAAGCCAGCACTTGTTGCCAAGCTTGTGACACAGCTTGGTCGTGGTGATTCAGACGTTCAGTTCGCCCTAACGCGATTCCTCTGCGCTATTGGAGATCCCATCATTGAACCACTTACCGCAGCATCGGATTCAGATAATGAGGCTGTCAGCAATCAAGCGAAATTCACTTTGATGAGATACCGCGAGATGAAGTTAGAGAGCGCCAAGAAAGGCTAATTCTTCTTTCGAATGTAAATCTGCTTCTTTACGATTGCAACGACGGTGCCATCAGCTGATTTGATATCAACCTCAAACCACTTTAAATACTTACCTTCGGATGCAACCTGTTCTCTAATGTCATCAAGATCTTTATCCCAGAGGTGAAACTCTGCATACACGGTGCTCTTGCCAGGAGAGACATATTCAATCTCGCTGCGCTTATCCCAGACGATGTAATCCTTGCCGAGATTTTTAAGGATCATCACCATGTAGAACGGATCGGTCATTGCAAAGAGGGATCCCCCGAAGAGAGTTCCCACATAATTTGAGGTCAGCGCCTTCTTCTTGAGTCGCACCTTTGTATGGCGAAAATCTTTAGAGATCTCCAATACAGAGATTCCTGAGAAAAAGAAGGGCGGCCAAAAGTTGAGCATCCGTCGCATCCCAGCATGGGAAGTCATGAGGGCTTGAAGTGGATGGTGTTTTTGACTCATGGATTGGAGTCTATCTGCGTGAAATTTAATTCAATCAACTGTGGGCGGCGAGGGTTTCGAACCCCCGACATCCTCGGTGTAAACGAGGCGCTCTACCACTGAGCTAGCCACCCGGCTTGTACTGCTCGCGAATACTACTTTATGAGAGCCCTAATCTAAAAACTGAGCAAAAGTGAGCGGGAATATACATATTCGTCATCTGCGCGTAACCCTTACCTATTAGAGTTTTGCCATGGCACTCTTTCAAATGCAGATCTCGCTTCCAGACCGCCCAGGCTCTCTCGGAGCTATCGCCTCAGCGATCGGCGCTGCCGGTTGCGATATCCGTGAGCTCGTTGTGATCAAGGCCGAGGATGGCAAAGGTTACGACGACATCACCGTGGCAGTGCCAGGCACTGATCCATCAGATTTAGTAAACGTTCTCAACTCCATTGGTGGAGTCAACGTTATTGATATTAAGCCTCTTTAAGAATTAGAGAGCAGCGAGCGCAGCCTTGTAATCATCGTTGCTGCGCGCATCACCAAGTCCGTTAACAACGCTCCAACGAACGATGCCTTCCTTGTCAATGATGAAGGTTCCGCGGACCGCGCAACCACGTTCTGCATCGAAAATTCCATAGGCAGTTGCTACCGCACCGTGTGGCCAGAAGTCAGCTAGGACTGGGAAGTTATATCCCTCTTTCTCAGCCCAGATGCGCTGTGTAAACATTGAATCGCAAGAGAGAGCCAAGAGCTCTACATTCTCGTTCTGGAATGATGAGAGATCATCGCGCATTGCGCAGAGTTCGCCAGTACATGTTCCTGTAAATGCAAAAGGAATAAAGAGCAGTACAACGTTCTTCTTACCCTTAAAGGATGAGAGTGAAACCTTGTTGCCATTCTGATCTGAAAGCTCGAAATCTGGTGCTGCTGTTCCAATTGAGAGAGTCATGCGAGAAACTTACCGCTTCACTGTCTTACGTGCGACTAATCGCGTTGCAGTCCAATCAGGGGCGACAGAGAGCGTAGAAGTTTGGGAAAGTCCCACATTGGGCGCAGCATCTTGAATATCACTCGGTTCAACGTGGCCATCGCGACCGGCCTTCGGAGTCAGGACCCAGATTGATCCACTCTCAGAGAGATAAGTAAGTGCATCTACTAATTCATCTTCGAGTTCGCCATCGCCTTCACGCCACCAGATGATGACTGCATCGACGACCTCATCGGTCTCATCCTCTATTAGCGCGGTACTGGTGATTGCCGAGATTGCGGTGCGGAGGGCTTCATCGCTATCGCCGCCCCGGCCGATCTCGAGTACTAGCTCCCCTGGTTCAAGGCCCATTCCTTCGATGCCCATTCGCTGTGCCACAGGCTAAGTGCAATAGATACTGGCCGGTTTAGCAATAGATAGGGCGCCCGATTTTTTGCGGAAATATGGCTCTTCTCAGGTAATGGGAGTCACTCCTGCCTATTTTGCCTCGGACCGCCAATGGCGCGAGAATATGGCCATGAGCGAATTCCAAGGCCAGGCGGATTACCTTCTCAATCAGTTGGTGGATACAGATCCAACAGAGACTCTCGAATGGCAGCAGTCGCTCGATGCAGCTCTCGCAGCAGCCGGACCGGTCCGCGCTCGCTTCTTGATGCTCGCTCTCCTGAAGCGCGCACATGAGCGCAACGTTCCAATCTCAAATCTTCGTACAACCGATTACATCAACACCATTACACCGCAGGCTGAACCGCAGTTCCCAGGCGATGAAGATATTGAACGTCGCATCCGTTCATATGTTCGTTGGAATGCAGCGATGTTGGTGCACCGCGCACAGCGTCCAGGAATCGGCGTCGGCGGACATATCTCAACTTATGCATCATCTGCAGCTCTTTATGAAGTTGGTTTCAACCACTTCTTCCGCGGGCAAGATCATGCAGGTGGAGGAGATCAGGTCTTCTTCCAGGGACATGCATCTCCAGGAATGTATTCACGTGCATTCCTTGAAGGTCGCTTCTCAGAACATCAGCTCGATGGATTCCGTCAAGAACTTTCACATCAAGGTGGAGGACTCTCTTCATATCCTCACCCACGTTTGATGCCTGACTTCTGGCAGTTCCCAACAGTTTCAATGGGTATCGGTCCGCTGAATGCGATCTATCAGGCGCGTTATAACCGTTACCTCCATAACCGTGGAATCAAGGACACATCAGATCAGCGCGTATGGGCATTCCTCGGCGATGGTGAGATGGATGAGGTCGACACACTCGGCGCAATCGGTCTTGCATCACGCGAGAAGCTCGATAACTTAACTTTCGTCGTTAACTGTAACTTGCAGCGACTTGATGGACCTGTGCGCGGAAACGGCAAGATCATTCAAGAGCTCGAATCTATCTTCGGTGGCGCAGGATGGAATGTCATCAAGGTTATTTGGGGTCGCGGTTGGGATCCACTCCTTGCGCAGGATAAAGAAGGCGCACTCGTTAACATCATGAATACAACTCTTGATGGTGACTACCAAACATTTAAGGGTGAGAGCGGCGCATATGTTCGCGAGCACTTCTTCGGCAAGGATCCACGCACGGCTGCGATGGTCGCTAATTACTCAGATGATGACATCTGGAACTTAAAGCGCGGTGGACATGATTACCGCAAGCTCTACGCTGCTTATTTAGCGGCAACACAGAACAATGGAAAGCCAACTGTCATTCTTGCAAAGACAGTAAAGGGCTGGACACTTGGTTCGCACTTCGAGGCGCGTAACTCAACGCACCAGATGAAGAAGATGACACTTGAGGACATCACTGAATTCCGTGATCGTCTTGAGATCCCACTTCCAGATAGCGCTCTCGATAAGTACACGCCTGCTTACTTCAAGCCAGCTGCTGATTCAGTTGAGGCGAAGTACTTGGCAGAACGTCGTGCAGAGCTCGGTGGATCTGTTCCACGTCGTCGCGCGGTATCGAAGCCACTTCCAACTCCTCCAGATTCTGTCTACGACTCAGTTCGTCGTGGTTCAGGCCAGCAAGAAGTTGCTACAACAATGGCATTTGTCCGTATGTTAAAGGATCTCGTTAAGGATGAAGGCATCGGAAAGCGCCTTGTTCCAATCATTCCTGATGAGGCTCGCACATTCGGTCTCGACTCATTGTTCCCATCTTTGAAGATCTACTCACCACATGGTCAGCAGTACACATCAGTTGACCGTGAATTGATTCTCTCTTACAAGGAATCAACTTCAGGCCAGATCCTTCACGAAGGTATTAACGAGGCAGGATCGGTCGCTTCCTTTACCGCAGTTGGCTCTTCATATTCAACACATGATGAACCAATGATTCCTATCTACATCTTCTACTCAATGTTCGGATTCCAGCGCACAGGCGATGCATTCTGGGCAGCATCAGATCAGATGGTCCGTGGATTCGTTCTCGGAGCAACTGCTGGTCGTACAACCCTTAATGGTGAAGGTCTGCAGCATGAAGATGGTCACTCGCATCTTCTCGCAGCAACGAACCCAGCAGTTGTCGCTTACGACCCTGCATATGCATACGAGCTAGGACATATTTTTAAGGATGGTCTCCGTCGTATGTATGGCGAGAATAGTGAGAATATTTATTACTACCTCACTGTCTACAACGAGCCATATCAGCAGCCAGCAGAGCCAGCCAATCTCGATGTCGATGGATTGCTCCGCGGTATCTATCTCCTAAAGTCAGGTGAGAAGCAGCGTAAGAAGAATGCGCAGATTCTTGCATCAGGCGTTGGAGTTAACTGGGCGCTCAAGGCGCAAGGTCTCTTGCAGAAGGATTGGGGCGTTTCAGCTTCAGTCTGGTCTGTTACTTCTTGGAATGAACTTCGCCGCGATGGTCTAGAAGTTGATAGCCATAACTTGCTCAACCCAACTTCAAAGAAGACAGCGTATGTAACTTCAAAGCTCAAGGGCAGTGAAGGTCCAGTCGTTGCAGTCTCTGACTTCATGCGCGCGGTTCAAGATCAGATCGCTCCGTGGGTTCCTAATGATTTCTACGCTCTCGGTACTGATGGCTTCGGTCTCTCAGATACTCGCGGAGCCCTCCGCCGCCACTTCAAGGTTGATGCTGAGTCAATTGTGGTGGCAACTCTCGCTCAATTGGCGAAGAACGGCGAAGTCAAGGAATCTGTAGTCACTGAAGCTATTAACAAGTACCGCATCTTTGATGTAACTTCAGCAGATGCAGGAAATACAGAGGGCTAATTCCATCAATCGCATTCCAGTCACAGATATCTCCCCCGCAGTTTTCTTCGGGGGAGAATTTGTACCGGTCAAAGCGATTCCAGGTGAGAGCTTTACCGTCACCGCCACTATCTTCCGCGAAGGCCATGACGCGCTCGGCGCCGATGTAGTTCTCTTCGATGCCAGCGGCAAAGAGATCTCACGCGTTGTTATGCAAGAGGTCTGGCACGGTGGAGATGGCTACACCGCCGAGATCACAATCCCAGCGCGTGGTGACTTCTTCTATGCGATCGAGAGCTACGACCACCCCTTGGCTACCTGGCTCCATGATGCAGAGATCAAAATCGGCGCTGATATCGATAGCGAACTCATGTGTGCAATCGGAGTCCAACTCTTTGAAGAGATCTCAAAGTCAGATTCATCTGCAAAGAATGTATTGAAGCCAGCAATCGCAGCGCTCAAGGATTCAAAACTGGCACCGCTCAATCGCTTTGGCATCGCTTCAACTCCTGAGATTCGCGCCTATTGTGCAACTCAACCGCTACGCCGCATGGCATCTCTGACCGAGAAATATCCAGTGTGTGCAGATCATCCTCGCGCCCTTGTCGGATCTTGGTATGAGTTCTTCCCTCGCAGTGAAGGCGCAGTTGAGAATAAAGATGGCTCAATCACTAGCGGAAACTTTGAGAGCGCATCTCTTCGTATCCCTGCAGTAGCTGCTATGGGATTCGACATCCTCTATCTTCCACCGATTCATCCCATTGGAGTCGCACACCGTAAGGGTCGCAATAACACGTTGACTCCAACGGATACAGATCCTGGAGTGCCTTGGGCTATCGGCAGCGCTGATGGTGGCCATATGTCTATCAATCCAGTCCTTGGAACAATGAAAGATTTTGAAGATTTCGTAGCTGTTGCGAAGAAGAACAAGATTGAAGTTGCCCTCGACTTCGCGCTGCAAGCATCGCCTGATCATCCTTGGGTAAGCGAGCATCCAGAGTTCTTCACCCGTCGCGTTGATGGCTCAATTGCATATGCAGAGAATCCACCTAAGAAGTATCAAGATATCTATCCGATTAACTTTGATAATGATTACGACGGCATTGTCCAGGAATCACTGAAGACCCTTCGCTTCTGGATCTCTAAGGGCATCTCAATCTTCCGCGTAGATAATCCCCATACAAAGCCTGTTCACTTCTGGGCTGATGTCATGCGCACTATTCATAATGAATCTCCCGATGTGATCTTCTTAGCTGAAGCTTTCACTAAGCCATCAATGATGCATGCCCTCGGTAAGGCTGGCTTCCATCAGTCATATACATATTTCACATGGCGCACATCAAAGCAAGAGCTGATTGCATATAGCCAGGAAGTTGCCCACCAGACATCTGCATTCTTCCGCCCAAACTTCTGGGTCAATACACCTGATATCAATCCATTCCATCTTCAGAGTGGAAACCCTGCAATCTTCGCAATTCGCGCAGCGCTGGCATCAACTCTGACTCCATCGTGGGGAATGTATGCAGGATATGAGTTATATGAACACCGACGCTTCAAAGAAGGTGGTGAGGAGTATCTCGACTCTGAGAAGTATGAGATTAAGGTCCGCGATTGGGAAGGCGCTGAGAAGAAGCAGATTACTCTCGCGCCATTTATCACTGTGCTCAATAAGATTCGTAAGGAGAATGTTGCGCTGCAGCGCCTTCGCAACCTTCGCTTCCATCATTGCGAGAATGATCAGATCTTGGCCTATTCAAAGCGTGAAGGCGATAATCTCATTCTCGTAGTCGTAAACCTTGATCCAAACTTTGCTCAAGAGAGCACAATTCATTGGGATATGAAGGCCCTTGGAATCAGTGGAGATAACTTTGAGGTAACGGATTTGATTGATTCTGCAAAGTATCAATGGACTCCACAGACCTATATTCGTCTTGATCCAACAAGGTTATCTGGCAAAGTCGTTCACATTGCGAGGGTAAAGCTTTAGAATTAACGCATGAGTTTTCTTTCAAAGATATTTAAATCAAATAAATCTGCGGAAGAAACTCAATCTCCTGTCAGCTATCTCAATCCAAATTCAACTCTCGGTGAGCTCGATTTTCATCTCATCAATGAAGGCCGCCATGAAAAGTTATGGTCTGCTCTCGGCGCACACGTCTTGCGAGATAAAGATGGCGCACTTCTAGGAACTGCCTTCTCTGTCTGGGCGCCTAATGCGCAAGCGGTCAGCTTGATTGGCGATCACAATTTCTGGGATAAATCAGCGCATCCCATGGTCCGCCAAGGCGCTACCGGAATCTGGGAGCTCTTCATCCCGGAGATTGGTGCGGAAACAAAATATAAGTTTGCAATCTGCGGCGCATTTGGTCAGTGGGTTGATCATGCTGATCCACTAGCTCGCGAAACAGAGTGTCCACCGCTGACAGCATCTGTAGTCAATGAAAGTAATTACGCCTGGAACGATCACGAGTGGATGCACGCACGTTGCGACTTCCAACCTTGGCGCTCCCCTGTATCTGTCTATGAAGTACACCTTGGTTCTTGGCGCCTTGGACTTACATATCGCCAAATGGCAGTTGAACTAGTCGACTACGTACTCGCCAATGGCTTTACACACGTTGAGTTCCTGCCCGTTACAGAGCATCCTTATGGACCCTCATGGGGTTATCAAGTCACATCATTCTTTGCACCGACTGCACGTTTTGGAACCCCAGATGATTTCCGCTTCCTTGTTGATTCACTTCACCAAGCAGGCATCGGTGTCATCCTCGATTGGGTCCCTGCGCACTTTCCAAAAGACGAATGGGCACTTGCTCGCTTCGATGGAACCGCGCTCTACGAACATGAAGATCCTCGCCTAGGTGAGCACCCTGATTGGGGAACGCTCATCTTTAACTTTGGGCGTAACGAGATTCGTAACTTCCTTGTTGCTAGTGCGCTCTACTGGCTGGAAGAGTTCCATATCGATGGCCTTCGCGTAGATGCTGTGGCATCAATGCTCTACCTTGATTATTCACGTAAGGAAGGCGAATGGCTGCCTAACCGCTTCGGTGGACGTGAGAATTTAGAAGCTGTACAGCTACTTCAAGAGGCAACATCTACCGCCTATAAATCACATCCCGGCATCATGATGATTGCCGAAGAATCCACTGCATGGCCAGGCGTCACGCGCGATACATCAAGTAGCGGACTTGGCTTTGGATTTAAATGGAATATGGGCTGGATGCATGACACCCTCGAATACTTGCAACATGAGCCGATACATCGCACCTATCACCATAATGAAATCACATTCTCGATTCTCTATGCCTGGTCCGAAAACTTCATGCTTCCGCTCTCCCATGATGAAGTTGTTCACGGTAAAGGATCACTCGTCAATAAATTCCCAGGTGATCGCTGGCAGAAACTTGCAACGCTTCGCGCGCTCTACGGATTTATGTGGGCGCACCCAGGAAAGAAGTTACTCTTTATGGGGCAAGAGTTTGCGCAGAATGATGAGTGGAGCCAAGAAGCGGGTCTTCAATGGCACCTCACTGAATATGCAGAGCACACTGGAGTTCAGGCAGCTCTTGCAGATATCAATCTCAACTATAAGCGCCACCCTGCGTTCTGGGAGAAGGATGTAAATCCTGAAGGTTTCCAATGGATCGTCGGCGATGATGGTGCAAATAACATCGTTGCCTTCACGCGCTGGTCTGATGCTGGATATCCACTTGTCTGTATCACCAACTTCTCGCCAGTTCCACAAGAGTTCTACTCGCTACGTATGCCGACAGCTGGAGTATGGCGCGAGACCATCAATACCGATGATCTCAAGTACGGCGGTAGCGGAATTACCAACGATTCATTTGCTGTAGATGTTGATACTGATCTCTACACAACGCTTCGCATTCCACCGCTTGCAACAGTCTGGTTTGAGCGCGCCTAATTACTTACTTCATGCCCTCTTTGATGACGGGAGTGAAGAAGGCGGCAAGAATCATCAGGACTCCTGGAATCATTAAGGCGAGGCCAATCGAGGCCGTTGCGCCAATAACCCCTGCTACAAGCCACTTTAAGACGGTAGTTATGACGTTATTTGCCACACCTAGCTGGCCGATTACTACCGCACTTGGATTGGGTGAACGGCGGTTAGCTGCAGCGGTAAATGTCGGACCGAGAATTGAGGAACCTATTCCCGCCAATGCAAAGCCAAAAAGGACCAGCCCATAAGAAGTCCAATGTGCGCTTGCTGGCAGGTGGGTTGCAATAGAGATTGTCGTAACGAATCCGATTCCTGCGATGAGAGTCATCACTCGAGCGAGTTCATGGGTAGCGAACTTATCGGTAAGTCGTCGGATTGAAAGTCGGCCAGCAATCATAAATATTGTAAAGACAATATATGGCAGAGTGCTTAATCCGGCACTCACCTCAAAACGTTCTTTCGTGAAGATTGTCCCCCAATCGCCAATTGCGAACTCGAGGTAGACAACGCATGCGAAACCAATACTGACGCGCCAATCAAAGTGGAAGGTTGTGAAGATATCTTTGATTGAGTAATCAGTCTCTGGATGTTCATTGGGAGGAACGAGAGTTGAACCAAATTGAAAGAGAATAGCCAATGTAGCCACTGCAGAGAAGATCGAAAGCCCTGAGATATGAGCTGAGAGCCCGATGTGGCCAACTAGAAATCCTGAAAGGATTGCAGTGAAGAGCGCTCCAGCGCTCCAGTATCCAGCGCTACTAACAACAACATTTGCCTTGCTGCGTTCTTGGATATGAAACCCTTGAGTGTTAATAGATATATGGGTTGCTGTGATTCCAAATGAAATCGCGATATTGAGAACGATAAAGAGAGTCGCAGAGTGAATATGAACAATTGCGGCGAATGCTGAATAGAGAAGAACTGTTGCCGCAATCATTACATTGCGCACACCAACTTTATGGACGATATGTCCCACGGTGAGTAGTCCGGTGAAAGCTCCAATTGCTCCTGTTGTGAGGATGGAACCGAAAGCGCCATTGCTTAATCCAAGGTTTGCCTTGACCTCAGGAAAGCGTGGTACCCATGCCATGATTCCAAAGCCGAAGATGAAGAAAAGGGCGTGAAGTAGCTTCTTTTCACGCTCTAAAGAGAGGCCGCCCGGAGCGTTCATTTAGAAGAGTGCGTTCGCGAGAGAGGTGCGGGCTTTGATGACTCGAGGATCTACTGGATCGACCAGGGCGAAGAGTTCAAGCAATCGCTCTTTAACTTGCTTACGCTCATCGCCGGCATAGATTGTGATGAGGTTGAGAAGGCGTTTAAATCCTTGTTCAAGATCCCCCTGCATGATTTCAACATCTGCGCACTGCATCTGCACTGCAAGATCATCTGGCTTTGCGATTGCATCCTGCATGACTTTGGCCGCATCGACTCCATCTGTACGCATCAACAATTGAACCTGCGCCAATCCAATCTTGCCGTATTGGTCATTTGGCTTACGAGCTAAGAGAGCTTTATAGGAGGCTTCAGCTGCTGCAAAATCACCACGATCGATAGCTTCAATTGCTTCATCTTCCTCTGGCTCTGCTTGTTCAACCGGCGCCTCACCAATACCTTGTTGAGCTGCGAGTGTAAGAATCTTTGTAATCACTTCACGTAATTGAGTTTCATTAAGAGCCTGCTCCACAAATGGAATTGGCTGTTCTGCAATGAAGACTAAGCCATAAGGAATTGTGCGAGTCTGAAGTGCTTGAGCCACTTGTGGTTGCTCGTCGATATTGACACGCGCCAGGACCCAAGAACCTTGATCAGCGAGAGCAAGTTTTCCAAGATCGCGAAGCATCTCGACAGATTCTGGTGAGCGCGCAGACCAACAGAGAACTACAACTGGCTTCTGCGCTGACATCGGCAAGAATTCAGCGGTGAGGTTTGCTGCATTTACCTCAAGACCTGGAAGCGGTATGGATGTATCAACCGGGGGCTTTCCTAAACCACTGAGATCAAAGGCGCGTCCGAAATTTGGTGGCGTTGTCATAGTGAACTTCCTTCAGTGATATCGACACCAGAGTCTCGACGTGATGGCAGGATTTCATTGATATATGAGAGCGCTGCAAATTCAAGACCGACATCGTGACCGGCCTTCTCGCTCAAATACCAGCGGTGTTCAAGGGCTTCATGGAAGAACTGCGCACTCTCAATACGACCGCGCATATCCTCAGGAATCAGTGACACTGTTGGATTAAAAACCTCTTGGAGCCAACGTCGTGCAGAATCATGGATAGGTGGCTTCGGAGACTTCTCACGGCCGCGATAGCGATCAAATGATGCAAGGAGACGCTTAGCCTGCAACTCTTCAGTCTCAAGTCCCATCAATTCACGTAAGCGATTCTTGTGATATCCCGCTGCAACCAACTTTGGCTGGAAGTACAACTTTCCTGAAGTTTCATTGCCCTCTTCAAGTTGCACGGAGACCTCTTCAACTGCAAAACCGAGATCGTGCAACTGGCGCATCGCGCGCTCAACTGCGTGGCGATCCGTTGGATCGAGAACTTGTCGCTCTTTCAGAGCAGCCCATAAACGGTGGTATCGCTTAATCAGCGCATTACTTGCGCGGATTGGATCCATTCCCGGATAGAGAACTCCAGAGAGAGCGAGATCTTCTAGCTCTGCAGCAACGTTGAAGTGTGCAATTTCAAGATCGTGTTCGCGCTGACCATCTGAGAGAGAGCGTTGGAACTCGCCGGTTTCAGCATCTACGAGATACGCGGCATAACCTTCTGCGTCTCTGCGAAATAGCGTGTTTGAAAGAGAACAGTCGCCCCACCAGAAACCAAGGAGGTGAAGGCGCACCAAGAGAAGTGCAAGTGCATTAGCCATCAGGGTTACATCTTCAGCGGTGACATCTTTTCCACTTAAAAGAACCCGATAAGGCAAGGAGTAAGGCAGAAAGCGAGTAACGAGTGCGCAGGGAAGTTCTTCTCCACCGTTATCTGTGCGGCCTTCAACAACGGCTACAGATTGAACACTTGGTGCATCGAGCTGCTTGAGCTCGCGCAAGATCTTGTATTCGCGATTGGCAAACTCTGAGACGGTCTCTTTAACTGCATAGACCTCAGAGTCTGGGTCATCGGTAGAGCGCACGAGGCGAACGATGTGGCGCGAGATACCGCGCTTTTCCGCAAGGAGTGGATCTTCTGGCCAGATCTCAAGGCTCTGATTCCAGGGTAGCCCCGAGACCGCTGCGATCTCCTCGCCGACGCCTGTGATTCTCAATGCCATGAACTCATTCTCTCATCTATCAACCACTTTCTAATTGCGAATACAATTACCTATGACTATTTCAGAGCGAATTGGTGGCAGAACCTCTAAGAAAGCGGCAAGTAAAGAGGCTCCGGTCACACCTAACTATGGAAACGCTGGTGCGCCCATCGATCGAGGTCACCCCTTCTACTTCGGATTCGTTGCAACTGCAGGTGCGCTCTCTGCCTTTGTTCTCCTAAGAGCACTCGCAAGTGCAAGCCAGGTCTTTGTCATCATTCTCGTTGCGCTCTTCTTGGCGACTGGTCTCAATCCGGCCGTTGAGGCGATTCGCCGTCGCGGACTCTCTCGCACCGCTTCGGTAACAATCATCTTTCTTGGCGTTCTTATCTTTGTTGGATTATTCCTTGCGCTCATAGTTCCGCCACTTGTAAAGCAGAGCGCACACTTAATCAATATCGCACCATCCTTGCTGCAAGATCTCAAGACCAATCCTCAGATTGCATCTCTGAATGATCAATACGGTGTCATTGATTCGATTCAGAAGAAGCTCAACAGTGTTACCTCTGATGGCACTCTCTTGATCTCTGCCTTCGGTGGAGTCATCGGCGTCGGCAAGACCGTTCTCTCTGGAACATTTACCGGTCTTACTATTTTGGTATTGACTCTCTATTTCATTACTTCGCTTCCGCAAGCAACAGAGCTTGCGCTGAAGATGGTTCCTGCAACTCGCCGTCCACGCATTACTCTCTTAACTAATGCCGTCATTGCTCGTGTAGGCGCATTTGTAGGAAGTCAGATCCTCGTATCGGCACTCGCCTCGCTCTTCGTAACAATTCTCTCTCTAATTTTGGGGCTTCCATCCCCTATAACGATAGGAATCATCGTCTTTGTTTGTGGCTTAGTTCCACTGATTGGCCACTTCCTTGGCTGCGGTGTTGTCACACTGATTGCTGCGACTCAATCAGTGACCATCGGAATTATCGCCTTCGTTGCCTACGTGCTCTATGTGCAAGTTGAGAATTACCTTGTCACTCCAAAGATTATGAAGCGCACCTTGGCAGTTCCTGGCGCAGTCACAATCGTCTCTGCTCTTATCGGTACTTCACTTCTTGGACTCATCGGTGGCCTATTAGCAGTGCCGGTAGCTGCTTCGATCATCTTGATTCTTGAAGAGGTTGTCTACCCTCGCGCCGAGCAGAATTAATTTCTAAAGCTCTGTAGGAAGTGGCAAGCGAGATGGTGCGATAATTCGCGTAATCTCGCTTAAAACTCGATGTACGTAAGGCTCGCCAACCCATAGATGTTTTGCACCATCTACTGCAATCAGATCAATCTGCGGAATAAGTGCGAACCTCTTTCGCGCCTCATCAGGTTTGAGATAGTCATCGTGCTCTGGAACCAACGCTGTCACAGGTCGACCATCTTCTGCCCAGAATTGAAGATCGCTATCTTCTGTCTTCATCAGCGGTGGACTTAAGAGAATCAATCCCTTTACTCGTGGATCGCGTGCATGGCAGAGCGCTAACTCTGTTCCAAAAGACCAGCCAACTATCCACAGTTCCTTTGCATGTAAAACATCGAAGCAGTAATCAATCGCAGCTTGCACATCGAATTTCTCTGCGCGGCCACCATCGTATTCACCAGTACTAGTTCCAGCCTCACTTGTTGTTCCACGAGTATTGAAGCGAACAATTGTTATGCCAGCCATTGAAGGTAGGCGATTGGCCGCCTTCTTATAGATGTGGCTATCCATCATTCCGCCACCGGTGGGATTGGGGTGAAGGCAGAGAAGCATCGTTGTTGGGTTATCGATCGGTGCACTGACCTCGCCGATAAGAGTCTGACCATCGGCGGTAGTGAGGGTAAAAGGGGTACGAATAGCCGGTAATACGGTGCTGGGGCGGATTGGTTCCGTCATAGCTGCATTCTAGTGACTACTCTTTGGCTATGGCTAAAAAGTTCGAATCACTGAATCCAGTAACTGGCGAAGTTGCCGGTACTTATCCCATTGCAACTGAGAAGGATGTCTATGCAGCGGTCACGCTCGCAACAGATGCCGCACAGCGTTGGGTTGAACTCGGTCACAAGGGCCGTCGCAAGATTCTCCTTGCCTATAGCCGCTTAATCTTGAGCGAGATTGATTCTCTTGCAGAGACAGTCACACTTGAGACAGGTAAGCCACACTCTGATGCAAAGCTTGAGATCACACTTGCTGCCCACCACGTTGCTTGGGCTGCTCGCCATGCAGAGTCTGTTCTACGCACTGCTCATCGCTCCCCTGGTGCATTGATGGCAAATATGTCAGCAACTGTTGAACGTTCACCACTTGGCGTTGTCGGAGTTATTGGACCTTGGAACTATCCAGTCTTTACTCCTATGGGATCGATTGCATATGCACTCGCTGCTGGAAATACAGTGGTCTTTAAGCCAAGTGAGTACACACCAGGCGTTGGCGTTGCACTCGCAGAGCTCTTTGAGCATGCATCAGGAAGCTCTGAGTTCTTCCAAGTTGTTACAGGCTTTGGCGAGACAGGAGCTGCGCTCTGCACAAGCGGTGTGAAGAAGTTGGCATTTACCGGTTCGACTGCAACTGCGAAGAAGGTGGCGGCACTCTGTGCCGAGACGTTGACACCAGTTATTGCTGAATGCGGTGGCAAGGATCCGGTTATTGTCGCGCGCGATGCCGATATTTCATTAGCTGCAGATGCAACAGTCTGGTCAGCATTTTCCAATGGCGGCCAGACTTGTATCGGCGCAGAACGCGTCTATGTCGATGAGAACATCGCAGATATCTTTACTGAGAAGGTCATTGCACTCGCAAAGACAATTCATGCGGGTAATCCAGAAGAGGCCAATTACGGTCCTGCAACGATGCCTTCTCAGCTCAAGATTATTAAGTCTCATATCCGCGATGCTGAGAAGAAGGGTGGCATCCCAGTTGTTGGTGGCACTCAATCAGTTGGCAATCGCTTTGTTCAGCCAGTAGTTCTTCTCCAGGTTCCTGAAGATTCAACTGCGATGACCGAAGAGACATTTGGTCCAACAATTGTGATCAATCGAGTTCCAGATATGGAGACTGCAATTGAGCTATCGAATGCATCTCGATATGGACTTGGTGCCTCAGTATGGTCTCGTCGCCAAGGTCGCTGGATTGCATCGCAATTACAGTGTGGAATGGTTGCAATCAACTCTGTGATTTCATTTGCAGCGGTTGCATCGATCCCATTCGGTGGCACTAAAGATTCTGGCTATGGCCGCATTCATGGACCTGAAGGTCTCCTTGAATTTACCTATCCACGCTCTATTGTCCGTGCCCGCTTCCAATTGCCGTTGCCCATCACAAGCTTTAAGCGCACGCCAAAGGTTGATTCACTTGTCGTGAAGTTGCTGACGGTCTTGCGAGGTCGACTCTCTTAATTAATAACGAGGCGCATTGCGAGTGCGCTCGGTATTTGGTCGGCGCTTTCCGCGCTTATCCCAACATGCGTTATGCCAATGGCGACGACCTTCCTCATCGCCATCGAGCCATGCAACTGTGTGCGGGGTAGCCATAGGAATCAACTGATCGCATCCAGGACAGCGATAGGGCTTATTTGCCGCTGAACCTGTCAACTTACGGACAATCCAGAGACCTTGCTCATCTTCTACAAAGATTTGGTTTGAAGGAACGCCGCGAGGCTCTTCATCAACGCCGGTATTAGGGCGTCGATTCTTGGGGTAATTCTTACGCGGGCTCACAGATGTATTTTCCATTACATTGACTACTTTCGGCGAATCGAAACCAATACAGTAGGTACATGAAGCCTGCAATCAAGGTAGATGGCTTGCGAAAGAGCTATGGCGCCCTCACAGTAGTAAAAGAGTTATCCCTGACTATCGAACATGGCGAGATCTTTGCGATTCTCGGACCCAATGGCGCCGGTAAGACGACGACTGTTGAGATTCTCGAAGGTTTTCGCACCGCAGACGCGGGCACTGTCTCTGTCCTCGATACAGACCCTTCTATTAAAGGCGGTGAGGCACTTGCCTGGAGAAATCGCATCGGCATTGTTCTGCAGAGTTCCAATGACACCCTTGAGCTTTCACCTCGTGAAGCGCTGACACACTTTGCTAGCTACTACTCCAATCCACGTAACATTGAAGAGGTCATTGCACTTGTCGGCTTGGAAGAGAAGGCAGACGATCGTGCGCGCACTTTGTCAGGTGGCCAGCGACGTCGCCTCGATGTGGGACTTGGAATAATCGGCCGTCCAGAACTTCTCTTCTTAGATGAGCCAACAACAGGATTTGATCCTGAGGCACGCCGCGCTTTCTGGTTATTGATTCGCAAACTTAAAGATGAGGGAACAACGATTCTTCTGACTACTCACTATCTCGATGAGGCAGAGGCACTTGCAGATCGCGTCGCAGTGATGAACCATGGCGAGATTCTTGAGGTATCAACCCCGGCTCTCCTTGGTGGGCGTGCACACGCACAAGCAACTATTACGTGGAGCGAAGGCGGGATTTCCAAGAGCGCACAGACCGATGCACCGACTGAGTTTGTAAAGAACTTGTCAGCGCAATTCGGTGGAGAAGTTCCTGAACTCAGCGTTCATCGCCCTACTTTAGAAGATGTATATCTCTCAATGATTGGAGCAACCCATGAATAAGAAACTTCCTGGAGCTCTCGCTATCGGCTTCAAGCGCGGTGGCCTTGAGATTAAACAATTCTTCCGTCAGAAGGAATCTGTCGTCTTCACTCTTCTCTTTCCATTAATCCTTCTTGCGATCTTCGGATCTGTATTTAGTACCAAGATCGCGCCAGGTGTGACCTTTAGCCAATACTTTGTCGCTGGAATGATTGCATCAGCCCTTGTTAATACTGGCTTTCAGCAGATCGCAATCTTTATCCCGGTAGAGCGCGATTTGGGCGCACTGAAGCGTTTACGTGGTACTCCAATGCCTGCTGCGAGCTACTTCATCGGTAAAGCAATAGTTGTAACAATGAGCATGGTGATTCAAGTGGTATTGCTTCTCGCCGCTGGCGTTGCATTCTTCGGAGTGAATCTTCCAACGCAGGCAAGTAAGTGGGCGCTCTTCGCCGCTCTCTTAATTCTCGGCTCACTAGTCTCAACAATTCTCGGCGTTGCATTTTCTAGTGTTCCTAAGAACGCTCGAGGGGCATCTGCAATCGTCTCCCCTGTTGTCATCATCTTGCAGTTTTTTAGCGGAGTCTTTTTTATCTTCACTGATCTCCCTAAGTGGATGCAGCAGATTGCCGCGATTTTCCCTCTCAAGTGGCTGACTCAGGGAATGCGCTCAATCTTCCTTCCCGATAACTTTGCTACGCGTGAAATCGCCGGCAATTGGGAGACTGGGCGAACCTTTGCCATTATTGGCATATGGCTCGTCGTGGGAACAATCCTGGCAATCCGCACCTTCAAGTGGGATCGCGAGTAACTTCACTCTGCCTTGCAATAGCTCTAGTTTTAGCGGCGCCTGCAGCAGGGGCTGCAACAAAGAAGCCAACACCTAAGCCAACTGCAAAGGTCACAGCTAAAGCGACCGCCAAGCCAACTGTTAAGGCAACTGCGAAGCCGACAGTTAAGGCGACTGCGAAGCCAACAAGTACGGCTAGTGCAAAGGCCAGCGCCAAGCCAACTGCAACGAAGAAGCCAGTTGTAAAGAAGAAAAAGAAGAAGCGCGCAAAGGTTCGCGTCTCACCTTCTCCAAAGGCGGCATGGCCACCGAAGGGGTTTAGCGTTGAGGGCGAGGTTTATGCCAAAGTCCCTACCGCTAAAGAGCTTGTAGGGCTTATCTCTGCCAATCCATATCTTTCCAAGCAGATCAAGCAATGCACTACCTATATCTGCGGCGCAGTTCAGGTCGCATCTGAAACAGGGTGTCTCTGGTGGGAGGCGATTGCAACGATCACCGATGCCCAAGGAAGCAAGTTGGGTGAACTCAATACATCATTTAATTCCAGCGCCGGCCGTGAGTTCAAAGTCCTCTTATTGGTTTCAACTGAGACAGTTGAAAAGGGTGGAGCAGCAAAGATCACCTCAGTGATCTGTCACCATGAAGACCGCGACAAATCCCTACCTGGAACGAGCTACAAGAAAAGTTAGCGGTTAGCGCCTGGAACCCAGAGCTGATCACCAATTTCCTTATTAGCAACGCGTGCCAATACGAAGAGCAAATCAGATAAACGGTTGAGGTACTGCGCAGTCAATGGATTTACTCCACCACCGAATGAGTGAATTGCAGTCCATGTGCGACGCTCTGCGCGACGGACAACGGTGCGAGCAACGTGAAGATGCGCCGCAGCTGCAGTTCCTGATGGAAGAACAAATGAACGTAGCGGTGCAAGGTCAGCGTTATATGCATCGATTGAATCTTCAAGATAAGTAATCTGGCTCTCAAGAACACGAAGCGGTTCAAAAGCTGGCTTATCAATTACTGGTGTGCAGAGATCTGCTCCTACATCGAAGAGATCGTTCTGAATGCGAATCAAGAGATTGCGAACATCATCGGTTAATTGGTCAGTAGAGAGAACGACTCCGATTGCAGAGTTTGCTTCATCTACTGTCGCATATGCCTCAAGGCGTGGGTCGTTCTTTGATGTACGGCTCATATCACCGAGCGCAGTAGTTCCGTCATCACCTGTTTTTGTATAAATGCGAGTTAGATTAACCATGCGCCTAGCCTAATAGGCTTCAAAGATTCCGCTAGCCGTGAAGTAGAATTTCGCCATGACTCAACCTCTCGATCGCTTCCGTATCGTGGGTGGAGCCTCCCTCAAGGGCGAAGTAACGGTCACAGGCGCTAAGAACTCGGTTTTAAAGCTTATGGCGGCCTCTCTGCTGGCCGTTGGCAAGACAACTATCTCCAATGTCCCAGATATCGCCGATGTAGACATCATGGCCGACCTATTGACCCGCCTTGGTTGCACTGTTGTCCGTGAAGGAGATCAGCTCCATATTGATGTTCCTGAAAAGCCATCTCATCGGGCTGATTACGAACTCGTCCGCAAAATGCGAGCATCCATTAACGTCCTTGGTCCACTTGTAGCTCGCCTAGGAGCCGCCGAGGTTGCTCTTCCGGGTGGAGATGCAATCGGATCGCGTGGAATCGACTTTCACATTCGTGGCCTTGAATCTATGGGAGCAAAGGCCCATATCGAGCATGGCTATGTTGTAGCTGAAGCACCAGATGGTTTAGTCGGTGCAGCAGTTACTCTCGACTTCCCATCGGTTGGTGCCACTGAGAACATCATGACTGCAGCAGTGCTCGCTAAGGGTGTAACAACAATTGATAACGCAGCCCGCGAGCCAGACATCGTTGACCTCTGCGAATTCTTAGTTTCAATGGGTGCAAAGATTGAGGGAATCGGATCTCCTCTCATCACGATCACGGGCGTTAGAGAACTTCACCCGACCTCGCATAAAGTAATTACCGATCGCATCATCGCCGGCACATGGGCTTTTGCCGCAGCAATCACACAAGGTGACATCACAATCCATGGTGCGCGCGCAGACCACATGGAAGTCATGCTCGACAAACTTACCTCTGCTGGAGCAATCATCACATCAACTTCAGATGGTGTCCGAGTTCGCATGGAACATCGCCCTCGTGCAATCGATGTATCAACACTTCCCTATCCAGGATTTGCGACCGATCTCTTGCCCTTCATCATTGGAATGAACGCAGTTGCCGATGGCCATGCAATTGTCACCGAGAATGTTTTCGAGTCACGCTTTATGTTCGTTAACGAGCTCGTTCGACTCGGTGCACAGATCACTATCGACGGTCACCACGCATCAATTGACGGTATTCCACAGCTATCTGGGGCACCAGTTGAGGCAACAGATATTCGCGCAGGTGCTGGCCTCGTCTTAGTAGCCCTCGTTGCAGAGGGTGAAACCACTGTAGATGGTGCATTCCATGTCGATCGTGGTTACCCAAACTTCGCTGAAGACCTTCGCAATCTAGGCGCATCAGTAACCCGCGAATAGCTGACTACCTTTTTTAAGGTTTTGTTTTAAACCCATCTATTCGAAAACTCACTCCGACCCACTTCGCACCAATTGCTGACTTTGGTGCCTTTGAGACTGGGACGATTGATATCGAAGTTTTCAAGGACTTATTGATCTTGGTCATTTGTGCACATACGGCTGTTGCCTGACGTTTAGCAAGTGCCTGTGATGCCTTAGATGCCGGGATTTTTCCGTAGGTGTAACCAATGCAAGTGACAGAAGCCCCATTCTTAAGAGATTTCACATACCTAGCTAGGTAAGCACTGTCATATGCACTGAGCTTGAGCGTTGGAGAAACTGAGTAGAGCGTCACCTGTGGTCTAACTGCCTTTGCAGCATTAGCTGCTGCAATCTCAGCATCTTTTGTTGCTTGCAGAAGAGCAGCTTCTCTTGCTGATGCATCAGCTGCCTCTTGTGCAGCTTTTAGGGCTGCCGCATCTTCTACCGCCTTAGCCGCATCGAGAGCCTTTGCATCCGCTTCCATCTTCTCCTTCGCTGCCTTAAGAGCAGCCGCTGCCTTTTCTTCCTCTCTGGCTTTGGCTTCTGCTGCAATCTTTGCAAGCGCGAGAGCTGCAGAGTTATCACCCTGAATCACAACTGCATTTCCTCCCTCTGATGATGGGGGTGGTGTGACTACTGGGTTAATCACAAGAAGCACAGGGTCATCGGTAATAAGTGTCGTTACCGAACCATCTACCTGAGCAGTTCCTAATAACTGGCTTTGATTCCCAATGATGCTGTAGATCTTCGCCCCACTCTTGATAGACGCATTCGTTAGCGTTACTGATATAGCTTTGCCGCTATTGGTACTTGGCACTGATCCATCTGATGCAACCCAAGAGACGACAACTGAGAGAACCGAAGTTCCATCTGATGAAATGATTGCCCTCTGACTGCTTGAATCAGTCAAGAGGCTAATTGAGATAGGAACTGTTGAATCTAAAGCTCCTGCTGGAATGGCAACAGAAGCACCATTACTCCCACTGCTAAATGAGTAGGACTGATCAATGCTGGCATGGGCATAGAAGGGCTGTCCCATACTTACCAGCTTGCTCTGATCGATTCCGACAAGAGAGGTACTAAGAAGGGCAACCGTCACCGTTGTCGTCTCAAAGTGTTGGATGAAGTTTGTGGTCTGAGCTGTTGCCATGACCACTGAGCAGCTGCCTGCACCAAAGAGAGAGATGACACCTGAGGATGAATCAACGGTGCAGATTGAACTTGCTGTTGATGAAGTAAATGTAAGCGCTCCTGCACTTGAGCTTGTTGTAACTGTTGGAGTATCTGTGGCCCCTGGTCTCAAGATAGCTAAATTTGAATTTGGGTAAGTTAACAAGAGCGAAGGTGTAGCTCTTGTAACAACCAAAAGGGCAGACACAAATGTAATGTCATATTTGGGGTTATTGGCATTAGAGAGAGTTCCTTGCAGGATTTGGTAATCACCTGCATCAGATCCAATAGCACGTGTCAGGACTCCGGTGAGAATATCTCCAAGAATTAATGAGCCCGAAGAGACGGTGTACGTCAGAGCTGGATCCGTGGCTCCAAAGATCTTTGTCTTTGCATCTGCAGTAATAGTTACTGCACGAGGGTTTACCGTAAAGTTTTGTGAAACCTGGCTTGCCGCAGAGGTATTGGAATCTCCCAGCTGGTTGGCATTGATGACACAAGTGCCGACTCCTAGCAAGGTAATTGTGCTTCCATTACTTCCCGAAGTCGTACAGATTGTTGGAGATCCCGAGGTGAAGGCAACTGTCAGTGAAGCTGACGAAGTGGCAGAGACGGTGAAAGTCTCACTCGAATAGCTCTTCGCCGACAGTGAAGCGAAGTTAATTGATTGGCTTGCAAGACCAATGGAAAATGAAACAGTATCAGTTCGTGAAAGGTAATTAGCATCAGATAAATGCGTTACAGCGATGATACACGTGCCTGCAGTTGTAAATGTCAAGGTTGAGCGCGAAACTGAACATCCTGGCGTCACATTTGATGTATCAAGGGCATAGGAATATGTACCTGTCCCAGAACCGCCAGAACCTGTCAGAGTGACGGTTTTATTGCTTGGGTTATAAGCAGAGCTGAGTGATGAAAGAGTCACCACTGTTTGAGCCGCCTTCGTGATTGCAAAGGTCTCTGACGCCAAGGTGATTGTGTAATTTGGGTTAGCTAGAGTTCCAATATCGATCGAATATGATCCGACGTTTGTTCCCGTAAAGGTGAGCGCACCTGTTAATGCATCTGAACCCACAAGCACGCCTGAAGTAATCGAGTAAGTTATCGGTGGGTTATTTGCCCCATATACCTTTGATTGACCCGCTGTCGGAGTGACTGTAATTGCAGCACGAGTAGAGGTTGGCGTCAGAGCAGATGCGTTCGCCGTCAAAAAGTCGACAGAATTTGTTGGATCAAGAGTTGCTGTGAGCGAGTAGGAGGTGATTCCATTCGGCACCCACATGCATTCCGCTGTGTAAGGCGAGATCAAAGTTGTTAAAGTATTGATACAACCAGCGATGTCAATACCGCTGCTTTTGAAAGTGATAAAACCTGGGATAAAAGCAACGGCTGTAATAGTGTCGACAGCACCGTAAGTTGGAGTAGCAGCTGAAAGCGCTACCGAGACCGAAGGAGTTGCTTTGCCTATCGTAAGATTTGCAGTTGAACTTGTATTAAAACTGTAATTAGTCGAACTCCCGCCGATACAAGAAATCATTAATGGCGAGGCAGATACACTCGTCGAAATAGAATAATCTGAATTAGCACAAACAGGAGCTATTAGCCCCGCAGTAAAAGAAGCGCTGGACGCGGAGTCGCTGTATGCAAATCCTTGATATGTGAAGCTATAGGTCGAGGCAATAGAACCGAAGACCACGTTCTTCGCATCTGGGATTACATTGAGAGTAGCTTTATTTACTTGAAGCGTACCCGCAGTCGAAGTTGAAGTTTCAAAGGCACTGTCACCCGAATAGGTAGCTATGAGGGAAGAGTACGTGCCCACCTCTGGACGCCAAGAAGAACAAACTGCAACTCCCCTATTTACAGCGACCGAAGAGCATCCTCCGATTACTAACCCATTGCTAGAAAATGAAATAGTTCCAGTAGCAGATTCAGATGAAAGCGTCGCTGTCTCAACAACAGGGGTTCCGTATGTCACTGGCGATGCGGGTAAAGTTAAAGATGTGGTGACTACAGACTTCGTAAAAGTAAAAGTTAGGGTTGACGTTGCGGATGCATAATTAGCATCCCCAGCCTTCGTAGCTTTGATAATACAAGTTCCAGTTGTATTGGCAGTTAAGGTCGCATTGGCCGCAGAGGAAGAGAGTGCGCACCCTGTTGCCGTTCCGCCACTTGAAATTGAATAAGTTACTGCTCCTGATCCAGATCCAGAAGTTGTGCTCAAAGATGGGATTGCGGCATATGACGAACCATTAAATGCAGCGGAGGTTACTGACGCAGAAACTGTGATGCTCTGTGAGGTACATGAAGACTGCGCACTGAAACCCGCGAGGCCAGTATTTAACAAACTTGCAGAACTGCCATTTACAAAGCAAGTGAGTGCTGCTGATTTGAAAGCATCTGTACCAATCGAAGTAACCGTGGAAGGAAGTGTTAAGACTTCAAATGGGCTGGCATAGAAGGCAAAATTGCCAATTGTCCTTAAACCACTTAAGAACATTATTGATTTTACGTTGACATTCCAAAATGCTCCCTCGCCAATTGAAGTTACCGAGGTTGGTATCACTAAATTAGTAAGTACTGCACCGCTGAATGCGTAATTGCCGATAGATGTGACTGAGCTTGGAATAGTTAAAGAAGTAAATGGCTGACCTTGGAATGCGTAGGGAGACAGCGTGGTAATTCCAGAAGGCAGTGTTATCGAGGTGAGACCATTTCCGACAAATGCAGCGGTGCCTATAGTTCGAAAGCTTGAATTAAGCGTGAGAGATGTCATGCTACTTAGATAGAACGCATACTGCCCAACTGAAGTGATGCCACTACTAAATACAACAGCTCCAAGCTGTGCGCGCTCAAATGCATTGCTCGCAATTGATGTCACTGACGCATCGAAGGTGACATTACCTACGCAGTTTGCACCACCTGATGCAACACCGCCTGAAACGGTGTAAGTTCCAGACGTACCACAATTGAAGGTAACGGCATTGGCTACAGGCATTGGGCTTATTAGAGCGAGTATCAGGGCTCCTAAGAGTGAGCTCGCTAAGATCCTTACAACTGAAAATGATTTAGCTGCTCTGGCGTCATCTACAGGAGTGCGGTTCATGTGCGAACATTATTTTTCTCAGAAGTTCATTTGAAAATATGTCACAAAGTGAATACAAACATGAGGAATCGCATATTTCGTGCAGTTATTGGGTAACACTTGTGACAAGTCTCCCCTCACATCCGGGACTCCCGTGGCATCATTAGATATGAATTCAACGAGAGTCATGTACGTCGAAAACGACTCTGCGCTCCGCCAATTCCTACAAGATTCACTCAAAGATCAGCCAGGGATAGAGCTCATCGGGATATATTCAGATGGAATCTCTGCCCTTAATCGAGCTGTCGCGAAGAAGGCTGATGTTGCCCTCATTGATTTTGGGCTAGATACAGATGGACTCAACGGTATCGAGCTCGGCATTGCTCTCCGTGAAATTAACGAATACATAGGTATCGTCATATATTCACAATTTAACGTACGCAAGATGGTCAATCGCGTCCCGCCTGCAATGCGCAATGGTTGGTCATTCTTTGAGAAGAGCGGCGAGATGTCCGCAGCAGATTATGCGAAGATTCTGAAAGATACCGCGATTGGTAAGGGCAATTGGGAGGAGTTCTTCCCTTCTTCCTCAGAAGCTAATGAAGCCGATCTCAATCCTTACTATGAACTTACTTCACGTCAGAGATCCATCATCTCGCTCCTTGCCCAGGGAATTTCAGTTCAAGAAATAAGTCTGCGTCTGGATCTCACCTATGCCTATGTCCGCAAGGAACTCTCTCGCGCATATGACATCTTGCTCCCTGAAGCAAAAGAGAGCGATGACTTAAAGACCTTGGCAATCCTCAAATACCTTCAACTGGTGAAGACAATCTAATGAGCAAGAGATGGCAGAGGTTTAAGGAATATCTCGGTCCTTATGATTATCGTCCAGGATTCATCTATCTGACAATCTTGGTATTTAATTTATCGAATCTCCGCACTTATACCTTTGAATACGATTACGGTATCGAGAGAATCAAGTTCTTCTTCACGGGCTTACTCGTCTATGCAATCATGGGGTTGCCGCTCTTCTTTCTCTTAAAGATTTCCCGTGCCATTTGGGGTGGCAGAAGAAAGAGCCTCAAGATCTATCTCCTTGAGGTGCTTGCTGCCTCTCTCGTCACATTACTTGCCCAGGTAGGCGGGAAGAGATTCTTGCTTCCCCATGTAGATACCGTGGACTTCCTCAGAACTGGTGTCTTCATGGGTGAGTTAATTACTCGCTTTGTTTTTGCCATAATCTTTGTAGCCATCACCCACAATGGACTCAAGGTATTGAGTCAGAAGTTGGATTCTGCTTCGGCACTCAATAATCAATTAAAAGAGCGCTACGTCCTGCTTATTGAATCTGATGAAGAGATTCGCTCTCATGCAGCGCAGCTCCTTCATGATCGCATTCAATCCAAATTGATGCTTGCTGGAGCGCGATTGACCAGGGTCGCAGGAGTTCTCTCAGAAGAAGGACGACTGGGAATTCAGCCAGTTATTCAAGAGATTGAAGGGATTCGTTCCATCGATGTCCGTGAAGTTTCGCAGCTACTGAGCCCTAATCTTGCAGGCGAAGGTCTAATTGGTAGTGTTGAGAATCTATGCCGCGAATACGAATCAGAAATTTTATTTACTATCGATATCACCGAGAACGTCGAAGCCATTGATGAAGAGTTGCGACTTGGAATCTACCGAATCATCGAACAAGGCGTCATCAATGCGATTACGCATGGACCTGCTAAGAATGTGACAATCACCGTGAGGGAGCGTACTCAAAGGGCGTTGTATGTAGAGATTAAAGATGATGGACCGGGATCCAAGAACCTTGGCTCCGGCAAGGGAACTGTCATCATCGACTCGTGGGTTTCAAAGCTCGGTGGTAGAAAAGAGATTGAAAGCACTCCTGGCAAAGGATTTACTCTAAGGATTCTGATTCCATAGGCATTAGAAGAGATTCACTTTAAATAAGAGAAGCCCCGTCAGATTATCCGACGGGGCTTCTCTATTGAAACTAATTAAGCAACTGACTCCGTCAAGATTGATACGCGATCATTATTGACTGAGAGGAATCCACCTTTAACGTTGAACTCCTTCTTTGAGCCATCAGCAACTTCAATGCTGACAAGACCATCGACAAGAACGCCAAAGAGTGGAGTGTGGCCAGGAAGTACACCGAGGTCGCCCCCAGTTGTACGAGCGAGGACGAAGTTCGCCTCTCCTGTCCAGACCTGTTCAGTTGGCGATACAAGCGCGACGTTGAGTGACATAGCTATTACTTAGCCAACTCTGCTGCGTTGCGCTCTACGTCATCAAGACCACCGCACATGAAGAATGCCTGCTCTGGAACGTGATCGTACTTTCCATCTGCAAGTGCTTCGAATGCATCGATTGTGTCGTTGATTGGAACGTATGAACCGTCGATACCTGTAAAGACCTTCGCCACGAATGTGTTCTGTGACAAGAAGCGCTGGATACGACGTGCACGTCCTACGAGGATACGGTCATCTTCTGAAAGCTCATCGATACCCAAGATAGCGATGATGTCCTGAAGATCCTTGTAACGCTGCAAGATCTGCTTAATACGGTTTGCAACCTTGAAGTGGCGCTCACCGATGTAGCGTGGATCGAGGATACGAGATGTTGAGTCAAGTGGATCCACAGCTGGGTAGATACCAAGCTCTGAGATCGGACGTGAGAGAACAGTTGTCGCATCCAAGTGGGCGAATGTTGTGTGTGGAGCTGGGTCGGTAATATCGTCAGCAGGAACGTAAATTGCCTGCATCGAAGTAATTGAGTGACCACGTGTTGATGTGATGCGCTCCTGAAGCTGACCCATTTCGTCTGCAAGTGTTGGCTGGTAGCCCACAGCAGATGGCATACGTCCGAGAAGTGTTGAAACCTCTGAACCTGCCTGAGTAAAGCGGAAGATGTTATCGATGAAGAGGAGAACGTCCTGCTTCTGAACATCGCGGAAGTACTCAGCCATTGTGAGCGCTGAAAGAGCAACGCGAAGACGCGTTCCAGGTGGTTCATCCATCTGACCGAAGACCAATGCTGTCTTATTGATAACGCCAGTCTCTGTCATTTCGAGGAACAAGTCGTTACCTTCACGAGTACGCTCACCAACACCGGCGAATACAGATACACCACCGAAGTTTTCAGCTACGCGATAAATCATCTCCTGGATAAGAACAGTCTTACCTACACCTGCGCCACCGAAGAGACCGATCTTTCCACCCTTTACATAAGGTGTAAGAAGGTCAATAACCTTGATACCTGTCTCGAACATCTCTGTCTTTGACTCAAGCTGATCGAATGCTGGTGCATTGCGGTGGATTGGCCAACGCTCCTTGATATCCAATGAAGATGTTGGAACATCGAGTGACTCTCCGAGAGTGTTGAAGACGTGACCCTTTGTTACATCACCGACTGGTACAGAGATTGGTGCACCTGTATCGCTTACCTCTGCGCCACGGACCATACCGTCTGTTGGCTGCATTGAGATTGCGCGGACAAGGTTGTCTCCGATGTGTTGAGCAACTTCAAGAGTCAAGGTACGTGTTGTACCGCTCATCGTTGTCTCGACATGGAGCGCGTTGAAGATTGATGGCATTGAGTCCGCTGGGAACTCGATGTCTACAACCGGTCCGATAACTCGGGCTACGCGGCCTTTACTGGTCATTATTCACTCCCTGCACTAGCTGAGGCCAACGCATCTGCGCCGCCCACAATTTCACTGATCTCTTGGGTGATTTCAGCCTGACGAGCTGCGTTAGCAAGACGTGTTAACGACTTGATTAACTCTTCGGCATTATCTGTTGCTGACTTCATTGCGCGGCGGCGTGCAGCGTGCTCTGAAGCAGCTGATTGCAACATCGCATTGAAGATTCGAGCTTCAATGTAGCGAGGAAGAAGCGCATCGAGCACATCTCCCGCACTAGGTTCGAATTCATATTGTGGAAGCATTGTT
The DNA here is from genome assembly GCA_965267775.1 of Candidatus Nanopelagicaceae bacterium. GTDB lineage: Bacteria > Actinomycetota > Actinomycetes > Nanopelagicales > Nanopelagicaceae > Planktophila. The sequence continues at coordinate 287,921 of OZ254140.1, read as the reverse complement.
GAATCCACTGGCGTTGATGACTCAACGACCTCAAGTGGAATCATGCGCTTTGCAGATGCTTCCTGAGTCAACATAGATTTAAAGGTTGTGAAGACGATATGAATCTCGTCAACGCCTTGGCCATCAGTTGAATCTTCGATAAATGCGTTGAGAAGTGTGTCTGCAACTTCCTTAGCGTTCTCGTAAGTTGGGTTATCTGAGAAACCAGTCCAAGATGCTGCAATCTGACGATCGCGGAACTTGTAATAGTTAACTGCCTTGCGACCTACGAGGTAGCTCGCAACAGATAGACCACGCTCACGGAGAAGAGCTGCAAGCTGCTCGCCTTCCTTAATCGCATTTGTTGAGTACGCACCAGCCATACCGCGGTCTGCAGAGATGATCAAAACCGCTGCGCGACGTGGGTTGGCATGGGGTGTAGTCAAAGGATGTTCGACTGAAGAGAATGAAGCAACTGCAGATACCGCACGTGTTAACTCATTTGCATAAGGAGTCGATGCAGATACACGTTGCTGCGCCTTGACGATACGAGAGGCAGAGATAAGCTCCATAGCCTTCGTAATCTTCTTAGTCGCTTTAACGGATCGCATCCGTCGGCGATAAATGCGGAGTTGTGCACCCATGGGTTACTTCTTCGCCGCCGGAACGTGCTTTGTGATTGCTTCTGCTGATTCAGAATCAAGAGCATCCGCAGCAGCTTCATTCACTGCTGGAGCTGCTGATGACTTGAACTGCTTCTTGAAATCATCGATTGCAGATTGGAGCTTTGCAACAGTCTCATCTTCGAGAAGCTTTGTCTCTGAGATAACTGTGAAAATATCCTTGCGCTCACGTGCGATGAAGTCGATGAACTCAGCTTCAAAGCGACGAATATCTGCAACTGGAACAGAGTCAAGGTTGCCTGTTGTTCCCGCCCAGATTGAAGCGATCTGCTTCTCAAGTGCGAATGGTGAGTACTGACCCTGCTTAAGAAGTTCAACCATACGTGCACCGCGCTCAAGCTGAGCCTTTGATGCAGCATCAAGGTCTGAACCGAAAGCAGCGAATGCCTCGAGCTCACGGAACTGTGCAAGGTCAAGACGAAGACGTCCAGCAATCTTCTTCATCGCCTTAGTCTGCGCAGAACCACCAACGCGTGAAACTGAGATACCAACGTTAATCGCTGGGCGAACGCCTGCGTTAAAGAGGTCTGTCTCAAGGAAGCACTGTCCGTCAGTAATAGAAATTACGTTTGTAGGAATAAACGCTGAAACGTCATTTCCCTTTGTCTCAATGATTGGCAAGCCTGTCATTGAACCGCCACCGAGCTCATCTGAGAGCTTTGCGCAACGCTCGAGAAGACGTGAGTGTAAGTAGAAGACGTCTCCTGGGTAAGCCTCGCGGCCTGGTGGACGACGAAGGAGAAGTGAGACTGAACGATATGCCTCAGCCTGCTTCGAGAGATCATCAAAGACGATAAGTACGTGCTCGCCGTTGTACATCCAGTGCTGACCAATTGCAGAACCGGTGTATGGAGCGAGGTACTTAAAGCCAGCAGGATCTGATGCAGGAGATGCAACGATTGTTGTGTACTCCATTGCGCCAGCTTCTTCGAGTGCGCCCTTTACAGATGCAATCGTTGAACCCTTCTGACCGATCGCGACGTAGATGCACTTAACCTGCTTCTTCTTATCGCCTGAGAGCCAGTTTTCACGCTGGTTAATAATTGTGTCGATTGCAACTGCTGTCTTACCAGTCTGACGGTCACCAATAATCAACTGACGCTGACCGCGACCAATCGCTGTCATTGCATCGATTGCCTTGATACCGGTTGCAAGAGGCTCCTTAACAGGTTGACGCTGAACAACTGTTGGTGCCTGAAGTTCGAGTGCACGACGTGCATCAGGAGTGATGTCGCCCTTGCCATCGATTGGTCGACCGAGTGGGTCAACAACGCGACCGAGGAAGCCATCTCCGACAGGAACAGAGAGAACTTCACCTGTACGACGTACTGATGTTCCTTCTTCGATGCCTGCGTAATCACCGAGGATTACAACACCGATTTCACGAACGTCGAGGTTAAGAGCGAGACCTAGTGTGCCGTTCTCGAATTGAAGAAGTTCGTTCGCCATTGTTGAAGGAAGTCCTTCAACGCGAGCGATACCGTCGCCAGCCTGGCTAACAGTTCCGACTTCGTCACGAGCCGCGGTGCCTGGATCATATGACTTAACGAAGTTCGCTAAGGCATCCCGAATTTCATTCGGTTGGATCTTGAGCTCTGCCATGAGTTTCCCCTTTATTTCCTGTTTTAGTTTTGACCTGCAAGTGCGCGTCCTGCACCTGCGAGTCGGTTTGAAATACTGCCATCTACAAGTTCATCTGCGAACTTCACTGAGACGCCACCAAGGATTGATGAATCAATCTGAATGTTGACTGAGATTGGCTGGCCAACCTGCTTCTCAATTGCTGCTGCGAGACGAGTTTTCTGTGCATCTGTAATTTCTGTTGCTACACGAACGAGTGCGATGAGGCGATTGCGTCGATTAGCAAGAGCGAAGAGGTAGTCAGCGAATGCTGCTTCGATGCTGCGACCACGAAGGCTTGTCACAAGTGCAACGGCTAACTTCACAGTAGAAGCGGATGCGCTCTTTGAGAGAACATCGGCGATTAGTACTCGCTTAGCGTCTACTGAACCGTTTCCGACGAGTGCCTTACGTAGTTCGAAATTATCTGCAATTACTCGGGATACCTCGAAGAACTCTGTCTCGAGGCGATCGAGTGCGCCATCAACGTTTGCCGCTGAGCCTTCCGCCTCAATTGCGAGCTGCTCGATGACTGTTACTAAGTCACCTGCAGCAGACCAGCGAAGGCCTGCAACTGTTGCAAGAAGATCACTTGCGCCTGCTGAAATCTTTGTACCAAAGACATCCTTTACGAGAGCGCTCTTTGAAGAGGCATCGCGAGATGCATCTGTGAAGGCGCGGCGTAGAGATGTATTTGATGAGAAGACCTCAGCTGCGAAAAACAAATGTGAAGACAACTCAGAGGCAGTCGCAGCTGTTGCGCCCTTTACGGCAGCATCAAGCTTCGCGCGAGCAGCCACGAGTGACTGACGGCTACTTCCTCCGAGATGGATTCTCATTACTTGCTCTTTTCCAAGTCATCAATGAAACGTTCAACAATGCGTGATTGACGAGCCTGATCATCGAGAGCTTCTCCCACAATCTTTGATGCGAGTTCAACAGCCAAAGCACCTACTTCATTACGAAGTGATGTGATTGCCTGCTGGCGCTCTGCCTCGATAGAAGCATGTGCAGCTGCAGTGATGCGAGCCGCCTCTTCTTGAGCCTTTGCGCGAAGATCTTCAACAATCGCTGCGCCCTGAACACGAGCTTCTTCACGAAGACGTGTGGACTCATCACGAGCTGATGAAAGTTGTTCTGTGTATGAAGCTAGAGCGCGTGCAGCTTCAAGCTGTGCCTTCTCTGCCTTTTCCATGCCGCCTTGAATTGCTGCTGTGCGCTCTGTATATGCCTTTTCAAACATAGGAACGACTTTGCTCTTCAAGACGAGGAAGAGAAGTGTGAAGGCGATGAGGCCAACCACGATCTCAACTGGATGTGGGATCAGCGGGTTGATTTTTTCCTCAACCGCGGTGACTTCATCCGCAAAGTTAAATAGATGCATTTTCTCTCCTTAGGGAGTTACCTGTTAGATAAACCGATTAGAGAACGAATGCGAGAACGAGACCGAAGAGTGCAAGTGCTTCTGCCATAGCGAATCCGAGGAACGCGATTGGCTGAAGGACGCTGCGTGACTCTGGCTGGCGTGCTACACCGCTGATGTAAGCAGCGAAGATCATTCCAGTTGCGATTGCAGGTCCGATTGCGGCAATACCGTAACCGATAACGTTTGCTGAGCCTGTCATGTTTCTACCTTTCTTACTGAAGAAGCGAAGTTACTTCCCCAATTCTTATTTGTTTTTTGTGGTGCCTTAGTGCTCGTCAGCTAAAGAGCCAGCGATGTAGAGAGCGGTCAAAAGTGTGAAGATGTAGGCCTGAAGGCACTGCACCATAAATTCGAAGAATGTCAGCAAGATGCCCATTGAGAATGCAAATGGCGAAACGATCTTCAAGCCGACAACGCCCTGCAAGAGGTGCTCTCCACCGAGGATAAAGACGAGCAAGAGCAAGTGGCCTGCGAACATATTTGCAAAGAGACGAAGACCCAATGTGAAAGGGCGAACAACAAAGAATGTCGCGATTTCAATTGGTGTTAGAAGGATGTAAATCGCCTTTGGCACTCCTGGCATAAATGCAATGCCCTTGAGGTAGTGGCCAACGCCCTGCTTCTTCATTCCAACAAAGTGATAAACCAAGTAGGTAATGATTGCGAGCGCGTATGGGAATCCCACATGAGACATCGCAGAGAACTGCAAGAGTGGAACGATTGAAAATACATTGTTGACGAGAACAAATGTGAAGAGCGTGAAGAGGTATGGCACGAAGCGCATGAACTCTGGTCCGAGGATGTCCTTTGCAAGGCCGTTACGAACAAAGTCGTATATCAATTCACCTGAGAATTGAAGCTTTCCTGGAACTACGAGGGCTTTACGTGATGCTGCAATAAAGAAGATTGAGATCAAAATTACTGAGAGTGCAACGAGTGCTACTGGCTTTGTAAACCATTCAATGTTGCTAAAGAAAGGAGGGATATCAAAGTCTTTTACGCCGGGAGGGGTAAATCCCTCATCACCGCTGAGCTTTAGATGCATCGCCATCCCTCAGATTTGTAAGGTCTGGATTCCTTCCAGACGTGGCAAAGATTAGGGGGTAGTACGGCTTCCTGAGAAATCGAAAACAAGTGGCTCGCGCCACTCTTTCACCGCCTGTAGGTGGCAGTTACTGGAGCTAAGGCTTAATAAGCCAAGGCTCTGTGCGGAGCATAGGGCTTGGCGGTTGAGCCGGGCGAAACTTACTCGCGTCCAAACCTCAGCCAGATCAGATAGAGCGCCCCGCCCATTCCAAGGAGGAATCCAATGAGAGTCAGATAGGAGGTATTGAAGTACTTATCGGCGAGGTAGCCGATTCCACCCCAGAAGAGGAGCCCGGAGAGCATGTATCCAACGATCGTCCAGAGAGCATCTGCCTCGCGATTGCCTGCCATGGGGAACTCCTTCGTAAACCGGGTTAAGCCTGAGGCGGCAATTGTAGGTGAAGTTTGAGGCCGAGATAAGCCTTGATCTCTCCCCCAAGCCAGGCGAAGGTAGCAGCCACAGCGCTCAGGGCAAAGGCCTTTCGATCGCAGGTATCGGCTGAGATAAAGGTTGTGATGAGCCAGAGGAATACTCCCAGCATCAAGACCTTTGCCATATAAGAGAACATCGCGAGAGACATCGTCATGACGGGATCGAGATCTCGTGAAAGCCGAGCGACTCCGATATTGGCGGCAAAGAAGATGACTACAACAAACTGCGCCAAGAGAGCTCCCACTAAACCGGAGCTGCCCTTAAGCCAGGTCGATAGTGCGATGGAGATGGCACCAATAACTATTGTTGGAATTGCCGCCCCACGGAGTAGCGCTCGCTCTGTACTCATGCACTCAATACTTTCTCTTTGTTCTTCTTAAGTTCTGGGCGCTGCCTCTGGAAAATAAGTGTGAAGGTGAGCATGACCGCAAAGACAATAGCTGCAACCCATAGTGGAGTAAATGCAGAGATCGAAACAGGGAATGCAATTGTTGCAGTCCAGAAATACATGATTAGGGCAGTTCGTGCCTGAGTATTTCCAGAGCGCATAATGCGGTGATGGAGATGTTCTTTATCTGATGCGAATGGAGATTTACCTGCGCGTAGACGTCGAATGATTGCCGAGAATAAATCAATCAGCGGGATTGCAAGAACTGCCAATGGAAGTGCAAGCGGAAGAAGCGTTGGACCGAGCTTCTCTGCAGAGATTGCATTGGGATCAATCTGACCTGTCAATGTAATTGCTGATGCAGCTAAGAGGAGGCCAAGCAACATCGAACCAGAATCGCCCATAAAAATCCTTGCTGGGAAGGCGTTATGTGGCAAGAATCCAATACAGACTCCGATGATGATCGCAGTTATCAGCGATGGTGAACCTGCACGACTAAAGCCATAAATAACAGCCAATAGATAGGCAAATGCGAAGAATGCAGCGCCTGAGATAGCAACGATTCCTGCAGCAAGGCCATCGAGTCCATCGATAAAGTTAACGGCGTTGATTGTGACGAGAACAATGACGATTGTGAGTAATTGACCGATGCTCGGTGGCAAAGTGATCACTCCGTTTATTGGAAGCCAGAAAATCTGGACTCCGTAGATAAGCAAGATTCCTGCGGCTAGCGCTTGTCCTGCAAGCTTGGTGAGAGCATCTAGCTCAAATCGGTCATCGACCATTCCTAGTAATACAAGGAAGGTTGCAGCGAGAAAGATTCCGATTGTCTCTCGTGTAAATGATTTTCCAACGAGTGACAAGTGATTGACCATCAGGTATGTGACAGCCATTCCAATCCACATTGCGAGTCCGCCCCAGCGTGGAGTTGGGGTTGTATGAACGTCGCGTTCACGGATTTTTGCTACTACACCAAAACGAATCGCCCAATTACGAACATACGGTGTCACGACATAACAGATTGCCGCAGCAAGGAGAAGTGTGACGAGGTACTCGCGCATGGAGAGAGTCGATTACGCCTGGTAGATAGGGAACTTCGCGGTCAGCGCGTGAACCTCAGATTTGATTGCAGCATGTGCCGCAGCATCATCGCTCTTGATTGCACGTGAAATCAATGAAGCGATTGTCTTCATCTCTTCAACGCCCATACCTTGAGTTGTCGTTGCAGGTGTTCCTACTCGAATTCCTGATGTGACTGATGGCGCCTCTGGATCAAATGGGATTGAGTTCTTGTTGAGAACAATTCCTGCTGCTCCACAACGCTCATCGGCTACCTTGCCATTGACGCCGGTTGAGCGAATATCAATGAGTGCGAGGTGGGTTTCGGTTCCGCCAGATACTGCGCGCATTCCTTCACCTTCAAGTGCTTCAGCCAATGACTTCGCATTAACGATGACATCCTTTGCATACTTCTGATAATCAGGTGTTGCGCACTCAGCGAGCGCGACTGCCTTGCCTGCAACTGCAGACATGATTGGACCGCCCTGCATTCCAGGAAATACCGCCTTATCAATTGCAGCTGCATGCTCTGCCTTTGTGAGGATCATTCCGCCGCGTGGGCCACGTAGAACCTTATGTGTTGTAAATGAGACAACGTCAGCATATGGAACTGGTGAAGGAATCGCCTTGCCTGCAACGAGACCGATGAAGTGTGCTGCATCGACCCACATGATTGCTCCGACCTCGTCGCAAATCGCGCGAACCTTCTCGAAATCGATCAGTGATGGGTAGGCAGTCGCACCTGTACAAATCATCTTTGGCTTATTGGCGATTGCAAGGTCGCGGAGCTCGTCGTAATCGATGAGTTCGTTATCTTGGCGAACACCGTAAGAGACGATGTTGAACCACTTACCGGAGAAGTTGACCTTAGAACCGTGTGTGAGATGGCCACCATGTGGCAGCGACATCGCAAGGACGGTATCTCCTGGCTTGGTAAATGCTTGATAGACAGCGACATTGGCACTTGCTCCTGAGTGTGGCTGCACATTGGCATGCTCTGCACCGAAGAGTGACTTTGCACGCTCAATTGCGATGCTCTCTGCGATATCAACTTCCTCGCAGCCACCGTAGTAACGCTTTCCTGGGTAGCCCTCTGCATACTTATTTGAAAGGGTCGAACCCAGAGCGGCCAATACTGCTCGAGATGTGAAGTTCTCTGATGCGATCAGCTGAAGGTTTGTCTGCTGACGCTTGAGCTCTGAGAGAAGCACTGCAGCAATTGCAGGATCTTGTTGCGTGAGAAGTTCGAAATCTGGACCGTAGAAAGTATTGGACATGTGCCTACTCTATTGGTTCATCTAGAGAAAGGGCAGGTACCACCGCGGCCAACTGCTCACGTGTGACCGCTCCTTCTCGAATAATGGTCAATCCATTGCTATCAGATTCGATAATTGTTGTTGCTGGGCCTTCAGGTAATTCACCAGCTTCAAACATCACCGCCAAATCTGATTCAAGAACAAAGATGCGATCGGTATCTCTCGCTGGCTTCTGTCCTACGCGAGCCGCACTTGCCGAAGCGAGTGGACCTGTCTCTTTCAGTAGAGCTGAGATAAATGGTGAGCTCGGAACGCGAACGCTAAAGCGATCGAGTGATTGGTTATCGCCTAAGTTCCAGCGAAGTCCCATCTGCGGACGCAGGTTAAATGAGATCAGCCCTGGCCAAAATTCAATCATCAGCGCACGGGTATCGTCAGTGACATCGCGAGATAGACCAGTGATGGTCTCCCCCGAATGAATTAAAACCTGTGCTGCAACACCGAGTGAATCTCCACGGAGTACGTGCATTGCGCGAACCGCGAATTCAGAGAATGCATCTGCGAGAAAGACGTATCCATGTTCGAGCGGTGCGCAGATGATGTATCCATCGCGAATACCTTTCACGCCAAGGGCGATGTGATCTTTGATATCGCCTTCGAGGATATTTACTCTCTCCATACTCTGATTATCTCCTGATACCTGTTGTAAATCGAGGGCGTCCTGCAAGGTCGTTATGGCTCTTAATATCTTCAAACTCCGCGCTCATCTCATCTGCGATGGCAGCTGGATGGCTCTCGTGATGTTCAATTGCAAAGAAGCCACCGCTCTTGAGTAAGCGAGCAGCTGCCTCGATAAATTGACGAGGAATATCCATTCCATCTGGACCACCGAAGAGAGCTACCGAAGGTTCATGCTCTGCAACATCTATTGGTAATTCTTGATTATTGGGAATGTATGGAGGATTTGCAATGACAACATCGCACTTGACTCCATCGAGAGCTGTTGCAACATCGGATTCAAGGATTCGCACGGTTTCATCAATACGTGAAACATTCTTTCGTAACCACTCAACCGCTGCAGGATCTTTTTCGACTGCAATCACATGAGTATTTGGCGCTTCGGTTGCAATTGCAAGTGTGAGAGCGCCAGAGCCTGCACCGAGATCAACAACGCTGACAGCACCTGTGCGAGATTCAATATTCTTTAAAACGGCTTCAACAAGAAGTTCGCTCTCAGGGCGAGGCACCAATACACCAGGGCCAACTTGAAGTTCGAGATATCGGAAGTATGCGGTGCCAGTTAAATACTGAAGTGGCTCATGTGCACTTCTGCGATCGAGCAACTTCCAAAAAGTCTCTTCAATGACGGTGATATCGCCAATCGCGCTGATGGCATTTTCAACGGTGAGAGGGTTGTGAAGCTCCATTCGGGAGATTCCTAGAACGTGGGCAAGGAGATGTTCTGCATCAACCTCTGGATATCCAGCTGCAGTTAATTGCTCTTTCCCACCGCGCAAGAATTCTTTGAAGGTTAGCTCCATGGCGAATTAATTCGTTGCTGAGAGCTTTGCTGCCTTATCGGCATCGAGAAGCGCCTGAATCACATCATCGAGTTCGCCATTGAGAACTGCATCTAAATTATTTGATTTGTAATTGACGCGGTGATCGCTGAGGCGATTTTCTGGGTAGTTATAGGTGCGGATGCGCTCTGAGCGATCGACGGTACGAACCTGGCTCTTACGCTCTGCCGCAGCTGCTGCATCTGCCTGCTCTTGTGCATGTGCAAGTAGACGTGCACGCAAGATACGAAGCGCAGATTCCTTATTTTGAAGCTGTGACTTCTCGTTCTGACAAGAGACAACGATTCCTGTTGGTCCGTGAGTTAAACGGACTGCAGAGTCGGTGGTGTTTACAGATTGCCCACCAGGACCTGATGAGCGATACACATCCACACGGACATCGTTCATATTGAGTTCTACATCGACCTCTTCTGCCTCTGGCAAGATCAATACGCCAGCTGCAGATGTATGGATGCGTCCTTGGCTCTCTGTCTCAGGAACGCGCTGCACGCGGTGTACGCCACCTTCAAATTTCAAACGTGCATATGGAGATTCACCTGGCTGTGGAGTTCCCTTAGATTTAATCGCCATCGAAATATCTTTATAGCCACCGAGGTCAGCATCGGTCAGATCAATAATTTCAATCTTCCAATTGTGCTTCTCTGCATAGCGCTGATACATACGAACTAAGTCACCTGCGAAGAGTGCGGATTCATCTCCACCCGCTCCAGCCTTGACCTCCATGATCACATCGCGATCATCGTTAGGGTCGCGAGGAAGGAGGAGTTCTTCCAACTTCTCTGCCGCTTCGGCAACGCTCGCCTCCATCGCTGGAAGCTCTGCTGCGAAATCTGGATCTTCCGCTGCCATTTCTCGAGCTGCTGCGAGGTCATCGTTTGCGTTCTTCCACGCATTAAAGCCCGCAACAACTGGACCGAGCTGGGCGTAGCGGCGACCTAACTTACGAGCATTGTTTTGATCTTCGTGAATCGAGGGATCTGCCATCTGCTTTTCGAGTTCTTGATATTCACGCACCATCTCATGTGCGGATGCAAAGCGATCATCGGCCATCTGACTTCTCCTCTCGAGTGAAAACTTATCTATGGAAATAAAAAAGACCGCGTCGCAACCGTATTAAGGGTTGCGACAACGGTCTCTTTATAAAAGCTACTTCTTACCGAAACGCTCTTCGAACTTCGCGACGCGTCCACCAGTATCAAGGATGCGCTGCTTACCTGTGTAGAACGGGTGGCAGACTGAGCAAACTTCAACGTAGATAGATCCGCTAGCAACTGTTGAGCGAGTTACAAACTTCTCACCGCAACCACAAGTTACCTGGGTCTCTTTATATTCTGGGTGGATCTCTGGCTTCATAGCGATTCCTTTTTATCTGTCTGGGTCCAGCTGTCAATTTCTCGAAAGCTACGGTGAACCAGAAGGGGCTTACTCGGTAGGCGGTAATTCTCTCCCAAAAGCAGCCAACCGCAAAATCCACGCTGGTTTCTGCGTGAATCTTGCGGTTGGTTCCGTGTTGACACGTCCCTTGGAAGGAAGGGAAGAACTATTTAGCTGTTGTTGCCTTTGGAGCTGGCTTTGCGGGAGGAGTTGGACGAGCGCCAACTACTGGCTTTGCTGGCTCAACTGGCGCTGCGCCGAGAGCTGCAATCGCTGCATCGCGCTTTGCTGTTGCTGCTGCAACTGCTGCTTTGTGCGCAGTATTCGCTGCGAGCTTTGCCTCTGGTGTTGTTGCTACTGCTAGCGCTGCATCGCGAGCAGTCTTTGCTGCAGTCAGATCTGCCTTAAATGTTTCGAGGATTGGCTTACGTGCATCTGCGTAGCTCTTTCGTGCAACTGTGAATGCTTCGTGAGCTGCCTTGTACTGCTCTTGTGATGACTTACGGTTTGCGATGTAAGCATCAACAGCTGCGCTATATGCAGCCTTTGCCTTCTGATAATCAGTAAGTGGCTTCGCAGTTGGTGAAGCAGTTGGCGTAGCTGTCTCTACCGCCATCGCAGATCCTGTTCCTGCGATTAAGCCTGCTGCGACTAGTAGAGCCACATTGCGTGAATTGATAAAGCTTGCCTTCATGATCTTCTCCTTCAATTATTGGAGCCAAGTCCGGATAACTTGGCTGCCTGAGATGAAGATTGCACCCCGACCTTGTGGAACTTCTGTGACAGTTGCACGAGGCAGTTGTGAAGATTTAAGCGTGCGAGCACGAAAAAGCCCCGTCAACGCAATGTCGACGGGGCTTTATCAATTTCTGTTGGGCTTAGTTATCTGAGCCGCCTGTTGTCTTCTGGATCTGCATCAAGAATTCAACGTTGGACTTTGTGCCCTTCATCTTCTCAAGCAAGAGCTCGAGAGCTGCCTGTGGCTCAAGTGCATGCAAGACGCGACGTAGCTTCCAGACGATGTTGAGCTCTTCTGAACCCATGAGGATTTCTTCCTTACGAGTTGAAGATGAGACAACGTTAACTGCAGGGAAGATGCGCTTATCTGCTAGACGACGGTCGAGGATAAGCTCCATATTTCCTGTTCCCTTGAACTCTTCGAAGATCACTTCATCCATACGTGATCCTGTTTCGATAAGGGCTGTTGCAAGAATGGTGAGTGATCCACCATCTTCAATATTACGAGCTGCACCGAAGAACTTCTTTGGTGGATAGAGAGCCGCTGAATCAACACCACCAGACAAGATACGACCTGATGCAGGTGCTGCGATGTTATATGCGCGACCAAGACGAGTAATCGAGTCAAGGAGAACAACTACATCGTGGCCAAGCTCAACGAGACGCTTTGCGCGCTCGATAGCAAGCTCTGCAATCATTGTGTGATCTTCTGCAGGACGGTCGAATGTTGAAGCGATAACTTCGCCCTTAACAGAGCGAGTCATATCTGTTACTTCTTCTGGACGCTCATCAACGAGAACAACCATCAAGTGAACTTCAGGGTTGTTAACAGTGATTGCATTGGCGATTGCCTGCAAGACCATTGTCTTACCAGCCTTAGGAGGAGCAACGATAAGTCCGCGCTGTCCCTTACCAATTGGTGCAATCAAGTCGATGACTCGAGTTGTAAGAATATTTGGCTCAGTCTCAAGACGTAGACGCTCTTGAGGATAGAGAGGTGTGAGCTTGCCGAACTCAACGCGCGCCTTTGCCTCTTCAACAGGAACGCCGTTTACTGTCTCGAGAGTAATAAGTGGGTTGTACTTCTGCTTCTGCTCACCTTCGCGTGCCTGGCGAACCTGACCTGTTACAACATCGCCCTTACGAAGGCCGTACTTACGTACCTGGCCCTGTGAGACATAGACATCGTTAGGACCTGGAAGGTAGCCAGCTGTGCGAATAAATGAGTAGTTCTCGAGGATATCGACAAGTCCGCCGACTGGAACGAGTACATCATCTTCGCCAATTACTGGTTCGCGCTCTTCACGACCACCACGGTCGCGTCCATTGCGGTCACGTCCATTGCGGTCACGGTTGCGGTCGCGACGATTACGGTTGCGGTCATTGCGATCACCACGGTCGTTGCGGTTATCTGATGAGCTATCGCCATCATTATCGTTTGAGTTACGTGAATTATCGTTTGAATCTTCTTCAGATCCCTCTGCGTCATCAGACTTCTTGTTGTTGCGCTTTGCATTGCGCGCTTCACGGCGAGCTTCGCGCTCTGCCTTTGCTGCTTCGCGGTTAGATGCCTGTAGGTCTGCAATCGCTGCTACAAGTGCATCCTTCTTGAGCTTTGCTGCGCCCTCGATACCGAGTTGGGAGGCAACTTCCTTGAGTTTCGGAAGTGTCATTGCAGCGAGTTCTGTTGTTGTCATTGATTTCTTTTCTTGAGTGTCCCCCTACAGGTGTAGAGAGAATCTATGTGTGGAGTGTGGAGCTGTATTTCTTTGGATTTATCAACGTAAACGCCTCAGTGAAACCGGCGGTGCTGATGGGTGAAACTATAGCAGGACGGCTCCGCGGGATGCAATTTCAAGCGGTGTAGCTTCAAAAGCCTTGCCGCCAGCTAACTTCAGCTCTTCCACTTCACGCTGATCTGCAGTGTGGAGTGCGAGCACTGTTGGCCCTGCGCCTGAGATAAATGCTGCGACTCCTGCTCCACGTAGCTTCTGTACGAGCGCGTAAGACTCGGGCATCGCTTCTGCGCGGTATGACTGATGCAAGAAATCTTCGGTGGCTACAAATAAAAGATCTGGACGAGTTGTGAGAGCGTGGCTCATCACCGCTGCATTAGTTGTGTTGCGCACTGCATCAGCAAATGGAATTGTTTCAGGAAGCATCTTGCGAGCCTTAGATGTTGCAAGCGCCTTTGATGGAATATATGCCATCGCCTGAATACGCGGATCTACATTGAGGTGAATGCAATGTGCTGATGATTTGTGCTTTTCAATTTCAAACCAAGAAATCGTTGCACCACCAAAGAGTGAGGCAGAGACGTTATCTGGATGGCCTTCCATATCGGTTGCCAATGAAAGTAATTGAATATCGCTCATATGGTCTTCGCCATTGAGAACTAGAGCGCGCGCAAGAACAAGTCCACCAATGATTGCGCTGGCAGATGAACCAAGTCCGCGTCCATGTGGGTTTACATTGAGTGCGCGAATCGCAAGACCCTTTGGACGTCCTCCGAGGAAATCAAAACCCTTGTACATCGCCTTAACGAGAAGATTCTTATCGTTGCGAGGAACTTCATCGGCGCCTTCGCCAGTGACATCGATATCGAGAATTGAGTCATCGAGTACTTGTGCGACATAACGATCATGCATTGCAAGCGCTAAACCAAAAGCGTCAAAGCCAGGGCCGAGGTTGGCAGAAGACGCAGGAACTTGAACCTGCATCGGCTTTGCTTTAAAGGTTGGCTTGCTCATTGTCTCTACTTCACTAGCCCAAGTGCAGCAGCTGCGACTTCAGCATTGACTGGAACGCTGACAGGATCCTTCGCGCCTTCAAGTGCCCAAGGAATATCCTTCAGGCCATTTCCGGTACATGTAATAACAATCTTCTTACCCTTTGGAAGCTTGCCCGCTGCCTTATATTTAATAAGACCTGCAAGGCCTGCAGCAGATGATGGCTCGCAGAAGATTCCCTCTTGTGAAGAGAGGATGCGGTAGGCAGCGAGAATCTCTTCATCGGTAACAGAGTCAATAAGTCCTGCTGATTCATCACGTGCTGCAATTGCTTGATCCCATGATGCAGGCTTGCCGATACGGATAGCTGTAGCAATGGTCTCTGGGTTTTCAACTGGATGTCCTAATACAAGGGGTGCAGCTCCAGCAGCTTGGAAGCCCCACATTGCAGGCTTCTTCTTTGAAATTCCATCTGCGAAATATTCGTTATAGCCCTTCCAGTAAGCAGTGATATTTCCTGCATTACCAACTGGAAGTGTATGAATATCTGGCGCTTCACCGAGAAGATCGACAACTTCAAATGCTGCTGTCTTCTGACCTTCGATGCGATATGGATTAACAGAGTTAACAAGTGAAACTGGGTACTTCTCAGAGAGTTCACGTGCAAGGACTAAACAATCATCGAAGTTGCCTTGTACCTGCAGAAGTGTTGCGCCATGTGCAACTGCTTGCGCAAGCTTGCCCATTGCAATCTTTCCTTCAGGGATAAGAACTGCAGGAACCATTCCTGCTTTGACTGCATACGCGGCAGCTGATGCAGATGTATTTCCTGTCGATGCGCAGATAACAGCCTTTGCACCATCTTCTGCTGCCTTTGAGATCGCCATAGTCATACCGCGATCTTTAAATGAACCTGTTGGATTGATACCTTCAAACTTTACCCAGACTTCATTGCCGAGCATCTCTGAGAGATTGCATGCATAGATCAGTGGTGTTCCGCCTTCGCGAAGTGAGACAACCGGAGTCTTTGCGCTGACAGGTAGACGGTGGCGGTATTCCTCAATGACTCCGAGCCATTGATGTGCGCCTTCCTTCTTCTTAGAGAAAATTCCCATTACGCACTCGCTCCCTCTACACGAATCACACTTGAAATCTTGTTGACGATATCCATCTTCTTCAAAGCATCAACAGTCGCCTTGAGTTCTCCTTCAGTTGCAAGGTGGGTAACGATGATGAGTTCGGCATCCTTATCGCGACCGTTCTGATCAACAGTCTGAATCGATACGCCCTGTGCTGCGAAGACCTGTGCAATCGATGCCAAAACACCTGATTTATCCTCAACTTCGAGGCGAATGAGGAACTTGGTCTTTGTGGTTTCGATTGGCGCAATATCGCGATCTGCATAATCTGTCTCGCGCTGACCCACAGAATTATGTGCAATATGGCGAGATACAGCGAGGATGTCACCGAGAATTGCAGATGCAGTTGGTGCACCACCGGCTCCGCGACCGTAAAACATAAGAGGTCCGGCAGATTCTGCCTCAACAAATACTGCGTTAAATGCATCGCGAACAGATGCCAATGGGTGAGCCTTCTCGAGCATCACTGGGTGAACGCGAACAGAGATCTCATCCTTTGGAGTTAGCTCAGCAATTGCGAGGAGCTTGATGACATAGCCAAGCTCTTTTGCAAGCTGAACATCTTCTAGTGTGATCTGTGAGATTCCTTCGCGGTAAACGTCGGAGACAGTTACGCGAGTATGGAATGCAAGGCCAGAGAGAATTGCAGCCTTTGCCGCAGCATCAAAGCCTTCAACATCAGCTGTTGGATCAGCTTCTGCATAACCGAGATCTTGCGCCTCTTTGAGAGCGACAGCGAAATCCTTATTATCTTCATGCATCTTTGTAAGAATGTAGTTAGTTGTTCCATTGACGATACCCATAACGCGGATAACGAAGTCGCCAACTAATGAATCGCGAAGCGGACGAATGATCGGAATTGCACCGGCAACAGATGCTTCGTAGTAAATATCTTCGCCCTGTGCATATGCCGCAGTGAAGAGCTCTGCTCCATGGCTTGCTAGGAGCGCCTTATTTGCAGTCACAATCGACTTACGATTCTTGATTGCAATATGTGCGAGTTCATTTGCCGGTTCGATGCCGCCCATCACCTCGACGATGAGATCAATCTCTGGATCATTCACGATTGAATATGGGTCAGTTGTGAAGAGTGATGGGTTAATGCCCGGGTAATCCTTGATTGTGCGGACTGCGATTCGGGCGAGCTCGATCTTGACGCCTGCGCGTGTAGAGAGCTCCTCGGTATCTGCAAGGAGAAGTCGGGCAACTTCGCTGCCCACAACACCGCAGCCGAGCATGCCAATACGTACTGGTTTACCTGCTGGGCTCATGAGGTGATTCTTTCACATCTTGGCTACATCGAGAGCGAGTAAATCAGCCTCGGTCTCGCGGCGCACGATTACACGTGCCTTTCCATCAATCACAGCTACAACGGGAGGGCGGGGAACATGGTTGTAATTGCTCGCCATCGAGCGGCCATATGCACCTGTTGCAGGCGTTGCGATGAGATCGCCAGGGATCACATCTGATGGAAGTTGGATATCTCGAATAATGATGTCGCCTGTCTCGCAATGCTTTCCCACTAAGCGAGATTGTGCAGTGGGAGCAGATGAGGTGCGCTGTGCGATTGTTGCAAAGTATTCAGCTCCATAGAGAGCGGTGCGAGCGTTATCGCTCATTCCTCCATCGACAGAGATGTACTTACGAATTGAACCATCTTCAATGACAACATCTTTGACGGTGCCCACCTCATACAAAGTGAACATCGTTGGACCAACGATATTGCGGCCTGGTTCGATTGAAATTGTTGGGAGCGCGAGTGAATATTTCGCACACGCAGCACGTACTGCCTTACCAATAGTCGGAAGAACATCTGATGGTTCAACAGTTACTTCATCTGCAAGGTAGGCGATTCCATAGCCTCCACCGAGATCAAGCTCTGGAAGTTCTGAACCATAGACATCGCGGTACTTTGCGGTAAACGCAAGGAGGCGATCTGCAGCAATTTCAAATGCTTCGGTTCCAAAGATTTGTGAACCGATGTGGCAGTGCACTCCGCGAAGTTCTAGCTCTGGCAATGCAGCAATTTTTTCAACCGCAGCCCATGCAGCACCTGATGCGATTGAGAAGCCAAACTTCACATCTTCATGAGCTGTGGAGATTGATTCATGGGTATGAGCTTCAATACCTGGAGTTAGACGGATGAGAACTGGTTGGCGCTTGCCATGCTTTCGAGCGGCATCTGCAACGCGATCGATCTCGTAGAGCGAATCCATAACAATGCTGTGGACCCCAATAGAAACTGCACGATCGATTTCTGTAAGAGATTTATTATTGCCGTGGAGTTCAATCTTCGATGGATTTACACCGCCCGCTAGCGCTGCTGCAAGCTCTCCCCCGGTTGCGACATCTATTCCGATGCCAATCTCAGAGATCCAATGTGCAACTGCAGTACAAGTAAATGCCTTCGATGCATAGAAGACCTGCCCCGCTTTTTCACCAAACTCGGCTTTAAGACCATCACGCCAAGAAGCAGCACGTGATCGGAAAGCTTCCTCATCAAGGAAGAAGGTTGGAGTTCCGAACTCTTTCGCTAATTGCGATGCAGGAATTCCAGATAGCGCCACTTCACCGTTGATAAATGAGATGTTCTTCGACCACATAGATGCGTTGCTCATTACATACGCTCCGGGGCGCTGACGCCGAGAAGTGAGAGACCGTTAGCGATAACCTGCATCGTTGCGGCACAGAGATTGGCGCGCGCTGAATGAATCGGTGCAGGTGCTTCATCGCCTAATGGGAGGACGCGGCAATCTGCATAGAAGCCGTGATAAACGCCAGCAAGTTCTTCGAGGTATCGAGCAACGCGGTGTGGTTCGCGAAGTTCAGCCGCCTGAGCGACAACGCGTGGGAACTCAGCAAGGGTTCCGAGCAATTCATTTTCGCGATCATGTGAAAGCTGAGATGGATCAAAGTTATCGAGCCCTGTTGGAATTCCAAGCTCTGCAACATTGCGCAGAACTGCAGCAATACGCGCATGAGCATATTGCACGTAATAGACAGGGTTCTCATTGGTGTTGCTGCGCAAGATATCGATATCCATCACCATCGGAGTATCAACTGGATAGCGGATGAGTGTGTAGCGAGCGGCATCAACGCCGACCTTTTCGACCAACTCTTCAAGAGTAATAATTGTTCCAGCGCGCTTTGAGAGCTTTACCTCTTCGCCGCCTTCCATAATCTTTACCAATTGGCCGATAAGAACGTGGATGTTGTAATCAGGGTTATCTCCAGCGCAAGCAGCTACTGCACGGAGTCGGTGGATATAACCATGGTGATCTGCGCCGAGCATGTAGATACAGATGTCATTTCCACGCTCGCGCTTATTGATGTAATAAGCAGTATCTGATGCGAAGTATGTGAGCTCGCCATTCTCTTTTATTAGTACGCGATCTTTATCATCACCAAAATCTGTTGTGCGAAGCCAAACAGCGCCATCTTGCTCGAAGACATGGCCTTGTTCGCGGAGCTTCTCCATACCGTGCTCGACTGCACCTGATTCGTGGAGCGAGCGCTCCGAGAACCAGACATCGAATTTAGTATGGAATGTATCGAGAACTGATTGCTGCTGTGTGAGCTGAACTTTGTAAGCGGCTTCGCGGAAATCTTCAGATAAAGAAATTCCAGGATTTTCGGCGACGACAATCTTTGCAAGATCCTTGATGTAATCGCCCTGGTAGCCATCTTCTGGAATTGGATTTCCGAGAGCGGCGGCTCGAACAGATTGGCCGAAGAGATCCATCTGGCGACCGCGATCATTGATATAGAACTCTTGCGTGACCTTTGCGCCGGCGGCCTTAAGCACGCGACCGAGTGCATCGCCTACGGCAGCCCAACGTGTATGACCTAAGTGGAGAGGTCCAGTTGGATTGGCGCTAATAAATTCAAGGTTTATCGCAACACCCTTGAGCGAATCTCCGTGGCCATACTTATCTCCACCATTAAGAATCGTGCGGACAAGCTCTGCCTGATTTGCGCGATCTAAAGTGATATTGATAAATCCAGGCCCGGCAATATCTACTGAAGAAATTCCGGCAAGGGAAGCAATCTCTGCCTGAAGTAGCGTTGCAACTTCACGAGGGTTCTTACCTGCGGCTTTTGCTAATTGGAGCGCAATCGATGTGGCGTAGTCGCCGTGATCGCGATTCTTAGGACGTTCAAGAACGATTGATTCTGGGGCAGTTCCTGCCAGGTCGCCACGAGCAATCGCAGCTGCAACGAGCCCCTGAATGGAGGCTGCGAGTTGATCTGCAAGTGTGGACATTTGCGTAGTTTAACCGTGCCTTTCCCAGCACGCGCGCGATTTTGGTGTGGACGCCCTAAAGCCTTACTCTTGCCCCGTACATCTCTGAAGTTCTACTGCCTAGAGATGTAAGCGGGAGTGGTGAAATGGCAGACACGCCAGTCTTAGGAACTGGTGCTCCGGCGTGCGGGTTCAAGTCCCGCCTCCCGCACAATCTTTTCTCTGAGAATCTTCAATCTTTCTCGCCTAGTATCTAGCTATGACAGATTATGTAGCGGGTTCATGCAATATCGGTCCATCTGAGATTCACCGTCGCTATCAAGTTGCGATCACTGGAGGCGCTCTCTTTGCCGTGCTTTCAATCTTTCTCATTGCATCCGACCAGGCAAGTTCAACTCGTTTGATTGCATTTGCTCCAGCGATGCTTGCCTCTGTCGGATTTATTCAAGCCCGCAATCGTTTCTGTTTCGCATATGGATTAATGGGCGTCTTTAACTTTGATAATGCCGGAGATGTAAAGAAAATTAAGGATCCTGCAGCGCTTAAAGCAGATCGCGCCAATGCCCTGAAAATTGTTGCAAAGAGCTTTCTACTCGCTTCAGTCATGACAGCGCTAGTCGTCATTCTCTAAAGAGAAGATCTATTCAATGGCAAAGGCATCTCCTGCAAAGCTAAAGAAGTTGCAAGGTGAGGCAAAGCGCGCAGCTGAGGCACGTCGCGCCGAGAAAGTCGCCTCTCGTTTAGCAATCACACATGCAGGCGTTGAACCAGATCCATACGAAGATGTCGATGGTGAGTGGCGTGAAATTGGTTTAGCCGCCCCTGCACGTCGAGCACTTATCGACGACGGGCACTACAAGATTACCGATCTACGTAAGGTCTCACTCGCAGCGTTGAAGGAACTTCACGGAATGGGAGCTAACGAAATCCGCATTCTCGTAGCCGAGATGAAGAAGCGCGATATCCAATTTAGAAATTAGGAACTACTTCCCATCCCAATTCTTGAGCTCTTCTGCAAAGGGATCAAGACCCATTGGTCCGATACGAAGTGCAAATGTATGGAACTTCTTCAAGGTGAACTTATCTCCAAGACGCGCCTTAGCATCTTCACGAGCCTGCATCCACACACGTTCTCCTACCTTGTAAGAGATTGCTTGGCCAGGTAGACCTAGATAGCGATCGCGTTCACTGGCTGCAATTGCATCGCTCTGAAGCGCTTTCTCAAAGAGAACATCCTTGACGGTATCTGCATTCCAGACGTTGCCATTCTCATCCTTGTAGCCAAGGTGAATTCCAATATCTACAACAACACGTGCTGCACGGAGAGCTTGGTTAGAAAGGTAACCCATCTCAATGCCTGGCTCATCAAATGCACCGAGTTCATCCATAAAGCGCTCTGCGTAGAGCGCCCAACCTTCGCCGTAACCGCTGATCCATGCTGATGTGCGCTGATAACGGCTGAGTCGATCCTTCTCAATGGTTGTTGTTGCACATTGAAGGTGATGGCCTGGAACTGCTTCGTGATACCACGTCGAGATCAAGTGCCACCAAGTAAAACCTTCTGTGCCTTGTGAAGGAATCCATGTTGTTCCTGGGCGTGAAAGATCTTCTGATGGAGGGTTGTAATAAGGAGCAGTACCGCTTCCATCTGGTGCATAACGAGTCTCGCAAGTCTTAATGCGATCATCGACTTCAAAGTATTCGCCATTCATGCGCTCAATTGTCTTATCGGTAAAGTCCTGCAAGAAGGCAACGATTCCTTCCTTATCTTTGATGAAGTACTTTGGATCGCTATCGAGAATATCTGCGACTTCGCGAAGCGAGGTTGCGCCAGGCTTAATCTTCTCTGCGACCTTCCACATGCGGTCATTGATGCGCTTGAGATCTGCAACGCCCCACTCGTAAGTCTCACGAAGATTGAGATTTGCACCTGTGAAGTAACGGGCCCACATTGCATAGCGCTCTTCACCAACTGCATCAGTCGGCGTTGCCTTTGGAAGGTAATCATTTTTCAAGAATGCGGCGAGCTTTCGGCATGCATCCTGCGCGGCGAGTGCACTTGTATGAAGTTCTGGGTACTTGTTCTCAGGATCAAAGCGCTTCGCCATCGCTTCATAACCGCCATCTGCATGTTGGCCAAGTTGATCGATAACACCTTCAACTTGGCGACGTGCTGTGGTCTTGCCCTGTGATGAAAGAGTTGCAAGCTTCGATGCCCACTGTGTGAATGCAAGATCAAGGGCCTTGAGGCGAGCTGAAACATTTGCAATATCTTCGGCGCTCTCGTGAGACATGATTTCAAAGACTGAGCGAAGATCTGAGACCGGTGATGTCAGTACAGACCAGATGAGGTGCTCTTCACCTGAATCATGGAGAAGAAGAGATGATTCAAGACGCTCTTCCATGACCTTCTTAGCGATGCGATCAATTTCGTCAATTGGCTCGAGAGCGCGAAGTTTTGCGAGGTCGCTACGAACCAGCTCAGCGCTGATATTTGAGCCTTCAAGTGAGAAGTCATCCCACTTATCCTGATTGATGCCGTTACCCATCATCGTGCATTGGATAGGTGAGATGAGAGCCAAGGCTTCTACATGCTGATCTGCGAGTTCAAATATCGGTGAGCGAAATGTCATGGGCAATGTCTACCAGCAGTTGCGCCTAAAGAACATAGTTTTGGTAACAAATGCGACTTAGTTGCAGTAACGAACCCCTCTCGAGAAGTATTTCAGCGGATTTGTTAATTTCATCCCCTCAGCGATGAGATCCACTACTAGTCCATCACAACGTCCCTTTATTGGAGAGTTACCATGACACAACCTTGGTCTTTTGAAACGCTACAAGTACATGCCGGACAGCAACCAGATCCAACAACTGGCGCCCGTGCACTTCCGCTCTATCAAACTACTGCTTATCAATTTCGCGATACAGAGCACGCAGCCAACCTCTTTGGGCTAGCAGAGCTCGGCAACATCTATACGCGCATCATGAATCCAACTCAAGATGCTGTTGAACAACGACTTGCCGCACTTGAAGGTGGAGTTGCTGCACTTCTTCTCGCTTCAGGATCTGCAGCAACAACATTTGCAATCCTGAACGTTGCTGAAGCAGGCGATCACATTGTCTCAAGCCCAAGCCTTTATGGTGGAACATACAATCTCTTCCATTACACACTTCCTAAGTTCGGTATTGAGGTCACATTCGTCGATGACCCATCAGATCCAGAGTCATGGCGTAAGGCAGTGCGCCCTAATACGAAAGCATTCTTCGGTGAAACAATTGCTAATCCAAAGAATGAAATCTTAGATATTAAGGCGATCGCTGATGTTGCACATGAAGTTGGCCTTCCGCTCATCGTTGATAACACCGTTGCAACTCCATATTTGATTAAGCCGATTGATTTCGGTGCCGATGTCGTTGTTCACTCTGCTACAAAGTTCCTGTCAGGACATGGAAATGCAGTTGTTGGCGCAATCATCGATTCAGGCAAGTTTGATTATGCACAATATCCAGAGCGCTTCCCTGGTTTTAATAAGCCAGATCCAAGTTATCACGGCCTCGTATTCGCGCAAGCTCTCGGTGTTGGTTCGGCTTTTGGTGCAAACCTCGCCTATATCTTCAAGATTCGCCTTCAACTTCTTCGTGATGTCGGAGCTGCTGTTTCGCCATTTAACGCATGGTTATTAGCACAGGGTCTTGAGACTCTCTCGCTTCGCATCGAGCGCCATATCGAAAATGCAAAGGCGATCGCTACCTGGTTAGAAAAGCATCCGAGCGTTGAGAAGGTTAACTACGCAGCGCTTGCTTCATCTCCTTGGCATGCACTTGCAAACAAATATGCGCCAAAGGGACCAGGAGCTGTTCTCTCATTTGAACTCAAGGGTGGAGTAGCCGCCGGAAAGAAGTTTGTTGAGTCACTTAAACTCTTCAGCCACGTTGCAAATATCGGAGATGTTCGCTCTCTCGTAATTCACCCAGCAACAACAACTCACTCGCAACTCTCTGCTGAAGAGCAGCTGACTGCAGGTGTTACACCAGGTCTCGTGCGCTTAAGCCTCGGTATTGAAAATGTTGAAGATCTCAAGGCAGATCTTGAGATTGGATTCGCTGCAGCAAAGTAGTTAGAGAATAAAGCTATAAATTAAGAGCAAGCCGCCGCCAGTGATCACAATCGCTGCGGCGGTCTTGCTTTCTAACCACTTCTTTCCCAATGAAGTAAAGGTAGTGAGCAACAGGAGAGCGCCGGGAATAAAGAGTGTGGCGCTCTTGGCTAAATTGTTATCGGAGCCTGTCTGGTATCGAAGATTGATGAGACCTACAGCAAAAGCGGCATAAGCGGCCATGCGGTAATTATTAATTCGCGCTGTATTCATAGTTCTAACAGTAATGGCGAAGGGCGCCGATTTCTCGACGCCCTTCGCTTTATTACAAGATATTTAACTTGTGGGTAATTACTTAGTGGTCAGCAGCCATACCTTCAGCATGTGACTTCATACGTGCAATCTTCAAGATTGTTAATCCGAATACGCACTTCGCAAGGATGTCTGCGATTGTGTAACCAACCTGGACTCCTACGAATGAGCCTGCTGTTGGGTCGCCCTGCATTCCAAGGATGTATGAAATTGGATATACACCCCATGTAGCAACGAGAAGGAGGCGAAGACGCTTCACAGTGTCTGCAACGCCGTCAGGCTGACGATCGAGTGACTTTGTAAGCTCTACAAAGAGAACGTAGAGGATATAAAGGAATGGGATTGTTGAAAGCACTCCGTAGATAGCAGCTGTTGTTGTGTCTGTTGCAATTTCACCTGGGTAACCAAGAGCGATCATTGCTGCAGATGCTGGAACAAGGCGCATGATGAGTGACTTAGAAACTTCCTTTGCAAGTGCAAGCACTGCAATAACTTCTACGAGTAGAAGTGGAACAGTCAAAAGCCAGTCTACGTAGCGGTATGCCTCGTTAAATGAACCGTGGTCACCTGAAACGTTAACCATAAATCCATTTGATGCTTCATTGAATGAATTGAAAATACGGAAGTAGTGGTAACCAGCGATGAATGTAACCATCGATGACATTACTAGCGCATTGCGGTACTTAGGTAGAACTCGTGACTGTGACACCAATGTGTACACGGTGCATGCGAGCATTGAAATTAAACCGAATGAGAACATGTTATAAACAAGGTTCCATTGGTTGCTATTGAGTGTTACTGACATATCTCCTGAGCCCTTCATGACTCTTCATCAGTGCGGGCCATTTAGCCCGTAAGACCGTCGGTCAAGAACGTTAGCCCAGGGCAACATTGACCTTCGATGCCGTAAGTGTGAACCTCATGCGAGCCGTTCTCATCTTGAAATCGCACTTGTTTAGGTGAATTATTTGAAGGATTAAGGTGATTTACGCTCGGTCTAAACCTAAATTCTACAAAATCTCCTGAAGTAGCTCTTCAACGCGAGTCTTTATCTCATCTCGAATTACTCGCACAGGTTCGATCCCTTGGCCGGCTGGATCTTCAAGGACCCAATCTTCATAACGCTTACCTGGATAAAAGGGACAGGCATCTCCACAACCCATTGTGATGACAACATCTGATTGCTGAACTGCTTCGGGCGTTAAGACCTTTGGCTTCTGATTGGCGATATCAATACCAAGCTCTGCCATCGCTTCTACTGCAACTGGGTTAATTGAATCTTTAGGTGCTGAACCTGCAGAGAGAACTTCGACTCGATCGCCGCCGAGTTCACGCATAAAGCCCGCTGCCATTTGAGAACGCCCTGCATTGTGAACGCAGACAAACATAATTGTCTTTTTCTCGCTCATTATTTCTACTCCTTACTGTTGAGGAATTTGAAGAGGGCATATCCAATTGCGCCTCCCACAATTTGGAATGGGATAAAGGTAAATGCTGAGTGGGGTGCAATCCCTGCAAATGAATTACTGAAGATTCGTCCGATTGATATAGCTGGATTTGCGAAGGATGTTGATGATGTAAAGAAGTAAGCTGCGAATATCCATGCTGCGACACCCTGGGCGACGAAACGCCCTTTCTTGATTGTGGAGAGCTGGTAGATGACAAAGATCAATCCTGCTGTTGCCAATACTTCACTGAGTAGAAGATTTCCGCCGTCTCGACTCTTACTAGAAATATCAATTGCAGAACGATCGAAGAGAACGTTGGCAAGAATTGTTCCGAAGATTGCCCCGGTGATTTGGGCGAGGATAAATTGAAATGCGCCTTTGGCTGAAAGCTCTTTACGAAATAACGATATGCCAGTGACAACAGGGTTGAAATGTGCGCCGCTAATTGGAGCAAAGAGGGCTATGAGCAACCAGAGACCGGCTCCTGTTGCAGCCGCATTGATAAGGAGTTGTACCCCCAGATCATGTGTAAGGTTTTGAGCCATCGCACCAGAGCCCACAACTACCGTTGCCAGGGTCGAAGTTCCTACAAACTCTCCAACGAATTTCTTCATAGGCAAAATATTAGGGGCCAATGATGAATAGAAGGTGAACTTGCGACTCAATTCTTAAGTACCCTTTCGCAATGCGCAATCAACTTAAAGAGCTTCGCGCCCATAAGGGCTTTTCGATGCTCGCTTCGGCGCGATTTATCTCTAATGTCGGTAATGGAATGTCTCCCATCGCTCTCGCTTATGGCGTCTTGAGTATTCCCGGCGCAGATGGAGGCGATCTCAGTCTCGTTATGGCGGCGCGATTCTTTCCAATGATTGCCTTTATGTTGGTCGGTGGAGTCTTCGCTGATCGCTTTAAACGCAATCGCATAGTCGGTGGAAGCGATGTGATTGGAAGTTTCCTCGCAGGCACCAGCGCAATCTCGCTCATCGGAGGATTTCCACATATCTGGATCTTGGTTGTGATGGGCGGACTCTTTGGAGTGCTCAATGCTCTCTGGTGGCCAGCTATGTCTGGCGTGCTTCCAGAGATATTGCCAAAGGAGAAGTTGCAAGAAGGAAATGCTGTTATTGGATTGATGAGCAATATCGGTTATATCTCAGGAACTTTACTAGGAGGAGTAATCGTTGCCTCATTTAATGCTGGGTGGGGCTTACTCGTTGATGCAATCTCATTCTTCATAGCTGGCTTAATTGTCTGGAACCTTGATCTCCCAAGTAAGAGTCGAATTGAAAGCCCTGGAATTGCTCATGATTTGAAGGTGGGTTGGAGAGAATTTATCTCTCGCTCATGGGTTGTCACAATGGTGCTCACCTTTGCAATTATTAATATGGCATTTGAATCAATGCTGCAAGTCCTTGGTCCACTTAATTACAACGACCTCGAGACTGGTCCGCGGTACTGGTCTCTCAACCTTGCGGGAATGACAGCTGGAATGATGCTCGGTGGTTTCATAGTCTTGAAGAAGAAATTCAAACGCCCCCTCTTTATAACGATGGGACTCATTGCAATCTCCGTTGTTTGGGATTTTGCACTAGCTCTCGACTTCCCATTGTGGATCTGCATTATCTCTGCAATCTTCTCGGGCCTGACGATTGAGTTCTTTATGGTTACCTGGAACACATCGATGCAGACACATATTCCTGAAGAGTCTTATTCACGCGTCAACGCCTATGACGCACTGGGCTCATTTGGAATTGCTCCATTGGGCATAGTGATCGCAGGACCACTTGCAGCTCACTTTGGCGTCAATACAATCTTGTTTGCGACCGGCACCCTTACCTTTATCGCCGCCTGCGCCTCGCTCTCAGTTAAGTCGGTCAGAAACCTCTCCAACGCGTAGGCTTACTGCATGAGTGAAATTCAGCCACCAGTTACACCTCCAAAGCTCCGTGGTTGGTTCCACCTCGGTGCAACTCCTGCAGTAGTAATCGCTTCACTGATTCTCTTTATATTGAGTAAGGAGTCTCTCAAGTTTGCCGTTGCTCTCTATTCAATCACTGCAATCATGCTCTTTAGCGTCTCAGCTATTTACCATCGCGTGCCATGGTCGCCAGCGAAGAAGAAGATGTGGCGTCGCTGGGATCATGCAAATATCAATTTACTCATCGCAGGTTCTTACACACCATTTGCTGTTGCACTTCTCGAACCGCATGATCGAAACCTCATGCTCGCAATTGTCTGGACCGGTGCGCTAGCTGGAGTTGCCATCCGAATCTTCTGGTTAACAGCTCCACGTTGGTTATATGTTGCCAATTACTTAGTACTGGGCTGGGTTGCAATTGTTTACACACCGCAGCTCTATGATCGCGGTGGATTGTGGGTCTTAGTTCCCATTCTGATTGGCGGCCTTCTCTATTCAATAGGCGCAATCTTTTACGCGCTCAAGAAGCCCGGCCGCGCCGCAAAATACTTCGGCTTCCACGAGCTCTTCCACATCTTCGTCTTGGCGGCTTGGATTAGCCAATACTTGGCAATCTGCTTCGCAATTTACCGCTCCCGCTAGATCCTCACGCGTGACGGGGCGATTTCCCCCTACTTAGTAATGCCCTAATCTATGAGCCTAGAAGTTGGTCGGTTATAGAGGCAATGGGGATTATCAATGGCAGAGAAGAAGGACTTTCTCAATTGGGTGGGCTTCCGCGAGGAATCTGAGCGCACTCCAGCAGGCAACCCTGTAGATCGAATCCGCGAGCTTGAATCACAGCTCAGCGACCTCCGATCACGACGCGACATCACTGCACTCAGCAAGGAAGAGTTTGAAATCCTTGCAACTGAGACAGCGATGATGATGATCAAATCTGCACAGGCTCGTGAGGCTAAGTCAGTTGCGACCGCAGAGCGCTTGATCAATGAATCAACTCGCAATGCCAAGGATGTTCTTGAAGGCGCAGAGTCAAAGGCGCGCAGCATTCTCTCTGGCGCTGAAGCCCGTGGTCGTAAATATATTTCAACTGCCGAGGCAGAGGCGACAGATCTCGTCAATGAGGCAACTCGCGAAGCTGAATCAATCGTTGATACAAAGCGTCGCGAGGCTGCAGCAGTCGCATCTGCAGCTCGTCGCGAAGGTGAGCGCATCGTTGCAGATGCTGCAAGTGAAGTAATTGAATATCGTCGTTGGCTTGCAGAAGTCATCGCAGAATCTGAACGTCTCTACCGACTTCAATCACAGGCACTCGTCGCCGCTGAACAAGCGATTGCACAATCACGACAGCGCCTCGATGGAGCATTCGCTCGCCTTGCAAATATGCAGGCAGTTGTAAATGACTCACTCAACGAAGATGGCACCGTGAATCGCAAGGAGCCAATCAAAGTTGAGAGCCGTCGCACTTCTCCTGCGCTAGATGCGCCAAAGCGCACTGCGAAGAAGAGTCCTGCAAAGAAGACTTCAGCTAAGCGCAAGTAATTTCTATGGCTACCAAACGCGGTATCCAATACATACCTGCAATCGATGGGCTCCGCGCCATCGCAGTGATGGCTGTTCTCTTCTATCACTTAGGTTTTAAGTGGATCCCTGGCGGCTTTCTCGGAGTTGATCTCTTCTTCGTTATCTCTGGTTATGTAATCACTCGCTTACTTCTCGATTCGATTGAACGTAGCGGTGGGTTAGATCTGCGCGCCTTCTATCTTGCACGTGTTCGCCGCCTATTGCCTGCCCTTGCATTTATGTTGGTAACGACAGCAATCGCAGTAGGCATCTGGGCTCCCGATACGATCAAGCGATTCCTGATTGATACTCCTTTTGCGCTTACCGGCTCGATGAATTGGTGGTTAGTTGGCCATCACCTCGATTACTTCGAGACGATTGGACGCCCTCCGCTGTTGCAGCACACGTGGTCGCTGGCGGTTGAAGCGCAGTTCTATCTCATCTGGCCGCTGATTCTCTTGGTGATCTTGAAGTTCTTCGGCAAGAAGCGAGTATCTATCGCATCCCTTGCAATCGCAGCAATCTCAGGAATTACCTTGATGATTGTCTCTTTCTCACTTGATGCAGCGAGTGCTTCAAAGGTAAGTCACGTCTACTTCGGAACCGATACCCATAGCATCGGCCTCTTTCTTGGTGCAGCACTTGCAGTTAGTTGGATTCCGCAGAATTTCAAGACCGATGTCAGCAAGAAGGCGCAAGACTTTATCGATGGAATCGGAGTCTTCGGCTTCCTCGGAATCCTCTCAACTTTCTTACTCATCGATGAGACCAAGCCCGCTCTCTACAAGATTGCATTTCCACTTGCAGGGCTATTTGCTGCAGCAATTATCACCTCGATTGTTCACCCGGCATCTCGCTTCGCACCGATTTTGCAAAATCCAGTACTGCTCTGGATTGGTGAACGTTCCTATGCAATCTATCTATGGCACTGGGTAATTTTCCAAGTTACTCGTCCAGAGGTAGATCTCGCAGGCGCGTCATGGGCGATGTATGCGCTACGTATCTTGATTGTCTTTGCCCTTGCCGATATCTCGCTGCGCTTTGTTGAACTTCCCGTGCGACGTGGAGTTCTCAGTTACTGGTTCAAGGGGTTGAAATATCGAACTCTTGCCGAAAAGAAACAACAGCAGTTAAAAGCATCTCTCATAATCGCAGTGCTTGTTGCAGCAGTATCAATTATTAGCGTTCGCGCGCTCATTATTGGCAACGAGCAACGTGCTGCCTTGATTGAACAAATTGAAACCACAGATTCTCCAGCGCTTGCAACTGATACTGGAATTTGGCTGACAGGTGATTCTGTAATCCTTGGAATTAGAAGCTACCTCGCACAGAGCCATGAGGTCTCACTCGTTAATGCACACGTCGGACGACAAGCGCCAGAGCTTCTCGATGCGATCCTTCACGATAAAGCCAATGCACCTGAAGGGCCAGTAGTTCTCAATCTGGGAAATAACAACTCCTTAACTGAAGCGCAAGTGGTCGCTATTCTCGAAGCGCTTAAAGATGAAAAGAAGGTCATACTCGTAAATACCGCTGTTCCACGCCCCTGGCGTGAGAGCAATAATCAGCTAATTGCTGAGATTTCATCTCGATATAGCAATGTGCGGGTAATTGATTGGGCATCAATCTCAGATGGCCATCCTGAATACTTTGCTCCCGATGGAGTGCATCTCAAGCAGGCCGGCGTTGCAATCTATGTTGAAGAGATTTCGAAGTACCTGGATTAATGAGCGATGCAAAGAAAAAACCCCGGCCATAGGACCGGGGTTTTTCGTAAAGAGGATTTATTCGTACTGACCTGCAAAGCCAAATGCCTTAGCAACGCCAAGTGAACCATCTGCATAGATTGCAGAGACTCGGAATGATGTGTACTGAGAATCAGATGTCTTCTTCAAATCGAATGAGAGCTGAGTAGAAGGAATCTGTGAAACTTCCTTCCATGTTCCACCGTTAGGTGCAATCTCAACTTTGTAGCCCTTCACATCGCCCATTGGAGCCTTCCAAGAAAGTACGAGTACATCCTTAGTTGTGCTGTCTTTCCAGTTTCCGATGAAACGTGTTGGTGCCTCACCTGTTGTTGCAGCATTAGTTGTATCTGTCGATGCTGCAGGTGAAGCGGATTCTGTTGCTGTCGCCTCTGGTGATGCTGACTCAGTTGCAGCTGGTGTAGCTGGCTTTGCTGAATCATTCTTTGACTGCTGTGATGCAACGATAGCTGTCAAGATCGCGACTCCGAGAAGTACTGCAACAAGAACACTCTTTGATGAGCCCTGGCGTGGAGCTGCAGTTGGCTTCGCAGCTGGAGTAGCTGGCTTTGGCGCTGCAGGAGTTGTTGAAACGTTAACGCGATCACGTGAAGCACCTGTTGGTACTGGTGGGATTACGACTGAGGCTGCAGTGCTCTTACGTGCAGGAGACTTCTTAACAGCCTTCTTCGCAGTTGCCTTCTTAACAGTGCTCTTCTTCGCTACCGCCTTCTTGGCAACGGCCTTCTTTGCGACCTTCTTAGGTGCTGACTTCTTTGCGACCTTCTTAGCAGTTGTCTTCTTCGCAGTTGTCTTCTTAGCAACAGACTTCTTTGCTACGGTCTTCTTCACTGTTGTCTTCTTAGAAACAGACTTCTTCGCAACCTTCTTAGCGGTTGTCTTCTTTGATGCTGCCTTCTTGGCAACTGCCTTCTTCTTTACTGCCACGTTTATCTCCTCGGGTTGCGCCTTAACAGTGAACTGCTCGACGTATGGGAAAAGTTTAGCCTAGGGTTTTCAAGGCCTTCATCACATGCGGGGCGATCGCTCGCAGCGCCTTGCCCCGGTGGCTCATAGCGTCCTTCTCCTCAGAGCTCATTTGAGCGCTAGAGATGGTGAGCCCTTCAGGCTGGAAGATTGGGTCATAGCCAAAACCATTCTCACCTACAGGTGAGTGAAGGATTCTGCCGAGGAATCGCCCCTCCTCGCAATGGGTGCGACCATCCGGAAGATAGAGCGCTGCGACGCAGATGAAGTAGCCGGTGCGATTCTCATCCGAAATATCCTTCAATTGATCGAGGACTTTCTCAAGGTTAGCTCTGTCATTGCCATGCTCTCCCGCCCAACGAGCAGAGAAGATTCCGGGATCACCATTGAGCGCATCGACACAGAGTCCGCTGTCATCTGCAATTGCAGGTAGACCTGTCGCCTCGGACATTTCCCGAGCCTTTAAGAGAGCATTCTCTTGAAAAGTTGAACCCGTCTCATCAACATCATGCAAATCTGGAAATTGATCGAGCCCAACGAGTTCGATTTCTCCAGGTGCAATTGCATCGAGGATTCTGCGGAATTCAACAATCTTTCCTTGATTGCGTGTTGCTAAGAGGAGCTTATGGCTCACGCGTTAAGCGCCTTCTTCTGCAACTCTGTAAGGGTCTGAGTTCCAGCGACTGCAAGATCAAGAAGTGAATCGAGAAGCGTGCGATCAAATGGTGCACCCTCGGCAGTGCCCTGTACTTCAATGAAGCGGCCATCACCAGCGCAGACAACATTCATATCTGTCTCAGCGCGAACATCTTCTTCATAGCAGAGATCAAGCATTGGAACTCCATCGATAATACCCACTGAAATTGCTGCAACAGAATCTGCAAGTGGCTTTGCGCCGGCCTTAACATGGCCCTGCTTCTGCGCCCATGAGATTGCATCTGCAAGTGCAACATAAGCACCAGTGATTGCCGCTGTTCGTGTTCCGCCATCTGCTTGCAATACATCGCAATCGATAACAATTGTATTTTCGCCGAGCTCTTTCATATCAACGATGCCACGAAGTGAGCGGCCAATAAGTCGTGAGATTTCTTGTGTGCGACCACCGAGCTTGCCCTTTACTGATTCGCGATCAGAACGTGTGTGTGTAGCGCGTGGAAGCATTGAATACTCCGATGTCACCCAACCGGTACCGCTGTCCTTGAGCCAACGAGGTACTCCTGGTGTAAATGATGCGACACAGAGGACTCGAGTCTTTCCAAACTCAACAAGTACAGAACCTTCTGCATGATCTAGCCATCCACGAGTGATCTTGATATCGCGTAGTTGATCTACTGAGCGTCCGTCATTACGTGCCATGGTTTTCCTCCGATTAGGGCGATTATTTGAAATATAAATTAGAGATCTTGATGTTGGACAGAGCCAACTTCTGGGCCTAAGAAGCGACGTGCAAGTCCTTCAAAAGCCTTTGCATCACCTGTTGCCAGGAATCGATGTGTCGGTGCTGGAGCATCGGCGCCACGTAAAAGCGAACCTTCAACTAATACGCGGTAAAGATCTTTCGCTGTCTCTTCAGCGCTTGAGACAAGTGAAACCCCATTGCCCATTACATATGAGATAACGCCAGTTAAGAGTGGGTAGTGAGTGCATCCAAGAACCAAGGTATCGATATCTGCCTCGATCATTGGAGCAAGATATTCACGGGCGACATCTGTGATTGCCTCACCAGAAGTTTCTCCGCGCTCTACATACTCAACAAACTTTGGACATGCTGTTGATGTGATTTGTAATTGTGGTGCAGCAGCGAATGCATCGAGGTATGCCTGTGAATCGATTGTGGCGCGGGTTCCAATAACGCCAATCTTGCCAGTTCGAGTTGCAGCAACTGCGCGTCGAACTGCAGGCTGAATAACTTCAATTACTGGAACTGAGTAACGCTCACGTGCATCGCGTAGCATCGCCGCGCTTGCAGTATTACAGGCGATGACAAGTGCCTTAACGCCCTGCTCTACGAGAAAATCGAGGGTCTCAAGTGAGAAGTCGCGTACCTCAGCGAGCGGACGAGGCCCATATGGACCGCGAGCTGTATCGCCGATATAGAGAACTGATTCATTGGGAAGTTGATCAAGAATCGCTCGAGCAACTGTTAATCCGCCAACGCCAGAATCGAAGATTCCGATAGGTGCGTTGCTCATGGGCTAATCGTACGAGGTGATGAGTTGAAATAGAGAATTGACGTTACGAATTACGCCCAAAGAGTGCCGTCGAGGCCCTCAGTGGCTTCATCGACATCGCTGCCGTAAACGCCTGTTGAAAGGTACTTCCAGCCTCCATCACAGACGATAAATGCAATATCTGCATCGCGGCCATCACGTATTGCTTCATTTCCCATAGCAATTGCTGCATGCAAAATGGCACCAGTTGAGATTCCAGCAAAGATTCCTTCAACATGGAGAAGTTCGCGCACGCGCTTGACTGAATCTTCTGCACCTACTGAGAAGCGTCGAGTTAAAACAGAGGCATCGTAAAGTTCTGGAACAAAACCTTCATCGATATTGCGTAATCCGTAGACGAGTTCACCGTAGCGAGGCTCTGCAGCGATGATCTGAACATCTGGCTTATTTTCGCGCAAGTATTGTCCTGCGCCCATCAAAGTACCTGTTGTTCCAAGTCCTGCAACAAAGTGTGTGATCGTTGGTAGATCTTTAAGAATTTCTGGACCAGTGCCGTTGTAGTGCGCGAGTGAGTTGGCAGGGTTTCCATATTGATAGAGGAAAACATAATCTGGGTTCTGCGCAGCAATCTCTTTTGCAACACGAACAGCTTCGTTTGAGCCTCCTGCGGCAGGAGAGGAAATTATTTGAGCGCCCCACATCTCAAGAAGCTGACGACGTTCTGGGCTGGTGTTCTCTGGCATAACGCAGATCAACTTATATCCGCGAACCTTTGCCGCCATCGCGAGTGAGATACCTGTGTTGCCTGATGTTGGTTCAAGAATTGTTGCACCTGGCTTGAGGAGACCACTCTTCTCGGCCTCATCAACCATGGAGATTGCAGTGCGATCTTTAATCGAACCAGTTGGGTTGCGATCCTCCATCTTCGCCCAGAGGCGAACGTTTGGTGCTGGCGATAGACGCGGCAGACCAATCAGCGGTGTATTACCTACTGATGCTGCGAGTGAGTCATAGCGCGCCATAAAGATTTAGTTACTGCCACCGGCTACTGCAGGCAGAATTGTTACTGAATCGCCATCCTTAAGTGGAGCTTCAAGGCCGCCAAGGAAGCGAACATCTTCATCATTGATATAGATATTGATGAAGCGACGGAGTGCACCATTTTCGAGGAGGCGCTCACCGAGTCCTGCATACTTTGAATCGAGGTCTGTAATGAGTGCAGAGAGAGTTGAACCATCTGCTTCGACTGATTTTTCGTCCTTTGTATATGGACGAAGGATTGTTGGGATGCGGACTTCAATAGACATAGCCGTATTATGGCGAAAATCGGCCTTATTCGGTAATTGAAACTTCTTCCTCAGTTACAACGCCACCGATGATTCGATATGAGCGGAATTCAGTTGCAGGTGCAATCTCTTCGCGTGTAGAGACCAATACATAATGCGCTCCAGGCTCACCTGCATAGGCGATATCAGTGCGAGATGGATATGCCTCGGTCTCGGTATGAGAGTGATAAATAACGACAATCTCTTCATCTTTATCATCAACCTCACGATAGAGCGCAAGGAGATCTTTTGGCTCAAATTCATAGAACGTTGGTGAGTGGGCAGCATTGATCATCGGCTTATGGCGCACAGGAGTATCGGCGCCAACGGGACCAAGAATTACGCCGCAACATTCATCAGGATATTCGACTCGTGATTGTTCAAGAATTGCATCGACGATTGCGCGCGAAATTGTGAGAGCCATAAGTAAATCTTATTCCACTTCATCCATGAGAGCGCTCAATAACGTCTCTTGTAGCCATCCGAGCCAGCTGTATACGGCGTAGACACCACGAAGTGGATCATCTGGGGCAAGTAGTTCGAGATGCTCGTAATTGTTATTTTCGATTTTGAGGCGCACACCAAGTGCGAGGCGAATATCGTTAAGGCCTCCTAGCCAATCATTGGCGCCTTGGTGATCGAGTTCAATATCCCCCTCTGGCGAGCTCTTAAGCAACATGCGGATTGACATTGCATGCGCTTGCTTCTTTCCGCGAAGAGTTGATTCTGTGTAGCGGCGAAATTCAGCTGCATCGACATCATCGGCATATGCATTGGGAAGTAATCGATGAAGGACATCATCCTCAGGTGGAGAATCATGAGATGTAATGCCCACCATTGCGGCAAGAGGGTCTTCATGTCCGTGATCTACTCGCTCCGCAAGAAGTTCGATAATTTGCTCAACGAGATTGAGGATGACCTCTTTCTCTGTCTCATCAAAGGTGGCCACATAAGAATGGGCGCCATGGCGCTTAAAGCCCTCTGTAGCAGCCATTAAATCTGATCCCCGCGCTGGAGCGTTGCCCAAAGTCCGTATTCATGGAGGCGAGCAACATCATGCTCCATCTCTTCACGGCTTCCTGTTGAAACTATCGCCTTGCCATCATTGTGAACCTGCAACATTAATTCGGTCGCTTTTGCCTTGGAGTAACCAAAGAGCTCCATAAATACATATGTCACATAGCTCTGAAGATTTACAGGATCGTCCCAGACGATGGTGACCCACGGCGTATCGCCAGAGAAGATTGCCTTGAGTTCTTCTTCGAGGGCATCAGCTAATTTGGCCATGGATTTATTTAACCAATTCGGAGCTACCGACGCCACGGATAAGAATTGAGAAAGGCGCAGAGGTTGCAATTGGCCAAAGCGCTTCCGCAGCAGCGCTCACACGTAAGGTGATTACGCCCTTAGGTTGCGCAGCAATTGGCAGAACAAATCCACCTTGAGCATCGGTAGTAAGGACTGAACCAACAGTTTGCCACTTACCGGCCACGAGCTTTTCAATTTGGATGAATGTTCCAGCAGAACGTGGACGTACTGAACCGGTGACGGTAAATGAATCGCTCTTCTTTACTGATGCAGGAGCGCTCACAAAGATGAGGCGAGATACTGCAATTGAAGATTCATTGGAAATTCCTTCGCCCCGTTCCCATGTACCTTCGGAGTAAGCGCGAATAGTTGTCGCTTTTCCAATGAGAAGCGGCTTTGTAAATTTACCTGTTGCATCAGTCGTTGCGGTGGTAAGTAATCTCCAAGTTGAATCCCCCGCTGACTTTCCTTCAATCCGAACGAAAACATTCACTAGCGGAGACTTATCTTTAATATTAAATGTTCCCGTAACTGAAATTGGGTCGCCATACTCAATTGCGCTCTTATCGACAGTGAGAGACGCCGTTACTTGATCTGGTGCTATCGCCTTAGCGACGTTGCGAATTCCCTCGAGTGCGAGTGGCTCTTCCATTCCAAGGGTCCACTCTGCGATACCGCCGAGACGATATTTATCTACCAAGGCTGCGCGAAGTGCGAATGCCTTTGCATCTTGATACCACGCTGTTCTCTGCGCAGTACATGATGTTGCAAGGCCAGCAGCTGTAGTGCCGTTATAAACCTTTTGATAGCTAAAGGTCATCTCTCCATATTGCTCATTAAATACAGGCGTTACGCCGTATGAAGCGGCCAGGGTCTGAGCATCGCGCATTACAAAAGTTGCTGCTTTTGCGCCGCCCTTAATAACTGATGCAACGTTTGCCGGACACACGCCGCTTACTGCGGTCACCCAATCTCGTCCGTAACCTGCAATACCGATAAATACCTTCGATGCAGGCATTACAGAGACGGCATATTGAAGTGTGCGCTCTGTCCATGAAATTGGTCCGAGCGGCCCGACCTTTGCAACCGAATAGTCATAGGTCATGATTCGAAGGCGATCGATATGTGGCGCAATAGCAGCCCATGCATAAACGTAGTAACCCTTTTGAGCACCCTTTGGATCGAGGACATATGGTGTTGAAACTGAGAGAACTTTCTTCTGCGCGTGAAGTGAGGTGCTGAGTTCTTTGATAAAGGCAGTCCATAGCGGCGCAGTCTTGCTCCATGTCGCATTGCTATCGACAAATGCAAAGCCTTCGAAATCAAGATCGATTCCGTCATAATTATTTGACACCACCATCGCGGTAATTGCCTCGACAATTTGGGTGCGTGCTGCAGGCTTTGCTAGAAGTCCAGCGAGCACATCTTTTGCTGTGCCATCTGTAATGGTTGGAATCAATGAAAATCCTGCGTTACGAAGCGCGCCTACCGTCTGCGCCATTGGAACACTTGGATTTGCAGGTGTGTAGAGATCGGTGACAACTGCCTTCTGGTTCTTCCCATCAAATTTGAGTGTGTACCAAAAAGGCATGACCTCTTTAATCAGATCTGCATTATTAATCGCGGCGGGGAGAGAAGTCTTAATAGAATAATAAGGAATCCAACCGGTAAGGATCTTTCGTGGAGGATTATCTGCACTCGATGATGGAGCAGCCACTACACCTGCTAATAATGTAAGAGCGAGTAGTGGCGCAATAAAGCGAGGAAGTTTCATCTCTTCTTACTTACTCATTATCTTCAGGGCCAGGTCGAAGGCCCTCGAAGATCTCTTTACACATTGGACAGACTGGATACTTTGAAGGGTCACGAGATGGGACCCACTTCTTGCCGCAGAGCGCTCGAACCGATTTTCCCGTTACCGCAGACTCAACAATCTTCTCTTTCTTGATGTAGTGGGCGAAGCGATCGTGGCCACCATCATCTTCTTGCAGATCGGGGTTCGTCTCGGTACGCGTCAAGGTATCGGTATCTGTGCTGATCCCGATGCCTTTATCTTCGCGCGTGAATAGACCCATGCGGAAAGGATAGTCGGGGGCGCCAAATAACTCTGCGAAAGGCTTGGCATCAGACGGGTAGAATTCTGTGATGAAGGATTTATTAAGAACTGATCATCTCTCACGTGAAGATGTAGAACTCCTCTTGGCTACGGCGAGCGATTTCGCCGCCCAGCCACTCCGCGCCAATACCGCGTTGAGCAACAAATCTGTCGCTATCTATATGACAAAGCCTTCAACACGTACACGCCTGGCATCAGAGACTGCAGTTGCCCATCTAGGTGGGACTCCCATCTTCATCCGTGGAGATGAGCTTCAACTTGGTCGCGGCGAGACCATTGCTGATACAGCGCGCATCATCAGCGGTTTCTGCGATGCAATGATTATTCGCACCTATGCACAGGCAGATGTAGATGAGCTCGGTGCAAATTCAACAATTCCGATAATTAATGGCCTTACTGATGATGATCACCCAACTCAGCTACTTGCTGACTGGGTAACTATTCGCGAAAACTTTGGAAGCGATATCAGCGGACGCAAGTTCGTATATCTCGGCGATGGAAATAACATGACACACGCTTGGTTAATCATGGGTGCAATCATGGGTGCTCATGTAGTTGCAGCAACTCCTTCAGGAAAATTTGCACCAGATGCAGCGGTAATCGCACGCGCAAAGGAGATTGCTCTTAAGAGCGGCGCCACTATCGAAGTGACAAATGATCCAGAGGCAGCAGCTAAGGATGCAAGCGTTCTCTACACAGATGTGTGGATGTCGATGGGTGATCCAGAGGCAGAGCGCGCAGAGAAGTTTGCAGCTCTCTCACCATTTGCAATCGATGATCGATTGATGTCACTGACCGCTGAAGATTCAATTTTCATGCACTGCCTTCCTGCACACCGTGGCGAGGAAGTTGCAGCATCAGTCATTGATGGCCCTAAGTCAGTTATTTGGCGCGAGGCATATCACCGTCGCACAACTATTCAGGCGCTGCTCTACCACTTAACTCGTGGCGAGCTCAAAGGAAATTAGTAGCTCTGTATTCGATTCTCAATTTCAAGTGCATTCGACTTCGGTGAAATATGAAGACGTTCCTGAAACGCTATGTGAGTACTGCAATATCATTTTAACGATAGTTCCGGGACTTATTCCGCTTGCGGTGTCATTTGCCCAGTCATAGACAACGCCATCTTTTTCCGAATTAGCTCTTATATATATGCTTGAACAATATTTATTTGTAACTAGATCAAATGGAAAACATGAACCATAGGAACTACAAGATGTTTGGTTCTTTTTGTAGGCGAGGTAAGGGTTCGCGTCGAATTTAGTGAATCCACTGGGTAGCCATGAATTATCTGCGACAGCTGCAGTGTAAGCATCTAGTTCTGCCTTAGCTGCAGCTGCTTCTTCTGCAGCGATTCTCTTCCTTTCCTGCGCAGCCGAGAACTTGGAATAGCCAAACCCTCCCCCACTCAGAACAAGTACACCTACCAATGCGGCAGCAACAATTTTCTGCACCTTAGGAAGATTGTTGAATTTCTCTTTCGGAGAAGCCTTTGTCTCATTGATAATAGTCTCCATTGAATCACCATCATGAGCAGTATCAGAGAGTGCCTCTTCACCAGCTTTCTGCGGAAGATCTTTTCCGCAGAACCGGCAGATGATTGCTTGATCTTTTATTTCCTCGGCGCAAAATGGGCAGATCATTTCAATTCCAATCCAAAGGTAATTTCTATGTAAGAAAAGTACCTTTGGGTATTTCCAGCTTCAAGGATGTGACTAGTCAGAAGAAACGGTCACCACGGCAGCCTTCAGCTTTAGCCTTCTTGAAGTTCGGTAGGAGCTCCGTGAACATCAAGGATCTCCTTCGCTGCAACATCTGCTGGCTTCACATCTCCGCTTAACTTATCGGTGCGATTAAGGGGCTTCTTTGCATCCTCTTTGTAGATTGCTGGGATTGATCCAAGCAAACCTTTCTGGAAATCTTCAAATGCCTGTAGGACTTCGCGCTTTGTATTCATAACAAATGGCCCCATCCACGCAACAGGCTCTTTAATTGGTTGGCCGCCGAGGATAAAGAGTTCAAGGTTAGGTGAACGTGACTCTTGCTGCTGTGCTGCGCGAATCACGATTGCATCGCCTTCGCCGAAGACAGTAAGCTGACCCATTGAAACTGGGCGCTGCTCATCGCCAACAAAACCGTGGCCAGACATTGTGTAGACAAGTGCGTTGTAATCCTTACGCCATGGAAGACGAAGTTCAGCACCCGGTGCAACGGTTGCATGGAGCAATGTGATTGGAGTCTGAGTTGAACCAGGACCGACGTGTCCATCAACTTCACCTGCGATTACTCGCAAGAGAGCTCCGCCATCAGGTGTTGAGAGAAGTGCAACATCATTTGCGCGAACATCTTGGTATGCGGGTGGTGACCACTTCTTTGCAGCAGGAAGATTGACCCACAGTTGGAAACCGTGGAATAAACCACCTGACATCACTAGCGACTCGGGTGGAGTTTCAATGTGAAGAATTCCTCCACCGGCTGTCATCCATTGTGTATCTCCATTAGAGATCGTTCCGCCGCCACCATTGGAATCTTTATGGTCGAAGATTCCATCAATGATGTATGTGACTGTTTCAAAACCGCGGTGTGGGTGCCAAGGTGTTCCCTTTGGCTCACCTGGTGCATATTCAACTTCACCCATTTGATCGAGGTGAATAAAGGGATCGAGTTCTTGAAGATCAACGCCGGCAAATGCACGACGAACCGGAAAACCTTCGCCTTCGTAACCTTGAGGCGCAGTCGTAATGCTCTTGACCTTGCGCGCTCGAAGTTCAGTGCCAGCACTAATTCGTGGAAGTACGGTGATATCGCTGACGGTTACTGCAGGCATTTGATGCTCCTTTGACGGTGCTTAATATAGTTGAACATTCAACTATCCTCAACCGGTAGTGGGCAAGCTTTATTCCCATTTACAATAAGAGGGTGAACAAGCATGCGCCATCCATCCCCAAGGTAATCCTCTATTACGGATTCACGCCACTTGAAGATCCAGAGGCTGTAAAGCTCTGGCAGAAGCAGTTGTGCGAAAGCCTTGGACTCAAGGGGCGCATCATCATCTCTAAGCACGGTATCAACGGAACCGTCGGTGGAGATATGGCTGCTGTCAAGAAGTACGTGAAGATGACTCGCCAATATCCAGGATTTAAGAAGATTGTTTTTAAGTGGTCAGATGGAACTGGAGCTGATTTTCCTCGCTTGCAGGTTCGCGTTCGAAAAGAGCTCGTTGGTTTCGGCAATCCAGATGCCATCAAAGTTGATGAGACTGGCGTCATTAACGGTGGCAAGCACCTTCGCCCAGCGCAGGTTGATGCGCTCGTGAAAGAACGTGGCGATGATGTTGTCTTCTTCGATGGTCGCAACGCATATGAAGCGAAGATCGGTAAATTTAAGAATGCAATCGTTCCTGATGTTCAGACATCACATGATTTCATTGAGGAGATCAAGAGCGGCAAGTACGACGATATTAAAGATAAGCCAATCGTTACCTACTGCACTGGTGGAATCCGATGTGAGATTCTCTCTGCAATCATGGTCGACAATGGCTTTAAAGAGGTCTACCAAATTGATGGCGGAATCGTTAAGTACGGCGAGAAGTTCGGTGATGATTCACTCTGGGAAGGCTCTCTCTATATTTTCGATGATCGCATGGTTCATGACTTCTCCGATAAGACAAAGGTCATCGGTGAGTGCGTAAAGTGCAACGCTCCAACTAAGCAGTTCCGTAACTGCAATTCAGAGAGCTGTCACCAACTTATTCTTCTCTGCGATGCATGTGCTGACCTTCCAAGTAATCTGACTTGTAATCACACAGTTAATCGCAAGCGTCGCGACCGCGAATTTGTTGGCTAATTCGTGATTAATTGGCCGGTTAACCAACCGACTCTTTCGCAAGGAGAATTAACCCTTCGTCCATTACGAGAAGAAGATATCTCTGCAGTTTATGAGGCATGCCAAGACCCCACAATCTCAGCATTTACCCGAGTTCCACATCCTTACGAGAGAGAGATGGCTGAAGATTTTGTTCGCGGTTGCGACCTCAGTTATCGCAACCATCAAGGAATCGTC
Organism: Candidatus Nanopelagicaceae bacterium; assembly: GCA_965267775.1. Lineage (GTDB taxonomy): Bacteria > Actinomycetota > Actinomycetes > Nanopelagicales > Nanopelagicaceae > Planktophila. The sequence goes on along the minus strand of OZ254140.1, from coordinate 245,136 downwards.
TTCGCCATTGAAAAAGCAGGGGTTTTCGCAGGAACAATCGGCCTCCATGGAATCCAATTGACTGATCACTGTGCTGAAGTTGGATATTGGATTGAGAAGTCTCATCGCGGAAGCGGGCTATGTACAGCGGCGCTCCAATCGATCTTAGATTTCTCGCTCAACATCATGGCCTTTCGCCGTATTGAGGGAATGGCTGATTTCAATAACTTCGCTTCGCAGCGCGTGATGGAGCGTGCTGGAATGGTGCGAGATGCCCTCTTGCGTAATCGGGTCACTAAACCCAATGGCGATCAGATCGATATGGTCTTATTCTCTATCGTAAAGAATTAACAGCCAGGAGTATTAAATGGAATCACTAGCAACGCTTATTCTTGTGATGTTCGCTATCTTGATGCTCTCAGGCCCAATCAATATCGGTCTCACCAACCGAAAAATTCAAGAGCTTGCAACTAGACGCCGTGGATTTACCGCACTTCGTCGGGTATTTATCCTCGGCATTGGAGTTATTGGCATCTTTATCGCTATCAACTTCCTCTATGAAACCACACCGCTTGGACCAAAGCTCTTTGCTCTGATTGCAATCGGTGGAAATGTTTATGCACTCAAGCGAGAGGTTGATTTCTCGAAGAGTAGATAAATGGTGGAGGTGCCGGGAATCGAACCCGGGTCCTTCAGAGCTCAAACAGGGCTTCTACGTGTGTAGTGTTATTTGCGTTTTCTCAGTCCTGAATCTCTCAAACACAAGTATTCAACGAACTCATTTACGAAACTGTTCTCTCCTCACGTTCGTAACGCCGTGAAGATGAAGAGCTCTCTAGCGACGCCAGATTCCAGAGCGAGAGCGCCCCTGGGCTGACGGATTTGGAACTAGCTTATGCAGCTAGTGCGAAATCACTGCGACTGTTGTCTGCAGTTATGTGTGCACAGGTTTCATGGTTTACGAGATCATCCCGGCTTCCTCGACACGCTTCCCCTGTCTCAACAGCTAAAGTCGAGACCGTTCACCCCCTATTTATTTGTGTTGCAAGTGTATTGAACACCAGAAGGTTCTGCGAAATTCCCTAACTTACTGAGCGTGCTTGAACTCTTCTTTAAGGATTGCGTAGAGCCACATTGAGCACCAATCCCCTTTAAAGAACTCTGAATCTTTGTACTCACCTTCACGTCGCATCCCTAACTTCTCTGCCAACTTCGCAGATTCAGGATTGCGAGTATCGATATTGGCAATGATGCGGTGAATTGGAAAATTCTTAAAAATATAATCCATCAGCGCATTAGTCGCTTCATAGGCGTAACCCTGGCGCTGAAAATCTTGGTGGGTAACCCAACCGATATCTGCCAACTGATCTCTCGTTGATTCCAGCCCAGAATTGGATTGACCGATAACTTTGCCGCTGCTCTTGAGCTCCCAAGCAAGAAGGATGAAATCACCACTATCTGAAAGCTTGTTCTTGCAATCTGCAATAGCTTTAGTGAGAGCTTCAGTAACTTGCTCTCGAGTGCGCTCTGGCCAAGGGATATAGCGAACAATCTCTGGGTGAGATTGATATTCGAGAAGATCTTCAACATCATCTGCGCGTAATGGGCGGAGGATGAGGCGTTCAGTCTCAATCGTTAGCGGCATGGACTACCAGTCGTCTCGACCGCTGCGATTCTTACCGCTGACTCGATAGGAAATTTCGCGTTCAATCTCACGAGTAGCTTGCTGCTCGAGCAAAGTATCTCGCTTGTCGTGAGCCTTCTTACCTTTGGCTACTGCAATCTCAACCTTTGCTCTTCCATCTTTAAAGTAGAGCTGCAATGGAACCAATGTGATGCCAGAATCCTTAGTCTTTGCCGCAATCTTGCGGATCTCTTCGCGATGAACGAGCAACTTACGCTTACGACGCGGGGTGTGGTTGGTCCAAGTTCCTTCGGTGTATTCAGGGATATGAACGCCATGCATCCAGAGCTCGCCATTTTCAACCATTACGAATCCATCTATCAAAGATGCGCGACCAGCACGAAGTGATTTGACTTCAGTGCCGGTAAGAACAATTCCACACTCGTATGTATCAAGGATGGCGTAATCGTGACGCGCCTTCTTATTCTGCGCGATCAGCTTTTGACCCGTCTCCTTAACCATGAGCCAAGGGTATCTAAGAGTTAGACCTTGAGATAACGGCGAAGAGTAATCAGCGAAGCGAGGATTGAAACGAAGAGACCGACGCCAAGGAGAATCGCAGATGAGATCCAGACCTGGTTCCAAGCGAAGAACTTGGTAAATGTCAGCAGTGGCGCGACCTTCTGGTCAACCACATACTTCAAACCGCTCAAGAGGCCCGTTGCAAATACCCAGCCAAGAACAGCTGAGAAGACACCTTCGAGTAAGAATGGAAGTTGGATTGACCAAGAGCTGGCTCCAACGAGCTTCATCACACCAGTTTCGCGGCGGCGGTTAAATGCTGCGATACGAAGGGTATTTGAAATGAGTAGCGCGGCGGTGAGAACTGAGAAGAGACCGACAAGTAGTGCGCCATTTCGCAATACATCGAGAAGCTTGAAGAATTTCTCGAGAATGGTGCGCTGATCTTGAACGATATCTACACCTGGTCGCCCAGAGAAAGCGCTGACAACAACATCAAATTGTGTTGGATCTTTGAGCTTGACTCGGAATGACTCAGGAAGCTGATCTGCTGTCACATTCTGTGCAATTGCAGAGTTCTTGAAGCGCTCCTTAAAGCGAGCAAATGCTTCAGTCTGTGATTCGTAGAAGACGCTCTGAACAACTGGAAGAGCCTCTAAATCTGTCTTAATTGATGCGCGCTGATCCGGAGTTACAACTCCGTTGGCACATGTTGGTGACTCAGACAAAGTTCCGCAGAGAAATACAGAGACTTCAATCTTGTCATACCAATAATCCTTCATCGCATTGACCTGTGCATTTGAGAGCAAGCCAATTCCAAGAAGAGAGAGTGAGATTGCAACTGTGACAACGACAGCGAATGTCATTGTGAGGTTACGGCGAAGTCCGATACGAACTTCTTTAAAGAGGAAACCTGCGCGCATTTTTCTACTCCCCGTCCTTAACCTGTATACCCATAAACGCCACGGACCTGATCGCGGATTACATGTCCACCATCGAGCTCGATAACGCGCTTACGCATCTGATCAACAATTCCTGAGTCGTGCGTTGCCATCAATACTGTTGTGCCCTCGCGGTTGATGCGATCGAGCAATTTCATGATTCCAACTGAGAGCTCTGGGTCGAGGTTTCCTGTTGGTTCGTCAGCGATGATGATTGGCGGCTTCGTTACATATGCACGAGCAATCGCCACACGCTGTTGTTCTCCACCTGAAATCTCTGAAGGCAGACGATCGCCCTTATCTTCAAGGCCTACGAGTTCGAGCATCTCTGGAACTTCGCGGTTGATCTCTTTCTGTGAATATCCAAGCACGTGCAATGAGAAGGCGATGTTCTCTGAAATTGTCTTATTAGGAAGGAGGCGGAAATCCTGGAAGACGGTTCCGACCTGGCGACGAAGTTCTGGCACCTTGTGGTTAGCGAGTGAACCTAAGTCCTTACCTGCAACGTGGATGATGCCCGATGTTGGGCGCTCTTCACGGAGGATGAGGCGCAGGAATGTTGACTTACCTGAACCCGACTTACCGACGAGGAAGACGAACTCGCCTTTAGTGATTTCGAGGTTGACGCTATCAAGAGCTGGACGCTCCTGGCCCGCGTAGACCTTCGTAACGTTTTCAAAGCGAATCAATCTGAACTCCTTATATTTGGAACTGGTGCGAGTTTAGGGTACCTACGCCGAATATGAGCGTATGTGAGCGCTATTCACGCTCAGGAAATCGTGTGAATTTGGCTGAGTTACGCGGTGTGTGAAGAACGTCTCCAGCGAATTCCTGCTTCGATGAAATCATCGATCTCACCATCAAGGACTGCAGATGTATTTCCAGTCTCATGATTATTACGAAGATCCTTCACCATTTGATATGGCGCAAGAACATATGAACGCATCTGATTTCCCCAAGAGCCGCTGTTATCGCCCTTAAGTGCATTGATCTTCGCCTGCTCTTCTTGGCGGCGACGTTCCAATAACTTTGACTGCAAGACTGCCATAGCAGTTGCCTTATTTTGAATCTGTGAACGTTCGTTCTGACATGAGACAACAATGCCAGTTGGAATGTGGGTCAAGCGCACCGCAGAGTCAGTTGTATTAACGCCCTGTCCGCCAGGACCTGACGAGCGATAGACATCGACGCGAATTTCTTTCTCATCAATCTCAATGTGATCGCTCTGTTCAACAACTGGAACTACTTCAACACCAGCAAAGGATGTGTGACGACGTGATTGCGAATCAAAGGGAGAGATACGAACCAAGCGGTGTGTGCCTTGCTCTACAGAGAGCGTTCCATAGGCATATGGGGCACTGACGCGGAATGTTGCGGATTTAATGCCCGCCTCTTCTGCATAAGAAGTTTCAAGTACATCTGTCTTAAATTCATGACGCTCGCAGTAGCGCAGATACATGCGATATAACATCTGCGCCCAGTCAGCTGCCTCTACACCACCAGCTTCAGAGCGAATTGTGATCAGCGCATCTCGATTGTCGTACTCACCGCTGAGAAGGGTTGTGACTTCAAGTTCGCTGATTGCCTTCTTTGTTGCATCGAGTTCGCCTTCAGCATCTGCAAGTGCTGAGCCTTCAGATTCTTCAGCTGCTAATTCAAAGAGAATTGGTAGGTCATCTACGCGGGAACGAAGGCCCTTTAACTTAGAGATAACAGCCTGGGTTCGAGATAACTTACTTGTTACAGCCTGTGCAGCATCTGGGTCATCCCAGAGATTTGGTACACCGGCAGCCTCTTCAAGCTCAACAGATTCCTTCTCTAACTTAGGAAGATCAAGCACCTGCTCGATTGATTTGAGGGTCGCGCTTATCTCAGCAATTTCGAGAGCGTATTCGCGAGCCATGGAGGAAGGATAGCGAGTTCTCCAACGCCACAAGCGCATCGAGCATCGGATTAGGCTAACCGATATCGAATCCGTAGAAATTATTCGTTTCAGCTCGTTCGCCTATGGCTCCTGCATGAGTCTTAATCAATACTTCATCGAGATTGATAAAGGGAATCGGAATGGGGATGCGAGCGATTGCCGAGGTTTCAACATATATTTGAAAACCGTCACATTGGAAATCTGTAAGTTGAAAGCTGTCGAGATTCTCTCGCTGTGATGCTGCGCTATTTCTCTGCCACTCATCGAGAATTTGGCGCACGTCATTGAGCCCCGCAGAGCAATCAATTGGAATCCCCGGGTCTATCTCCGATTGACCCAAGCTATTCACTAATAGTTGATTCAAGTTGTACTCACCTGAGTAATAGGACTCTGCATCTAAGTTTTTCATTCCATATTGAACGGCAGCCTCTGAGGCGATCGAGAGTGACCGTTTTGCTAAATAGATGGAAGAAATATCTGTAAGTATCAGAATAAGTGTAAGCAGAACGATAAATAGCCCGATAGTTATTACCGATATAGAGCCACGATCATTCTTGATAAACCGTTGAAATTTACGACCAAGCGGAGACATGTTCCACCGTAGAGATTGAAGTATTTGAGCTACTTAAATTAACCGTTATGACGATTTCATTATTAGGAGAGATACAAGGTTGGTTCTTGCATTGATAAAAGTAGGAGAGGGTTCCATTTGCGAGCTCGTCTTCAAATCCAAGAACTCCCGCTCCCTTTGAGAAAATCTCAAAGGTGACTCTTTCGGCAACTTGATCGTTTTCGCTCGTGACGAATCCACGCGCCATCTCTCGGCCAAGGGTCCTCAGAGAGGATTGTGCATTACTAGAAGTTGCATATTGATTGAGAAAAATGAAGAGAGGGATGAAGAGAGGAAGCGCTAAAGCTACGAACTCGAGGACCGCGCTCCCCTCTTCATCCAACGCCATTCTTCGCGCCTTGCGCAGAGCCCGTTCAATATTATTTTTCATCTCTGATTCTCCACAACTGCGAAACCGTACAGATCGACTGTTCGAGCGCTTGATACTCCGCTCAGAAAGCCTGGAATTAGATCGGTTATTGAACGGGAGCGGTGGGTAATGAGAAGATCCAAGTTCTGCCCATCACCACTGCTATCTATATGTATGAATTCATCACCCGCCTCGAACTCGCCAGATATCGCTCTCTTGGTCGCTTCATCCTGCGCGGTAATCCTCTCTGAATTTCTCAGGTGCGTCGCAGCAGCAATCTGTGTTCCGACAAGGAATAGCAAGAGCAATGGGATTAAGACCATCGCACTCTCAACATTTCCGCGATCACTTCGAATCGCTTTGAGAAGTACTTTCATAGCAAGATTTAACGAATCCCGTTCATGGCATCGAGAGAATTCTTTAAAATTGCGGTCAATCTCGGCGCAGCTATAGTCCAAATCGCAGTCACTAAGCCGGTTGTCATGAGGACCACCAAAACCCAACCAGGGACATCTCCACGTTGATCTGAAATAGCTTTAAAGACTCGTGAGTGAGAGATTCGTTCAATTCGATCTTTCGCACAAAAAGATAATTTGATTAATACCTCTTCATACTTTTGCTGTATACCGGGAATTGTTTGGAACTTCTTCATTGTGGATCTCCTTCTCTTTCTATTGTTTTTTACTTAGTTTTGCTTAATTGCTAAAGAGGTTCAGATTTGTAAGCGACGGGAAAAGAGCGAAAAGAATGGAAATCGGAAGGATGAGAAATACAACTGGAATCATCATTGATATTTCAGATTTTCCCGCTGCAGTGAGAAGTCGCACTCTCTCTTGATTCCGAGATTCATTGGCACTATGTGTAAGAGTTTCAACTAGTGGCGTGCCTCGCGAAATGGAGATAATAAGCGAGTCGACGAAACGTCTGAGGGCGTCGGAATTCAATCGTTTACTCATTTGATCGAGGGATGATGCAAACGGAGTCCCACCCTCGACCTCTCTCACGACTCGGGCTAATTCCAGTGAAAGATGGCCATGAGCCCTTTGGGTGATTCTCTTAAGCGCTGAGGCCGTTGATTCTCCCGCACCAACTGCAAGTGTGAGCATTTCAACTATCGCCGGAAACTCACCTTCAATCTCTTTCTTTCTAGTCAAAACCCGTTTAGAGAGATTTCGCTCAGTGATTACCAGAGTTAATAACGGGATTGACGTGATGAGAAGAAGGTATAGCCCAAAGCCGATGAGCGTCAGAATAAGTGCAACAGTAGCGAGGCATACACCCGCAACGATGTAAGCCAACTGCGAAATTCTGAAGTTCTCGAAGTCAGCTGTTTTACTCTTACCTAATTGCGCCAGACGATTCTCTACTGATTTTCGATTTCCAATTTTTAATGAACTGTTAAAGATGATCCGAACTAAATGGCTATTTTCATCAGCGATGAAGAATGCAATAAGTGCGATGAAGCAGGGCACTCCTATCTGAAGGTTCATTTCGCGCTTCCAAAGATTCTCTTTGGCTCTGGAAGTGCGCTGAGTTTTCCCATCCATAGATATGCAAGAGCGGTCATACCTGCCCCAATTCCTAGAATCAGGACTCCTTGTGGAGAGGTAAATGCCGCTGCAGTTGATGGTTGAGCAGAGAGAAGTAAGAGGAGAATCCAAGGTGCTGCAGCAGATAAGTGTGCAGAGTTCCTAATCCATCCTTGCTTTGCAGCAATCTCTCGACGGAGAGAGAGGTCTTGCCTTGTGAAATCTCCCAGTTGGCGAAGCAGAGAAAGCAGTTCACTGCCACCTAAGTTCTTTGCATATATAAGTGATTCAAATAGCTGATCGGCTGCACGTAATTGGATCTCGCTTTGAAGGATTGAAATGGCATCTTCAAAACTAGTACCCAATTTCAAATGTTCCCTAAACCGAATGAAGAATTCCTCTGTCTCGGAAGGTCCGCGAGCCGCAAGATTGCTTAAAGTTTCGCTAAGCGAGAGTCCGGACTGAATTCCTGAGATGAGGTGGTCAATAATTTCGGGCAAAACCAAAAGGATTTGTTCAGATTTCTTGGAAGAGCTCCTCTTTGATGAAATTCTTGCCATGGATGTGGCAACAAGTGAAATCACAAAACCAATTGTCAGAGTTCGGGAGAGAGTGAAAGCAATGAGAAAAGTTGCAACCCCTACCAAACTAAGCTTGAGGTCATCCTCTTTAATATTGAGCCTATTTTTCAAAGTAGACTCATTCCATTTGGCCGACTTTGAGTGAAACGTGATCGAATTGCTGCCACACCAATTCCCTCAACGTACGCTCCATCAATCCATTCCCAGAGGGTTTCCATCTCAATCTGAGACTTTTCGGTTCTGCCAGTGAGTGCAATAACTTCAGTTACACGACGCTGCCCTTCATAATCCATTGCAATTTGCACAACGAAATCAATCGCAGATGCAACCGTTGGAACAATAAAGGCGTGTGAGATATTTGCTCCAGCGAGCAAAGGCAACGTCTGCAATTTCATTACCGCATCGCGTGCAGAATTGGCATGAATAGTGCCCATGCCCGGTAACCCTGAGTTGAGTGCAATCAATAGGTCCAAAGCTTCGGCTTCACGTACTTCACCAATGATGATTCGGTTAGGGCGCATTCGCAGCGCTTCCTTCACAAGTCGCCTTAGAGTTATTTCTCCATCACCTTGAAGATTCGCCCCTCTGGTCTGAAGCTGAATGACATCGGGAAGACGTGGGTGAATTTCGAATACTTCTTCAATAGTCACCACTCGATGCGAATACGGAATTTCACTTGCGAGTGCATTGAGCAGAGTGGTCTTGCCTGCCTGTGTGCCACCACTGATCAATAAATTCTTACCTTCTCTAATGGCAGATTGTAAGAAACTAGAAATCTCAGAGGTGAGAAGTCCTGCCTCAGAGAGTTGGCTTAGTGAGAGTGATTGCGCAATATGTTTGCGAATATTCACAGCCCAATGCTCTGCAGTTATTTCTGGGATAACTACGTGAAGCCTGCTGCCATCAGGTAGCCGGGCATCAACAAATGGGTGTGAGAGATCGAGTCTGCGACCGCTCCAGAGCAAAGTTCGTTCTATAAGCTCTCGCACATCTTGGGCGGTGAGAATAAGGTTTGTGAGTTCACTCTTGCCTTTTCTTGCGATAAATATTCTCTCTGGGGAGTTGATCCAGATTTCTTCTATCGTGTTGTCGCAAATAAATGGATAGATCGCGCCAAAGACAACTGATGGTGCAATCTCGCTAGCCTTTTCCATGGGGCGAAGTTAGGGTGCGGGTGACAAATTAAATCTCTCAACTCTGGCCCATGTGGATAATTTCTTACTCTCAATACATTCAGTCATATTTCTTAACTAGGCGTGGTGCTACCGACGCTCTTGGTGATAAGTTTCCGGATGTGAGCACAGGGAATTCGAAAGATATTCAAATAACCAGAACTTCCGCGAGCGTGCTCTCAATTGAGTCTGCGCTTGTTTTGGTAATTGCCCTATACATGATCGCTCTCGGATTTACACACGATAAAGAGTGGGCACCGTATCTTGGAGTGACAGTCTTTGCACTTGCAGGTTCTGCTGGACTCTTTGCACTTGCTCGTGGCGTGAAGTCTGGAAAGCGTTGGGCAAACTCCCCTGCGATTCTCGCTAACTTGATTGCGCTAGGAGTTGCGAAATATCAATTCGAAGCAGGCCTTTATTGGCTCGCAATTCCTATCGCGGCTATGGGATTAACAGTGATCGTAACTTTGTTCTTAAACATCAAGAACTCAACGAAATGAAATCAATTACTTCTGAGTTGTAAGCAGTCCACCAATACCGGCCCCTGCTATTCCACACCAGATGAAAGATTTGATATCAAAGAGCCACGTGGCTTCGGTGCCGAAAATAATTGCCCCGAATCCCCAACCTAAGGCTATGCAGAGAACTCTTACGCCCATCATTTGACTATTGCTCATTTCAAAACACCCAACCTTTCAAGAGAGAATCCACATCGCTACTGGTTCTTAACATCCCGCTTTTGAATATGCACTCATGCCACTTACATCTTTAAGGCCCGATGTTCGAAATGTCTCTATTTTGTCAGCTCGATTTAGATAAGTAAATGAGATCGTCTTGGATCCAATTAGTTTTGAAAACAGCTTTACGGGATCTTTGAACTGAGCCTGGTAATTGTCCACAGTAACTGGCCAATTGAATGGCTTTAATTTGTCGGTTGAGACTGTAATAGAAGACTGTGTGGCAAAAGGCCAACCTTGAATAGTTCCTCTGGTGCTTGTAAGCACAAACCAAAAATGGCTTGTCTTCTTGGATCTACAAGCGAACGTGAGGATATAGGTATCTTGAGAAAGAGTCTCGACTTTATCAGCAGAAAATTCTCCGGTGCTTTTTTGCGTCGAGACTTTCCAATTGGAAGTTTCAGCAAAAGCGCTATTTGCCTGGGGCAGTAGAGAGAGAAGCAACACCATCGGGAGGATTTTCTTAAAGAGAGTCGAGTTCATCTCCCTAGTTTCACATAACCATTGAAAGTCAATGTGAACATGACCATTCAAACTAAATAGATCTGTAGATTCTTAAAGTAAAAGAACTTAACATTTGCTTACACAAGCTGTCTGAATTAAGTGAAACTTAGGAGAATTTATGTCATTTTCAGATGAAGATAAAGAAGCTCTAGGCGAAGACCTAGACGAATTAAAGGCAACTCTCAATGCAATCAAAGACAAAGCAACGTCAATTGATAAGAACTTAGGATCGCTATTAACAATGGCATGGGTTGCAATTGTCATTTCTGTTGTTGGAGCGCTTGTAATTGTCGCTGCCATTTCTATTGGCGCGTAGACAATCTGCTACCAAGGAACAATCTTGTGATCCTCCCAGAGGACGCCAGTTGTGTTCTTCTGGAAATCATCTGATGCTTTATCAAATTCACGAGTAGCAAGCCAGACTGCTGTCTCTGCACCTTCTTCTGCACTTCGTGGTGCATCCGGTCCGCCCATATCGGTGCGTGAATGATTTGGACACATTGCATCCACGAGAACTCCACGGGCGCCTAGACCTGTCTCGTGTGCAAGGTTTCGCACAAGAGCATTCACACCGGCTTTACTAATTCTGTATGGAGCAAGTCCCCCAGCATTTCCAGGTCCTGACATTCGACCAAGACATGCAGAGAAGATCACGATGCGACCATGGCGTGCTTCGACAATTGCAGGAGCAAGTCGATTAACTATTTGAAATACAGAATCTAAATTGATGGCCATCACTCGACGCCATTCAGCATCTGTTGTCTTAAGTGTCTTCGACATCTTCTCGCTCATCACACCGTGAGCGAGAATCAAGTGCGTGATATCCGGATGCGTCACAGCGATTGCTTCCAGCGCGGAGGAGGTTGCCTCAGCGTTTTCGAAATCAATTGAATATGCGTCGACAGAGTGAGTATCGCCATCTGAGAGCAGGGCAGTTTTCGTTTCAGAGAGACGAGCAGAATCCTTTGCAACAAGAATTAGATCAAAGCCCTGTGATCTCAGAGCCTTTGCCGTCTCGAAACCAAGACCCCGGCTGCCACCTGTGATGAGAGCAAGATTTCGACCTGTGAGATTCATGGGCAAACCCTCCCAGCGCTTCACCTGCCCTGCCACTTCAAATCGATGGAATCCCTTGAAAGTGTGCGCTATCTCGCGTCTCTGAGCCCCTTTTCACCATTTATATAGGTGCCCCTCAGCCGTTACTCTTAGCCTGCAGGTCGGTGGAAATGAGAACGCAAAGGAGCGCTCAGTGTCTTCAGGACAAGATTTCGGTGCAAATGATTGGCTCGTTGAAGAGATGTACGAGCGATACCAAGCAGATCAATCTTCAGTACCTGCAGAGTGGGTGACTTACTTCCAGAACAACCCAAGCGCAGGTAAGCCGGCTGCCGCTCCAAGTGCAGGTGTTCCACCAACACCGAAGCCGGTTGTTGCTCCGAATATTTCAATGCCTGCCGCAAGCGCGCCGATTACAGCTGCACCAGTTACTCCAGCGCCAGTTGCCGCAGCTCCAGTCCAAACTCAACCTGTTGTCCGTGAAGTCGCACCAACACCGACAACTCCAGCACAGGCTGAGGTTAAGCCGGCTCCAACTCTTGCAACACCAAGCGCCGCAACGATGGAACCACTTCGTGGAGTCGCAGGTCGCGTTGTGCAATCAATGGAAGCTTCTCTCACAGTTCCAACTGCAACATCAGTTCGCGCAATTCCTGCGAAGTTAATGATTGATAACCGCATTGTTATTAATAACCACCTTGCTCGCGGTCGCGGTGGAAAAGTTTCTTTCACACACATCATCGCATATGCAATGATCAAGGCGATTCGCCAGATGCCAGAGATGAATGCATTCTTCGGCGAAGTCGATGGCAAGCCAGCTGTTGGAAAGCCAGAGCACATCAACCTCGGTATTGCGATTGACTTGGCAAAGCCTGATGGAACACGTCAGCTCTTGGTTCCATCAATCAAAGGATGCGAAGCACTTGATTTCGGTCAGTTCTGGGTTTCATATGAAGAGACTGTAAAGAAGGCTCGTACCGGAACACTTACTGTTGAAGATTACGCAGGAACAACTGTTTCACTGACAAACCCAGGAACAATCGGAACCATTCACTCTGTTCCTCGTCTCGTTCAGGGCCAGGGCCTCATCATGGGCGTTGGTGCAATGGACTATCCAGCTGAATTCCAGGGCGCTTCAGAGGCAACTCTTGCTCGTATGGCAATCAGCAAGGTTCTTACACTCACAAGCACCTACGATCACCGCGTTATTCAAGGTGCTCAATCAGGTGACTTCCTTCGACGCATTCATGAACTTCTTCTTGGTGCTGAAGGTTTCTACGATGAAATCTTTACAGCGCTTCGCATTCCATATGAGCCAATTCGTTGGGCACCAGACTTTGCAGTTACAAAAGATTCAGAGATTGATAAGACTGCCCGCGTTCAGCAGTTGATTGCTGCATATCGCACATGGGGACACCTCATGGCAGATACAGATCCTCTCGTCTACCGTCAGCGCACACATCCTGATCTCGATGTGCAGACACATGGGCTCACTTTGTGGGATCTCGATCGTGAATTCGCAACAGGTGGATTCGGTGGAAAGGCTTTCCTTCCACTTCGCAAGATTCTCGGACTTCTTCGTGATTCATACTGCCGCTCAATCGGTGTTGAGTACATGTATATCTCAAACCCAGAAGAGCGTAAGTGGTTCCAAGATAATATTGAGAAGAAGTTTGAAAAGGTTGATCGCGAAGAGCAGCTACGTATTCTTCGTAAGCTCAATAGCGCAGAAGCATTCGAATCTTTCTTGCAGACAAAGTTTGTGGGACAGAAGCGCTTCTCACTCGAAGGTGGAGAATCTGTAATTCCATTGACCGATGCAATCGTTTCAGCTGCTGCAGAGCGCGGTCTCGATGAAGTATGTATTGGTATGCCGCACCGTGGCCGCCTCAACATGCTTGCAAATATTGCGGGCAAGTCATCAGGTCAGATCTTCCAGGAGTTCCAGGGACACTACGCAGAGAATGAAGTACACGGCTCTGGCGATGTGAAGTACCACTTGGGTACTGAAGGCGTCTTTACTGCTGGTTCTGGTGCGCAGACAAAGATCTATCTCGCAGCTAACCCATCACACCTTGAGGCTGTAAACCCAGTACTTGAAGGCATTGTCCGGGCAAAGCAGGATCGCCTCAATAACAAGGGTGCATATTCAGTACTTCCAATCTTGATGCACGGCGATGCTTCATTTGCGGGTCAAGGCGTCAACATGGAGACTCTCCAGCTATCAGGTCTTGCTGGCTACCGCACAGGCGGAACAATCCACGTTGTCATTAACAACCAGGTTGGATTTACAACTTCACCACATGCATCACGCACTGCGCGATACTCAACAGATATTGCAAAGATGATTGAAGCTCCGGTCTTCCACGTCAATGGCGATGATCCAGAGGCATGTGTACGCGTTGCACGTCTTGCATTTGAATATCGTCAAGCATTTAACAAAGATGTCGTTATCGACATGGTTTGCTACCGCCGTCGTGGACACAATGAAGGCGATGAACCAGCATTCACACAGCCACTTATGTACAAGTTGATCGGTGCAAAGCGCACAACACGTACTCTCTACACAGAGGCGCTCGTTGGTCGCGGTGACATCACTCCTGAAGAGGCGCAACAAGTTCAAGCTGAATACCAGGCAGAACTTGAATCCGTCTTTGCATCAGTTGCAAACCACGTTCCAGATCACGATCCGAACTTCAAGGCTCCAGTTGCACCAGCAGCTGAGGCGATTGCAACAGCAATCTCTGAGCCACTTGCACGTGAGATTGCAGCAACTCAAATTGCAACACCAGAAGGATTTACTCTCCATCCAAAGATGGCTCCACAGTTGGCAAAGCGTCCAGAGATGCTCAACGATGGAACAATCGATTGGTCTATGGGTGAACTCCTTGCATTCGGCTCAATCCTCAAGGAAGGCCATCCAATTCGTTTGGCTGGACAGGATTCACGTCGTGGAACATTCTCAAATCGTCACGCGGTAATTGTTGATGCAGAGAATGCAAACGAGTGGACACCGCTTCGCTCAATGATTCAAGATGAGAACCAGTTCTTCGTTGTTGACTCACTTCTTAGCGAATATGCAGCTCTTGGCTTCGAATATGGCTATTCAGTGGTTCGCCCTGAAGCTCTAGTCATGTGGGAAGGCCAGTTCGGAGACTTCGTTAACGGCGCTCAGACTGTTGTTGATGAGTTCATCTCATCAGCTCTTCAGAAGTGGGGCGAGCGTTCATCAGTAGTTCTCTTGCTTCCACATGGTTATGAAGGCCAAGGCCCAGATCACTCATCAGCACGAATCGAGCGCTTCTTGCAGCTCTGCGCTGAGAACAATATGACTGTCGCACAACCATCATCACCAGCGTCTTACTTCCACTTGTTGCGTTGGCACGTTGCTAACCCAACACGTCGCCCAATGGTTGTCTTCACACCGAAGTCGATGTTGCGCCTCAAGGCTGCAGCATCACAGCTCACTGATTTCACAAGCGGAACATTCCGCCCAGTAATCGGTGACGACAAGGTTCAGAACGCTTCACGCCTCATCTTCTGTTCAGGCAAGATCTATCACGATCTCGTTGCAGAGCGCGAAAAGCTTGGCGAGAACACAACTGCGATTGTTCGCGTTGAACTTCTCTATCCACTCCCAATCGATGCGATGCGTGAGGAAGCTGCAAAGCATCCAAATGCAAACCTTCTCTGGGTTCAAGATGAGCCAGCGAACCAAGGTCCATGGCCACACATTGCACTTCGTACCTCTGAGGCTCTCGGCGGTCGCGCAATTGATGATCGTGTATTCCGCCGCGTTTCGCGTCGCTCAACAGCATCACCTGCAACTGGTAACCACCACTTGCACGAGGAAGAATTGAAGGCGCTACTGCAGGAAGCCTTTACTCGCTAAAGAGTTAAAGAAAAACCCCGGTTCTATATTCCTTTATGGAAACGGAGCCGGGGTTTTCTTTTCAACTACTTCTTCTTACGGACTCGAGAAATAATCTTTGCTTGCACAGAGACCGCTGGAAGCCATCCCCAATCGCGAGAATCTGTGCCTTCAGGGTTATCGCTGCTCACAAATATCTGATTCGACTCATCGCGAACCTCGGTGATGCGCTTTACGTAGAAGATACCCGGATATTCAGGGCGCTCAATTACGACTACATCCCCGACGGTGACTCGATCCCCGAAGATATTGCCGAGCGAGAAGCCGCTGGATTTCAAGGCGTAATTGCCCCAATGTGCCATCAACCAATCCCCCGGCGCATATGTAGGGAGCATTGATTCACCCTCTACGAGTACAGTCGAGAATTTCTTGCTCATAAGGTGCAGTCTAGGCATGGCTCGACTAATCTTTGAACCATGAGAAACCTACTAACAACAATCTTGGCACCAAAGACAACTGTCCTCGCTCACTGCGATCTCCCATGCGGCGTCTATGACCCAGCACAGGCTCGCATCGAAGCGCTCTCTGTTAAGGCATGCATGGAGAAGTACGCAGCTAATACAGATGTTGATTTCCGTTCACGTTCTGTTGCAATCAAGGAAGAGCGTTCACATGCAGTCAAGGATCATCTCTGGGTTCTCTGGACTGATTACTTCAAGGCTCCTCACTTCGAGAAGTACCCACAGCTTCACACACTCTTCAATGAGGCAACAAAGCTTGCTGGCGCTGCTGGAACAAAGGGCACACAGGATGTTGCAGTTGCAGATTCATTGATCGCAAAGATCGATGAGATTGCAGCAATCTTCTGGGAGACAAAGAAGGCGTAATCGCCTCTCTCGTTTAATAGGAAAAGATTAGAGCTAGTTTCTTAAGAGCTCTTCAGCGGCAGTGCGTGCGAGGAAAGTTACTCGCTCCACTGTCGCTCTTTTTATCTCAGCCTGTGCAATATGACGATCACCTTGATAGATCTCGCACAGGAAAGTTAATTCGCGACCATCAATAGAGCTACAACGAGCATTTGCGCGCAGTTCATCACCGACCTGAGCAGATGCCAAGAGTTCGATTGTTGTCGATAGTAGAAAAGTCGTCTCACCATTGTCGAGATGTTCGCTCAGCGCTGCAATCGTTGCAGATTCCATCGCATGCAATAGATGTGAGGCAGCAACCACCGGTAGCTCGGAGAGTCCCATCGCAAGCGCTGTATCGCCTGGGCGAACTGTCATTACAGAGAATCCAACCGCCCCCAAGACTTCATCAACGGGTTTCATCGGGGTCCTGATCAATAAAGTGCTGAATATGGGTCTGCTCAATCTGAATCTCGCGGTGCTCGATATTGCCAAACTCATCAATTTCAATGGAGATCTCAGTCATGCTGAATTGTGTAAATACTTCAGTAGCTCCTGCCATCTGTGCGCGAAGTTGGCGGTGGATAGCCTCATGTAGATCTTCTGGGGCGCGCTCATTACATGTACGACGTAGCGTCTCTTGCAATAAGTCGTGCATTGCTCGTTCGTGAGCAATCTCTGTTGTACACGGAAGACATGTGCTGATGTGCTCTTCGATTGCAGAACGCTGAGGAAGCTGTTCTAGCTCACCTTCGATAATAAAAATGACCGATGAGAGAACATCGCCACATTGAATTTCGATATAACTCATTCTTCAATCACCCCGCCTTCACTCTCAAGGGCATCTTCGGCCAGCGCATCGGTTGCAGCTAGCTTCTTTGCTGCAGATACCGCCTTCTTCGAAGTCGCCACTGAATAACCGAGCTCTTTGGCGTAATCCGCTAACTTCTCGCGCAACTGCTTGCGACCACGGTGAAGTCGTGACATCACGGTGCCGCCAGGAACTCCAACAATCTCTGCAATCTCTTTATAAGAAAAACCTTCGACATCTGCAAGGTAGACCACCATGCGGAACTCTTCTGGAATCTCTTGAAGTGCTCGCTTGATATCGCTATCCGGAAGATTCTCTAACGCCTCTGCCTCTGCAGATTTACCGAGATCGCTTGTGTGTGATTGAGCCTGAGCAAGTTGCCAATCTTCAAGCTCTGCCTGCGCAACTTGTGGGCGACGCTGATCTTTGCGGTATGTATTGATAAAAGTTGTTGTCAGGACGCGATAGAGCCAAGCGCGCAGGTTTGTACCCTCTTCAAATTGATGAAAGGAGGTAAATGCCTTGAGATAAGTATCTTGAACTAAATCGCGAGCATCTTCTGGATTCTTTGTATAGCGAAGAGCGGCTGAGTAAAGCTGATCCGTGAAGGCAAGAGCATCGCGCTCGAACCGAATGGTGCGATCGGCCGCGCTCTCTAGAACTAAATCCTTCGATGTCATTGCAATCATCCTAACCCGAGAAGGGTCGGTTATCACCTTAAGAAGTGCTACGAATTCTCTGAACTAGAAGAGTGTTTCGGGCTCTCCGAGTTCAATCTCTTCAATGATTCCGGGGCCATTATTGGCAACCAGATTTACCCGTGGCGAAACAGGTCGGGTAATCAAACCTGCAGCGGGCTCATCGTTGGCCATCAAACTTTGAAGATGGGTAATCTCGCGATTGGTCGGGTCAAGCCACTCTTGCCAACGATCACGCGGCATAAAGACCGGCATCCGACTATGGATTGTCGCTAACTCTCCCACCGCTTCGCGAGTAATAATTGATGCGCTCTGAATCTCTTCACCGCTCTCACTTCGCCAACTGCTCCAGATGCCAGCAACCGAAAGTGGTGATCCGTTCTCACTGGTGATGTAGAAGGGTTGCTTCGGCGGATATTTTCCGAGAGAGGTCGCCCATTCGTAATAGCCAGTTACGGGAATTAAACAACGTGAAGTTCGAAATGCATCGCGAAATGTTGGCTTCTCATGAATCGATTCACTTCGCGCATTGATTGCATGGGATTGACCAGTACGCGCATCGGCAAAGTTCTTCTGCCATGGCGCGATTAATCCCCACGATGCCGTATCGAGAACTCGCAGGTGGCTTTCACGATCGCGATCTTTGACGATATAAATCTCATTGGTAGGGGCTACGTTCCAATTGAGAGGCAGCGTTGGATTGGAGTCATTTTCGACGAGGTTGAAGAAGGCGACAATCTCTTCTTGGCTCTGAGCCATCGCATAACGCCCGCACATATCGAAATTGTAACGGGGTACGATTGACCTATGAATTCTTCGCATCCGCTATGGCCCGCGCCTTATCGCGGAACCAAGTCGGTCGATGCAATCGTCACAATTCCTGGTTCTAAATCTGTAACCAATCGCGCGTTGATTCTCGCGGCGCAGGCAAAGTCACCTTCTATTATCCGAAAGCCACTCGTCTCTCGCGATTCCGAGTTGATGTCAGCTGGTCTCGTCGCAATGGGCGTGGGCATCGAAAGTAAGTCAGATTCCACCGGCGAATATTGGGTCATTACACCTTCAGCGCTACGAGGCCCGGCAAAGGTTGATGTTGGAAATGCTGGAACGGTGATGCGTTTCTTGCCTCCACTTGCCGCCCTCGCCGATGGTGATATCTCATTTGATGGCGATGCACGCAGCTACGAACGCCCCCTTGGCCCTGTGATTAAAGCTCTTGAAGATCTTGGAATCGAAATTGAGCACGAAGGTCGTTACTCACTGCCGATGGTGTTGAAATCACGAGGAGCAATACCTGGTGGATCACTCACCATTGATGCAAGCGCATCGAGCCAATTCTTATCAGCTCTTCTCTTAGTCGGTCCAAGTATGACCAACGGAATTACGGTCAAGCATTCAGGTGAAACGCTTCCATCAATGCCGCATATTGAAATGACGGTGCAGATGCTCCGTGACTTCGGTGCAACTGTCACAGTCGATGAGGTTGCTCAGACATGGCGCGTTGAACCAGGTGAGCTCAATGGGGTTGATCTTGTGATCGAACCGGATCTCTCTAATGCTGCACCATTTATTTCACTGGCAATGGTTTGCGGTGGTTCAATCACGATTTCAGATTGGCCAAAGAAGACAACTCAGCCTGGTGATCAACTTCGAGATATCTTCACAGCGATGGGGTCGACGGTCGAATTTACAGATGCAGGCCTTAAGGTCACAGGTGGAGCTTCAATTCATGGAATCGATATCGATCTCCATGATGTCGGCGAGCTAACGCCTTCAATTGCAGCACTCGCAGCACTAGCTGACTCTCCCTCACATCTACGCGGTATTGGCCACCTTCGTCTTCATGAGACAGATCGTCTCGCAGCCCTTACTCGTGAGATCAATTCAATCGGTGGAGATGTAACTGAAGAAGAGACTGCTCTTCACATCACTCCGAAGCCGCTTCACGCTGGTGTATTTCACACCTATGAAGATCACCGATTAGCAACGGCTGGCGCTGTTATTGGCCTTGTTGTCGAAGGTATCGAGGTCGAAAATATTGCAACCACACGAAAGACTCTTACTGATTTCCCTGGACTCTGGAAGAGCCTGCTCCAATAAATGGGTAAAACTGCATGACGCCTCGCGAATACGATGAATCAGATGTGCGCATCCGCCCATCTCGAACAACACGTCGCCGAAGTAAAGATCGCCCCTCTCATAGTGATTCACATACTGCACTTGTAGTTTCGGTTGATCGCGGACGCAGTGGATGCGTACTTCAAGATGGGCCTGAAGAGGGACAGCTCGTTGTTGCGATGAAAGCGCGTGAGCTTGGACCAAAGTCAGTTGTTGTCGGCGATTCAGTTGAGATTGTCGGAGATACATCTGGCACAGAAGGAACTCTTGCTCGCATCGTAAAGGTCAATGATCGAACGAACTCTTTAAGTAGAACCGTCGATGATGCAGCAAAGCTCGAACGCACCATCGTTGCCAATATTAATCAACTCATCATTGTTGTCGCATCTGCAAACCCAGAGCCTCGTAGAGGCCTCATCGATAGATTCTTGGTCAGTGCATTCATTGAGAAGATTCATCCAATTATTGTTGTAACTAAGATCGATGTTGCGCCGATCCCTGATTTTATGGAGAAGTACGCAGCGCTCGGCGTTGAGATCATGACAACCTCTTCAAAGATTGCAGAGCGTCCGGCTCAAGTTGCAGAGATTGCTGCGCGCCTCAATGGAAAAGTTTCGGTATTGGTGGGTCACTCAGGCGTTGGTAAATCAACTCTGATCAATGACTTGGTCCCTGAGGCCGATCGCATGACTGGCGATGTCAACGATGTCACCGGAAGAGGGCGACATACTTCATCGAGCGCAGTTGCTCTGCAGCTTCCTGCAGGTGGTTGGATTATCGATACACCTGGAATTCGAGCCTTTGGTCTTGCTCATCGCGATCCTCGCGAAATCGTTGAAGCCTTCCCAGATCTTGCAGAGGTCGCAGCGACCTGTATGTCTCATTGCTCACATGCTGAAGATGGATGCGCACTCAACCAATGGGTGAACGAGGTTCCTGAGCATGCCGAAGAGAGAAAGTTACGTCTGGAAAGTTTACGTTCGCTCTTAGATGCAAAGAGTTACGTAGACTTACCTCATGAGCAGTAACCCAGAGGGCCACTTTTCGCACGGTGAAGACCTCACCCTTGCCCATCGATTGGCAGATGCTGCAGATTCAATTACCCTCAAGCGTTATCAAGCAATCGATCTTGCAGTTACAACAAAGCCAGATAACACCCCGGTCACCGATGCAGATAAATCTTCTGAAGAAGCGATTCGTGCACTTCTCCACGCTCATCGCCCTAACGATGGAATCGTCGGCGAAGAGTTTGGCAATGAGGGCGTCGAGAAGAATCGCTACTGGGTAATCGACCCTATCGATGGCACAAAGAATTTTTTGCGTGGCGTTCCTACCTGGGCGACGCTTATTGCACTTGTTGAACGCACTCCAGATGGAAAACAACGCACTGTCGTCAGCGTTGTGAGCGCCCCTGCACTATTCCGCCGTTGGTCGGCTCATCTTGGTGGAGGCGCATTTGTCACCATCAATCACGAGACAACTAAGCGCATCCATGTCTCTGGAGTTTCAAAGATTGAAGATGCATCAATCTCATACTCTGATTTTGCGGGATGGGGCGAGATGCTCGAGCCATTCCAGAACTTACTATCGAAGGCTTGGCGCACACGAGGATATGGCGATTTCTGGTCACATATGTTGGTAGCTGAAGGTGCCCTTGAGGCGGCAGTTGAACCGATCCTTGCTCTCTGGGATATGGCAGCGCTCGATCTTATTGTTACCGAGGCTGGTGGCATCTTCTCAAATACAGATGGAACACCTGGCCCTCATGGGGGCAATGGCGTTTCTGCAAATGCAGCGCTCCATAGTTTCATTATCGAGTCATTGAGAAAGTAGATTCCTCGTGGAAGATATCAAGATTGATCTGATGCATCACAAGACTCCTCGAAATGAGCGAGATGAGAAAAATATTGCGGATCTAGCAGGAATTGACCTCACGAAGGCAACGATGGTGCCGCAGACATTTGCAGTAAGTGGAATGACTTGTAGCGCCTGCGTTAATTCGGTTGAACGCAGCCTTAACTCAATCCCGGGTGTAAGCGCTTCTGTGAACTTCGCATCTGAAACAGTTCATATTGTGGCACCTGCTGAAGTCAAAGCAGAGGTGATTATTAAGGCGGTGAAAGCCGCTGGATATAGCGCTTCACTTCTTGAAGATCGTCGCGACCCAGCACTTCACCGGAAAGGTGCCGCGAAAGCTCTCTTCTTCGCAACCATTTTCGCCATCCCAACAATCGCAATCTCGATGGTGATGTCTTGGCATGAATCAGTCGGCGACTGGCTATTCAATATCTTCATCTCCAATGGCTGGCCGCTTCCGCCAAACTCTGATCACCACTTCGCTTCATGGCTAGCGCTTGCTCTGACAACTCCATTAATTTTTATTGTCGCCTTCCCAATTCATCGCGCAGCAATTCGAAACTTCTTCCACCCAACGATGGATTCGCTTATCTCACTCGGTTCACTCTCTGCATATTCATGGTCCCTCTATGCAACATGTACCGGTAAGGGCGATCTTTACACAGAGGTTGCAGCTGGTGTTCTTCTCTTCGTAATTCTTGGTCGTTACCTTGAATCTCGCGCAAAGAGAAGTGCAAGTAGCGCGCTCTCAACCCTGCTCGCATTAGGCGAGAAAGAGGTGACAGTATTAAGAAGTGGTAGCGAAGTCGTCATCCCAATCTCGCATCTCAAGGTAGGCGATGAGTTTGTCGTAAAGCCAGGTACTCGCATTGCAACAGATGGCATTGTTATCTCGGGTCTTACGACTGTCGATAACTCACTTATTACAGGCGAATCACTTCCCATTGATATTGCACCAGGTGATCGAGTCATTGGATCTGCATTGAATAACAATGGTCGAATCATCGTTCGTGCAACGCGTGTAGGTAGTGATACAGAGATGGCGCGAATAACCGCGATGGTCGTCACTGCTCAGGCTGGAAAATCTCCTATTCAGCAGAGCGCAGATAAAATTGCTGCGATATTTGTGCCTGCTGTGACAACTCTTGCTATTGGTACTTATCTCTTCTGGTACTACGTAGAAGGTAGGACACTTACCGTTGCAGTATCGACCGCCATCACTGTGCTTGTAATTGCCTGCCCATGCGCACTGGGATTAGCGACTCCTGTCGCGCTACTAGTGGCATCAGGGCGCGGAGCTCTTCGTGGCATTGTTATCCGCCAACCTCGAGTCCTATCGGCTGCCCGCGAGATCGATGTAGTCGTCATGGATAAGACTGGAACCCTCACCGATGGAGCGATGCAGGTTCGTTCAGTCGAGATTCCAACCTCTGCCCAGAAAGTACTTGGTGCATCATTTCAGGGGGTCCTCAATGAGAAGAACGTTCTCTCACTTGCACTGGCTCTTGAGAGTCAGAATGATCATCCAGTTTCAAAGGCGATCGTCAATTACTGCACATCTCAATCTTCAGAGAAGTTATCTGTCTCTGATTACACCCAGACCCCTGGTGCCGGCGTCGCTGCACGAGTAAGTGCCTTCGGTAAGACGATGGTTGTCATTATTGGCTCACCCGAGTCGGTTTCACATAGCGCGGTCGCACTTGATCAGCACTTGGTTGAAGCCATCACTGCAGCAAAGGCAGCGTCATATACAACCTCACTCTTAGCAATCGATGGCGTAGCAATCGCGCTCTTTGCAACTGGTGACGTAGTGAAGGTAGATGCAGCTGAAACAATTACTGCTCTTCGTGCTCGTGGAATTGAGAGCTGGCTTCTTACTGGCGATCACCAAGAATCTGCAGAGCTCATTGCTTCACAGGTAGGTATCACTTCTCAATTTGTAGTAGCTGGAGCTACCCCTGAAGGCAAGATTGAGAAGGTGAAGGAACTCCAGAGCGCAGGTCATAAGGTAATGATGGTCGGCGATGGCGTAAATGATGCAGCAGCGCTTGCTCAAGCAGATCTCAGTATCGCTATGGGAACAGGTACAGATACTGCTATTTCAACGGCAGATATCACCTTGATGCGCCCACAATTAATGGGTGTTATCGATTCACTCAATCTTTCACGACGAACATTGCGCACAATCCGCACAAACCTCGGATGGGCATTTGCCTACAACACTATCGGCCTACCTATTGCTGCAATGGGTTTAATGACCCCAATGTATGCAGCAGCGGCGATGGCGCTGAGCAGTTTATTTGTTGTGACTAACTCTCTTCGGATCCGGTAAAAGTTCGAATTAGTGAGATTGCACCGATATAGAGCGGGAAGGCAATCATCACAATATCTGCAACGAGCGAGCTCTGGACTCCATCTTGATTTGAGTAGGTCCAAGACAAGATAAGAAGTGTGAGCGTATAGAGAACTCCAAATGGAAGAGTGATCTTGCGCCACTTCTGTACTCGAACCAGGTGCGGGAACTTAATATTTGTTAATTGTGAAACAGCGAGCAAGACGGTCGCCACAGCAACTTGTTGCTTGGAGAGATCAAAGATGAGGAAGGTTGGAACGGCGAGGTTCCAGACAGCTGGAAATCCATTAAACCAGTGATCCTCGGTCTCAATATCTGTTCGGGCGAACCAGAGTGCGGATAAGAGAATGACTATTGATGCAATAAGAGTCTGAAACTCAGCTGGCAACATATTGAGTCGAACCATCAACGCTACCGGCACGACTACGCATGTCACATAATCAACGATGAGGTCGAGGACATATCCATCAACTCGTGGGGCGTTAAATACGACATCGATCTTTCGGGCAATCGGTCCATCGAGGCCATCGAGGACCTGGCAGACGAGAAGCCAGAGAAGAGCACCTCGGACATTGTTATCGATAACCGCTTGAAGGGCGAGGAGTCCAGCTGCTGCTCCACTTGCAGTCATGACGTGGAGCGCATAGCCCGAGATGGATGGCTTAATTTGTGGCCTCATAATTACTTAAGAATAGCGAAAGGCCGCCTTCAATAACTTCTATTGAGACGGCCATTCGCGTTACTACATTGGTAGCGGGGGCAGGATTTGAACCTACGACCTCTGGGTTATGAGCCCAGCGAGCTACCGAGCTGCTCCACCCCGCGTCGGTAAGCGCAATTCTATGCGAACTGCGCTTACATCACCAAATCGGTGAAATAACTCGACTTACTTAGCGCGAGATTGTGCAGCAATCGCAGCAGCAATCGCAGACTTCAAGCGATCTTGTGCTCGACCATATGCAGCGAAATCGCCCTTTGCAAGTGCCGCTTGTCCATCAGCGATTGCCTGCTTTGCAGAGGCAAGTGCTGCAGATAAATCAGCAGAGCTATTTGTTGTTGTCGGTGAAGATGGTGTTGTTGCAGATGATGTTCCAGAGTTTCCACCAAATACCTGATCGAGTGCACCCTTGAGTGAACTATCGAATCCGATGTTATCTCCGAATGAGACAAGCACCTTCTGCAAGAGTGGATATGCAGATGTATTCGATGTCGCCTTCACATAGACAGGTTGTACGTAGAGGAGACCCCCGCCAACTGGAAGTGTCAGCAAGTTACCGAGCACAACATCAGAACCACCTTGGCGAAGCAATGAAAGTGCATTCGCAACTTCTGGCTTAGCTTCAAAGTTCGATGCAATCTGAGAAGGACCTGCAATGTTGGTGCTTCGAGGCAACTGCAACACTGTGATCTTTCCATAATCCGAACCAGGCTTTGAATTCACCACTGCAAAGGCAGTGAGGTTTTCGCGAACACCTCGTGGAACAAATGGGGTTGTTAATGAGAATGCTGGAGCCTTCTCATTAGGTAACTTCAATGTGAGGTAATAAGGAGGCTGTGCACCACTGTTATTGCCAAATGATGATGGATCGCTAGGCACGCGCCAGAAGTCCTGACCGCCGTAGAAGGCAGCTGCAGTCTTCACGTGATACGAAGCGAGAACATCGCGCTGCACACGGAAGAGATCTTCTGGGTAGCGGATGTGCTCGAGGAGATCCTTAGAGATTGCGCTCTTTGGCTGAACAGTCTTTGGGAATGCCTTCATCCAGCTCTTCAGCACTGGATCCTTCTCATCCCACTGGTAGAGAGTGACTGTGCCGTTATATGCATCAACCGTTGCCTTAACAGAGTTGCGGATATAACTGACTCGCTGATTACCCTGCGCTGTAATGGATGCAGAGTTACGTGTAAGAGCATCTGTCGTCGCATCAGCAAGTGATGTTCCTTCAGAGTATGGGTATCCAGCGCTCGTTGTGTAACCATCAACGATCCAG
The DNA here is from genome assembly GCA_965267775.1 of Candidatus Nanopelagicaceae bacterium. Lineage (GTDB taxonomy): Bacteria > Actinomycetota > Actinomycetes > Nanopelagicales > Nanopelagicaceae > Planktophila. Next base: position 218,983 of record OZ254140.1, on the reverse strand, counting down.
AGGATTTTTCCGCCGACAACAGCTGGATATGGATCACCATCGAGTGTGAGCCATGGAGCGACCTTTGCAACGCGATCACGTGGATTGCGGTTGTAGAGAATCTTTGAATCCTTATTGATCAAGCTTGAGAGAAGAATTCTCTGCTCGCCATATTTGATTGCAAAGACCAACTTGTTGAGCATGCCACCGACAGGGACTCCACCTGTACCTGTGTAGGTCACATTCTTCTGGCCACTTGAAGAGGCATCATCTGGGTAATCGAATTCGACCGGTGTCGCCTTTGATCCTGCTGCCTTTCCTCCGATGATGGAGTACTCAGGAGAGTTCTCACCGAAGTAGACGCGTGGCTCGAACTTTCCGAGACCTGATGTTGGAGGAAGATCACCAACGATAAAACTTGGCTTTCCATCAGCATCGACTGTATTTCCATATGCTGCAACAAAGCCGAAGCCGTGTGTGTAAACAAGGTGATCGTTAATCCAGTTACGGCTTGGATTTCCATCGATATTGAGTTCACGAACAGCAACTACTGCATCACGAGTTGTTCCGTTAACTGTGTAGCGATCGATATCGAGGGATTCTGTAAATCCGTAATATGGCTTGATCTGCTGAAGTTGGCGGAATGTTGGTGATAGAACATTGGGATCCATCAAACGAATATTGTTAATAGTTGATGCATCGCTGGCCAGCTGTCCTGATGATGTAGTCAGAGTTGCGTTGTAATCCTGAACATCGACATTGGTCAGGCCGTAGGCAGCGCGGGTTGCATCGATATTACGCTGAATATAGGGCGCTTCTTTCGATGATTCAGATGGCTTTACCTGGAACTGCTGAACAGCTCCTGGGTAGATACCTGCGATAAGAACGGATGAAACGACCATCAATGCAGTTCCTGCTGCTGGCAAGAGCCATGAACGTCGGATGATATTTGCAAAGAATAGGAGTGCGCAGACCACTGCGATTCCCGCAAGGATTGCCTTTGCTGGGAGAGTTGCGTTGACATCGGTATAGGTAGCACCTGTGATCAACTTATTCTGCTTTAGAGCAAGTGCATATCGATCAAACCAGTAAGCAACTGCTTTCATGAGGACGATGAGCCCGAAGAGAATTGAGAGTTGAACGCGTGCTGCAACAGTCGTGCGATCGCCTTCACCTTGCGTGCGGATTCCGCCATACATGTAATGAACAAAGATGGTGGCAAGGGCTGCAAGTACGAGAGCGGAGATTGCCCAAGAGATGATTGCTTGGTAGAGAGGTAACTTAAATGCAAAGAATGAGATGTCGAGATTGAACTGAGGATCCTTTACGCCGAAAGAAGTTGAGTTCTTAAAGAGCAACCACTCCTTCCAATACAAGGTGCCTGATGTTCCAGCGAAATAAGTAATCGCGATAAAGAGCGCGATAAATACCCAGCGAAGGATTGGCTCAATCTGAGCACGGATGCGCTCTACGCCATTGAGTTCGATAGATGTTGGAACGTAGAAAGGACGGCGCTTATATGCGAGATAGATATTGAGAGAGATAAGAATCGAACTTATCAAGCCTGTAATAAGGAAGAGCTCAACCTTTGTCGTCAGAACCTTGTTCCAGACAGATGTGAATTCGACAGATTTAAACCAGAGCCAATCGATATAGAAGCCGCTCAAGGAGACGAAGAGCGCTCCGAGGGCTACAAGAATTCCTACTGTGACGGCTAGCGGTGTGCGATTGCGATTCATGCTCCTACGCTAGCGCACCCACGAATTCCTGCAGAATTAACCCCTTTCTTACCCTTTGCCTCCCCGGCGTAGGGGCTCTTTAAGTAGTCAATTGCCTGGTCAATCTTCTCAATCGCAATAACAGTGATGCCCTCAACCCGGTCTGGTAGCTCGCTGCAATTCTCTTGCGAAACAAAGAGGATCGATGCCCCTGCTTTCTTTGCGCCGAGAATCTTCTCGGTGACTCCCCCGATTGCACCGATGGTTCCATCTTTGGCAATAGTTCCGGTGCCTGCGATATTGCGCCCTTGCAAGAGATCTACGGGAGTTAATAAATCAACAAGACCTAAGGTGAAGACGAGACCACCACTTGGGCCGCCAGTGTTTTCAAGTGAGACTTTGATTGAAGAATCTTTGACTTGAGAGATATCTACCGTTGGAAATTTACGAGCAATCACATCACGTGCTGCAATCAGAGCAACGTTTTGAGATTTCACCATATCTTTCGTTCCACTCTTCGTCTCTGCTTCATCAGTTGCGCCATCTAGATACCAGTCAGAACGTGGCATAGTGACGCAATCTCCCCACACCCAACAACCTAATACTTGAGCGCCGTATACATCGGTCTCTGGGTTGGTGATATAGATAGTTAAGAGATTGAGCTGCCCATGAACTGGATAGCTCTTTACGCCTGGTGCGTCTTTGATTGTTAGAACTTTGGGAAAGAGGGAAGTCGCAGGCCCCGGTGTAATTAAAACAAAGTTCATCGGTGCAATGAGAGCGACAAGAAGTGAAATAATTAAGAAGTAGCGGATGAGTGCAGGTGTCCGCGAGAAGCGAAGAGTGCTATTTCTGTGAATCATCGTTGCGGAACGAGTTCTGGAAGCGTTCAAATTGGTTGACTGAACGCGAAGTTCCTTTCTCGAATTTCCTCTTAAATTGAGAGACCCAGAGAACATAGCCAATTGCCCCCAAGACCCCTGCAAGAGGTACGAGCCACCAGATCAAGGCGGTGAAGGCTGAAGACGCGGCCAGCGGGCTAAAGGTCGCGAGGAGTATGTGCATAGAAATAGAGTAGTGCCCGCGGGAAGAAAGTGCCGGTTAGCGGTGTTCTACCTGGCAGATAGATTTAATTTTGACTAAAGCCTTGGGGGTCTTGCGATGGTGCCATTTGGATTTACACCAGATGATGGCGATGATGCTGATCGCAATAATAAAGAGAACCTCGAAGCGATGATGCGCCAGATGCAAGAGCAGATTAAGGAACAATTTGAACAGCTCGGTATCAATCCCGGTGCAGGTTTTCCTATGGCAGGACTTGGCGCACTTTTTGGTGGCGCAAGTCAGGAAGCTCTTCCTATTGCACCGGTGCGCGATACCGGAAAGAAATTTGTCTCAGCGCAAGGTTCACAACCACTCGGAACAAATGATGTCACTGCTGTGAACAATGCCTGCGAGATTGCAGATATCTGGCTCAATGAAGCGACGGATTTTCCAGCGACTTCTTCTTCTGCACCGCGTGCAATTAGTCGACTCGATTGGATTGATGAGACTCTGCCGGGATGGCAGGCAACGATGGAGCCACTTGCAACAGGTCTGAGCGCTGCAATATCTCGCCTCCTTGATGAAGCAGTTGCCAGCTCTGGAAGTGAATTTGAAGAGCAGATGGGGGCGGCGCCTATTGGGGCAATTGCCGGACTATTACGCTCATTTATCGGCTCAATGATTGCAACACAGCTCGGTCAGGCAATCGGTGGCATCGCAACGACAGCTACTGGCGCCCATGATGCTGGCCTTCCAATTCTTCAACCAGCTCGCTCTCTCTTAATCCCTGAAAATATTGAGGCGTGGGGCGCAGATACAGAGATTGCAAAGACAGAGATCTACTTATTCCATGCGCTACGTGAAGGCGCTATTGCTCGTTTATTTGAACATAATCCTTGGATTGTCTCTTACATCCGAAGTGCAATTGTCGAATATGGTGCAGGAATTCGAATTGATCTCGATGCAATTCAACGCCAAGCAGAAGAGGCGATGCAAGGTTTCGGCGATGCAAGTGGCGAACAATCTTTCACAATTAACCTTGATTCAGGAATCTTTACTCCTGAAGAAACAGATTCGCAACGCGCTGCACTTTCAAAGCTAGAGACTGTTCTTGCACTAGTTGATGGTTGGGCTGATGATGTTGCAACTCTTGCAGCAGGAGATCGCATTCCATCAATTACTGCACTGCGCGAACTACATCGTCGCAAGCGCGCAACAAGTGCACCATCACAACTACTCTTTAAAACGATGTTGGGACTTGAAGTCTCACCAAGACTTGCACGTGAAGCGAGCGCATTCTGGAGCCGCGTCCGTGAATTGAAGGGAACATCTGCACGCGATCAGATCTGGAGTGGAATTCTTCCTAACGCTACTGAACTTCTTGCACCGGATCTCTTCTTGGCATCGACTGAGATTCCCGATGATCTCTCAGGATTGATGTAGTTGTCGAAGTAGGGCTATCCCTAAACTCCCAATAGAAAAGCGAAGTCCCCGGGGCCACATCTAATATCTGCCTTCCCCTTGCAGATATCAAACGGTTATCCGAGGACTTCGTAACCGCAAAGTACGCAGAAATTACCGTGTGTGCAAATAACGATTCAGCGTTTCACACCTACAATTCCTCAAGGTAAGGTCGAGAGATTGGGAGGCAGATGATCGAAGAAGAGGCGCCTACTCTCCCTGGAATTACAGAGGGCGAGATCCTCGTCATCCGCTCGACCCGTCGAAAGAAATCAGCCTCTGCCTATCGCCAAGGTGGACGGATCGTTATCTCGCTCCCCGCCAGAATGAGCAAGGCGGAGGAGGCCCAGGTCGTCCCCGAGCTGATTGCCATCATCCGAGGTCGTGAAGAGGCGAAGACCCCGAGTGAAGAACTCTTAGCTAGCCGGATTGACGCACTCTTGAGTGAATTAGCCCCCGAAATCACCGCCCGCCCCGCTAGCGTCTCTTGGCGCCCAATGCGCGAGCGCTGGGGCTCATGTACGAGCATCGACCGTACTATCCGTATCTCTGACCGCCTCAAGCTCGCCCCTGATTACGCCCTCGACTATGTCCTCTTCCATGAGGCGATCCACCTCCAATGGAGCGATCACGGCCAGGAGTTCGCCGATACCTTGGCCCGTTTTGAGGATTCTGAGCTCGCCAGCGCCTATCTCGATGGCTGGGAGGCGGCAGAACGGGCGATGCTTGACCCCGTTGAGCTGAAAAAGCTCCGCGCGAAGGGCTAGTCGAGCTGAAAAAGCTTGGCGCGACACCCCTAAAGATTGGCCACAAATTTGTGCTCGCCTACGCGTATTTGAGCGTGGGTCGGAGTATGGTTTCAACCAATACGCGCACGCCGCATAACTCGGTGGCGCCGATTGGAGGCAATCATGGCAGAGACATACAAGGGTGACGCTTACTGCGTTAAGTGCAAGGAGAAGCGTGACTTCGAGGGAACTGTAAAGGTCTCTGACTCAGGTCGTCGCATGGCACAGGGCATCTGCCCAGTCTGCGGTACCAAGGTCAACCGTATCCTCGGTAAGGCACAGTAACTCTTTCCTAACACCACGTTTGGCGCGATAAGCACCCAAACAAAGAACGTAGCTGAACCCCTCGCCTAATAAGCGGGGGGTTCTTCTTTTCTCCACGATGAGTTAAAGATTCTGCGCTCGCTCCACAGTTCAGAGAAGTGCGATGATCTCGCCAACTGCTTCACGCTCATCATCGCCCATGGCTCATCACACATCGCTCAACTCACCTGCTCGTTACACGCTCATTCGTGGTTGCTCGCTCTTTAACGATCGACGGCTTGCATCACGTTATTACATTGGAACCTCTGGCCGTGTTGCCGCCGTCACATCTGCATTTCAACGTACTGCGCTCAGCCAATTGGCTCTTGGAATCGATCCGCTCGCACATGTTTCAACTGAGGTGCGTAATGAGCTCGAGCGCTTTATTGAAGGGCTGGCGATTAACGGCTTCCTTAATCATCAACGTGCTCAATTGAGCGCACCTAAGAGATATTTCGATTCAATTAGCGAGAGCGATATCGCTGCACACCACATGCGAGTGAGATGCGAACCAGAGCTCGCACAATCTGAATGGATCGATGGATCAGGCGATGGTGGCACATCAATTGTTGCGGCGCGTTCGCAATACCCAATCGTTCTCTCTGGTCGCTCTCGCGTCATCACACTTCTCTATTCAATACTCCTTGCAAGTGGAGTTACTCGCGTTCGCTTTGCAGATCGCTATTACAGGCCAGGTGTTGAGAGCGCCGATGTTGGATTCGGGGCAATCACAGCTGATGATTTGGGTCTGAATTTCTACGAGCGATGTGAATCTGCACGTAGAGCCTTATCTCTCTTTCCTATTGAATCAGGAAGTCGATATGACCTCGATACCTCGCGACCCGTAGCGATTGTTCACTACGGTGATTGCGACCCTGAAAGCCTTGTCGAATGGTCAAATAAACGATTGCCGCACCTTGTTATTCATAAACCTATTGGAGATGAGATTGCGGTGGGGCCGATGGTGATCCCGGGTGAAACTCCTTGTATTCGCTGCTTATCTCTCTACGAGATGGATAACTTTGGATTTACTCGACTTGAGCGAATTCCCATCAATGAGGTGGGTGAGCTCCCCACATATGCCGCTCACTACATCGCATCAATTGTCGCAATGCATATTCTTAACTTTATCGACCGAACGAGCGATTCAGATTACGGAAGTGCTACTCGTAATACGAGTATCGGTGAGGTTTCTTTTATTAACTTTCAGCGCCTTACAGAGCCGCAGGTGGTGGCGATTGCTCGCCATCCACTCTGCGGTTGTGCTTACTAATTCTTATTGGCTAGGCCAAAGCGCTGAGCTTCTCTACAACCTCTTTGGCGGAAGGATTTGTCATCGCGCTTCCATCAGAGAAAACCAGGGTCGGAACTGTGCGATTTCCGCCGTTAACTTTCTCAACAATCTCGGCAGTTCCTGGAACCTCTTCGATATTGATCTCTTCGAAGGAGACTCCGAGATCCGCAAGCTGAGACTTCAACCGTTTACAAAACCCACACCAACTCGTCGAATACATTACAAAAGACATGGGAGCTCACTTCTCTCTAGTAGTGAGTGAAGGGTATCTACGCCGCAACTACTTGGCGAGCTGGGCGACCTGGACGACGCTTACGCGCAATGACTGCGCCATCTTCAATCAACTCTCCACCCCAGACACCACATGGCTCAGCGCGATCGATCGCGCCTTCAAGGCATGCGAGCTTCATAGGACATGAACCGCAGAGTGATTTCGCAAAGGCAATCTCGAGATCAGAGTCGGCGAAGAAGGTCTCAGGATCTGCGTTATGGCATGGAAGTGTGAAGGCCTTGGCGTCATCAGATGTATATGTGACATCTCCAAGTCCGATGTATTGATCTGCCCAACCTGCTACCTGTAGTTCGCTGTAGAGAACGGTCATCGTCCCTACCTCCTTATCCTTCTCTTTGCTTTCATCTCGATTAGTTGTTGTAGTTATTTTTGGTAATAAAAAAGGCCCCGATAAATCCTTGAGTGGATTTACGAGGCCGTTGTTGGCATTTATCGGTTAGCCGATAGTTGCCCCTGTGGCCTCATCCACTGCATAAAAGTTGGCGTAGAACGCTGACTTTGTAGCTGTGGGCCAATTGCGCTTATGAGTGCGCGCAAAGTTGGCTGAGGTTGTGTGAGCATGTGAAGTTGCAGCTGCGCGTGATACGCCAGCTGTAAGAACGAGAGTCTGTGACATTCGCTCTTCCCTTCACTCATTACTTACGATTTTCGTAAGAGTGGAAAGGATAGAGGAGGGGTCCAGTTACTCGCAAGGTAATTAAATGCGAGATGGGGCGGGAAGGTGCTAAAACCGCTAAATGAGCGTGGATTCAGCTAAGAAGCGTGAAGGCTCTCCTCGATAGGTGATGTGGAGATCTGCCTTAGCGCGAGTCATACCCACATAGAAGAGGCGACGCTCCTCTGCGATGACAGCATCAGTAAGTGTGGCCCCAGAGTTGGTAAGCGGAAGAATTCCTTCAGAAGCGCCGATGAGATAGACGCGCTCCCATTCAAGACCCTTTGCCGCATGAAGTGTTGCAAGGGTAATAACTGGCATCGTCGGTGGATTGTTCTGCTGCACTCGATCTTCTACTTCACGCAGATATCCACGTAGAGTCTTCGGTGCAAAGTTGGGATTCTCGTGGAGCTCACGGCCAAGGTGAAGTAAGGCTGCGATGCCATCGATGGATTCTCCAGTTAAGAATGGTTGTGCGATAGAGCGCAGCTCATCAATCCAATCACTGCCCTCTGCTGGAATAACAGATGCCTGACGAACCTGCTTCAGAAATTCACGAACATCGGTCCGATCAAAGAATCGCTCTGTATTGCGAACTTGATAGGGAATACCTTCGCGATTCATGGCGCGCTCTACCGCAGATAATTGCGCATTGGTACGAGCAAGAACTGCAATCTCCTGGGGCTGCACTCCACCAATGAGAAGTACCTTGATTTCAGAGAGAATTCCAGCGATCTCGGTTTGTTCATCTTTAAAGCCCCGAACTGACGGCTTACTGCCATGGCTATTAAATGCGACGAGCTCTTGCCCCATAGTTCCGGCGCGCAGAATTGAGTTAGCGGCAAATGTAATTTCTGGGGTAGATCGATAACCAGTGCTCAAACGAATTACCTGCGCCTCTGGAAAGCGCTGGGTGAATGTATTTAAGAAGACGGGAGTTGCGCCAGCAAACGAGTAAATAGTTTGAGCGGGATCTCCCACAACGCAGATATCGCTACGGGTTCCAAGCCATGCATTGATGAGTCGCTGCTGCACTGGCGAGATATCTTGATACTCATCAACTGTGAAATAGCGATATTGATCTTGAACTCTTTCACGGACATCTCGCTCTTCTTCGAGCATCGCAGATGTCAGTAACAGAACATCCTCAAAATCGATTGCGAGCTCTTGCTTCTTAATTGATTCATATGCGGTGTAGAGCTGTACAAGTTGCTCAGGATTTACTCGTGGCTTGATGAGGCGCTTTGAAATCTCATCGATGAAATCTTCGGGAGATACTTGGGAAACCTTTGCCCACTCAATTTCAGTTGCGATATCGCGCATCAGATCTCGGTTATGAGATGAGATGGATGAAGAGAGATCTGCACGGCGGATTGCTTCTGTAATGAAGCTTCCCTTTGAGGTAATCAAATCAGGAGCGCGGCCACCGAAGACTGTCGGCCAGAAGAAGAGGAGCTGTTTTAACGCTGCAGAGTGCACAGTTCTTGCGGCAACGGCCGGAACACCAAGGGTGCGAAGTCGTGCCCGCATCTCACCTGCCGCGCGCGCGGTAAATGTAAGAGCAAGCACCTTCTGAGGATCCATCGTGCCGATTGCCGATGCATAGGCAATTCGGTGAGTGATTGCGCGCGTCTTTCCAGTGCCAGCGCCTGCGATAACACAGACCGGGCCGCGAGTTGCCAGTGCTACTGCGCGTTGGTCATCGTCGAGCGCTTCAAGAATCTTTGCGGCATCGAGCGTTGACGGTGAGAAATCGTCTAGCGCCATGTCTCGCCAGCTAACTTACTTTTATCGAGCTCTGTCGCACCTAGCCAACCTTCAATCATTCGACGTGCAACGCTAACTGTGGGTGGAAGCAAGAGCGAGCCATCTTCTGCAGCAGCTTTGAGCTCTTCCCGCGAGAACCACTTAACCTCTGTGATCTCTTCACCGTCAGGTCGCGCATCTTCTGGTGCATCTGTAACTGCTTCAAATGCAATCATGATGCTTGCCGGAAATGGCCACGGTTGTGATCCCAGATATTTAATCTCTGAAAGTCGCACACCAGATTCTTCAAAGGCCTCACGTGCAACACAGTGTTCAAAAGTTTCACCAGGCTCGAGAAAACCTGCAAATGTTGAGAAGCGACCATCTGGCCAGACCGGTTGATGTCCAAGAAGGATTCGATCTTCGCGATCTTTAATGAGAACAATTACCGCTGGATCAGTTCGTGGATGATGCTGGCTCTCATCCACATCACATTTACGTGCAGCGCCAGCGAGATCAACTCGTGTTGGTGCGCCGCACTTTGAACAATGTGGATGTGCATCATGCCAATTCGAAAGTGCAATCGCGTGCATTGAAATTTCTAAATGAAGTGGTGAGAGTCCACCGGCTAATTCGCGCAGCGTGAGGTAATCCTCGACATCAGAGACGACGGCACCTGATGCCCATGCAAAGTAAGGGGTATCAGTTGCACGGTCGAATCCGAGGAAGTAACGCTCTCCCCCAATTGCCTCAATCGATGGAATAAAGGTGGGGCCATCGACTGTGCTGCGGATGCGACCTTTGCCGACCTCGATGATCTTGGCTGAACGCCAGAGCTCTTCGATTCGGGCGGGATTGCTCCGCAAATCTCCAGCGCGATCCATCCAGGAACTCTTCTGTGGAATCGCGCTCATGGGTGGAGGTTACTAGCCTTACCCCATGCGCCTCACATCATGGAATTTCCTGCACGGCCAGAGCCTCAACCCCGCTGAAAAGGCTGATGTTGCGAGTGCTCTGGCCCTTTTAGGTAGCGATGTGTTGGCCCTACAGGAGATCGATTATCGACTCCCCCGTTCTATGGATATCAATCAAGCGCATCTAGTTGCAGATGCAATGGAGGCGAAGTGGTGGGGCTTTGCTCCTGCACTAAAGGGAACACCAGGTGTGAAGTGGCGCAAACTCGATTCTCGCGAACAACAAGTGCTCACACTTTCAGATCTCGATAATCAAGGTGAATACTACGGAATCTCAATCGTCTCAAAGATTCCAGTGAAGAAGTGGCTGCGTCTAGAGCTCGGCAAAGCTTGGATTGGCCTTCCACTTCTTGTCGCAAATGAGAAAGGAAAGGTTGCGCCTTTCTATGTCAAAGATGAACCTCGCGTAGCACTTGCCGCTGTTCTAGAAAATGGTTGGACCATCATTAACGTCCATCTCTCTTTTGTTCCATTTGTAAATATCTTTCAACTTTTAAAGGTAACTCGTTGGGCGAAGAAGCTAGAGAGGGAGACTTCTACAAAGGTTGCCCTCGTTGGAGATTTCAATTTACCGTGGGGAATTCCAACCCGTATTACTCGATGGCGGCGCGCAACAGATGCGCTGACATACCCATCTTGGAAGCCCGCAATCTCATTTGATTACATCCTCTTGCGTGACGGCGCTGATCTGCAATCTGTAGAAGTTGTAGCGCCTCAGATGGCGATGAGCGATCACCGCCCGATATCAATCGATATCTAACTTAGGAGCGCAGTAAGTTGATCAAGGCTCAGCAGGTTTGAGCGTCGATCTGTAACGCCAGTTGGAACATAGTGGAATGCTGCAGTGACGTTCTCGACCGGAACCTTTGTTAAGTCAGCCCATGCCAATCGATAGAGCGCGAGCTGGATGGCAGAATCTTCATCAAGAACGGTCGACCCAGTCTTCCAATCCACTACCTCAAAGCCTTGCTCTGTCTTATAAATTGCATCGATTCGACCACGGACCAAAGTTCCAGCAATTACAGTCTCAAATGGCACTTCAACATCGAATGCGGTGCGAGGCGCCCACTCAGATTGAAGCCACTTACTCTTAAGCTCTTCGAGAGTGCGATCCTCTTCGATCGGTGCGAGGAGATCAAAGTCTTCATCATCAAAGATTGAACTGCCCTTGAGGTGCTTCTCAATCCAAAGGTGGAAAGCTGTTCCGCGAGATGAATACTCATCACGTGCGCGCGGCATAGGTCTGCGCACACTTCGAGCAAATTCCTCTGGGTTCTTCTTCATGGCAATAATTGATGATGGCGACATTCGGATAGGACGTGGCACATCAAGGCTAGCGCTACGGAACTCAGAGTTCTCACGAATGATTGCTTCAGCATCTTCTACCCATGATGTGACTGCTGCATCGCCTGTGATTGTTCCGAGTGGTACCGCTTGAGCAGAACGCACCTTGGTAACGCTACTTTCAAATGCAGCACGACGAGCGCCAAGTGGATCTCGCGGCCAGGTTGCGGTCACTTCAACATCTTCTTGTGGATTGCGGGCATCTGTTGCGGGAGCTTCAAGTTCATCAATGACTGTGCCAGAGGTGCGTGCAATCTCTTCAACGCTGCGATAGAGAATCGATGGAGCTAACGGCTTGACGCCTTCTCCCCAATATGAGGCAGAACAGAAGAGGTGTGACTTTGCGCGAGTGACTGCAACATAGCCAAGGCGAATCTCTTCGCTATAGCGGTAGCGGGAACAGTCATCTTTATAAGCATCTAGCGCCTTATTGGCATCAGAGTTAGTTGAGATCTGCGAGAGGTTGAGTTGTGGCACGACGTGAGCATCGCTACGCAGTACGAATGGGATAAAGCGTTCGTTAAATACCCAGTTTTCAGGGCTTTTTGAGTTCTTGGATGGGAATGTGCCTTCAGTTAAACCTGGAATAGCTACGACATCCCACTCAGCGCCCTTAGACATGTGGATTGTAAGGATCTGTACGACGCTGGAATCAACATCTGGGGCGCCGGCTTTAAGGCCACCTTCTTCCTCGCTTGCAACATCGAGCCACTGAATAAATCCATTGAGCGATCCACCTGAACGCGCGAACTTACTTGCCTCATCAAGGAAACGATCGAGATGGCGACGTCCGTGAATACCTTCTTCACGTAACATCACCTCAGCTTCAAGATTGAGGTATCGCTCGATTTCGAGGATGAGATCTGTAATCGAAGACGATGCTCGTGAGCGAAGTCTGCGCAAGTCAGATGAGAATTGCAGAAGGCGTGAATAACCTGAAGATGAGAAATCGCGAGCATTTGCCTTATCAATCTCATCAAGGGCATCAATGAGTGAGCCAGCAATCTGATCATCGTTATCAGATGACAATGGATTGCCCGCGATGATGTTCTGAACAAGGGTGCGGTTATCCGAACCCTCACTCTTTGCGCGGCTACGTGAGTAACGACCGAGCGCTGCAATATCGCGTGGACCAAGGTTGATGCGTGGACCAGTGAGATGGCGCATCAAGGCACCGCCGGTATCAGGTGAATTAATCACCTTAAGAAGTGCGACGATATCTGCAACCTCTGGAACGTGAATCAATCCACCAAGTCCGAGAACTTCAGATGGAATATTGGCTGCAGTAAGAGCCTCTTGAATATAAGTAATCTGTGACTTCTTACGGACTAAGACAGCGAAAGTCATTGGTTTTAGAGCGCTTTGATTACCCTGCCAGAGAGGTGTGAAGTACTCGGCGATTGCCTGCGCCTCTGCCTCAAGGTTTTCAAAAATTCCGCAGGTAAGCGCTCCTGCACCGGCGCCTGGACGAGCACGTAGTGGCTCGACCTTTACGCCATCGTTATTTCGCACTCCCTCAGAGATGATATTTGCGACATCGAGAATGCTCTGATCATTGCGATAGGTTGTCGATAAGTTGTATTGAAGTTCGCCTGTAAATGGTGACGACTTAGGAAAGTAATTATTAAATGCGCCGATGGTCCCTGCTGCAGCACCGCGCCATGTGTAGATGCTCTGACATGGATCACCAACAGCTGTCACTGGATGGCCACCACCGAAGAGAGTGGAGAGCAATCGCACCTGTGAATGTGATGTGTCTTGATACTCATCAAGGAGAACAACTGGGTATTTTGCGCGTTCGATTGCACCGACATCGGGGAATGATTGTGCGATTCGGGCAGATAGAGCAATCTGATCATCGAATGAGAGTTGACCGCTGGTGCGGCGTAGCTCAAGAAACTTATCCATCATGGCAACGAGGCCGATGCGTTGTTGCGATGTGAGGGCTGCCTTACGGACGCCCTCATTAGTTGGGCCACCCATACGCGAGAGTTCTGCGAGAAGCTTCGTGTCTTCTTCAACAATCTGATCGCTCGTTACTTGGTGTTCTAGAGCTTGTGATGTGAGACCGAGTAGATCTTCGACAACAGTTGAAATTGAACTCTCATTTGTATAACCATCTTCATCCCAATTACGGACGATGCGGTTGGCCATCATCCAGAGAGCAGCTTCGCCGAGAGGCTGTGAATCGGCATCAATTCCAAGGCGGATGGAATGCTCAGAAAGGATGCGGCCAGCGTATGAGTGATATGTCGTGACTGAGGTATCGAGGCTTAAAAAGGGGCGTTCTATACAGCTCTTCTCCATGCCCTTTGCCAATTGGCCGAGGCGCTTTCGAATACGTAAATTAAGTTCTCCAGCTGCCTTACGGGTAAAGGTAAGACCGAGGATCTGATCGGGGCGAACAAAACCATTGGCAACGAGATAGACAACGCGAGATGCCATCGTCTCTGTCTTACCTGAGCCCGCTCCTGCAATGACAACGGCAGGTTCGAGCGGGTTGCTCTTGATGGAGATGATCTTCGACTGCTCATCACTGGGTGATGGGAACTTTGGATCAATGAGTTGAATGAACTCTGCAACCTGTTGCGGCGTGTACTTCTCATTCATTGGAGTACTCATCCGATCACCGACCTTCCCTGAAGGTGGACCGGACATGAGCTCTTCACGGGACAGTAGCTACAGAAATCATTCTTCTTTGCGATAAATGTTGGAGCTGCCATCTGATCTGCAATCGAACCAAGATGTGTCGTGACATCTTCTACAACAATCGGTGGACGTTCACGAGTGGCGACATCCTTTGTATCGTGGCCGAGGAAGACGAGATGCGACCCTGAGATTTCAGGTGATTCGAACTTCTTCTCAAATCCATTGAGGACAACAGCTAATTGATAGCAGGCTAATTGAAGGTTCTCAGCAGCTTCTTTCTTACCGATTGCTTTCCCGGTCTTAAAGTCCACAACGAAGAATTTGCCATCACCATCTACTTCAAGGCGATCGACTGAACCGCGAACCTTTGCCCGACCGAGATCAAATTCAAAGGTGAGCTCAACTCCTTCAACGGTGCGAGTTGATGTGCGGTGGTATTGAGCAAATCGTTCAAGCATCTTCTGCGCTCGTTGAAGTTGTAACTTGCTAATCCAACCGGTCGATTCAGTGATGAGAGGCCATGCTTTATCGAGAGAGGCGTAGAGATCTTGATCGGTAATTGCGGGGTCTTCGACCTTAATACGTGCATATTCATGAATTACTGAGCCCAAGAGCTGCGCTGTGGAATCACCATCTGATCCGCCATGGCGCTCAAGAAGCCACTTTAAGCCGCACGTCTCAAATGATTCTGCAGCGCTTGGTGAGATAGGAATCAGCTCGCTCTCATCAAATAGCGGTTCTTCCGTTGTGAGGGGATGTGCGCCAAGCCAGTTATCAGGGTCGGCAACTGCGATGTCTGATGAGGCGAGCGTTGCAAGAAGTGATGCGGCGAGATCGCCTTTTTCGGATGTAAGTGATCGGCGAAGGGATGCCACAAGAGCATTGGCAGTAAGAGGTCGTGCATCGTTAAATTCGATGGTCAAGAATTCTTCTGATTCTGATGCCTCTAGGAAAAATGATGATGGCGAATCTTCTTCACGAGTAACTGCAGTGATGTGAAGTTCTTCGCTGCCACGAGTAGTTGCAACATGGAAGAGGCGCTTCTCATCTTCGGCGAGTGATTGAGCGGTGATGAGATCGAGGGCTACTTGTGCCAACTCTTCGCCATGGCGTTCGCGTTCGACGAGTCGTTCTGCACCGAGCAGCGTGCTGCGCTGCTTAAGGTTTGGCCAGATACCTTCTTGAATGCCAGCAACGAAGACGCGCTTATATTGAAGTCCCTTAGCTGAGTGAACCGTTAAGAGTTCTACGACATCAGGACGTACTCCCTTCGTTGTAATCAGGTCAGAGACAATATTCTCTTGAGATATTTCATTGAGGAAAATCTTTGGATGAGCACCAGGCATACGATCTATATGGCGGGCGGCGGAGTCAAAGAGTTGCACCATCGCATCGAGATCGCGATCTGCAGTAGCTCCACGGGAACCACCACGGAGCGCTGCTCGTTGCCATGCTTCAGAGATCAGTTGGTTCTCTGCATTGCGAGCCTCTGACCAGATTGCCCAGAGAAGATCATGGATGGATGCGTTCTTCTTCCGTAGAGATTTACGTGCTGATGCGAGGAGATCGTGGATGCGACGAAGTTCTGCGCTCTCTTCGATAGGAATATCGCCCTTTTCGAGGGCATCGATAATCATCTCGGTTCCGGTACGAGTATCAGTAGCATCGTTGCGAGATTTAAGAAGTGAGGTGCGGATTCTTCGAAGTGAGATAGAGCTAGCGCCACCAAATTCAGCGAGTAGTAGACGTTCGCAATTTTCTAGCGTGAGCCCTTCGATACCTGCCGCAATGCGAGCTAGTAAGAGGAATGGTGCAATTGCTGCATTTGATGCGATCGCTTCGCGATCTCCGGCAACAGGAATACCAGATTGCCCCAAAGCTCTGCGAATAGCTGTCGCCGTTGCATTATGGGCACGGAGAATGATCGCCATATCTGAGTAGGCGATTCCTTCGATCAGGTGTGCTCGCTTGATGTTGTAGGCAATGTACTGCGCCTCTTCCGCTTCAGAGCGAAGTTCGATAGCAAATTTAGATGGAGCGCCACGATGATTCTCAGTAAGAGTGACTGTAGTTGCGCCACTAATGACGCGATCAAGATATTCATTGACCCCATCTGGATCAGAGCCACGGAAGCGTCCGACAGATGATTGTGGATCCACGACTGCAACGAAATCCTGACCAGCTAAGAGTTCAAGAAGGCGTCGCTGCGCAGGATCGGTCTCATGAAACTCATCGACCATGATTGTCGTAAAGCGCTTACGCAAGCTTTCAAGGAGATCTGGATTGCGATTCAAGTGAGCTATTGCTGCATTAATAATCTCTGATGGATCGATGCGCATCTTGGCATCTCCTGCACCAGTATCCATATTTGCAGAGACCTCAAGGTACTGCTGCCAGAATTGCGCAGCTGGTTTCCAGAAACGTTCTTTGAGGCGTTCACCCTTTTCGCGAAGATCTGTCGGCGTTAAACCGCGCTCTGTTGCACGCATCATCAAGTCGCGAAGCTCACGGATAAATCCCTGTGTAAGCAGCGGTTCGCCCATAACGATCTCTTCAACGGCACCAGGATCTTTTCGGAGATCCGCAGGCCACCAATCAACGCCATCTGCGATATTGCCTTCAAGTAAGACCTTAATAAATGCTTCTTGTTCAGCACCAGAGATCAAGACCGTCTCACGGAAGGTTTCACCCGATGTCATCGCCAGAATTGAATATGCAAGTGCGTGAAATGTGCGAGCAACCGGTTCCTGAATAGTTCCGCCGGATGCAACGACAATTGCATCACGTATTTCTGATGCGCGTTCACGGCCAAATGCGAGGATAAGAATTGAATCTGCAGCTGCGCCTGTGCGAATACGATCAATGGCGCATTCGATAAGAGTTGTTGTCTTACCCGTGCCGGTCGCTCCACGAATAATGAGTGGAGAACCGCGATGAGCGATTGTAGATTTCTGCTGATCATCGAAGGTGAGTTGCGGGCGAGTAATTGGGTTCGCTACTAGGCGTAACCCTGAACCTGCCGCCGCTTTACTCATAGTACGAATTCAACCCTAAGCGGGCGACAAATCCCCGCTAGCGCTTACGGTTACGGGCGCGAAGGGCGAAGAATCCACCGAGTATGACCACTATGACGATCGCGCCAACAATCGGAAGCGGCAGAACACCATCGCCCTTCTCGGCCACAGGATTTGGCGCTGTATAGAGAGTTGGTCCATTGAGTGAGAATGAGTAGCTATCACTTAACTTATGGCCGTCTGCAGAGACGATCTTGTAGAAAACCTCGTAAGTGCCTGACTCATATTCGCCAGCCGGAACTGTGGCAGAGAGAACCGCGCCATCAACCTTTACATTTGTCAGCGTTACCTCTGGGCCATCCATCATGTTGAGAGAAATGGAGTTCACATCTTTCTCGCCGAGGACCATCAAATCTTCAGTAAATGTCAGCGAAATTTCACTCGGCATTACCGTCACCGAACTATTCGCCCCCGGCGTTGAACTCACCAACCCAGCATGCGCATATGCCGCAGTGGGGGTAATAATCGCGGTGGCGAGGAGTGCGAAGAAGAGTGAGGAGAGTCGCTTGTTCATAGTGGTTAGTTTAGAGCGTGCAAAAGAATATGGACCCTAGGCGCGATTGTTAGCGCCGGGTCCATTTCTTTTGGAGCGGTTGAAAATTAAGAGTTATTGCTCTTCTTTGCACGAGATGTTGCGCGAGCACGCTCTGCACCATCAAGAACAACCTTACGGATACGAACAACAGCTGGAGTTACTTCAACGCATTCATCTTCACGACAGAATTCGAGAGCACCTTCCATGTTGAGCTTCTTAGGTGGAATCAACTTTTCAGAATCATCGGTACCTGAAGCACGCATATTTGTAAGCTTCTTTTCGCGAACACAGTTGACATCCATATCGTCAGAACGTGAGTTCTCACCGATTACCATGCCCTCGTAAACCTCATCGCCTGGCTCGACGAAGATTGTTCCACGCTCTTGAACGCCCTGAAGTGCATATGAAGTAACTGCGCCCATACGGTCTGAAACAAGTGATCCTGTTCCGCGTGTGCGAAGTTCACCGAACCATGGCTCGTATGAATCGAATACGTGGTGGAGCAAACCTGTTCCGCGAGTTTCAGTAAGGAACTCTGTACGGAATCCGATGAGACCACGTGATGGAACCTTGTACTCAAGGCGAATCCAACCAGTGCCATGGTTAACCATTTGCTCCATGCGACCCTTACGAAGCGCCATCAACTGTGTGAGAACGCCGAGGTAATCTTCAGGCGCATCAATAGTTAAACGCTCCATTGGCTCGTGGAGCTTGCCATCGATTGTCTTTGTAACAACCTGTGGCTTACCAACGGTGAGCTCGAAGCCTTCGCGCTTCATGATTTCAACGAGAACAGCGAGCTGAAGCTCACCGCGTCCCTGAACTTCCCACGCATCTGGGCGCTCTGTATTGAGAATACGAAGTGAAACGTTACCAATGAGCTCCTTATCGAGGCGATCCTTCACCTGACGAGCAGTAAGTAATTTTCCTGACTTTCCTGCGAGAGGAGAAGTGTTAATACCAATTGTCATAGAGATTGATGGCTCATCAACCTTGATCAATGGAAGTGCATGTGGGTTTTCGAGATCTGCAAGAGTCTCGCCCAATGTAATTGTTTCAATACCTGCAATAGCAACGATGTCACCAGGGCCAGCTTCAAGTCCTGGAACGCGCTCGAGAGCTTCAGTAATAAGAAGCTCTGAAATCTTTACACGCTCTTGTGTTCCATCAGTCTTAATCCACATTACTGACTGACCCTTCTTAAGGGTTCCTTCGTGGATACGCATCAGTGCAAGGCGACCAAGGAATGGAGATGAGTCAAGGTTTGTAACGTGTGCCTGAAGTGGTGCACCCTCATGATAAACAGGAGCTGGAACAGTGTCCTGAATAACCTGGAAGAGAACATCGAGGTTCTCTTCATCTGGCAATCCGCCATCTGCAGGACGTGTCAGTGAAGCGCGACCGTTCTTTGCAGATGCATAGACAACTGGGAAATCGATCTGCTCTTCATTTGCATCGAGATCAAGGAAGAGCTCGTATGCCTCATCGACTACCTCTGCGATACGTGCATCGGGACGGTCGACCTTATTAATAAGCAAGATAACTGGAAGGTTCTTCTGAAGAGCTTTGCGCAATACGAAGCGAGTCTGTGGAAGTGGTCCTTCAGATGCATCGACGAGCAAGATAACGCCATCAACCATTTCGAGACCGCGCTCAACCTCGCCACCGAAGTCAGCGTGGCCTGGTGTATCAATGATGTTGATAACTGAATCACCACGGCGAACCGCAGTGTTCTTAGCAAGGATAGTAATTCCCTTTTCGCGCTCGAGGTCCATCGAGTCCATCATGCGGTCTTGACCCTCGTCCTGCTTCTTGTGAGCAGCGAAAGCGCCTGACTGCCAGAGCATCGCATCAACCAGTGTTGTCTTTCCATGGTCAACGTGAGCAATGATCGCGACGTTACGGATGCTGTCGCGGGTCTTTACAGGCAGGTCTTTGAGGTGTTCTTGGGTCTTTGCCATTGAGATGAAACTCCATAAATAAGGGCACTTACGTGCGAAGTGCAGGTGCCAATCTTACCTTAGAGGCCCCTTTAGAGATAATCGCCGACTGTTTAGGCCTCGTTCATCTAATAGAAATTTCGCTGAATAGACTTCACCTATGCGCCTTGGAGTCCTTGATGTCGGTTCAAATACCGTTCATCTTCAAATCATGGATGCCCACCAGGGTTCGGCACCAGTGCCATATCAAAGTTTTAAGGAAGAGATTCGTCTCGCTGAATTTCTTACTGATTCTGGCAATCTCTCAGCAGATGGAATTCAGACTCTACTTGCAACACTAAACCGCCTGAAGAATCAGGCACGTGGAATAAAGATTGATGAAACTCTTGCATTTGCAACTTCAGCTATTCGAGAAGCCAATAACTCTGAGAAAGTTTTAGAAGCAGTCCTTAGCGAAACAGGAATTGATCTCGAAGTTCTATCTGGTGAAGATGAAGCCCGATTTACATTTCTTGCAGTTCGCAGATGGGTTGGATGGTCTGCTGGCGATGTTCTTCTTTTAGACATTGGTGGAGGATCACTTGAGATTGCCCGAGGAGATCAAGAGAACCCACAATATTCAAATTCAGTCATGTTGGGTGCGAGCCGCATGACCCGTCAATTTCTATCCGGTGACCCATTTACCGAGAAATCACTTAGAAAATTAGAGAAGCACATTGAAGAGACGCTATCTAATTTGAAAGCTGAAGTCGGTGATACTTCGAAGTGCACGGCTATTGGGACAAGTAAGACCTTTAGAACGCTACGACGTATTCAAGAGAACTATCTGCCCGAACTTGGCAAAGACCTGAAACAAGAAGGTATGAAAAAGATTACGCAAAAGTTGCAGACAATGAGCCATGCAGAGCGAGCTGCGCTCCCGGGTGTATCCACAAGCCGTGCAAGACAAATTGTTGCCGGAGCCATTGTTGCCCAGAAAGCAATGGAGAGCCTAGGGATTGAGAAGTTAACTCAATGCCCATGGGCTCTCCGAGAAGGAATCGTTTTGCAACGACTCGATTGGCTTAAATCGTAGGTCGAGCTAAGAACTCAACTGCAACAACTTTATCTCCGCGGTGGTGCACGATCCATGCATCTGCTGGGCTGAGATCATCAGATGAATATTCAACACGAGCAATCTTTGAAAGCACATGTGGAATGATCGGATTATGTCCCGAAACTAGATGGTTGCCTTCGAACTTCATCACTTGTCGAACATATTCAACGGAAGTCTTAGTGCTCTTATCGAACTCTTCTTCATTAAGGTCTTTGGCAACATTTACCTTTATTCCAGAACTCTGTGAAAATGGCTCAACCGTTGTAAAGCAACGAGTGGCATCTGATGAGTAAATACCCTGAATTCCAAATGGTTCTAGCTGCTTAACGAGCTTGTGACTTTGCTGCACGCCATCGTTATTGAGCGGGCGATCTAGATCGTAATCGTTCCATTCGCTGCGCTTAACCGCCTTCGCATGGCGAAGGAGTATTAAAGTCGAGGCGTAACGCTCCTTAGACATGAAATCATCGAGAAGATCGCGATCTTCATCGTGTGTAAGGAAATGACGTGCAGTCTTTGAATCAACCCATTCAATTTTATCTACTTCAGCATTTGGAATAAACGGAGTTGGGTCGTTCTTTGCCCGAGCCATCCAATACTTAACCTTCTTCTTATTTTCATCCACTTTGTAAGAAGTTGTTCCAAGATATTGTCCGAAGACAGCATCGACGCCAGTCTCTTCTTTGACCTCGCGGTAGGCGGCAGCGATTGGAGATTCTCCATCGTCAACTTTGCCCTTTGGAAAAGACCAGTCGTCATATTGAGGGCGGTGAATTACTAGTACTTCAAGGTCAAAGGGTGAGTTCTCGCGCCAAATAATTGCGCCTGCTGCTCTGATCATTTCTTATACCTTTCAATGAAGTACTCCTGGAAATCTTCCAGGGGCTTACCTTCGGGGCCATTCTTGATGTAGAGCCATGAATCTTCTTCTGTCATCTCCCACATGCGAAAGCGTGGGGAAATGGATAGATCCAAAATTGTTTGGAGCTCTGCTCTGTGGCTCTCTTCATCGATGCGAATCAGTGCTTCAACGCGACGATCTAGGTTTCGCTCCATGATGTCTGCGCTACCAATAAAGAACTCAGGATTACCGGCGTTATGGAAGTTATAGATTCGGGAATGTTCGAGGAATCGACCTAAGATGGAACGAACTCGGACATTACTAAATTGAGCAACTTTGCTCATGCGGAAGGAGCAAGCACCGCGAACGAAGAGTTGAATTGGTACGCCATCTTTAGCAGCTGCATAGAGCGCTTCAATCATCTCGTTATCCACAAGTGAGTTGATCTTCCAGCGGATCTGCGATGGCTTGCCATCCAAATGATTACGGCGCTCTCTCTCAATCTTTTCAAGCAGGTTCTTTCGAATTCCGTGCGGGGCAACGAGAAGTCGCGAGTACTCAGACTCTGAGTGCACACCACTTAAATGATTGAAGAGCTTTAAGAGATCTTGGCCAAGGCTTTGATCAGCGCTCATGATTCCAAGGTCATCATAAATTCGAGCGGTCTTTGGGTTGTAATTACCAGTCCCAATGTGTGAATAAACAGTCAAACCATGGTCTTCTTTGCGAACCACAAGGCTCGCCTTTGCATGGGTCTTTAGACCTAAGACTCCATAAACAACATGAGCCCCAGCATCTTCAAGTTTCTTGGCCCATCGAACATTTGCCTGCTCATCAAAGCGAGCACGGAGCTCGATTACTGCAAGAACCTGCTTGCCTGCCTTGGCGGCCTCAATGAGCGATTTCATAATTTGTGAGTCGCCAGAGGTTCTATACAGAGTCTGCTTTATCGCAAGAACCTTTGGATCTTGAGCTGCGAGCTCTACAAATCTCGTGACGGTTGATGTGAATGTTTGGTACGGGTGGTGGAGAAGTATTTCGCCCTCATGAATTGCCGCGAAGAATGCATCTGCATCATGGCGATCAATATCTTCAAGTTTATGAGGCTGTACAGAACGTAATGGCACATCTTTAAGTTCTGGCATATCAATCGCAGACATCTCAAAGAGATACGTTAAATCCAGCGGAGGTTTATGAATAAAGACTTCGTGCGACTCAATCTCTAACTCTTCAGTCAATTTCTCGAGTAAGCGCGGTGCAACGCCTTGTTCAACTTCCATACGGACAGCGGCACCAAACTTTCGTCGTGAGAGCTCTTCCTCGAGCGATTCGAGAAGGTCATCAGCATCATCTTCATCGATATCTAGATCTTGATTTCTAGTGACTCGGAAGAAATAGATCTCTTCAATCTTCGCACCCGGCAATAACAGATGGAGGTGTTCGGCGATGAGATCTTCGAGCAAGATGTATGAGAAGTCACTCTCATTAATGCGCACCATGCGCGAAACATTGGATGGAACCTTTACGCGAACAAATTGCTCTTCACCATCTTTACTATTCTTACCAATAATTCCTAAGTTAAGTGAGAGACCCGAGATATGTGGAAATGGATGCGCTGGGTCGGATGCAAGTGGCGTAAGAACAGGGAAAATCTCTCGTATAAATTTTTCAGTAAGTGGCGCCTTCTCTGATTCCGAGAGTGAATCCCAGCTAACTCTCTTGACACCTTGCTCCGATAATCGTGGCTTAAGATCATTGATGAGAAGAAAAGAGACTCGATCTTGAAGTGTTCGGACTTTGCTATGAATTGCCGATAACAACTCGCGGGGGGTGAGACCTGATATCAATCGATCGTTATTTCCATATTCAATTTTGCGCTTCAGACTAGCAACGCGCACCATAAAGAATTCATCGAGATTGGAGGAGTAAATCGCTAAGAATTTGACTCGCTCAAGAAGTGGGAGTTTCTGATTCTCTGCCAGTTCTAGGACGCGAGTATTGAAGTCGAGCCAACTGAGATCGCGGTCGATGAAGTTATTCTGAGCGTTCTTCACCACCCTAGGCTCACCGCCTGAGGTGAACAACAGGTGAGCGAAAAAGGACATTTACCCAAACATGGGCGGAATTACTTCTCGTCAGGAGCGGAAAGTTCGCAAAGAGGCGAATTGATCCTGAATCAGCTCTCGATCTTCAATATCTGCGATATTTGCTATTAACTCCGCGGCCTTCTTGATTGCATCCTGTGCGCGGGTGTCATTGGCCGCGACATAGGCGCGGGCCAATCCTTCATTGAGCGAAGCGACCAACCAATCGGCTGGCGATTCGATATTTGAAAGATGTTGCAATGAGATCTCGGCAGCTTGTATTGCGAGGTGACCATTTCCCGCTGCAGCAAATGCGCGGGAGTGAAGCCAGTAACCAATCGCCATATTTTGATCATTTCCAATGCGGCGCCATAGTTCAAGAGATTTACCGGCTAAATCAACTGCGTTGATTAAGTCCTTGCCGGATTCGATTAGGTCGAAGGCTTCGTTATAAGTTTCAATCGCTTCCTTGCGAACATCGTCATTGCTCAATTGTTTTTCCAACTTTCCTATTAAACGTTGAAGCGGAATTCGACTACGTCACCATCGTGCATGACGTACTCCTTACCTTCCATACGCACCTTGCCGGCAGACTTCGCATCAGCCATTGATCCCGCTGCCATCAAATCATCGAATGAAACGATTTCAGCTTTGATAAAGCCCTTCTGGAAATCAGTGTGAATAACACCGGCAGCCATCGGCGCAGTGTCACCCTTATGAATTGTCCATGCACGAGCCTCTTTTGGACCTGCTGTTAAGTAAGTCTGAAGACCAAGAGTGTCGAAACCAACGCGAGCAAGTGTTGCAAGACCTGGTTCTGTCATTCCAACTGCCTCAAGCAGTTCGAGCGCATCCTCATCTGGAAGTTCTGCAAGCTCTGCCTCTGTCTTTGCATCCAAAAAGATTGCCTCAGCTGGTGCAACGAGCGCAGATAGCTTTGCGCGAAGTTCTTGATCACCAAGCTCTGCAGCATCGACGTTAAATACGTAGAGGAATGGCTTTGCAGTAAGAAGGTGCAATTCGTAAATCAGTGAGAGATCGACCTTTGAAGTTGAAAGTGGCTTACCTGATTGAAGATGTGCCTCTGCCTCTTTGACTGCTTCCAGAACTGAACTCTTTGACTTATCCGTGCGCGCCTCTTTTTCAAGACGTGGGATCGCCTTCTCAATTGTCTGAAGGTCGGCGAGCGCGAGCTCTGTATTAATAGTTTCGATATCACTTGAAGGATCTACGCGGCCATCAACGTGGACAACATCGCCATCCGTGAAGACGCGGATTACCTGACAGATTGCATCAGTCTCACGGATATTTGCAAGGAACTTATTGCCAAGGCCAGCACCCTCAGATGCGCCCTTCACGATTCCTGCGATATCAACGAATGAGAGAGCGGCAGGAAGGAGCTTTTCAGAACCGAAGATTGTTGCAAGCTTTGCTAGGCGCTCATCCGGTACACCGACCACACCTACGTTTGGCTCGATTGTTGCGAAGGGGTAGTTCGCAGCGAGGACGTTGTTCTTGGTCAGGGCGTTAAAGAGGGTCGATTTTCCAACGTTGGGAAGTCCGACAATTCCAATGGAGAGGCTCATAGTGAGCTAAGGGTACGGCCCACGCTGGGCATCCGTGAAATCAGCCGATTTGTCACCCTCCCCTGCGACGATAGCCCCATGTCCAACGCATTGATTACATCTCTCGTCCTGCTTATTGGTTTATCTATCGGTCTCGTTCTCGGCCTTCGTTTCGGTAAATCAGAGAGCTCTGCCGCATCCAATGATCTCGTTGCTCTCAAGGCGCTTCTTGAGAAGAGTGAAGAGCGGTTGAAGGATGCCGAGAGCAAGAATGAGAGCCAGGCAAAGATTGCAACGCAGATGGAGGAGATGAAGGCGACTGTCGAACGTATGCGCGTGCAGGCACAAGATGCTGCAGAGAAGCGTGTGAAGTCAGAGGTCGAACTCACTTCAACAATCAACGAGATGCGTAATGCATCTACCAACCTATTTGATGAGACTCGCAAGATTGCTGGAGCGCTCTCTAGTTCACAATCACGTGGAAAGTTCGGCGAGGCGCAGCTCGAGCTCTTACTCGAGCAGGCAGGTCTTCGTGAAGGTATTGAATACGATGCACAACGATCTACAACTGATGCTGACTCTTCAGGTATTCCAGATATCACTGTAAAGATGCCGGGCAATTCACGAATCTTTATCGATTCAAAGTTTCCCTTTGAGCGCTTCCTCGATGCATTTGCGACAGAAGATCAATCGCTGCGTGACGATTACCTCGCTTCACATACAAAGGATCTCTTGAAGCATGTTGATGCCCTTGCAAAGCGCGGTTATCACAAATCCGCAGGTAGCCCTGATGTTGTAGTTCTCTTCCTCCCATTTGAGACCTTGCTCGCTGAGGCGCTTCGACTTGATCCTATGCTTCTCGAGAAGGCCTTTAAGGTCGGGGTCACAATCGCTACGCCAACTTCGATGATGGCGCTGCTTCGTACTGTGGGCCATATCTTTACCCGCAATAAATTGGCTGAAAATGCCGATGACATCACCAAGGTAGCTTCAACTTTCTTGAAGAACATCACACTGCTTCACGGAAAGATCGTCGCTGTTGGCAAAGCAATTAATAACACTTCAAAGGCGTATGAAGATTTGATTCCAACTGCAGAGAAGACTGTTCTTAGCCCAGCGAAGAAAATCAGCGCACTAGGTGTTGCAGGAGATAAGGAAAAGCTTGCAATCCCATATCCTGAGGCCCCTGCAGATGTTCGCGAACTCAATAACCCAGAGCTCGTTGATGCCGAAGATTTTATTGATGTAGAGATCGTTGAGGAGTGAGCGCAATGTCAGAACAAAAACTTTCAATCAAGAAGCCAACAATCCCAGGCCCTGGGTTGAAGAAAGAGGGCATCGTCGTTCTACAGATTCTCTTCATCGCTCTCTTCACCTTCGCTGAGCTCTTTATCCGCAGCGGCGCAGGATTTCTCTCTGGACTTGTTCTCATTGTTGTCACATACGGCGGTGTTGCATATGGTCGCACCGGTACTCGTTACGTCACCGCTGTCACTCCACCGCTTGCATACGCTGCAACAATTCTTATCTACACAATCATGACGGATGGAGTTCGCATCTCACGTGTGGGTGTTGACTTTATGGCATCCCTTGCAAGCGTTGCACCGTTCCTACTTATTGCATCTGCCTATGGCTGGTATCAATACCTCAATGAGAAGGCGAAGAACCGTCTTTCAAAGCGTCGAGAAGCTACCGCTTAACTCTTTAAGCTATTCCAGAAGCGAGCGATTGCAGTTGCTGTCGCCTCAGGTTGATCTTCATTGGGGCAGTGGCCTGCATCTTCAATGACGGTAACAGGCGCGGATAAATCGGCTGCCATCTGATTCTGCATCTCAAGCGGCCATGCATCATCGCTCTCACCATAGATAACATGTGAGGCAATCTTCGTCTCAGCAAGTGTTGGAATCACCGATGTGAATGTTGATAGATCATGGGCTTGCGCCAATATAGATCGTGGGTCATTTGCCAGCCATCGCTTCTCCATCAGGCTTCTGCGCTTGTGGCCTACATACATCGGCTCAGCAAATTCATCCCAGCCCTCTTGCATACTCTTTCCAACAAGCTTCTCAAGGATGATCGTTGAGATACCGAGATTTTCGCGGGCATGTGGTCCAGAGCAGAAGAGAGTGAGTGATTGAAAGAGCTCAGGTTCTGCAATAACTGCACGCTGTGCAACGGCTCCTCCATATGAGTGGCCGAAGAGATGCGGAGAAGAGAGTTGAAAGTGCTCTGCAATCTCGATTACATCGCGGGCATAAGCGAGCATTGAATACTGTGATTTATCGAGAGCATGCGGTGATTCATGAATCCCCCGGTTATCTGGAGCAAAGGTGCGATAACCCTCGGCTGCCAAGAGTGGGCCGATATAGTCGAAATCTTCTTTACTTCCAGTAAAGCCGTGGATCAGGATTGCATCGCCCTTATATTCCGAAGGCTCAAAGATGTTAATCGCCAGCTGACCTTGAGGGAGCTCAACTAACAGAGTCATTATTTTCCAGCTGCCTTCATCTCTGCACGAAGATTCTGCGGAAGAGCGAATGTCAGTGACTCTTTCTTCGCCTCTACCTCCTGCTGGTCATGGAAGCCATGCATCTCAAGCCACTTCAATAAGTCGCGAACCAAAATCTCTGGGACAGATGCACCACTTGTTACGCCAACAGTCTCGACGCCTTCAAGCCATTCATCCTTAGCCTCTGATGCATAATCAACGAGATAGGCAGCCTTTGCACCATATTCAAGCGCTACTTCAACAAGGCGAACTGAGTTGGAAGAGTTTGTTGATCCCACCACGAGCACCAAATCTGATTGCGCAGCAATGCTGCGGATTGCCTCTTGGCGGTTCTGCGTCGCATAACAAATATCATCTGATGGAGGAGATGCAATCTCAGGGAATCGCTCTTTGAGAATTGCAACGGATTCGAGAGTCTCATCAACGCTGAGAGTTGTCTGGCTCAGCCAAATTAAATTCTTTCCAGGAGTTGGTTGCACATTGCGCGCACCATCTAAACCATCGACAACTCGAACTTGTCCAGGTGCTTCACCAGCAGTTCCTTCTACCTCTTCATGGCCTTCGTGGCCGATCAAGAGAATCTCTGTATCGGCATCTGCAAAGCGCTTTACTTCGTGGTGAACCTTTGTCACGAGCGGACATGTCGCATCGATAGTTTTGAGGTTACGACGTTCAGCCTCAGCATGTACTGCAGGTGAAACGCCGTGTGCAGAGAAGACCACGGTCTTTCCTTCGGGAACTTCATCGGTCTCGTTGACGAAGATGACTCCGCGCTGTTCGAGAGTTGCAACTACATGCTTATTATGAACAATCTCTTTGCGAACATAGAGAGGAGCGCCATAGAGCTCGAGCGCCTTTTCAACTGTGACAATAGCGCGGTCAACGCCAGCACAATATCCACGCGGCGCAGCGATCAAAACTCTCTTGGTCATGGGTGCAGTCTATTAGCCTTGCCCCATGTTCGAAACTTCAAGTGAATCCCCTGCGCCAGTACGCGTGGTCACTGAAGCGATAAAAGAGTATGTGGACCGCCTCGGACCAATCTGGATTGAAGGTGAGATCGCAGAGCTCAATGAACGCAGCGGAATGATGGCCTTTATGCGCCTTCGCGATACGAGCGCAGATATGAGCCTTTCAGTCATGTGCCACAAGTCGGTCATCGCCGCCGTGAAGCCACTGCCAGCTAATGCTCGCGTTGTTATCTATGCGAAGCCATCTTGGTATACAAAATCTGGAACGCTCTCGATGTCAGCGAAAGAGATTCGCCAAGTAGGTGTCGGAGAATTATTGGCGCGGCTTGAGGCGCTGAAATCTCTACTTGCCGAAGAAGGTCTCTTCTCTATCGATAGAAAAGTTCCACTCCCAGTTCTGCCACGCAAGGTCGGCTTAATCTGCGGACGCAATACGGATGCCGAGAAAGATGTCGTCGAAAATGCACGGCGTCGTTGGCCGGCGGTTGAATTTGAGATTCGTGAGGTAACTGTTCAGGGAGCTGCAGCAGTTGTCGAAGTCTCAGCTGCGTTACGTGAACTTGAAGCCGATAGCGAAGTAGATGTCATCATCATTACTCGCGGCGGTGGTTCCTTTGAAGATCTATTGCCCTTTAGCGATGAGTCGCTGGTGCGACTTGCAGCTCAATGCGAAACTCCCATCGTCAGTGCGATTGGCCATGAGAAGGATTCGCCACTTCTCGATCTCGTTGCAGATTACCGAGCATCAACTCCGACTGATGCTGCAAAGCGAGTTGTCCCGGATATAGCTGAGGAGTCGAGCAATATTCAGAAACTTCGCGATCGCGCATACCGCGCACTCGCTTCTCGCATTGAATATGAAGGTAACTTCATTGCGCAGTTGAGATCGCGCCCTGTCATGAAGGATCCTGGCGCATTTCTTACTATCTTGAACGATGAGCTCATCGACCTCCGCCAACGTTCGACGAGAAGTTTCACCGCAACGATTGATGCAGAACGGAAAGAGCTCAAGGCGATTACCGCCCACCTTCGTTCGCTCTCTCCTCAATCAACTCTTGACCGTGGCTATTCAGTCGTGCGCAATGCCAAGGGCGAGGTCATCCGTGACCCGAAAGCGCTGAAATCAGGAGATCTCCTTGCGATTAAGGTCGCAAAGGGCGAGACCAGCGCCACAGTCGTTTAAATCTCACATCTCAATGGCCTTGGCCATATGAGTGCCAAAAGCTGGCCGGGAGTAGATTTGGCTCATGGCCGAAAAGAAGCTCTCCTATGAAGCAGCCCGTGATGAACTCGCTGAAATTGTTGAATCCCTTGAAGATGGAAGCGCCTCTCTCGAAGAGTCGCTCAAGCTCTGGGAGCGCGGCGAAGAGCTAGCGAAGATCTGCCAAGAGTGGCTCGATGGCGCAAAGGAAAAACTCGCTTCGGTGAAGAAGGAGGCTAAGTAAATGTCTCCTACATTCTCATATTCAGATTTACTTCCACTCGGTGAAGACACAACTCAATATCGCCTCATCAGCAAAGAGGGCGTATCAGTTGTAAAGCTCGGCGATAGAGAGTTCTTGCAGGTAGAACCTGAAGCGATTGCAAAGCTGACCGAAGAGGCAATTCACGATATTTCACATTACCTTCGCCCAGATCACTTACAACAGCTCGCAAATATTATGAAGGATCCAGAGGCTTCAGCTAATGACCGCTTCGTTGCACTCGACCTCTTAAAGAATGCAAATATCGCCGCAGGTGGAGTTCTGCCAATGTGTCAGGACACTGGCACCGCTCTGATCATGGGCAAGAAAGGCCAATTCGTTTTAACTGAATCTAAGGATGAGGTTGCAATCGCTCAGGGCGTTTACGATGCCTATACAAAGCTCAACCTTCGCTATTCGCAGATGGCCCCTGTAACAACATGGGAAGAGAAGAACACCGGCAATAACCTTCCTGCTCAGATTGAGATTTATGCAGATAGCGACCATCAAGATGAGTACAACTTCCTCTTCATCGCTAAGGGTGGCGGTAGCGCAAATAAGTCTTACCTCTACCAAGAGACGAAGGCGGTTCTCAATCCAGCATCATTTATGAATTGGCTCGATGAGAAACTCCGCTCACTGGGAACTGCAGCGTGCCCTCCCTATCACCTTGCAATTGTTATCGGCGGAACAAGTGCAGAGCACTGTGTAAAGACATCAAAGCTTGCATCGACTCACTACCTCGATAGCCTGCCAACTTCAGGAGATGCGGCAACCGGCCATGGCTTCCGAGATCTCGACCTTGAGAAGCAGGTCCTTGAGTTCACTCGCACATTGGGAATTGGCGCACAGTTCGGCGGAAAGTACTTCTGCCACGATGTTCGCGTAGTTCGCCTACCCCGCCACGGCGCTTCACTTCCGATTGCGATTGCAGTCTCATGCTCTGCAGATCGCCAGGCGAAGGCGAAGATCACCAAGGATGGAATCTTCCTCGAACAGCTTGAAACAGATCCTGTTCACTTTATGCCTGAGACAACTGATTCACATCTCGACGATAACGTCGTAAAGATCGATCTCAATCAGCCAATGGATGCAATCCGTGCCGAACTTTCGAAGTACCCAGTAAAGACTCGAGTTTCATTGACCGGCACAATCGTTGTCGCCCGCGATATCGCCCATGCACGAATCAAGGCGATGTTGGATGAGGGCAAGGCAATACCTGATTACATGAAGAACCACGCCGTCTATTACGCAGGTCCTGCCAAGACTCCAACCGGTTATGCATCAGGTTCATTTGGACCAACTACCGCTGGCCGCATGGATTCATATGTCGATTACTTCCAGGCACACGGTGGCTCACATGTGATGCTTGCAAAGGGAAATCGTTCAAAGGCCGTAACCGATGCATGTGAAAAGCATGGGGGTTTCTACCTTGGATCCATCGGCGGACCGGCAGCTCGCTTGGCTCAAGATTGCATTAAGAAGGTTGAAGTTCTCGACTTTGAAGATTTAGGGATGGAAGCTGTCTGGAAGATTGATGTTGTGGACTTCCCGGCATTTATCGTTGTAGACGATAAGGGCAATGATTTCTTCGCAGAGACAATGCGCCCACTTGTCATTGGCACAAAGCCCGTAGGAAAATAAAGCTATAGGCAAGGCTTGGAAATTCTCGGTTACGACCGAACTTCGGCACATTGTCGGCGGCTTGCCGATGCTTTATTTCCTAGGGCTTAGTAGTAGTGCGAGCGCTTGAACTTTGCCCATGCTTTACATGGGGTGCTATAACGAAGATCGATGTAGCGAAGTCCCCAACGAATCTGGGTGACAGGGTTGGTGCGCCAATCCGTTGAGATTACTTCCATCTTTGTCGCTGGAAGTGCCTGAGCGATTCCATGTGCACCTGAACGATAGTTATGAGCCTTGTAATTCCAATGGCTCTCTTTAGTCCAGAGGCGGTTGAGGCAGCTGTACTGATCTGCGCCCCATGAGTAATCGCTCTGCATAATGGTGCGGGCAATGTACTTAGCGCCTGTCGCCTTACGGGCAAGCTCTACCTGGCGGGCCATCGCTGCAACCTTTGCCATCTCTGAGATTGGAGCGGCAACGCTCTGATTGAGATCGACATCCTTTGAGATCGTCAGGCTAGCTGATGGAACTTCAGGAAGATTAAGGCGGGTCGTCGTTGGGAAGTCGAGACCGTTAGCTGTTGGCTGGGCGACTGAGAGAATCAGGGTCGCGGTAACGAGAGCCCAGACGTTGCGCTTGCTTGACGTTAACTTCTTAACTGACATCGTTGTAACTCACCCCGCTCTCTAATCCTCGACCTGCTCGCCCTTGTGGCTCGTGCTGGGCTAAAGAGTTCCAATCAGCGGGAGATCTCGCAAATTTTTCCCCGCGTGAGTCGAAAATTCTCAGGAATTGTGAGGAATGGGGATAAGTAAAAGTGCTGGTCAGATAGGGCAAAGTCCTATATGTCCGATTTGTGACTGTGAGATTTAAGAGAGGTACTTTTTAGGCGATTGGGCCTTCGAGCATCTCGGTCACAAGGGCTGCTATCGGCGAGCGCTCGCTTCGGGTCAAGGTGATGTGGGCGAAGAGCGGATGGCCCTTCAAAGTTTCGACCACTGCGACGACTCCATCGTGGCGACCGACCCGCAAGTTATCTCGCTGAGCCACATCATGAGTCAAGACGACTCTGGAATTTTGGCCGATACGGGAGAGCACGGTTAAGAGGACGCCACGTTCGAGGGATTGCGCCTCATCAACGATGACAAATGAATCATGGAGTGAACGTCCGCGAATATGGGTAAGGGGAAGGACCTCAACAACTCCGCGAGCGAGAATTTCATCGATCACATCCTGGCTCACCAAGGCGCCAAGTGTGTCAAAGACTGCCTGCGCCCACGGTGACATCTTCTCTCCTTCACTTCCCGGAAGATATCCAAGCTCTTGACCGCCAACGGGATAGAGCGGACGGAAGATAACGACCTTCTTATGAAGGCGCTTCTCCATTACTGCTTCGAGGCCGGCACAGAGAGCGAGCGCAGATTTACCCGTACCTGCACGTCCGCCGAGAGAGACGATTCCAATGGATTCATCCAAGAGAAGGTCGAGCGCGATGCGCTGTTCTGCTGAGCGACCATGAAGACCAAAGGCTGATCGATCACCTCGAACTAATTGGAGCCGCTTATCAGATGTCACCTTGGCGAGAGCGCTTCCCTTCTCTGAGTGAAGAACGATTCCCGTATGAACCGGGAGGGTGTGGGCTGATTCGTGCTCGGCGAAATCAGAGGCGTAGAGCTCATCGATGATTTGATGGCCTACGGAAAGTTCTTCAATTCCTGTCCATCCGCTCGAGGAGACTAATTCTGCGAGGTACTCCTGGGCCTCAACGCCGACCGATGATGCCTTGACTCTCAGTGGCAGGTCTTTAGTTACCAAGACAACTTTCTTGCCCTCAGACATCAAATTCTTTGCCACAGTCAGAATGCGAATATCGTTATTTCCATCCCGCAGAAAGCTCGATGGGAGTGAGCTGGTATCAGAATGATTGAGCTCAACTGTCAGCATTCCACCCTCTTCGTTAAGGCGAATTGGCTTATCAAGGCGACCATGTTCGATACGAAGATCATCAAGGGCTCGCAGGGCAGCTCGCGCGAAGTAACCAAGTTCGGGGTGATCTCGCTTCGTCTCAAGCTCGCCGATGACCACTATTGGAATCACAACCTCATGCTCTTCAAACTTATTGAGGGCGCCAGGATCTGCAAGCAATACTGAAGTATCAAGAACATAGGTTGTCAGCATCTTTAAAAGATACGCTGGTCGAATGTGGCCCAAACTCCGACACACCTCATAATTTTCAGATGTAATCGAATGTTAACTTCCTCGCTAACTACTTACCTAGTCGGCGGTGGCGCAGTGAGTAATCGCGGAGGGCGCGCAAGAAATCTACGCGGCGGAAATCTGGCCAGTAGGCTTCGCAGAAGTAGAACTCAGAGAGAGCTGATTGCCATAAGAGGAAGCCGCCGAGGCGCTGCTCCCCCGAAGTTCTAATCAGGAGATCCGGATCTGGCTGGCCAGCTGTGTAGAGGTGGCGGGCTATTGCATCGCCATCGAGTTCGGCCGCTGCCTCAGTAAGGCTTCGACCTTCCTTCGCCTCTTCAAGGAGAAATCCCTTAACCGCATCAACTATCTCGCGACGGCCACCATAGCCAATTGCGACATTGACCTGAAGATGTGAATCGGCGCAGCCTGGAAGGTTGGAGAGTTTCTCGGCGAGTGGCTGGGGCAGAACATCGAGCGCACCGACCGCCTTAATGTTCCAACGCTCTCGGGCAGCAAGGTCATCGACAATCTCGCTAATGACTTGAATCAGCGTCTCAACCTCTTCAGCACTTCTCTTGAAGTTATCGGTCGAGAGCATCCAGAGCGTGACAACCTCGACCTGAGTCTCTTCACACCAGCCCAAGAGGTCGGCGATTTTCTGAGCCCCACGCTTATGGCCATAGGGATCAGTTGGATCTGGGTTCTGCTTCGCCCAACGGCGGTTGCCATCGAGAGTCACTCCGATATGGCGAGGGGTTCGCGAGAAGTCGAGATCCTTAACAATCCGCCACTCGTAGAAAGGGTAGAGGAGTGATTTGATCTGGTTACGAATACTTCTTAACAATTTTCCGCTCCGCGACAAATGATGCACCAGGAATGGTGCCAGCTGCGATGAGGGCGATAACTGTTGGGAGTGCGATGCGCTTCTGAACCGAAAGCTGCAGTACGGTCAAGATGTAGACGATGTAGAAGTACCCATGAGCGATTGGAATAAAGATGAATGGATTGCTCTGATCGAAGGCGTTAAATAGGTGCTTTGCGACCATATAGGCGACCAAGAGAAGAAGGTTGACGCCACAGATGATGGCCATTGTCCGGAAACGACTCAAAGGTGTTTTCATGGAGCAACTCTAACTGGCGAGGGCTTCCTCGTCACGGCGCTTATAGAAAGGCGCCCAGAGTACGAGGGCTGCCATAAACCACCAGATGGCGACATAGGAGATGTGCTGCCAGTAGTAACCCGGAACATCTCCCTTCGGCAGAGTGATTGCAATGCGAGTTCGGGTGACTTCCCCGGCGCGAGTATTTTCAGAGGTCGCTGCGATAAAGCCGTCATAGAGCTGGAATTCAGAGGTTGAGGTTAAGAGGCTGCTATCGAGGCGAGAGAGTTGCGAAGGTGTATTTGCTGCGCGATCTTCAAATTGGCTTGGATAGATGGTGCCGGTGATTTCAACTTCATTGGACATCACGATTGAGGGTTCCGTAAAGCGCTCACTCCATAAGCCGCGGAGAACGAGGATTGCTGATTGGGTATCAACCTGCAGAAGAGCGACCTCCCAATCTGCAACCTTTCCATCTGCGCCGATCTGATTGGGTGCTTTGAAGTTGGCGATGTAATGGCCAGAGGTTGCGACTGATTTTCCAAATGCGTCGACAGGAAGTGATCCTTGTGAAGAGGTTAAATCGGATAAGTTGTAGATGCGTTGATCTTGGATTGGTTCAGCTTTGAGAGATGCCGATAGTTCGCGGGCTCTATCTAGTTGCCAGAGGCCGAGCGAGAAGAAGATTGCAGCGAGCGCAAGAACCGCTAGCGCTGTCGCGAACTTCTTAATTTTCTGAATTTTCCTCGCGCTGTGCGAGTCGGTTGTATCGCTTATAGAAGCTACGCAAGAGAAGCGCAGTTGCTGTGACAAGAACAATCATTGTCAGCGAGCCAGCGATACCCATATCGACATCTTTATTCATGAGACGATTCTCCCATGTCGAGAGATAACTTCCAAAGTGAATCAGAATCCACCGATACCTTCGACTTTAATGATCGCTATGGAGTTCGCCCTGAGCGCGCATGGGTTCCATATGCGCTGAGCTTTGCACTTATTGGTGGGGCTTGGTTGATTTGGGCAGGACTTCATCAAGCAGAGCCAGCAATCTCTTACTCATTAATTGCATTTAACAATGATGATCCACGCAATACGGAGATTCGCTACACAATTAACCGCCGCGACCCATCACGTGAAGCGACCTGTGTTATCGCCGCGCGCGATATCGATAAGGTCATTGTTGGTCAGCTAGATGACCAGATTCCTGCAGCAAGTGGTGCAATCGAGCGCACGGTGACCATTCCTTCACGCGCAGATGCGGTCAATGCAGGCGTGACCACCTGTTATCTCAATTAGCCCCTCCCTAGTATTCTTTCCCGCTATGAGCGCACAACAGACTTGGTTAACTCAGGAAGCAGCAGATCGTCTCGCTGCAGAACTCGCGCACCTTGAAGGTGAAGGTCGTAAAGAGATCACTGCAAAGATTGAAGCTGCTCGCGCCGAAGGTGACCTTAAGGAAAATGGCGGCTATCACGCAGCTCGTGACGAGCAGGGCAAGATGGAAGCACGTATCCGTCAGCTCAAGCAGATGTTAGAGAGCGCTCATATTGGAACTCCTCCAGCAAGTGCAGATGGCAAGGTTGGCGCAGGCATGGTTGTTACCGCACTCATTGCAGGCGATGAGATGAAGTTCCTTCTTGGTTCACGTGAAATCGCATCTGGTGATATCGATGTCTATTCAGAGAAGTCACCACTCGGGGCTGCAGTACTTGGCGCAGAGATTGGTTCAACAGTTTCTTACACGGCGCCAAATGGTCGCGAAATTAAGGTTGAGATTAAAGCAGCTGAGTTCTTCGCTTAATTGCGGCCACAGCTGATGACTACATCGCATCCAACTTTTCCGCCCTACTCTTTTGAAGATGCTGGGCGAAAGGTTGCAACTTCAATCATTAAATATGGCGATGACCCAGATCAGATTTTGGAATTCTATGGCGAGAGTAATTTTGAAAAACCTACTCTTCTGCTGATCCATGGTGGTTACTGGAGAAATCTCTTCGACCGTGAACATATGCGCCCCCTTGCTGTGGCCCTTGCAGAAGAAGGCTTTACCGTTGTTCTTCCCGAGTTTCGTCGTGAGGCAGGTTCTCCAGAGACCACGCTGCGCGATCTCGCCTTTGCCATCTCAACTTTAGAAGAGACCACGTTGACTGTGATCGGTTACTCGAGCGGTGGCCATCTTGCGCTGCTCTTGGCCGATAAATTTCCCAATATTAAGAGCGTTATTGGACTTGCACCTGTAACCGATATGGCTGAAAGCGAGCGTTTAGCGCTAGGTAGAGGGGCTGTATTTGAGTGGCTTGGATGCAGCGCTGACAAGCGTCCAGAACTTGATCCGATGCTCCGCCCACCAATCTCTGCGAAGACCCACTTTATTCACGGAGATCAAGATGAGCGCGTTCCGCTTGAACTCACTCAGAAGTACCAAGGCGCGATGAAACTTCATGGAAAGAGCGTGACCTTAGATGTGCTCGAAGGCGTATCCCATTTTCAAATGATGAATATACCTAGCCCCACCTTTGGCGCAATCCTCAAATCTATTAATTAGAGGCGTTGCGGTACTTGCGCAGACTCAATGGAATAAAGATTGCCATGATGACCACCATGTAAACCAATGAAGTTGTTAGCGGATGCTCGCTTGGAAATGATCCAGCGGTGGCACCGAATTGATTCTTAAGTCCAAATAATTCGCGACAAGCAGCGACCATCGTTGAAACTGGATTCCACTCTGCAAAGTATTGAAGTGCGCGTGGCATACCTGTTGTCGGAGCGAATGCATTGGAAAGGAATGTCAGCGGGAATGTCACGATAAAGCTGACGTTCTGCACTACTCGCGCATCAGATGCTGAAAGTCCCACAAGAGCTCCAACCCATGAGAGGGCGTAGCCGAAGAGCAAGAGGAATAAGAAGCCAAGGGCAACATTTCCAAGACCACCACTTGGACGCCAGCCGACTACATAGCCGGCGATACCCATAACGGTAAGTACCACAATGTTGAGAAGTGAATCTCCCAATGTGCGACCGATGACGAGTGCAGATTGAGAGATAGGAAGAGATCTAAATCGGTCAATCAAACCCTTCTTCATATCTTCAGCAAGACCTGAAGCTGTTCCAGCCAATGTAAATGCGACCGTCTGCACAAAGATTCCTGGCATCAGAAGTTGTACATATCCACCAGGTTGACCGGTGTTGATCGAGCCACCGAATACATAACGGAAGAGAAGTACAAACATCACCGGCTGAATTGTTGAAAATATCAAGACCTCAGGTACGCGGGTAAGGAGTCGCAATTGGCGCTGAGTAATGATCAGGGTGTCACGGAAAGCGCTCACTTGGCTTCCTCCTTTGATTCTGCTGCATGGCCGGTAAGAGAGAGGAATACATCATCGAGGGAAGGACGTTTCAGTCCAACATCGAGGGGATGGATACCTGCACTATCGAGCGCTTTGAGAACTTCGAAGAGCGCCTGTGAACCAGTCGAAACAGGTGCTGAAATCATTCGGATGCCTTCATCGACTGAAGTCTTACTACCGCTGACTGCGGCAACAATCTCGACAGTCTTAGCGATATTAGTTGCATCAACAACAACCTCTAGACGTTCTCCGCCGACCTGCTTCTTCAAAGCATCAGATGTTCCGCGAGCAATCACCTTGCCGGTATCAATTACTGCAATCTCATCTGCCAATTGATCTGCCTCTTCAAGGTATTGCGTTGTTAATAGCAGCGTTACGCCACCTTTTACAAGCTCTTGAATTACTCCCCACATCTCTTGGCGACCACGTGGATCTAAGCCAGTTGTTGGTTCATCGAGGAAGAGAATCTTTGGCTTCACGATTAGAGAAGCTGCAAGATCGAGGCGACGACGCATTCCACCTGAATAAGTTTTGATTGGACGCTTTGCAGCTTCTGTAAGGCTAAAGCGCTCGAGCAGTTCATTGGCGCGAGCAACCGCGTTCTTCTTTCCCAAGTGGTAGAGCTCACCAAACATTACGAGATTGTCATAGCCTGTGAGAATTTCATCTACCGCTGCATATTGACCTGAAAGACCAATTACTTCGCGAACTTTCTCAGGGTTCTTGATGACATCAATACCTGCAACAGTGGCGCGACCTGAATCTGGGCGCAATAAAGTCGACAAGATGCGGACAGTCGTTGTTTTGCCTGCACCATTTGGCCCAAGTACGCCTAATACTGTGCCTTCTTCTACATCAAGGTTGAGCGAATCGAGTGCGCGTACTTTGCCTTTGTCATAGGTCTTTACGAGTTCTTCGGCGATTATTGATTTCACGGAGTAAACTTACGCCCCTATGAATACAAATGCACCTGCCAAAGAACACTCGCACCGCGAGATCATGATCATTCTCGGTGGATTGATGACGGGAATGCTCCTTGCAGCCCTCGATCAGACCATCGTCTCAACGGCTCTCAAGAGCATTGTCGAAGACTTTAACGGCCTCGACCACTACACATGGGTTGTTACCGCCTACCTTCTGACTTCAACTGCTTCAACACCGTTGTACGGAAAGATCTCTGACCTCTACGGTCGCCGAATCGTCTTCCAGTTTGCGATTGTTACATTCCTTATCGGCTCGCTTCTTGCCGGAGCTTCACAGAACATGGGCCAGCTCATTGCTACCCGTGCTCTCCAGGGCCTTGGTGCAGGCGGTTTGATGGCGCTGACATTCGTCATCATTGGTGACATCGTCCCTCCACGTGAACGTGGTCGCTACCAGGGTTACTTCGGAGCAGTCTGGGGCCTCTCATCAGTAGCTGGCCCATTGCTCGGCGGTTTCTTCTCAGACCACGCGACAATCCTTGGCATTACAGGATGGCGCTGGATCTTCGTAATCAATCTTCCATTCGGTATCGCAGCTCTAGCAATTACATCTGCCGTGCTTCATATTCCAAAGGTTAAGCGCGAGCACAGCATTGATTACCTCGGCGCACTTCTTCTCGTCGTCTCAGTAACGCTCACACTTCTCGCAGTCTCTGTCTATGGTCCGCAGAATGGTTGGACTGATTCACGAACTGTGATTTATCTCGTTGCAGGTCTGCTCTTGGCAGCTGGATTTATTTATTGGGAAGGTAAAGCGACTGAGCCAATCATTCCTTTGCGTCTCTTTAAGAACCACACATTTACATTGACATCGATTCTCGGTGCAATCATCGGTGCGGGTATGTTCGGTGCAATTGTTATGTTGCCTCTCTACATGCAGGTTGTGAAGGGTTACTCAGCAACTTCTGCCGGCCTTAAGTTGATTCCATTGATGCTCGGTATTGTTTCGACTTCGATCGTCAGCGGTAAGTTGATTTCAAAGCACGGTCATTACAAGCGCTTCCCGATCATGGGCACAGCGCTCATGACTGTAGGAATTCTTGCGATGTACACGCTTCAGATCGATACTCCTTATTGGCAGCTATCTATCTTCGCAATCATGGTTGGAGCAGGCCTTGGTCTCTCAATGCAGACTATCGTTATCGCTCTCCAGAACTCAGTTGAATTCAAGGATATGGGCGTTGCTACAAGCTCAAATACCTTCTTCCGTTCACTTGGTTCTGTCTTCGGTACAGCTCTCTTCGGTGCAATTCTTACAAACCGTTTAGGCCACTACCTTGCGAGCAATTTCGCGGAACTTGCATCGAAGAACCCAGCTGCTGTTGCATCTGTCGATCCTGCAAAGCTAGAAGCGATTCAGAACAACACATCACTGATCAAGACACTTCCAGCACAGGTACAGACAGCAGTGCTGGATGCATTCGTTCACTCATTCCACATCGTCTTCCTCGTTGCAGCGCCAGTTGTTGCAGTGGGATTCTTTGTGGCCCTCTTCTTGCGCGAGACACCACTTCGCACATCAGAGGATTACGCAGCAGCTCGTAATGAGTCTGCTGGAGAGTCACTCGGATAATTCTTACCTCACTTAAAGCCAAGAACCCCCTTCGCGAATTTCCTCGTGAAGTAGGGGTTCTTGTCTTTGCCTCTTTCTTTGTCGCAGTAGGTTTTGGAATCATCGCTCCAACCTTGCCGCTCTTTGCGCGTTCCTTTGGTGTAAATAACGCACAGGTAGGAGCAATTCTCTCTGCCTTTGCATTTGCACGCTTTGCAAGCGGACTAATAGCCGGAAAGTTAGTTGACACATTCGGTGAGCGAATGGTGTATTCAGTCGGAATCGGATTCGTTGCCATTTCATCTGCGGCAGCTGCGATGGCTCAGTCATATTCACAGCTACTTCTCTTCCGTGCTGCAGGTGGACTTGGCTCATCTATGTTCTCTGTTGCAGCTGGGTCATTACTTTTGCGAGTCACAAGTGATCATCAACGCGGCCGTGCACAATCTCTCTATAACGGATCTTTCTTGATTGGAATGGTCGGTGGACCAGTTGTAGGAGGCGCGCTCTCTGCATTCTCACTACGTGCACCTTTGGCCATCTATGCATTCTTATTAGCAATCTCAAGTATCTCCGCTGGGCTTTTGCTACGTGGATCGATGCTTGCGGCAAAGCCTGAAGGAAAATCTGAGAAGACCTCGCTGATGGAGGCGCTACGACTTCAGCCTTACCGAATCGCGTTAGCAATCTCATTTAGTACTGGTTTTATTATCTTTGGTATGGGGCGTTCAATTGTTCCCCTCTTTATGGTTGAAGATATGCACGTTTCAACTACTTATATGGGCGTAGGTTTCACCATTGCATCTATAGTCAATGGTCTCTTGCTATTGCGAGCAGGTCGGTTATCCGATGAGAAAGGTCGCCGATTTGTTGCAGTGATTGGATCTTCTGCACTCTTTATTTCAACCACACTCTTGGTCTTTACAGTTCAAGCTTGGATCTTCTTTCCTGCGATGATCTTCTCTGGCATTGCCGGCGCTTACTTGGCCACAGTTCCAGGCAGTCTCGTAGGCGATGTGCTCAAAGGTAAGGGTGGCCAAGTAATCGCCGTACAACAAATGTCAGGTGACTTTGCAGCAATGGTTTCGCCCGTACTACTCGGTGCGATCTCTGACGCTGGTGGATTTAGACCCGCATTTATTCTCTCAGCGATTCTCATGGCAGCCGTCATACTTGTTACGACTCGAATTCCTGAGACGCGTAACTCGGTACACCTACAAGGTTAGAGGCACTAAAGCCCCTTGAGCGCGCTGACTACCTTTGTCAGTGATGCCTTTGCATCTCCGAACAAGAGCGTTGTCTTTGGATCGTAGAGAAGTTCGTTCTCGATTCCCGCAAAGCCAGGGCGCATGGAACGCTTGAGGAAGATGATGTTTGCAGAGTCTGCAACCTTAAGAATTGGCATTCCATAGATTGGGCAACCTGGTGTGTTCTCTGCTGCAGGGTTCACAACATCGTTTGCACCAATCACAATTGCCACATCTGTCTGAGCAAAAGTTGGATTGACATCTTCCATCTCAGCAAGTTGTTCGTAAGGAACATTTGCTTCGGCAAGAAGTACGTTCATATGTCCCGGCATTCGACCTGCAACAGGATGAATTCCGTATGCGACCTCAATTCCCTTTGAGATTAAGAGATCTGCCATTTCACGAACTGTGTGTTGTGCTTGTGCAACCGCAAGGCCAAAGCCAGGAACGATTACAACGCGACGTGCATAGTTGAGCAAGATTGCTACATCTTCTGCTGATCCTGATTTCACAGGACGTTCTTCACCCGCGGCAGCAACGCTCTGAGGCTTTGCAGTAAAGGCACCGAAGAGGGTGCCGAAGAGTGAGCGACCCATCGCCTCTGCCATTAAGCGAGTCAAGATCGTTCCTGAGGCTCCCACAAGGGTTCCAGCGATGATGAGAAGCGTTGAATCAAGCACATATCCGCTTGCTGCGACTGTGAGGCCGGTAAATGCATTGAGGAGTGAGATGACGATTGGGACATCTGCTCCACCTACAGGAAGTACAAAGAGGACTCCGAAGAGGAGTGAGAGAGCTGCGAGAATCAAGAGCGGGTTCGTGCCGAGTGCCTGAACTACCCAGACTGAGACAGCGAGAACAGCAGCTAAATTCGCTGCGATC
This sequence comes from Candidatus Nanopelagicaceae bacterium, assembly GCA_965267775.1. Classification (GTDB taxonomy): domain Bacteria; phylum Actinomycetota; class Actinomycetes; order Nanopelagicales; family Nanopelagicaceae; genus Planktophila. Next base: position 175,719 of record OZ254140.1, on the reverse strand, counting down.
ACAAAGCGGCCGCCAGGAAATACGACAGGGCGGGTTGTCATCAGCTCTTGCAGTTTCAAGAAGGTGATGATTGAACCGCTAAATGAGATACAGCCGACGACCACTGTAAAGACCGTAAAGATAACTTCAGCGGTCGTAGCGGTATTACCAAGCTTAAGATATTCAACGATTGCAACGAGCGCAGCAGCGCCACCACCAACACCGTTAAAGAGCGCAACGAGCTGAGGCATATTTGTCATCTGCACCTTACGTGCAGCAGGCACACCTACCGCTAAGCCGAATGCAAGTGCTCCGAGAATCCATCCAAGGTTGTTATGTTCTTTGAGATGGAAGAAGACCATGACAATTGCAACTGTTGCGCCAGCTGCACCCATGAGATTTCCACGTCGCGCAGTCTTTGGATGCGAGAGACCCTTCAGTGCCAAGATAAAGAGAACACCAGCAGCAAGACCGATGAGGTCATATACAAAGTTACTCACTTCTGTTCACCGCCCTTCTTAGGCTTGAACATTTCGAGCATGCGGTCCGTTACAACGAATCCACCAACGACGTTGATAGTTGCAAGGACAATTGCTGCAACGGCAAGGCCAAGTTCAAGATTGCTCGTTGCTTCATCGGCAACGATGATTGCACCAACAAGAATGACACCGTGGATCGCATTAGCACCAGACATCAAAGGCGTATGAAGTGTTGAAGAGACCTTAGATACAACTTCAAATCCCACGAAGACGGCAAGAACGAAGATCGAGATAACTGCAATGGCTGTCATTATTTTGCCGCCTTTACTTCAGGTGTACGTCGGGCGCCAGCGTGAGTCACTGCAGCGCCATTGATAATCTCATCGTCGAAGTTGAGATTGATTGCAAGCTCTACAGCTGCCTTGTCATCCTTTGCAGGAGCTGCACCTTGAGTGAGGAGAGTCAGCAAATTAACTACATTTCGAGCGTACAAACTCGAAGCGTGGAAGGGAAGTTGGCTCGGGACATCTTTGCCGCCCCAGATTCGAACTCCGCCAGAGGTTTCAACAATCTCCCCCGGCTTAGAGCCTTCAACATTTCCGCCAGTCTCTGCAGCGAGATCAACAATGATTGTTCCTGGTTCCATCGCATCGACCATATCTTTTGTCATCAATCGCGGAGCTGCACGTCCCGGAACTGCAGCAGTTGTGATGACCAGATGTGATTTAGCAATATATGGAGTCAAGAGTTCGCGTTGCTTTGCTGCGCGCTCCTCTGTCATCTCTCTTGCATATCCACCAGCGCCTTCGAGCGCCTCAAGTTCCAGTTGAATAAATGTTGCGCCCATGGATCGCACTTCATCAGCAGATGCGGGACGAACATCGTAGGCAGAGACAACTGCGCCAAGTCTGCGGGCTGTTGCAATCGCTTGTAGCCCTGCAACGCCTGCACCGAGAACGAGCACCTGTGCAGGTGTAACAGTTCCTGCCGCCGTCATTAATAATGGAAAGAATCGTGGTGAGAGCTCAGCGCCGACAAGTGCCGCGCGATAACCCGCGCAGAGAGCTTGCGACGAAAGTGCATCCATTGATTGCGCTCGTGAGATACGTGGAACTAATTCGAGTGAGAAAGCAGTAACGCCTGCACTTGCCGCAGCGTCAATCGAGTCGACTGACATTGTTGGTGAGAGAAAGGAGATAGTGACAGTGCCCTTCTTCAGCGTGCCCATCTGCGCTGGGGTGAGTGGCTGCACAGAGAGAACGACATCTGCACTGCTTAATACATCTCCAGAAAGAACAGATGCACCCGCGGATCGATAGAGATCATCAGATGCTTGCGAATGAATTCCTGCGCCACTTTCAATCACGACCTCGTAGCCCAATTTAGTTAACTTACTTATGACGTCTGGGACGAGCGCCACGCGCTTTTCGCCCTCTCTGATTTCCTTTGGGACGCAAACTTTCATATTGGAAGGTTACTCAGCATTGCTGGGTAAACCTAGGGAAACGAGAGTGATGGCACTGAGGCCTTTAGCGGACCGCTAAATTGCCTGCCTATCGTGCAGGAATCTCGCCTGAACCCATCGGGGTTAAAGTCGTGGGGACGATCACGGTCTGGACTTCGCTGGTATCGCCATTAATGCGAGAGAAGAGCATTTCAATAGATCTACGCCCCATCTCAGCCAAGTCCTGTCTTACTAATGTAACAGCGGGTCTCAAAAGCTCTGCTCCTGGAATATCATCAAAGCCAACAAGTGCAATTTTCTCTTCTAATTTCTCAGCACGTAGCGCTTTCATTGCAACCCATGTCAATAAGTTCTGTGTGGCAAAGATTGCAGTCGGGGCATCTGCGCCTCTTAAGACTTTGCGCACCTCAGCAATTGCACTTTCTTCATTCTCTAACCCTCGGAGAACTAACCTCTTCTCAACTCCATACTTCGCACGTTTGAGCGCCTTTGCATAACCTTGATATCGTTCTTCGGCAGTGTAAATCGCAGGATCATCTCCGAGGAAGAGAATTCTCTTATGTCCAAATGAGATCAGATGGTTGACTGCTTCAAAAGAACCATCTCTATTAGTCGAGAGCACCGCATCTGCTTTGAAATTTACTGGCGGCCGGTCAATAAAACCGAAATGCATGCCCGTCGAAACTTCGCTCTTAAGATATGCATGATCGCTTCCAGATGGAGCAAGCAATAAGCCATCTACTCTGCGAGAGATAAATAGGTTTACAAGTTCATGCTCGCGCTCTGGTTCTTCATCCAAGCTACCAGCCAAGATGATGTAGCCATTCTTGGCAGCATAATCTTCATAGATTCGATAGAGCGAAGCCGAGAACGGGTTGGAAATATCTTCTAGGAGAATTCCAATTGTCTTCGTCTTGCCATTAGTTCGGCGAAGCGAACCCGCGGTCATATTAGGTGTGTAATTGAGCTTCTTCGCTGCCTTGAGGACCTTTTCGGTAAGAACTGGATCCACCGTTGGAACAGAGTTGAAGACGCGAGAGACTGTCTTGAGACTTGTCCCGGAAAGCGCCGCAACTTCGCGCATCGTCGGACGCGCAACAGTTCTCCTTGGATTCATTGCGTAAAGAGTAAGGGATTTAGTCGATGAGGCCAGTGATTGTGCCGAGGAGGCTCTCTGCATCAAAGGTTGAAGTAGGCGCATCAGCGACAATCTTTCCAAGGCGCAGAACCACAATTCGATCTGTTACTTGCAGGACGTGAGGCAATGTGTGAGAGATGAAAATGACGCCTAGTCCACGTTCCTTTGCAGCCTTAATCACAGCGAGAACTTCGCCGGCCTGACGTGCACCTAGATGGTTAGTTGGCTCATCAAGGATGATGACCTTACTAGCCCATGAAACGGCGCGACCGATAGCAACCGCCTGTCGCTGACCACCCGAGAGTTGAGAAACTGAACGATTTGATTGTGGGACTGCAATTCCGACGCGATCGAGATTCTCATGTGCAACTCGATCCATCTCTTTCTGAGCCAAGAATCCGAGCTTGCCTAAAATACCCTTCACATACTTTTCACGGCCGAGAAAAACATTTGCACTTACTGAAAGATGAGGCGCAAGTCCGGAGTCCTGATAAAGGGTTTCAACACCTGCTACAAGTGCATCATGAGGTGAATTCCATTTTCTCTCACTGCCTTCGAGAATTACTGTTCCTTCGCTTGGTTGGTGTGCACCAGAGAGCACTTTAACCAAAGTAGATTTACCGGCACCGTTATCACCGACAAGGCCAATAACCTCACCTGCGTGAATCTTAAGCGAGACCCCACTAAGGGCGATTACTGAACCATAAGATTTTGAAACATCACGGACTTCATAGAGTGGCTGTGTCATCGCGCTCTCCTAATTCTTCTTCTTCAATAGATTGGCTAGCAATTTCGAGGAGGAACCTTTTGCTCTTGCCTCTTGCAGTAGAACTGCTGCAGCAATCAGAATTGCAACCACAACTTGCTTCCAGTTTGCGGCAACGTTGATGATGATGAGACCGCTCGTCACTGTAGTGAGGATGAGCGCTCCTAATACTGTGCCAGAGATACGTCCTTCACCGCCTGAGAGTGCGGCGCCACCGATTACGACTGCGGCGATCGCTTGCAGTTCGCCACCAAGTCCAGACGTCGGTGCACCACAACCTAAGCGAAGGTAGTAGTAGTAGCCAGCCATTCCAGCTAGGGCTCCGGAGAGGATATAAATCTTTGCCAAATATGCCTTTGTATTAATTCCTGCAGCACGAGCTGCAAATTCATTCGATCCGATGGCATATACGTAGCGTCCGAAGCGAGCCTTATGCAGGAAGAGACCGAGAATAATGACAAGTGCGACGATTGCCAGCCCTGGGTATGAGAATGGGCCAACCTTGGGAACGCTTAATTGAATCGCTGCATCCGGCCCGCCACCGATGGGTCCGCCACCAGTAAAGACAATAGCAAGACCAGATCCCGCACCCATCGTTACAAGGGTTGCAATAAAGGGAACAACATTTGTCTTGGTAATGAGAAAGGCGTTAATTCCTCCAACAAGAACTCCAGTTGCAACAGAGACAATAAATCCCACGATGAGCGTTTGAGTTGAGCTATGTCCATGTTCAGTCAATGAGCGCATTGCAAAAGCTGATACAACTCCAGAGATCGCAACGGTTGATCCAACTGAGAGATCGATTCCGCCAGAGATAATGACAAAGGTTTCTCCGATTGCGATGAGGACGATAGGCGCCCAGTCGGAGATGATGTTTCCGAAGACAGCGTTTGAGAAGAAGATTGAGTTACGTGAGGTGAAGAAGGCAATCATTGCGATAAGTACGAGCAGAAGTAACGCCTGCTGGTTGCCAGCAATTGATTTGGCACGATTTACAAGATTGCTCACTCGGACTCCTGATTGTTGTTTGAAATTAACTACTTGCCTATCGAAGAATCGGGCTGGTCTTGAGCGAACTCTAGACCAGCCCGACTGCTCACGAAAGCTAATTACTTAGCTACGTATGTGTACTTCTTGAGGTCCGCAGCTGAAGACTTAGCTGTAAGAACCACGTTAGGGATAACGACATCATGCTTGATCTTTGCAATCGCAGCCTTGTCCTTATCGAGTGTTGCAACCAAGTAATCGATTGCTAGACGTGCCTCAGCAGCTGGATCCTGAGCAATAAGAGCTGTGAAAACGCCCTTCTTGATGAGGTCAACGTTTGCTGGGTATGCGTCGTAACCGATGAGCTTGATCTTGCCAACAAGACCCTTCGCCTGAAGAGCAGCTGCTGCACCTGCAGCATTTGTTCCGTCAATTGCGAAGATACCTGCTAGATCTGGGTACTTTGTAAGCCAGTTAGAAACGTTTGTATTTGCAACTGATGGCTGTGACTGTGAGTACGCCTTATCAACAATCTTGATACCTGGGTACTTCTTCTTGATCTGAGCTGAGAATCCATCAAGGCGACCAACGTTTGTTGTTGCTGTTGCTGATGTGAGACCAACGACGACCTTGTATGTCTTGCCCTTCTTGTAACCAATTGCAGTCGCAAGTGTGTCAGCTGCCTTTGCTCCACCATCAGCGTTATCGCCAGTGATGAATGAGACTGCCTTTGATGTGTCATTGACGTGTGTATCAACGTTTACAACTGGGATGCCAGCTGCAATCGCCTTGTCGTGACCTGCCTGAAGTGCTGTTGGATCTGTTGGGATCAAAACAAGACCGTTTGGCTTAAGTGCAAGAACCTGATCAAGGATTGGGTTCTGTGTTGCTGGTGAGTAGACAGATGGGTCTCCCTGCCATACGAGTGTTACACCCTTTGCCTTTGCTTCCTGCTCTGCGCCAAGCTTCATAGCCTGGAAGAATGGATCTGACTCTGCACCCATTACGAATGCGATTGTGTACTTATTTGCAGCTTGTGCTGGTGTTGAAATTCCTGCAACAGCAAATGATGCTGCTACAGCAACTGCAAGAACCTTCACTGCCTTGTGGCGAAGTGTTGCCATTGATGAAGTCCTTTCAAGACTTAAGGACTTTCTCTGGCGAGAAGGTCCGGTCAATCACCATCTCAGTGAATCTGAGACAACGTTGTCCCGAAAGGTACTCTGTGGGGTGCAAGGGCTGTCAAAGGAAATAAGGCTATTTTTGATAACGATTAGATATCTTTATTGTCGAGTTACGAACCTGGCATTGGACGCGAAGTGTTACTGACTAGTTCTCTTATCGCGAGAATGAGGCTTAAGGCTTACTCATAACGGTGATCTTTTCGTTTGCTACAAACTCTGAAGCGCGAATCTGCCAAGCCTTGCTCGCATCGTTGACCATATGACGATCCCAGGCCGCCTTGTCACTCCAGATCTCCCACACGTGAATCAGATTTTCTTGGAGATCATTCTTGAGGACTTCGATTGATTCGCATCCTGATTCGCCACGGATGATATCGACCTGCTTATGTAGCTCTACGAGAAAAGTCTCACCTTGACCTGGCTTCACATCAATCTCGACAAATAGGAAAACTTTGCTCATGGCGGCAATGTACACGAGAAATTACCGCGTACCTGACCTCTGTAATACAAAAACTTTGAGAGCTTGTGATTTTGCTCCTGAAATTCCACCAGATGTGGGAGTTGCAACTGCGCTCACTTGCATCGCTCCTCTCACTGTTGGCTTCCAGGTGCAGGTAGCAGTGAAGGTGGATCCAGAGCCCGTTGCCACTCGATTAATGCAATTGGCGATGCGTTTTCCAAGTGTGGAGAAGGTGATCTTTGCAGCGACTGTCACAACCGCAGTGATTACGACAGGGGTGCGATAAGAGGTTGATGAAACATTCCCCGCGATTGAAAATGTTGAAAATGAAGATGTATCAAGCACATCAGCCACTGTCACAGTCACTGTTTCATATCCAGCATTATTTGAGGAATCTACTGCTTTGAAGACCACTATATAAGCGTTATTTGCATCAAAATCAGTTGGCGATTCATAGTCTGGAGCAGAGATAAAGGCAAGAGTCGCTGAGGTTGAACTCTGCTGAGTCAATGAAAACCTTAATTTATCTGCACCGCTATCAATCGTGATTGTCGCACTTTCACTAGTTGTGATTGCACCTACTGCCGTTGAATTCTCAGCAACGCTAAATGTTTCTGCTGATGGAAACGTTGGCGGTGTCGTATCGGGATCTACGCCTTGTTCAAAGAAAGAATCGACCGAGAGAGTTCCATAGCTATCAGTGCCTGGTCCGCCATAGAAATGAGAGCGCTCATCTACATAGGCGACATAATCATTACCAGGTCCCCCGTATACGGTTGAGAACCACATGTGATTTGTAACTGAGTCATTTCCTGCACCCCCGAAGAAGTAATCCTGGGTTGATGAATCTGAGTCCATCGTGGCAATCTGATTGTCATTGCTATCGCCGCAGAATAAATCTTGACCATTACCGTTTGCGCTACCGCTTCCAGTGATTACGCCCGCGCCGTTTGCAATCCAGACGACGAGAGTTCCGTTGGTAATCGCTGTTTCTATCGCTGAGGCACTCGCAAAATTCATCAACCCTGGAAGGGTGGAACGGGTATAGAGAGGATCGTTTACTGCGGCGATACACGCATCCAACTGTTGTGTCGCCGTCAGGACTGCATTTGCCGGAGTAGAAATGCTAAGCGAAAGAGTTGAAATGCAAGTTGCGACAATCGCAACCCATTTACCTCTCTTGCCTACTCTAGCCATTGTGGGATTCTACAAGGCAAGGAAGTTGAGCTGAGAATGAAACTGCCCCGAGCACATAGGCACTCGGGGCAGCATTTAAACTTTCAGATTAGTCGCGACCTCGAAGAATCGAGATGAGGCGTAGAACCTCAAGGTATAGCCAGACAAGGGTAACCATGAGGCCGAATGCACAGCGCCATGACTCTTCCGCCGGAACCTTCGCAGCAACTGCCTTCTCAATCTGATCGAGATCCATCACGATAAAAATTGATGCAATAGCGACGCCACCAATTGAAATCAGCATGCCAAGCCCACCCGTAGGGAATCCAACGAACATCGAGAAGAGTGAGAAGACGAAATAGCCAACAATGGAGCCTGTAGCTATACGTGTGAACTTAGGAGTCACGCGAATCTTGCCGCTCTTATAAGCAACCAATACACCTGTGAATGCACAGGCTGTTGCAACGACTGCCTGGCCAACGATGCCCTGATATTGCTGTTCGTACATCCAACTGATTGTTCCGAGAGCGAGTCCTTGAGCTGCTGCATATGCAATTACTAGCGCAGGTCTAATCTTCTTTGAATATGTATTAACCATCGCCAGGATGAAGCCGACAACAAGACCGATAAGTGCCAACGCACCACTCTGTGCTTGCCATGCAAATGCCCCGACAGCTACTAGAACTGCGAATAGCCCAGCTGTCTTGATGATGACATCATCAATAGACATTGGCGCCGAGTTAGGACGTGATTCAAGAGATGTGACATCTTGAACTGAACCGTCGCGGTTATCCAGCGCTTCTGGGTTGATACGAGCGAAACCGCGGCCGGTAAGGACTGGGTTAGAACTGCGCATTAATCTCTCCTTTTATGTACGGGAAAGGACTTCCCGTGACGGGTATAACGTACTCGAGATTCTTTATATTTCCCTGTGAATGGAGATTTCCCGTACCCTCTCTCACATGAAGGCAACCAGTTGGCTCAAATCAGAGAAGCATCGCCAACTGGTCGAGCGTTGGTGGATCGCAATCGTGCTGGTGTGGGACATCTTTAAGACGCTAGTGGTCGATAAGACTTTTGCTAAGTACGGCGTCAACCCATACACCTACTTCGTAATCGTTATTTCAATCGCCGTGCCATATGCAATATCAACTGCGAAGATGCTCTTTGCCATTCTTGCAAATCATTGGCGAAATGCTCTGACATTCGGAGTCATCGCAGCGATACTGCATTTTGTTCCTGATATTTATATCCTGGTAACTGCGAAGCAAGTCCCTAGATCTCTCTTTGATAGCTTTATCGTGATGATCGTGATCTTTACCATCTTCGCTATACATGGCGTTGTAACCCATGTACGAAGCAACCGCGCTAAGTAGCTAGTGCCCCCGGTCGGACTCGAACCGACACTGGAAGGATTTTAAGTCCTCTGTCTCTGCCATTGGACTACGGGGGCCAATAGGTGGTGCAGTCTACTATCTTGTAAATAAAGCCTTGAACGCTAGCGAATCAGCTTCTGAGCCCACTCTTGATACTCAGCAGATAACTCCTTGATTGCCGCTATTTCATGGATCATTTCGCGCGCCCCTGATTTAGCTGCATAGATATCGCCGATCGTGACTCCGTGTTCGGGTCGAGAGATTACTTCTATGGCAGCGTCGCGCTCAATCATCGCTTCTTCAATTATTCGAAGATAAGCCCCAGGGCGATTTGCTTCAGTAAATTCCTTGATGAGTGTTGGACGTTCCCAGAAACCTGCAAAGACTCGACATGGGATTCGTGGTTCTGCAACTTCAAGAATTAAATCTCCAATCTTCCAGCGCTCACCAATAACTGCACCTGTCACATCAATGCCGATAGTTGTGAGATTTTCACCAAACGCTCCAGATGCGATTTCGCGACCAATCTTCTCTTCCCACCATTGTGCATCTCCGCGAGCATATGCATAGACCGCCTTGTTATATCCACCGTGATGTTTGAGATCGACGACGTTATCACCAGCGACAGAGTCGTTACCAAAGAGGACGAGTCCCTCAACTGAGCGCTTATCAATACCAGTGCGATTTCCTGATTCAGTCCAACTTTGTGCCTTGCTCTGCGGTGCAATGTTGATTGAAAGGATCTTGCCTGAAGCTATGCTCATGAAGAGATTCTAGATGCTGCCTTGATAACCGAATCCAACATCTTCTCGGTGAGTTTGCCAGTGAAAGTATTCTGCTGGCTTGGGTGGTAACACCCGAATATATTTCGCTTAATTCCATCAGTGCCTACAAATGAATATTTCTCGCCATGGCCAAACTTCGGACGTGGTGTCGGCATTGTGCAGCCAAGATCTCTCAACGTGCGATAAATGCTCTCCCATGCAAGGTTTCCAAGAGTTAAGAAAGACTTTGCAGTTGGAAGAAGTAACTCAATCTCATTTTCAAAAAAAGGTGCACACGTGGCTTTCTCGTCTGTACTCGGTTTGTTATCAGGAGGAGCGCAACGCACCGCGCAAAGGATGCGAGTATTGATTAGCTCTTGGCCATCATTTGAATAGGTGCTTGTTGGAATCTTTGCAAGCCCCGCCTTGTGAAGAGCTTTATAGAGCCAATCCCCTGAGGAATCTCCGGTGAATACACGACCAGTGCGATTTGCCCCATGAGCACCGGGAGCAAGACCGAGAATAATGAGGCGAGCATCTGTGGGACCAAAGCCAGGAACAGGTTTGCCCCAATACTTCTCATTCTCATAAGACTTTCGCTTTGTTACCGCTACTTCCTCACGCCACTCAACTAAACGTGGGCATTGGCGGCATTTAACAATCGCCTTATCAAGAAGTTCTAACTTCTTATACAAGCGACCAAGCCATCCCATCGAGAATATCTGATTCGGATGCAACGAATTCAGTTGCACCTGTTGCCTTCATAATGCGATCGAGAACTAATGAGCCTGCACCGATTACATCAACACGGCCGGGGTGCATATATCCATGTGCTGCCCGTTGCTCGCGAGTTTCACGAAGAAGCTCTGTTGAAATTTGATGAGTACGATCCGCACTGACACGGGCAAGGTGAATTGCATATCGATCATAAGCAGGGAGATCGAGAGCTGCTGCTGCAATAGTTGTAGCTGTTCCTGCAACCATAATCACAGTCTTTGCCTGAGTAATCGGTACTGACTTTGCAGCCTGTCGAATGTTCTCATCGATATCTTCAATTGCAGATGCAATCTGCCCTGGGTCTGGCTGATCACCAGTGAAGTGGCGCTCAGTCATACGAACACAGCCGATATTCATGCTTCGAGCCGCTTCTACTGAATCTGTGCCGAAGACAAACTCAGTTGAGCCGCCACCGATATCAATAACGAGGAATGGGCCTTGAGACTTGTCGAAATCCTTTGTTGCTCCTTGGAATGAGAGAGCCGCCTCAACTTCGCCTGCTATTACCTCAGGTTCAATACCTAGTCGCTCTTTTACGCCATCGATAAAGAGCGCACGGTTGGTCGCATCACGAGTGGCACTTGTCGCGCAGAAGCGAATCTTCTCAACTCCGCGCTTTGCAATCTCTGCTGCATAAAGATCAACTGCTGCAAGGGTTCTAGCAATAGCATCAGGATGAAAAGCGCCTGTCTTATCAACGCCTTGACCTAGACGGACAACTTCCATCAAGCGAGTGATTTCGCGAAAGTTATTTCCTTCGATATCAGCGATAAGTAGGCGAATTGAGTTAGTGCCGCAATCGATTGCTGCTACTCGCATGGTTGGGACTTCCACCACTCAGGTAACTTTGCAAGAGCTTCATCGCCTAGTGGATTAATGCCCTCACCTACAGATAAGGAGTGTGCAACGAGAGAGTGGAGGCACTTCACGCGATCTGGCATTCCTCCGGCAGAGATATTCTTAACCTCAGGAACTTCAATACCTAGCGCGCTGCGGCAAGCGATGTAATCATCATGTGCTGCTGCATATTCACCAGCGAGAACTGCATCTGTTGCAAGCCGCTCATTCATCTCACCCATCAAGCCAGTTGTCTCTAGAGTTGAAATTGCGGCGGTGAGACGAGGACATGTTGCATAATAAAAAGTTGGAAAAGGCTCGCCATTACTTAAACGCGGAGGTGTTTCAACGACTGCAGGATTACCGCAAGGGCAGCGATATGAAATCGCATGAACATCTCGAGGTGTGCGACCTAATTGACGTTCAATTACGTCTAGGTCTTCCTGTGTTGCCTTACGACTGTCGGTCACTGCTTACCTGCCTCTGTAATTGATGCAATCATTCTTGTATACCAAGGCTGACCTTCTGGAAGATTTTCAACAACGTTTATTGCGCTGTTACTTGGATCTTGTGAATCATCTCCGCCGGTAACGATGTACTGGCGTTCGCCTGGCATCACAAAGTGAAGACGTTCGCGAGCTTGAGATTTAATAAAATTGGGATCCTGCCACTGTGTTAACTCTTTACGTGCCTCGGCAAGTGCTGCGTAATCACTAGAGAGCTGGGCCTCGAGTGCGCTGATCTGTGCACGTTGTGTGAAGTAATTCTTAATCGGTGGAGCTAAGAAGAGTGCCAGTGCAAAGAAGATTGCGGCAATAGCAAAGGTCCGACCCGATCCCTGGTGGCGGTTGAAGTTCAAGTTACGCGAACGGTAACTCTTCCTTCTTGCGCCACCAGATGATCGACGGACCATTTATAAGCCTGTGGTGCCTTATGCCTTGAAGCGTGGGAAAGCTTGGCGGCCTGCGTAAACAGCACCGTCAGAGAGTTCCTCTTCAATGCGAAGAAGCTGGTTGTACTTAGCAACGCGCTCTGTACGTGATGGAGCACCTGTCTTGATCTGACCACAGTTTGTTGCAACTGCGAGGTCAGCAATTGTTGTGTCCTCTGTTTCGCCTGAACGGTGAGACATCATGCTGCGGTAATTAGCACGGTGTGCGAGATCTACTGCATCGAGAGTCTCAGTCAGAGTACCGATCTGGTTTACCTTCACGAGAAGTGCATTAGCTGTATCAGTATCAATACCCTTTGCAAGACGTGTTGGGTTGGTTACGAAAAGGTCATCTCCAACGATCTGAATCTTTGAACCGAGTGAAGCAGTCATTGACTTCCAGCCTGCCCAGTCTTCTTCATTCAACGGATCTTCGATTGAAACGATTGGGTATGAAGCAACCAAATCAGCGTAGTAAGCGATCATTTCATCAGATGAAAGTGACTTACCTTCGAACTTGTACTTACCTGCATCATGGAACTCTGTTGCTGCAACGTCCATCGCAAGTGCGATATCTGTTCCTGGCTTAAATCCTGCTGCTGAGATCGCCTCGATGATGAGGTCGAGCGCTGCGCGGTTTGAATCAAGGTTTGGAGCGAATCCACCTTCATCGCCAACAGAAGTTGCGAGGCCACGCTTCTTTAGAACTGCCTTAAGTGCATGGTAAATCTCTGCGCCCCACTGAAGTGATTCGCGGAATGTTGGAGCGCCAATTGGAGCGATCATGAACTCCTGAACATCGACGTTTGTATCAGCATGTGCGCCACCATTGAGAATGTTCATCATTGGCACAGGAAGCACATGTGCATTTGGTCCACCGAGGTAGCGGAACAATGAGAGATCAGCAGACTCTGCTGATGCCTTTGCTACAGCGAGTGAGACGCCGAGAATTGAGTTTGCACCGAGGCGTGATTTATTTGGTGTGCCATCAAGTGCGATCATCTCTGCATCGATAAGGCGCTGATCTTGTGAGTCGTAACCTTCGATTGCTGGAGCGATCTCATCGTTGACAAATGCAACTGCCTTAAGAACACCCTTACCGAGGTAGCGCTTCTTATCGCCATCACGAAGTTCTGATGCTTCAAAAGCGCCAGTTGATGCGCCACTTGGAACGGCAGCGCGTGCCTGTGTGCCATCTTCAAGCTGAACTTCTACTTCAACAGTTGGGTTTCCGCGCGAATCAAGAATTTCACGGGCGCCGATTGCTTCGATAATTGCCACTTGGGACTCCTTCGAGTGTGAATGCGATAAATGCATTTGAAAACGAGATAAGCGCTCAACGTTGAACGACCTGGGGCAATCTTACCCCGCTTATTGCGCCTGACTTGAGCGCGAGAGCTCTTCAATATATCTACGGGCTTGGGCGCGAAGGGCTAATTCTGGGTCGATTTGATGCTCATAAGCCCAGGCGATTACAGAGGCGAGAGCTTCTCCTACTGAACTCTCTGTTGCTGGCTCAATGCTCTGAAACTGTGGGATATCGAGTGAACGTCTATATTTATCAGCACGATAGATCAACTTTGAGACTAGTGGGAGAGCAGGTTGTGACATCGCTACGCCCTCAATGGGTGAGGTTCGCCCCTTCTCCTTCGCCTTTATCGCTTCCCAATTTTCAATTATCTCTTCGGTGCCGCTCACTTCAAGGCCGGCGAAGACATGAGGGTGGCGGCTAATTAATTTATCTGCGATTGCACCTGCAACGTCATCGATAGTAAATGGATCCGTCGCATGATCTTGAGCAATACGTGAATGGAAGTAGACCTGCAAGAGAACATCACCGAGCTCTTCACGCATTCCAATGCGATCATTTGTCTCGATTGCATCGATGAATTCGTATGACTCTTCAAGGAGATATTTGATGAGTGAGTCATGTGTCTGCTCTGCATCCCACTCGCACCCACCAGGAGAGCGCAATTTATCCATGACCTCTACAAGGCGTAGAAGTTCTGAACCAAATGCGCCTTCAGTCATTGTGAATTAATTGGTTGCAGGTGATGTAACAGCGTCGCCAGCTGAATCTGTTGCAACGATGTCACCAGAGGTGTTGTCCCAGGTTCCATAACGTGGGTTAATTTTGATTTTGAGCTCTCCCGACTTTGCCGTTACGAGCTGTGAAATCTTTGCGCTGACATCTGCATCAGCAACACCAGATTGCTTGAGAGCAGCGGTCAATTTGTCAGAGATGATGATTGCGCGAATGTATTTATCAAAGTTGGTTGAAGCAATCTGTGCTGAGACGAGATTTCCAGTAAGTGCAGCCTCACCGCCGCTCTGATCAACCAAACCTTGGCGAGTTGTTGCCATCTCAGTCTTTGTTACTTCGAGCTTCAGCTCTTTAGCAATCTCATCAAAAATAGTGGTGATAATCATGAAGCGAAGCTGGCTACGGTTGAGAGTTGCGCCTGTTTCAAGCTGCATCTGTGAAGTGTCTTGAGCCGCACGCTCCTTGAGAAGTGTGTCGATCGTTGTCTGGAGCTCGTTCTGCGAAATTGTCATATCTCCAAGCGTTGCCGCGCTATTGAGCTGGCCACATGCCGTGAGGGTCGCGAGTGAGATAACTGCAATCAGGCCGAGGATCTTCTTCACACCATGCTCCAATATGTCGTAGCGCTTATGCGCCGGTTAATTCGGTCAGCGCCTGACGGGCAAACGCTAGGAGAGAAGTATCCCCCATATTTGTGCTGCTTTGTGCGGTTGGAGTCCATGCCGCAGCGCGTGGAATGGTGACCATCACAGTAGAACTTTGGGTTTTGTAGAGGGATGATGGATAGAGGCGGTTGAGTTTGAGCTGCTTCGATTCTGGCAGCGATACAGGAGAAATTCTCACGTATTTGCCTGCGAGGACCACCTCGCGCACACCAAGTGATTTAGCGAAAGCGCGTAGTTCGGCAACATCGAGAAGGAGATTTGCCTCCTCAGGCAATTCTCCAAAGCGATCAACCATCTCTTCGCGGATCGATTGAACATCTTCGTTATTGCGCACATCAGCAAGGCGACGATAGAGATCAAGGCGAAGTCGCTCACCTGGGACATACTCTTCTGAAAGGTGTGCGTTGATTGGAAGTTCAACCTTGCATTCGTGATTGATCTCCTCCCCTTCGACAATTCCAGATTTGTAATCTTGAACTGCTTCTCCGACCATGCGCATATAGAGGTCAAAACCAACATCTGCGATATGTCCTGATTGTTCGCCTCCCAAGAGATTGCCTGCGCCACGAATTTCAAGATCCTTTAACGCGACTCGCATTCCGGCGCCAAGATCCGTATTTGTTGCAATTGTCTTAAGGCGATCTAGTGAAACTTCGCTCAATGGTTTATCTGCAGGATAGAGAAAGTATGCATACCCACGTTCGCGACCACGACCCACACGTCCTCGCAACTGGTGAAGTTGTGAGAGCCCAAAGTTCTCTGCATGTTCGACAATCAAAGTATTCGCATTTGGGATATCGAGTCCGCTCTCAACAATTGTTGTGCAGACCAAGACGTCGAAGTCACGATTCCAGAAACCGAGAATGACATCTTCGAGTTGGCTCTCGCTCATCTGGCCATGGGCAACGCGGACGCGCGCCTCTGGAATCATCTCTTGAATATGTGATGCACAGCGATCGATTGAATCAACGCGATTGTGAAGGTAGAAGATCTGACCATCACGTAAGAGTTCTCTATGGATTGCCGCCTTAATCTGCGATTCATCCGATGGACCAACATAGGTCAGAATGGGATGGCGCTCTTCTGGCGGGGTTGTAATCGTCGACATCTCACGAATACCCGTTACTGCCATCTCAAGCGTGCGTGGAATAGGCGTTGCGGACATCGCAAGAACGTCTACGGTCGTGCGCATCTTCTTGAGGGACTCTTTCTGCTCGACTCCAAAGCGCTGCTCTTCATCGACGATTACGAGGCCGAGATCCTTAAAGACCACATCATTCGATAGCAAGCGGTGGGTGCCGACAATGACATCGACGGTTCCTGCCTCAAGCTCTTTGAGAATGTCCTTACTCTCTTTAGGTGTATTAAAGCGAGAAATTCCTGCGACCTTTAATGGGAAACCTGAGTAACGATCTGCAAAAGTCTTTGAGTGTTGCTGAACAAGGAGTGTGGTCGGAACAAGAACAGCGACCTGCTTGCCATCCTGTACTGCTTTAAATGCAGCGCGGATTGCAATCTCTGTCTTTCCATAACCAACGTCGCCGCAGATGATGCGATCCATTGGATATGGGCGCTCCATATCGCGCTTAACATCTTCAATTGTTGAGAGTTGATCAGGCGTTTCGATATAGCTAAATGCATCTTCAAGTTCACGTTGCCATGGCGTATCGGGCGAGAATGCAAAACCTGGCGCACTGGTACGTGCTGCATAGAGGCGAATGAGCTCTCCTGCAATCTGACGAACAGCTTTACGTGCGCGTCCCTTAGCCTTCTGCCATTCACCACTTCCTAAGCGGTGTACTGGTGGCGCTTCTCCACCAACATACTTACTGACTTGTTCCAAAGTATCTGTTGGAACAAAGATTCGATCGCCAGGTTGGCCACGCTTTGCGGGTGCATATTCGATAACAAGGTATTCACGAGTAACGCCACCGACGGTGCGCTGAACTAATTCGAGGTAGCGACCGATTCCATGTTGCTCATGAACAACGAAATCGCCAATCTTTAGTTCGAGTGGATCAATTGCCTGCTTTCGTCTTGTAGGCATACGAGCCGCATCTTTCGATGTGACTTTACTTCCTGACAAATCTCGCTCTGTAATGAAGAGAAGTGCATCGTTGCTGAAACCATGTGCCAGGGTGGATTGGAAAACATGGATTGCGCCCTTTGTAGGACGTGCTGCAAGAGATGCGCTCAACTGCACCGGGAGGTCGCCGTCTCTAAAGATTCCCGCATATCTCTCGGCCATGCCATGTCCAGTAGCGGCAAAGAGCACTGTCTGGTGCTGGTTTAAGCCATCTTCGAGAAGTTGCAAGAGGCGATCAACATTTCCTCGCATCGGCTCGATTGCCGTGAAATCAGTGAAGTAGCTCTGATCATCGAGGTCGCTGCCGAAGCTATTAAGAGCAGTATGTGTAAATGAGTGCTTATCAATCTCAGCGAGAAGTGAATTCCAATCAAGATATGTGACCTTATCGACCGGCATGGGAGCTGCGCCACCCATAGATGCATTGGACCACGATGCTTGAAGGAACTCCTCGTTGGTCTCTATTAAATCTGCTGTACGAGATTTAGTTCGCTCTTCTTCAATAAAGATGATGGCGCTTAGCGGACTGATGCGGTCGAAGATTGTTTCGTGCTCATCGACCAGGAAAGGAATCAGTGACTCCATTCCATCAACGCTTATGCCCTGTGAAATCTTTTCGAGAACTTCAATCGCTCCAGGAAAACGGCTCTTAATCTTCTCGGCTCGCTCTTTGATTGCATCGGTAATCAGCAGTTCGCGACAAGGAATAATTGAGAGCGGGCCCATGACAGGCTTAGTTGTTCGCTGATCTGATATATCGAAGTAACGAAGTTCTTCAATCTCATCACCGAAGAAATCAATGCGAACTGGATAGTCAGAGAGCGGCAGGAAGACATCGACGATTCCGCCACGAACAGCAAACTCACCACGCTTTTCAACGAGATCGGTACGTGTGTAAGAGAGTTCGGTAAAGTGAGTAATTAATTCTGTAAGAGAAACCTCTTGGCCTAACTCAATTGTTCTTAGCGGTTCATCTGCAAGAGATGCAATAAATCGATGAATAACGGCGCGAATTGGTGCGACAACGATGGGATTTGTGGAGCTATCCATTGCACGAAGGGCGGAGAGCGTTTGAATTCGCTTTGCAACGGTATCGCTTCGTGGGCTTAGACGTTCGTGAGGCAAGGTCTCCCATGCTGGAAATTCAAGGACGTCGGGGTGGAGATTGCGAAGGTCTTCCGCTAAATCCTCCGCTCCACGACTAGAGCTCGTGACTACGAGAATTGGCTGCTGACTTGCTCGCAGCGCGATAAAGAAGGGGTTGCTCGATACCGGAGCAATGATGCGGTTGTGCTCTGCGAGAGCGCTACAGAGCTCATTATCTGCAGCAAGATCAGCGAGGAGGCCGAACATCAATACTCCTTTCCACCATAGAAACGCGCCTAAAGCCCCACATCAAAAAGAAGGGGGCTCGATAAATCCAATAGTACCTTCGATAAGGTGATTTCGAATAATGAGATAAGGCGTCTCACTTACTAGCCAAGGGGTGCGAGAATTACGCCGTGAGCCAGAGAGAAGTTTCAACATCAATTATCGCAACAGATGATGCGCTGCTACGTAGCGATGTTCGTCGCCTCGGCGATCTCTTGGGCCAATCGCTTGTTCGCCAAGAAGGTACTGAGCTACTTGAACTCGTTGAGAAAGTCCGTAAAGCTGTTCGCGATAACGGTGAAGATGCAATTCTTGTAGATATCACAGACGATCAAGCTGTTGATTTGGTGCGCGCATTTAGCACTTACTTCCACCTCGCAAATGTCGCAGAACAGGTCCACCGTTCACGCGTACTTGCTGAAGCTCGTCGTGATGGAAAGTCATGGCTTACACAAGCTGTCGATAAAATTATTGAGGCGAAGAAGAATCCAGCCGCAGGTCATGAGTTCTCACATGAAGATGTAGTGAAGTGGGTTTCAGAGCTACAGGTGCGACCAGTTTTCACTGCTCACCCAACCGAAGCTGCGCGTCGTTCTATTCTTGGAAAGCTATCCGAAATTTCAACTCTCCTCGATCTCCCAAAGAGCGTTTCCCAAGATGAGCGTCTTGCAGAGACAGTGGATCTCTTATGGCAGACAGATGAGCTACGTCTTGATCGGCCAGAGCCGCTCGATGAAGCAATGAATGCTCTCTACTACCTTGATGATCTTGCAAAGCAGACTGTTCCTGAAGTACTCAATGATTTTGCCCGCGAGCTCAAGCGCCTTGATATTGAATTGCCTGTCACGGCACGTCCATTGACCTTTGGAACATGGATTGGCGGTGACCGTGATGGAAATCCAAATATCACTCCAGAAGTCACTGAAGATGCTGTTGTTCTGCAGGTAGGCCATGCGATTCGCGCAACGATCGCCGCGATGGATCGCCTTCGCCAGATGCTCTCTGTATCTACTCGTATTGCTGGGGCAACTCCAGAGCTCAGCGCCTCTGTAGAAGAAGACCTCAAGCACATCCCAGAGTTCGAGCCACGATTCTTGCGCCTCAATGTCCAAGAGCCATACCGCCTAAAGGCGACAGCCATTGTTCATCGCTTGGCATTTACACGTAACCGTCATGCAGCTGGTGGACCTCATGTACCTGGTCGTGACTATGCAAATACTGCAGAGCTCCTCGCTGATCTCACCTTGATGCGTGACTCACTCTTTCAGCACCGTGGTGAATTGATTGCTACAGGCCTACTTGAGCGCACCATTCGTACCGTTGCTGCATTTGGTCTAACGCACGCCACACTCGATGTCCGCGAGCACTCAGATGCACACCACAGCGTTCTTAAGAACTTCTTAGGTGATGGCTACATTGAAAAGTCACACGATGAGAAGTTTGAAATTCTCACAGGTGAGCTTGCAAATGGAATGAAGCGCACAGCTTCATCACTTGGCGCCACAGATGCAAAGACTCTAAATACCTTTGTTGCAATTGCAGATTTGATTGAGCGCTTTGGTCCAGAAGTCATTGAGACATATATCGTCTCTATGACAAAGGGTGCAGATGATCTCATCGCCGCAGCGCTACTTGGTAAGTATGCAGGTTTGGTAGATCTCGATAAGAAGTTTGCAAAGATTGGTTTTGCTCCGCTCCTCGAGACAGTTGCTGAACTTCGTGCAGCTGGAGAGATTCTTGAGAAGCTGCTTTCAAATCCAACGTACCGCGCACTCGTAGAACTCCGTGGAAATATTCAAGAAGTAATGTTGGGCTACTCAGATTCAAATAAAGATGCCGGAATTGCTACAAGTCAGTGGGAGATTCACCGCGCACAGCGACGTCTTCGCGATGTTGCTATGAAGCATGGCGTAAAGCTCCGACTCTTCCATGGTCGCGGTGGCTCTGTAGGTCGCGGTGGCGGACCAACATATGAGGCGCTCGTTGCGCTTCCTTGGGGCTCTGTCGATGGTGAAATTAAGATGACAGAGCAAGGCGAAGTTATCTCGGATAAGTACGCCCTTCCGGCTCTTGCTCGAGAGAATGTTGAACTCACACTCGCTGCATCGCTTGAGGCAACAATCCTCAACCGTGGACCTCGCCAAAGCCCAGAGGATCTTGCGCGATGGAACGAGTGCATGGATCTAGTCTCTGATAACTCTTTTGCGCGCTATCGCACCTTGATTGATCACCCAGATCTTCCTGCGTATTTCTACGCATCAACACCTGTTGAGCAGCTTGGAAACCTCTTCCTTGGTTCACGTCCTTCACGCCGACCAGATGCATCAAGTGGTCTCAATTCATTACGTGCAATTCCATGGGTATTTGGTTGGACTCAATCTCGTCAGATTGTCCCTGGTTGGTTCGGCGTCGGAAGTGGTCTCAAGGCTGCTCGCGAAGCAGGAAAGACAGACGTGTTGAAGAAGATGCTGGCAGAGTGGCACTTCTTCTCAACATTTATAAGCAACGTTGAGATGACTCTTGTGAAGACAGACCTTAAGACAGCTCGTCGCTATGTGGAGACTCTCGTTCCCGCGGAGCTTCAGCACTTCCTGGGCACAATTGAGGAAGAGTTCGCGCTGACGGTCAGTGAAATCCTCACTCTCACTGGAAAGAGCGCTCTCCTCGGAGATCAGCCAGTGCTTGCTCGCACTCTAGAAGTTCGCGATCAATACCTCGCACCGCTGCACTCACTTCAAGTAAATCTGCTCAACCGTGTTCGCACCGCAGGAGATCAAGCAGAGCCAACTTTGGTCCGCGCACTCTTGCTCACCATCAATGGAGTTGCAACGGGTCTTCGCAATACCGGTTGATTATAAGTATTTTTCGATTATCCAATTTCTAGTTTGCCTACTTCTTGAAGTCGGCACCAATGATTTCTGACATTCCCCACCCACGGCTTATTACATCTGCACGTGAAAATGAAACTGGAGAAATTTGCCCATCGCGTGTTTTTACTCGGTATGTTGCAACATCTGGAATATTTGGAAATTCAACCTCGAAGCGACAAATTCTGGCAGTAGGGAAATTAGTCACTTGGTCTTCTGGTTCAGTAGTGGTCGCAAGTACACCAAAAGAAAAAGTTGCTGTTGAAATTTCTGATCCATCTGGCCCAACCAATGTGATCGGTGAATTATTCTCATAATTGTCATCTGTGCCAGTGCAATGATTATCTGAAGTCTTGGTGAAGTAAGGTGACCAAAGTTCAATGTCGTAGGCTATCGAGTCAGGTTGAGCTTCAGTTGAACTTCCGCAAGAAGTGAGAAAGGGCACCATTGCTGCGGCCAAGACTAGAAATTTTCGACTTGTTTTGTGGCGAATCACTGGACGCTCCCCTGAGTTAGATTTACCTGTAAATATTAACCGAGGGTCTTATTCTTTTTGTTGGTTGACCAGTCAGGAGTTAAATTTGGATTGAGTAAGTTCAAGTCCTTTTTCAATGAGGAACTCGACGACATCTGCACCGCGATCTAAGAAGAGCGGAAGTTCTTTCTTCTCAGGCTGGCTAAATTGTTTCAATACGAAATCTGCTGGGTCCTGCTGGCCCATTGGGCGGCCAATACCAAGGCGCACACGGAAGTAGTTTGGTCCGCCAAAGGCTGAGGTCATTGATTTCAAACCATTGTGGCCATTATCGCCACCGCCTTGCTTTGTGCGGATTGCAGCGAAATCAATATCGAGTTCATCGTGAAGAACAATAATCTTTGAAGCATCAACGCTATAGAACTGTGCGAGTGCTTTGATTGGTCCGCCTGTCTCGTTCATGTAGCCGAGTGATTTGGCGAGAATTACTGAATGCGCATCAACTCCAAAACCTAATTTAAAGGCTGCGATTGATGTGCGTGACTTATGTGTTGAAAATTTAACGTTGTGACGCTTTGCTAACTCATCTATAACCATCTGACCAACGTTATGACGGGTGGCAGCGTATTGGTCGCCGGGATTACCGAGACCTACTACCAACCACGTCATAACGCGTCAGACTCTTCTTACTTATTCAGCTGCTGGAGCTGCTGCGTCTGCTGCTGGAGCTGCTGCTGCAGTCTCATCTGCTGATGCTGCGCGACGCTCAGAAAGGTGAACGACTGTTGCAGTTGGATCGATAACGAGTGTGACACCTGCAGGAAGGATTACATCTGAAGCGAGCTTAAATGTTCCAGCCTTCATGCCTTCGATATCGAGAACGAGGAACTTAGGAATTGCTGTTGCTTCTGCCTCAACCTCAAGTGTGTTGTGTACGTGCTCAAGGATTCCATCTGGATCGTGTTTTCCTTCAGTGTGGATTGGAACCTGAACAGTTACCTTCTCACCGCGACGGACGAGAACGAGGTCGATGTGCTCGAGGTTCTGCTTGAGTGGGTGCTTAACAACTGACTTTGGAAGTGTGAGCTCTGTCTTGCCATCGAATGTGATGTTGAGAAGAACGTTTGACTCCTTGAGAGCGTTGCCCAAATCGCGAGCGTTCAATGTGATGTGAACTGGCTCTGCGCCGTGACCGTAGATCACTGCAGGAACGAGACCGTCGCGACGTGCGCGGCGTGATGCACCCTTACCGAATTCGGTACGTGTTGTGCCGTTGATTGATACTTCTGCCATGAAAAAACTCCTAGTTAGTAGTTCAAAGCCTTAGGTTTGAACCGAAGACGATGTGCTCTGACTAGGAGTTAGATACCTTGCCGTCGATAACGGTTTCGTTCGAAACCCTCGCCAGAATGGTTGAAGTTTATGTCGGCGGGGGTGAATCCACCAAATCCGCGCTTAGCGGATGGTAACTCTGCGCCCAGAACTCACAGCGACTGCTTCAGATTGCGAGCTGGTCAGCGATGAATCAGTAGGAGTAAGTGTGGCGGTGATAAGTGCGCCTCCTGAGGTTGCCGGACGCCAGTTGCAGGTTGCTGTGATGGGTCCCGAACCCGTTGTTGGAACAGATACGCAACCAGGAATGCGCTTACCAGATTGGAAGAATCGAACTTTTCCTGGATTGGAAACTGTCGCCGTTATAGTTGAGATAGCACCCTTCTTTGGGGCATTTGATATGGCAAGGGAGTTGAAGCTGGTCGCAGTACTCATTCGCCACTGCTCCGCTTGAAAATTATTTTGAATTTCGAGAGGAGTTAAACCTTTCTTGTAAACCCGCAACAAACCAAGCTCACCTTTAGCGTTCCATTGATTCGCCGAATAACCATGATTCATTAATGTGAAATTTCCACTTGCATTAAATACTCTGCTCGCTGCAGTCGATGAAGATCCAAAAACATAGCTCAGGCTCTTCTTTACCCCATCCACATATATTTGCTGACTTGAATCAGTAGCACTTTTGGTTGCTATGAATACAAAGTGGTGCCAACTATTTTCCAATGATGTTGCATCGAATCCGTAAACTTCATTGGTAAATGTATTGAATCCGAGATAGTGACTGAAGTGATAAATGTTGTAAGCCGAACTATCTGTCGCAAATTGAAAGAGCATCGAACCGGCATAATTGTAGATATTCCCATCGGCAGCGAGATAAAGAAACATTTCTACCGTGATTGTCTCCACTCCGGTAGTGGATCCCATCGAGCCAGTGCCATATTGATTTTGGCTGAGGGAAGTAAGATTAAATCCAATGCTTCCCTGTCCACGCGAAGTACGTGTAGGAGAACCATTTAAGGTGATGTTTGTGCCACTGCTGCCGGTATTTGTGCATGATGTTGTGGATACGTTAGAAGCATTTGAAAGGTCACAGAAGACATCGGCTCCAGTTGTTGCTGCAGCTACTGCATTTTGGTTTGATGCAAAAAGTAGGTGCAATGTCGCCACTGCAAGAATGATTGCTACGTGACGCGAGAGAGAGTGAAGCTTAGCTGTGGCCATCAAAGAGGCTTGTAACTGAGCCATCTTCAAAGACTTCGCGAATTGCTCGTGCAAGAAGTGGCGCGATTGATATGACGGTGAGCTTCTCAAACTTCTGATCATCGGTCAGTGGAAGTGAGTCTGTGACTACAACTTCAACGGCACGTGAATTCTTAAGGCTCTCTACTGCAGGTCCTGAGAAGACTGCATGTGTTGCTGCAACGATGACATCGCGAGCACCTGCCTCAAAGAGTGCGTCGACTGCCTTTGTAATCGTTCCCGCTGTATCGATCATGTCATCGATAACGACGCATGTGCGCCCTTCGACCTCGCCGACAACCTTGCCAACAACTGCTTCGTTAGGAATCAATGGGTCACGAGTCTTGTGAATAAATGCGATTGGGCATCCACCGAGCAGTTCTGACCAGCGCTCTGCAACGCGGACGCGGCCTGAGTCTGGTGAAACGATTGTGAGTGAATTGCGATCGACCTTGCTGCCAACGTAATCGGCGAGCATTGGAAGTGCAAAGAGATGATCCACTGGACCATCAAAGAATCCCTGAATCTGAGATGTGTGGAGATCGACAACCATCAAACGATCTGCGCCAGCAGTCTTGAAGAGATCTGCCATCAAGCGGGCTGTGATTGGCTCGCGACCACGGCTCTTCTTATCTTGACGTGCGTAACCGTAGAACGGTGTAACAACTGTGATGCGCTTTGCTGATGCGCGCTTAAGGGCATCGACCATGATGAGTTGTTCCATGATCTGCTTATTAATTGGGTTTGCATGTGACTGAATTACAAAGGCATCGCAACCACGAACTGATTCTTCAAAGCGAACAAATATTTCGCCATTAGCGAAGTCGTAGGCAGAAGTCGGTGTGAGCGGGATACCGAGTTCTTCTGCTACCGCTTGCGATAGCTCTGGAAATCCGCGACCTGAAAAGAGACGAAGTTTTTTCTCTGAGGATAAACGGATTTCGCTCACGAGTATCAGCCTTCCTGGTCGGTGCTTGGAGCTGAAGCTGCTGCTTCAGCTGACTTGGTGCCTGGGCGCTTACGCAGAACCCAACCTATTACATTTCGCTGCTTTGCACGACCAACGCCCATCGCGCCGGCCGGTACATCTTCAGTAATAACAGATCCAGCAGCTGTGTAGGCGCCATCTCCAATAGTGACAGGGGCAACAAGCATGCTGTCGCTACCGATACGAACGTGATCTCCGACAGTTGTGTGGTGCTTTTCTACGCCATCGTAATTAACAAAGATAGTTGCAGCGCCGATATTGGAGCCTTCGCCGATTGTGGCATCTCCAACATAAGAGAGATGTGGAACCTTTGAACCATCGCCAAGAGTTGCGTTCTTCATCTCAACAAAGGCACCTGCCCGTGAATTCGCACCGAGATTTGTTCCTGGGCGCAGGTAAGTGAATGGGCCAACGCTTGCATTCTCACCAATAACTGCAGAGGTTGCATGTGACTCTTTGACTTCAGCTCCAGAATCTACTGTGCAATCAACGAGATAGCTGCGAGGCCCAATTACTGCGCCTGTTGCAATTGTTGATTTTCCGCCAATGACCGTTCCGGGCAAGAGCGTTACATCTTGAGCAATAGTTACTTCAACACCTACCCAGGTAGTTGTTGGATCCACAATTGTGACTCCAGCGCGCATTAGCTTTTCATTGGTTCGATCGCGTAGTAACGCCTCTGCCTCTGCCAATTGAACCCGGTCGTTGACACCAAGTGTCTCTGTGAAATCTTCAATGCAAACTGCTGCAATCTTTCCGCCTTCATTACGGAGGATCTCGATTACGTCGGTGAGGTAGAGCTCTCCCTGAGCATTGTCATTGCGCAACTTGCCAATTGCACCTGCAAGCTTTACTGCATCAAATGCATAGACGCCTGAGTTGATCTCTTCAATCGCCTTTTCAAACTCATCTGCATCTTTCTCTTCCACGATGCGAACTAACGAGCCATCATCGCCACGAATAATGCGTCCGTAGCCTGTTGGGTCTGGGTGTTCGGCGGTAAGTACTGATGCTGTAAATCCACCTGCATGGTGGCCATCAAGTAGCTGTGCGAGTGATTCGCCGGTCAACATCGGAGTGTCTCCAGCGAGAATCAAGATCGTGCCCTGTGGCGTCAGGTCAGCGAGCGCCAACTGCGCTGCATGGCCAGTGCCACCTCGGTGCTCTTGGAAGACTGTTGTGACCTTTGGAGCAATCTCTTTCAGGTGGGCCTCAACCTTTTCGCGACCAGAACCTACGACAACGCGAACGTGCTTTGGGTTGAGAGATTCACATGCTGCAAAAACGTGGCCCAGAAGTGAACGGCCTGCAATTGAGTGCAGAACCTTAGGTGTCTGCGATTTCATTCGAGTACCTTCGCCCGCAGCAAGAATGACTACGGTTTCGAGGCTCATGCGGTAAGTCTACCGTCTGATGGCTCCGCCACTTCGATTGGCGGATTCATTAATTGCTCCGCCACCAGGTATCGATCCTGGACCCTGGGCTTCAAAGGCCCATGTGCTAGCCACTACACAATGGCGGAACCTATATTCTCCCTTATCACCGCCTGACTTTCCAAACTGACAAGGCATAACCGGCTAACCTTCCCACTATGGATGCTAACCGCGACGAGCCTTTGCACGCGAAGGGTCAAGACCATCGCGACGAAGTAGACAGACTCATCGCTGCTTGGAAGCGCGAGCGACCAGATGTTGACCTCTCCCCCTTAGCGATTCTTAGCCGTATTACTCGTATCTCTCGCCACCTCGATTTAGCCCGCCGAGATGCATTTGCCGACCTTGAGACCTGGGGCTTCGATGTTCTTGCCGCTCTTCGTCGTGCCGGTGCGCCACATACTTTGTCGCCAAGTCAATTGATGCAAGAGACGATGGTTTCAAGTGGCACGATGACAAATCGCCTCGATCGATTAGAAGAGTTGAAGTTAATTACTCGCCAGCCAGACCCGAGCGATGGACGTGGCTCATTAGTCTCTCTCACAGCTCTGGGAATGAAGAAGGTTGATGTTGCACTCGATCATCTCATTGAGAGCGAGCGAACATTTCTTACAGATTTAAGTAAGAGCGAACAGGCCGAGCTTGCAGATTTATTGAGTCGCCTCGCAGCTAACTTTGATATCTCTAACGAAGACCAGTAATTTAAATTACGCGTGCGCCATGCACCGGGCCGGTTGCACGTGCAACGCTTCCCACAACTCCACTTGCAGTAAGAGCAACTGCTAAATCAAGTCCTGCCTCTTCATCTGCAACAAGGAATGCAACTGTTGGTCCTGAGCCAGAGACAATTGCACCAAGTGCTCCGTAGTCGCGACCTACCTCAAGCACGAGAGATAAGGCAGGGCGCAGTGAGCAGGCAGGATTCTGTAAATCATTAGAGAGCGAATTTCCAACGAGCTCTGGATTTCCTGAGAGAAGCGCCTGCATCAATGAATCGCTCACCTTTGGCTCTGCAACTTCTAACTCTGCGCGCATGCGGTCACACTCGCTATAGACGGCCGGTGTTGAAAGTCCAACAGTCGAAAGTGCAAAGACCCAGTGATAGGTGCCGCGTGAAAGCGCTGCTGTGAGCTGATCTCCGCGACCTGTTCCGACCGCTGTTCCGCCGGTAATCATGAATGGAACATCGCTACCGAGCTCGCTGCCCAGTTGAAGAAGTTCTTCGCGAGTGGCTTCTAGTTTATAGAGGGCATCCATGGCAACGAGAGTTGCTGCAGCATCTGCTGAACCGCCTGCCATTCCACCTGCAACTGGAATCGACTTCTTTACCTCGATATGGACATCAACATCGATATCGAACTTCTCGGCGATGAGGTGAGCTGCTTTTACAGCTAAATTTGAGTGATCTTCTGGGACTCCATGTGTCTGCTCACCGGTTATTGAGATTGTCACTCCACTGCCTGCATGGGATTTTGTCAGCGTTACTTCATCAAAGATTGATACCGCTTGGAAGACAGTGACAAGGTTGTGATATCCATTTGCTTCGCGAGGACCAACCGATAACTGCAAATTCACCTTTGCAGGTACTCGCACAGTTACAGAATTAAGAGCCACGCTAGGAGCCTATCTCTATCTCGTGGCGGGCAATAGCGACGAATGATGAGATTTCGAGAGCCTCTCCACGCAGCGTGCCATCAATACCTGCGGCGGTAAGGATCTCCTCTGCAGGTGCTGATCCTCCGTAGCGTGAAGATAAGGCAGAGCGCAACATCTTTCGACGTTGTGCAAATGCAAGATCGATAATTGCAAAGGTGCGAAGGCGGAGCGCTTCATCTCCAGGGGTTTCTCTTCGAGTAAATGCAACGAGCTTTGATTCAACGTTAGGAACCGGCCAGAAGATTTGGCGCGAGACAACACTTGCCCCTGTCACATCAGCCCACCACGCCGCTTTTACGCTGGGAACTCCGTACTCCTTCGTTGAAGGAGATGCAGCAAGTCGATCTGCAACTTCAGCTTGGACCATTACAACGCCTGTGCGAAGGGTTGGAAACTTCTCAAGCATATGTAAGAAAACTGGCACCGAGACGTTATATGGAAGATTTGCAATCAAGACAGTTGGATCGAGCGGAAGTGAATCAATCTGCAAAGCATCTCGATTAATGACGGTGAGCTTCTCAGGGTTATCAGAGTGCTTTGCTGCTGTAATGGGTAATTGATCTGCAAGACGCTTATCGATTTCAACAACGACAACTGCCTTTGCCTCTTGCATCATCGCTAGTGTGAGCGATCCAAGTCCCGGGCCAATTTCGAGTGCAACATCATCAGGTCGCACACCGGCGGTACGGACAATCTTCAGACATGTATTTCCATCATGGACAAAGTTCTGTCCCAACGATTTTGATGGTTTGAGATCGAGCGCTGCTGCTAACTCGCGGATCTCTGCCGCACCAAGAAGGCTCATGCGAAAGATCCAAATACGCGCTCAGTATTCTTCGAGAGCGCCTCACAAAGCTCAGCTAAATCTTCACCGCGCTCGGCAGCCATCGCGCGAACGATGGTGGGAATCTGAGCTGGAGTGTTCTGCGCTCCACGATGTGGAGTTGGCGCCAAGAATGGTGAATCTGTCTCTACGAGTAATTGATCGTGAGGGACGAGCTTGACCGCTTCACGTAGCGCGGGGGCGTTCTTAAAGGTCATTGTGCCTGCGAAAGAAAGTATGTAGCCCCGTTCGATACAGGTCTTTGCCATCTCAACACCGCCTGAGAAGCAGTGAAAGACAGTCTTTTCTGGAGCTCCTACTTCAAGGAGAAGAGAAAGAACATCGTCATGTGAATCGCGGTCATGGATGACGAGCGCCTTATTGGTCTTCTTCGCTAATTCGATATGCCACTTAAATGATTCCTGCTGTACGCCACGAAGTTCTGGTGGTGTTCGGAAGTAATCGAGTCCGGTCTCGCCAATTGCGCGAACACGTGGCATATGTGCAAGGCGTTCAATGATTGCCATATCCGCAGCGAGATCTTCAACAACTGGCGCTTCATTGGGGTGAAGTGCAACAGCTGCAAGTACTCGGCCTGGATAGAGATCGGCAAGAGCTGCGCACCATTCAGATTGCTCTGCCGAATAACCCACTTGAACAATTCGATCCACACCAACTGATTTTGCTTCATCAAGAACTTGGCGCACTGCATCTGAATCCGGAGCATCGTTGGTGACGATTTCAATATGTGCGTGTGCATCAGCAACAGGAACCGGTAGAGGTTCAGGTAGTGGTGCGAACTCTCTCTCGATATCGCGATTGTGGCGATCAGCCATGAAGAGTTATTCCTTCACCTCAAGGCGAGGGAATAAGACGGGAGTCTTTGTCACTGTCGCACCTTGTGGAAGCTGGCCCCATGTAGCAATCTCTGAAACCTTCTGTGCGCCGATCTCACCGAGCGTTGTCTTTGCACCGAGAGATTCCCAGAGGATCTCTGTTGTTGCTGGCATTACCGGATGGAGAAGTACAGCGAGAGCGCGCAGCGATTCGGCAGTGTTATAGAGAACATCTTCAAGAATCTGCTGATTCGCGGGATCCTTTGCAAGAATCCATGGCTCTTTGATGGTGACAAAGCCATTGACCTGCTTGCAGTAATCCATGATTGCATTGATTCCACCTTGGAAATCAAGCGCTTCCATTGCAGCATCAGCGGTTGCAACTGTTGCCTTCAATGAAGCTGATAGATCAGCATCCTGAGCTACCGCTGGAAGTACTCCACCACAATACTTTTCAACCATCGCAGCAAGGCGTGAGGCGAGGTTTCCAAAGTCATTTGCAAGCTCAGATGTATAACGAGCGCTCATATCTTCCCAAGAGAAAGACCCATCGCTACCGAATGGAATCGCACGTAAGAAGTAATAGCGGAAGGCATCAACACCAAAGTGATCGGTGATATCAGCTGGTGCAATACCGGTGAGCTTTGATTTAGACATCTTCTCGCCACCGACGAGCAACCAACCATGTGCAAATACCTTCTTAGGTACTTCAAGATCTGCAGCCATCAGCATCGCTGGCCAAATCACTGCATGGAAGCGAAGAATATCTTTACCTACAAGGTGAACATCTGCAGGCCATGTCTGCGCAAACTTCTTGCCACCTTCAGAATCTGGTGCATCTGTAAGACCCACTGCTGTTGCATAGTTCAGGAGCGCATCAAACCAGACATAGACAACTTGATCGGTATCCCAAGGAACAGGAACTCCCCAATCGAATGTTGAACGTGAGATTGATAAATCGCGGACTCCGCCTTCAAGGAAGGCAACAACTTCATTGCGAGCAGACTCTGGCTGACATGCCTCAGGGTTCTTCTTGTAATGATCAAGTAAGCGATCGGTAAATTCAGAGAGCTTAAAGAACCAGTTGGTCTCTTTCACATTCTCGACCGGCTTGCTATGGATAGGACAGAGATTTCCCTCAAGGAGATCGCCCGGTAATTTAAATTCTTCACAGCCAACGCAATATGGACCTTCGAAATCACCTTGATAGATATATCCCTTATCTTTCAGAGAGGTGAGAAAGGTCTGCACACGGTTCATGTGGCGATCTTCAGTGGTGCGAATAAAGTCATCGTTTGCAATATTGAGTGCGCGCCAATTTGGCTTCCATGCATCTTCAACTAATTTATCTGCCCAAGCTTGAGGTGCAACGCCATTTGCCTCAGCTGTGCGCATTACCTTCTGGCCGTGCTCATCTGTGCCTGTGAGGAACCAGACCGATTCACCGCGCTGGCGGTGCCAACGGGTCAGAACATCGCCTGCCACAGTTGTGTAGGCATGCCCAATATGGGGGGCATCGTTGACGTAGTAGATCGGAGTCGTCAAGTAGAAAGACTTCATAGGCCAATCTTAATTGGCTTTATTGGCCTCAACTACCGCGGCGTAGACGAGCTTCTTCGGTAAATCCAGCTCTTTCGCCACAGTAGAGATAGCCTCTTTGCGATCCATGCCCGCAGCCTCATATTCGCGGACCTTTGCCACCATCTCGTTATTGGTCAGCGCTTGAGTACCAACCTCAACGCCACCGAATACGAGCGTGATCTCTCCGAGGACTTCATGGCTATCAGCCCATGCAACGAGTTCATCCAAAGTGCCACGGATTGTCTCTTCATAAGTCTTAGTCATCTCGCGACAGATTGCACCGCGACGAACTCCACCGAGAATTGATGCTGCATCTGAGAGTGACTCGAGCAATCGATGTGGAGCTTCAAAGAGAACAATTGTCCGCTCTTCAAAGCGAAGGGATTCATAGAAAGCGATTCGGGCGCCAGATGTTCGTGGTGCAAAACCTTCAAAGGTAAATCGATCGGTAGGAAGTCCACTGAGAGCAATCGCCATTGTCGGCGCACTTGGCCCTGGGATGACGTGAACCTCAATATTTTCGGCGATGGCATCACGCATTAATCGAAAACCTGGATCGCTGATTGTCGGCATGCCTGCATCTGATACAACGACAACGTTCTTGCCATCGCGAAGAGCGATTAATAACTCTTGCGTGCGATCTGTCTCATTGCCTTCAAAGAAGGAGAGAATTTTGGCGGTAAAGGTAGCTGAGATATCTGAGGCAAGGCGATGGAATCTTCTCGAATCCTCTGCAGCGATGATTTCAGCGCTCTCAATAGCTGCTTTAAGCCGTGGGCTTGCATCGAGCGGATTTCCTAGCGGAGTCGCTGCAAGGGTGAGTGCCATACGAGTATCTTCGCATATTCTGTACTCATGGCTGCATTCATCGCTCCTATCTTGATTGCTCTCGCATCTTTTCTACTGCGACTTTCTAATCTCGCTTCAATCAAGACGATGATCTTCGATGAGGTCTATTACGTAGATGGCGCTCGTGATCTCTTGAAATATGGCGTTGAGGTAACAGGAAACAACCCAGAATTTGTTGTCCATCCTCCGGTTGGAAAGTGGTTAATAGCATCAGGTATCAAAGTATTTGGTGATAATCCACTGGGATGGCGCTTTGCAACAGCTCTCATTGGATCGCTCGCAATTCTCCTCATCGCACTTATTGCACACCGTCTCTTCTACTCACCGATTCTTACCGCTCTCGCTGCAGGTTTAATGGCGATAGATGGCCTTGCCCTAGTTCATTCGCGCACCGCTCTTCTTGATAATTTCTTAGCGTTCTTCATCCTCGCTGCCACATACTTCTTTATCTCACGGAAATATTGGTGGACCGGCCTCTTCCTTGGACTTGCAATCGCAACGAAGTGGAGCGCCCTCTACTTCATTGTTGTATTTGGATTAATAGCTCTCTATCGTGCCTTCGCTCACCACACAGGACGTGAATTAATTCGACCTACACTCTCCCGCATCGGTGCCTTTGGATTACTTCCCCTCGCCGTTTATCTGACTTCATGGTGGGGATGGTTTGCATCTTCTCGCGGCTGGGATCGCAACCACTCAGGTAATCCCATCTCTTCTTTTATTTACTATCACAAAGAGATGTTGAACTTTCATACAAATCTTTCAGAGAAGCATCCATATCAAGCAAACCCATGGTCTTGGCTTGTAATGGGGCGCCCGACAAGTTTCTTCTACGAAACTCCGAAGAGCTGCGGTGCCGTTTCTTGTTCACAAGAGGTTCTCGCACTAGGAACGCCGTTGCTTTGGTGGGCCGGAACAATTGCAATTGCTGTTGTCATTGGATTCTGGGTTCGCTCAATACTGCACCGCAGATTTGATCCTGCTGTAACAATTATTACTGCAGGAATGGCTGCTGGTTATCTACCGTGGTTCTTCTTTCAGAAGCGCACTGTCTTCTCTTTCTATGCAATTATCTTTGAGCCATTTCTCATCTTGGCTCTTGTCTATTGCGCAAAACTCTTCCTTACCGCACAGCGCAGAAAGAGTGAACGAGCCTATCTCTTCGGAGAAATTGGGTTACTAGCTCTCTTCATCGTGATCGCAATGAACTTCATCTACTTCATGCCGCTTTACTTGGGACAGGTAACAACCTATGAGGCATGGCATGCCCATATGTGGTTTGCGAGTTGGATTTAGCCGTTAACAGCGCGGTTGGCGCGCACGCGCTCAACTGCTTCATCAGCCAATTGCTGATCGAATATTTCATCACGTGATGGTGCTGCTGCTGCAAGCGCTGCACGCTCGAGGGCCTCTTGCTCATCGCTCCACTTACCTGGTTCGGTGAGATCAATGACGCGCTTAGGCTGTATCGCCTTCGGTGCGTTGACGTAAGTAGGAAGTGGAACTTCATTTGGCTGCCACTCTGCACGAGCAGCTGCTGTTCCCTTTGGCAAGACCGTTACTCCAGAGAGTTCGCGCTCTGCAAATGGAATCCAGTGTTCTGTACTTTCCTTTGGAGCAATAACATCTGAGAGATTTGTATGTGACACGCCCTCTGTGCGGCGGTGAATTTGTTCCATGCGGCGATGCTGGATTGCCTCGGCATTTGCCTGGCGGCGCACATGTGCGATGTAGATAATCAATCCGGTAATTGGAAGCAAGATAGCTGTTGCCGCAATTGTGTTCATGATTGCTCCTACGACAGTTGAGATAAAAGTAAATGTGATGATTGAGAAAATTATTCTGCGGCGAAGAAGTTGTTGTGCAACTCGTGCAACGCGATCAACATCGGTGTAAATGACACCCGTGCCGATTTTCGCGCCCGGTGTATTTCCAGCAACTGCACGGAGAGCGCTCTTGTAGCTCTCGACATGTTTTCCTGAGAATTCATTCTTATTATGTATCCAGCGAGGCAAGAAATAGGCAACCCACATGCCCACTATTGCTAGATAGATAATTCCCGACGCCATGATGAGCCAAGGTTAGTTGGGTGAGCGTAAAACCTTTGGGATTTCCCCATCAATTATTTGATTAAATCATTCACCTTTACGAAGCTTTTATGGTCCCGCCAAGCCCCAGCAATATGAAGAAATTCGCTGCGATCGCCTTCAAATTGGTAGCCGGCTTTCTCTGCAACTCGGATTGATGCGCCATTTTCTGGACGTATATTAATTTCAATCCGATGGAGCCCGAGGGCGCCAAAGGCAAAGCTGGTAACTGCATTAACCGCCTCTGTCGTAAAGCCTCTTCCTGC
This sequence comes from Candidatus Nanopelagicaceae bacterium, assembly GCA_965267775.1. GTDB lineage: Bacteria > Actinomycetota > Actinomycetes > Nanopelagicales > Nanopelagicaceae > Planktophila. The sequence goes on along the minus strand of OZ254140.1, from coordinate 140,802 downwards.
GTAATTCTTATCAATCCAATATCCAATATGACCACCACGTAGCGCGCCATAGATAACTCCGCCCAAAGTGATCTGACCAATCAAATTCTTGCCGTGCCAGATCATGAATGAATATGAGCGCCCCGCACGAGCTTCGTGATTAAGTGCGCGGACCATTGAGTAGAAGGAAGGTCGCTTGGTGAGAAATTCACTTGCGGGAGCGCCCACTGGAGTCTGCGGAAGGGTTGCCTCCCAAGGCGATAGCCATTCTCGATTTTCAGCGCGGACTTGGTCCCATTGAGCGCGATCAGTCAATCGTGGAGCGCGTAATTGGATGTTCTCTCCGTTAAGCGTTACTGGCCACATAATCTAATTAGATGTAACGACGTTCGAGAACAACAACGGTGACTTCTGCGCCTGCCGGAAGATCGCTCTCGCCTTCTGGAACTGCAATAAATGCATTGGCATCAGAGAGGGTTGCCTGCTCATCTTGAGAACCCAGCGGAGTGATTGAAGTTCCATCTTCGCTTAATAAACCTCGAACATATGATCGAACACCTGGCGTTGAGCTCAGCCCTTTCTCAAGGCGAGCTTTAACAGCGGGACGGTGAATCGTTGATGCACCGAGCATTGTGCGAATCATTGGGCGTACAAGAAGTTCAAAAGAGATATAGGCAGCGATTGGATCCCCTGGGAGCGTGACCACTGGGACCTTATCTGGACCGATAGCGCCGTAGTTATGGCGACCGCTGGAATCAATGGCAATCTCAACATCTGTGATCTCGCCCAGTTGCTTCAAAGTACGCGTGATTAAGTCGAATGAGTCATCGTGGCGCTCTCCGCTGATGATGATTAAGTCAGCGCGGACGAGTTGGTCTTCGATTGCATTCTTAAGTTGATCTTCATTCTCAGGGATTGAGTGGACCCGGTAGGCGACAGCGCCGGTCTCGCGAACTGCAGTGGTGAGCAGCCAAGAGTTTGTCTCGTACTCCTCATCACCCTTGAGTTCGATTCCTGGTTCAACTAAATCTGGTCCTGCTGAGATCACAACAACGCGTGGATGTGGTCGAGTGGGTAGATGATCAAGTCCAATCGATGCAGCAAGTCCAATCTGAGTTGAGCGAATACGGCTACCTGCCTTCATGACGAGACGTTCTCCCGCGTAGATATCTTCGGAGAGGGTCGCGCCATGGGCATCGAGAAGAGGCATATCGAAAGGTTCGAGCGGGGTGCAGAGATTTAATAGCGAGGTTAATACCTCATCAACGCGCACACGATCGGACATAGACAGTAACCTTACTTGTTGAGACGTAATTTCTAGGGGATTTCAATGGCTACCAGTCGTGCAGATATGAAGGCGGATATTCGTCGACGCCTGCGCGCGCAACGTGAAGAACGTTATGTAGAACACAACCTTCTCCATCTCTTAGATCTTCCAGAGATTTCTCGTGCACATGTCATCGCCTCGTATTATTCATATGGAACAGAGCCGAGCACTATCGCCCTCAATCGCGCAATCGTTGCATCCGGAAAGACTCTCGTACTGCCACGAATCATTGGGGATGAGATTGAATGGGTTGAGTGGAACGGAACTCCAGAAACCCTTGCCGAGAATGGAAAATTCCATGAACCAACTGGCCCAGTATTTACAAAACTTGATGCAATCGATCTCGTATTAGTTCCAGCGCTAGCTATTGATCCTGACGGCTATCGATTAGGCCAAGGAGGCGGTTTCTACGACCGTGCGCTGCCATTGCTGCGCGCATGGAAGCATGGCGTTGTCTATCCATATGAGCGGATGGAGCATGACCTTCCACGTGAAAAGTGGGATATCGCAGTAGATAGCTGGTGATTTACGGCAGATTACGTGCAACTACGATGCGCTGAATCTGATTAGTGCCTTCATAAATCTGAGTCAGCTTTGAGTCACGCATCATGCGCTCGACTGGATAGTCGCTGACATATCCATAGCCACCAAGAATCTGCACAGCATCCGTTGTTACCTTCATGGCAACATCTGTTGCAAGAGTCTTACATGCAGCAGAGAAGAACTTGAGGTCGCCATCATTGCGCTCTGACTTTGCAGCAGCTGCATAAGTCAATTGGCGGGCTGATTCGATAGCGATTGCCATATCTGCCAACATAAATTGGATTGCCTGGAAATCAAAGATCTCTTTACCAAATTGCTTACGCTCATGTGAATACTTCTTTGCCGCATCAAAGGCACCTTGTGCAAGACCAAGTGCCTGTGCAGCAATAGTGATGCGTGTGTGATCGAGAGTATCCATTGCTAGAGCAAAGCCCTTGCCGATTTCGGAGATACGACGATCATCGCCGATAGTTACATTGTCGAAATAAACCTCACGTGTTGGGGATCCACGGAAACCCATCTTCTTCTCTGGTGCTCCGAAAGAGATTCCAGGATCAGATTTCTCTACAACAAATGCTGTGATGCCCTTTGAGCCAAGCGAAGGGTCTGTCTGTGCGATGACTGTATAGAACTCAGAGACACCAGCGTTTGAGATCCACTTCTTGCTGCCATTGATTACCCAGCTATCGCCGACGCGTTCTGCCTTCGTCTTGAGCGATGCAGCATCTGAACCTGCTTCTGATTCAGAGAGGCAGTAAGAGAAACCTTTTCCCTTAGCTAATTGCGGAAGCCACTTGTTCTTCTGCTCTGTGTTTCCACCGAGAATTAATGGGAATGAGCCGAGCTTATTTACTGCAGGAATCAGAGATGCTGATCCACAGACGCGAGCGACCTCTTCAATAATAATGACCATTGCGAGTGCATCTGCACCATCGCCGCCATTTTCTGTTGGGACGTGAGCTGCAAAGAGTCCGCTCTTCAAGAGTGCATCATGCGCTTCTTGCGGATAGCGGTGATCTTCATCTACTGCATGTGCAAAGGGTGCAATCTCTTTCTCAGAGAGTGCGCGAACTGAATCACGGAGATCGTTGTACTCCTGTGGAAGTGCGAAAACATCCTTAAACGTCATTTTTTCTCCCCTTTGAGATCGCGCTGTTGAAGTGTATTCAAATATGCGTTGTATTGGGCGAGCTCATCAGGTTCACCCATCGCAGCAAGTCTCGCCTCGTTGCGGTCGATCCGAACGGTCTCCCGCTTGTCATCACGCACCCACAAGATAAAGGTGGCCACGAGAGCGAGCAGAATCGGAATCTCTCCCATTGACCAGCCGATAGTTCCACCCATGGATTGGTCATGGAGCAGGTCGGGAAGCCATGAAGTCTGAAGCGAACCGTAATAACCGCCATCAATCAAGGTGGATTCGGACATGAGTGCAATTGAGAAGAAGGCATGGAGGCTCATCGCACCGAAGAGAATCACGATTCGAACGATGTGAGGGTACTTACGTGGATTGGGATCGATGCCAATAATGACATGGAAGAACAAGAAGCCAGCGAGAATGAAGTGAATATTCATAAAGAGGTGGCCGGCGTGATTGCCCATTAAATTGCCGAATAGATTTGTAAAGTAGAGAACAAAGAGCGAACCATCAAAGAGCGCCAGTGCAGTGATTGGGTGATTAAGAATTACTGAATAACGAGAGTGAAGAGCGGTGAGTGCGAAGGCGCGTACGCCGCGCTCAGAGCTTTCACGACTCTGTGGCAAAGTGCGAAGCGCGAGTGTGATTGGTGCACCAAGGACTAAACCAATTGGCGCAATCATTCCGAGCAACATATGAGCCATCATGTGATATTCAAATGAGAAGAGTGCGTAGACGCCGAGACCACCTGATGTTGCAAAATCAATTAAGGCAATTCCTGTTGCAAATGCAATGGTGCGACCAACTGGCCACGAATCACCACGAGATTTCAGAATAGATACTCCCTTGATGTAGAGAGCAACAGCTGTAACGAGAAGTGCAATCATCAAGGCATCTGGGTTGTAAAGTTTGAGAAGATTGAGAAGAGATGGTGCAGGAGGAGTCTTCATACCTACGATGATCTCTGCAGCGCTCAAATTCGTTGTATCACCGAGCGGAGGTTGAATTTGAGAGAGCCAGCTACCCATCAGGACAACCGTCGCCATCACCATCGCTTCAACGCCAATTAGGCGAATAAGCTCCTGAAGCCTCATCTCATCTCGTGAAGCAAGTGATTTGCGATTTGCATAGCCCATTGCAAGAAGGGCAATTGTCAGTATTACCTTTGCAATCACAACGTAGGCGTATTGGGTACTCCAGGCGCTCTTTTCATTGAGACGAGTCCATGCAGTCGCTACTCCACTTACAACAACAGCAGTTGCAGCCCAGAGAGCCAGAGATGAGAAGCGGTAGAGGGCCTTTATACGAATTTCTTTTGGCGCGAGAAGGATTCCAAAAAGGCCGCCAACCCAGAGCGTGAGTGCGATGACGTGCGTGACAAGTGAACCAACGGCAAGTGTATGTGAACCATTTGCTGCTGCGTGGCTCTGGAAAATTGGTGCAATAAGTGCCAGAAGTGCCAGACCGGTAATCACAATAAGTGGAAGGGCTCGCTTAATTAACGGTAGAGAGATAACCACTAAGGCAATCACCACAAGTTGGAAGAACATCGATTTTCCAAGGCTGGTCTGTGTTAAATAAGAGGTAAGAGTCGTTGCATCCAGTGCATCGGTAATTGATCCACCAAGAATTTCACTGACTCTCAATATGGCGCCAATAAATGATGTAAGGAACCAGAGGGTGGCAAGTAGTGACGCGCTCTTCTTCACTGCAATTCCGGAAGGAGTCAGGGCGCCTTCCTGGTTAGGAATGAAGAGTGATGCAGAGAGGAGCGCACCGATGCTGGCAAAGGCGAGTAAGTAGAACGCGCCTTGATTGAGAATCATTTCTCGCTATATAACTTTCGAGCATATCGAGCGAGCGCAACTGTCACTACGAGAGCTGCAAGAAGTAGTCCGAGTACAAAGATTGTTGTTCCTGCATTATTGCCTGAAGGCGTCGCACTCTTTGATGGTTCTGGAGCTACCGTTGCAACGACCGTTGGCTCTGCAAAATTAAATGTAAAGGTTCCTGTTAGTGGTACATCGTTCTCAGCTAACAGTGTGTAAGTAACTGTATAAATTCCTGAGCGAACAAAGTTTTTCAGGCCAACAATTGCCTCGGTTCCAGCAATAGTAAGAGTTCCATCATCGACTCGAATTCCGGATGGATCTGTAACAACAACTTCATTGCCTGCATCCATAATTGGAAGCTCGGTACTGATGGTCACAGCGCTTGGCGCGGACTCAATAGATTGACCGGCAGATGGGCTCGTTGAAATAAGTGTGTTGGCACTTGCTGCAGGGGTAATCAATAGGCCTACTGCTATAAATGCCGCGCTTAGCGCCTTCTTCATGGAGCCCTCCATTGCGTTGATTCGCGCCTATCGTCTCACTTCTTTAGACTATGGCACTAGTCCAAAGCTATAGAAGAAAGGTCACATCTGATGCCTACATATCAATATGCATGCAGCGCCTGCGGCCATGCCTTTGAGATTGTGCAAGCTTTTAGCGATAACGCTCTCACCGAGTGCCCTGAATGTAAGGGTCTGATTAAGAAGGTCTATAGCAATGTAGGAGTCGTCTTTAAGGGCTCTGGTTTCTACAAGACTGATTCAGCTCCAAAGCCAGCTGCCTCTAAGGAGTAGCCCCTAGCCACCGTGATGTGGTGGGCGATCGCCTTTAATCTCGGCTTCACGCGCGGCATCTGCGTTCTGATCTTCACGAGGATCGCGCTCATCATCAGTTGTGACGGGAAAGATATTGCTCACGCGTGTGACCTCCTGATTCGAACGAGACGAGTGAAGTGTACTCCTGCATACTTCCACCATGTTTGAAAAACTTGGACACCTTATGTATCGCCGCCGCAAGGCAGCAGTAGCGCTTTTTGTCATTGGAATCCTCGCAGCAGGCGGAGTTGGCTCGATGGTCTTCAATCGCCTCGATGCCGGTGGCTACTCAAACCCAAAGAGCGACTCGTACAAGGTCTACAACTATCTCCATGACACGCTCAAAGAGTCTGACCCGTCGATTGTTCTAGTTGTGGATGCGGGCAAAGATGTATCTGATCCTGTTATTACTCAGAAAGCCCTCGCACTGGAAGCTCGCATCGCGAAAGAGCCCTCTGTAACTCGAACTATGTCGTACTGGAGTGCAGGCAATACTCCTGCATTTAAATCATCTGACGGCAAAGCTGCATACATATTGATCTATGGAAAAGGTGAGGCGTTCTCCCCTGAAAGCCAGGAGATGGGCGCATACTTCCAAAAGAATTACGACGGCACAGTCGATGGACTTCGGATCTATGCCGGTGGTGTTGGGGTTGTTGGGAATGCGATTACAGAGAAGATTTCTAAGGATTTGAGTATCTCTGAGGCAATCTCTATTCCCCTTACATTTATCCTGCTCGCATTTGTCTTCGGCGCCATGGTGGCCTCAGCGATGCCGCTCATCGTGGGAGTAGCTGCAATTCTTGGCGCATTCTTTATTCTCTATCTCTTCTCGCTCTTCACTGATGTCAGTATCTACGCTCTCAATCTCACAACCGGTATGGGCCTCGGCCTTGGCATCGATTACGCACTCCTGATGGTCAATCGTTTCCGCGAAGAGCTCCACCATGGAAAGGATGTCGAAGATGCGATCATCACGACTTTAAAGACTGCTGGTAAGACCGTTTTCTATTCAGGACTCACTGTTTTCGTCACACTTCTCTCGCTTACATTCTTCCCACTCGGATTCCTTAAGTCATTTGGTTATGCAGGAATCTCCGTTGTTGCGCTGGCAGTCTTTGGTGCGCTATTTGGGCTTCCACCAATCCTTGCATTGGTAGGTCATAAAGTTGATAAGGGAGTGATTCGTAAATCTGCAATTACACCGAAGGAAGATGGACGTTGGGCGCAGACAGCTCGATATGTAATGAAGCGACCTGTTGCGGTAGTTCTACTTGCCCTCATCATCCTTGGAGTTCTTGCCGCTCCTTTGAAGAATATTGCTTTCTCACAAGGTGATTCACGTATGTTGCCTGCATCAAACCCTGCAGCTGTTGCCACCGCTCTGCAAGCAGAGCGCTTTCCTGGACAGACTGGAAATCCAATTGAAATCTTAATTCTTGATGGAGTTGGAAAAGAATCAGAAGTCGCTGCTTATTCGGCACAGGTTGGAAAGGTCTCTGGCGTCGTCGCAGTTACTCCCCCACAGACGTACGGAAAAGATATTCGTATCGTTGCCTATGAGTCCATGTTGCCTCGGACTCCTGAAGCACAAAAAATGATTCACGATATTCGGAAAATCAATTCACCTGCAAACACTTTGGTTGGTGGAGTTGCTGCTGATTACACAGATTCACAGGATGGAATTTCTCAGACTCTTCCTTGGGCGCTCGGTTGGATTGCAATTAGCGTTCTGATCTTGATCTTTATCTTCACCGGATCAATCATCTTGCCTATCAAGGCAGTTCTCCTCAATGTCCTCTCACTGGGAGCAACGATGGGTGCCCTCACCTGGGTATTTATCGATGGCCACCTTCAATGGCTTGTGGGTTCATTTACTTTGACCGGAACTCTCGATACATCAATCGTTATCTTGATATCAGTTGTTGTCTTCGGTCTTTCGATGGATTACGAGCTCTTCCTTCTCTCACGTATTCGCGAAGAGCATCTAGCTGGCAAAGATAATGTTGAGGCAGTTGCAGTTGGCCTTCAGCGCTCGGCGCGAATCATTACCGCTGCAGCTCTATTGCTTGCAGTTGTCTTCGCTGCATTCATCACCAGTGGAGTCACCTCCATTAAATCAATGGGCTTTGGTGTTGCTCTTGCAGTAATTCTCGATGCGACGATTGTTCGTGGCCTCTTGGTCCCTGCGCTGATGCGTCTCTTCGGAGAACGTAACTGGTGGGCGCCGAAGGTAATGCAGCGATTCACTATTACTCACTAGTTTCCTTTACCCTAAAGGCATGGATCTCATCGCCTCCCTGCAGTGCGCAGATCAACCTGGCATTGTCCACGCGATGACGAGCGCTGTATTGGCTGCTGAAGGGAATATTATCGAGAACCAGCAATTTACAGATCACACAACAAATACCTTTGTGATGCGCACTCGCTTTGAATCAGCTCAAGTTTTAGAGAAGGCTGCAGCAACTCTGCAGGCAGGGCTAGCTCAATTCAACCCATCTCTTCAGATACGTCCAACTCATGAGAAGCCTCGCGCCCTTGTGCTTGTCACCAAGGAGAGCCATTGCCTTCGCGATCTTCTCTACTTACTAGAACTCAATGAGATGCCAGTTGAGATTCCGCTCGTTATCTCTAACCGAGAAGATCTTGAGAGCCTCGTTGAATCTCACGGGATTCCGTTCCTTTATCTTCCAATCGATGCAACTAATAAGGCATCGCAAGAAGCAGTGATGCTCGCAAAAATTGCAGAGCTCAAAATAGATTTCGTTGTGCTCGCTCGCTATATGCAGATACTTTCATCAGAATTCTGTGCAGCACTGCCTGGAAAGATTATTAATATCCATCATTCATTCTTACCTGGCTTTAAAGGTGCTAAGCCTTACCACCAGGCACATGACCGCGGCGTAAAAATCATTGGAGCAACCGCTCACTTTGTTACAGCTGATCTCGATGAGGGTCCGATCATCGAACAAGACGTTGCACATGTAAACCACACAGCAACACCTGAGCAACTCATCTCATTAGGCCGCGATATCGAACGTCGAGTTCTCTCGCGCGCAGTTCAACTCTTTGCAGAAGATCGCATCTTTATCGTCGGTCATCGAACTGTCGTCTTTTCGTGATTGATTCTCGCTGATGCTCGGTGGAATCAACAACGCGCTCTTCTTTCAAGGGTTAGCCGGATATGCAGTTATCGCACTAATCTTGATTCCCATTCTCAAGTGGGCATTCCCAACTAATAAGAAAGTGAAAGCTGAACGCGCAGAGATTCGTGCGATGCGTCGAGAAATCCGCAGAATTAAGCGAAAGTAAGTGTCCTAGGCGGGAGTTGAACCTGCGACCTACCGCTTAGGAGGCGGTTGCTCTATCCACTGAGCTACTAGGACTTATGCCATCAAGAGAGGCTGATGTGCTTGGCAAAGGTTATCGGTATAGGTAGCCTTCCCATGAATCGCTAGATTATTTGAGTCCACGAGGGGCTCTTAAACGTACGAAAGGCCATTCCCATGAGAGCGCTCGTTATCGGCGCAGGCGGAGTTGGCAGCGCAATCGCAAATATCGCATCTCGTAAGCCATTTATCACTGAATTGGTGATTGCGGATTACGACCTTGCACGTGCAACTGCTGTCACTTCTAAGATCCAAGACCCACGATTTTCTGCAGTGGAGGTGGATGCCAGCGATCTGGTCGCGCTCGAAGGTCTCATTCGTAAAGTCTCACCAGACGTTGTCGTCAACGCCGTAGATCCTCGTTTTGTGATGAATATCTTCAACGCTGCAAAGAACGCGGGCGTTAATTACATCGATATGGCGATGTCACTTTCTATCGCTCATCCAACTGATCCATTTAATAAAGTTGGCGTGATGCTCGGTGATGATCAATTTGCTCAACACGATGCATGGGTCAAGCAAGGCAACTACGCGCTCGTTGGCATGGGTATTGAGCCGGGAATGAGTGATGTCTTTGCTCGATATGCTCAGGATTTCCTCTTTAGTGAAATCGATGCCGTAACAATTCTCGATGGTTCTAATCTCACAGTCGATGGATATGAATTCGCTCCATCATTTTCGATCTGGACAACTATTGAAGAATGTCTCAATCCACCTTTGATCTGGGAGAACGGTGAGTTCCACACTTCTCAACCATTTACCGGCGGAGTAACCTTTGATTTCCCTGATGGAATCGGTCCCGTTGAATGTGTTGATGTTGAGCATGAAGAAGTAGTTCTCATCCCTAAGAAAATTAAGACAAAGAAGGCAACTTTTAAATACGGCCTAGGTAATGACTTTATTGAAAAGCTCAAGACAATTCATGCTCTTGGCCTTTCAAAGAAGGAGAAGGTTAATTACCGCGGGATGGAAATTGCTCCACGTGATTTCCTCGCATCGCTCTTGCCAGATCCAGCTAAGATTGGCCCGATGATGCACGGTAAGACTTGTGCAGGTGCGCATATTGCGGGTAAAGATAAAGAGGGCAAGCCATACGCCTGCTATATCTTTAACGTCGTAGATAACGAATGGTCGATGAAGAACTATGGCGATCAGGCAGTTGTCTGGCAGACTGCAATTAACCCTGTTATTGCGATGGAATTGATTGCCAACGGAACCTGGAAACCTGAAGGCGTTGTTGGTCCAGAGTGGTTAGAGCCAAAACCATTCCTTGATCTCATTAAAGATTATGGCAGCAGCTGGCATATCCGCGATGAAGACCCTGCAGGATTAGGAGCATAAATGTCTAAGAAGTGGGCGCTTATTACGGGAGCGACAGTTGGTATTGGTGATTGCTTTGCCCGCCATCTTGCTAACGAGGGATACAACCTCGTCATCAATGCGCGTAGCAAAGAAAAGTTAGAAGAACGTGCAGAGTTCTTACGCAGCACCTACAAGGTCGATGTTCTCGTTCTCGCTGCTGATCTTGCAACTGAGTGTGAAGTTGTTGAGAAGTACCTCCAATCCAATGAGATTGAGGTGCTCATCAACAATGCCGGATTCGGTCTTAACCAGTCATTCTTATCCAGCTCAATTGAGGATGAAGAGCGCGTCCTCGATGTTTTAGTGCGTGCTCCCATGCGATTGATGCACGCTGTCTTGCCACAGATGCGAAAGCGTGACTCTGGAGTTGTTCTCAACGTCTCATCTACTGCTGCATTTATTGCAGGAGGCCACTACAGCGCTGCAAAGGCATATGTAACAGTGATGTCAGAGTCGCTCCACACACAGATGTTGCCTACAAATGTGAAGATCACTTCACTTAATCCAGGCTTTGTCCATACAGAGTTCCACCAGCGCGCTGGAATGAAGATGGGAGCTATTCCTAACTTCATGTGGCTCGATGGAGACTTTCTTGTAAAGAAGGCGTGGGCAGATACTCTCAAGGGTAAGGCGATCAGCATTCCTGGATGGCAGTACAAGCTATTGAGATTGATTATCGCTATTGCTCCACGCCCATACGTTCGCAAAATGGGGATGTCCCTCCGCACCAAACAGAGGTAATTCACATACTTTTCACCGTTTGGCTGGGCTTAATCAGAGGCTCGAGTTAGTACCATTGCGGCATATCAACGAAAGGTTCCTCATGATTCGTAAGGTCACGCTCTCTCTTCTCGCAGCAGTTCTTGTAGCTGGGACAGTGACTGCAGTTCCCGCAAGTGCAGCAACAAAGATCAGCAATGGTGTTGCTTGCTCCAAGGTGAACGCAACTACAAAGGTTTCTGGCTACTCATACAAGTGCGCTAAGAACACTATGGTCAAGAATTCAAAGCTCACCTGGCTCTCAGTCGAGTGCCTTGCAGCGATCAAGTCATACGATGCAGCGATCAAGGCGAAGACAGATCTTGCCAATGTTGCAGAGCAGACAGCTTCACTAGATGCAGAACTAGCAACTGCGACAGCAGCGCTTACTAAGACTACTGCAGCGCTCGATGCCGCAAAGGCTCAGATTACGAAATCGCGTACAACTCTCAATGTAACAACAAATCCAACTGAGAAGCTAGCTCTCTCCAATGCAATCTCAAAGCTTGCTAACGCGATTCTTATCCTTACAACAAGCCGCTCAAAGCTTGATTCACAGGTGAAGGACCTCATGTCAAAGAAGGCGTTACTTGCAAGCGCACCGGATCAGCTCGCAGCAAATGTGACTGACTCAAAGGCATCTGCAAATCTTCTCTGCGCAAAGGGCTTCTAACTTAAATAGCAACTTCTAATAGATAAGGCTCCCCCTATTGATAGGTGGGGGCCTTTTCTATTTACTCATCCGGTGTCACGGAGAGCTCACCTTCTGCTTCCGGGATTGGTGACCATCGACATCGTGTGGCGGATACTCTCCCCCATTGAGTCCGCTCTCCGTGACCTCTATCTTTACAATGTAATTTGGGTCGTTGCTCTACTAATAATTCTCTACGCACCTTTAAATCTCGATCGCGTAGCCCTGGCTGTGATTGCCCTTGCAATTACTTTTTGGGGCTTCGGTTCACTCGCAGCAAGTATTGATGAATTCATCGTTCAATCGCCCCGCTTCACCTTTGCTACTCAGATTCTCTACACGCTCTTCTATCCGCTGATGATGATTGCAATACCCAGGCTCTCGGCTGTTCAATCAAAACTCCAGCCGATTGAGCTCCTAGATTCACTGATCTTTGGCCTTGGATTTACCTCCATAGTTGCAATCTTTCTCCTTCTCGCAATCTTCCCTGCTGGAACCCTCTTCGCATCGGAGGATTTCTTCTCAATCTTCTACCCTGTTGGTGATTTATCTCTTCTACTCATCGCTCTCATAACGTTGATAACTAAGGGGTTTCGCCCTCAATTGGCGCTCTTCACATTTGGAATACTCATATTTGCAGCAACCGATATCTATTACCTCTGGCTTTCTATTCATGATCGATACTCCTTTGGTGCCATTGCAGATACAGGCTGGCTCATCGCAATCTCTCTGATTGCAATCGCCTTATCTCTTAAAGGTGCAGAGAGCGGAAGAGTCGAACCAATCCATCCCGCGCTCGTAGCAATCTCTATCTTTATTAGCCCAATCCTCCTTGCCATTAGCGCACTACGACCCAATATCTTCCCCGTCTATATTCTTATTCCCTCAATTGCGAATTTAGTTCTTGCATTTATCAGAATGAGTACAACGCTTCGCGAGGCGCAAGCGCTCGGCGATGAAAGAAATCTCGCTCGCACCGATGAGTTAACTGGATTGGCTAACCGAAGAAAACTTCTCTCAGAGCTAGATAACTTTTCGCAGATAGAGGGTGCGCTTCTCTTACTTGATCTCGATGGTTTTAAGCCGGTCAATGATCAATATGGCCACGAGGTTGGTGACCTCATTTTGAGACAGGTTGCACAACGCTTTATACGCACCGTTCCGACAGGATCAATCATCGCCCGCCTTGGTGGAGATGAATTCGGAATCTTGTTACATGGAAATTATGAAGAGACGTTAGAGATTGCTCATGCGCTGAGAGCATCCCTGACTTATCCATTTACTGTACAAGGTCAGAGGATTTCAGTGGGAGTCAGCGTTGGAATAGCTCATAACGATGGCGCAGGTAATTTGATGAAGAGGGCCGACAGTGCGATGTATCGAGCTAAGCGTTCGGATATGGGGGTAGCTCAACCTTGATCTCTTTGAGCCGTTCAAGAGATTCAACGCGTTCTACTGCATGATCGACAATGCGCTCTGGGTAACCGTGGCTATAGCCATCGAGATAGAGCCATGGTTCATGGATATCACTGCCACTTAAGTGAGCCAGCTCTGGCACATATTTCCGAATATAGGCTCCATCTGGATCAAATTTCTTGCCTTGCTCAATCGGATTGAATACGCGGTAATACGGCGAGGCATCCGTGCCGGTGCCAGCTGTCCACTGCCAGCCATGGGCATTGGATGCAACATCGAAATCGACGAGATGCTCCTTAAAGAAATCTGCTCCATGCTGCCATTCAAGATGGAGATCTTTCACGAGAAACGAGGCTACGACCATTCGGGTGCGGTTATGCATCCATCCCTCGAGAAGCAACTGGCGCATCGCTGCATCAACAAATGGGAATCCGGTCTTGCCCATTTGCCATGCTTTGAGCTGATCGCCAGGCTCGTTGTAGCGCATCGCTTTGAACTTATCTGAGTAGTAATCGTTCTCTGTATGGGGATTATGAAAGAGGACATCTGCATAGAATTCACGCCAAGCTATCTCTTTGCGGAAGGTGTCATGAGCCTTTGAATCACCGAGACCTGCAAGAAGAGTGCGCGGATGGATCTCACCAAATTTGAGGTGCGCCGATAACTTTGATGTTCCATCCACACCTGGAACATTTCTGTTTTCGTCATATTGATCAAGTGCGTTCTTGGTAAAGAATTTAAATCGTTCAAGCGCTGCAGCCTCGCCAGCAGCTGTGATGGCGGTGCCTTCAGGAAGTGGCCACTCCGGAAAATTGCGATCCGCCTCGGTAGGCATAGCAACCGGAATCTTATTAGGAGTTGGTGCTGGTGCACGCCATCCATGGATACACCAATTCTTATAGAACGGCGTGTAGACCTTGTAGGGAGTTCCATCAGTTGGCTTTACAACTCGTCCAGGCGCCACCGCATATGGACTGCCAGTTGCGATGAGGTTGATTCCTGCTGCTTTTACGCGGGCATCGCGCGCTGCACCATAAGGCTCCATCTCATGCGAAATATGAACTTCATCTGCACCATAACGGTTCTGCAGCTCTTTCAATACCTCAACAACATCGCCGACCATGACGTGGAGTCCACCGTTGAGTGATGCATCCAGTGCGCGAAGTGACTGGCCAAGATATGCAAGGCGCTTCGAACCTGCAGTATTGATAAGTGATGGGTCGAGGATGAATATAGGAACAATCTCATCGCTACCTTTTAGGGCTTCATTCAGCGCTGGATGATCACCGATTCGAAGATCTCGGCGATACCAGAGGATTGAACGTTTCAATTATTCACGGCCTTTGAAATGGCTGATGAAATTATTTTTCCATCAGAAGTCTTAAGTACTGCGATGAACTCTAGTGGAGTCTTCTTCTTAAAGAGTTCTGAATGGAGGAAGACTCTATAGAGGTCGCCTGTCGTTACATCGCTAGCAAAGGTAGTGCGGTCTGCAGTACCTAAGGATTTCCACTTGCCGCCTTTTTCACGTGCCAAGAAGGTGACCGAGTTATAGCCAGGCTTATTGACTGTGACTGAAAGCTGTTTCCATAGAGGTGCATCGTTGCTATTGCTCAACTTTGGCGCTGAGATCTTTGTAGTCTGACTCTTACCGAGCAGCTGGCGCGACTTCAAAACGCAGAAGCCATTTCCAGGAACCTTGATCTCATTTGACGCAGAGAGCACGCAACTTCCTGCAAGTAGTTCCCACGTTGCTCCCGCTGTGATCGGTTTCAACTGCCCAGCTTTTTCATTGTCATTAGTGTTGAAGGCGACTACATACTCTTGCTTATCTGCATAACGTGACACGGCAAAGAGTTGACCTTCTGCAAAGAGCGTCTGCTGAGTTCCAGATCTCAGAGCAGGATTCGCCGCAATGATCTTTTGAAGGGCTGAGATATGTGCAGATATTGGGTTCTCAACCTCAAAACCACTTCCTTCACCGATTGGCTCTGAACCAATACGTTGCTCCCATTTCCAGCTATCTACCTTTGTTGGGAACATATCTTGGCGAGCTAACTTATCTCCGCCTGCACCAGTCATTCCGATCTCATCACCGTAATAGAGGACCGGGCCACCGCGAAGCAATAACAACATAGATTGGGCGATAATCGATCGTTTTGTTGCTGAAGCGTTATCAGTTGCATTTCTGAGAATAATTGTTCCGATGCGACCCATATCGTGGTTACCAAGAAATGTTGCAAGCCCATAGGCACTTGTCTTCGAGGTCGTATAGAGGTCATCTGCATTAAAGAGCTTTGCTAACTTATCGGAAGTTCCATAGCTCGCTGCATACTTTGTGACTTGATCATTAAATCCGAAATCTAGGACTGAAGGTGTCTGGCCTCCCGCAACATAGGAAGAGAGTGTCTGTGGGTCACCATCGGCAACTTCACCAAAGATAGGAAAGCTCTTCTTTCCATTATTGGCAGCTACCTGTTGGATCGCCGGAATAACAACTTTCCAAAATTCTGGATTTACATGCTTGAAGGTATCGATGCGCATTCCATCAATATCGAATGCCTTAATCCAGTAAGACCAGATATCGATAAAGCCTTTCACGACCTCTGGTTTTTCAGTAGCTAAATCATCGAGTCCGTAGAAGTCGCCAACGAGCGCTGATTCACCGGTAAAGGATGAATCACCAGCATTGTGATAATTCTCGATTTTGTTGAGGAAAGCGGGGTTCTTAACTGCCTCTTTCCCTGCAGGTATAAATGCTTTTCCATCTTTATAAGAAATTACATCTGCGGTGTGATTGGCAACGACATCGATGAAAACTTTAAGCCCCTTTGCATGAGCTGCGCTCACCAAATTCTTGAAATCCGCTTCACTTCCAAGATGGGGGTCGACCGTCATGAAATCTAAGCCCCAGTAGCCATGATAGGCAGCAGAATTTCCCTGAATTGACTGTTGCTTTACTGGTGGTGTTATCCAGATTGCACTGAAGCCAAGGCTTTTGATGTATGAGAGCTTCTCGGTCAGTCCTTTGAAGTCACCACCATGCCAATATCCAATATCAGCTGGATCAAATCCATCGCTATCGTTACTGGTATCTCCATCTGCAAATCGGTCGGTCATTACAAAGTAGACGGATTCACTGCTCTGATCTCCGCGAGCTACTGGTTGAAAGAGCGCTGCATAGTTCTCTGCCGCTGAAAGTTGTGGCAACCCAAAGGAGAGAGAGGTCGCAAGAGCTACGCCTAAGACCAGCGACTTCTTCATGCTAGCTTCCAAATACCCGAAGTCGCACTCTTTGAATTGATTGAAAGAACCTTGCCAGTGGCGGTCTTTCCATAGAGAGTCTCTTTAATTTTGTATCCATACTCAGAGAGATCAATCTTCTCTCTCACTCCAGAGCGAGATATGTAAATTAAGAGGGATTCTTTCTTTGACTCTCGAAGATATGCAACTGAATCATCTGAAGAATGAATCCAACGGATTCCGCCATTGATGAGGGCATCCTGGTTCTTGCGGATTGAAATTAACTCCTTGAAGCCTGCCAGGAGATCGAGATTCCACTTCTCTGGATGGTCCCAATCAATGGTGCGTCGAGAATCTTCTCCCCACGCACCTTCTAGACCAATCTCATCTCCTGCAAAAATAGATGGAACGCCTGGATAGGTGAAGAGCGCGGTGGCTGCGGCAAGGTGGGCGTTCTTATCGTTATTTACTACCGTTCTAAAGCGAGCGGTGTCATGAGAATCGAGCAGCACCATACTTGCTACGAGTGATCGCCAAGGAATACCAGCGGCAAATGCACGCATCATCGAAACTGTGCCCTTGCCATCAAATCGTGGATTTGCACCGGGTAGCCCTGAGAAATTTCCGAGCTTCTTACTTGGCACGTTAAACCAATTAACAAGTGGTCGAGCAAATCCGTTGTAGTTCATAGTTCCATGCCAGCCAAAGCCATCGAGATCTGATGGCGAGTGATCTGCATTTTCAGCAACTAACCATGCATCTGAATTGGTCTCATCCATCGCTCTGCGAATTCCGCGAGAGACCTCTTGATTGAGATTTTGATCCAGGTAGATACCGGTCATATTTCCAACATCGATACGCCAACCATCAACCGAGAATGGTTTCTTAAGCCACTTACGAACGACTGAATTTTCACCATCGAACATCAATCTACGAAGTTCAGCAGAGTTGTAATTGAGTTTAGGAAGACTTGCAAGACCCCACCAGCCCACATACCCATGCTTAATTGAAGAATCCCAGTAGAAGAATTCACGCTCAAGTGATTTCTTATCGGCAAGTGCCTTCTGAATCCAGCGATGGCCGGCGCCGCAGTGATTTGTGGTGAGATCGCCCATGATTCTAAAACCAGCCTTATGGGCAGCGTTGGAGAAGGCTATAAATGCTTGATCTCCACCAAGAAGTGGATCTATCTCATCAAAACTTGATGCGTCATATCTATGGTTACTTCTCGATGGGAATGCAGGGGTGAAATAGATTGAGTTAACGCCGAGATCCTTTAGATAATCTAGCTTCGATGTAATTCCATCGAAATCTCCACCATAGAACTCTTGGCCGGTCTTCTTATCTCGCCCCTTTGGCAGATCGCTCCACTTACGTGGAACAGCCCATTCAGGTAGATCTCGCTCAATACCAGAGGTAGCAAAGCGATCAGGAAATATTTGATAGAAGACAGCGCTCTGAATCCACTTCGGATATGCAGGCTTTGCCACAATCTGAAAATCTTCGCGATCTGTAACATCGTGGGTAAATAACCCAACGCCATTGAGCCATGAGTAATTACCTTTATCGACCAACATAAATCGGTAATGGAAAGTTGAATTAATGACCTCAACCTTGACGCTCCACCAGCTTTCAACTGAATTCTTCTTTACTAGCTTTGTTTCACGGGTACGTGGTTCGCCATCGTGGAAGAATCGAATGTGTAGCTGGTCTACTTTGATCTTCTTGGGTACGCGGACTCTAAACTCAACTTTATCTCCGATTCGTGGAGCGCTATTACTTACATAGAGCTCGCTACCATCGTGGTGCGGAATTAACTTCATGGTCCTGACCTTTCGGGTCTAGCCCTTAGTCGCACCTTGTGTGAGACCACCAATGATGAATCGTTGTAGTGATAAGAAGAGTGCAACAAGTGGAATAGCTGCAAGGAGAGAACCAGCGGCAAAAGGTCCCCAGTTTTGACCGAACTGCTGTCCGACGAATTGCTGAAGTCCTACTGCAACTGTTCGGCTATGAACATCTTGCAAGAAGAGTGAAGCGAGAACGAATTCATTAAATGTTCCAATGAAAGAGAGAAGTGCGGTCACTGCCAAGACTGGTGCAGCAAGTGGGAAGAAGATAATCCAGAAGACCTGGAATGCACTTGCGCCGTCGATTCGGGCAGCTTCATCGAGCTCCATCGGAATCGTGTCGATATAACCCTTGAGCAGCCAGGCATTGACGCCCATAGAGCCGCCTAGATAGATCAGGAGGAGTCCGCCGAGGCTTCCAAGACCGATTGCTGGGAAGACTGTGTAGACGCGCTCCATCATTACGTAGATAGCAGCAAGTGCGAGGAATGAAGGGAATACCTGCACCAGGAGGAGCGCTTGAAGACCTAGTTTGCGGCCCTTAAATCGCATACGGCTAAATGCAAATGCAGATGCTGTGCCTACAAAGACAGAGATAAATGCATTTGCGACTGCGAGAAGCACTGAGTTCTTAACCCATGTGAGATATGGAACTGCAGGGTTATTGAAGAGGACCTTGTAATTTTCAAGGCTCCAAATCTTTGGAATAAGCGACGAGGTTGCTAATGATCCAGTTGGATTAAATGAGCTGGTGATAACAACATAGATTGGAAAGAGTGTGAAGAGAATCAGAACCCAGATAAAGAGGTGGGAACCTAACTTCATTGATTTGAGTGAGTTCTTTGCCATTACATTGTCTCCAAAACTTTAGAACGTCGCAGTGACCAGAGGGAGATACTTCCCACGATAAGGAAGATCACCATAGAGATTGCAGATGCCAGGCCAAGATTCTGTTCTTGAGAACCGAAGGCTGTCTTATATGTGTAGGTAATCAAGATATCTGTCGCTCCCGCTGTCTGGCCTGCCAGAACATTTGTCGGACCGCCACCAGTTAAGAGATAGATAATGTTGAAGTTATTAAAGTTGAAGGCAAAGGATGCAATCAAGAGTGGAGAGAGAATCTGCAAGATCAATGGAAGCTTAATCTTGCCCATAATCTGACGGCCATTTGCTCCATCAATTGCTGCCGCTTCTTCAAGCTCTGATGGAATCGATTGAAGCGCACCTGAGCTAATGAGATAGAAGTACGGGAATCCGAGCCAGAGGTTAACGATCAAGATAACCATCTTCGCCAAGGTAGGGCTATTAAAGAAGTCGATATTGGTACCGAAGAGGGCGTTAATCGCGCCGAATTGGCGATTAAACATTCCCGCCCAGATCAAGATACTCATGAAGCTTGGAATTGCGTAAGGCAAGATCAAGATTGAGCGATAGAAGCGACGAAGTGCGATCTTCTGGTTGAGAATTACGGCAAGCAAGAGACCAACAAAGAACATCATTGCGACCGAAATGACTGCAAAGCAGATTGTCCAGATAAAGACTCCGATAAAGGGTCCGCGGACATTTGGGTCTGAGAAGAGCTTTGTGTAGTTCTCAAAGGCATTCCAGGCTCTCCAGCCCGGCGTCAAAGTCATTGATGGGTCAGACTCTGCGGCGTAATTACCGCGCCCATTGTCCTTATAAACAACGCCGTTGGATGAGTCTGTGAAGGTATCTGTCTTCTTATCGTAGATAAGTGACTGAGTGAGAACAGCTGCGATATCGATGCCTTGAGGTGAAATGAAGCTTGCATCCTTGTAAGGAAAACGAAGATTGATAATTGAATCTTCATTATTTGCAGCGAAATCTTCTGTGATTGGTTCAAAGCCAGCAGTCTGACGAGCAATGCCTAAATTATCTGCGGTGTATGAACCGGGCTGTAAGACCGTGCTCTTCTCTTCTGTAGCTAAGAGGACGCTCTGATCTATCTGTGATGTGAGAAGTGCTGCCCATTTTCCATCGAGCTTTCCTAATACGAGATCAAAGGTAGGAGAGAGATCATCGAGTACTAGACCGTTTGCTTCGATTTGCGGAAGTGCATCGCTCTTGGAAATTTCATTACCGGTCTTATATTGATAACCAGACATCTGAACCGTGTAAACAACTGGTACAACAACGAATGCGACCAAGAGAATTAAGCCAGGAAGCAGAAATTTCAGTGGAAGAGTGAACTTGGCAAAGTAAACCAGATTAGTAATTACAAAAATTGTTGCGATGACCGCTGAGAGAGTTGAAGAATCTTCTTTAGCCATAGAAGCGAAGAACATCCAGAGCAAGAGCGCATCGATGATCGACATAAAGGCAATTTTGAATATCTGTGCCCTTAGTCCGGTAAATCCAGCTAGCCGATACATCATCTCTATCTACATCCAATTCATTATTGTGAAAATCTGTAACCTGTGCAGATTTTACCCTCTTAAATAAGTAAGGAGAACCCGCTACATCAGTAGCGGGTTCTCCTTATTGCTTACTTCTTAGTTTGTTGCGTCGTAGTTTGCAAAGTTCTTTGCAAGGATTACAGCAGCTGCATCAAGTGTTGCATCTACTGACTTACCCTTTGTAAAGATATCTGTGTAAACGCCACCAAGAACGTCGTACCAGTTAGCTCCACCTGTCTTGTTATCAAGAGCTGGTGAAACCTGTGGTGTTCCTGTTGCAGCAGCGCGACCAACAGCGAGTGTCTGAGGATCAGTCACCTTTGCTGTTGCTGTCTTGCTTGCTGGTGGACGCTTTGAGAGCTGGCTCATTGCGAGCTGGCCTTCAGTTGATGCGAACCACTGTGTTACGAGCTTACGTGCGCCAAGATCTGCGCCGTGATCCTTCGCGTATGAAGTTACATAAGCGCCTGAGTAGTTAACCCACTGAGCACCCTTTGTTGAAGCTGTAAGACCTGGTGTTGCACCAATGCCGTACTTGATTCCAGCCTTTGTAATTCCGTCGAAGTTCCAAGCGCCTGTAATTCCGAATGGAATCTTTCCAGCCTTGAATGCATCGCCGCAACCATCCCACTGGAAGAAGCCGTTGCTCTTGCCATCTGAAAGAAGGTACTTGTTTACATTTGACTTAAATGCTGAAGAGTTAAGAGTTACCTTGCTGTAGTCAGCGTTTGAACCCTTTGACGCCCAAGCGCCTCCACCAAGTGCTGTAAGAACAGCCTGTGAGCCCCATGTGCCTTCAAATGCACAGATACCACCTGTAAGACCCTTTGAGGTCTTGTTAGCCTTGTAGTAATCAACCATGTCAGCGAATGTTGCTGGCGCAGTTGTACCGAATAGACCTGTGTTCCAGATGAAACCAGTTGTATCAACATCTAGTGGTACTCCGTAGATTCCACCCTTGTATGACATTGAAGCCAAACCAGCTGTAGGAATTTCCTGCTTAAGAGTTGATGAAGGAATGATGCGTGAGATCTTTCCTGACTTTGCACCAGCTGAAGCCATTGATGCAGGTCCTGTAAGAACATCTGGACCGCCAGCTGCTGTTGCCTTATCCCATGCGCTCTGAAGTGCATCGAGTGAAGAGAAGAACTTCACCTGGATTGTGTATCCCGGTGCGATTGTTGTGTTGCCGTTGATGAGCTTCTCGAGCTGTGGGCCACGCTGTTCATCTGCCCATACAACGATTGTGCGGCTTGCTGCCTGTGCTGGTGCACCGACAACTGCTGAAGCCGCGAGAGCTGCAGCTGCGAGAACGCTAGCTACGCCATAACGCTTTTTCATATATTCCTCCAAGGAATGGATACACGCCCCACGGTGGTGCGGTATCTAGTGGCCTAATTTCACCCTAGATAGTTGTTGGGGTCAAACATGCCGAGTCGGAATAATGAAAAAGGGGAGCGTATGAGTGCTCCCCTTTGTCATTCGTTATGAAAGCGTTACTTACTTATGGAGCTGCTCCACTGTTGCATCCCAGCCAGAGACATCTTCAGGCTTACGTGGACCCTTGCCTACATAGCGAGCTGATGGACGGATCAAACGACCTGTTCGCTTCTGCTCGAGAATGTGTGCTGACCAACCTGCAGTACGTGCAGCTGTAAACATAGATGTAAAGAGTGGTGCAGGAACTTCTGCGAAGTCCAAAATAATTGCAGCCCAGAACTCGACGTTTGTCTCGAGGACACGATCTGGTTGACGCTCACGAAGCTCCTTAAGTGCTGCCTGCTCGAGAGCCTCTGCAACTGCATAACGTGGAGCATTGAGCTCCTTAGCTGTACGACGAAGTGTGCGAGCGCGTGGATCTTCTGCGCGATAGACGCGGTGACCGAATCCCATCAAGCGCTCCTTGCGATCTAGAAGTCCCTTGACGTATGCCTCTGCATTACCTGTCTTCTCAACTTCTTCAATCATGTGAAGAACGCGTGATGGAGCTCCACCGTGAAGTGGGCCTGACATCGCACCAATTGCACCTGAAAGTGCTGCTGCAACATCTGCACCAGTTGATGCGATAACTCGTGATGTAAATGTTGATGCATTCATTCCATGCTCTGCAGCTGAAACGAAGTAAGCATCGATTGCACGGACGTGAAGTGGATCAGGCTCTCCGCGCCAGCGAATCATCATGCGCTCTACAACTGTATGTGCCTTATCAATCTCTGATTCAGGAACTGCAGGTGCGATGACTCCGCGAGCAGCCTGTGCAAGGTAAGAGAGAACCATGACTGATGCACGTGCAAGGTTGCTACGCGCTTCTGCATCATCAATATCAAGTAGCGGCTTGAAACCCCAAGCTGGTGCGAGCATTGCAATCGCTGATTGCACATCAACGCGAACATCACCTGAGTGAACAGGGAGTGGGAATGGCTCTGCATTTGGAAGACCTGGATTGAACTCGTCATCAACGAGTAGTCCCCATACATTTCCAAATGAGACGCGACCTACGAGGTCTTCAATATCAACACCGCGGTAACGAAGCGCGCTACCTTCTTTATCTGGCTCTGCGATCTCTGATTCGAATGCAATGACGCCTTCTAGACCTGGCTTGAAATCATCTGACACGTGAGTGCTCCTCTTGTGAGTAAATCTGAGGGTAATTCTG
Source organism: Candidatus Nanopelagicaceae bacterium (assembly GCA_965267775.1). GTDB lineage: Bacteria > Actinomycetota > Actinomycetes > Nanopelagicales > Nanopelagicaceae > Planktophila. The sequence goes on along the minus strand of OZ254140.1, from coordinate 117,385 downwards.
CACCCGCTCAAGGGGTCTTGGCGACCAGATGGGTGGGAGATGCACTCATTGCGAAAGTGAGGTTCGATACACCTATGAGCGCAGAGACTGAGAATGAGACTGTCCGTCAGGCCCAAGACATCAGAAAAGATGTGGCGGCGATGCGCCGTTCTTATGGGGTCGAAGGCATCACCGACCTCGGCGCCGATCCCTTCGTACCCTTCACGCGATGGCTCCATGAGGCTGCGGCAAATCCATTTATCATCGAAGCGAATGCAATGGTGCTCTCAACTCTAGGAAGTGCTGCAGATGGATCTGATGCAATTTCAACCCGAACAGTTTTATTGAAAGATATCTCTGAAGGTGGATTTACATTCTTTACCAATTACAACTCTCGTAAAGCACAATCAATTGAATTCTTTTCGCAAGTCACTCTTCTCTTTCCTTGGTATGCAATGGAGCGCCAAGTAAGCATCAGCGGTTTTGCATCAAAGATCGATCGCGCTGAATCTGAGAGTTACTTTGCATCAAGGCCTTGGTCATCACAGATTGGTGCATGGGCATCGGCTCAATCATCACCACTCTCATCACGTGAAGAGTTAGAACAACGGTATGAAGGAGCCGCAGCGAAGTGGCCTGAAGGAAGTGAAGTGCCATGCCCTCCACATTGGGGCGGCTTCCGAGTTCTACCGATAAGTATCGAGTTCTGGCAGGGTCGCTACTCACGCTTACATGACCGACTTCGCTATGAGCGACCTGACACGGATTCCGATTGGGCCGTCGCGCGGTACTACCCGTAGAATTGCTCACATGAGCGCAGAGATTGTAATTCCAGCAGAGATCAAGCCACGTGATGGACGTTTTGGTGCAGGACCTTCAAAGGTTCGCCCTGAATCACTTCAGGCACTAATCGCATCGGGTAACTCTGTTATCGGAACATCGCACCGACAGAAGCCGGTGAAGAACGTTGTGAAGAACGTTCGCGAAGGTCTCGCATCTCTCTTCAATCTTCCAGATGGATATGAAGTTATCCTCGGCAACGGCGGATCGACGGCATTCTGGGATATCGCAACATTTGGCCTTATTGAAAACCGTTCACAGCACTTAGTTTTCGGTGAATTCTCATCAAAGTTTGCAGCTGCATCGAAGGAGGCGCCATTCCTTGGTGAGCCTTCAGTAATCAAATCTGAGCCAGGCACACACCCACTTTCTGTAAAGGAAGATGGGATCGATGTTTATGCGCTCACACATAACGAGACTTCAACTGGCGTTGCTATGCCAATCAAGCGCCCTGCAGGAACAGATGGAGCGCTTGTTCTCGTCGATGCAACATCTGCAGCGGGTGGACTTCACGTTGATGCAAAAGAATTCGATGCCTATTACTTTGCACCACAGAAGTCATTTGCATCAGATGGTGGCCTCTGGCTCTCATTGATGAGCCCTGCAGCTATCGAGCGCGCAGAGAAAATCAAGGCATCAGGTCGCTGGATCCCAGCGTTCTTCGATCTCGGAACAGCGATTGAGAATTCACGCCTCGATCAGACTTACAATACTCCAGCTCTCATTACCTTGATGCTCCTTGCGGATCAGATCAAGTGGATGAATGAAAATGGTGGGCTTAAGTTCACAACAGAGCGCACAGCAGATTCTGCATCACGCCTCTACGGTTGGGCTGAGAAGACCAGCTACACAACTCCATTTGTTGTAGATCCTGCACAGCGTTCAAATGTCATCGGAACTATTAACTTTGATGATGCAATCGATGCGACAAAGGTTGCTGCTGCTCTTCGCGCAAATGGCATCGTTGATACAGAGCCTTATCGCAAGCTTGGTAAGAACCAGCTTCGTATCGCTATGTTCCCAGCTATCGATCCATCAGATATCGATGCGCTTACTGCATCTATCGATTACGTCGTAAGCCAGCTCTCGTAATGCCAGCAAAGCTCAATCGCGATAGCTTCTTCTGGACTATCGCGCTTCAGACTGTCGTCGTTAACTTCTTTCTTGGTGGTTTTGGTCCAGCACAACCGCTTCTTCAGGCAGATCAAGGCACATCACTGACAATTGCAGGTTTGCATGGAACAGCGATGGGCGTGGCATCAATTCTTGCCGGCCTGAGCAATCCTTGGTTCTCACATAAATTTGGACGTGCAAATGCAGGATGGATTGGTCTAACAATCTTTGTTGGTGGCCTTATCTCACTCGCATTCTTGCAACCTGTACCACTCACAATTCTTGCAGCAGCGGTAACAGGCTTTGGTACGTCAACTGTCATCAACTCATTCGTGACATCTCTCAATAGCCACTATGGCGCGTTGGCTCCTTTAGCTGTTGCACAGGCAAATGGCATTGCATCTATTGGTTATGTATTTGGAACCTTCACAATTGGTTCTATTGCACAGCAAGCTCCTGACTTCTGGCGCCTCGGTCTTCTTGTGATCTTGCCGCTCGCCTTCTATCTCTTCTTCTTCCGTCGCGAGCGTTCTAATGAGCCACATGTTCCAACGAGTGAAGGCCCACAGAGCGGAAAGCTTTCACGAGCATTCTGGATTACATGGATTGGCTTTGTCGCAACTATTTCAACAGAGTTTGCAACAGCTTTCTGGGCAGCAGCTCTTGTCCGTGATCGCACCGATGCATCTGCTGCAATTTCAACAATTGCAATCATGGCCCTCGGTACCGGCATGGGGCTAGGTCGCTTCTTCGGTGGGCGCGTTATGCATAAACTTTCGCTCGATCACCAACTCTTGACAATTCTTGGACTTCAATTCCTTGGCTTCTTCGGAATCTGGTTCTCACATAACCTAGTAATCAGCATGGCGATGTTATTCTTGAGTGGTCTTGGTATTTCGATGCAATTCGCACTGACATCACTGCGCATGATCAATCACAGTGATGGACGCCCAGATTTAGCTATCGGTAAGAGCTCTTTTGGCGCTGGTATTGCAATCGGTGGAGCGCCATTCTTATTGGGTGTCTTAGGCGATGCACTAGATATTTCACGCGCCTACCTCATGGTGCCTGTTCTTATCCTCATTGCAGCTGCAATTGTTATAGCAGTTCCTGCGCATATCTCTCAGGAAGAGCTCGACAAGTTCGAGATCTAGTTTAATACTTGCGATACACGTAGGTCTGACGGGGTTTCGACCTTCTTATTGAAGAGCGCCCAGATAGTCAGTGCTGCAAGAAGTGAGACTCCACCACAGAAGGCAACAGTTTCGCGTACTCCGATTGTTTCTGTGAGATAGCCGATTAATAATGAACCAAATGGTGTTCCGCCGAGGAAGATGAGCAAGTAGATACCCATTACGCGACCGCGCACTGCAGGATCAGATTTTGTCTGCACATAAGAGTTTGCTGAGATCAACATCGTTAATGCAGTAATTCCACAGACCGGAAGCCAGAGCGAGTACCAGGTATAGGTCGGAGCAATGGAGAGAACCAATACTGCAATAGAGAAGATGACACCGAGCTTGATAATAAATCTCGTTGTTCTAAATCTTTCAAGTCGAGCGCTTAAGAGAGCTCCGGTGAGAGAGCCAACCGCAATGTATGTACCGAGAAGTCCATATGAAGCAGGGCCCTTACCGAATTCCTTCGTCGCCATGAGGGCGTTGAAGATCTGAAAGTTGAGTCCGAATGTTGCTGCAAAGAAGACGAGCAACATGACCACGTAGAGATCAGGTCGAGCAAGTGCGTATCGAATTCCTTCTCGTACCGTTCCGAGCGTCTCTTCCTTCCTATGGATAAAGAAGTCCTTTTCGCGCATAGCTAAGAGCGCTGCAATGACAAAGAGATAGGTCGTCGCATTGATAATAAAAGAGGGGCCAGTGCTGAAGCGAGCAATTAATAGGCCTGAGAGGGCAGGTCCAACAAGGCGGCCAGCATTGAAATTAGCTGAGTTAAGGCTCACCGCATTAGCTACATCGGAATGTCCAACAATTTCAGAGGTAAATGCCTGGCGAATTGGTGCATCAATCGCTGATGAGATTCCAAGTACCGCGGCACCTACGAATACGTGCCAGAGTTCAATTTTATGAGCAATGACGAGAACGCCGATTCCGTAACAAGCGAGTGCAGCAACGATATTGGTCCAGATGAGAAGTTTTCTCTTATTGACACGATCGGCAAGGGCTCCACCGTGGAGGCTAAAGAGAAGTACAGGTGCAAATTGAACTGCGGTGACAAGGCCAAGTGCGCTGCCGTTGTTATTGGTAAGTTCTAGTACAAGCCAATCTTGAGCAACACGCTGTGCCCAAGTGCCAATATTGGAGAGAGCGTTAGCTGGGAAGAGGATGCGGAAATTACGGTGGCGAAATGAACGCCAGTTTCCCTCCGCATTAACCGTTCTACGCATTACTCTTCTTCCATGACATCTACTGAGAAATCAACAATTAAATCTGTTGTAACTCTAGTCTCAATCGGAACTATCTGCTGGGTTACAGCAGGTGTGATTGCACTCGCTGCTGGATCGGATGCAAAGATTATTTGGACATGCGTCGTAGGTGCAGCGCTAGGTTTAACGGGAATTAGATACTCAGTACGACGTAATCGTAAGAGCGCAATTTAAAGTACGTTGCTTAAGCTTCGAGTTGTGAAGCGATACCGCGAAGAACACGACCGAGACGCTCTGCCTCAGATCCTGATGGGTGGCGGCCATGGCGAAGACCATTGCCTACCTTGTCGAGAATCTTGATAGTGTCTTCAATCATTGCAGCGAGATCATCGTTATTGACTCGCGAATTCTCAGCGAGAGATACAGGTGCATCAACGATATGCACTGACATCGCTTGTGGACCCTTACGTGAGTCGATGACAGAGAACTCAAGTTTTGTTCCTGGCTTTACTGATGGAACGCCAGCTGGAAGCGCTGTCGCTGCCAAGTAAACATCTTCTCCTTCATCCGATGCGATGAAGCCAAAACCCTTTTCGAGGGAGAACCATTTCACGCGACCTGTAGGCATAGTGATTACTCCTTAATGTGTTTCGGTACTCGTGTAGCCGCAGGGGTGCGGGCAGGTGGGTAGTTTAACTGATGATTAGCGGGGCGCGGTAGTCGATTTAAGCGAGGGTAGCTTCGCTATGAGCGCCGCAGCCATGGTCAACTGAGACCACGCGAGCGTCATCAGGCGCAATCGCATTGGCGCAGACGCCAAATGATGAACGAAGCGATCCAGCGAGTGGCACGAAGAACCCACATGAATTACATGGCTTTGGTGCCTGCTCTGCAAGAGGTACTGATGGTCCGCGATCAGATGCATACCAACGCTTTGATGCTTGATCGCGACCTTCAATTGAAAGTACACGAGGACGCATAAGTCCAAGATCAAATACCTGAGTTGCATCGAGATCTTCATCTTGTGGAAGTGCAGATGTACCTGGAACAAGACGAGTGTCATCGAGAAGACTTGGAACAATCACACCAGGTGTGATGTCTTCAGGAACGATGCGATCACGATATGGAATGTGATCTGGGGCAAGAAGTGAATCTGGACCTGGAAGAACTACAACATCACAGATTGTTGGTGTTGATTCTTCATCAACCTTTGCAATTGTGACTCCCCAACGCCATCCCTTGTAACCTGAGATTTCTGCGGTGAAGAGATATGTAGCGATGCGGTTCTCGTCGTCATATTCGACGGAGATAAAGTCACCAACCTGTGTAGCGAACTCTGCCTCAGCAAGAGCTGCATCACGTGCGATTGATTGAGCATCGAAGGTCTTCATGTTCTAAGGGTAAAGCAGAAGGGGCCACCGATACTAATCGGCGACCCCTTCATGCGTATGAAGACTATTAGAAGTCCATATCTCCACCAGCAGCCGATGGTGTCATTGCACCCTTTGGCTCTGGCTTATCTGTGATGACTGCCTCTGTTGTAATGAAGAGCGCTGCGATTGATGCCGCATTCTGAAGTGCAGAACGTGTCACCTTAGCTGGATCGATGATGCCAGCCTTGATCATGTCTACATATTCTCCTGATGCTGCATTGAGACCGAAACCTGCTTCGAGGTTACGAACCTTCTCGACAACTACTCCACCTTCGAGACCTGCATTGATTGCGATCTGCTTGAGAGGTGCTTCGATTGAAACCTCAACGATGCGAGCGCCGACAGCCTCTTCACCTTCGAGCTTCAACTTCTTAAATGCTGCTGTTGCTGCCTGAAGAAGTGCAACGCCACCGCCGGCGACGATTCCTTCTTCTACTGCAGCCTTAGCGTTGCGAACTGCATCTTCGATGCGGTGCTTGCGCTCCTTGAGTTCAACTTCTGTTGCAGCTCCTGCCTTGATGACAGCGACTCCACCAGCAAGCTTTGCAAGGCGCTCTTGAGCCTTTTCGCGATCGTAATCTGAATCTGTATTAGCGATCTCGCTGCGGATCTGATTGACGCGACCCTTGATCTGCTCTGCATCTCCTGCACCTTCAACGATTGTTGTCTCTTCCTTAGAGATAACAACCTTGCGAGCGCGACCGAGAAGTTCGAGACCAGCTGTCTCTAGCTTGAGACCAACTTCTTCAGAGATAACTGTTGCACCTGTAAGGATTGCAATGTCCTGAAGCATCGCCTTACGACGATCTCCAAAGCCTGGAGCCTTTACAGCTGCAGAACGGAATGTTCCCTTGATCTTATTTACAACGAGAGTTGCAAGTGCTTCACCCTCAACATCTTCAGCGATGATTGCAAGTGGCTTACCTGATTGCATTACCTTCTCGAGCAATGGAACGAGATCCTTGATTGAAGAGATCTTGCTATTAACGATCAAGATGTAAGCATCCTCGAGAACAGTCTCCATGCGATCTGTATCTGTTACGAAGTATGGTGAAAGGTAACCCTTATCAAAGCGCATACCTTCTGTGAGCTCGAGCTCGAGTCCGAAAGTATTTGAATCTTCGACAGTGATAACGCCTTCCTTACCGACCTTATCCATCGCCTCAGCGATCATCTCGCCGATTGTTGAATCAGCTGCAGAGATTGATGCTGTTGCTGCGATCTGCTCCTTTGAATCCACTGACTTCGCCATTGAGAGAAGCTCTGCAACGATTGCTGCAACTGCCTTCTCGATTCCGCGCTTAAGTGCCATTGGATTTGAGCCAGCTGCTACGTTGCGAAGACCTTCGCGAACAAGGGCCTGTGCCAAAACTGTTGCTGTCGTTGTTCCGTCGCCTGCGACATCATCTGTCTTCTTAGCAACTTCCTTAACGAGCTCTGCACCGATCTTCTCCCAAGGATCATCGAGTTCGATCTCCTTAGCGATTGATACGCCATCGTTTGTGATGGTTGGTGCGCCCCACTTCTTCTCGAGGACGACGTTACGTCCGCGAGGTCCAAGGGTTACCTTGACTGCATCAGCAAGTACATTCATTCCGCGCTCTAATCCGCGGCGGGCTTCTTCATTAAAGGCGATCTGCTTTGCCATCTAATTACTCCTCTTATATGGAACTTAGGTTGTAGCCGACTTATCACTCTCGGCCTGTGAGTGCTAACGCCAAGGGTAGACGGATGTATTCCCACGCGCAAAACGTAGTTTTAAGCGCGAAGGGATAGCGCAAAAGGAGGGTTGAAGGAGGGGATTTCAAGGGCGCTGCCCTCTGAAATTGGCTAGTTTGGACGAGCTGAACGAGCCTGCATACGAGCCTCACGGAGGCGACGTAGGCGCTTTACCAACATAGGTGAAGCCTCGAGAGCATCATCGCGATCGATGAGGTCATTGAGGAGTTGGTAGTAGCGAGGTGCGCTGAGGTCGAAGAGCTCCTTGATAGCGGTCTCTTTCGCACCCGCAAAGCGCCACCAATTACGTTCGAAGTCGAGGATACGTCCCTCGAGGTCGGTAAGAGTGGAGCCTTGTGTTGATGGGTTTTCTAGCGCTGACATATGGCCCATCCTAAACAAGACCTATGACAAAGTGTGGGATTTGCGAGCAGCTTTCACAATATTACGTAGCATCGTTGGAAATATAAATAAATGGAATGGTGAGACGAGATACCAATAAATCTGGCCACCAAGTCCGCGAGGTGCAAAGAGAGCATCTTGAGAGAAGATAGTCTTTCCATCTTTTTCTGAGAGATTGAATTCAAGCCAAGCCTTTCCCGGCAAGATCATCTCTGCATAGAGGCGAAGTTTCTTCTCTTTCTCTAGATTTTCAACTCTCCAGAAATCAAGGCTGTCACCAATACGAAGATATTGAGGATCGCGACGACCGCGACGTAATCCAACACCGCCGAAGAATCGATCGATAAGACCGCGCAGGTACCACATCCATCCTGAGCCGTACCAACCATGATCTCCACCGATTCCTTCAACCTCTCTCCAGATTAAATGGAGTGGAACATCGGTTATTACTTCGCGATGATCTTTTAATGTGAGTTCGCCCGCCCATGATGGATCACCTTGAGCCTTCTGCCACGGTGCAATTGGATGCGCTGCATCTGACCAACGAGTCTCAACTCTGTTATTTGCAGTTGATGTCAACGCTAATTCAATTGCTTGTCTGACGGTAAGTAGCCCTTCAGCAGGTTTATCAATTGTTTGGTCGATGCTCTTCGCTGGATCAACAACAACTTCGCTGATCAATGATTCAACGAGTGGGCGAGCAAGGGAAGTCGGAACTGGTGTGACTAAACCAATCCATAAACTCGAAAGTTTTGGAGAGAGAACGGGGACTTGAATGATGATGCGCTTACGCAACCCTGAAATTTCTGCGAATTTCTGCATCATCACTGCATAACTCACAACTTCTGGTCCGCCAATATCGCGAACTCCGTCGACCGGTTCTGCCAAATTTGCCGCAGAGCGCAGGTAATAGAGAACGTCTCGAATAGCGATTGGCTGGGTCCTATTTGATACCCACTTGGGAGTCGTCATGATCGGAAGGCGGTGAGTCAGGTGGCGCAACATCTCAAATGATGCCGAGCCGGATCCGATAATAATTCCGGCGCGAAGTTCGAGAACTGGTGTTCTGCCCTTGGCTAATTCAATTCCAGTGTTCATGCGAGAGGTTAAGTGGCGTGATCGATTCTCATCGTTGGCGATTCCACCTAAGTAAACAATCTGTGAAATATGGGCGCGTTCTGCCGCTTCTGAAAAACCTTTCGCCATTGCAGATTCAATATCGCCAAAATCAGTTGCAACATTGATTGAGTGAAGAAGGTAGTAAGCGGTGTGAACGCCCTGAAGCGCACTGTCGAGATCTGAAGCGTTAGATGCATTGCCTTCAACTATCTCAACATGTCCTGCCCAGCTCTGTCCGAGAATCTTCTTTGCATCACGAACCAGGACTCGAACTTTCTTCTTATCGTCGAGAAGTGCTCGAACCAAGCGACCGCCGACATATCCTGAAGCTCCCGTAACGAGATAGGTAGGCTCCTGATTCTCATTCTTCATGCTGTGAGCCTAGACTGAGGCCATGGGCACTTCTACTCGAAACACGTCGACTAAGCCAAGAGTTGTAATTCTCGGAGCAGGCTTTGGTGGGTTAACCGCTGCTCGTGCACTCGCCGGAAAGGCTGACGTTGTCGTTGTAGATCGCCACAACTTCCAAACATTTTTGCCTCTTCTCTATCAGGTATCTACTGCAGGACTTGCTGCTGATCACGTTGTTCACCCAGTTCGCGGTGCGCTTCGTAAAACTGATGTGAAGTTCCGTATGGGTTCACCGATTTCAATTGATCACAAGAACAAGACAGTGAAGTTAGATTCTTCAGAGGTTCTCGAATTCGATCACCTCATTATTGCGTTGGGTTCTGTTACGGCAGATTTCGGTGTTCCTGGAGTTGTAGAACACGGTCTCGGCATGAAGAGCGTGCATGAGGCGATCAATATCCGCGCAGAGGTGATGCGCCGCTTTGAAGATCTCGCTCGATTTGAGGATGAGACACGACTTTCTATCGCTGTTGTTGGTGGTGGCCCCACAGGTGTGGAGATGGCTGGCGCTCTCGCTGAGTTAAAGCGTGGACCACTCCATAACGATCTTGCTCATGCTGCAGAACATATTGATATTTATCTGATTGAAGCTGGTCCACGAATCTTGCCGATGTTTAGTGAGAAGCTATCTGCTCGCGCGACTCGCGATCTTCAAAAGCTCGGAGTGCACGTTCGCACCAAGACTGCTGTGCGTGAAATTAAATCTCGTCAGATTGTTATTAAGGATGGCGAGCCAATTCCAGCTGAGGTCACAATCTGGGCTGCTGGAGTTAAGGGCGAACCAACAGCAGCGGCGCTGAACTTACCGATTGCAGGTTCTCGCGTTAAGTCGAGCCAAACACTTCAGGTTGAGAACTACCCACATATTTGGGCTATTGGAGATATCTCTGGAGCGCTCAACCCTGAGGGTCGTTTCTATCCAATGGTTGCACCGGTTGCGATGCAGCAAGGTCGCTTTGTTGCGCAACAGATCATTGATCTTTCAACAGGAAAGCCACTGAAAGAATTTAAATATAAAGATAAAGGCTCTATGGCAACTATCGGTCGCCACAAGGCAGTTGTTGAAGTTGGAAAGTTCAGCATGGTCGGCGCACCAGCTTGGTTTGCATGGTTATGGCTCCACTTGTTCTATCTCCTTGGTGGGCGCAACAAAGTTGGAACTATGGCCGATTGGACTTGGAACTATCTGACCTTCGATCGCGGTAATCGTCACATCATGGATTCACTCGATTAATGCGCCAGGGATATATCGATCTTCGCGGTCACAAGACTTACTCGTATGAGTGGGATAAGAAAGGTGAAGCGCTCCTTCTCCTTCACGGTGGCTTGAGCCAGACATCTCATTTCTATGAATCTGTTCTTCCTGCAGTGGAAGATAAATTCCATATCTTCGGTTACGACCGCACGGGTCACGGATTCACCGGTGATCGTGAAGGCAGCATGCACTTTAACTTCCAATATGAAGAAGCTGTCACTTACTTAGAAGATGTCATTAAAGAACCTGCGCACCTCATCGGACATAGCGACGGAGCAATCATTGCTCTCATGGTTGCACTGCACCGCCCTGATCTTGTGAAATCAGTTGTTCTCTTTGGTGGCCTCTTCCACTTCAGCGGCACGCTTCCTATGGCTGACTTCGATGGAAATATCTCGCAAGAAGATCGAGATGAGTATGCATCCACTTCGCCTGATGCTCCCGAAACCCAAGAGGCGAAGATTCGTAAGATGTTTAAGATTTGGTATTCAGAGCCAACATATTCAGTTGAAGATATTAAGAAGATTCAGCTACCCGCACTAGTGATCGTCGGCGATGATGATGTTATTTCACATCACCATACGATCGAGATGTTTGAGGCTCTTCCACATGGACAGCTCGCTGTTATTCCTGGAACTTCACACCAAGCGAATAAAGAGAAGCCGGCTATCTTCCAGATGTTTATCCGTGAATTCCTTAACGATTTAAGTTATCCGCAGACAAAGATGCCTCAGCGTCGCGCTTAATCTTTAGCTGGAAATTCTTTTAGAATTAAATCTGCAACCTCGTGCTGATCGATTTCAGCAGCATTCTTAACTGCAAATCGCATTAATTCATTCTTTACTCCAGAGACATTAACCATCACGCCATTGATTTCATACTTGGAGTCAGGATGAAAGCTCGCTTTGTAGAAAGCCAATAAGGGAACCACTCTCACGGATATTCCTTCGGCTTTTAAATACTTTTCAATCGTCTCGCTGTAACCACTTAATTTAGTTGCCAAATTTGTTCTCTTGGTACCACCTACATAGAGCTGTACCTGTCCTTTGGAATCTTTCTTAATATTTACGCGGCCTTCATAGTTCTTGGCATCGATTACAAATACAGCCTTCTTCTGAATAAGGATGTGATCTATATTGGCAGTCGTTCCTGGCATGGAAAGATCATGCAGGACTACAAGTCCAAATTCTTCCGCCAGATCCTCTAGAAGCGCACCCACACCTTCTTCGCCAATGAGCCCTTTGGCGCGCGCCTCTTTTCGAATTCGCATTTTCTCTGTTGCGAGTGAATTTCCAGCAATACCTTCTACTCGCTTGGTTCCTGCTTGGGAAATTAATTGTTTATGTTGATACACGCGGAATATGACGTAGCCGGTCGAAGCAATCATGAATAGGTAGAGAAGCGGTAAAGCCGGTTTTAGAACGCTAAGAAAAACGTCCACGGTTAGCAATCGATAGGTGTGACTGCGCCAGTTTTCACGTCGTAAATAGCTCCACCAACAGATACACCTTGGTTGAGTAGTGGGTATGAACGAATGCGGTTCACATCTTTGGCGAGCGCACCAAGTTGATCATTAGTCGTACGGAATTCAAGTGAAGAAGTATTGACTCCGAATTCTGCATCAATCTTTGCGTGAATCTCTTCTTCAGTATTTTCTGCCATACGACATTCGGTATGTGGCATCACCAAGATGCGCTTAACACCCAAGAGATATGTAGCGAGAACAAGGGTACGAAGAACGTCCTCTGTAACGCGAGCCCCAGCATTACGAAGAATCTTGGCATCACCTGATCGCATACCCACAACGGAGAGCGGGTTGATACGTGAATCCATACAGGTCACAATCGCTAGACCCTTTTGAGCTACGCCTGTCAGCCCTGAATATTTAAAGGTCTTGATGTATTCAGCATTGGCTTCAGTAAGGTCCTTAAAGGCATCTGCAGGAAAGTTGCTCATGGCCGAAATCTTAGAGGTGGGCTCAGTTACGCGCAGGTTCGTGAGTTGCCAACCTCAAAAATACACAGACTGTTCTCAAGAATTGCGCCCTCTCTCAGCTTGCATGGCGCCGCCTTCTCCTTCATTATTACGCCATCAAGGGGAGTATTCCCAACGCTAGGTGTCGTCAATACGTTGCGAAAGCAGCCGGTGCCTAGGTCGAATTAATTCGGCGGAAGAGACCTTGTGTAAATGCTCAACCGAGCCATACACAAGGGAGTCTCACGTGAACGTCACAACATATGCATGGGTAGCGCTTTTAGCCTTCGTCGGCCTCATGCTCGTCATCGATCTCTTCCTCCACCGAGGTCACCAAGAAATCACCTTTAAAGAAGCGGCCTTCTGGTCAACTATCTGGGTTCTCTGTGGACTAGCAGTAGGTGGAGTTATCTGGTTCTTTAGCGGTAGCGATTTCGCAATCCAGTATTACAGCGGCTATCTCATTGAAAAATCTCTAGCTATCGATAACGTCTTCGTATGGGGACTTCTCTTCAGCGCACTTGCCGTTCCACAACGATTCCAGCACCGTGTTCTCTTCTTTGGAGTTGTCGGCGCTCTTGTGATGCGTGGTGCGATGATCTTTGCTGGCGCTGCGCTTATCAAGGAAGCTAGCTGGACTCTCTACATCTTCGGTGCATTCTTGATCTACACAGGCTGGAAGATGTTTGCAGGTCGTAACGAGCACTTCGATGTCGATGACTCGAAGGTCTACCAATACCTCAAACGTAAGTTACGTATGACATCAGAGTTCCACGAGCAGAAGTTTGTTGTCCGCATCAACGGCCTTCGTTACTTCACGCCACTCTTCCTCGTGCTGATCATGGTTGAGTTTATGGATCTTGTCTTTGCGGTCGATTCAATTCCAGCAATCTTCGCTGTGACAGAAGAGCCATTTATCGTCTTTGCAAGTAACGCACTTGCAATCTTGGGCCTACGTTCCATGTACTTCTTGATTGCTAACTTGATGGAGAAGTTCATCTATCTCAAAGAGGGTCTCTCTGTGATTCTCGTCTGGGTTGGCATCAAGATGATTGTCAGCCACGCGCTCTTTAAGATTCCGACATATGTATCTCTGGGAATCATTGTTGCAGTGATGGCTGTGGCGATTATTGCGAGTATCAAGAAGAAGGATCTCAGCGAAAGCGCCTAGAAAAGTATGGAGCCCCCTATCCGATTTGAACGGATGACCTGCTCATTACAAGTGAGCTGCTCTACCACTGAGCTAAGGAGGCGTACTGCTTTTGAACGGCGTAATTATGGCATCTAATATCGAATTCTAAAAATCGCAATATCACCGCATGAAAATAGCCCTTTTTGCGGGATTCCCTGCCCATTTACCTATCGCTGAGAGTGCGTAGATGGGATGATTCGAAGCATGTTGCCTAACTACTGGACCAGCCCTGAAACCACAGCAATCAATCGCCTACCGATGCTCAATATCGAGCACTACGAGAAGTTATCTCTCGACGGTATTTGGAGATTCCAATTGCTACGTAAGCCAACCGATTCAGTGCGCAAGCGTTGGTCGAAGATTCCTGTGCCTGGGCTTTGGACGATGCAACCAGAGAGCGATGTCTTCTTCGATAAGCCGATCTACACCAATGTGCAGATGCCGTTCGATCACACACCGCCTAATGTTCCTGAAGAGAATCCAACTGGAATCTATGAGCGCGACTTTGAGATTCCAGGATCTTGGGAAGGTAAGCGTGTTGTTCTCCACCTCGGCGGATATGAATCTGTAGCTCTCATCTGGGTCAACGGTGATGTTGTTGGTATGACTAAGGATTCACGTCTTGCCGCTGAATTCGATATTACAAAGTTCCTCAAGGGTGGAAAGAACACACTCCGCATTGATGTCACAAAATGGTCTGACGCAACTTACATTGAAGATCAAGATCAGTGGTGGCATGGAGGTATCACTCGCTCTGTAAAGCTCTACGCAACAAATGATGTTTTCATCGAACGTCTCTATGCAACTGCGGGCTTAAAGTCAGATAACTCGACTGGAACTCTCAAGGTTGAGGCATACGTTGGCTCTGTCAATGACAAACCAACGACTGGTTACACAATCCGCACTCGCGTAGAAGAGCTGCCGAAGGCAAAGAGTGCAGCAATGAGCGGTTCTGTTCATGCATCTAACGCTCCAATTTGGACAGAGATGCCTGAAGAACTTCGCAATGCAAGCAAGGACTTCTTTGTTGGTTCTTACTGGAACGGTGGCATGCCTGATTCACTCCTTAAGGCGCTTCGCGAAGTTGAACCACCAACACCAGGACGCATCTTGCTCGAGACCACGATTCCTAAGGTCACTGCTTGGTCTGCTGAAAACCCTGTTCTATACACACTTGCGATCGAACTTCTCGATCCTGCCGGTAATATCGTGCAGATATCTAGCCAAAAGATTGGTTTTAGAAGCGTTGTAAT
This sequence comes from Candidatus Nanopelagicaceae bacterium, assembly GCA_965267775.1. Lineage (GTDB taxonomy): Bacteria > Actinomycetota > Actinomycetes > Nanopelagicales > Nanopelagicaceae > Planktophila. The sequence continues at coordinate 102,312 of OZ254140.1, read as the reverse complement.
CAAGGGACGCGACTTCCTTGTTAATGGCCAACCAGTTATTTTCTACGGCGTTAACCGCCACGACTTTAATCGTTTTACTGGTCGTGCACTTACTCGCGATGACATGCGCCAAGATCTACTTGAGCTAAAACGTTGGAACTTTAACGCTGTGCGCACATCTCACTATCCCAACGATGCAGCCTTTCTCGATCTCTGCGACGAACTTGGTTTCTATGTAGTTGGTGAAGCAAATATCGAATCACACGCTTTCTACGATTCAATTTGTAATGACCCTCGTTACCTCGGTGCATTTGTCGAGCGTGTTGGTCGCATGATTGATCGAGATATCCATCACCCAGCAGTTGTGATGTGGTCACTCGGAAATGAATCAGGTAAGGGGCTCAACCATGAAGCTGCGGCTGCATATGCGCGCGCTGCAGATCCAACTCGTCCATTGCACTATGAAGGTGCGATCCGTGGCGATTGGCGATATGGACATTCACTCACTGATGTCATTGCACCGATGTATCCATCGATAGCCGCAATCACTAGCTATGCAAAATCAGGAAAGCAAGATCGTCCTTTGATCATGTGCGAGTACTCGCATGCAATGGGTAATTCAAATGGAACTCTCGCTGAGTACTGGAACGCAATTGAAACTCTTCCGGGGCTACAAGGTGGATTCATCTGGGAATTCTGGGATCACGGCCCTGATCAATTGATGCCAGATGGAACAACTCGCTCTGCCTACGGTGGAGATTATGGGGAGAAGAAGCACGATGGAAACTTCTGTTGTGATGGAATGGTCTTCCCTGATCGCACCGCAAAGCCTGCGATGCATGAATTCAAGGCACTCGCTGCACCTGCTGTCGTAAAGACGACTAAGGCATCATCTGGCCAGTTCACTATCTTCAATAAGCAGTTCTTCACCGATCTCAGCGATTTCGATCTTCTCTGGTCGATCACTCGTGACGGCCTGGTTGTCGATGGCGGGCGAGTAAAGCTTCCTGCTGTGGGAGCGCGTAAAACAGGGCGTTTTACCGTTAAATCCCCCGCTCTTCTGAAGGCAGATGGAAAGGGCGAGCGTTTCATCACCTTCACCCTCCTTCGCCGCAGCAGCACAGCGTGGGCACCAACATCGACAGAGATTGGTTGGAACCAGTTCCCTCTTCCTTCAAAGGCGAACACAATTGCTGTAGCAAAGAGCAATGAGTTCTTCGAGGGCTCAGTTAATGATGCAGGTGAGATTCAAGTTCCTTACGGAATCTATGCGCCTGAGCTTTCATTGTGGCGCGCACCAACAGATAACGATCGCATCGGACATATCTCAACCAAGTGGGAGCGTTATGGAGTTCGTGATCTCACTCGTTCTGATTGCACAATTACAGAGTCAGCAAAACAGCGCAAGGTTGTCAGTGTGTGGCAGACAAGTACTGGTGCCACTGTGAAGCAGACTCAGGTGATTACGCCTGTTGAAAATGGTTTCTCAGTTAAAGAGACAATCGTCGTACCTAAGCAGCTTGAAGATCTCGCACGCGTTGGTATCAACCTAGAGATAGATTCAAAGCTCGATAGCTACACCTACTTCGGAGCTGGACCACACGAGTCATACCCTGATCGCAAGATTGGCCGTATCCATCGTTGGGTCTCCACAGTTGCAGCACAGTACATTCCATATGTTCGACCACAAGAAAACGGTGGACATGTTGGAGTGCGTTGGTTTGAGTTAACAGGTAACGATGGCAAGGGAGTTCGTTTCGATCTCGATAAGCCTCGTCAGGTATCTGTCACTCCAAATCGTGCTACAGAGCTTGCTGATAAGACACATAATGTTTATGTCGAACCATCTGGAAACTCTGTTATCCATATCGATGCTGCACACCGTGGTGTGGGAACAGCTTCATGTGGTCCAGATACTTTGCCTCAGTACATTGTTGGTGGAGGTACATACACCTTCGCTTGGACTGTACGAGTAATCTAAATTAATGAAGCTTCATACCCGTGGCCAAGAAATTGGCTGCGGGTATTTTGCTGTGCGGCCATCGCCAGATGATTTGCCTTGAATACGGCGAATAATCCATGGCAGAGCGAAGACGAAGAACCATAAAACCCCTGTAATACGGCGCTTTATCCATGGTGTTGGCTTGGCGGCAGGAAGTGGAGTTCTCCATGCTGCATCAAAGGGATAACCAAATACCTCTAAGACTGCTTGTGCAACGCGCCAATGTCCCTCTTGATTGAGATGGAGGCGATCGAAAGCTAGAAAGCGGCTGTCTTTAAAGAAATCTAAACCATTTGCATCAGAGACAGTTGCGCCCACTTCAGCACCAACTTCACGTACCGCTCTATTAAATTCAGAGAAACGTGTCTTCCAGACTTCAGCGCCACGACCTTTATTTCCGGTATCTTCTAAAACGGTAAAGAGGAGGAGCGTTGCACCTGTTGCTGCAATCTCACGAACTGCCTTCTGATACTTAGCGATAGTTAAAGCGGCGTCATATCCAGGACGTAGTGCATCATTTGCGCCAGCATGGAATGAGATTAGAGTTTCTTTTCCAGTGACCATCTTCGTCGCTTCGGGAACCTGATCTTCAACGACCTGTCCAAGAAGTTTTCCTCGAATTGCTAAGTTTGCATAAGTGAAATCAACCGAATGCTGTGACATCTCATCTGCAACGCGATCTGCCCATCCACGGTATTGACCATTGATGATTTCATCGCTCATGCCCTCGCTATACGAGTCGCCACAGACAATAAATCGGTTGAACTTCATACTTAGCCCTTACGACGTTGCTCGTCTATCCAGAAGAGAGTAATTGAAGTTGCAACAGATGCATTAAGAGATTCTGTTGAAGACATAATTGGAATTGAAACTATGAGGTCGCACTTCTCACGGGTAAGGCGAGCAAGACCCTTTCCTTCAGATCCAACGATAATCATGAGATCTTCCTTAGCGACCTTCATCTCTGAAAGCTGCACATCAGAATCTCCATCGAGGCCAACAACGAACATGCCGCGCTTCTTTGCATCATCGATTGTGCGCGCAAGGTTTGTTACCTGCGCGATTGGTAGACGAGCTGCAGCTCCTGCAGATGTCTTCCAGGCAGAAGCAGTTACTGCTGCTGCTCTACGCTCAGGAATAATGATTCCAGAGGCCCCAAAGGCTGCTGCAGAACGAGTGACTGCACCGAGGTTACGTGGATCTGTCACTCCATCGAGAGCAACAATTAACTTTGCACCCTTTGCACGATCGCAGATCTCTTCATAACTTGAATATTGGAATGGCTTGATTCCAAGGATGATTCCTTGGCTATTGGGTGCGATTGACTCGAGCGATGCACGGTGAACTTCCTTGATCTGCAATCCATGATTGAGAGCGAGCTGAAGTGATTCGGCAATGCGATCATCGATATCGACTCCGCGCGCAACCATGATTTCAGTTGCAGGAACGCTTTCGCGAAGCGCTTCTAAGACTGCGTTACGTCCGGAGACTATCTCGCCCTTTGGCATCTCTGACTTTGGAAGGCGTGCTGCAGCAGGACGCTTCTCGGCAGACTTCTCTGCGCGCTTCTTCGCCTTATGTGCTGCGTGATAAGGACGGTCTTCTGCCTTAGGTGTTGGACCCTTGCCTTCTAGCCCGCGACGACGGTTTCCACCAGAGCCAACCGTTGGACCCTTCTTAGATTTACGTACAGCACCGCGAGGCTTTGAATTTCCGGCCATTATGAACCACTTCCTTCAGTCTTACGTGAGATCGACCATCGTGGCCCTTGCGCTGTATCTTCGATAACAATTCCTAGGGCTGTAAGGCCATCGCGAATCGCATCTGAGCTTTCAAAATCTTTACGTACTCGGGCTGCCTCGCGCTGTGCAAGTGCCAACTTAATCGTTCCATCAAGTGCTGCAGTAACGTCATCGTTAGTTGAAGCAGATGCAAATGCTGGATCAAATGGATCGCAGCCAAGAACTTCAAGTGCACCACGAATCTCATTGGCAGATGTTGCAATTACAGCCTTATCTCCCGACGTTATTGCGCTATTGCCGATACGTAGCGCTTCTGAGATTGATGCAAGAGCTGTAGGAACAGCTAAATCATCGTTCATTGCATCGATAAAAGCAGTGCCTAGTAATGGTGTTGGCTCTGTGCCAAGAATCTCGACTGAGCGATGGAGGAATGATTCGATACGGCGGAATGCTGTTGCAGATTCAGCAAGTGCATCATGTGAGAACTCGAGCATCGAACGGTAGTGGGCAGAACCTAGATACCAACGGAGCTCAATGCCGCGAACAGTCTTGAGAAGTTCATGCACCTGTAGAGAGTTACCGAGTGACTTCGACATCTTCTCGCCGGATGCAGTGACCCATGCATTATGCAACCAGCGCTTTGCAAAGCCGTAACCTGCAGCCTCTGATTGTGCGATCTCGTTCTCATGGTGAGGGAAGATCAAATCAAGTCCGCCACCATGGATATCAAATGATTCACCGAGATACTGATGTGCCATTGCTGAACATTCGAGGTGCCATCCTGGACGACCGGCGCCCCATGGAGTTGGCCATGATGGATCTCTTGGCTTTGCAGCCTTCCAGAGTGCGAAGTCGCGTGGATCCCTCTTATAAGTTTCATCCGCATCAGCTGCCGGTTGAAGATCATCTAACTTCTGACGTGAAAGCGTTAAGTACGATTCAAGTTTACGAACTTCGAGATAGACATCGCCATTGCCTGGGGCATATGCCGCACCACGTTCGATCAAGAGCTGCATTAGCTCAATCATCTGAGTGATATGGCCAGTTGCGCGAGGCTCATATGTAGGTGGCAATACGTTGAGGGCTGCATATGCATCAGCGAAGACGCGCTCGTACTTCATTGCAAGTGCCCACCAAGGCATCTCTTCATGAATTGCCTTATGCAAAATCTTGTCATCGATATCTGTGACGTTACGGATAAATGTGACGTTATATCCGCTCTTGGTAAGCCAACGGCGAAGGATGTCGAAGTTCACGCCAGAGCGAACATGGCCGATATGTGGAGGTGCCTGCACAGTTGCACCACAGAGATAGATACCGACTTCACCCTCTTTTATCGGGGTAAATAGGGAGGTGGTTCGCGACTGGGTGTCGTAAAGATGTAGCGAACTCATTGGGCAATTGTAACTTGGAGGGCTGTATTACTTAAAAACGAGGGCTGAGGCTATGGCTGCGATGCCCTTGCCTTCACCTGTAAGTCCCATTCCATCGGTTGTTGTCGCAAGAATTGAAACGGGCGCTCCACCGAGTGCTGATGAGATTGCAGCAATTGCCTCTGCACGACGCGTACCGATACGCGGGCGGTTGCCGATGATCTGCACGGTGACATTAGAGATTGAATATCCAGCCTTGGTGACAATGTTGAGAGTCTCTTGCAACAACTGAGTTCCTGAAGCGCCGGCATATTCAGGGCGTGATGTTCCAAAGTTAGAACCGAGATCGCCGGTGCTCGTTGCAGCGAAAAGTGCATCACAGATTGCATGAGCTGCAACATCTCCATCGCTATGTCCATCTACGCCGACTTCACCTGGCCATGAAAGCCCAGCCAGCCATAGCTCGCGACCTTCGCCAAATGCGTGTGCATCAGTGCCGACGCCAGTTCGGAATGACTGCGCATCACCGATAAGTGTCATTGCAGTTGCAAGATCCGATGGAGTTGTAATTTTTAGCGCACGCTCTTCACCATTAATGATGCGCACTTGATGTCCTGCATTTGCAACGAGAACGGCATCATCGGTTGCATCTTGCGGAACAGCATGCGCCGCCTTTAATACTGAATATGCAAACCCTTGTGGGGTCTGCACTTTACGAAGTGATGCACGATCTGGTGTGGATACTACATATCCAGCTGCATCAACAACTTTCACCGTATCAACCTCTGGCATACCTGGGATAACTGCGACATCACCTTCACGAAGAGCATCGATAACAGATTGCGCTAAAGCAGTGCTAGCAAGCGATCTCGCTGCATCATGAACTAATACAAACTCTGCCTTTTCATTAACTGCAGCAAGTGCAATTCGCACTGAATCTGAACGAGTCGCTCCGCCTGTAACAACGGTGACATCTTCTCCTGCAATCTCTTTGATCTGCGCTTCATAGCCGGCAGGAGCTGTGACAACAATTTGATCAACAACTGGTGCAAGGTTTGCGATTGCATGGGCAAGCAAAGTCTTATCTCCGAGATGGATAAGTGCTTTAGGAATTGGTGCACCGAAACGTTCGCCACTGCCTGCGGCAGCAATAATTGCGGCGATCATAGGTATGTAACGCTAATTAAGAAGCGAGAACCTCATCAAGGAGAGTTGCAGCCTTCTCTTCATCAGTGCGCTCAGCAAGTGCGAGCTCTGATACGAGAATCTGCTTCGCCTTGGCGAGCATGCGCTTTTCACCAGCTGAGAGACCACGGTCGAGGTCGCGGCGATAGAGATCGCGCACAACTTCTGCAACCTTGATGACATCGCCTGAAGCGAGCTTCTCGAGGTTTGCCTTGTAACGACGTGACCAGTTAGTTGGCTCTTCTGTGTAAGGCTGACGAAGTACGTTAAATACGCGATCAAGACCAGCTGAATCCACTACATCGCGGACGCCAACGAGATCAACATTATCTGCAGGAACGCGAACTGTGAGATCTCCCTGAGCCACCTTCAAAACGAGGTATGTGCGCTCTTCACCCTTGATAACGCGGGTTTCGATTGCTTCAATGAGAGCTGCTCCGTGATGAGGATAAACAACGGTTTCGCCGACCTTAAATGTCATGGAGAGCCTCTCGTACTGCTGGGGAATTGAAGTGCTAATTCTACCAGCCAACCTCGAGAGATAAAACCCCGAATAAATGGGCTGAAATAGGCGTCAATAAAGGGTTTGCGGTCGTGAGATAATCGCTCCATGCGCCAGATGAAAAAAGTTGCAGTCACAACAATCTCAATTGCACTCGCATTGTCTCTATCTTCTTGTTATGGATCAGGACCTGATGCAGCAACACGTATGGTTAATCGCGTAACTGATGGCGCTGAAGCAGTAATTAATACCGATGGCAGCGATATTCGCGTAAGCAACTTACTTCTCGTTGCAACAGAGGATGGCTCAGCTGTAGTGGTTGGGCATATTGTTAATCGCGCAGATGAGGCCGATCAGATTCTCGGAATCACTGTCGGAGGCGTACCAGCAACGCTTACAGGCGAGACAAAACTTGTTACAAATAAACCAGTTCACTTCGAAGGTGAGCAGGCTAATGCGAAGGCTGTCTTTGCTGGAGTCAATGCAGTCGCAGGAAATCACGTAGATCTCACTATTGGTTTTGCTCGCGCTGGTTTGGTAATGCTGCGTGTGATCATTCGCGATAAGCGCGATATCTATTCTGATGTCACAACAGGTTCAAAGCTCAACGCACCTGCAGCTAAGTAATTAATTACTTCTCTCCATCTTGTAACCCATTCCGCGCACCGTCTGAATAAATTCAGGGTTCGCTGGGTCTTTCTCAATCTTTGCGCGAAGGCGCTTGATATGAACATCGAGAGTCTTCGTATCTCCCACATAGTCACTGCCCCAAACACGATCAATCAATTGAATTCGGGTTAAGACGCGGCCAGCGTTACGCATAAGAAATTCAAGGAGTTCAAACTCTTTCAGCGGGATAGCTACTTGAGCGCCATTCACACTAATAACGTGGCGATCTGTGTCCATGCGAACTGGGCCAACTTCAAGAACTGCACCTTCATCCGCTGAATCTAGGAGCTCGCCTCGGCGCAAAACAGCACGAATTCGCGCGATGAGTTCGCGCGATGAGTAAGGCTTGGTCACATAGTCATCCGCGCCAATTTCCAGTCCTACGACCTTGTCGATCTCTGAATCCTTTGCAGTGAGCATGATGATTGGAACGGCCGATTTCGCACGGATCTGGCGGCAGACCTCGGTTCCTGATAGCCCGGGGAGCATGAGATCGAGAAGGATTAAATCAGCCCCGCTCTTTTCGAATTGAGCGATTGCATCTGGTCCAGAAGCAGCAACTGTTACTTCAAAGCCCTCTTTACCCAGCAAGAATGCAATTGCCTCGGCAAGAGTCTCTTCATCTTCAACGACCAAGATACGTGACATTACGCAACTCCTTCTTCAGAAGAATCATCTGCAATCGGTAACCTGATTGTGAATGTACTACCAACGCCTTCGGAACTCCAGACAGAAATATCTCCACCGTGATTTCCGATCACATGCTTCACAATTGAGAGGCCGAGACCTGTGCCGCCAGTTTCGCGTGAACGAGCTGGATCAACGCGATAGAAACGTTCAAAGATTCTCTCTTGATCGGCATCTGTGATTCCAACGCCTTGATCAATAACAACTATTTCGACAATTCTTTCGGATGTAACTGTATTGACGGTTACCTTTGTCTTATCGGGGCTGTAGTTAATTGCATTCTCAATCAAGTTATGGAAAGCCATGATTAAGTGGGTACGGTCACCAACAACGCTGACTTTTACTTGAGGGCCACGAACAATTTCAATATCGCGAGTTCCTGAAAGAACTTGAACTTGATCAATAGCTTCATCGACTGCTTCATCGATATCCACAAGTACTGCATCGAGAAGTGGGTCTGCATCTTGCAAACGTGAGAGATCGATAATCTCTTGAACGAGAGTAGAGAGACGTTCAACTTGGCTCTGCATCATCAATGCAAATTTATTTACCTGCGGATCTTGAGAGGCGACCGTCACCGCTTCGCTGAGTGTGCGTAGTGCGCTAATAGGCGTCTTAAGCTCATGAGAAATATTTGCAACGAAGTCGCGGCGTACCGCATCCACACGTTCTGCCTCGGATTCGTCTGTGAAGACCACAAATGTTGCATCGTGATTCTTAAAGTATGTCGCTTTAGCGGAGAGCTGACGTGTTCCTTCACCGATAGGACCTCGTGGAACTTCGATGTGGCCAGCTTGTTCTAAACCTGTACGGCGGGCCTTGCGGACCATGTTGAGCACAGAGGTCGCCACCAACTTCTCATCGCGGATCACGCCGAGCGTGACTGCTGAGTTTGAGTAGTACTCGATCCGATCTCCTGCAGCAAAGATGGCGCTGGCGAAATCTAAGTTGGCGAGAATCTCTTGAACCTCAGGGGTGGCGAAATCTAACTCGCTCTCATTACTTACTTTCTTCCGCCTTAAGGCCCTGACCATGCGGTAATCGTACGCGCTGCATTTCTTCAGAATCAGTGGAAAAGTACTTACATCGATGCGATTTACCCACTATTCACGCCTAGGTTGGAGCGTGTTCACCTTCAAGAATATGAAAAAGGCCGAGAGCCTAATATTCTTAGCCCATGCGCGACGCCTTTCATGACGACTTAGATTCGATCAATCAGACCCTTGTAGAGATGTCCACTCTTGTGGCTGGGGCAATGGGTCGCGCCACGACAGCTCTCCTCACAGCCAACCTTGAGCTCGCTGAAGAAGTTATCGCTGATGATGATCGCGTGGATGCTATTCAACACGAACTCGATAATAAGACTCTCGATGTTATGGCTCGCCAGCAACCTGTTGCAAGCGATCTCCGTAACCTCGTTACATCGCTTCGCATGAGCGCAGACTTTGAACGCATGGGCGACTTCGCGCACCACATTGCACGCATTGCTCGTATGCGTTATCCGCAGACTGCGGTTCCAGCAGAGCTTGCTCCAACCATTCAAGCGATGGGCGATGTTGCACAGGCCCTTATCAATAAGGTGACTGGCCTCTTGCAGAGCCGCGATATCAATGTTGCACTAGAGGTAGAGCGCGATGATGACGAGATGGATAAGTTGCACCGCAAACTCTTTGAAGTACTACTTGATGACAATTGGCCACATGGCATCGAGCCAGCAATTGATATGACCTTGCTCGGTCGTTACTACGAGCGCTGTGCAGATCACGCAGTATCAGTCTCTCGTCGCGTTTACTTCCTGGTCACAGGCGAGTACGCAGAAAAACAGTAAGTTCTTACTTCTTACCCTGATTCGCTACTGCCTTAATCGCTTCCGCTGCTGCAGCGGGATCTAGATACTCTCCACCTGTCTTTACTGGTGCAAAGTTGGCATCGAGTTCATAGAACAGTGGGATTCCTGTTGGAATATTAAGTCCCGCAATATCTTCATCGCTGATTCCATCGAGGTGCTTAACAAGTGCACGAAGTGAATTTCCATGCGCTGTCACGAGAACAGTCTTACCCGCCTTGAGATCAGGAATGATTGACTCTTCCCAATAAGGAATCATGCGAGCAACAACATCCTTAAGGCACTCTGTAAGTGGAAGATCTTTACCGAGGTCTGCGTAACGTGGATCTTGATCTTGTGAAAATTCAGAGCCAGCAACGATTGCTGGTGGTGGGGTGTCATAAGAGCGACGCCACAACATAAATTGCTCTTCGCCGTACTCGGCCAATGTCTGAGCCTTGTCCTTGCCCTGAAGTGCGCCGTAATGACGCTCATTGAGGCGCCACGAGCGCTTCACAGGGATCCAATGGCGGTCACATGAATCAAGGGCCAGCTGCGATGTATGGATTGCGCGACGAAGCAATGAGGTGTGAACCACATCTGGAAGAAGGTTGCGATCTGCAAGGAGAACGCCGCCTTTCTTGGCTTCTGCCTCACCAGCTGCTGAGAGACGTACATCTACCCACCCTGTAAAGAGGTTCTTTGCATTCCATTCAGATTCGCCGTGGCGCAACAAGATTAATTTGTAGTGTGACATGTGCCTATCTTGCCATGAATAGCGTTGAATTTATATCAAATGAGAGAAAGCGTTGAGATTTGCGAGTGATTCACCGCGACTTACTCTCCAAGCCCATTCGCGGCGTATTGCATTTACAAAGCCTAATTCGAGCAATGGATTAAAGGCAGAGTCAGAGTATTGAAGTACCGAACCCAAGATTCGATCGAGCTCTTGCGGATTGACAGCCCCAAGTGGCAAACGCCCTACAAGATAGATATCTCCAAGTTCATTGATTGCAAATGCAAGGCCATACATCGATGCGTTCTTGCTCATGCACCAGTGGTGCACTGCCGCTTCGTTCTCATCGGGCTTGCGAATAACAAATGCGTTGATACTTAATGAGTGATCACCGACAACGAGAGCGCAGTGAGTCTGAAGTTTCTTCTCACCAGGCAACGTCACGAGAAAGGTTTTGCCGCTCTTTTCGAAATCTATCTTCTGGTCGTTGAGAAAGAGTTCAATAGTGCTGATTACAGACATTAACCTGCGCTCATATTCGATGATGCCTGTGATGAGATAACGCGATCGTAAATATCAAGAGTTCCACGTGATGTTGCATCCCATCCGAAGTGAGAGGCGTGTTCGAGCGCTCCCATAGAAAGCAGTACGCGACGCTGTGGTTCTTGCAGTAAGCGAGCGAGAACTGAAGACCACGCGCGTGCATCGTGGCCATCGACTAGTACGCCAGAGATACCGTCGGCGACTGCCGTGCGAAGTCCGCCCACTGCACTAGCTACAACGGGTGTTCCGCAAGCCTGTGCTTCAAGGGCTACAAGACCAAAGCTCTCTGAGTAGCTTGGAACGCAGACTAGATCAGAGGCGCGGTAGTAATCGGGTAGCTCGGCGCGCTCTACAGGTGGAGCAAAGCGCACAACATCGCTAATGCCGAGCCATTGCACCAACTCTTTAAGGCGATCTACTTCAGCGCCATTGGCACCAGATGCTCCGCCGACAATCTGCGTGATCAACTTTCTGCGAAGTGCAGGTGAGTGGCTCACTAACTCTGCAATTGCGCGAATCAAAACTTCAGGGCCTTTATGTGGCTGGATGCGTCCTACAAAAGAGATGATGTGGGCATCCTGAGGAAGCTCTAAATTCTTTCGGGCTGAGCTTTTGCCGGCTCCTACGGTAAACATTGAAAGGTTAACGCCTGGGCTCACAACAGAGACATTATCTGGGCACGCTTCATAGAGAGATACAAGGCTTGCAGCTTCTGCATCTGTATTTGCAATCAGTGCATCTGCTGCTGCAACAACTTGTGATTCACCTTGAACACGAATCATCGGCTCAGGAGTTTCGCCCTCAGCAAGGTTGAGATTCTTCACACGTGCCATGGTGTGCATTGTGTGCACCAATGGAATGTTGAGTTCTGCAGCAACTGGCATCGCAACTTTTCCTGAGATCCAATAATGCGAATGAATTACGTCGTACTTCTCATTAAGTAGCGCTGCTTTAAATGCTGTAGATAAATCAGGAATCAGCGCTGGTAACTTCTCTTTTGTGACGCCATCGATGGGGCCAACGTTGAGATGGATAACGCGGACGCCATTGCCAAGATCGACAATGTCGGGGTGATCGTTATTGGCGCGACGGGTAAAGATGTCGACCTTAATTCCTTGAGCTGCCATCTGCTGCGCTGATTCGCATACGTAGATATTCATTCCACCAGCATCGCCTGAGCCCGCTTGATCAAGCGGTGAGGTGTGCACCATCAACGTGGCAACGCGGCGATTCATGCGTACAGGGTACGCGTGAATGAATTAAAAAGTAGCCCGGATTTCGCCAATGACCTTGCCGCCACCGAGTACGGGTTCTCTCTCGTAAGAGCTATCAACGCCGAGGCGCTTCAAACCCGCATGAACGAGAGCACGGAATGGGCGGATTGAGCCATCGCTGACCTTAAATACAAGTGTGCGGCCATCAGGCATTGATGCCACTTCGACTGCCTCAACGCCATCCTTCATATAGAGACCTGGGACTTCACGGATCATCGTTGTTGTTAAACGACCCTCGCCGGCAACCATTTCAGGAAATGCGCGCGATGCTTCAAGAACACTGGTGTGTGCAATATCTGTCGAGATTGTGATGGCGCGGATTGCGCGGGCAAGTCCAGCAACAGAGATAAGGAATAACGGTGCTCCGCAACCATCGGTACTTGTCAGGATGATTTTCTCGCCTGAAAGGTTTTCGAGTTCTTCGCGACATGCAACCTGAAGAGGATGGTCGGCATCGAGGTAATTTTCAATCGACCAACCATTCTTAACGCATGTAACAAGCATTGCAGCGTGCTTTCCACTGCAGTTCATTGCAATACGTGATGGCGCTTGATCACCATATGCGCGACGCTCTGCCTCACCGAGTGGCTTATCGAGCATGCATTGAAGTGCGTTTTCATCGAGACCAACTGTTGCAAGAATTTCTCGCACTGCAGCAATATGCGCTGCAGATCCTGAGTGGCTTGATGCACCGAGAGCGAGAAGACGTGGTTCTAATTGCAGACCATTACGAACCATTGCAGCTGCTTGAAATGATTTAACAGTTGAACGTGGAAAGATTAAATGCGAGCTATCGCCGAGCTCGAGGTTTACTGAACCATCAGCGTTGAGTGCAACGAGAAAACCGCGATGCTGAGATTCAACAACGCCACTACGTACGTACTCTGCGAGAACTGCATCCTTCATTAATTTTCAACCTGACGCTCAAGTGAAGACCAGATATGTGCTTGTAATTCTTGGCCCATTGCAGCCATGTCATAAGAAGTGAAGAGTTGTCCCTCAACGAGACCGTAGAGTCGTGCACCATCAGTAACGCCCTTTGCAGTGGGCGCGATGTATGCGTGATCTAGCGCTAATTGGATTGCTGGGCGATCATCTGAAATCTTGCCGAGCCAACCTTCAGAGATGCCGGTGCTATGTGCGAGAAGTAATTCAATTACTTTATTTGGCTTGATGCGCCAGTAACCCATCTCAGATGCACCTGGACGGATGTGATTGCCTTCGCCGTCGATAATCCATGACTTTGATGTGTACTCAAGAAATGGGCGACCGTCGTGGCGAAATGTGACCTCTTGTACGAATTCAAATTTTTCGGCGCCTGGCCATTCGCCCATGCCCTTGCCGCCCCACTTGCCGACCATCCATGCAACTGGATAGAGATCTTCATGAAGTCCCTCAGGGATAACAAAAGCCATTAGATTCTGCCTCTCTTATATGTGCGCGCATCTCGTGCTTGAGATTCACGGCGCCCACGAATTCCGTAGATAAGAAGACCAACGCCGATAAGAATTGAGATTGTGCCCAATAAAGCGGTCGTTAGTAACTCCATGGGCTAATCGTACGGCTTTAGAACTTGCGAACTGCCCACATAATCGCAAGGGTTGCTAGGCCTACTACAAATAATTGACCTATGAACTTCATCGAGTGCCCTTCACAATTACTTCTTGCGCAGCGGTGATGCCTTCAACGGTGAGGATTGCATCTGTTGGTGTTGAACGCTTTACCAGTGCGAGTGCAATCGGTCCGAGCTCGTGGTGGCGAGCGACTGTTCCGAGGAAGCCGACTTGCACCTCATTGAGCATTACCGGTGTGCCCGAGGCAGGAAAGACGACAGCAGAGCCATCAAGGTGCAACATCACCAATCGACGTGGTGGTGCGCCTAAGTTAAATACCTTCGCGACCGTCTCTTGGCCGCGATAACAACCTTTATTTAAGTGAACATCTTTATTGAGAACACCGAGTTCATTTGGAATCGTCTTGTGATCGGTGTCAACGCCATGGCGAGGACGACCTGCTGCAACGCGCTCTGCGTCCAGTGACCACGTTCCAACTTCTCGTGCGTTCTCGTTAAATACCTTCTTCATTTCATGGAGCTCTGCACGTGGAACTAGTGCATATGGGCCGCCAATTTCTGTTGGGGCACCTGGTGCACGTAACACTGAGAACTCTGGCGATGCATCGCGTGCATCGACCTTTAACATAAATCGCATCTTCAATAAATATGCGAGAAGGCCTTCTGCAAAGGATGGATCGATGACAATAAATGTTGCAGTGCCATCATCGACAAGGCTAAATTGATATTCAACATGTCCATTGTGATCAAGAATCATCGCTGGCAACCAATCACCGGCGGCGATATTTAATAAGTGCTGCGTCGTTAAATCATGTAACCACTTGATACGGTCATCACCAGATACTTCGATGATTGAAAGGTGTGAGAGATCAGCCCAGGCTTTTCCTTCAGCCAATGCGCGCTGTTCTTGTGCCGGCTGCCCAAAGTGCCAGATAGCGCCCTTATCGGGGCCTTCTTCAACGTGGACAGCGGTCATAGCGTTAAGTCTACGAGCGCAAAGGGATAACTGCTATTTAACGCAGGCTGCGCAGGTTCCGTAGATGGCAAAGTGTGTGACATCTGTACGGAATCCGTAATCATCAGCGAGGTTTTGAACAAAGTTCGCTGCAACATCGATCGGTGCATCGCCAACTGATCCGCAATCTCCACAGACGAGGTGGAGGTGGGTTAGCTCTTCTGCTGCGTGATAGGTCGCACCGCCATGGCCCAAGTGTGTGTGCTGCACAAGGCCCACATTCTCAAGGGTTTCAAGGTTGCGATAGACAGTTGAAAGGTTGATACCAGGATGTGTCTCGCGCACCTTTGCAGCAATATCTTCTGGCGTTGAGTGTCCGAGCTCGCGGACAGCGTTAAGAACGAGTTCGCGCTGTGGTGTTAGACGTAAACCTTTTTCGTGGAGCTCGTGCTTCTCTGCCATGTGCTTAACCTACTTCTTTTCTACTTAGATATGAATGACTGTATCTGATGCGTTGCCCTGTGATGCGATAACTCTCTTCTCTACGCGAGCACCCGGTGCTTGAACTACGAGAGTCCAAGTACCAGGGCTAGCGAAGAAGCGGAATTGACCTTCCGCATTTGTTGGAACTTCTGCGGTGAACTCCCCGGTGGCATCAAGTAATCGCACGTGACCATTAGAAACAGGTGTGCCGTTTGGCACGGCGTCATCAATCCCGTCCCGGATGATTTGTCCTTGAATAACTGTCTGCTTCGAAAGATCTATGCCATCAGTTGATGGGCCGCCAGGGCGTGCACCGCAAGTCTTCATATTCGGTTACGCACCAATCTCAACTGGAACGCCTACGAGTGAACCGTATTCAGTCCATGAACCGTCGTAGTTCTTTACATTTGTTACGCCGAGAAGCTCATGAAGAACGAACCATGAGAATGCAGAGCGCTCACCGATACGGCAATAGGCAATGGTGTCATTTGCGAGATTAACGCCTGCAGATGTGTAGATCTCCTTCAACTCATCTTGCGACTTGAAAGTTCCATCTTCATTTGCAGCCTTTGACCAAGGAATGTTCTTTGCACTTGGTACATGGCCCTTTACCTGACCGCCTTCTTGTGGAAGGTGTGCAGGTGCTGCAAGCTCTCCTGAGAATTCAGCTGGTGAGCGCACATCAACGATGTTCTTCACGCCGATTGCAGCGATTACCTCATCGCGGAATGCGCGAAGTGAAAGGTCCTGATCCTTTGCAACGTAACGAGTTGCTGTGCGTGCAGGAACATCTGTTACGAATGGGCGAGCATCGAGCTCCCAGCGCTTGCGTCCACCATCGAGGAGGCGAACATCCTGGTGGCCGTAGAGCTTGAAGTACCAGTATGCATAGGTTGCAAACCAGTTGTTATTGCCGCCGTAGAGAACGACTGTTGTGTCATTTGCGATACCGTTCTTTGAGAGAAGGGCTTCAAAGCCGGCCCGAGAGATGATGTCGCGGCGAAGACCATCTTGTAGATCTTCACGCCAGTTAAATGTAATTGCGTTCTCAATGTGACCCTGTGCGTAAAGCGCTGTGTCTTCATCGACCTCAACGATTGCAACTGATGGGTTATTGAGGTTCTCTGCGACCCAATCGGCCGTTACTAGAGCTGTTTCACGTGACATATGTATATCTCCTGTTGTTGAGTTGAAAAATTGAATTACTTAGATGTGAGGCGGACGAGAAGTAAGTACATCTCGCAGCCGAGGCAGTAATTAAATGCCGCGTTAAGAAATGCTGCTCCCAGTGCAAAACCGACTGCGACTGTGAAGATTGTTGTTGCTCCAGCAAATCCAGCAATCAAACCTACGAGCGCGAAAGCAAATCCAACTGATTGAGCGAACTTCGGTGGTCGCACATCTTCAGTTGGTCCTGGCTGTGCAAGACGAGGCTTGATGAAGTTCTTAAAGATCAAACCGTAAGGAGTGAACTGTGGACCGCGAAGTGCGCCAATTGCAAAGATGAGTCCTTGTGCAAGTAGTACCCAGACGTTCTGAGTTACCAATGCGATTGCAAGAACTGTCGTTGTAATGACCGCACCAAAGCGTGGACCACGTGCATCGATGTAGATACGCGCTACCTCTGGCTTATCGAGAACTTCTGACATTTAATTTCCTTTGTTTATGTGAACGAGTAATGAGTGTTGAATTACTTTGTACACATACACAAAGAACCAGCAAGGCGGCCGTAGTCCAAGACGCGGCGCTTTGTGAAATAGCTGGTTGGAATTGCGAACATGGCGAAATAATAAGTGAGACCGTTAAGTAAGACTAATTGCGAATGATTTGCGTGTTATGCGATTGCGTTAAGCGCTGCAATTACCTGATCGCGCTTAGGTGTACCTGCTGCGCGGCCAACCTCGATGCCTTTGGCATTAAGGAAGATTGTTGTTGGCGTTGAGCGAATATCAAGCTGACGAACGAGCTCGAGATGGGACTCAGCATCGATATGGATGTGTTTCACATCGTGCATCGGTATCACCATCTGGGATAGCAGGGCATGTGTTGCCTTACATGGAGCGCAGAATGCTGATGAGAACTGGACCATCGTTGCTCGAGATCCGAGCTCTTCGCCTAATACTGCAGCGCTCAAGTGATGGCCCGGCGCTACTTTGTTGGTGCGGATCGCACCTTGGCGCTTCTTCCACCAGAAGCCATACGCGCTAGCGATCGCGAGCACGATGAGGAGTGGAAGATAAGTATTCACACGAGTATTCTCACACAATGGCCAAGGTGTTGCTACTAACAAATACCCAGGGCGCAAGCGCAGAAGTTCTGCCAGCGCTCGGCCTCTTATCGCACCAGATCAAGGTCCTTCCCCTTGAAGCATCAGTTCTCGTTGATGCACCAGTGATGGATTTGATCTTTGTTGATGCACGTAAAGAATTTCCAGCTGCAAAGTCACTGACAAAGTTGATGCACACAACCGGTATTGAACAACCAATCATTGCCATCACAACAGAAGGTGGCCTCACAGCAATCAACGCTGATTGGCAGATTAACGATGTCATCCTTGATTCTGCAGGACCTGCAGAAGTTGATGCACGTATTCGTTTAGCAGTTGATGCTATTGAATATGCGCGCGTTGCTGCAGAAGGTGCATCTACTGAGATTCGCCAAGGCGATGTTGTTATTGATGAAGGTACATACACAGCAAAGATTCGTGGAATTTCACTTGACTTAACTTTTAAGGAATTTGAGCTTCTGAAGTTTCTTGCCCAGCATCCTGGACGCGTCTTTACTCGCGCACAGTTGTTGCAAGAGATCTGGGGCTATGACTATTTCGGTGGTACTCGCACGGTAGATGTTCATATCCGTCGCTTGCGTTCAAAGCTCGGCCCTGAATTTGAATCCATCATTGGCACAGTCCGCAATGTGGGTTATCGCTTTACAGTCCAGCAACCTGGGCGTGAAGCTGCATCAGAATTGGTGTAACCACCATGCGCAAGATTCTTAAGCTCTCACGTTCCCTCGATGCTCCTGTCGAACAGATTGCGCACCCTTACCAATTCATCACCTTTGACCCAGAAATTCATTGTGAAGCGTGGCTCGATCTCAACAATAAAATCTTTCGAGTACATCCTGACCAAGGTAATTGGGCGCTTGCAGATCTAGAGAATCGAATGCGCGAGCCGTGGTTTGATCCCAATGGCTTCTTCTTATGCGTCAATAACGGAATCATCGTTGGCTTCTGCTGGACCAAGATTCACAATGACTTTGTAAACGTGGATCCAGTCGGTGAGCTCTATGTCATCGGTGTCGATCCAGATTTCGCCAATAAAGGCATTGGTAAAGCGGTCTGCACTGAGGGGCTTATCTACCTCCGTGAAAAGCATTTAAAGACAGCAATCCTGTACGTCGATGAAGATAATGAAGCCGGTATCGGCCTCTATAAATCACTGGGATTTAATTAAGAAACGAGCTCAGCACACATCGCACGGAAGGCCGCGGTGTGAGCATCAACATCGGCAGCTGTCGTATCAGGACACATCAGCGCCATGTTGTGGAATGGCGTTAGCAAGAATCCATCGTTGAGTAGACGAAGGTGGATGTACTGCTCGAGTGCGAAGTCACCTGAGTCAGCTGCCTCTTTACCTGTCCGTGGGGCCTTGCTTTTGAAGATGTATTCACCGCGCGCACCGAGGCGATTGCAATGCCAATCAAGGTCAAACTCCTTGATTGCGGCGTCTACGCCATCTGACCAGCGATCACCGAGCTCGATCATCTTTGCAAAGTTAGTTTCGGTGAGAACGTCGGTAAGTGTTGCGCGCATTGCAGCAAGTGCCAAGATATTTCCAGCGAGGGTTCCGCCAATGCCGCCGGTATCGATCTTCTCAATCTCCACATACTTCTTGATCGCATCAGCGACCGCCTGAGTCATTCCAAATGTTCCGACAGGAATACCTGCAGCAAGTGCTTTACCAATAGTGAAGAAATCTGGCTTAAGGCCGAGCTGCTTCGTCATTCCACCGGGGCCGACAGAGATAGTGTGGGTTTCATCAATGATAAGAAGAGTGCCGTACTTCTTACATAACTCTTCAACGCCCTTGAGGTAACCATCAACAGGAAGAACAATTCCGATATTGGTCATCGCAGGTTCCATCAAGATTGCTGCGACATCACCGTGTGCAAGTGCTTTCTCCATTGCAGCTAAATCATTGAATTCAACAACACGGGTTGTGACATCGAGATCGACGGGCGCTCCGATATTTCCTTCGCGCTTAATGGTGAAACCCGCATCATCGAGCGTTGCAAAAGTTTCATCGACAGAGCCGTGATAGCAACGGTCGATGACAACAATCTTGCTGCGCCCTGTAATCATGCGCGCATAGCGGATTACGTGGCGGTTGGCATCCGTTGCTGAAACTGTAAATTGCCAGAGCGGTAGACCGAAGCGTTCACGCAGTAAATCACTGACAATTGCTGCATTCTCTGATGGCAACATTGCCGTGATGCCCTTATCAATCTGCGCCTTTACAGCAGCAACAGTTGCAGCTGGTGAGTGGCCCGTCATTGATCCGGTATCGCCGAGACAGAAGTCGATGTAGTCGTGGCCATCAAGATCTGTGAAGTGCGCGCCCTTTGCTTCTTTTACGAAGACTGGATGAGCGCCTGGCCACTTAGCCATCCAAGACATCGGTACACCTTCATGCATCACCTTGGATGATTGGTGAAATGCTGCGGTGGATTCCTTATGGAGATCGAGAAAGCGTTGCTCTTCAATCTTCATTAGTTGTGCGATGCGCATCGGATGAATAACTGTTGTCATGGCGCAGATTCTAATTAAATCTCGCCTTTTTCTAAACCACTTAAGACTTCTTGCGCCCTGTGTTTTAATTCATCGAGATCGGATAATCGCTTCAACCCATTTACTTGTTGGCTCATGCGGTGGTTCTTCACAAAGGTCTCTTTATGGCGGTCGAGGAAATCCCAATACAAGGTTGTGAATGGGCAGGCATCGTCGCCTACTCGCAATTTGGGGTTGTAACTGCAGCCCTTGCAGTAATTACTCATGCGAGAGATATAGGCGCCGCCTGCCGCATAGGGCTTACTCATCAATTGGCCACCATCTGCGTGGACTGCCATACCGATGACATTGGGGACCATCACCCAATCTGCGGCATCGATAAATTCGCGGCGCATCCAATCGAGGAATTGTTGGGGGTTAGTTCCGGTTATTAGTGCGAGATTGCTCAGAACCATCAACCGTGGAATGTGATGGACCCACGAGCGATCCTTAATATCTTGCACAATTGATTTCATACATTTCATCGAAGTCTTAGAAGGATCTGTAAAGAGTGGCAACAGATCTCGATCGGCGCCGAGTTGATTGTGATTGCGGTAATCCTCGCCTAAGAACCAGTACATACCGTTGATATATTCGCGCCAGCCAATAATCTGACGGACAAATGCTTCGGCAGATTCAATAGGTACGGCACCTTTATAGAAGCTGGCGCATGCAGCATCTATTACTTCGGATGCGTGCAAGAGTCCATTGTTGAGATAAGGGCTTAAGAGTGAGTGGTGGAGCGCCCAGCTATCGAGGGCCATCGCATCTTCATATGGTCCAAATTTCTCAAAGTGGTTCTTTATAAAGTACTTCAACTGCGCCAGCGCACCGGCACGAGTTGTCGCCCACGTCTGTGTTGGTTGCATCTTTAAGTCGGCCGCAACCTCAAGATCTATCTCATCGCGGCCATGTTCGAGGTAGGCGGGCCAGATGTAATTCTTCGGGGGCGGCAGACGATTATCTTTATCGTAATTCCACTGACCGCCGATTGGCGCATCGCCCTCCATTAATACATTGAGGCGTACTCGTTGCTTGCGATAGAAGTTCTCCATTAAATATGACTTCTGCGATCCAGCCCAAGAAGCGAAGAGATTGCGAGGTGTTAAGAAGAAATCATTCTCAACTGTTTCAACACCGAACTCACTCAGCGAGCGAGATAGCCGATAAGAAGATTGCTCTGCCGCATGGAAGGTAATAGAAGGAAATTCATTCTTGATCTCTTTCAGCCCTGCAACTGTGTTACTTGCTTTGATGTAACGAACCTCAAAACCATCTGCGCGAAGTTCGGCTGCAAAGTGACGTGCTGATGAGATGAGGAAAAATAGACGCTCAGGATGCCAATCAGCTCCGCTGATCATCGATTGGCTCTCTACTAAGACGAGAAGATCGCTCTTCTTATCGGCGCCCCTTAGAACACCGTGGTTGGCGTTGAGCTGATCGAATGGCAGATAGAGCGCCCGCGTGAACTGTGCCATAACCCACATTCTAAAGGGCTATTTCAAGTAGAGCCCTTTGAAGAGCCGACCTACCCTTTACCAAATAACGTTCCGAAAGACCTTTCCGAAAGACCTTTGAAAGAGGCGCTAAAGATGTCACGTAATCGTCGTTGGATCCCTGCAGTTCTTGCTCCAGTAATTATTGCTGGTTCAGTTCTTGGTTTCTCAGTACAAGCGAACGCTTCAATCGACTTGCCAGATAAGAGCGCATCGCAGATTCTGCAGATGATTAATACAAATCCAGATACCGCTTTCTCAGGTCGCATCGTCAAGAAGGCGAGCATGGGTCTGCCTCCGATGAATATCGTTCCTGATATTTCACAGTCAATGATTGATGAGGCTGCAAAGCGCATGCCTAAGGAGATGAGTGATTTCTTGCCTAAGGCAAGTGCGCAGGGCGAACTCGCACTAGCGCTTGAATTCTTTGCCGGAACACACACTGCAAATATCTATGTCGATGGTGTTGATAAGGCGCGTCTTCAGGTCTTAGATCTCTTGTCAGAGCGCAATTACATCCGTAACGGCAATCAGTTGTGGTCATACGATGCTGGCAAGTCACTTGCACAGCACTCTGTTGTGAGCGAAGCAGAAATTGCTCAGGCCGAATCAGAGGCTCGTTCACTATTTAACAAGAACAGTGGCAAGTTACCTTTTGATTACACATCACCTGCAGCTGTTGCTGAATATGTTTTGAATGAGGCAGGTAAGTACTCAACTATTACTGTTGCATCAGATGCCAAGATTGCAGATCGCGGTGCCTACCAGATCACAATTACACCTAAGGGAAGCCAATCATTGGTTGCATCAGCAACACTTTCAATCGATGCAGCTACAGGCTTGCCACTCGCAGCTCGCGTAATGGCAGTTGGTCAATCGACTCCAGCATTTGAAGTCGCCTTTGAGACAATTACCTTTACAAAGCCAGCTGCTTCAAACTTTAACTTCACACCTCCTGCAGGCACACGCGTTCAGGAAGTAGCAGCGCCAACTAAGGCAGATGTATTGCGCGAGCTTGCGAAGGCACCAAAGGCGCCAAGTGAAGGCGATGCACGTAAGCAGCTTGAAGATCTCGCAGCACAGGGTTGGGGCGCAGTTGCTGTAATTCCTGCGGCGCAGGTTCCGGCAGAACTTCGCCTATTACAGGTCAATAACAACCTCTATAAGGAGCTTACAAAGCCAGTTTCAGGCGGCCGCGTCTTCACATCAGCGTTGATGAACATCTACTTTGCAGATAACGGTGATGTTTACGCAGGCTCTGTAACGGTTGCGAGATTGTTGGAAGTTGCCGCAGAGTAAATATGCAATCCAAACTCAAGGGTTAACTAAGAGTTTCGGTTCGCATAACGCAGTTGATTCGATTGATCTTCGTGTTCCGCGTGGATCAATCTTTGGATTTCTTGGACCTAACGGTTCAGGAAAGACAACCACGATTCGCATGCTGCTTGGTCTTGCTGAAGCCACCTCTGGATCCATTTTTCTGCTCAATAAATCAATTCCTTTTGAGTTAAGGGATGCGCTCCCACATGTTGGAGCGCTCGTTGAAGGCCCTGCCTTCTATCCATATCTTTCAGGTCGAGATAACTTGGCTCGCTTTGATAGTGCAGATAGCAACGCAGATCCTAAGACTCGGGTAGCACGAATTGAGAGCGCACTTGCTCGCGTTGGTCTGACTGCAGCACGCGATAAGAAGGTCCATGCATATTCATTAGGCATGAAGCAACGTCTTGGAATCGCTAATGCACTCTTGCAGCCACGTGAGCTATTGATTCTCGATGAACCAACTAATGGTCTTGATCCGCAGGGCACACGTGAGGTGCGCACTTTGATTCGCGATCTTGCATCACAAGGAATCACCATCTTTATCTCAAGCCACTTACTTCTCGAGATTGAACAGATCTGCTCGCATCTTGCAGTGATGAGTGCAGGAAAGATTGTCGCGCAAGGTTCTATCGAAGAGTTATCTTTTAGCGAGATTCTCAATCTCAACTTGCGAACACCAGATATTGAAAAGGCGATTGCAACGCTTAATTCGCTGGACATTGAGGCGCGCAATGAAGGTGGCGCAATCAAGGCAAATCTCACAAATAACTTCATCGCGCCAGAGACGATTGTTGATGCGTTGGTAAAGGCTGGCGTGAAGATTCAAGGTTTTACTCTTGAAGCGCCGAAGCTAGAAGAGCGCTTTGTATCGCTGACGGGAGAAGGTTTCGATGTCGCGCGTTAACGTTTTGCAGGGCTTTGCCACTCTGGTCAGATCTGAACTATCGGTCCTCTTCCGCCGCCGTCGCACCTGGGCGATGCTCGCCACCATCGCCTGTATTCCTATTTTTCTCGCCATCGCCGTCCAGCTTTCAGGCTCAACTATCCCGCCTGGAGAGGGTCCTCCCTTTTTAGATCGAGTCAGCCAGAACGGTCTCTTCGTCGGTTTCACGGCAATGATCTTGGCGATTCCGCTCTTCTTACCACTGACGATCGGCGTCGTTGCCGGTGACACTATTGCAGGAGAGGCGAGTACCGGAACGCTTCGTTATCTACTTGTTGCACCAGTCAGTCGCGTCCGCTTGTTGGTTGTTAAATTTATCGGAGCATCTGCCTTTGCTATCGCAGCAACGTTAACGTTAATGGCTACCGGAATTATTGTTGGGCTCATCCTCTTTCCAGTAGGCCCTGTAACTTTGTTATCTGGTGATGTGATTTCAATACCGGCAGCGCTAATGCGCATCGCACTCGTTGCAGCTTATGTCACGATTTCATTGATGGGTCTTTCAGCTGTTGGGCTATTTATCTCAACCCTGACAGTGATTCCGGTCGGTGCAATGGCAGCAACCGTCGTCGTCTCTACCGTTTCACAGATTCTTGCGACACTTCCACAACTGGAAGTTATCCACCCATACCTGTTGACCTATAACTGGTTGGGCTTTGCAGATTTACTGCGCGCACCAATGGACTTTCATTCATTTGCGATGAATGCTCTACTGCAACTTGCCTATATTCTGATCTTTGGATCAGCTGCCTATAGCCGCTTCACCACTAAAGACGTTCTCTCTTAAAGGTTATTCGCCTTCGTAATCTGCAGAGATATCTGTAAAGGTGTAGAGCGCCTCAAGATAGTGATCGCCGGTAATTCCTAAGTTAGCAGCATCAGGTGGCGCAGTCTGTGGCTCGATACAGATTCCATCTGGATCTTCTGTGTAGACAACCCACCACGGTGCATCACTTTCGATATCAATGCGCGCAATACCGTCATAGACAACAGCTGGTGTTCCGCGCACCTCTGTAAATGCATCATCCCAGGGTTCTGGTGTTGGCGAAATAATTTCACCGGTAGGCAGACTGTCTACGCGCTTAAGCATCTTGCCCGGGTGGAAATCAATCTCTGCAGATCCGCCAACGCCGAGATCACGTGCGAACCATGGATGTTGTCCAAGCCATACAGGCAGATCACAACCATTGGCATCATATTCAAGAGACCAGCGGATCGCATCGTCGAGTACTTCAATTGTCTGCTCGACCGTTGCTCCACCATATGGTTTTGGTAGGTGCAGAAGTGAGCGTCCTGGGCCGATTTCTTGCCATGAAGAAGTTAAACCAAAACCGTGAAGAGCATTCGGTGGATCGAGTTGTGTTGGAAGCTGAAACTCATCACCGCTGGGGGATTTGATGAGGCCATCTTTAATACGACCTGCCCACGGCGCCATTGCATACCAACCATAGCTAGCAACTCCACCACGGAATGGAACTGTGAACTCTAGATCTTTCCACTTTAGAGATGCGATACGACCACCAGCATCAAGATCAATTGCGACCTGAAACTCTGCATCATCGATAAATTGCATTACACGCTCTTTCGTTAAGTCTTACTTGAGTTCGCGGCTATATGGTGGGTTAGCACCTGGACGAGAACATGTAATCGCTGCAGCCTTTGCTGCACGATGAAGAACATCTTGTAGGACATCGGTTGTCAGAGCCATAACACCCTTTTCAACGAGCGCTTCAACGATGATTGCACCGACTGTATCTCCTGCACCCACAGTATCTGCAACGACAATCTTTACACCTGGTACTTCGACTGCGCCATCTTGCGTGAAGCCGATGAGACCCTCACTTCCGCGAGTGACTACTACGAGAGCAGCGCCATCGCGAACCCAGCGCTCTGCAACTTCATCAATACTCTTATCGGGAAATAGCCAGGCAAGATCATCATCGCTTACCTTGATAACAGATGAGATAGCTGCCCACTTTTCAACTGAAGCTTCATAGAGATCGCGATCTCCCATTACTGATGGGCGAATATTTGGGTCGTAGACAATGGGTGCAAACTCTGCAACGTGCAGCGCCCAGTCGTAGAGAACTACTTCGCTTGGTTGAATAACTGTGACGAGAGTACCGATGTGCAAAACGTTTGGCTTGTAACGAGATGGATCTGGTAACCAATCAAGTGAGAAATCAAATGTTGCTGTTCCATCAATTTTAAATTCATAGGATGCGCTGTTGTTGGCATCGAGTGAAACGATTGCTAAACATGTTGGCTTATCGCTGGTCAGCGCGAGGTCTAGCTTGACCTCATCATCAAGGAGCTCTTTACGTGCGGCAACGCCATATCCATCGGTGGAGATTCCATCGATAAAGTGAACATCATGACCTAAGCGAGCGAGCGCCTTTGCCGTATTTGCTGGGCCGCCACCAACATGGGGAGCGCGCTCTGTTGAACCAGGTGCCACCGGAATCAGATCAATTAATACTTCGCCGCAGACCCAGATACTCATGGGGCCATTCTGCCCTAGGCTTGGCTCATGCTTACATTGCCTGAAACTGACCTCGTTGTTCACGAACTCTGCCTTGGAGGCAATGTCTTTGGCTGGGGGGCCGATGAGAGCCTCTCTAGGGCCGTTTTAGACGCTTATAAGGGCCACGGGGGCAACTTCATCGACACCGCAGATGTCTATAGCGAGTGGAAGGAAGGCAATGAGGGCGGCGAATCCGAGTCCATCATCGGCCGCTGGATGCAGGGCCAGGATCGCAGCAAGCTCGTCATAGCAACAAAAGTTTCCCTGTGGAGTAAGCGCCCAGGTCTGCGCCCCGAGAACATCATCGCCGCTTGTAATGATTCACTCAAGCGCCTGCAGACTGATTACATCGATATCTACTACTCACATAAGGATGATGCATCTGTTCCGATGGCAGAGATTCTCGGCGCATATCAGCAGTTAATGAACGAAGGCAAGATTCGCTACATCGCAGCATCACAGCACACAGGTGTGCGCTTACAAGAAGCGCTCGATATTTCAGCGAGTGAAGGACTGCCGCAATACATCGCACTTCAAGATCGCTACAACTTGATGGATCGTCAACCCTTTGAATCAGAGCAACAAGATGTATTGAATCGGAATCAGATCAGCGCGATTCCGTTCTACGGTCTTGCTCGCGGATTCCTTACAGGTAAATACCGCAAGGGCGTAGTAGTCGAATCTGTTCGTGCAGAGGGCGTAGTTGAGTATCAAACTGATCGCGGTTGGGCAGTTGTTGATGCGTTAACTGATATTGCAAGAGCACACCACTCATCACCATCTGCTATTGCACTTGCATGGATGCGTGCCAATCCTTCAGTATCAACACCGATTGCATCTGCGCGTACCGTCGAACAACTCAATGAGATCGTTGAAGTAGTTCACTTAAGTACAACCGAGGTAAATATCCTCAATCGGGCATCGGCGTAAAAATGGCGATTGTTAACTTCTACGCTGCATCTCGCGCAGCAACCGGTATTGAGAGCGCAGTAATAGTTGGAGCATCTCTTGGCGATGTTATCGAATCAGCTATCGCTCAATTTCCAGAGCTCGGCAGAATAATTCAGCGCTGTTCTTATCTAGTCAATGAAGTTGCCACAGTAGATACAACCTTGATTGTGAGCGCAGAAGACAGAATAGATGTCTTGCCTCAATTTGCTGGTGGCGCTTAACCGCCGATTGCAGACATTGGGCGATTAGGCTGAATAAAGCTGGGGTCATTAATTCCGTGGCCTGGCAGCTTTGCAGCAACAGTTGAGTGGAACATCTTTCGGATTGATTCAATCTTCTCAGCCTGGCCTATCTCTGAACGAAGAATTGTGCGCAAATCAGTCTCTGCCATCGAGAAGAGGCAGTTACGAATCTGTCCATCTGATGTAAGGCGCACTCGATCGCAAGCGCCACAGAATGAACGGGTGACGCTGCCGATTACTCCAACAGTTGCAGGTCCACCATTGACGTAGAACTCTTCTGCTGGCGCAGATCCGCGGTGAGGCACTGGAGTTAATTCGAACTCTTGACCAAGTGTGGTGAAGATTTCATCAGCGGTAATCAACTGGGTGCGATCCCAGATTCCACCAGCATCGAGTGGCATCTGTTCGATGAAGCGAAGATTGAGCCCTTCGGCAAGTGCCCACTTCAAGAGCGAGATCGCTTCACCATCGTTGACGCCGCGCATCAAAACAGTATTGATCTTTACCGGTGTAAGTCCTGCCGCCTTTGCAGCTGCGATTCCCGCAAAGACATCTTCGATGCGATCGCGGTGGGTCATCTTCTTAAATGTTGCCTTATCCAAAGTATCTAGGCTGATATTGATTCGACGTAGACCTGCATCGACTAAAGGTTGTGCAAGTTTTGCCAACGCTAAACCATTTGTTGTCATAGAAAGCTTTGGTGCATTTTCGATGGAAGAGATGCGCGAAACAATCTCGACGATATCTGGGCGCAACATTGGCTCGCCACCAGTCAGACGAATCTGATCGATACCTTCTTCAACTGCAACCTTAATAATCGTAATGAGTTCATCTGTGGTGAGGAGATCTGCTGAAGGCATCCATGCGGCAAAGTCATGTGGCATGCAATATGTGCAGCGAAGATTGCAACGGTCAGTCAGCGAGACTCGCATATCGCGATGGGCGCGACCGAAGGTATCGACTAGCTTTGTCATGCGCTATTCACCCATTCTGAAGTTCCATCAGCGAAGACCTGGTATTTCCAGATCGGCAGTTCAGCCTTGACGACTGAAACAATTTCATCGCAGGCAGCAAATGCTGGACCGCGATGGACTGCCGATACTACAACTGTAAAAGCGCTCTCGCCCATTGGAATTGCGCCGTAACGATGGACTGCTGCAACGTTAATAACATCGTGTTTTGCTGCGATCCGAGCGGTGATTTCTTCAATAACTTTCTGAGCCGATGGGTGAATCTCGTAGGTCAGCGATTCGACCTGCTTTTCAGCATCGTTATCGCGCACATCGCCAGAGAAGATTGAGACTGCACCGGCCTGAATTGTCTTTACAGAGTCAATGAGATCCTGCAGCACAATTGGCTGATCAGTTACTGACGCTGTGATCATGTCCGGCAATCTGGTCGTGGATATGTGAAGCAAGGCGTTCGATGATGACGAGGCCATCTTTGGCACCACCAGGAGAGCCCGGCAAATTAATAATCAGCGTCTTATTAGTTACTCCCGCAACGCCACGAGAGAGATCGGTAGTTGGGACTTTTTCACGCGCATATGCACGGAGCGCTTCAAGGATTCCCGGCATCTTCTTCTCAACGAGCGGTTCGGTCGCCTCTGGAGTCATATCAAATGGGGAGACTCCAGTCCCACCTGTTGTCACTACTAAATCAACCTCTGCAGAAATCGCCTCTTTGATAGCTGCGGCAATCTGTGATGCATCATCAGGAAGGAGCGTTACTTGCGGAATCTCGTAACCGAGTTCGCGTAAACCTGCGAGCAGAATCTGACCAGAGCGATCTTCGTAGATACCATTAAAAGCGCGATTGCTTGCGGTAATGACAACTGCGCGCTTCATGAACGCTTCCAGTGTCCATTTCTTCCGCCATCTTTCTCATCGACGCGTACATTGGAAATCGTTGCGCCAGGATCAAGCGCCTTGACCATATCGATGATGGTGAGCGCGGTAATCGAAACTGCTGTCAGCGCCTCCATCTCGACGCCGGTGCGGTCATTGATCTTTACCGTCGATGAGATTTCAACTCCATCAGAGACGACTGTGAGATCAACGTTAACGCTTGAGATTGCAATCGGATGGCAGAGTGGAATCAAATCAGATGTCTTCTTCGCACCCATGATGCCAGCGATGCGTGCTGTTGCAAGAACATCACCTTTAGGAGCGGTGCCATTTGCAATGAGTGCGAGGACTTCTGCTGATAATAAAACTTTGCCAGAGGCTGAAGCGATGCGTTCGGTGACAGCGCGATCAGAGACATCAACCATATGGGCATGGCCATCTGCGTTGATGTGGCTTAATTGTTCAGACATGCCAGAATCTTAATCGCTTATCGGCGAAATGCATCCTTGAGAGGATTGCGGATAAGCACGAAGATGCTCATGGCGATGAGAACCATCAAGAAACTCAGCGCATATGCGGTATCTGGATTGATCTCTAGCTGCTGATAAATCTGGATAGTCCAAGTCTGAGTAATGCCAGGCATCGACCCAGCAAACATCATCGTCGCACCGAATTCACCGAGGATGCGAGCCCAGGCAAGGAGTAGCCCGGTGATGATGCCTCCACGAGCTTGTGGCAGAGCAATTAAACGGAAGAGCTCACTATCGCTTGCACGGTCTACGAGTGCGGCATCTTCAATATCTTCAGGTAATTGGCGAAAAGTTGATTCAGCAATCAAGACTAAGAATGGAACGCCGATAAAGATTCCGGTGAAGATAACTGCCACCGAGGTAAATGGCATCTGCCAATTAAATTGGTTGTAGATATAGGTACCTAGTAATCCTTTGCGGCTTAAGAGACCCAACAGAGCAAGGCCTGCGACTGTAGGTGGAAGTGCAATTGGAGCTAATACCAATGGGCGAATAAAGCGAGTGAGTTTTTCATTTGATTTAACGAGCCACCATGCAAGTGGAACACCAAGTACAAGTGAAATTGCTGCAGAGAGAATCGAAGTCCAGAGCGAGAGCTTTACAGCGACGAGCGAATCCGATTGTGAGAGCGATGAGAAGAATGTTGACCATGGCACTTTGATGATGAGGGCGAAAATTGGAAGAGCGATAAATGCGATTGCGAGATATGCAAGCACCTGCGAAAGCGGATCAACTTTCTTCTGAGACATTTATTTCACGCCCTCAATCTGAAATCCTGCCTTGGCAAGTGATGCTAGAACGTTCTTACTCTTCATATTGGAGAGGAAGATTGAAGCCAAACGATTCTTCTTCGCTATCGCGCTCTTTGAAATACCGATTTGATAGGTCGTTGATGCCGCTTCGCTATCTTTAAAGTAAATCGCCTTCAATTTCTTTGAGTTTGCAATCACATCAGTCTTATAAACAATTCCACCGTCAACGGCGCCGACCAATAACTTTGCAAGAGTTGAGGCTGCACTTGGCTCTAGTGAAACTGGAGTTGTTGAAATTCCACCTTCTGCAGCGAGCGCCTTATCTGCAGCTATTCCACATGGCACAGTGTGTGCGCATTGAATCCACTTCACTGAATTGTTGAGATCAGAAATCTTTGTCACTGACGAGGTAGAAGGCACTGCAAGAACTACTTGATTGACTAGATAATCCGCAGCTGATGAAATCTCTGAACTCGCACTCGCCATACTTGTGCGATCTGCCGATACGAAGATATCTACCGGAGCGCCTGCCGCAATTTGGCTGGCGAGGGTCGTTGAAGAGCCGAAAGAGATATTGATCTTGCTACCAGGGTGGGCTGCCATAAATTTCTTAGCCAGTGCGGTGTATTGCACCTGAAGGCTTGAGGCAGCAAAGACGGTGACAGTTGTTGGCGATGCCGCTTTTGCTGGTAGAGCTATCGCCATCTGCGCGCAGGCAAATACCAGCGCGAGGGCGATGAGCTTCTTCATGTGCGAAAGGGTAGCGAGGCTGACTTCAAGTAGCGAGAAATATCGTGGCTGATATGCTTCAGGTCACAATTACCTGGAGGTCTCTCGTGTCTGTTGAAAGCGATCTTGCTCGTCAAGCTTTGAGCTCAATCTGGGCTGCCCAGGGCGAAAAGATGGAAGAGCTCGATGAAGAGTGCAATCCAAATAAGGTCTGCCGCAATATGAAAGACGTTACCTTCGAAGGCTATATCCAGGATGAAGGCGTCTCTCTAGCAACAGCATGGCGCGAAACTCTTATTCGCGATGGCAAGTTAGGCGCTGGTTCAATCGGCAGCCTCGTTCAAGAGAACAAGATCAAGTAAACCTTCCCCTTCAATCACGTTAGGTCTTACTCATGCTTTCAGAACCATTTGATTCGCTGACCGTCGACGAACTTATCGAAGAGCTTGCCTCTATCGGTTATATCGCTAATCGCGGTCTTGCGACATCGATGTTGATCTCCATGAAGCTCGGTCGTCCAATCCTCCTTGAAGGTGAAGTCGGTGTTGGTAAGACAGAGCTCGCAAAGAGCATTGCAAAGATTTTAGGTCGCTCACTCATTCGCTTGCAGTGCTACGAAGGCATCGATACCAATCAGGCGCTCTACGAGTGGGATTATGCGCGTCAGATGTTGCAGATCCGCGCACTCAATGAGAGCGAAGTATCCGACAAGGCAGTTGATGACCTCTTCGGTCCAAAGTTCTTGATTGAGCGTCCGCTACTTGCTGCTATTCGCGCCGGAAACCAATCCGTATTGCTCATTGATGAAGTTGACCGTGCAGATGATGAGTTCGAAGCATTCTTGCTCGAGCTACTCTCTGACTTCCAAATTACAATTCCTGAAATCGGAACAATCAAAGCTGAATCTCGTCCGATTGTTATCTTGACCTCAAACCGCACACGCGAGCTCCATGATGCGCTTAAGCGTCGCTGCCTCTATAACTGGATTGGCTTCCCACCTGCAGATCAGGAAGTTGCAATCGTTAAGTCTCGCGTCCCGAATGTCTCTGATTCACTTGCTTCGCAGGTTGTAGGCACTGTCAATAAGTTGCGCGAGATGGAGCTTGAAAAATCTCCTGGCGTTGCAGAGACAATTGACTGGGTCGAATCCCTTGATGCGATTGGCGCGCAATCACTCGATGCCGATAGCGCAACACAGACTCTGGGATCGATCATTAAGGGTCGCGATGATCTTGAATATGTTTCATCTTCAATAGCGGAGATTGTCGCTGATGCCTCTCACTGAGGGGTTTGATGAACTCTTTGTTGCATTTGCCCAGGAGCTTCGCGCTGCCGGATTAGTTATCGGCTCAGACGATGTCATTACATTCTGCAGAGCTGTAGGCGTCTTAGATATCTCCGACATCATGGATGTTTATTGGGGTGGGCGCACCACACTTGTTCGTCGCCGTGACAACATTCCTATCTACAACGAGATCTTTCAGCGCTTCTTCTTCAATAACTTTCCCGAAGAAGAGAGTGAAATTAAGAAGAAGTTCCGTGCACAGGTAAGTACGACATCGACGATTGAAATTCCCGAGAATGAACGTCAAGAAGATGGCGACCCTGGTGAAGAGTCGAAGATGGGCTTCATGGCGGCGAGCCATGAGATCTTCCGTAATAAGGCATTTAATGAGTGCACGGCAGAAGAGTTGGCATCACTTCGTAAGATGATGGCGGCAATTCGAATCAATCCACCGATCCGCAGAACCCGCAGAATTCAAAGTACCAATAAAGGTAAGAACCTCAATATGCGTCGCTATGTTCGCGAAAATATGCGACAGATGGGCGAGAGCCGCGAAATTTATTATATGAAACGGAAAGAGAAGTTGCGCCCTGTTGTCTTCATCTTAGATATCTCTGGATCGATGGCAGATTATTCGCGCAACCTGCTGCAGCTTGCATACTCTGCACGTCGCGCTAATCAGAAGGTTGAAGTCTTCGCATTCGGTACACGCCTTACGCGAGTGACTCGTTCGCTCTCCAATCGCAATCCAGATCAGGCGATGGAGCTCGCCGGCAGCGAGGTCATGGATTGGGAGGGCGGCACACGAATCGGCGATGCCATCAATACCTTCTTAAAGAAGTGGGGTCGCGGTCGTATCGGTCGCGGTTCAATCGTGGTGATCTGCTCTGATGGCCTCGATCGTGGAGAGCCAGAGACCCTTGCTAAGTCGATGGAGGCGCTCTCACGTATCGCTTATCGGATTGTCTGGATGAACCCACATAAGGGCGATGCCGAAAAGTATGTTCCGACATCGATGGGAATGATTATCGCTGACCCATTCATCG
Source organism: Candidatus Nanopelagicaceae bacterium (assembly GCA_965267775.1). Classification (GTDB taxonomy): domain Bacteria; phylum Actinomycetota; class Actinomycetes; order Nanopelagicales; family Nanopelagicaceae; genus Planktophila. Next base: position 68,288 of record OZ254140.1, on the reverse strand, counting down.
ATGAGGTTGTATCAGGACATAACATGAAGTCTCTGGAAGAATTCAGCCGCAAGCTCGTATCAATCCGATAGCTAGAAGAGATAGGAATCCATCCACATGAAGTTCAGCGTCTCCATCTTCGCCGAAGGCGATCGTGAAATTACCCTCGCAGAGGTTGTCGAGCTCGCTGATGCCGTTGCAATCTATAGCGGTATCGCAACAGGTGCCGGTACACATAGCTATGGCGCGCAGATCATCGTTGATGCACCGAGCTCAGATATTGCAGTCGATGCCGCCCTTGAGATCTTCAATGAAGCCGTAAAGACTGCGAAGTTGCCACTCTTTGAAATTGTGAAGGCCGAGACCATGTCTGAAGATCAAGACTGGGAAGATGGCATGGAGGAATGATCCGACTCGGATCCCTTGCTGGATACCCTTTTGAGGGCCCTCGCGCCCTAGCAGGATGGACTGCGCCTCGTATCCCTGCCGTCTATGCGGTGATGTGTCTCGATGATGCAGAAGGTAAATCGCAAGAGTTCTCTGTTATCTATGTTGGTGAAGCTGAAGATTTAAGTACCGTTGGATTTCCGTGGAAGCATCCCAAGTCACCAACATGGGTTTCACGCGCTGGAAATAAATTTAATCTTCATATCTGCTGGTATGAAATCTTAGGCGGAAATGCTCGCCACCGCGATCAGATCGCTAAAGAGTTGCTTGCAGTCTATGAGCCAAGTTGTAACGATGAGAAGTATGAACAGGCCTGGAAAGACGAATGGATCGGTGAATACTCAAATGCATTCACCGACCCATTGACCACTACTCGCGATCCAAATAACCGCGACTAGTTCAATAATTTAAAACTATTTAATTAAACGATCTTGGCGCCAACACCTTCGAAGAGACGTGAGCGACGTGTTCCCATTGCCGGGAAATTTGGCTTTGGATGTGTCCCTTCTGGTTCTGGAACATATGTAGCGCCAACAACGATTCCTTCTGCAAATGTGTAGAGCAGTGGAAGTGCACCAGCGATGACGCCACCTGTGCGGTTGATGCGGTTAAGACCTGGCTCGATTGCATCTGCATCTGCCTTGATCTCCCATACGAGATCTGCAGCCTCTTCAAGCTTTGTCGCAACAGCTGTGAGCTGGCGACCAACGATGAAGAGATAGATTGCAAGACCTGCAATAAGAGCGACAATGTCGATTACTGACCAGAGCTGAAGTGATGTCATGAGCGCACCTTATCCAATACACGTCCGAGGAATAGATGGTGTTCTAGGCCTTCTGCCAAGACTGCATCTACTGCTTCTGCTGTTCTATCAATGAGTTGTGTATCTGCTGTATTGGCCTTCGCAGCTGTCAGAGTTGCACGAATCTGTGCAACGCGCTGATCAATTGTGCGAACGAGCAAAACCAAGATTGTAAGAAGTGCTGCAACTGCCAACACGACTACAGCACCGAGGATATTTGCGAGAACCCATAGTGAGTGAACGTTTGAATCCATGAGGTTAGCCTCCCAACTTCGTACGGCCACGGTTAAGTCCTGCTGTGATCGCTGTAGCAGAAGCGATAGTCACGTTAAGTCCCTTGAGGCCAGCTGTATTCACAACTGCGCCTTCAAGACCTGAATTAATGCGCTTCGCCTGTCCGCCGATCTTATGAGCGAGGAGCAAGATTGGGAGAACGAGTGCGACTACGACCAAGACAACAACTGTTGCGATGACGTAACCGACAAGCCAACCGGTGTGATTAGTGAAATCCATTGCGCTTCCCCCTAGATCGATTCCGCGAAGTCGCGAACCGGCTTAAGGCTCGCATTCACTGAGGTGACAACTGATGGAACAGTTGCTGTCTTCTCGACAATCACTGCTACTCCGCCTTCGAGGGCGTCGAGTGACTTAACGACTGAACGAAGGTGCACGATTACTCGTGCAAGTCCTAGCGCAGCTGCTGCAATGATCAGCGTTGCAAGGATGAGTGTGAATACTGCTTGCTGTGGCATTTTCTCTCCTTATCCAAGCAACTTAGAAACTGGGCCGGCATAACGGACTGCGCCGTTAGCGACATCTGCGATTACTGCATCTGTCTTCTTCAATAACGTTGGTGTTGTGTCGAGCTCGCCGATCAAAGCGACTCCACCTGCGAGCGCATCATCTGCAGCTCCGCGAATGCTCTCGATTGCGCCAAGGAGCGTATTAAGAAGAGCAACAAGAACTGGGACGATTACAACTAACAGAATCAGATTTCCGATTCCCCATAGACTCATATTTTTTCCTCTTCTCTCTTTAGCGACGTGCTACTGGCTTGTAGGGAAGGAAGAAGCGAGAGAAAGTTCTCGTCGCTGACTTCTTAACAACTGTCATTGCAATTGCAACACCGCTAGCAGCCTTTGGGCCACCGACTGTGTTGGGATCGAGGCCCATTGCAATCGCCTTCATACGAGCCTGCATGCTGCCGGCTGTCTGGTTTACGAGAACTGCTGTTACATCTGCGATAAGTCCGCGGCCGAATTGAGCTGCGGCGCCTGATACGACGAGGTCGAGTGAGATCTTGACTGTTGTTCCGCCAGATGTTGGTGAGAGAGCTGCAATCAAGATTGCCTGCGCTTCTCCGCGACCTTTCTTATCTGAGCCAGATGCATCGATTGTGATGACCTTCTTGGCGTTGTCACGGTCACGGACCTTAGCCACACCAGCAAACTCAAGCTTTACTGGGCCAGCAGAGATGATGACATCTCCACCGTAGTGATCTTCTCCAAGTTTATCTGTGAGGTCAGCACCTGGAATACATGCTGCGACCTGAGGGATATCGTCGAAGAAGGCCCATACATTATCGATTGGCTCTTCAACTACGATCGTTTGCGAGATTAGCATTTTGCCTCCTGGCTGATAAACGAACTTGGATCTTTTTCAAAGCGCGTACGACATCCTGGTGCACAGAAGTAATACGTTGTTCCTTCATACTCGAAAGGTCGGTTCGACTTTTCTGCAGTAACTGTCATTCCACATACCAAGTCGATTACCTCGACTGGTTGGAGAAGTGGCAGGTTGATACGTGGGTTCTTCTGTACGAGTGCGCCAGATGCACGCATCTGTACGAGCTCAGCCAAGATTGAGACAGCCATCTCGCGGTGAGTTGTATGTCCGAGATCAAGACCTGCAGGAAGATGAATCTTCTCAATCTCAGATTGCTTAAATCCGCGATCATTAAGATAGTCAAGAACAGCTGCACCGCGCTTGCGTGATGCAACTACACCGAGATAGACAGGGTTGGCAGGAAGAGCAACTTCTGTTGCCTCTTCATCGCCATGTCCTTGCGTTGCAACAATGACAACAGATGTATCTGAAACCATCGTTGTGGTGAAGTCAGCGAAATCAACGAGCTGTACGCGCCAATTGAGAACCTCAATCAACTGCTTCAAGGTAACTGCCATTGGAGAACGTCCAACGATCATTACCTGAGGAGCAGATTGCACTGGCTCGACATAGATCTGAAGTGCGCCTTCGCTCTGGCAGGCCATAGGCACTGTTAATACTCCATCAGGAACATGCATCCCCAAAAAGTCCGCCTCTTGTCCTAGCCAAATTAATTGCGCCTTACCGGATTCCATTACCTTCTTCGCTTCACGGATCAGGACCGGCTCGGCACATGCTCCGCCAATCCATCCGAAGAGCTTTCCATCGTTGGTAATGATTGCCCGTGATCCAGATTGTCCAGAGGAAGGACCTTGGCGCCATACGACGGTAGCCATCACAAATGATTCACCGCTATTGGTGAGCTCAACTGCGCGCTCCATGACGCCAATTCCTTCAACTGGATTAAATGACATTGACTTAGTTGCCGCTTCTTACTGGTGGCATACCGTAGATGTCTTTACCTGTTGTAAGCGCTTCGTAAACGCGGTTAGGCATCATTGGCATATCGATGTTACGAACGCCCTTGTGCTTCAACGCATTAACGACCGCATTTACGAATGCTGCAGGTCCACCCACAGTTGCACACTCGCCGACGCCCTTTGCACCGATTGGGTGGTGAGGACATGGAGTAACAACTTCGTAGAGCTCGAATCCTGGAGTCTCCCATGCTGTTGGAAGCAAGAAGTCCATGTAATTTCCGCCGATGATGTTTCCTTCTTCATCGTAAGTTTGATACTGCATATTTGCCATTGCATATGCCTCGGTGAGACCACCCATGATCTGTCCTTCGACGATCATTGGGTTGATACGAACACCGCAGTCATCGACAGCAACGAACTGCAATACATCCCAGACACCTGTCTCGGGATCGATTTCAACCTTTGCGATGTAGCAAGCAAATGGCCATGTGAGGTTTGGAGGATCGTAGTAAGCAGTGTTCTCCAGTCCTGGTTCCATTCCATCAGGCATATTGCTGTAAGCCGCCATTGCACAATCTTGGATTGTGACGCCACGTGATTCATTACCGCGGACGTAGAAGCGACCTAGCTCCCACTCGATATCTTCTTCAGATACTTCGAGAAGGTGCGCTGCAATCTTGCGAGCCTTTGCACGAATCTTTCGCGCAACCATTGCAATCGCAGCACCTGCTACTGGAGTAGAACGTGATGCATATGTACCCATACCGAATGGCGCTGTATCTGTATCGCCTTCTTCGACGAGGATGTCATCTGCTGGAATACCGAGCTCGTGAGCAACAATCTGTGCCCATGTTGTCTCGTGACCTGTTCCCTGTCCACGTGAACCGGTACGCAAGATTGCTTTACCTGACATGTGGATTCGAAGTTCTGCAGAGTCGAACATCTTGATACCCAAGATGTCGTACTCGCGGCTGTTACCAGCACCGAGTGGCTCTGTCATTGTTGAGATACCGATACCAAGGAGGCGTCCACGCTTTGCAGCTTCTGCACGCTCTGCTTCGAAGTTCTTGTAGTTAATAGCTTCGAGACCGATATCAAGGCACTTCTCGTACTGACCTGAGTCAGTTAAGAAACCAAATGCTGTGCGGTGTGGGTGCTGTTCATCCTTCACAAAGTTAACGCGACGGAATTCAGCCTGATCCATACCGAGATCATCTGCAGCTGCCTGAACCATACGCTCTTGGAAGAACATCGCTTCAGTAACGCGGAATGAACAACGGTATGCAACGCCACCTGGAGCCTTATTGGTGTAATAACCAGTTGCAAACATATGTGCAGTTGGAATGTCATAGGCAGCAAATGCTGAGTGCATCAGACCAATCTTGAACTTTGATGGCTGTGCATCTGCAAAGAATGCGCCGTGATCTGAGATTGTGTTCATACGAACACCAAGGATCTTTCCATCCTTGCGAAGTGCCATCTCACCCTTGAGGTAGACGTCACGACCGAATCCAGTTGAGACCAAGTTACCTGTCTTATCTTCAATCCACTTCACTGGCTTTTCAGTCAAGATAGAAGCGAGGATTGCGATGACATAACCTGAGTAAATTGGAACCTTATTACCGAAGCCGCCTCCGATATCTGGTGAGATAACGCGGATGTTCTGCTCTGGAAGCTCTGCAACCATCGCAACAGCTGCACGCACAATGTGTGGCGCCTGTGATGTTACGTAGAAGGTGAGCTTGCCTGTTGCGCGGTCGTAATCTGCAATAGATCCACATGTCTCCATTGGTGATGGGTGTGTACGTGGATAGTGAAGCTCGATCTTTGATACGAGATCTGCATCTTCAAATGCCTTATCTGTACGAGCCTTATCGCCAATCTCCCAGTCGAAGATCTTGTTACCAACCTGGCCAGCCTTGTCATCACGGATCTGAATTGCATCCGCAGCAGCTGCCTGAACTGGGTTAACGATTGGAGGAAGGATTTCGTAATCTACGACGATCTTTCCGCAAGCATCTTTTGCGATGTAAGGGTCATCTGCAATAACTGCGCAGACTTCCTGGCCCTGGAAGCGGACCTTATCTGTCGCAAGAACAGCTGCTGTGTCGTATGAAAGCGTTGGCATCCATGCGAGGTTACGTGCAGCCATCATCTCGCCTGTAAGAACAAGGCGAACACCTGGCATATCCCATGCAGCGCTTGTGTCAATTGACTTGATACGTGCATGAGCTACTGGGCTGCGGAGGATCTCCATGTGGAGCATGCCTGGGAGAACGATGTCATCGACATAATTTCCCTTTCCGCGGATAAAGCGATTGTCTTCGACGCGCTTGCGGCTTGCGCCCATTCCGCCGATCTTGACTTCGTCTAGCTTCATATTCTCTGCTCCCCGACCTTAGTTAAGTTCCGCGCGCATTTTTTCAGCGGCCCATAGAACAGCTTTGACAATGTTTTGGTAACCAGTGCAACGGCAAAGGTTTCCGGAAAGTGCCCAACGAATTTCATCTTCTGTTGGATTGAGGTTCTCTTCGAGAAGAGCCTTTGCAGCCATCATCATTCCTGGAGTACAGAAGCCGCACTGAAGAGCGTGCTCTTGCTTGAACCCTTCCTGGATTGGGTGAAGCTCTGATGCTGTTGCAAGACCTTCAACAGTTTGAACGCTGTGGCCATCAGCCTGAACTGCGAGCATTGTGCAGCTCTTGATTGGGCGACCATCGAACAAGATTGTGCAAGCACCGCAGTTAGTTGTATCGCAACCTGAGTGTGTACCTGTCATTTTGAATGCTTGACGCAACAAGTGAACGAGCAACAAACGTGGCTCAACATTTGCAGTGCGATCTTCGCCATTTACATTTACTGTTAAACGACGAACAGCAATATCGCTGGCTGGAGGAGTCTGGATTTCTTCATAGAGGCTCGACATGTCAGGCTGCTTTCTGTGTTGAGTTAGCTGTGAGGATTCGCTTTACAAATGTTGCAACGATGTGACGCTTGTATTCTGATGAACCGCGGTGATCTGTACGAGGTTCTGCCTTTGCAGCAACAAGAGCTGCACACTCTGCAATAGTCTCTTCAGTCAGCTTCTTGCCGATCAAAGCAGATGCTGCATCGTTTGCATCGATTGTCTTTCCACCGACACCAGCGAGTGCGAAACCTGCACCCACAACTGTGTCACCTTGCATATCGAGTGCAACAGCAACTGATGCTGTTGCGAAGTCACCAACGCGACGCTCGAGTTTGAGGTAACCACCGCGAGCAACGCCCTTTGGTGCTGGAATAACTGCTTCGACTGCAATCTCATTGAATGCGAGTGCATTTGCATATGGACCGAGAACAAAGTCCTTCATATCAATCTTGCGCTTGCCCTTTGGACCTTGCGCAACGATGTAACCACCAAGAGCGATCATTGTTGCTGCCCAGTCACCTTGTGGATCTGCGTGACATACAGAGCCGACGAATGTTCCGCGTGTGCGAACAATTGGATCTGCAACGAGTGGCGCTGCAGCTGCAATTGTTGGTTGACGCTTTGCAATCTCTGCTGACTTTTCGAGATGCTCGTGACGAACAAGTGCACCAATGCGAAGAGTTCCATCTGCATCGAATGTGATGTAATCAAGATCAGGAATGTTATTGATATCAACTAGTTGATCTGGGAATGCAAAGCGAAGCTTCAACATTGGAACAAGTGATTGTCCGCCTGCAAGAATCTTTGCATCTCCTCCTGCTGCATCAAGAAGACCAATTGCATCTTTGAGCGTCTTTGGAGATTCGTAAGCAAAACGTGATGGATACATTAATTCTTTCCCTTACTTCTTCTTATTGTCGCGGACAGCGGTTGGTAATGAATCTGCATCTGGATCTGGTCGTGGCTCTTGGTGTGCAGGCCATGGACCCTGCACAGGTTGGCCTGCGACTTTGAGAAATTCTGTAAATTGTGGCCATGCCCAAATAGTGGGGCTGTCACCAGTCTTTGGAGAGTTTTCAATGAGTGCGAAAAGACGTGGTGTTCCACGCTCGTTACCTGTTGATTCGACGGCCATGGGCGCCCCTCTTCGTTGAAAGTGAGTGGCAAAAGTAACACCGAGCGTATGCACCTGCAACAGATAAGCAGAAAGAAAATAATTAATCTTGATAACGAGATGTTATATAAGTTCCTTCAAGGTATTACCTTTTAAATGAGTCAAGATCTTCTGGTGTATCGACATCGTCGCCACCAGCGATGGCGGAAAGTTCAATATGCGAGATATCGCTGCGCCCCTTTAAGAAGTTTCGGGCACCGATATCACCCGTTGCAGATTCAATGATCGCTGGCCAATGGTGACGAGCAAATTTCACTGGGTGGCCGGACTTTCCAGCGAATGTTCCCATCGCAATCTCACTGGGACTTTCGCTCACCGCTTGAATTGCAGCAGCTGTCATGCCGGGCAGATCAACGAGAGATATCACGACGTCGAGATACTTTGGATTGGCAAGAAGAGTCCGCAGCCCGGCACGGAGCGAGCTACCCATTCCTTCTTCCCATTGATCATTAATAATGATGTGCGCACCGGGAACATCGCCCTGCCATGCACCGAGAACTACAAATACTTCTTTAATACCTGCGCCGTGAAAGTTTTCAATCGCGCGATCGATTAATCGTTGACCATCAATAACAAGCACTGCTTTCGGTTGGCCCATACGTGAGCCAGAACCTCCCGCCAAGATTAATCCAACCTGCATTGCTACACTCTACGTTATGCGCGAAATAATCAACGAGGTTTTGCCCTCTTTTAATGAAGGCAAGCCATTCGCACTCGCAACCGTTACTCGCACCTGGAGCTCTGCTCCGCGCCCAGTCGGTGCCGCCATGGCCGTCCTCTCATCTGGTGAAGTCATTGGTAGCGTCTCAGGCGGATGCGTTGAAGGCGCGATCCATGAAGCATCGCTCGAAGTTCTTGCCACCAAAGTTCCGCAGAGCGTTACATATGGCGTCAGCGACGATAACGCTTTCTCAGTGGGCCTCACATGTGGCGGCACTATCGAGCTTTTTATTCAATACGTTGATAAAGAACACTTTCCAGACTTTGCAGAGATCGCAGCGAAGATTGAGAGCGAGAGCGCAGTAGGCGTTGCAACGCTTGTTAATGGCGAAGGTGCGATCGGTTCACGTATCGTGCTGACAAAGACAGAGGCCAATGGAACTTTGGGCAATGAAGGTCTTGATCATGCAGCGCTCGAGAGCGCACGCGCCTTCTTATTGCGCGGCACCACAAAGACAGTGAAATTAGGCGTTAATGGCGAGAATCGCATGGATGACCTCTCTATCTTCGTCGAATCCTTTGCTCCAGCGCCTCGCATGATTATCTTCGGTGCAATCGATTTTGCAGCAGCTGTTGCTCGTATCGGTAAATTTATGGGTTATTACGTCATCGTCTGCGATGCGCGTGCGCTCTTTGCAACCAAGCGACGCTTCCCTGATGCAGATGAGGTCATCATCGATTGGCCACATCGTTATCTACCAACAATCGAGGTAGATGAGACCACTGTTATCTGCGTGCTGACACATGATCCAAAGTTTGATGTTCCTGTTCTTGAGGTCGCGCTACGTACCAACGCTGGATATATCGGTGCAATGGGTTCACGTCGCACACACCTTGATCGCCTCGAGCGATTGAAGGAAGTCGGAATGACAGAGGCAGAGATTGCGCGATTGAAGTCACCTATCGGTCTTGATCTCGGTGGACGCACACCTGAGGAGACTGCAATCTCGATTGCTGCAGAAATTATTTCAAATCAAGTAGGCGGAACAAATCAACCGCTTAAGGATGGAACTGATTCAATTCATAAGACATCACTTGCAAGTGAGAGCGGCCCTGCGCCAGTTATTGCTTAATAGTTAAAGGGTAGCCAGCGCGCAACTGCGCCGGCAGAGTTATTACCTGGTTCGACAAGTGCAAAACCATCTGAATGTGCAACACCGCGTAGCATCGCAGAACCCAAATAATCTGACTGGCTAAATTCTTTGCCATTAAGAGTTCCAGGAACTAAACGAGAGAATCCCTCAGGGGTTTTAATTCCGGCACCGAGTTTGATTTCTTCAAGATCATCTTGGACTGCGCCGAGAAATGATTTCACAAGAGGTGCACCAAAGGATGCAAAGGCTGCGAGCGCAGATTGCGGATTACCCGGCAGCGCAACAAAAGCCTTAACGCCCTTAATGCGTGCAATAAGGATGTGATAACCGGGGCGCACCTTGGCACAATCGATCACCATCTCACCGGAAAGGTGTGCAATAGCTGGCTTTACGAAATCACGTGGTCCATCTGCGGTTCCACCTGTTGTGACGACGATATCTACATCGTTGATCACTGCAGCGATTTCACCGTTAAATAGATCTAAATCATCGATCACAAACTTCGCTGAGATTACATCTGCACCTGCGCGAGTAAGAATTGCCGGCAGTTGAGGACCGAGCGCATCGCGGATAGAACCATCGAGTGGCACACCGCTATGTAAGAGCTCATCACCGAGAAAGAAGATTGCAACCCGTGGGCGCTGTGATACCTCAACGCGATCATGGCCAGTTGCAGCGAGCAACCCCACCATCGGCGGTGTTAACACTGTGCCCGCCTTAATTAATACATCGCCTTGCTTGCACTCCATCCCTGCTGGTCTGAAGTTGGCACCGGCTTCAACTGATCCAGAGATAACACCTGCGTTATCAGTTGCCGCCTCCCACGGAATTACCGCAGTTGCTCCATCGGGGATTACTCCACCTGTAGCGATTGCAGCAGATTGCCCCGCAGTTAATTTCAAGGATGACTTCTTACCTGTGGCAACCTCGCCGACGACTGTCCAAGGAGCTGCGCCAGAGACCGCCCAGCCGTCCATTGAAGATGTCTCATAGGCAGGTAGATCACAGAATGCGGTGGCATCTAGTGCAAGTACACGGCCGACAGCGTCAGCAAGGGATACCTGCTCGGATGTAAGGGCTGGAAAGGTTGTAGCCGCGATTGCGCGAGCTTGATCCCAACTACCTTCGCGCATTTTGCTTACTTTCGTGAAGCGAGTTCTGCTTCGAGGGCAACCACGCGACGGTGCATACCAACATGGGCATAGAGCATTGCGACATCGAAGATAAACATGATCCCCATCAACACATACATGATGTTCATTGCAGTGTCGTGAGAGCTTTCAATATTCATTGTGTGTGCTGTCATCACGATATCCATGGAGGAATTAAACACCCTTCAAGACTGAAATAACTTCGGCGAGAACTGAAATGGCGATCTCTTCAGGTGTCTTTGCGCCAATATCAAAGCCGGCAGGGCCATGAACGCGTGATAAATCAGTGACATCACGATAGGCGAGCCAATCTGCACGGTCTTCTTGCATCTTGATTGAACCGAGGGCTCCGATATAGCCAGCCTTGCTTTCGAGTGCGAGCATCAGATTCTTTCCTGAATTTTCAACATCGTGGCCCATGATGATTGCTGCATCCATCGGTGAGAGTCGCGCAGCAAGGCCCGCGTAATTTGTATTTCCAATATCGACGTTGACATCCCAGCCAAGTGCGCGTGCAAACTCTGCAATTGCATCTGCAATCGGACCACGACCAGCAAGTGCGAGCGTTGTTACTGGATGATAGATCGTGACGATGCGATCTCCGAGATCGACAATCATGGATTTATTCTGATTAAAGAGCTCTGCAATATCTGGCGCCGCTGCAACGATTGAAACAGAGGTGAAGTATTCGGCGCGAGTGATCTCTTCGCCATCGATATAGGAGATAACTACAAGCGCCTCTTTATCAACGAGTGCTTGCCAGAAATCTCCATCAATCAAACCTGTATGTAAGAGTGCAAACTTAAGTTCTGTTCCTTCAGGGATATTTGAAAGAATTGATTCGAGAGCGGTTACTTTGCGAGTAACGATTCGTCCGGTTGCAAATTTGCGCTGCGCAATTTCAATGAGCGGGCTATCAAATGCTGAATCTAAGAGATTTCCGATTCGTCCACCACCTGGGGTGATTGCAATTGCTTGGCTTCCGATTGGCACATTGGCATCAGAGGTTGAGATAAGCCATGCAACATCGGCGCGAGTATTCGAGCGGACGCAGGCGTTGACGCTAAGGGCGATATCAAACATGCGCAGAGTCTAGGAGGAAAATCTCGTTTATGAGATTTGAGCAGCAATTTCATCTGCTAGCGCAGGACCTACGCCCCACGCTGTGCCTTCATGGCGATCGATGCACCATGCTGAATATTCGGCGAGCTCCAGCTGGGTGAAGAACTTTGCGCCGTTATCACCTGTGACCATCAACGCCGTTGCCATCGCATCTGTAATCCCGCCATCGGGACCTAGAACAGTTGCAGATTTTGCACCGATTGCAATGAGCCCTGTGTAAGGGTCGGTGATGTGAGCTCCACGTTCGTAATGACCTGATGTTGCAATTGCTCCATCAAAGATTTCAAAGATACGTAGGACTTCTTGGGTGTTATCGGGGTTTGAGATACCGATCTTCCACGGTTCGACCTCACCGCTATCAAGGAGATTGCCACCGCGGAGCGTTAAATCACCAGCTGCATTGACCTGTATGTGCGCACATCCCGCCTGCAGAAGGATCTCTGCCACTTTATCTGCAGCCCAACCCTTCACAAATCCTGATGGATCAAAGCCGCCCTCGACCTTCCAGGGATCAAATGCTCCATCACTTAAATAGTGCGCGTTAAGGCATGCCGCCCAGACATCCTGCACATCCTGTGGGCATTGGTTGATCTCGATCTCGCGACGACGCAAACGCGAAACGAAAGATGATTCTTTATAAGTTGAGAAATTATTATCAACCTCAACTACAAATTTCTTTACATCATCAATTACATCATCAATTGCAGCGCGATCAATAGTGGTCGAGGCAACTTCGATATAGAGAATGGTTCCCCACACTTCAATTTCATACGCCCCACGTGCAATTGCCACTTGTATTACAAGCCTGCCTTAGAGAGCGCCGATACTAGAGATTTATACCAACCATAAGATGTGTATGAAGCGCCGGATACGCCGGTGATCTGTGATGATTGCGCAGCAAGTGTCTTCTGACGCAACTGTGGGACAGCCATCTGTGTAAAGCGATCGTTACGACCTGATGGCGCTTGCACTGCTTGTGCATCGGTGATCTTGCCATTGTTAACGGTGATCTTTACCTGAACGATTCCGTAGCCAACGTTGATGGGATCGCCGGTAAATGTTCCGGAGACGCCATTTGTTGTAGGAGCTGCAGTTGTCTTAGTTGCAGATGGAGCAGGCGTTGCAGATTTCGTTGCAGCAGGAGAAGTTGTAGCTGCAGCGCTCTTACTTGGCGTCGCCGTCTTAGTTGCAACTGGCTTAGTTGTCTTCGTTGTAACAGGTTTATTAGTCTTCGTTGCAGCAGGAGTTGCCTTCGTTGTCGCTGCAGCGGTTGCTGCATTGGTATTTCCGCCCGTGGCAGGAAGTGTTGTTCCACCGCCGAGTGCGAGAGATGACGATGATGAAGTCAGCTGTGGCGGTGTAATTGCTAAGACAGCACCGAGTCCACCGACTGTGCCACCTGCGATCAGTAATGCGCGTTTCATATCTCTACTCTCTCCCTGCTACCTGTGAAAAATCTGTATTAACTATCTGCTGGCCTTGTTAGTTCTTAGGCCGGATGGAAGGCGAAATCCTCATCGTGGAATCGGTTCTTCGGCACGCCAAGTTCCTCTGCCGCCTTACGGACGGTCTCAACGAGCGCCTCTGGGCCACAGATGTAGATATCGCTATCTGCCACGCGAGGGGCGTAGGACTTGATGAAATCAGCATCCATAGGGAACTGCTTACGAGAGCCCACCATGTAATGCACGCGGGCAGAGCCATTGGATTGAGCTACTAAGTAATCGAGCTCATCCTTCAAGATCAGCTCTTCTGCGCGTGAGACGCGATAGAAGACATCCATCTGAACGCCATTCTTAAACTCATCCATCAGCGCGCGAATCGGAGTAATACCTACTCCACCTCCGACCATCACCACATGAGGCTGCGTTGCGCGCCCAGCTGTAAATGCACCGTATGGACCTTCAACGAAGACTCGTGTGCCCTTCTTGATATATCGCGTCGCACGTGAGTGATTACCGAGATCTTTAATGGTGATGCGCAAATGATTATCGGTAGGTGCTGCAGATAGAGAATAGGGGTGCGACATCAAGAAATGTCCGCGAGTTAAGAAGCGCCACCCAAAGAACTGTCCGCCTTCTGCAGATAGCTTGCGAAGATTGCGACCGCGCATAATGACAGAGATAAGTCCTGGTGCTTCAACGACAACTTTCTCAACAACGAGGTTGTGGCGAAGCGAGCGCACCAATGGGAAGCCAAAGCGATAGATGATGACAGCTGCTGCCATTCCGATGTAAAGAAGAGTCCAATACAAACGGTTGAGTGGATGATTGATAAACATCTGACCGTTTAGCACCTGGTGCATAAAGGATGCAGCGATTGCAACGTATGTGTAGATGTGGATGATCCACCATGTCTCGTAGCTCATCTTTGCGCGAGCCTTGCGATATGAGGTCACACCGGCCAACATCATCAAGAAGAATCCAGCAAGTGCCGGCCACATCCATGGGAATGACTTAAGGAAGTTCCAGATCTCGCGATAGAGCGGGATGTGATCTTGTCCCGCCCATGACAGAGTAATAAAGAGAACGTGAATCAAAATCAGATAGAGCGACCATGGACCCAACTTGCGGTGCCATGCAACGAGGCGATCGTGGCCGACTCCGCGTTCAACTGCAGGGATGCGCGCCACAAAGAAGATTCCGATAATTGAGAAGTAGGCACCTGTCAGCGCTGCAAGGCGTGAGAGGGAGGCGATGATCGCGTAGAGCGAATCGATATCGCTCTTGCGCATCGTGGTGACCTGTAGAGCCAAGGTGAGGCCCAGACCGATACCGAGCAACCATGCAGCCCAGTCAACGCCTGCTACAGAGTGCTTTCTAAAGGTCTGTGCTGATCTCATGGGTTAAGTGTTGCCTGCCAACCTGTGAATTGGCTGGATGCCAGGTGAGCGCCAGAGATGAATAGCAAACACCACCGTTAGACTTAAGCCCATGCGCGTACTTATCACCGGTGGAGCAGGCTTTATCGGATCCCACCTCGCCGATGCCCTCTTGGCCCAAGGCGACCAGGTCGCAATCCTGGATAACCTCACCACAGGATCTCGCGCCAATATCGCTCATATTGAGAACCAGATTGAGATCCACCAAGGCGATATCCGCGATGAAGCGCTCGTCAACAAGTTGGTAGCGGACGCAGACCTCGTTCTTCATATGGCTGCAGCTCTTGGTGTTAAGAACATCATGGAGAACACAGTTGAATCAGTTTCAATTAACTTCACTGGTTCTGATGTTGTCCTTAAGGCAGCAACTGCCCACAAGAAGCGTTTGATCATTGCCAGTACATCAGAGATTTATGGCAAGAACCCAGTACAGCCACTGAATGAAGAGTCAGATCGCGTGGTCGGTGCCCCACAGAAGATTCGTTGGACTTATTCAGATGCAAAGGCGCTTGAAGAAGCTATTGCGCACACACTTCACCGCACACATGGCCTTAAGGTCACAACCGTTCGCTTCTTTAACACCGTTGGCCCACGTCAGACAGGCCAGTATGGAATGGTCTTGCCTCGCTTTGTGAAGCAAGCCCTCAACAACGAGGACATCACTATCTACGATGATGGATTACAGTCACGTGTCTTCTGCCACGTTGAAGATGCCGTGCGTGCTGTCATCGCACTGACTAAAGATGATTCAACAATCGGCGAGTACTACAACGTTGGCGGCGTTGGCGAGACAACAATCAAAGAGCTTGCCCTTAAGGTTATTGAAAGAACTGGATCGCAATCAAAGCTAGTGAGCATTCCTTTTGATCAGGCCTACGGCGTTGGCTTTGAAGATATGCAACGTCGAGTACCTGATATCTCAAAGGTGAAGGCAAAGCTTGGTTGGGCTCCAACACATAACCTCGATTCAATTATCGATAGCGTTACCGCACACCTTAAGAACTAATTCCAATCAATCCAAAAACCGTAATAAGTAATGGGCTTGGGCTGAATGGGATTGTTTCTTCTGTATTCGGCCCACTCTAAACGTCTTTCTTCCATCTTTTTTTCTTCTATTTTCATGCGCTCTGCAATTACATCGGCATTTAGATCAATGATCTCGCGGAGACGTTGAACAATGGCAGCAAATTCTTTTCTCCGGATGAATGAAAACTTAATTGAATTGTGGTTCTTAAACATGTCGAAAATACTTCCACTGACAAAGTCGTGGTTCATATAGCCATCTGCATTCCAGGTCTTAAGATGAAGATATCCGCCGTTATTAGTCCAAGTAGCTGGTTTGTAGTGAAAGCCAAGCAGGACATCGAAGGGGACGACAGGGTCAATCAATTCCTTCATATCGAGAAAGGTATTGGGGCGAAGTCTAATTTCTTTCTCGTCGACTTCGATTGTGTATGAAAGACCCTTTGCTTTAATCATGACTTAAGCGTAAAAGAATTGAATTTCAATTACTCGGCAGTGACCGGTCACAATTAGTTAGAGAGTTTTTGCTCCAGCAACCTTGCCTGTTGTATCAAATACATAAGGCGCACAAACCAAGACATCTGCTGGCTTTACGACGCTATGAAGTGTGACAACGATTGCGATATCAGCACCTGATAATGGTGACGTAGTTTCACCCATCCAACTGCCGACAACATCATCGTGCCAAGCAACTACTGCTCCGCGCTTACGAAGCTCCTCAATAACTATCTCAGCCGGAGTCTCACGGACATCTGCCACATTTGGCTTATAGGCAACGCCTACAACCAGTACTGACTTACCTTTGAGTGAGCCACCGTTATCTGCCTCTACACGATCCACGATATAGACCGGCATCTCAAGATTAACTTCGTTAGCGCGCTCAATAAAGGTTGATGGCGCTCCAAGCTGTTCAGCCACATGTGCCAAATAAGTTGGATCCACAGGGATGCAATGTCCTCCAACGCCTGCCGACGGTGTGAACTTCATAAAGCCATATGGCTTTGTATTGGCAGCATCCAGGGTCTCGTGAACAGAGATCCCCAACTTATGAGCAATCTGAGCGAACTCATTGACCAGTGCAATATTTACTTGGCGGAAAGTGTTTTCAAATAATTTTGCAGATTCAGCAACCTCAGGTGAGGAAACCTCAACAAGATTGTCACAGAAAGAGGAGTAGAACTCACGAGTCTTTGCAGATGCCTCAGGTGTGAGACCTGCATAGAGGCGTGGCGTGTTCTTCTGGTTGTAATCACCACGACCTGGATCTACACGCTCAGGAGAAATCGAATACATATGCTCAAACGTATGTGCAGATAACTTTTCAATCATCGGCTTAATGAAGTTACGAACCGTGCCAGGAAATGATGTTGATTCATTAATCACTAAAACAGGTCGATCAATATTTTCAGCAATCGTCTTACATGCTGCCTCGATAAATGACATATCTGGCTTGCGATCCTTTGTCAGGGGAGTCGGTACAGCAATAACAACGATGTCTGAACCCTTGATATCAACACCTTTTGTTGTTGCCCTGTAACGACCGGCCTTTGCCCAGCGTGAAATAACTTCGCTCTCAACACCTTCAATATGCGAAATACCATTGTTAAGTTGATCAACAACGCGTTGGCTATTGTCGAAACCAACTACATCGTGCTCTGCCGCAGCAAAGGCGCTAATAGTCAGACCAACGTAGCCTTGGCCAATAATTGAAACTTTCATTTATTGAGCCAGAACATCTGGGTTACGCGGGTCAAGTCGCTTCATATTCTTAAGTGCCTCGTCCTTATCAGCCTGTGTTGATTTGCTAATTGAGTAGAGAACTCGCCAGGCATCAAAGTAGTTCGGATTAAATTTCACTCCTTCGAGTGCGTACTTATATGCCTGGTCGTAAAGCTTGCTGTTCTCAAACAATAAAACAGCTTGGGCCAAACGTTGTGAATCTCGGGGAGCTAAGTAAGAAGGAGTTAAAGCCGCTTCCACTTGTTGCACATTCTGCGTCTTTAAACCAGTTCGCCATTTTGAATCTGCAGCAAGTGGTGGCACGGCAATAAGCGCGCCGATAACAACTCCGATACCACCGACGAGCTGAGGGGAGAAGATGAGCTCCTTCTGCTTTACAGCTTTACCCTTTTCTGCAGATTCTGGATGAGGCCTTGTTGAATATTCATATGCAATCAGTGCTCCGACTGAAACCCAACCCCAGATTGCAAGGCCAACCTGGTTAATTGAAATGATTGATTGGAGGTTATAGGTCACCCATACGGCGACGAGGGCAACAAATGTGCCGTCATATGCGCATTGACGAAGTGTCACACGGATTACAGCCCATGCGCCAATAAACAAGATTGCAAGGTAAGAAAGTAGAAGTGGGTATCCACCATAAGCAAAAATATCGATGATGACATTGTGTGAGGCATTAGTGATTACCTTCGGACCAGGTTGGACCGTAGCAGCATATTCACTTCTCGTACGGCGATACCAGTCTCCGTAAGTGTCCATACCAACACCAGTTAACGGATGTTCAGAACCCATTTTGAGTCCGGCTCTCCAGTAGTGTCCACGAAGAGAAACTGAGGTTTTATAGATCAACGAAGTGAGTGGACCTTTTTGAAGGGCACCTCCAAGCGCAAATGCACCCACGACACCAACGGCAGCCACATAAATAGAAATGAATAAAGATCCGTTGGTCTTGCCTCGAACGAGGTAGAACCCAACGATTGCAAGTCCAGCACCTGTAACCACTAGGCCTTGGATTGCATGAGAACGCTTAATTTCATAGAGAGCGACTAGTGAAAGTGCAATAAACCCCCCACGATAAAGCCATGAGTGTTTGCCGCTCAATGCATACCCAATTGTTCCTGCAATAAACATTCCTAGGAAGGCGGAGATAAAGTCTGGGTTTCCAAAGAGTCCCAGGATATTTCCGTAAGGGTTGTTCCAGTGAATGAAATCTCCGAATGCAAGAGCCCAACCACAATACAAAACATTGACAGCGCCTGAGAATAAAAGTGCCCAGATAATTCGATCGAAAGATTTCTGAGAGCGAATTAAGGTTGTTCCAAGTGCTACAAATGTGAGCAACATGTAAGCGAGGAGGCCGGTTTGGCGACCAAATACTCCATAGAACGTTTGTGAGACAGGGGCGACGCTATTTATTACCGAGCTTATGCCAGCAAGAATGAATAGTACTGAAGAGATTATAAGAACTCTTGAAGTTGCCCAGAGCTCCTTTAATCCATAAACAGTTGCGATTGAGAAGACACCAACCGAGACACATCCAGCCGCGAAAAGCTTGGTAACGTTTACAGGATCAGTCACAGAGTCGGTCACAAGGAAGAGCGTTGTGAATGGAACTCCAATAAAGAGAAACCAAGAGATTGTCTTTTCAACTGTCTTATTCAACATGGTCCAATCTTAACGATAGAAAGGCCGAAACCCGGCTCCTCGTGAGAGGAACCGGGTTTCGGTTCTTAATCTAGTTAAAGATTAAAGGCGATTACGCCTTTACCTTCTTCTGGATCTTGATAACAAGGTTTGTAAGTGTTGTGATCTGAGCCTTGAGAGCTGTGATCAACTTGCTTACCTGTGCAGAAAGTGTTGCAACTGCGTCAACAGCTTCCTGTGCCTTTGTTGTAGCTGCATCAGCTGCATCAGCTGCAGCAAGTGCTGCGTCTGTTGCGTCTGAAGCTGCCTGAGCTGCTTCGTTAGCCGCATCGATTGCTGCTGATGTAGCTGCTGAAGAAACTGCAACTGTTACTGAACCAGCAACTGCCTGGTTAGCTGTTGCTAGACCCGTGCGAGTTCCTGAAGCAACTGAACCTGAAGTCCATGAGAACTTTACGTCACCCTCTGTTACAGGAAGGTAGACATCGAATGTCTTTCCGCCTGCAGCGTATGAGATGAGGTCTGTTCCTGAGATTGTTGCTGATCCGCCGCCAAGTGTGTATGAAGATGTGATTCCACCTGTAGCGAAGATTGCTGTATAAGTTTCACCAGATACAAGATCGAGTCCGTTAGCGTCAGCCAAAGAAACTGTGATTGTAGCCTTCTCGCCTGGAGCGTATGAAGACTTGTCTGTTGTTACCTTTACAGATGCTGGTGTGTATGAACCAACGCGAACTGCAACAGTTGCTGATGAAATACCAGTTGTATCTGTTGATGATGCGTTTGTTGATACCTTGATGTTTGCTGTTCCAGCTGCGTTACCTGTTACTCCAACTGTGTAGAGACCTGTTGTAGCGTCGTATGTTCCACCAGCTGCGTAAACAGATGAAGCGATAGTTGCTGAATCAGAAACTACGCTAAGTGTTCCAGCGAGGTTTGAAACATTAACGCCAGCAGCATCCTTGATAGATACTGTAAGTACGCCTGTTGTTCCACCTGTACCGATTACTGACTTAACAACTGTTGGTGTTGAGATTGTTGCTGCAGCACCAAAGAATGTAACTGACTTTGAACCGAGGACAACGCCTGCCGCTGAAGAGATAGTTACTGTAGAAACTCCAGAAGTTCCGTCAGGGAACAACTCAACAATGTCGTTGTACTTAACTGTAAGTGCACGACCTGCAGCTGAGATTGTTGCAACGTTAGCTGTAGTTCCTGTACCCAAGATACCTGGGCCTGACACTGTTGCTGTGTATGACTCAGCTGTTACTGCAGATCCTGCAGCGTTCTTGAGTGCAACTGTAATTGTTGCTGCAGCTGCAGAAGTTGAAGCTGTCTTTGCAGCCGTAACTGTTGCATCAGCTGTTGCTGAAACAGTCTCACCTGAGTTGAGGATTACTGTTGCTGAAGACGCAACTGTATCCAATGTTGGTGCAGCTGTAACTGTGATTGTCAAAGTTACTGCAGCAGCTGCCTGAAGAGCACCTGAAGCACCGATAGTTGCTGGAGTCAACTTAACAACGTATGTACCAACTGTTGCTGGTGCAGCTGTTGCTGATGTTCCAACGTATACCTTGAACTTTGCAACTGTGAAAGCTGATGCAGAAATTGCACCAACGCGAACAGCTGTGTTTGGAGCTGTTGCTGTAGCAAGTGTTCCTGCTGCTTCGTTGATTGTTGCTGAAGTTGTTTCAACAAGCTGAAGGTATGGAAGTGCTGCTGAAGGACCAGAAACGAGTGACGCTGTCACTGAAGCTGAATCTCCGATTGCACCGAGGAATGAAAGTGTTGCAACTGCTGAAGTAGCTGTAGCTGTTTCAGCTGTTGTCTGTGATGCTGTTGTAGCTGAGAGTGTGAGTGTGTCAGCGTTGATTACAGCTGTTGACGGAGCAACAGAGATAACGCCAAGGCTCAACGCTGCAACTGCAACAAGCGCAACACGCTTGATTGTTGTAGACATTTGTTTCCTTTCGAAAGTCGATCCACGGAATTTCCGCAGTTCGGCTTGGAGAGAATTGCTTCCCTCCGCTCGATTCATCGCACGTGCTGATGAATCAAATTCTCCACCGTGTATCCGGACGCGGTGAAGAAACTTATTTGTTAGCTGACGTAACACGTGATCAGCCCTTTGCCTTTACTGCAGACCCATTCAAATAAATTGCTTGGGCCAAAATTTGGGTCTTGCTCGCATTGAGCAAGAGACGAGTTGTAATCGTCTTGGGTGCGCCTGCCACGTCGTAGCCACGGTCTCCGACCGGGTTGGCCAACTCTGAAGTAGGGGTTGAGGTTAGGGAAATTGTAACGGTCATAAGGTACTGGCCATTGGACATTCGCTCAAAATCCACGCCTGTGGCGTCGGCATTTGCTACCGCCCACTGCTTGTTGATTCCGAGGGCGACATATCCGACCTCATACTTTGTGCCGTTGCCGTCGACTGTGATGGTCTGGTCGATCATCACATTTGGTCCACCCTTTGAAGTGACGGCCTGGGTAGCCAAAATTGTGCCCTGCTCGGTCGCGACTGGTCGGTTATTGCTAACGAAGACCTTTCCGAGACCGTTCTCACCTGCGACGGTGAAACCTGTTGGGTTGCCTTCTGCATCAAGGCCAGGGAATGAAATCTTGCTTCCCTTGATATAGACGCCTGAAGTCATCTGATCTGATTTCTTGGCAGCAGCTAAAACTGAGATTGAAGGCGCTGGGGTAGCTGACTCTGATGCCTCAGCTGTAGCTGACGCAGAAGGAGCTGCCAGACCCTCCTGCTGGACGGCTGGAAGGAAAGATCCTTCGTTGCCAGTCAGTGAGTTAAAGCCAAGGAAGGCTGTGACTACTAATAATAAGGAGAGAGCGACCTTTGAAGACTTTGCAGCAAGGTCGGCTGCCTTCTTATAGGTAGTTGAAAGCATGTCGAGAGCTGTAAGGCCACGCTCTTCATCGATAACGAGCTCAGAGAGCACGCGGCGAAGGCTTGTGCGAGCGCGAGAGACAGTGTGGCGTACTGCTGTCTCCTTGATACCGAGCTCAGCTGCGATCTCTTCAGTTGAGCGGCCTTCCATCTCCCACATAACGAGGGCTGCGCGCTCAGCAGGTGAGAGCATTGCGAGGGCTTGACGAATGATTGCTGCATCCTCTGCAGCTGAAATAGCAGCTGAATGATCGCCTGATACCTGCCATGCAGCCTCAACCTCAGCCTGGGCATCATCGATTACGACGAGGTTAGGGCGACGACCCTCCATGCGGAAGAAGTCGATGCAGAGGTTTTCGATGGTGCGGTGAAGGTAAGAAAGAGCGTGATCTGTTGACTCAAGCTCTGGAGCTGCCAACATAAACTTAATAAGGGAGTCTTGGGTGATCTCTTCAGCCTTAGCTGAATCCTTAAGGACGCGCTTTGCATGGGCGAGAAGCTCTGAACGGTGCTCTGTGTAGAAAGCACCGAGCTCTGCAACGGTCCACACGCGGGGACCTGCAGGAGCTGCAGACTTCTTAAATGCCACTTTATTGGATCCTTTTTAACCGGTTGGTCTTACAGATAACACCCGTCGGTGCCGCTATAGCCTTCTACGAATCCAACTCTATATTGTCGCGGGGAAGGGACAAAACGGACAATATGGACTATAAACCGTAAATCTGAGCCTGTTTATCGAAGTCTTTTATCGACGCACGAACTTCGTCAAAGGAGCCCTCTTTTAGTACGTTGCCATTTTCGATAAAAACGATCCGGTCGGCATCGACAATTGTTTGTAAGCGATGCGCGATAACGATAACGGTAACTTCTGATTTAAGACTCAAAATAGTTTCCATCACATCTTGTTCCATCGCGATATCCAGAGCTGAAGTTGGTTCGTCCAAAACTAAGACTTTTGGGTTTGTATAGAGAGCACGCGCTATCGCGATTCTTTGTTTTTGCCCTCCACTTAAAACAAGCGCCTTCCCCGGTGATCCGTTAAATGATTCGAATTCGCTAGAAAGGCCAGCTTTTTCAATACAACGAAAAACCAAATCGTGATCGATGTCTTTTTCTGAAAAACCCAATGCGACGTTTTCTGCGAATCCACCTCGCACCAAAGTTACTTCCTGTGGCACGTATGAAATTACGCCAGGTAAAGTTTTGTAGAGTGTTCTTGGTGATACTCCGGCGATTTGAACAGACCCGCTATCCGGAATCAACTCACCAAGAATCACTCTTGCCAATGTTGACTTACCTGCACCAGATGGCCCTACAAATGCAATAAATTGCCCATTAGGAATTCTGATACTTAAATTGTTGAGCGCGAGTGACTTTGCACCAGGATATGTGAAGTTTACCGAATCCAAAATTATATCGAATTTCGATAATAGTGTGACTTTCTGATTTGGGGTAATAGATTCAGAACTGGAATCTAGTAGTGATTCGATTATCGTCATAAATGGAATCACTCTTGCGAGGCTCCCTTTAAGGGCGCTTACATTCTGTTGAATCCTCATAATAGAAGGTGCTATGCGCGAGGCACTCACAATAAAAATAGCTAACGAACTTAGGGCACCGGTGATATCCGTAAGTGCAAATTGGATACCAGCCACTAGGAAACCTCCTAGAACGACCATGGTTTCAAGCATGTACTTTCCGATATTAGGAATAAATTGAAGTTCAGCTGTCGCTTCTGCTCCGAGTAGTCGGTCCTTAAGGATGCCCTCAGCCAGATAATCAGTTTTTTGAACAAGCTCAAGACTCTCAAATACCGAAATAGTTTCAAGTATTGATTCTTGGACCTGTAAATTCTTTTGGGTTTCGCTTATTCCGTATTTGTGAATTTTGCTCGAAGTTTGTTTTTGAAGCAGGAGGGCTGTTAGTCCAAAAAAAACTAGTGTCACGAGCGCTGTTATGGGTTGTACTAAAAGTAAAAGTAGCAACATGGCAATCGCGAGAGATGCGTCTGCAATTAACATCACAGTTGTTGCTAAAACACCCAAAATGATCGTTTGTGGTCCATTTGTAATAGCCAAAAGCATTTCCTGGCGTGCATAAGACTTAACGAAACCAGTACTCTTTTTAGTTAACGCCAAAAAAAGTCGGTTAGTGAGCCTTGCAGCAGAAATACTCAAGAAAGTAATCGTTCTTTTAGATAGATAAATTGTTATCAAAGTTCTAAGAGTCAAAACCACTAGGGCAAAAATGCTCATCACAGAAACTTGACGAATTAAGTCCAAATTCTGTAAATGTAAGTATTCGATGATTCGGTTCACATAGGGATTCGAAGCTTGATTCAATATACGGCTAGCAGAAAGTGCTCCAACCAACCCCACCAACATAACGCCGAAGAGATCTAGGAAGACAAGGAGAATCTGAGAGAATGCTAGCAATATGATCCTGCGTCGTTCCTGGATCTCTAAGAGCACCAAGGATTTCCCAAGCTTACTATTGAAAAACGAGTCTTTACACCTGGAAATCATTGGATAAGTCTACTCCTGTAAGGATTTTGCACAATCATTGAGTACTTTAGGGGCATGAGCCCAGACAAACAACTGACGTTTGTGGTTCCTTTTCACAATTTTGATCGCAATCAGAAAGCATTTGAAGCACTGGCACGCACCCTGTCAAGTGAAAAAATTATCGTGAGGCTGGTTTGTGACTCCCTAGACAACGATGATTTTGCGAGCTTATCTGTACTTATTTCCTCCTTGTCAGAATTGAATTGTGAGTGGGAAATAATTAGAGGTAATTTTGGTTCTGCCGGTGCCGCACGAAATGCTGGTCTTAAGAATTTGCAAACCAAATGGTTTGCATTTTTGGACTGTGACGACGATGCCTACATCGCTGCATACATTGGATTATGTAGTGAATGTGAAGATTCCGACATAGACTTAATTATCGGTCAGATCTTACTTAGGGATCAAGCATCGGGAAAGATTTTCAAAGAAACTAGAACCCGAGACTTACTTGATATTGCACAGTATCCTGCCTTTACGCGCGTTATTTATAGGACCCAAGCTCTTCAAGGATTACTTTTCCCGTTGCTTCCAGTGGGTGAAGATCAATTGTTTCTCGCTCGTGCAGTGCTTATGGCGAAAAAATTCTCCTTTGCAGATGTTCCGCTATATATATACTCAGTAAATTCCCCGGGGCAGACAACTTCCAAGAAAATTGATGTCAAAATTCTAGATCTTGTACTTAAAGAATTTTTGCAAATAGGTTCAAGTGAGTCACCTGAGCGGAATATTTTCTTGCGCTTAATTCAATTACGTATGGGATTATCGATTTTGAAGCGCGTGCAACCCGCGCACTTTAATTTGCTCGTAGCGACATTTATGAAACTTTTCGGTATCTTGTTGTCTTCACCCAGATTACTCTTCAAATTGAATGCAGGGTTGAGCAATGTCTGAAATTAAACTTGAAAAACAGTCAACACTCATTCTGGTAGGTGGCCTGGGTAATCAACTGTTCCAGTATTTCTATACCTGTTGGTTACTTAAGAATAAATCGTTCGCTATAAATGTGAATTTAGGGGATCCGCGCCGTGCTGATAACGGCTATCCTGATATTTTTAGTTTTAAAATTGACAATCTGCAGTTTATTACTTCAAATAATGCATTGCGACCATTGAAGAAGTGGACCACTAAGTTTCTCTTGGTGATTAGCTCCCATGGAAAAACAGATTTCAAAGGAAGACTATTTTTCTCTTTCATTGATTTTCTCAATTTATTTTATTCATTTTTTGGAGATTTCGACTCTTTAATTCATATCGCAGATGGTGTTGGATATTTCGAAAATGGAAGGAAAGTTGGTGCACCTAAATACATTATAGGAAACTTCCATTCATTTAAGTGGGCTTCTGAACTTGGAATTGAGTATGTGCGAGGGCGTCTAATACCAAAAGACGACTCTCTTTGGCTCAAGTCTATGAGTCAAGAATTTCTTCATAAAAATCCGGTCATTGTTCATATTCGGAGAGGAGATTATTTGGGAATTTCCAATTTGGGACATCTCTCACTGAATTATCATTTTGATTTAATGAATGAGAAATTAAGTATCAATGACGATGTTTATTTCGTGATATTTAGTGACGATCCTGAATTCATTCGCGAAATTTTGCCACCTGAATTGGCTTCGGTATCCGAAATAGTTACTGCGAATGAAGAAGGCTCCGCAATTAATTTACTTGCGATGTCCCTTGGTAAGATTTTTATTTTGTCTAATTCAACTTTTGGGTGGTGGGCAGCATTCATGGCTGGATTTGATGATACCTCGGTAATCGTTCCTAGAAAATGGTTCGCAGTCGGAAAGAATCCTAGAGATATTTACCCACCTAGTTGGAAATTAGAAGGTTAAGTCCATGAAACTTGTTTCAATCTCACTTTACGGCGAAGATCCCAAGTACAACCAAGGATCAATAGAAAATGCAATTCTCATAAAAGAAGCTCTTCCTGATTGGAGGCTTCGAGTTTACGTAGATTACTTAACATCAAAAACTATTATTCGACGCCTTGAACATTTTGATGCCGAAGTTGTCGTTCGTAGTAAAGATTGGCATTCAAACGGAATGTTTTGGCGTTATCTTCCCATTGGCGAAACAGGGTTGAGCAGAATTATCTTTAGGGATGCTGATTCGAGAATATTAGAACGTGATATCTGGGCAATTCGTGAGTGGGAGTTGGCAGACTCAGATTTACATGTGATCAGGGATCACCCATTTCACAATATCCAGATATTGGGAGGGTTATGGGGTGTGAGAAATGAGGCACTTGATCCAGAGTTGTTCTGGTTGAAGGCTCAGAATTTCGATAGAGGTTTTGGCCAAGACCAATTCTTTCTAGCTAAGCATGTTTATCCATTGTTGAAAGATTCCATCACGTCACATGATGCGTTTTTTCAGTTTGAAAAGAAACACAACCATATTTCATGCCCTCGAATCAAGGGTTCCTACATGGGCGAATCATTTGATCAACACAACAATTTCGATCAAGAGCTTCGTGATACTTTGTTAAGGGTTGAATCCAGCTTAATTCGCCTTGCTTTACTTCGAACTAAGTCGAAGTTTCTACAATAACTTACGCTTTAATAGGCGAACTTTATATCTAATAGAACGTTTGCGGTTCCAGTATGAAATAGGATCTGGGATATAAACCGTACTCAGACCACTTTGAATGAGTCGTTTACAAAATTCTGTATCAGCGCCAGGAAATATCCCGAGATATCGTGCGGCTAGTGAATTTTTCCTTACAGTTAAATGCGCATGATGGATCTGAGGAATCACATCGGACAGCTCAAGTAAAATTGGCGTCGAAAAGTCCAGTGAAGTTGAACTCGAATCGTAGATCAAATTCTGCAAACTATCAGTACCGATTTCCACATCAGAAGCTAGTTCTGCTTGGGCGAGGCAATAATTGTGCAAAATCGCATCGCATTCGTATTTCTCGAAAACCCGAAGAAATGTATTAAGCATCCCCTCTGAATACAAATCATCGGCATCTAAAAAGGCAATGTATTTTGCGCGTGCAAGTTCGATTCCTCGATTCCTGTTTGTGCCGTCCCATGCTTGTTCTTCAAATGGCGCTAAAACAATGTTGGCATCAATTCCGTAGGAGTTTGCCCATCTTTGATACTTCTTTTCAACTTTTTTTACCGACGTTAGCTTGGTCTCGCTTCTGCAAATTATGATCTCTTGGATTAGATCTGACTCGCGGCTTAGATATCTAAGTAATTGCCGAAAATCCACGTCGTGTGTTGGGATAAGCGGTATTATCACGCTGAAAGGTTTCACGCTTAAGTCTAGCATTTCAAGCTACAAATACTCTGGATGGTGAATAATTGACAATATTCGTAGCCGTTAGTGGAGGTTTTGGAAATCAATTTTTCCAATGTGGATTCGCTTATCATTTAAGTAAATTGACTGGAACATCAATTTCCTTGGAAGTCTCTGAGTATCTGATAAGAAGCGAAAGAACTACCTATCGCGAATCATATACAAGCGTTTTACTTCCGCATTACCAAGAAGTCAATCTGGGTCTAAACCAAATAATTGAAAAGTTTTATGCAAATAACCCTCAAATTAAATCTAGGGTGTGCCGCAAAGCGAATTTTTACCATCGCACATTAAATTTATTAGTTCGACATCGCATCCTTGTTTTGACTAAGTTTCCGAAATCTGTTTCTAAGTTTCTCAAATTCTGTCCAGTAAGTATCTGTTTTGTAGGTACTTGGCAAGATTCTAAGTATATTCATCAGGCATACACTAAACAGCTTATAGCTAAACTAAATGAAATTCTCTCCTATAGAGATTTCAATATACCTAATAATGCTATTGGTGTTCATGTAAGGAAGACGGACTATCTCAATCAAAATTCAATTCATGCGGATTTAGAACTTAGTTACTATGACAATGCACTGGCAGTGGTTTCGTCAACAACAGACCCTCTTCCTATTGTCGTATTTACAGACGATCGAAATTGGTGTGCATCAAATTTTGTTAAGTTCAAACCAATTCACTTTGCGGAGGACTCAGTTGGAGCTGAGACTCTCATAAATTTTCTTTACATGACGAAATTTAAGAACCTAGTTATCGCAAACAGTTCCTTTTCTTTCTCTGCGGCTCTAAGCGCAGATACTGATACCGTTGTAGTTGCGCCAAAAAAGTGGTTCAAATCGCCAGCGCAAAATCTAAGTAGCAAGTATCCAGCCTCATGGACGTCTCTTTAGAATTTGATTTTTAATCATCTTGAGGTGCTTAAAAACACGAGGCCGATTCATTTCCAATTTGGATCTCCAATAGTGAAAATACAAAAGCCTGAATCTACGCAGCTGGATTCTGGGTGGAATTACAAACATTAAACGGATTATGGTAACTATCTGGGTGAAATTTCGGTTTTTACTTGCCTTTGGATTGTTAAGCATAATCAATCTAAAAAGTTGCTCAGCGACGTCGAATGTGTTTGAAACTTGTTTGTCAAAGTCTAAAACCTGGACTTTTTGAATTAGAGAGAGTTCTTCCTCTGTCTTATTGAGCAAGGCATGTAATTTCAAACCAAGATCTGATTTTCGTTGAGGTTCAAGCGCCAGTTGCCCTTGAGTATTATCAACGCCCGAATTAACTGTGTGCAAAGGAACCAGACCTAAATCTAGAATCTCGAGTAGTGATCCAACCATTCCCTCTTCTCGTGTTGGAAATATCGCAATTCTAGTTTTTTTCAGTAGTTCAAGGAACTCAGATGATTCATTATCAAGCCATCCATAAAAGTACACATTGTCATTTTTCGAGATTATCCTGTCTACCGTTTCCTTCCAAAATTCATTCTCTGGTTCTCCTACTATATGGAAGTTGAATTCTTGTAGAACTTCTTGATCGTTATCGAATTCACGAGCGAATCGGTCGAATCCTTTTCGGTAACCTATTGAACTCATTAGTACGAGGACATCTTTTATGCTTTGATTATTTAGTTCACTTTGTGCTTTACTGAATACACTTTTGTAAGTTGTTGCGACTATTTTGCAGTGATTCAAGTATTTCGTATATGTATTAATCGTTACCGTGTTGCCTACACAAACAATCCCATTAGCTTTGGCTAGAATTCGAAAAGGTTGATAAATACCATCGGAGGCACTTAGCGCTGAAAATGGAACAAGTTCCTTTTTTGATTCGCTGGCAATTTTTAAACGCTCTAGGGGATGTTGGTTTACAGCGACTACATAGAGTTCCTTAGGTTTAAAGAATTTATATGAAAGCGGAAGATTGTCCACGATGGAAACCAGAATATCTACTTTAAGTTTTTTCCATTCGTAATGATTAAATGCGTCAAAATAGTGCAGCTCGAGGTCATCCTGCGATTTCAACTTGTAGTAAATTGTTGATGCAATTTGTCCCGCACTCGAACCTAGTAATTCGCTTTCGCCTGCGGGATTAAAATGGCGCCTGCTGTATAGGACTACACATATTTTCTTATTTTTTTTCATGATCTTGAAATTCTATTTTGCCCAAGGAAGACGCTTTACTCAGTGCGGAGTCCCCGGTAAAACGTTTAATTCTTTTTTGTGCAAGAAATATCTCTATCCTAGCTTTTCTGGACCTCTTTTTTCGCATCGAACCATTTTCTAATGGCGAATTGAATGCAATTGGTATGTATGCGGATAGCCATGCATGTTCTTGACGTCCTCGAAGATTTAGGTCATGCTCGTCAAATCCCAGAAAAAAGCTCTTGGTATTTAGGCCGCCAAGTTGAAGGTATCGATCCTTTTCAAAAGCAAGTGGACCTCGCATGACTGTTTCACCCACGTATAAATGCTTAAGGTCTCGCGGAATTTCAAGTTCTATTAGTCGCCCAAGTCGACCAGCTCTCTTGGTTTGCTTGAAGATTCTTGATGTCGGAAATATATCTTCCGGATCTAATCTTAAATCGGTTATTGGTAAAGTGGGTTTTTTGTTTTTACAGAATAATTTGAAGAGCATTGATTTTAGAAGTGAACTTGCCGACGAAGCTTCAGTCCCCGTGCTATTCATGAAGTGGCTTCTCACGGATTCGAAATCCATAATACCTCTGCCAGATGCCATGAATATTCTACGG
This sequence comes from Candidatus Nanopelagicaceae bacterium, assembly GCA_965267775.1. Taxonomy (GTDB): domain Bacteria; phylum Actinomycetota; class Actinomycetes; order Nanopelagicales; family Nanopelagicaceae; genus Planktophila. The sequence continues at coordinate 37,486 of OZ254140.1, read as the reverse complement.
TCGCTCTCAATCCCATTCACCATTTTTTTGTCGAAAGCAGGTTCGGTAATTTCCATATCAGCCTGAATTTCAATTATGTATTTTCCTTTGGCGTTCATGATGCCAAAATGATCACAGTGTGTTTCAAATCTAGACTTTCGGAAACTGTATAGATGAACTGAAATGATATTTTGAGGAAACGCTTTAGCACCTTTGATGAAATGTTGTAAAGCTTCCTCTGAGTCATCTTCCGATGCGTCATTTATTATGATTATCTCAGCGAGTAGTTCTGTATTGTTAATTACAGACATAAGATTTTTTGAAATCACAGATGCTTGGTTGAAAACAGGAATTACAAACGAGATTGTCGGTAATACCGAATTGCATTTTTCATTCAATACTGAAACCAACTTGGGTTTATCCCGTTTTATTCGAATGTTTGCAAGATATTCCCAGAGCATTGCTTCATCATACTGCTAATTAATAATATGTAGCCCTCTCTCCGCGTGTTCATTCTTGTGACATTTGCCTATCGGATAAAATCCGGAAATGGACTACTTAGCTAAGCGCAAGAATTTTTACTCACAAAATGGGGAAGATGGAATCATAGAAGAAATTCTGAGTCGAATTCCCAAATCTGAAAAGAATTCTTGGTGTGTTGAGTTTGGCGCTTGGGATGGCAAGCATATGAGCAATACGTTTCATTTAGTTGAAAATGCGAAATACGATGCTATCTACATTGAAGGCAATTCGGAATATTTTGAAAAGCTCATAATTACTGCTGACGAATATAAAGGCATTCATCCAATTTTGGCCATGGTGAGTCCTAAGAACGACGAAAATTGCCTCGATGCCATTTTGGCTAAGACTGAACTACCTCAAGATTATGACGTCTTATCAATTGATATCGATACTTATGATCTCGATGTTTGGTCTCTCCATCTGAAATATCGACCTAAAGTCGTTGTGATTGAAATTAACTCAGGAATTGCACCAGGGATTTTGGAGTGGCACCGTACGGGAAATAGGGGAAATAGTTTTTCAGCAACGCTTCAAGTTGGCTTGCAAAAGAACTATACCCTTCTCTCTCATACTGGAAATATGGTGTTCGTTGACAATGCATATCTACATAGAATGGATATGGATCCGCTCGACATAGCGTTTCCAGAGCGACTTTTTACTCTCGATTACGAATTTGAAAGAGTTCGGCCACGTTCAAAGAAATTTTGGAAGAATTAGTTCCCGGGAACTTCCCATTCCGAGCGTTTCCTATTCCTGCCGAGCTAAAGACTTCCCTAAAGAGTAGGTCGATTCCTATCTGCATTCACTCTACTCACAATATTTTTAAATGAATAAGTTTGAAGTTATTACTTCTAATCAATTCGAAAGAAAATGAATGTGTGATGCTCTTTTCACCTTAAGATGTCGGTTTGCTTTATTTCTTCGTAGGATTTCTCGCTTGGGTAATTTGCGCAGAGGGATGGTGGTTTTACGGGGAGTAGGTAGTCAGATCTTTGTGGGGTGGGATTTTGAGGTTGTCGGATGGTATGGAGGATTAGAACAAACTTCCCGTACTTACCTCAAGCGAATACTCCGCACTAAACCCAATAGCACTCTTAATCAGGCCCACATCAGCACATAAGAAGGCTGGATCTCCTGCACGACGTTCCTTCTCATCTGCAACCACATCGCTCTTACCTGCGGCAGCGGAGACAAGCTTGATAACCTCACGTACTGAGCCACCACGTCCGGTTCCCACATTCATCGCTAGTGGTAGGATTGCTGTTGAATCTGCTGCAGCTAGGTGAGCACGGGCAATATCTCTGACATCAACATAGTCACGGATGCAGGTTCCATCTGGGGTTGGGTAATCGGTGCCATAGATAACTGGTGGCTGACCTGCTTTGAGCTTATTGATCACGATGGGAACGAGGTTCTCAACTGAGTTATCGAGTAGCTCTGGAGCTCCTGTTCCAACGACATTAAAAAATCGCAGAGATGTGCCGTGATTACCTGGGATGGCTAAGAACTTATTTACTTCACCTTCAGCGGCAAGCTTTGATGCGCCATAGGGAGAGATGGGGTTCTTCTCATCGTCTTCCTTGATGGGGTTTGAATGATCTGGCGCTCCATAGACAGCTGCTGTGGAGGAGAAGATGAAGTGGTGGATGTTATGGGCTGCAATGAGCCCGAGCATCTTTGTTGTGGCGTGGAAGTTGACCTCGAAGTACTCGTCGGGCTTCTCCATTGATTCACCGACTGCCTTAAGGGCTGCGGTGTGGACGATGCCATATGGCTTGTATTGCTCGAGGGTCTTTACAAAGGTATCTGTGTCGCGGATATCGGCGACGATCAGTGGGATCTCTTTATTGTATTTCTTACGTAGGTATTCAATACGTGACTCAAGACCCTGATAGAGGGAGTCGTAGATGACAACATCTTTACCGCTGGCAAGGAACTCATCTGCAACGTGGGAACCGATATAGCCGGCGCCGCCTGTGAGTAGCCATGTCTGTGTTTGCGGGGTTGTCATGTGGGTGAGTCTATCGCGTGGCGTCTTTGTGTACAGAAAGTAGTTCCATAGATTCTTACAATTTCTTTCTCGGCTCAGTTATATTGTTCTCACCGAAGGCCAGAAATGGATACGGTATTGCCTTAAGCCTCCTGCATTGCAGGGGGCTTTCGTGCTTTAGGCAACTTTAGGAACACCCCTATCTTGAGGCCGCTCGATTTGTCGTGATCGATATATATCTTCGCCTTAAGGAGAAAATATGACAATTTCAATTGGAATAAAGGTAAACGGTGGACACAATGAATAACTCTGAGTTGCTAGTTGTACTAACTGGCCCAACAGGTCCTGCAGTCTCTCAAACGCAGAAAGAAATATTGATTTCAACAAACATCAATCAGAGTGATATTCCAGCGGACTTAAAGCCGTTAAGGCTGGTTATTTCTTAGTCGAGCAATCAGGCACCGCAAGGTGGCACGCTATTTGCAAATCGACTACACATATTTCAGTGCGTCTTAAGAAATACTAAGCGGTGTAAGCGATGCAAGCTGTGTCGATGTCGACTTCGAGGGCCTCACCGAGTTTAATAATTCTGTCGAGCTCTCTCTGGATGCTCTTAAGGTTTGAGTAGGTGTTGAGGGTCAACATGAGTGCGAATTGCATATTGTTGGCATTGGTCGCATCCATGATTATTTCTAAGTCTGAGGTGATCTTTAGAAATGGAGCGGCAGCTGTTGCGTCCAAGTTAGCCGCGGTATCGATATCACTTTTAATGCTGGCTAATAGCGCTTCATTTTCAGGCTTGTTTTGCTTACTGAAATCAATTGGGTTCAAGGTTTCGCAAGCCGAGGTGAGGTATGGAATTGCTGGAGACTTCTTAAAGACCTTTAATCCGATAAAGCCAGCAAGGAGAACGAAGAGGACACCTGCAACCGCTGTAATCTGCTGATTCTTCTTAGAGGCGAAAAAACCTGCTGGGGCAGCAGTTTCTGTGGCGCCTTCAGTTGATCCTGCTGCTTGGGCAATATATCCGCACTCTGCGCAAGTTTGGCCGGCGAGAAGTGATGTGTGCTCTGATGTACAAGTCATGGAATAAAGGTAAAGGCGGGGATAGCCGGATTCAAGCAGTTATGAGAATAAGAATGGTCAAACTTTGTAGTCAGCCGCAAAAGTTATTTAGTCGAGAACTACAACACCGTTAGGTGTTGAAAGGTGCACTGCAACAATGCCTGATTGACCATCGTTTGTTGATGGATCAACCCACTCGATTGCGATATCGCCTAGGGCTGCAAGGATCTCTTCCTTAAACCAAGAATCTGCAAGCTGATCCTTATCTGCAATAACAATCTTCTCAATCTCTGATTGTGGTGCACCATCTTGTGATGGGTGATCAGATGTAAGCCACTGGATAAAGAATGGAAGTTCGCGCTCTTGTGTAATTTCGTTAACGCCAATCTGCTTCCACTTGAGATCAGAACCAGCTGGACGTGTGCGGTGACCTTCAACTGCATCGCGGCCGAACTTCTCTGCAATCGGTGCAATGTCCTTCGTTGAGAAGACCCATGTAAACCATCCGCCGCCCTCGTTAGCCATTGTTGAAACGGCCTTACCCCAAGGAGTTGACTCTGTTGATGGGTGATCGAGTGGACAGACAACTTCGATGTATTGACCGTTCTTGAGCGAGGCAGTGAAGTTACGTGTGCCAAAGCGTGGGTGAATTCCGCCATCAACGAATGTAGAGCCAAGGCGTGAACCAAGGCGCTGCACAGTATCTGCTAGTTGATCGTGGGAAGTCACATAAGAAACATGGTCTAAACGCATGGGGAAATTATTCACCACGGTAAGGGGTGGTCATTACCACTATCAACTAGCCGTTGAAGGTTATGCGGTGCAGCGAAGCTTCTCGGCTGGCAACGTTCCGCGTAAGAAGTAGGCATCTACAGCATCATCAATACAGGCATTTCCACGCCCCTGGCCGGTGTGGCCATCGCCGACAAATGTAAGCAAATCAGAGTTAGGCAGCAGCTTTGCAAGGCCCTTAGCCCATTCATATGGCGTTGCTGGATCGCCGGTAGTACCGATGATGACAATCGGTGCATTTGTCGTGGTCTTCTTTACCTCAACCGGCTTCGGTGTTGTGAAGTACTTACATGTCAGACCGCCATAGGCGATGTAGGGACCAAAGACTGGAGCAACCTTTGCAACCGCTGCTGCATGCTTGCGAATCTCTTGCGGTGTGCGGCTGTCGGCAAAATCTAGGCAAGAGATGATCGCACCGGAATCAAATTCATTATTGGGGTAGGTGCCATCTTTCTGGCGACCTGTGTAGAGGTCGGCTAATTCAATATAGGCATCACCATTGCCAGCAATTGCTTCGCTGATTGCTTTGCGAAGATCTGGCCAACCTTCTCCGCTGTCATACAAAGCAGAAGCTGTGCCGATCACCAGAAGAGATTCTGTAACGGTGCGGCGATCCTTCTTATCTTTGAGTGGAAGAGGATTCGTTGCAGCGTGATGCCAAATATTAAGCAATTGATCTGTCGCTTGCTGCAAGGTGCCATGAAGCGGGCAATCTTTTCGAGAGACACAGTTTGTAATGAATGCCTTCAGCGCATTATCAAAACCAAGTGCCTGTGTCTTTGTCTGCTCCAAGTTAGAGATTGTCGGATCGACTGCGCCATCGAGAACGACGCGACCAATATTGTTGGGAAAGAGAGTTGCATAGAGTGCGCCCATAAAGGTGCCATACGACTTACCCATGTAATTTAACTTCTTATCGCCTAACGCCTGTCGCAAGATATCCATATCGCGAGCGGCATTAGCTGTACTAAATGCAGTCAGATGTTCATTCTTATTAAAACATTTCTGTAAGAAGACTTTTGTATCAGCAATTGTCTGCTTGAACTCTGCAGTGCTATCTGGCTTTGAATCCGATGAGTAATTGGCATCGGTCTCTTGATCGTTATAACAAGTAATGGGGGCTGATCGCGCTACCCCGCGAGGATCAAAGCCGACGATGTCATAGCGGTCGGTGATATCTGGGCTGAAGATATATTCGGCGTTATAGGCATAATCCACGCCTGATGCCCCCGGTCCGCCAGGGTTAACGATCAAGCTGCCAATGCGTTTGGTCGGCTCTTGGGCTGCATAACGAAGCACTGAAATCTTGAAGGTGCCGGTGCTTATCTTCTCGTAATCAATTGGCACATCGAGGTCGGCGCACTCGAAATTGTCGTAACAGGTACTCCACGATAACTCTTGCTTGTAGTAATCGTTGAGGTTGTTATAGATACCGCTATGGCTCTTTGTATAACCAAGGATTGAGATAACGAGGGCGCCGATAATTGCAAAGATGGCGAGCGCCTTAAAACGATTTCCCATCTAAGCCTTCGCCAATCGGCAGAACAAGGCTTCGCATGTCAGAAGTGGCGCAGCGTTATGTGCAAGGTTGGTACGCGCATCCATAATCGCACTCATCTTATTGATAGTCGTGTGCTTGGGATGCTTCGCAGCATATGCGTTAATCGCATCGACCATATCTGTATTGATGATTGCATCCGAACTTCCTGATTGCACCATCATGACATCGCGATAAAACGTTGCGATATCTAAAAGCGCGCCTTCGATGGAATCTCGGACCATTCGAGTCGATCGTGACTTCTGCTCTTTCTCGAGTTCTTTTACAGCCTTTGCTGCCCCTGTCGCCATACCGCGACCAGTTGCGCCTTTGCCATATGCCTCTTGTAGAGCTGCAATCTCTTTCTCATCGCGAACTTCGGCTGCTGCATTGGCAGATGTTGTTGCAAGATCTACCAAGGTTTGCGCTGCCTTAAATGCTGCAGCGAGTGAGTTCAGTTGAAGCGGCAGATGCATAATCGTTGAACGATTGCTGCGGACAGATTCATTAAGCGCTAAATATTTGGCGCGACCAATATGTCCCTGGCTTACCCGTGCTGCAAAGGTTGCCATCTCAGGTGAGATGCCATCGCGGTTAATCAATACTTGTGCAACGGCTTCATCGCTAGGTGTGTGCAGCTGAATATGGCGACAGCGAGAGCGAATTGTTGGCAGCACATCGTGCAGAGTCGGCGCACATAACAACCAGACGGTGCGATTGCCTGGCTCTTCAATCGCCTTCAACAAGGCGTTTGCTGCAGATTCGGTCAGACGATCAGCATCTTCCATGACGACCACGCGCCAGCCGCCCATCGATGGCGCCCATGCCACGCGGGTCAGCAGCTCTCGCACCTCTTCAACCTTGATTGAAAGGCCTTCGGTGCGGATGATTTCTACATCTGGATGGCTGCCCGCCATAGCGCTACGGCACTCATTGCAGCTTCCGCAGCCTGAATTTGAGCATACGAGCGCCTGTGCGAAGGCAACGGCAGCTGAAGATCGCCCGCTTCCGGGAGGGCCGGTAAATACCCAGGCGTGGGTCATCTCCTGGGTTTCGGCCCCTGATCGGGATGCCTCAACGGCGCCCCTCAAGATTGCGGTGATGTGATCTTGTCCCACAAGGTTGTCATAGACCGTTGCCATGCGGGTTACTTAGCTTTTCCTGGCTTCTTAGCCTTTGAAACCTTTGAGCTCGCCTTAGAGGCAGTGCTCTTTGCGCTCTTCGTTGCAGACTTCGTTGCTCGGCCTACTGCGTGCGAAGCGGCGATGATTGGACGTAGAACGTTTCGTGAGTGCGGGCTCTGAGCATTGCGCTTTAACTGTGGCAGCTCTGCAACGCGAGCGATGATCGCTTCATGAATCTCCTGCACAGATAAAGTGCCATCAACAACGAGATAACGCTCTGGATCAAGAAGAGAAAGCTGCAAGAACTCTTGGCGCACACGTTCGTGGAATTCAACCGGCTCTGCCTCAAGGCGATCGAGTGATTTCAAACGCCCCAAACCAATTACTGCAGGAAGATCGATCAAGATTGTCAGAGTTGGATACAAGGTCTCTGTCGCCCAACGATTGATTCGCGCAACTTCACTAGGGATAAGCACGCGACCTGCACCTTGATATGCAATCGATGAATCCATATAGCGATCGTTAATAACAACTTCGCCCTTAGCAAGTGCGGGGCGAATTACAGTCTCAACATGGTGTGCGCGATCTGCGGCATAGAGCAGCGCCTCTGCGCGCGGATTGATTGCGCCAGTCTCATGGCCTAATAAAATCTTGCGAAGTCCCTTACCGAGATCTGTTCCACCTGGTTCGAATGAGAGAACTACTTCTTCACCCTCTTGGCGTAACCACTCTGCAAGTAACTTTGATTGCGTTGACTTGCCCGTTCCTTCTCCGCCTTCAAAGGAGATAAAGATGCCATCAGTTGATTGTCCGGTGATTGCACCGAGCTCGCCTTGCATCGCAGCAAGTACATCTGACCAGAGTGAAACCTGCGGACGATCTTTCATCTGGCGATATGAGAGCACACCAATAAATAGTCCGATAGCACCTGCGATAAGAATTGTGATTTGTGCGCCGTTGTAATCAAGGCGAATGTTGTAGAACTCGTAATGAATCTTGCCGATAGTTGCTGCGATGATCGGAGCGATGGCGAGAACAGCCACCAAAGTAATACGGATCAATGACTGCACGAAGGCGAAGGTGCGTCCGCGGACCTCGTTATTGACCTCCATGCCGAGCATGGTGAAGCCGGTAACCCAGCAAATACCGCTAAATGCACCGAGAATCACAACGATAACAATTGAGATTACAAGGTTTGCAATGAGTGCGAGCAAGATCAAGAAGAAGCCGGCAACTGCAAGTGATGCGCCAAATAAACGGCGGCGGCTAAATTGTGCAAAGACCTTTGGGCCGAGTGCGATACCGAGTGCAAGACCTGTAAAGACTGATGCGAAGAGAACACCGTAAGCGGCATCTCCACCACCGAGATCTCCTACAAATGTGCGAGCAAGTCCGATAACTGCGCCGGCCGCAGAGAATGCGCCGACCATTCCGACGATAAGTCCGCGGATAATCTTTGAAGAGGCAACTGCCTTCCATCCCTGGATGAGCGACTTACCAATATTTTCATCAGCGCCATTTGCAGATGCTGGTCCCTTAGGAATTTCATGTAATCCGCGGATGGTCCACGCAGCAAAGAAGAAGCTGAGCGCATTGATATAGAGAGCGATATCAACTGAGCGCGATGGCAGGAGCGGGCTAATCGCAGCGATTGCTCCGGCAAACAAGGTAAGAAGTGAGAAGAGAACCGCGGCGATTGGCGCTGTTCCATATGCTGCCAAGAGTGAGACCTGGTTTGCATTCTCTAAACGATCTTTAGGTACAAGGTTGGGAACAGATGCTTCCTTAGCTGGCGACCAGAAGAGGGTCAGACATTCAACGAGAATCATCGCTGCGTATAACCAGAAATAGGTATGCACGATTGGGATCGAGATATAGAGCGCACCGCGCAGCAGATCAACGATGACCATCAATCGACGGCGATCAAATCGATCTGCGATTACTCCCGCAAGAGGACCTAAGAAAACAGCGGGCAAGAGGCGGGCGATAAAGACACCTGCAATTGCAAAGTTGGCAGTTGCATAAGAGCCGCCTGAAAGTTGTGCAGCAAGTGCGGTAGTTGCAAGAAGTCCGAGCCAATCTCCCAAAGATGAGAAGACCATCGAATTCCAGAGCTTGCGAAATGCCGGGATCGCCAAGACGCCGCGAGTTACCTCTTGAGCAGGAGCTTCAGGGGTCGGCAGGCCTTTAGACATAGAGGTGAGTCTATCGGTGAGCGTGGATTGAGCTAAATAGCCTCATTTCAGCTGGTAATTACGATCTCTACCGCGCCACAGTGAAGGTGATTTCAACCCGTCGAGCAGTGGCATCTCTCTCGTTGGCATAGCCGCCAGATGTGATGAGCGGCTTCACCGAATACCCCATCTTCTTGAGGAAAATTGCAACCGACTTTGCTCGAAGCTGCGGAAGTACCTTGTCATTGATCTGGGTATATGTTTTTTGAGCAAATCCATTAATTGCGATCTTTACTACTTTGCTTCGATTGATCTTTGAGATTGAAGAGGTAAGTGTTTTACTCGCTGTAGTTGTAATTCGATCACTGCCCATAGCAAAATAAACCTTGATTGTTATTTCCTTTGTTGGCTGCGTAACTCTTACTGGAAGAGAGAGGTTTGCCAATCCACCATCGTTAATGAATCCCACCAATTGAACGGTGTGATCGCCAACTGCAAGCTCAAGTGGAGAAGGAAATGAACTTGAGTAACGTCCTTGGTTATCTGTCATTACCTTACCCAATAGAATCGGAGTAGAGAAGATATAGACAAGTACCTCAGAGTTAGGTTTAAAGCCCTTGACGCTGAAAACAATTTTATCGCCTTGCGAAAATGTAATTATTGAATCAAGAATCTTATTCGAAGCTCCTGATGCGTTTTGAGCAGATAAAGTCATCTCAATTTCGCCCACTGTAAGCACCTGTGTATTAGGAACGGTCGGCGAGATACTCACGATCTGAACTGTCGATGTAACAACGCCTGATGCGCTCTGTATCTCAACCAATGCTGAGCCGCTTGCGATTGGAGTCGCTGGTGCAATCGGAGTTGCAACCAATGGTGCGCTGACAATTGGGTTCTCTTTAGGTGCGCTTACTACGGCAGGTTCTTTCTCTACTACCGGTGGAAGAACCACGACAGGGGTCTGAGCAGTTGATACCGATCCACCGCCTGAAGGTGGAGCAACAACTGGTGGATTAGCGATAACAATTTCAGGGTCATCAGTGAAAGAGACAGAGGCAGAACCATCCACCGTTGCAGTTCCTAGAAGTGTGACGGTATCTCCAATAAGGCAGTAAATCTTCGCACCGGCCCTGATTCCAGCATTAGTAATTACTACAGATATTGGGCTTCCAACAGCTGTTGTTGGCACAGTTCCATCTGTTGCCTTCCATGCAACGACCAATGAGAGCAATAGATTGCTTGCATCAGGGATTAAGCCGGCAGCACGCGTTGTATTTGGTAGTAGGTAAGCATCAATCACGGTGCCTACAGGAAGTGCATCTGCAATATATGTAACAGTGACAGAGGTACCGCCACTATTGGCAGAAAATGATGTTCCTACTCCTGCAGTAGTTGTATTGGAGTTAATGAGAGTTGCTCCGCCTAGACCAATCAGAGATAGCTGAGTCCATTGAGCGAAGAGTGATTGGTTACTTGTTGGCGTTACCGATTCACCGGCGCCACCTAGTCGTATGCCACCACTGTTAGCTGAATACCAACCATTGAATTGGTAGCTAGTACGCGATGGTGTGCGTAGTGCGATTGCAGGATCTCCATATGTGTAGGTAACAGTCGATGTATCAACTGTTCCACCATTGCCGTCATAGTTATATGAATAACTATTGATCAGCCAATGTGCATAGAGAGTTCTCGATAGGGCTGCGCTATAAGAAGTTCCGCCATCTGCAATCTTTGTTCCAGCTGTTGTTGTGTCATACCAACCGAGGAATGTGTAGCCAGTCTTAGTTGGCGTTAATAAGGTTGTACTTCCACCGTAATTAAATGTTGCAGAAGGTGCAGAGACAGTTCCTGTATTTGCATCATAAGTTACCGTGTATGTATTTCCCACCCACTGAGCGAAGAGAACGGTATCTGCAGCAAAGGTAACTGCAGTTGCACTCTCTACATAAGACGTACCGAGGCCATTGGGTTGGGTATTCCAGCCAGTAAAGGTGTAACCGGTACGCGCTAGCGATGAAGTGTTTGCACGCAATGTGATGCCAGGATCGCCGAAGGTGTAGCTCTGGCTACTTGGCGCCGATCCTGAAGTGTTCTCATTTCCGGTGTAGAGAATCGAATAGCTTGCGCCTAACCACTGCGCATAAAGGGTTGTATCCGCTCTAAATCGGGCGTTACTTCCACCAATTGCATAGGCAGTTCCGGTACCTAGTGGAGCGGTATTCCAGCCCACCAAGGTGTAACCGGTACGAGCGAGGCTTCCTGCATTATTTGAGACCGTCAGGGTTGGACCACCAACGTAATAACTTTGAGATGTTGGAGTATCGCCAGATGTCGCACCATTTCCAGAATAACTAATGGTGAGGTTCTGGCTCCAGACTGCATACAAGGTAATAGGTGCTGCAAAGCTATAGGTGTAGCTCGCGTTGTAATTAGTACCTGTTCCATTTGCAAGTGTGTTCCACTTTAAGAAGGTGTAGCCATCGCGGGAAAATCCATTTGAATTAAGAAGAGTGTTCTGGCTCGCTGTCTGTGAACTAGTCGCGCCTCCCGTATTGCCGTTACCGTTGAAGGTAACGACATTGGGGGCCTGCACCTTCCAAATTGCATACAAGGCGAGGTTGGCACCAAAGGCGTAGTTCTGTCCATCGATATATGTTGCAGTTGTCGCCGCATAGTTGGTATCCCAACCTAAGAAGTTATACCCAACGCGAGTAAATCCATTGAGGGTAAGTGCAGTTGGCGTATCAGCTGTCTGAGTAGGAGTTGATCCATCACCACCGTTTGCATAGAAGGTCACAGTGTAAGAAGGTCTTACCGCCTGCCATTGCGCGTAGAGAGTCGCATCAGATGTAAATGCATATACCGCGCCATCGCTATAGCTATAGCCGCTTCCATTTGCCACGGTATTCCACCCGGTGAAGATGAAATTGGTGCGGGCAAATTGATTGAGGCTGATAGTTGTCGATGTGCCAGCTGATTGTGCTGACATAGTTCCACTGGTACTGCTATTTCCATTAAATGTAATTGTTTTATTGACGCCGGTAATCCACTTTGCATAGAGAGTGACGTTGGAAGATGTTGTTATATTTGTTGAATCACCATAGGAAGTTCCAGTGCCATCTGCATTAACTGTCCAACCAGAGAAGATATAACCGGGACGTGAGAAAGTTCCCGCGTTCAGTTGTGTTGCAACACCACTTATGACATTTTGAGTTGAAGTCTCTGGTGTTCCGTAATTAGAGTTAAAAGTGACTGTTTTTAAGCTATTAGGTGCAACCCAGCGAAGGATAACAATTCCCGATCCACCCGCGGCGCCATTATTATCTTCAGGGTCAGTTCCGCCGCCACCACCACCGGTATTAGGTGTTCCAGCAGTCGCATTCGCGTATTGGCCACGAGTTCCTCCAGAGAAACCGTAAGAGCTTCCATTTCCGCCGCCGCCCAAACCACCGATTCCGCCGCCTCTAATTTCTAGAGTTGGATTGCTTCCGTTGCAATAATAATTAGAGTTCGAAGTTCCTGGTGCATGCAATCCACAATACGTGTTTGTGTTTTCATTAATACTTCCGCCGCCACCGCCGCCATAATAAATATCGCTTCCGGTGATTGAACTAATAACTCCATTACCGCCGGCTCCACCAATATGGGAGAGCGTTGTATTTCCACCGGCGCTTCCTGCACCGCCACCACCACCGCCACCACCGTAACTGGGATAGGTACTTGATGCACCGTTATTTCCTTGGCCTACTGCGCCAACTCCACGACATGCTGATGAAACAGTTGTGCAGTCAAAACGTGCACCGCCGCCGCTACCACCATCACCTGCTGCTTGATTACCTTGACCACCACTACCGCCACCGAGAACGCTGATAGCTGAGAAAGATGAGTTACCACCATTGGTGGCGTTGGTTCCGTTGCTTCCATTTCCACCTTGTCCACCATTACCACCGGCGCCCACAACAACTGTGTATGAAGAGCCAGCAGTGACTGAATAATTGCTTCCTTGCTTTACTCCACCTGCACCGCCACCGCCAGAACCGCCGCCGCCGCCGCCGCCGACGACGAGGTAATCAACTGAAGTAGTTGTATTAGGAATTGTGATCGCATAAGTGCCGACTGTTTTAAATGAGAGAACGCAGTAAATTCCGGTAAGCGCTACTGGAACAGAAGCTGTATCAATAGTTACACCGGTGCTACTTGTGATAGTTACTTGGCAGATAGATGTGCCGTCTTGTGCGAGAGCAGCATGCGCGCTACTTGGTTGAAGTGTGAAGATAGTGAGAAAGAGAGTTGTGATCGCTAATCGCGTTGTAATTTTCTGACGGAGTTGCAAAGGAGGTGTACGCATTTATCGCCCCGTATCGAAGAGTGAACCATTCTCTCAAGGGGTGATATTACGGGGTTATCCCTAATGATGCTCTCTAAACTTTCATTCCAATAATTGTTGGAAGTTACTTCTTCTTTGTTGCAGCCTTCTTCTTTGTTGCAGCTTTCTTCACAACTTTCTTTGTAAGTGTTGGTGGCTTATCGCCTGCCTTCTTTGGAGCAGCCTTCTTACGAGACTTCTTTGGTGTTGGGCCATTCTCGGCCTCCCACGCACGGCGTCCTGCAAGTAGCTCAAGTCCGCGCTCAAGGGTCATCGCTTCAAGTGTGTCACCACGCCGAAGGGTTGCGTTGGTCTCGCCATCGGTGACATACATACCAAAGCGACCATCTTTAATGATGACAGCCTTCTCAGAACCAGGATCGACGCCAAGTTCTTTTAGTGGAGGCTTTGCAACACCGCGACGGCGCTCCTTTGGCTTTGAGTAGATATCGAGCGCCTCATCCAATGTAATCGAGAATAACTGCTCTTCCGATGTAAGAGTTCGTGAGTCAACACCAGCCTTGAGATATGGACCGTATCGACCATTCTGCACAGTGATCTCATCACCAGATGAATTGGTACCAAGTACACGTGGAAGCGAGAGAAGTTGCAGCGCATCATCCAAAGTAATGGTGTCGAGATTCATCGTCGAGAGAAGCGACGCTGTCTTTGGCTTTGGAGCATCTGCCTTCTTGCGCTTCTTCTTTGGAGTTCCATCTTCCTTTAATTCAACAGGCTCTTCAGGGAAGATCTCTGTGATGTAAGGACCGAAGCGTCCACTCTTTGCAACAACTTCTAAACCGGTTACTGGATCTGTACCGAGTTCGCGCTCTCCTGAAGGTGCTGCAAGGAGCTCAATCGCCTTAGTAAGAGTCAGCTCATCTGGAGCCATATTTTCAGGGATATTAGCTAGCTTTCGCTCGCCGTCATCGTAATTCTCTTGAAGATATGCGCCGTATCGTCCAACGCGGATCTCAATTGCATCAGATAAGTTCATCGTGTTCGTTGCACGGGCATCGATATTGCCGAGATCTTGTGACAACTCATCAAGACCTGGTTCGCCATCATGGCCATAATAGAAATCGCGAAGCCAATCGATACGAGATGCCTCGCCAGATGCAATCTTGTCGAGATCTTCCTCCATCGATGCGGTGAAGTCGTAATCAACGAGCTTTGTAAAGTGCGATTCAAGTAAGCCCGTTACAGAGAATGCTAAGAAAGTCGGAACAAGTGCACGGCCGCGCTTATTTACATATCCACGATCTTGAATTGTTTGAATGATTGATGCGAATGTTGAGGGACGACCGATACCTAGCTCTTCCAACTTCTTTACAAGAGTTGGCTCTGTGTAACGTGCCGGTGGCTTTGTATCGTGGCCTTCACATGAATACTCGTTGACCTTTACTGATTGGCCAACTGACATTGCGGGAAGTCTGCGATCAACGTTCTCTTCATCTTTACTTTCTTCAGTAACAATCTCATCGTATGCAGCGAGGAATCCAGGGAAAACGGTGAGGGACCCATTAGCTCTAAAAACGCACGGCCGGCCGTCTGAAGCGTGAACATCAAAGTCAACGCGCATCTGCATCTTCTTAGCATCTGCCATCTGTGATGCAACGGTGCGCTTCCAAATCAAGTCATAGAGCGCGAACTCATCGCGCGTTAACTCTGGCGCTAGCTCACCAGGTGTCTTAAAAACATCTCCTGCTGGGCGAATCGCTTCGTGCGCCTCTTGTGCATTCTTCGTCTTACCTTGATAGACGCGTGCTGTCTCATAGACGTGATCTGCGCCGTATAAAGATTTTGCGGCAGCGCGCGCTGCCTTAATTGCTTGCTCACTCAAGTTAATTGAGTCGGTACGCATATATGTGATGTAACCGTTTTCATATAAGCGTTGTGCAACTCGCATAGTGATCTGTGCGCCCCAACCAAGTCGGCTACCCGCATCTTGCTGCATTGTTGATGTCGTAAAAGGTGGCTTAGGACGCTCAGTTCGTGGAGATTCCTCCATCGACTTTACTGTCAGTGGTGAACCCTTAAGAGACTCAACGAGTGATTTAGCAGCGCTCTCGTCGAGGAGCAAAATATCTTTCAGTGACTTCTCTTTAACTGCGCCATCTGCACCAAAGTCAGATGTTGATGCAACCTTCTTATTATCGACTGATAATAAACGCGCAGAGAATCCAAGATCTGTTGCTGCATCGAGATCCCACCATGATGATGAGATGAAGGCCATACGTTCGCGTTCCTTCTCAACAATCAGACGTGTTGCAACTGATTGCACACGACCTGCTGAGATACGTGGCATAACTTTCTTCCACAGAACAGGAGAAAGTCGGTAGCCATAGAGACGATCGAGAACGCGACGAGTCTCTTGCGCATCAATGAGGTTGTAATCAAGATCGCGAGTATTTTCTACAGCGGCTTGAATTGCCTCTTCGGTAATCTCATTGAAGACCATGCGCTTAATGGGAATCTTTGGTTGCAAGACCTCAATGAGGTGCCATGCAATCGCTTCACCTTCGCGGTCTTCGTCAGTTGCGAGAAGGATCTCTTGAGCGCCCTTCATCAACTCCTTGAGCTCGGCAACTTTCGCCTTCTTATCGGGGTTGATGACATATAAAGGTGCGAAATCATTTTCGATATCGACGCCCTCTTTAGACCACGCTAACTTCTTTACTTCCTTAGGGATATCGGCTGCGCGCTGCGGAAGGTCGCGGATATGGCCGACGCTAGCCTCGACGATGTAACCATCGCCGAGGTAGCCGCCAATCTTGCGAGCCTTTGCAGGGGACTCAACGATGACGAGCGTCTTGAGCTCGCCAGCGCTAGAGCCTGCTTTTTTCGAAGCCATAAAGGTGGGGAAGTACCTTTCTTCTTAGTACTGAATGCCGACAGCGTGGTGGCGGCGGTTACGTACCAATGCACCGACGATGATCAACGTTGCAAGACCACATGTAAATGCAATCTTCCAATCCTGGCCATTGAGTGAGAACTCAACGATTGCAGGAGTAACGAGGAGACCAACGAGGTTCATTACCTTGATAAGTGGGTTAATTGCTGGGCCTGCTGTGTCCTTAAATGGATCTCCAACAGTGTCACCAACAACTGTTGCAGCGTGAGCTTCTGAGCCCTTGCCACCGTAGTTGCCATCTTCAACCATCTTCTTCGCGTTATCCCAAGCACCGCCTGAGTTAGAGAGGAAGACAGCCATCAAAGTTCCTGTACCGATTGCACCAGCAAGGAATGCGCCGAGGGCGCCAACGCCGAGACCGAAGCCGACTGCGATTGGTGCCATCACTGCAAGGATTCCTGGTGTTGCAAGTTCACGGAGTGAGTCGCGTGTACAGATATCTACAACGCGGCCGTATTCAGGCTTCTCTGTTCCGTTCATAATTCCTGGGTGCTCATGGAACTGCTTACGCACTTCAACAACAACTGCGCCCGCTGCCTTAGATACTGCATTGACTGCAAGACCTGAGAAGAGGAATACAACTGATGCACCGATAATCAAACCAACGAGGTTACGAGGAGAGGCGATATCGAGAACGCCCTGATACTGAAGATCAGATGTTGCGCGACCGACCTTAACAACTGCTTCCTTGATTGCATCTGTAAATGCACCGAACAAAGCTGTTGCTGCAAGAACTGCTGTTGCAATTGCAATTCCCTTTGTGATCGCCTTAGTTGTGTTACCAACTGCATCGAGTGATGTAAGGATCTGAGCTGACTCGCCCTTTACATCGCCTGACATCTCAGCGATACCTTGTGCGTTATCTGAGATAGGACCGAATGTATCCATCGCAACGATGACGCCAACAGTTGTGAGAAGTCCTGTTCCTGCCAATGAGATTGCAAAGAGTGACAAGACGATTGAACCGCCACCGAGCAAGAAAGCTCCGAAGACGGCTGCTGCGATAAGAAGTGCTGAGTAAACAGCTGATTCAAAACCGACAGAGATACCAGCGAGAATTACTGTTGCTGCACCTGTCTGTGATGCTGAAGAGACATCATTTACTGGACGCTTGCCGACCTCTGTAAAGAAGCCTGTAAGTACCTGAATTGCAGCTGCGAGAACGATTCCGATGATTACTGCTCCGAGCGCAAATACACGTGGGTTGAGGTCGCCAGCTTCTGCAGCAACTTCTGTTGAGTAATTTGTAAGGAGGTTGAATTTAGCTGGAAGGTAAGTAAATGTTGCTAGGCCTGTAAGACCTGCAGAGATAATCGCTGACATAAAGAATGAGCGGTTGATTGCTGTCATTGCTGACTTATCTGTTGAACGAAGCTTTGTTGCAAAGATTCCGATCACAGCTGTGATGATTCCAATTGCTGGAACGATCAATGGGTAGATAAGACCTTCGTTACCGAAAGCTGCCTTACCAAGAATCAAAGCTGCAACGAGCGTTACTGCATATGACTCGAACAAGTCTGCTGCCATACCAGCGCAGTCACCGACGTTATCGCCGACGTTATCTGCAATTGTTGCAGCGTTACGTGGGTCATCTTC
The DNA here is from genome assembly GCA_965267775.1 of Candidatus Nanopelagicaceae bacterium. GTDB lineage: Bacteria > Actinomycetota > Actinomycetes > Nanopelagicales > Nanopelagicaceae > Planktophila. The sequence continues at coordinate 19,427 of OZ254140.1, read as the reverse complement.
TGGAATGTTCTTCTCAACCTTACCGACGAGGTCTGCTCCGACATCAGCTGCCTTTGTGAAGATACCGCCGCCGACGCGCATAAACATCGCGAGCATTGCAGCACCGAAACCGAAACCTTCGAGAACAACTGGTGCGTTCTCGCGGTAGAGAATTACAACAAGTGAAGCTCCGACGAGGCCGAGGCCGACAGTGGTCATACCGACAACGCCACCTGTACGGAATGCGATCTGAACTGCCTTGGTGCCATCCTTCTGACGAGCTGCTTCTGCAACGCGAACATTTGCGCGCACAGCGAGCCACATACCGTTGTAACCGACGAGAGCTGAGAAGCCTGCGCCGAGAAGGAAGAAGATTGAACGGCCGATACGGATTGTTGTTGTATCAGCAGGCAAAGCGAAGAGTAGGAAGAAGACGATTCCTACAAAGTATGAAAGTGTCTGGAACTGGCGGTGCAGGTATGCAGCGGCGCCTTCCTGGACTGCCCCAGCGATCTCACGCATCTTCTCGGTTCCATCGCTTGCAGCGAGGACCTGTGCGCGTAGGGCGACGGCGATAGCGAGCGCTCCGAGCGCGACTGCTAGAACCACGAAAGTGATATTTAGATTAGACCCGGTGACCTGCACCAGTGAATTAGCGGCAGAAGCGCGCATGTTTCTCCTCCGTTGGAGATTCAGTGCAGCCACATGAAGCGTGGCCACGGCTGAGGCGAGTCTACATATACATATCTATTACAGGTCAAAAATCGAGCGTGATTTTTACCTAAGCGCGGAGCCAGACCGTCGTTGCCGGTGGCAGGTCGTTGCCCGAGGTCTCAACGCCATGGACGAGATAGATCCCGGCCTCAGAGAGAGGTCCTGAGGCGTGAAGGATCTCGCCCTTACCTGTCAGATCGAAGTGGCCGCGACCAAAGTTGGTGATGCAGTGCCATCCATTGGGGCGAGAGAAGTGCAGCACATGGAGATTGCCAGTCTCATGCCATGTCATCTCCTCCGGTGCTACTAACTCTTTACGGAGTGCAAGTGCCTTTCGGAAGATTGAGAGAGGAGATTCTGAATCTTTACTCTCTCCTTCAATCGACCACTCTGAGAACCATTGAGGTTGTGGGAGATGCGAACCGCCGGTACCGAAACCATATGAAGGACCTGTTGCTGTCCATGGAAGTGGAACTCGACAACCATCACGTCCGACATCGACCTTATGGTTTCGCAAGTACTGTGGGTCTTGAATCTGATCTTCTGGAATTCCCAATACTTCTTGTAGGCCGAGCTCTTCACCTTGATAGATGTAGGTGCAACCAGGAAGTGCCATGATGAACATCGATGCCGCAATAGCAGAACGTAATCCGAGTTCGGCATCGATTGGGCTTGTTGTACCGGCAGAGTTCTTCCAACGAATCTGATCAACAGTTGGGAGCAATCCATATTTTGTAGCAGGGCGCATCTGATCATGATTGTTAAGGCACCATGTTGTCGATGATCCAATTGATTGTGCCTGCTTAAATGCGCGATCGACAACTGTCTTATATTCATGCGCATTAAAGTTTGCATTGAGAAGTTCAAAGTTAAATGCTTGTCCTAGCTCTTCTGGACTTGCATAGAGCGCGAGGCGATCTGCTGGTACATATGATTCTGCGACAGCAACGCGTGGTGGGTCGTATTGGTTAAATAACTGGCGCCATTCCTTATAAATTTCATGTACTTCATCGCGGTCGAAGAGAATATTCTCATCAGGCTTGCGATTAACGAGATCTGGGTAGCGCGCTTGATCTTTCAGCGGCTCTGATAAATCTTTCTTCAAGGCATGCGCAACATCGATACGGAATCCATCAACGCCACGATCTGCCCAGAACTTTAGAGTCTTCAGGAAGTCATCTTCAATTTCGCGGTTATCCCAGTTGAAATCAGGCTGTTCAGGAGCGAATAAATGGCAGTACCACTGGTTAAATTTTCCACCTTGAGTTGATTCATGGCTCCATGCGCTCGGCGCAAAGTGTGAAGGCCAATTTGTTGGAGGTAACTCTCCATTAGGACCTTTGCCATCGCGGAAGATGTATCGGTTACGCGCAGCAGAACCTGGTTCTGCTGCAATCGCTTCCTTAAACCATTCGTGGCGATTTGATGAGTGGTTGGGAACGATATCTACAAAGACACGGATTCCAACTTCATGTAATTTACTGAGCATCTCATCGAAATCTGCAAGTGAACCTAATTTAGGATCGACATCACGGTAATCATCAACATCGTAACCGCCATCTGCAAGTGCAGATGGATAGAACGGTGATAACCAGACTGCATCAACGTTAAGAGATGAGAGATAGTCAATCTGTGATGTGATGCCTTTGATATCACCGATGCCATCACCATTAGAATCTTTAAAGCTACGTGGGTAGATCTGGTAGATAACGGCTTGACGCCACCAATTCTTATCGAGTGAGAGAGCCACGAGTGTCTACCTTCTACTATTGATATTTGCAGTTTTTTGCATATCCTTTACATATTGTGTCAGGAATAGTCGAGATTGCGAAGAAGGCAGGGGTCTCTCCTGCCACCGTCTCGCGCGCACTTCGCGGAATGCAACACGTTAATGAACGTACTCGCAGCCGTATTGTGGAAGCAGCACAGCTCCTTGATTATCCGATTCGCCCAGATCTTCTGCCGGCAAGTGCAACAAAGCGCACCAACACCATTGGAGTGATTGCACCCTTTATCTCTCGCTGGTACTTCTCTCAGGCAATCGCTGGAGTCGAGCAAGCTCTACGCGAAGCAGGTATGGATTTACTGCTCTATAACTTTGCGCAGATCGATGCTCGTCAACGTGTCTTTCAACAGAAGAAGTTGGTGGGAAAGGTCGATGGCCTCATCGTTATCTCACTTCCTCCGACTGAGCGAGAGTTTGATCAGATCCTTGGCCTTGGTATTCCAGTGGCGCTGGTGGGAATTCCCAACAATCGATGTGACTGCGTCTCTATCGACGATATTCAAGGGGCAGAGCTTGCAACCGAGCACCTCATTGAGATGGGCCATCGTGAGATTGCAATCATGGTGGGGCAGAATTCATTCGCCTTCGAATTTGAAGTAGCTGATCAGCGCCTCTTAGGCTTTCGTAACGCCCTTGAGCGCAATGGGATTGAACATAACCCTGCATTCGAGATCCCGGCAGGTTTTGATAGTCATACAGCAGAGCTCGCTATGGATGAGTTCCTTCGTCGCAAGAAGCTACCGACAGCGATCTTCTGTCAATCAGATGAGATGGCATTTGGCGTCCTTCGCGCAATCACAAAGAAGGGGTTGAAGGTTCCTGACGATATCTCTGTGATTGGTTATGACAATCATGAGTTTTCAGAGACAGTTGCTCTCACAACCGTTGCGCAGCCAGTGCAGTTCTTAGGACAACTCGCTGCATCACAAATTATGGCAAAGATTGAGAAGCCTGCAGGCAACACAACACAGATGAAGGTGCCTACATCTTTAGTAATACGTGAATCTGTTAAGAATCTAAATTAAATTACTTAACAGAACCAGCTGTAAGTCCGCGTACAAAGTAACGCTGCAAACTAAAGAATACGACCAATGGAATTGAAATCGTAATAAATGCACCGGCAGTCAGTGAAGTCCATGTAGATCCATATTGACCCACTAGGGATGCCAATTTCGCATTGATTGGCGCTACTTCTTCAGTACCGCTAGCAAAGGTAAGAGCTACAAGAAGATCGTTCCAAACCCAGAGGAATTGGAAGATCGCAAGAGCTGCAATTCCTGGCACAGATAGCGGAATCACAATCTTGCGGAAGATATAGAAGTGGTTTGCACCATCTACATACGCAGCTTCCATCAGCTCGCGTGGAAGTGATGCGATGAAGTTATGAAGTAAGTAAATCGCCAATGGAAGAGCGAACATTGTGTGAGGTAACCAGATACCGGCAAACTTTCCCGCAATACCGAGTGCCGGGAAGATTGTTACCGATCCAATATGTGCGCCACCAGTAAAGAGTTGGAGCAATGGAATAAGTGACATCTGTAGTGGAACGATTTGAAGTGCGAAGATTGCGAAGAAGAGGAAATCTGCGCCCTTAAATTTAACCCAAGCGAGACCGTAGGCCGCCATCGTTGCGATGATGACTGGGAAGATAGTCGCTGGAAGTGTGATGACAATTGAGTTAATGAAGTAAGGAAGAATTCCATCGCTTAAGGATTCTGATGCTCCACCTAAGAAGACGGTACGGTAATTCTGAAGCGTGAATGATGGATGGCTAAATGATGACCACCATCCAGTTGCGTAGATTGCATCGCCTGTGCGGAATGAAGTGACGAGCAATCCGAGTGTAGGAATCGTCCAGAGAATGGTGATTGTCCATACAACGGTTGCTGCAATCTTTGAAGAGAAGATCTGTCGTCCAGAGCTTGGCTTTGAGATTTTGAGGCTCATTAGTGTGCTCGCTCTCTACGGATTGAACGGATGTTATAGATCAAGATTGGTGAGACACAGATAAAGAGAACGACAGCTAGCGCTGAACCCTTACCTTGATCGAACTGCACGAAGACCTGTGAGTACATCTCATTGGCGAGAACGTTCGTTCCGAAGTTACCGCCGGTCATTGTTCGCACGATATCGAAGAGTTTGAGTGCGCCAACGACCTGGGTTGCCAGAACGACAATTACCGTTGTCTTGACCATTGGGAAGGTAATGAGGCGGAAGAGCTTGAAACCGTAGGCGCCATCGAGGGCTGATGCCTCTACAACGTCAGCTGGAACAGCCTTAATTGCCGCTGACAAGATCACCATTGCAAAGCCCATCTGAGTCCAGATGAGGATCACCATCAGAAGGAAGGTGTTGAGGGGCTTATTGAGCATCCAATTCACTGGCTCGCCACCGAGGTGGGTCCAGATCGCATTGAGCAAGCCGATCTGAGTGCCGCTATCGCGGAACTCATAGACGAACTTCCAGATAATTGATGCGCCGACGAATGAGATAGCCATCGGCATAAAGAGAAGTGATTTTGGAATTGATTCGCGCTTGATGCGATCGAGCATTACTGCGAGCAAGAGACCAAGTGCAGTTGTGAGGATTGGAGTTACCAAGAGCCATAGCAAGGTGTTGCGCATGATGATGGCAACATTGGGATCTTTAAACATCCATGTGTAATTGTCAAAACCGATAAATTTAAGTGAATCTGGATCCATAAAGCTAAACATCACTGTACGAATTGCGGGAATAATCAAACCGGCTAATAACAAGATGAGTGCTGGACCAACAAAGACGACAATGGCGATGACTCGAGCCTTCTTGCCGTTGAACTTACCTGCGATGAAGAAGATGACACCTAGAACGACGATAAAGATTGCAATCGCCGAGAATACGCTTCCAAATTTCGTGAGAGTTGTGGGGAGGAAACCGTCCACGTTATACACCTCTTCTTTTTTTGCTTAGAACTACATTGGGAAAATATTAGTTCCGGGGAGTTCTTTTACGAACTCCCCGGAACTAATTACTTTTTATTATTAGTGTGAACTAATAATTATGATGCTGGCCAAGCTGCATCGATCGCCTTTGTAACTTCAGCGATTGACTTGCCTTCACCGAACCATGCTGTGAATTCCTTCCACTCAGCGCCTGCACCAACAGCAGCTGGCATCAAGTCTGATGCGTCAAATGCGAATGTTGACTTAGGGTTTGAGAGGTAGGTAGCAGCAAGCTTGTCGATTGGATCCTTGTATGCAGATAGTGGAACACCACTGTTTGCAGATACCCAGTGATCAAGCTGTACGCGTGATGTAGCGAATGTCGCTGATGAAAGGTAAGCCTGAACCTGCTGTACCTCTGGACGTGATGAGAATGCAGCTGTGAACTCGCCACCGCCAACTACAGGAACTGATACTGATGAGTTTGTAGCTGGAAGGTAGAACGCGAATACGTCACCCTTCTCAGAGATTGTTGCTCCTTCGTCAGCGAGGATATTTCCGTAGAAAGATGCCTGCTGAAGCATGTTGCACTTACCTGTAGGAATTCCCTTACCTGCATCCTGGAATGTAGTTGTTGCGATTCCCTTAACATTTCCAACCCACTTAGGGTTCTGCATCCAGTCAGCAACCTTCTTCATTGCTGCCTGAATCTTTGGATCTGAGAACTTCACCTTGTGTGAAACCCAGTCAGCGTAGACCTTTGCTCCGTACTCACGGAGAACCATCTGCTCTACCCAGTCAGTTCCTGGCCAACCTGTTGCGCCACCTGAACCGAGACCACCACAGAATGCAATCTGACCGTTTGCGGCCATCTTGTCTGCAAGAGCTGTCATTTCATCCCAAGTCTTTGGAACTGTGTAACCGTTCTTTGCGAACTGCTTTGGTGAGTACCACACGAGTGACTTCATGTTTGATCCGAAAGGAGCTGCGTAGAACTTACCGTTTACAGTTCCGAGATCCTTCCATGACTTTGACCAATACTTGTCAACGTTTGCAACAACTGCCTTAGGTGCTGGAACTACCTTGCCTGTTGCAACCATCTTCTGAAGAAGACCTGGCTGTGGGATCCATGCGATATCTGGTGCGTTGCCGCCCTTTACGCGAACTGGAAGAAGTGCTTCGAACTGGTTTGATCCTTCAATTTTAATCTTTACACCTGTGCAAGTTTCGAAATCTTTCTTTGCAGTGTTAAGAGTTGTGAGCTCTGGCTCAAGGATTGATGTGAAGATTGTTACTGTCTTGCCCTTCATGCTCTTGTAGCCTGAATATGGATCACAGTTAACAGCAGCTGATGCTGGTGAAACTGATGCCACTACAGAAGCAACAAGAGAAACAGCGAATGCGCCGAAAACGACACGTGTGCTCTTTTTCATTTTTGTCCTTTGTAATTGGGTAATCGAGGCAAGCCAGGAAGCCTGTCTCCGTGGCCCTATTCTCGGACGGTTTACGCTCACTTGCAAGGAATTGGCGCCTATGGGTGAGCGTGAGGGTGCTAACGATTGAGTAACGCTTACAAGCGGTTTTTTTGCAGAAAACTGCAAAAACTAAGCGAGGGTGGAGCCGTTGCTCTTCACGACAGCTGAGTACCAGAGCGCTGAATCCTTGAGGGTGCGCTTCTGGGTCGCAAAGTCCACATGGACTATTCCGAAGCGCTTCTCATAGCCAAGGGCCCATTCAAAGTTATCGAGGAGTGACCACTGGTAGTAGCCCTTCACCGGTGAGCCAGCATCGATCGCTGCCTTCATCGCCTTGAGGTGCTTCTCTAAATATGCGATGCGTCGCTCGTCATGGACCGCCCCATCATCTGAGACTCCATCGCCATAAGCGCAACCATTTTCAGTGATGTAAATATCTGGGCATCGATCGCCGAGTTCGCGATGCCAGCGGACCAAGAGATTGGTGAGGCCCTCTGGAGTGATTGCCCAACCCATATCGGTCTTATCTCCATGCATCGTCATATCAACATCGAGATCAAAGACATTCGACATGTCATAGAACTTCTCGCCATCGTTTCCTGGAAGACCCATACGGTTATCGAAGTAGTAATTGATTCCAATGAAATCATTAGGCGTTGAACTTGCTAGCTCGAGATCACCTGGTTGAACGACAGCGTTGATCTCATCAGCGAAGTGGCGAAGAAGAACTTCTGGATACTTACCCTTATACATCGCATCCATCCACCAACGGTTCTGCTGTGCATCCATCACATCGTTTGCGTGAATCAAAACTGGATCATTGGGATCATCCATTGGGAAGTTAGCTTGGTTAAGTACGGGACCCACAAGAGCATCAGGGCGAACCTTCTTGATTGCACGCGATGCAATGGCGTGGACCATCACAGTGTGGTGCGCTGCAGCAAATGCATCCTTACGTGATGTGCGTCCTGGTGCGTGCACACCGATTCCGTAACCGAGCCAAGAGACAACCCATGGTTCATTGATAGGTGAGAAACGCTTGACGCGATCGCCGAAATGTTGTGCAACTTCAGTTGCATAGAATTCAAATGCATCGAGAATCTGGCGATCTGCCCAGCCACCCTTATCTTCAAGTGGTTGTGGTAAATCCCAGTGGTAGAGAGTTACTAGCGGCTCGATACCTGCAGCAATAAGCGCGTTAATAAGCTTGTCATAGAAGGCGAATCCGCGATCTTCGCGGACGTGATCTCCTTGTGGGAAGAGTCGTGGCCATGCGATAGAGAGACGGTATGACTTCACGCCGATCTCTTGCATGATTTTAATATCGTCTAAGTAACGGTGGTAGTGATCGCAAGCGACTTCACCGTTGTCGCCATTTGCAACCTTGCCAGGTGTATCGCAGAAGGTATCCCAGATAGAAGGGCCGCGACCATCTTCCTTTGATGCGCCTTCAACTTGAAAGGCAGCTGTTGCTACGCCCCATGAGAAATCTTCTGGAAATGTCATCTCCGAACCCCTTTGATATAGCTGTTATCTTCGCATTAATTGGAATGTGTTGTAAATAATCTACGGCGTTTAATTTTGCTTAAATCACCGGTAATTACTTCTACTGAATAGTTTTCACCATCGAGTAGGTGCAATGAAGTGATAAGTGATTTTCCTGATTCTGTTGATACCTCAATTGCGCCTCTATCAATAATTGCAATGAGGGTGAAGTTCTCGCTATCTACCTTGCTCTCTTGAAAATTATTTTGATATTCGCCGAACCAAGCGTGATATCGATCAACAAAGAGCGCGCTCTTCTTTGCAGAGTATCCGCACTCGATATAACGTCCGTTGCCATCGCTGATTCGAAGCGTTGTAGATTCGTTCTTACCTATCTCTACTGAGATTTCTTGTAATTCAAGGCTGTCGTTATCTCCCACGCGCTCACCTTGGATTTTTGAATATTCGGCTACGGGCTGGAGATGTAATTGGAATTTTCCATTGCTACTTGAGATTGAGAGTTCTCTCGGTAGCGTCATCGCTCCGCGCCATGGGGATGTTTCGATTGTGTTGCTGTACTCCCAGTTATTCATCCAACCGATAAAGATTCGGCGATTATCCTGCGTGTTATTAAAGGTCACTCCGGCATAGTTATCGCGGCCACCATCAATCCAGAGTGGATCTTGCTCTGCGGTAAATTCTTCACCATTCCATTCGCCGATGAAGTATTGGGTTCCTGATCCACCTGTAAGGCCGCCTGGGTTGAGGGAAACAAGAAGAGCCCACTTAGTAACTCCTGATGGAGTTGTCAGCGCAAAGAGATCGGGACATTCCCAACAGCCACCAACTGCGCCCATTGGACCGAAGTCTGAGAGATGCTTCCACTCCTTTAAATCAGAGGATCTAAAGAATGCGATTTTATGTTCCTCTGGTTTTGCAATTGTCATCAGCCAAGAATTATCTGTTGGATCCCATGTGACCTTTGGATCGCGAAAATCTTTCATCCCTAAATCGAGAACAGGGTTCTGCTCGTACTCGCTCCAGGTAAGACCTTCGTCATTGCTGTAGGCGAGGTGTTGAGATTGATGGCTGCCATCATTCTTATGTGATGTATAGATAGCTACCAGCGCTGGATTTTCAACGCTACCGAAGTTGGCACTATTGGTGTAATCCACAACTGCGCTACCGCTAAAAATCCCAGTGTTCTCTGTGCATGGAATCGCCACTGGAAGCTCTTGCCAATGGAAGAGATCGGTACTGGTTGCATGGCCCCATGACATATTTCCCCACAAATCACCTGAAGGATTATGTTGGAAGAAGAGGTGGAATACGCCTTTGTAGTAGAGCAGCCCATTGGGATCGTTCATCCAATTACGAGCAGGGGTGAAATGTAATTGTGGACGGAATTTCTCGCTGAATACGGTTGCTGATTGCGTTGATTCCATATCGGCTACCTTATCCTCTCTATATGAATATTGCCGCAAACCTTTTTGATGCACATTCGATTGTTGGAGATTTAGGGCTTATTGGAGTTCTTGCAATTATCTTTGCAGAGACTGGGCTTCTCGTTGGCCTCGCCTTTCCCGGAGATTCACTTCTCTTTATCGCTGGAATCGCAGCCTCATCTGCAGGAGCAGAGATTCTTGGTGGAGCTTCACTTCACGCTCTCTCGATCTTCATCGGTGCGCCACTTGTTGCAATTATCGGTTCGCAATTCGGCCACTTCTTAGGAAATCGTTACGGTCGTAAACTCTTTGATCGCCCTAATGGTCGATTCTTTACTCAAGAGCGCGTTGCACAGACAGAGCGATGGCTTACAAAGTATGGCGTTGGTAAGGCTTTAATCCTTGCGCGCTTCATTCCTTTTGTGCGCACCTTGATTAATCCAATGGTGGGAATCATCGGCTATCCAGCACGTAAATTCCTTCTCTGGAATGTGATTGGCGCAGTCCTATGGACACAATTAGTTCTCGGTGCAGGTTTTGTACTAGGAAATAAAATCAGTGGATCTATCGATAAGTACTTGCTGCCGATTATTGCGCTGATTGTCTTTGTCAGCGTCCTACCGGTTGCAGTTGAGGTATTGAAAGAGTGGCGTACGAAGAAGGATCTCTCTTAAAGACCGAGATCTGCTAATTGGTAGGCGGCGTAATACTTATAACCAGCTGCCTCGATTGCATCCTTTGCACCACGCTCAACGATAACGGCGACTCCAACAACAATTGCGCCAGCCTCAATGAGCGCTTCAACTGCTGTTAATACAGAGCCACCTGTCGTTGAAGTATCTTCAACAGCCAATACTCGCTTGCCCTTTACATCTGGGCCTTCGATGCGACGTTGAAGTCCGTGAGCTTTTCCTTCTTTGCGAACAACAAATGAATCAAGTGCGCGACTGTTGCGTGATGCAACATGCATCATCGCTGTTGCAACAGGATCTGCACCAAGTGTTAAGCCACCAACTGCATCGAATTCAAGATCTTTGGTGAGATCGAGCATGACCTCACCAACTAATGGAGCTGCAACATGATCCAAAGTAATGCGGCGAAGATCTACGTAGTAATCAGCTTCTTTACCTGAAGATAGGATCACTTTTCCGTGAACTACAGCCTTGTTGATGATTTCATTCTTAAGGGATTCGCGTGCGCTCATGGGGTGACCTTATCCCTTACTTCTTGTCGTCATAGAGAATGACTTCAGGAGATTTCTTCTTAGCTTTTAAACTCTTTGGTGGATTCTCTTCTAGGAGCGCATCCATCTCGATACGAAGCTGTGCAACTTCTATCGCCATATTGGCCATCGCGGTTTCAAGCTCAATAATTCGCTTTACCCCTGCATGGTTGATTCCTTCACCCACGAGGCGTTGGACCATACGAAGGGATGCAATATCGCGTAGTGAATAACGGCGGTTACGTCCTTCGGTCCGATCTGGTGAGACTAAACCAAGGCGATCATATTGGCGCAAAGTTTGTGGGTGCAGTCCAGAGAGCTCTGCCGCAACTGAGATGACGTAGAGACCTTTCTCATCGTCGAGCTCTTGTGGTTCGCGGTTCTCGCTCATACCTTCGCCTTTGTATTAAATTCAGAACGAACATCATGATCTTTTGTCAGTTCCTCAAATTTCTTCAGCGCCTCTAGAGCTTCACCTTCAACGCGACGTGGAACTTGAACATCGATAGTCACAAGTAGGTCGCCGACGGTGTGGCCCTTAGTTATTCCTCGACCTTTAACGCGAAGTACACGTCCTGTAGGTGTTCCAGGAGCGAGGCGAACAGTGACATCTTCACCGCTCAGTGTCGGAACTTTTATATCTGCGCCAAGAGTAGCCTCAGCAAAAGTTACCGGCAGAGTTAATAACAAGTTCTCGCCTTTACGCGAAAAGATTGGGTGTGCTTTTACGGTGAGCAAGATGAAGAGATCACCAGGACCAGCTTCTCCTGGCGCACCTTTTCCTTTGACGCGAATTTTTGCGCCATCGTTGACTCCAGCCGGAACGCGCGCAGTGATGTTCTGCGCCTTTCCATCTGAAGATAATTTCAAATCAAGAGTTGTTCCAAAGATGGACTCCTTAAATGTAATTGTTGATTCGGTTTGAAGATCTTGTCCTTTACGTGGACCGCGACGCATACCCGCTCCACCGAAGAGATTTGCAAAGATATCTTGTGGGTTTCCACCACCGAAGATGTCAGAGAAATCTCCACCTTGGTAATTTCCGCCACCGGTAGGTGCGCGGAAACCGCCACGTTCAAAGAGTGAACGCGCTTCGTCATACTCTGCGCGCTTCTTAGCATCAGACAAGATGTCATAAGCTTCAGAGACAGCTTTAAATTTCTCTTCCAACGCAGAATCACCCTGATTCTTATCAGGGTGTAGATCGCGCGCTAATGAGCGGTACTTCTTCTTAATTTCCTCAGGGGTCGCCTTTTTATCAACACCTAGGACTTTATAGAAGTCCTTCTCGTAGAGATCTTTCGCAGCCATCTTTTATTTAAGCCTCTGGCTCTGTTACAGATACACGTGCAGGGCGCAAGATGCGCTCTTTGTACTTATAACCAGGTTGCAAGATCTTCGATGCTGTAGCAACTGCAACATCTGCGGATGTCTCATGCATCAGCGCTTCATGGATCTGTGGATCAAATAGATCACCATCGGTTCCATATTTTTCGAGACCAAAACGGTTTGTAATAGAGGCTAGTTGATCTGCAACTGCCTTGAAGCCACCGGTGAGTTCACCGTGCTGTGAGGCGCGGTCGACATCGTCCAAAGTAGCCAATAGCTCTGTTAATACAGAGCCGATTGCGAGTTCGTGGGCGACGGAACGATCACGCTCTACACGTTTGCGGTAGTTGGCATATTCAGCCTGAAGACGTTGAAGGTCTGCAGTAAGAGATGCAACCGGGTCAGTCTCCTGACCCGGTGCCTCCACAACTACATCTTCTACAACTTCATCAACTGGTGTTGATTCATCAGTCATTAGTTAGACGCATCCTCATCAATAACTTCAGCGTCTTCGACGCCATCATCTGCTGGAGCACCCTCTGTTTGTGCAGCATTAGCTGCATAGAGTGCGCCACCAACTGCCTGTGAAAGTGTTGATACCTTCTCAGTAGATGATTTGATCATCTCGAAGTTTGCACCGCCGAGAGCTGTCTTCAACTCTTCAAGTGCTGCATCGAGCTCTGACTTCTGTGTAGCAAGCTCACCTTCGAACTTACCTTCATTATCTTTAAGGAACTTCTCTGTCTGATAGAGAAGTGAATCGCCAGTGTTACGAATCTCTGCCTCTTCACGACGCTGCTTATCTTCATTGGCGTGTGCTTCAGCATCTTGCATCATGCGATCAATCTCATCCTTTGAAAGAGCTGAGCCACCTGTGATGGTCATGCCCTGCTCTTTACCAGTTGCGAGATCCTTCGCTGATACATGAACGATTCCATTAGCGTCGATATCGAAAGTTACTTCGATCTGCGGAACTCCGCGTGGAGCGGGTGCAATTCCAGTGAGCTCAAACATGCCGAGCTTCTTGTTATATGCAGCCATCTCACGCTCACCTTGGTAAGCCTGAATCTGTACAGCTGGCTGGCTATCGTCAGCAGTTGTAAAGATCTCTGAACGCTTTGTTGGAATAGTTGTGTTTCGCTCAATGAGCTTTGTCATTACTCCACCCTTGGTCTCAATACCAAGTGAGAGAGGTGTGACATCGAGAAGGAGAACATCCTTCACTTCGCCTTTGAGAACACCGGCTTGAAGTGATGCACCTACTGCAACTACTTCATCAGGGTTTACGCCCTTATTTGGCTCTTTTCCACCGGTAAGTTCGCGTACCAAATCAACAACAGCTGGCATACGAGTAGATCCACCAACGAGAACAACTGATTCGATCTTGTTGATTGCAATTCCTGCATCTTTAAGTACAGCTTGGAATGGCTTTTTGCAACGATCGAGTAGATCAGCTGTAAGTGCTTGGAACTGTGCACGTGTGATTGTCTCGTCGAGGAAGAGTGGATTCTTCTCTGCATCAACTGTGATGTATGGAAGGTTGATAGTTGCAGATTGTGAAGATGAGAGTTCAATCTTCGCCTTCTCTGCAGCTTCGCGGATACGCTGCATTGCCATCTTATCTTTTGTAAGGTCGATGCCACTTGCAGATCCGAAAGTTTTTACGAGGTGATCAACAAGTGCTTGATCCCAGTCATCTCCACCGAGGTGGTTATCACCTGATGTTGCCTTTACTTCAACGACACCGTCGCCGATTTCAAGGAGTGAAACGTCGAAGGTTCCACCACCGAGGTCGAAGACGAGAATTGTCTGCTCTTTATCAGCCTTATCAAGACCGTATGCAAGGGCTGCAGCAGTTGGCTCGTTGATGATGCGGAGAACATTAAGTCCTGCGATCTCACCGGCTTCTTTAGTTGCTTGACGCTCTGCATCGGAGAAATATGCAGGGACTGTAATAACTGCATCTGTTACTGACTCACCGAGGTAAGCCTCTGCATCGCGCTTCAACTTCTGAAGAACGCGCGCTGAAATTTCTTGTGGTGTGTACTTCTTGCCATCAATCTCTTGTGTCCAAGATGTACCCATGTGACGCTTAACGGAACGGATTGTTCGCTCAACATTTGTCACTGATTGACGCTTTGCAACTTCACCGACGAGAACTTCGCCATTCTTTGCGAATGCGACGATCGATGGGGTTGTGCGAGCGCCTTCTGCGTTTGCAATAACTGTTGGCTCTCCACCTTCAAGAACTGATACGCAGCTATTTGTTGTTCCTAAGTCGATTCCGACTGCTCTAGCCATTTATATAACTCCTTCGTTTTCACGATTACTCGTCTCCCGAGCCAATTTGGGTCAGGGTTACTTACTGGGAGACCTGAGTTGATAGTACCCAAAGAGTTGAGTCGTTGCGACTCAGGTTTCTTGATAGGTAGAACACCCCGCTACCGATAAATATTCCGCCTTAAAGGCGAACCGGCGATTTGGAAAGACTTTTTAAAATCGCCTTTCCTTCGCCTTTGAGGCGTTACCCGTAAGTGTCTCGGGGGCCCCTTCCATTACTCACGCTGCGGATGCCCTTCTTCCAGCTTGGAGCTTGGGGGCCGATGAAACGGAGCGCCTCGACGAGGGCGCCGGGAGCGCTAGCTCGGATAGTGGCGAGGATGTCGTTCTGAGCCAGGGTCAATTGGGTCGCCCAAGCAGTCGATGAACATCGGATGAGCAATTTGCCCTCAAGGAGGGAGATGGGTTCGGTGTGCTGGGCGACATCTGCCCCAACAATCTTCGCCCAGGTGGCGAAGAGATTGCCTTCGGCTAACCCTGAATCCCATTCGCGATCCTTCACTAGGTCTTCGAGGATATTGGCGACAAGAGTTGGATCTCCAGGGCCTTGACCGCGTTCAGGGCGCGGACGGGACTTCTTGATAAAACCGGTTTTATAGCTGCGGAAGAGATCGAGGGCGAGATCGCGCTTTGCCATCGTTACCTCTTCTCTACCTGTCCGGGGGTTACATAGAACTTTGCAGACAATAGCTCTGGTGGGAGATCACTTTCAACAGCTGTCGTAATAATTGTTTGTTCGGCTAATTGTGTGACGGCAGTTAATTGTTGGCGACGTTGGTTGTCAAGCTCAGCGAAGATATCGTCGAGAATCAATACTGGATCCGCACCTTCGGATTTAAGAAGTGTGTAACTGCCGATACGGAGCGCAATAGCCATCGACCATGATTCACCGTGACTTGCATAACCTTTCGCTGGAAAATCACCAAGTTGGAGATGGAGATCATCTCGGTGTGGACCAATCAGTGATGCCCCGCGATCCATCTCTTGTTTGATTACTTCGGTTGCACGAAGCTGCATAATTTCAATATTTTCATTGACATCTGCCGTGAGGCCTTCGGTTGATGATTTATATGAGATTGATGCTGGCTTTACCTCGTTGAGGTTTCGATAATGCTCTGCAACATAAGGGTTGAGATCATCAACTAACTTCACACGCTCTGCCGATAGCTCGGCACCAAATCTAATAAGTTGTTCTGTCCATGGTTCTAGCGCGTTCTGCGGTGCGCGAGTTTTAAGGAGAGTATTTCTCTGGCGAACAACTCGGTCGTAATCACTGATGACGCCAGCTAAACGTGGTGATTGGGTAATAAGTAATTTGTCCAGGAAGTTACGTCGATCTGTTGGTTCACCTCGAACAAGATCGAGATCTTCAGGGGAGAAGTAAACAATTTGAAGCGCTCCGAGAATTTCGCGTTGTGATTTAACAGCGTTGCTATTAAGACGTGCGCGGTTAGCTTTACTTGCATTGATCTCTAGATCTACTTGCAGAGTTCTATTGTCGCGCTCGATCTCGGCGCGGATGATTGCTTGATCGCTACCTAGAGCAAGAAGTGGCTGATTAGTTGAGACGCGATGTGATGACAGGTATGCGAGGTAGATCAAACTCTCTGCGATATTTGTTTTACCTGAACCATTATTACCGATGAAAGTCGTAGGACCAGGTGCGAACTCCAGCTCGAGCTCTTTATAGGAGCGGAAGTTGGTCAGCGCTAGCCGTTTAACGCGCATTATTAACTATCTACCGAAGGAGTTCTTAAGATGCGTAACGCATTGGCATCAACAAGTACTTATATGTATCGATAGAGGCACCGTTAGGTTCGCTGCGCCCAGTCAAAATAGCTGGCTTGTTTGATCCGGTAAATGAAATCTGTACAAATGGAGTTCCTACAGCTTGTAGTCCATCTGCGAGAAACACTGGATTAAATGCGATTGAGATGGGATCTCCATTAAGGAGTACATCGATTGTCTCTGTCGCTTGTGCCTCTTCACCTGTTCCTGCTTCGAGTGAGACACCACCATCTGCAAATTCAAGACGTAGTGGAATTGTCTTATCTGCAACGAGTGCAACACGACGAACAGAATCTAAGAATGGTGCAACCTCTACAACTGCAGTTGTAGATGCTTCAGTTGGAAGAAGGTGGCGGTATGGAGGGAATGTTCCATCCAACATACGTGATGTCATTGTCTTTCCAGCGCCTGAGAAACCTGCGAGGCGATCTGAAGATGTTGCTGGTGCGAAGGAGAGGTTTACCTCTTTAGAACCAGTGAGTGATTTAGCAGCATCCGCAAGTGTGCGAGCGCGCATCAGCGCTGAAGTTGAGAGTCCTGGTGTTGATGGGTCCCAATTAAATTCACGGACAGCGAGACGGTATCGATCTGTTGCTGCGAGAGTTACTTTATCTTCTTCAATCTCAACATGAACACCTGTCAATGTAGGTAGTGAGTCGTCACGACCTGCTGCGATTGCAACTTGTGCAACCGCTGTTGCGAAGGTGTCACTTGCAACAACACCTGTGCGCTCTGGAAGTTCTGGAAGATTTGGATATTCAGATAATGAGAGCGTTGGAAGTGTGAACTTTGCTGAACCTGAAGTTACTAAAACACGTGAACCATCTAGAGTGATAGTGATTGGTTTATTAGGAAGTGAACGAGAGATTTCAGCGAGTAACTTTCCGGGAACGAGAACTTCGCCCTTTTCAAAGATATCTGCGGTGAAGTGGGATTTAGAGGATGTCTCGAGATCTGAGGCAGAGAGAATCACCTGATCGCCAGTTGCATCGATTTTGATACCGAGGAGCTCGGTCTTGATTGGGCGGGTTGAGAGGGAGCGAGATACCCAATTAACGCCATCAGTTAACGCCTGCTGATCTACTGTGAATTTCATGCCGAAGCCCTCATCTCATCCGTCGGTGTATTAACCACTCCAAGGTTGGAAAGTTTGGCATAGATGCCTTCAATAAAGGAATGGGTGGTGCGGTCCCACAGGTTCGCTTGGGGAGAGAGATATTTATATATAAAAGTAGTAGTAATAGGTGTAAGGGTTTTCTGTGGGTAAAAGGTAAAAGGGCTGGTCAGAAGGGAGAAGTTATCCTTTATTTCTGTGGATAAACCTGTAGAAAGTGTGGATAACCTATGGATAGATCTACTCATCTCCCTACCTTCCCTTCTCTTTCTAGCTAAATTCTCTTGAAACACCTCCCACTACCCACATAAATCCCGCTTTATCCACAGTTATCCACATCTTTTCCACATCTGGGGGTAAAGGTGTTAAAGCGGACATCTCTCAACTGGTCATTAACGATGACCGGTAGAGAGTTAGTAGGAGCTTTGCTGCTTAATCTTGGTGGTGATCTCATTAACGTGGTTATAGAGAGCTCGTCGCTCTGCCATAAGCTCACGGATCTTTCGATCGGCATGCATCACAGTCGTATGGTCACGGCCACCGAAGGTCTGGCCAATCTTAGGAAGTGAAAGGTCGGTCAGCTCACGGCAAAGGTACATCGCAATCTGGCGAGCCTCAACAAGTGCGCGAGAGCGAGAGGTGCCACAGAGATCTTCCAGTGTGAGTTTAAAGAAGGCAGCGGTCTGAGCCATGATCGTTGCAGCTGTGATCTCTGGATTTGATTCAGATGGCATTAAATCTTTAAGAACGATTTCAGCAAGACCCATATCAACGCTCTGACGGTTCAAGCTAGCAAATGCAGTAACACGGATAAGTGCACCTTCGAGCTCGCGAATATTTGTAGAGATTTTACTTGCGATAAATTCAAGAACATCATCAGGTGCGTTGAGTCGGTCTTGTGCCGCTTTCTTTCTCAAGATAGCGATACGTGTCTCAAGCTCTGGTGGTTGAACATCGATTGTGAACCCCCACGCAAAACGTGAGCGAAGTCGATCTTCGAGAGTTGTTAATTGTTTTGGTGAGCGATCAGATGAGATAACAATCTGCTTCTTCGCATTATGCAAAGTGTTAAATGTATGGAAGAACTCTTCCTGTGTACGCTCTTTATTTTCAAGAAATTGAATATCGTCAATAAGCAGCACATCTAAATCACGATAGCGACGTTGGAAAGATGTTGCTTTATCATCGCGAATCGAGTTAATAAAGTCGTTGGTAAATTCTTCTGATGAAACATAACGCACTCGAATATTTGGAAAGAGCTCGCGTGAATATGCACCAATTGCATGGAGAAGGTGAGTCTTTCCAAGACCTGAATCACCGTAGATAAAGAGCGGGTTGTAAGCCTTCGCTGGCGCTTCTGCTACTGCAATCGCAGCAGCGCGTGCGAAACGATTTGATTCTCCAGTAACGAAAGTTTCAAATGTGTATCGTTCATTTAACTGTGAACCAAGTGCATCACTAGAAGATGTTGATGAAATCGATGGCGCAGCTTCGCGACCTGTTCCAGGACGTGGAACTTCAACAGTGACTGTTGGCTCTGGTAGATCTGCGAGTTCGATGCTCTCATCGACCATCACTGCGATATTTGCAGGACCTCCGAGTTCACGAGAGAGGACTTCATTAACAACTGGGCGAAGTCGAGACTCGAGAACATCTTTCGCGAAGGCGTTTGGAGCTGCTACCAAGAGGCTTGCCGGTCCATCCTCATTAGGAACGAGTCCGAGCGGTTTGGTCATCGCTAAGAAGGCTCGGTGTTGAGGTTCGCCTGTCGAAACATGATCGACCACGCGCTCCCATAACTGGGTCAACTCAAGGGCGGTTAACACCAT